>JANQED010000001.1 GCA_028278545.1 Anaerolineales bacterium
TTGACAAGAGAAGATGGCAGCGAAATCCTCTGCGCCAGCGAGGAAGAAGTCTATGAAAACTTAGGCTTGCCCTGGACTCCCCCTGAGCTGCGAGAAGACCGAGGAGAAGTCCAGGCTGCTAAGAACGGAGCACTTCCCAAACTTGTCGAGACCAACGACATTCGAGCAGAATTGCACTCTCACAGCCAATGGAGCGATGGCAAGGTCAGCATTCTGGAAATGGCCGAAGCCGCGAAAGCAAAGGGCTATAAGGCTTTGGCGGTCACCGACCACTCTGTTAGTCTGGGGATTGGGAACGGACTCTCGGTGGAACGCCTCAAGAAGCAGCGCGAAAAGATTGAAGAAGCCCGCGAGGCGCTCGGCACTTCAATTCTTCTCTTGCATGGCACAGAGATGGAAATCAAAGCCGATGGTTCTCTAGATTTCGAAGATAATGTGTTGGAGTGGCTCGACATCGTGATTGCATCCTTGCACGTCAGCATGCGTCAGCCGCGCGAGCAGGTCACGCAGAGGATGCTGAACGCGATTTACAACCCCCATGTGGATATCATCGCCCATCCCACGAACCGATTGATCCCCGATAGAGAAGGCGCCGACTTAGATATGGATCAGGTCCTTGCAGCCGCCGCAGAAATGGACACCGCGCTGGAGATTAACGCAAACCCAAAAAGACTGGACTTAGAGGATATTTATGCACGCCGCGCAATAGAAATGGGTATAAAGCTGACGATCAATACTGATGCCCATCGTCCTGAGCATATGGATTTTATGCATTACGGCGTTGCGACTGCCCGCAGGGGTTGGGCAGAGAAAAAGCACGTCATAAACACCTGGACGCCCAGGCAAATACAGAAGTGGCTGACAGGCCGAGGCTAAAACTAGGTTTGTACAGTCCGGACCCTATTTGGGGGGTGCAGCAAAAATCTTTAGGTCAGACAAGATACCTTCAAAGGTGACTGCATCCCAATCCATCCAACAAGTAACGCCGTTCGTGTCCGGTATTTCGACAACGAACCACCCGGAACCAACACCCTTTCCGATAACCTTTACTAAATCCCCGGCGACGATCCCGCGAGTTACTGCATAGCTACTTGCCGGGCCAGCCAAACAAAGCGTGCCCTCAATAACCTGGCTGCCCTCCAAGGGATCAAACGGTTCGACATCCTCTTCCAATTCAACCTCATTGCGCCCGAAAAAAGGCAAGGAAACCGCGGCTAAATCAAGGTCGAGTGTATTGCTTTCCACCCAGCAGTTGATGCCGCCAGTTTCTGGCAATTCTATGGCCAGCCAGGCGGTGCTCACGCCGTGGCCTAAGACAGTTACTTTATCTCCCAACTCTATCGCAGCCAAAGTTACGGCGCTCTGACCCTTGCCCGGCTTCTCAAAACATAAGGCCCCTTTAATCACGGTAACTCCTGCAAGACCTGTGAACTCTCCAAGCGGAGCGGATTCTTCCGCCCCGGCCGGTTCTTCTGCGGGGGTCACCTCTACTGGAGCCTCTGTGGCTTGCACCGTCGGAGACGGCTCAGGTTCGGGGGTCACCGTTGGTTCCGGTTCTGGAGTCGAAGTTGGGGGCAATGGGGTGGGCGACTGAAGGATGGGAGCCTGAGTCGCAGGCGGTGCTTCAGCGCGCGGGGCGCATGCTGAAACAACAAGGATATTGACGAAAAGAATTGCAACAATGCGCGCCTGCGGCATAATAAACTCCCGAATTTCTTTCCAGCTTCCGACCACTCATCATAAACCGCGGCTTAGGGTGATGGC
>JANQED010000137.1 GCA_028278545.1 Anaerolineales bacterium
GTCGCCGGGCAGGAGGTGGGTCCCGTAGAGCTGGCCCAAATGATGCTGGAGTTGCAAGCCCAGGGCTGTCACAACATCAACTTCGTTACTCCCGAACACGTCGTTCCCCAAATGCTGGAGGGCCTGCTTGTGGCGGTTGAGGCGGGCTTGCGCCTGCCCATCGTTTACAACACCTCCGCCTACGACTCGCTCGAAAGCCTGCGCCTGTTGGACGGTATCGTCGACATCTATATGCCAGACTTTAAGATGTGGAACGCTCGCCTCGCCCTGCACTATCTCAAAGCCAAAGACTACCCTGAGGCAGCCCGACAGGCTGTAAGGGAAATGCACCGCCAGGTAGGCCCGCTCAAGCTGGATGAGCGCGGCCTTGCAAAACGCGGCCTGCTTGTACGCCACCTGGTGATGCCCGGCCAACTTGAGGAGACCAAAGCTATCTTTCGCTTCCTCGCCCACCAACTATCGCCAGACACCTATGTAAATGTCATGGCGCAGTATCGCCCGGTTGCCAAAGTCACCGCGGGGAGATTTAAGCAGCGCTACGTAGAGATCAATCGCCCCATCACGACGGAGGAACACAGTCTGGCACTACAAGCAGCTGCGGACGCAGGCTTGTGGCGATTGGATGAGCGCCGCCCCCACCTGGTCAGACTCTCGGTTTGAAGCCATGTTGCGGGACCGCAAACAGTCCAAAAAACCAATTCCTTATTGGGGCGACCGATCAGCTTATCAGATGGATGCTTCGGGAAATGAATCGCAACCAGAATCCCGGCGTGGGAGTTCCTTGCTTTTCGTTTTCCTGTTGATATTTATTACAGTGATCGTCTTTGGTCTTGCTGTGCTTGCCTTCGCGCAGTAGTAAGCAATAAAATGAGAGGCTAGCTGATCCCCGATCACTTAGCACCAAAATGTCTCGACCCTGTCATTCATAAAGGGGCGCAAAAAGGCAGCATCCAGGATGGGCCGCTCTTGACCAGGAATCCCTAATTCTATTTGGCTGGCATATTTTCCAATGGCTGCGATCTTTTGCCCTAATACCTCTCTGATGTCGATTTCGACATTCGTCCCCAGGTCATTCTCCTCATCTCTCCCCCAGATGATGTACTGGAATATTTTTGTGTTTTCTAAGCTAAGCTTTCTGAGAGCTTTCCCGACAATCGTATTCGTGGCTTTATGATCGCGGTGGTGATCCTTTTTGTGGGTCACGTAGATTTCTACGATCTCGTTCTGCTCTACCGACAGCATGCGCGCGATTTTTTGTGCGCTTTCCTCCACTACGCTGTGTAAAAAGCCGTCTTCAACCTCCAGTAATATCAGGTTTTCAGTTGGGATACCTAGCGTATTTGTAGCCGAGAGGAATTCTTTTTTGCGGATTTCGGCTAACTCTTCAGGAGATGGATTGCTCCAAATGTCTAAAACAGTTGAGTGCGAATGAGATCCATCGGTCATCAAAACAATCTTGACGTGGTAGCCTTGCGATATTCTTTTGATGATTGTGCCGCCACACGCTAAAGATTCGTCGTCTGGGTGAGGGGCGAAAACATAGATGACTTTTGCATTCCCCATTTGGAATACTCCTCCTAATGGTTGACAGGTCTGATCACTAAGCTGTCTCTGCTCCCTCGCTTAGGCTCTTGCGGAAGATTTTTGAGGTCTTTTCCACTTCGTACCCGCTGCGCAGATAAAAGTCATGCGCGCGCTCACGCACAATATTCGAGCGCAGATAAATGAACTGGGCGCCTTTTTCTATGGCCCAGACCTCAATCGCCGCCATCAACTCCCCGCCGACACCCTGGGAACGCCAGCTTTCCTCCACGACCAGGCCGCCCATTTCGATGTGCAGGTCCTCTTCGAGCAAACGCCGCACCGCGCCTTGTACCCAGCCGATGACCTCACCTTTGGAGCCTTCTGCTACTAGCACGGCGTGATCCTCATCGGCCAATAGGGCTTCCAGCCGCTTTGCCATGACCGCTTCAGTTGCAGCATAGCCCAGCTGCTCGTTTAAAGCCTGCAGTCTTGAAACGTCTTCCCTCCTTGCCTTACGAATCTCGAATCTCAATTCTCAAGTCCGTGCGCTCGTAAGCGCTGCTCAAGCCCGCTGAAACGCTCTGCGACTTTGTTGTTCTGCACCGCCATAGCGATTGCGCGCCGATCTCCCACCAAAACGCA
>JANQED010000064.1 GCA_028278545.1 Anaerolineales bacterium
GTGACAAACCGGAGGAAGGTGGGGACGACGTCAAGTCATCATGGCCCTTATGGGCAGGGCTACACACGTGCTACAATGGCCGGTACAGAGGGTTGCCAAGCCGCGAGGTGGAGCCAATCCCAGAAAGCCGGTCGTAGTCCGGATCGGAGTCTGCAACTCGACTCCGTGAAGTCGGAATCGCTAGTAATCGCGAATCAGCAACGTCGCGGTGAATACGTTCCCGGGTCTTGTACACACCGCCCGTCACACCATGGAAGTTGGTTGCACCAGAAGTCGGTAGCTTAACCTTCGGGAGGGCGCCGCCCACGGTGTGGCTAATGACTGGGGTGAAGTCGTAACAAGGTAGCCGTACGGGAACGTGCGGCTGGATCACCTCCTTTAAAGAGTAAACTAAGCACTCGCGTTCCAGCGAGCGCCCAACACAAGTTGCTTGAGCAAATCCGGCAGAGCCCTCTGCCAAGACTGAAAGTCAGGGGCTCATGACTACAGGATTGGGTCTGTAGCTCAGTTGGTTAGAGCGCACCCCTGATAAGGGTGAGGTCGGAAGTTCAACTCTTCCCAGACCCACCACTTTTGCGTCTGGCGGCGTTGAACGAACGCTCGTTTATTGGGTAATAAACTTCGCGATCGTTTGCCTTGCCAGCCACAAAAGGGGCTGCCGGATAGCTACTGGCGATAAAGTGAGGCGCGGCCCGGCTGACTGGGCGGATGCGCAGGATATTTTTTTTGGGGCTGACGAGGCGCAGCGCTCTACGTCGGAGCGGTTGGGAGCCGGATGCGAAGGATATTTTTCGTCTGACTAGGCAGGATGGTCGCGAGCTAGGGAGCATAGCCATCGCTATGTGACCGTCGTGAGCGAGCAGCCAACAACGTCAGACGGAAAATAGGCGAGCAGACGGGGCTGTAGCTCAGCTGGGAGAGCATCTGCTTTGCAAGCAGAAGGTCACCGGTTCGATCCCGGTCAGCTCCACCACCGCCAGCCTCGAGGGAGCTCAAGAAAGACAAATGAACGTTTTTCTTGTGTTCCCTTAAGTGGAACCCGGTTCTTTAACAATTTGGAATGATCCGTCTATTGAGATCCGTCTTTAAGACTTTGAGGATCTCGATAGGTCGCACTGTATTTTTTTTGAGTTACATATGATCTCGAAGGTTGGTCTCACAGACCATCAGACTTTTTGGGGTTATATGGTCAAGCGACTAAGCGCATATGTGTGGATGCCTAGGCGGTAGGAGGCGATGAAGGACGTTGAAGCCTGCGATAAGCCTCGGTGAGCTGGCAAACAAGCTTTGACCCGGGGATGTCCGAATGGGGAAACCCGGCCACTTCGGTGGTCATCTCTATCTGAATACATAGGGTAGGGAAGCGAACCTGGGGAACTGAAACATCTAAGTACCCAGAGGAACAGAAATCAACCGAGATTCCCTAAGTAGCGGCGAGCGAACGGGGAACAGCCCAGTCACCATCAATCA
>JANQED010000067.1 GCA_028278545.1 Anaerolineales bacterium
CCAGGGCTCTTTCATCTGGGTGCCGAAGGCGCACAGGGGCAACGGAGGGGTAAAAAATGACTAGACTTTCCAAGCGGCTTCTGGCAGAGACTGGGGATGCCGAAGGCGCAAAAAGCATCTGAGCCCAAGATTCTACGCCGGATCAAGGTCAACCGTGTCCCCCCGGAAGAGCGTGAACGATTCGATGAGCTGTTGAGGGAACGGCACTATTTGCACAGCGCCCGACTTGGGGGTCAGAGCCTGCGCTATGTTGCCGAGTTGGACGGAGAGTGGGTTGCGCTGATCACCTTCAGCGCGCCTGCTCTGAACATCAAGGCACGGGAAAAGTGGATCAAGTGGACCCCTCGCCAACGCACCCGGCGCCTGAGCTTTGTGGTGAATAACAGTCGCTTTCTGGTTCTGTCTGATCGCAACCGCTATCCCAACTTGGCTTCCCGCGTTCTGAGCCTGTGTCTCAAACGGCTCAATGCCGATTGGCAAAAGGAGTGGGGGCATCCGGTTCTGCTGGTGGAGAGTTTCGTCGATGAGAGTAAATATCGTGGGACATGCTATCGAGCGTGTGGTTTTCAAGCTTTGGGCCCCAGCAGTGGCTACGGTCGGTGTAGTCGGGATTTTTATCAGGAGCATGGACAACCCAAGCAGCTTTACGTCCGGGAACTTCGCAAAGGAGCTTCGGCTATTCTGCGGCGAGGTCGACTGCCGACTCATCTGATTGAACATGAAGAGGTCATCACGGGTCCATGCCCGTTTCGGGCCCCCAAACTCAATTCGCTTCTGGAGGCATTCAAAACCCTTGGCGACTCTCGTCGGGGACACGGGTTACGTCATCGCCAACCCTTTGTCCTGGCCTGCGCAGCGATGGCGATGTTAATGGGGGCAGGAAGCTACCAAGCCTTTGAAGATGTCTGCAGCAAATTCACCCAGCGTCAATTAAGGGCTTTAGGGTGCCGTTTTAATGCGAAAAAGAAGGCCTATTTACCTCCAAGTGACAGTACCTTCTTTCGCGTTCTGAACCATCTGGATGCGGCGGTCTTTGATTTGGTGGTGGGGCAATGGATAATGCAGCAGGACATTTCAGTTCTTCGCGCCCTGGCCGTCGACGGCAAAGTCTTGCGCGGGAGTGGGCGCGGGGACGGCAAAGCACTTCAGTTACTCTCGGCGGTTTCTCACCGGTTGCGTCTGACGGTGGCTCAGGAACCAATCGAAGAGAAAAGCAACGAGATTCCCGCCATCAAACCCTTGCTGGGCAAAGTGCCTTGCCAGGGCAGCTTGATCACCGCCGACGCCATGCACTGCCAACAAGAAACCGCCCGCTTCGTTACTCAAGAACTGGGAGGCGATTACATCTTCGGACTCAAGGGCAACCAAAACGGGATTCAGGAGCGGGCCCAACTCAAGTTGCCCCAAGATTTTTTTTCCCCCTGAATACGTCTCCGATTGGGAGAGCGATCATGGACGCCTAAACCGTTGGAGACTTCAGCGAGTTTCAGTTGATCCACAGGAGGCCGGCTTGATCGGGTGTTGGCAGTTCATTGCCCTGTGGCGTGAGCGCCTGGAACTGCGCAACGGAGAAATCGTTAATCAATCCCAAGAGTATAGCTTCTATGTCACCAGCTTAGTCGCTGAGGAAGCTACCGCTGAGCAATTGGCTCAACACATTCGTGGCCATTGGGCAGCCTGTGAAAACGGCTCTCATTACCGTCGTGACGTGAGCTTGGGGGAGGATGCTTCCCAAATCTCGGGCCGTAATGCCGCTCAAGCCATGGCCACTTTGAGAAATCTGGTCCTTGGTTTGTTCGAACTACAAAAGGACAAAGAGAGGGCCAGCTCACCCAATGTTCCAGGTTGGCAAAGGAAGATGACCGCCTCCGCGGCTCTCCAACTCATCAAGAAAGGAGCCTGATCACCGCAAAACTCCTGCGACTAAGCCCTTCGATAAAGCCAGGCATGGCTCCCTGTAGGTTCAGCTAGCCATGCCCGGCGGTGGAAACGGGATAACTCGGCGCCGGTTCAGCTCAAGGAACTGCTCCGGCGCGCCGAATTCCCGCTAAAGCTGCAGGCAAGCGTCTCAGACGCGCCGCCCGCCCGCAAGCCAATCAGATGAAACGCCCCCGGATTGGGTTGTGTGATTCACTGTTTTCTGCTTGTATTTAGGCAGTTATGCCGCATGCCCCGGACGATTCGATTCCAACACGCTCCAGTTTGTTGCGTCGCGTGAAGGATTGGGATGACCAGGCTAGTTGGCAGGAGTTCGTCGATACCTACCGTCGGATCATGAACGGGCTGGCGCTGAAGGCGGGTCTGAACGAGACGGAAGCAAAGGATGCGGTGCAGGAAACCTTCGTCGAACTGGCCAAGAAGATGAAGGATTTCCAATACGATTCCGGCCGCGGTTCGTTCAAGGCCTGGCTCCTGCAGTTGACCCGCTGGCGCATTGTCGATCATCTGCGGAAACGTGCGCGACAAAAGGGGCCGGAACCGACCGGGACAACCGCGCGC
>JANQED010000106.1 GCA_028278545.1 Anaerolineales bacterium
TCAGCCCGATACACCCCTGCCCTGGATAAATTACCTAGGTTCTGAAGCGTATTTTGGCCTCATTTCCAATACGGCAGGTGGATACTCATTTTATAAAGACGCGCGCCTACGCCGTCTCAGCCGCTATCGCTATAACAATGCCCCTTTGGATTCTTCCGGGCGTTACATTTACTTGCGTGATGACGACGCCTCTGCACATGCCTCTGAAGCCTTGTTCTGGTCGCCCTCGTGGCAGCCGACTCGCAGCCCGTTAGAAGAATACGAGTGTCGGCATGGGATGGGTTACACCACCATCCGCTCAAGGAAATGTGGGATTGAGGCCTCTACGCGCTACTTTGTCCCGCTGGGCGAAAATCTGGAAATTTGGGAACTCACGCTCAGCAATCACCGCAATGAGTCTGCGCATTTGTCGGTATTTGCCACTGTGGAGTTCAGTCTATGGGACGCCATGGATGATGCCACCAATTTTCAGCGCAACTACTCGATTGGGGAAGTGGAAGTAGATGAGGGCATCATCTACCATAAAACCGAATATCGAGAACGCCGCAGTCATTTTGCCTATCTGGCTAGTTCCGAGCCGGTGAGGGGATTTGACACGCAACGCGAGGCCTTTCTGGGTCCCTACCGGGGATGGGATGCGCCGTGTGCAGTGGAAACGGGAGTGATGTCCAATTCGCTCGCGCAGGGCTGGCAGCCCATAGGCGCGCAGCAGGTAATAGTGCATTTAAAAGCCGGGGAGCAGCAAAAAGTCATCTTTCTCCTGGGCTATCACGAAAACTTAGTTGACGATAAATTCGACCCACCAGGTTCGCAAATTATCAATAAGCGGGGCGTTTTGCCGGTCATCAGGCGGTACCTTCAACCAGATGCCGTTGACCAGGCTTTCCAGGCATTGCATCAGCACTGGGATGAGCTGCTGGGAAAATTTCAGGTGCGCACGCCAAATGAGCATAGCAACCGCATGGTCAACATCTGGAATGCGTATCAGGTGATGGTCACCTTCAATCTAAGTCGATCGGCGTCCTATTTTGAGAGCGGCATAACGCGGGGCGTGGGGTTCCGAGACTCAAACCAGGATTTACTTGGGTTCGTACACTTGCAGCCGGAACGAGCACGCGAACGCATTTTAGATCTGGCCGCC
>JANQED010000125.1 GCA_028278545.1 Anaerolineales bacterium
CTTGCCAGAAACGCCCGCTTTTTGTTCGTCGGGGTGAAAGGGACACCACCAGGTCGCCCATCGGCGGCGCTCGTCGATTTTGACCGGGGTGCCAAGCAAGGCCCTGGCAGCCTCGAGGATGTCGGTCATAGGTCGCACTCCTTTCCGGTGGTTGGATTCACCGGCTGGTTGAGATTGTATGGGGTTGTCGCCGGGGGTGCTGCGACGCTATCGGCTGCCTTCAGGTCAAGCCAACAGCGCCAGCAGCACCTGGAAGGATTCCAATGCGCTGCATAGCAACTCGTGCGGGTTGCTGGCAGCAATGCCCAGCAGGAACAAGACATAGGCCATGGTTCTCACAGCGGATCTCCTTGTGTCGTGGTTATGAATTGATCGTCACTTCTAGCCCCACGAGACGCAATGATCCCGTGGGGGGGCATAACCATACATCCGGAAGCATGAGGGGAGATCGCCAGTACTAATTAATTTAGAGGGCAGGAAAACGCATTGCCCTTGCTGTGTGTACTTGTATGGGTAGGTGAGAACCGGGTCGGCTAGGTTTCGATGGAGATTTTTTGATTTTGCCCTTGCGTTTGGGAGTAATTCTGGTATACTGTGAACATATGTTCACTGAGATGAGTGGACAAACACTGAGCAGCGGCTGCCACCGCTGCTTTTGTTTTAGGGGTGTTCATAGTAGAGTCTCCTTGTAGGGTGGATAGGATTTGGTCCGCCTAGCTATCAGCCGCTTCCGGGGAAACGCCTGATGCTGATAGGCAATTAGGGCGGCGATCAGTGCTTTTTTGTAGCGGGGATACATCAGTCGGTCCTTTATTAGTCCGAAAAGATCGCCAGGATGTCGTGAATATCTTCCCCGCCGTTGCGGTTGCCGGCGGCGTCGATGGTTCTTGCTAGCAAGCAGACGAGATCGGGACACTTGCGGTGCTCGCTTTCATCACTACTTCCGCTGGCCAGTGTGGGCAGGGAAAGCAGGATGATGAAGACCAATAGAATGAGCATGATTTTCTTGAACATGGTTACCTCCTAGGTAAGTTGGGGATGGAAGGAAAAATCAAGGAATCAAAAACGGGCGCTGTTCCTGGTCAACCCCAGGCAGCGCCCGTTTTTTTCTGTGGAGGATCTTTGCCCAGACTTATAGTGCTTGGGAAAGTTGCCCGCAGGTTGTATTCAGTTGTCGCTGGCTTGACTCATGCCAGCCAGGGGAGTGGCGTTTAGACACTGCGCTCTGTTGAGTCCTATAAAGTCGTATACATAGCACCTTAAAAGTCTCAAAAAGTAGTATCAGGGTAGCCAAAAGGGAGTGGTAACTGATAATCCATGTAC
>JANQED010000162.1 GCA_028278545.1 Anaerolineales bacterium
GCGCGCATGGTGGTGGTCAGCAGGGCCGACATGCCCAGAATATCGGGTTCATAATCTTTGACGGCATCGACAAAGGCTTGGGGTTCGATATCTTTGCCGAGGTCGTTGACTTCGAAGCCCGCCCCTTCGCACATCATGCCGACCAGGTTCTTGCCGATGTCATGCAGGTCGCCTTTGACGGTGCCCAGGAGCACTTTGCCGGTCATGGCAGCGCCGGTCTCAGCCAGCAAGGGCTTGATCAGGCCCATGGAAGATTGCATGGCTCTGGCGGAGCGCAGCACTTCGGGGACGAACATATTGCCGGCTTTGAACTCGACGCCGACGTGATCCATGCCGGGCATGAGGCCTTTGTCCAGGATATCCTTGGCGCTGAGGCCATCGTCGAGGGCGTCTTGGGTGAGTTCCACGATCTCGTCCAGATTGCCTTCGATGACGGTGGTGGAAAGTTTAGAAAACAATTCACTCATCTTTCTTTCTCCATGTTTGTATTTGGTTAGCCCATCAAGAACCGGGTTATTTTACTCGTTTTTCAGCTTTTTGAATAATCTGATCTAAGGCTTTTGCGATATTATCTTCCAGGGGTTTGGGCTGGTGGGTTTCAAAGATCTCTTGCACCCTGGCCGCTACTCTGTCTCCCATGGACAGTTGACCCTCGCTTTCCCATTGCTCGCGTGAAGCCCGGTCGAAGAGATCGGGAACCCAGTTCTTCCTGAAATGTTGGTACGTGTGCGCGTGTTCCAGGAAGTGGCCTCCCGGGCCAACTTGGTCGATGACATCGAGTGCGATTGTTTCAGCGCTGATCTCGATCCCGTTCAAGAAGCGTTTGACCAATCCGGCTACCTCGTCCATGGCGACGATCTGCTGGTAAGAGGCGGTGATCCCGGATTCGATATAACCAACATCGTGGATCAAATTGCCGCCGCCCAGAGCGGTGATCATCATCCAGATGGCACCTTCTGCCGCGGCTTGCTGGTCGAAGGTCTTGGAATCGCTGCATCCTGAGAAAGCAAAGATGGGGATGCCATAGAAATGGCACATCTCGGCGAAGGCGGTATTCCCCAGCATGAACTCGGGCGCGGCATAGGAGATCAAGCCCTGGCTCATATCCATGAACAAGATGCCGCCAGCGCCGATCATCGGGGCGCCCTCACGGATCAACTGGGTGATCAACAGCCCGCTGAGCTGTTCGGCGTTGGCCTGCACCAACGCCCCAGCGATGGTGACCGGGGCGGTAGCGCCGACCATTATCCCCGGTGTGTACACCACTGGCAGACCTTTTTCTGCCAGGAAGAGCAGCTTTTCACAACTTTCTTGGGCGTGGGTCAGAGGGGAGATCGGTTCGCTGTAGAGTGCCATGAAGGGGCTGCGGCGCAAGGCCTCCGCGCCCCCGGCCACCACCTCGGCCATCTCCACGATGTCCTCCAGGTTGCCCCGGCTCCAAGCGGTGTAGATGATCGGCTTGGTGGTATTGTGGAGCATCTCGCGGAAATGGTACAGGTCTGATAATTGTTCGGTGACATCGGAGGCGATGCCCATGCACATCAGGAAGTCAAGATGCTCCAAAGCATCGATCAGTTTGGCGACATTGACGATATCTTGCAGCACGGCCTGGCGGCGCTCGCCGGTATAGGCGTCGATGACGAATGGGGTGTCGGAGCCCGTACCGTAGTATCCTTTGCGCCCTTCCAGTTCCATGGCAGGATTCCCCTCCTGGTCGCAGAGCACCACTCGATTGGGCGCGGTGCGGATGGCCCACTCGATCAAATGTGGCGGGATGCGCACTCGTTCCCCATCCATCCAGCAGCCCGCCTTCTTGAGCAGGTCACGCACCTCGGGGACAAGCACATCCACCCCGGTTCTGCGAAGCAACTCCAAGGTCGCGCTGTGGATATCCCCTTTCTGATCTTCGCTGAGCAATCGAATACCAGGTGAGACTTGGGCTGAATAATTGCTGTTGATCATGGTTCCTCCGTTTTTGAGCTTCTATTTCCAATGCTTTGCATGGATTCTAATTCAACGCGTACTTCTTCTGACAACGGCTCGGGTTTGTGTTCCATCAGAGTTTCTGTTTTGTTTTCAGTCTCTGCTCGAAGTTGAGTCTGCCTTCCTCCAGCCAGACATTCTAAACCTTGCGGTCGAAGAGGTCCGAATACCAGATGTCCCTGAAGTGCTGCACGGTGTGATCTTCGTGCAGGGAGAGCCCGCCTAGCCCGGTTTTGTCGATCAGGTCGATGCAGCCCGCCGTGCCAAAGAAGGGCAGCTGGTAGAACTGGCCTCAGGAAACTTGAATGCTTTTCTCTACATAAGCCTGCAATTGGCGAGCAGTTAAATGATCTAGAGGCGGATCTTGATGTTCGGCAAGTAAATCCTCCCAACGCTGGCGTGCGCGTGCGGTGGCATCTTTTCTTCCGTCAGACATCCAGGCCGCTAAGTCGCGACGGTCGGCGAGGACTGGCTGCCAGAACTCTGAGCGGCAGCGCTCTAAAGTGTGATCTGCGCCCAAAAAGTGGCCGTTGTGACCCACTTTGGAGATGACTTCGTAGCCGAGGGTTTCGGGTGTCACCTCGATGCCCCCTATATATTGGCGTACCATGCCGATCATCTCATCATCCAAGACGAATTTTTCGAAAGAGAAGGCCATGTAGGAGCTGAGAATGCCTGCCGAGTGTAAGACAAAATCAGCACCACTGTTGACCGTGGTCAGCAGGCTGAGCATGGATTCAAAACCGGCTTGGGCATCGGTGGTGTTGGAGTCGGTAAGCGCACCGCCGCCACGGCAAGGCAGCCCATAGAACCGGGCCAGTTGGGTGTGCGCGCTGATACAGAGCGATAGTTCGGGGCTGCCAATCGCCAAACCCCCGGTGCGCATGTCGATATTCGTGGATGTCGATCCGTAAATGACGGGCAACCCCGGTTGGATCAATTGGGTCAGGGTGATACCCGCCAGGAGTTCTGCATTCTGTTGGGCAAGCACACCGGCCAGGGTGATCGGCCCTGTGGAACCTGCCATGACCAAATTGGCGATGATGAGAGGTTGACCGGCCTGGGTATAGACCAGGAGCGCTTCGATCATGTCTGGGCTGTATCCCAAAGGGCTGAGTGGGTTGACAACCCCTATCGTATACGGGCGCGTCAGTTCCCCGAAGAGGATTCTAACCATTTCAAGGGTGTTTTTTGCCCCCAACGCTCCGTCTGTGTTGCCGATAAAGGGTTTGTCTGAGTGCAGGATGCCGGCGCGGAGCATTTCTAGGTGGGCTGTTTTCGCGGGGACCTCGCCGGGCACAACCATAAGGTGTCCGTTCAAATCCTGGTTGGGTAACGCGTGAGCCAGCCGCACCGCGTTGCGATAATCAGGCATCGTGGCGGCGCGTTTCCCTGCTTCTGGATCGACCAGAAACGGCGCGCCATAGCCCGGAGCGAAAACAGGCCTTCCATCGCCGATGGTCACATCACGGTCAGGATTTCGGGCGAAGATGGTGAATTGGGAGGGGACAGTGGCAATCGATTCCATGATCTGATCTTCGGTCAGGTAAACGGTTTGCCCGTCTGTTCTTGCGTCAAATCTTTGGAAGGTTTCCAATGCTTCATCGACTGGAAATCGAATCCCCACCTCAGACAGCAACTTCATGCTGGTGTCGTGGATGGCTTGAATGTCGGCGGGCGAGAGGAATTCGCACCAATTCTTCAGCATGTTGCGTTTCATATTGTTCGGTCTAGGTTTGTTGATGTATGGCCTTATCGATGATTTCTTGAATTCCCTGGGCAACGTCTTCCGGGAGAGGTTCAGGCTGATGCTCGGCGATGATCTGCTGGGCTTTTTGTTGGGCTCGTTGGCGGAAGGTTGGCGCTCCATCGGCGGACCACCCGGCATGATCCTGTCGATCCAATAGTGTGGGATACCAATCCTCTCTAAAATGATTGTTGGTGTGATCGAGTCCGAGGAAATCGTTGTCGAAACCGGCCTGATCGATCCAGTCTAAAGCCAGGGTTTCCTCATCCACGACAATCCCCTGCATGAATTTCTTGACCCAGTGGATTAACTCGTCGGCCATGACGATCATCTCGATGGAATTGGTCAGCCCACCCTCGAGATAGCCGACATCGTGAATGAGATGCGAACCAGCCATGGTTTCAGTCAGCAGTGAAAAGGCTGCTTCGGCAGCGGCCTGCTGATCGGGCAGTTTCGAATCGGAGGCCCCACCCAATCCAAAGATTGGCAATCCATAGTATTGCGCCATCTCGACGCACAGCACACGGTTATCCGGCGCGGCATAAATATCCAGCATGGTGCGCATGTCCAGCATATCTTGAGTCCCCCCGCTGAGGATGATCGGTGTGCCTTCGCGCTTTAGCTGGGCGACCACCAGGCCAGCTAATTCACCGGCATTGGCATAGGCCACCGCGCCGGCGGGTGTGATGGGGCCGTTAGCGCCGCGCAGCACCACCGGGGTATACGTGGTCGGTAGGCCTTTCTCGGCCATAAAGAGCAGTTTTCGCAGGGCTTCTTCGTTGTGTACCAGGGGCGCAGTGACGTTGATATAAAGGAAAGCGAATGGATCGCGTCTCAGTGCCTCTGCTCCCCCAGCAACGACCTCGGCCATTTCCACTGCTTTGACGCACCCATCGAATTCGGTGGTCACAAACATGATCGGCTTGGTTGTATTCGCTAACATGGCCTGCATCTGGTAGAGATCGGCGTGTTCCTGGGGGATATCTCCAGCCAGGTTCAACGACATAACGAAGTCGATATTCGGCAGAGCGTCACACACCCTGATCCCGGTGACGATATCCTGGAGTGTACCGGGACGCCGTTCCCCGGTGTCGATGTCGATGACATTGGGACAGTCGGAACCGGGGCCGTAAAAAACATTCCGTCGTTCAAGGGGCATCACCCTTTCCCCAAAGCGGTTTGCTATCACCACGCGTTTGGGTGCTACTTGCAGTGCCCATTCAACAAGGTGCGAGGGGATGCGCACATGACTCTCATCAACCACGTCGGCGCCGGCAGATTTCAGCAGCTCAACAGCCTCTGGCACCAGCAGCCGCACTCCCGTTCTTTCCAGAATTTCCAGGCTGGCGTAATGTATGCGTTCTAATTGGTCTCGCGAGAGCTTCTGAAACTTGGGTGCGTTGATCGATTGGAAATTGCTGTGGGTGATGGACATGATCGTCTCCAAAGGGGTGGTTCATTCGTCATGGCTTAGTATACTCTATCAATACCTGCTGACCTTGCCAAAGGTGATATATGAAATACGAAATCAGGAAAACTTACACGAGAAATTAAGCTTTTCGCAGTTATACTAGACCCATGTGAGGTGCTGTTGTTCGAAAGGAGAGGCTCGATGTATCAGAATCGCGATTTTGGGATCAACAATATAAAGGCTCGCAAGGATCACCGCTGTTATGGCATGGGGTTGGGCATCATCATTCTCGATGATGTTTACCCCGGTTTCCCCGGCGATGTTCGTAATGCCAGCGCGTTCCCATTCCCCATTCAGTATGAGATCGTTGAAGGCGTGGATATCTGGGCTTTAGTGCATGAGGAGGACAAATCTCCATGTCGCGAGCCGATTCAGCGGGCGGCGAAAAAGTTGGAGAGCATGGGCTGTCGGGCTATCGCGGCGGAGTGCGGCTACTTTGCCTACTTCCAGAAGGAAATCGCCGGTTACGTCGATGTGCCTGTATTTATGTCCAGCCTGCTCCAGGTGCCCTTTGCCCAGCAGCTTATCGGCCCAGAGAGAGTTGTCGGCATCCTTGCCGCCCGGCAAGAACAGTTGCTTCCTGAACATTTGGAGGCAGTAGGTGTTCAGTTGGGGAGTAATTATGTCATCGCTGGCGCTGAAGATGATGGCCGCTGCCCCGAATTTGAAAACTTGTGGTATGCCCCGGTCAGGCCTGATCCCCCCGAGGCATATTACGACAAAGCCGAGAGGGAATTCGTAGAGGTGGCGGTCGATTTCTACAAGGCTCACCCCAATATGGGTGCCATGATGCTGGAATGCACCGGCATGCAGCCCTTTGCCCGCGCTATTCAGCGTGAAATTGATATACCTATCTTTAGCTGGGGAACACTGCTGGATTTTGCTTACTCGGTAGCGGTTCATCGAGACTACTACGGGCATGTTTAGCTGAGGTGAAAATGATCTCTTCCTTTGACCACTACAACAATAAAGATTCAGTTCGCCCCAACAGCCTGACTCTTGATCAACTATTGCTGCTTCACGAGGCCAGCCTGGAGATCATGGGCCGGACGGGGATGCGCTTCTTTGATGAAGAGGCTCTGGAACTTTTTAGAAAAGGGGGTGCCAAAGTTACGGACGGGAACCTGGTATGCATTCCATCACACCTGGTTGAATGGGCCGTACGGGCCGCGCCGAAAAACATCACCATCTATGACCAGGCCGGCAAACGGGTCATGAGCCTGGGAGGGCATCGCTCATATTTTGGCCCTGGTTCGGATTGTATGCACATCTACGATCTGGATTCGGGGAAGCGCCGCAAAGCCGTGCTGAATGATGTGGTCAACGGCGTGCGCCTCGTGGATGCCTTGCCTCACCTGGATTTCGTGATGTCGATGTATTTGCCTTCGGATGCGCCGGAGGATACTTACGAGCGCCAGCAAATGGCCATCATGCTTCAGGAAAGCACCAAGCCGATTGTATTTGTCGGCATTGAGGCCGAAAGTACTGTATTTGCCGTGGAGATGGCCGAAATCGTCGCCGGGGGAGCAGATCAGTTACAACGTTGTCCTTTTATCGTCAACTATGTCAATGCAGTCTCTGCATTTCAGCATAATCAACAGAGTTTGAAAAGGTTGTTGTATGCCGCTGAACGCAACCTGCCAACGATCTACGCGCCGGGGAAGAGTCGCGGGATGACCGCGCCAATGACTGTGGCTGGGTCGCTTGCCCTCGGCAATGCAGGACAATTGGCTGGACTGGTGCTTTCACAACTCAAACGTGAAGGCTCTCCATATCTGCGGAGTGATCCCAGCGGCGGACTCATGGACATGAAATCGATGGTCAGTTTGTACGGGGCCCCCGAAAGCGGTTCGTTCGGTTGGGATTTGGCTCATTACTATGGCATCCCGACTTTTGGGGCTGCGGGTTGTTCTGATGCCAAGATTTTTGATGCCCAGGCCGCAACCGAGGCAACGTTGACTTTATTCGAGAACACGATCAATGGCGCCAATTTGATCCATGATATTGGCTACCTGGATTGCGCGATGACCGGCTCGCTAGAGTTAGTTCACCTTTGCAATGAGATCATTGGCTGGTTGAGAAGGTACTTCAGCAGCTTGGAAATCAATGAAGATACACTGGCCTTAGACCTGATCCATGAGATTGGCCCTGACGGGCACTTCTTAGAAGCGGATCACACCTACAAATACGTCCGCGAAGATTGGAACCCCACTATTATCGATCGATTAGATTACCATCGCTGGGTGGAAGAAGGCAGTACGACATTGGAAGAGCGCGCCAATAAAAAGGTCAGGGAGATCATCGCAGATCACCGCGCTGATCCCCTGCCTGAGGATGTCGTTCAACGGTTGAATGCCATCGCTTTGCAGGAGGTCTTCGAATAAAAGCTGACCAGAAAGATCATCACGTTTCAAATAGGCTGATCGCGGAGTTCGTGGCTGTCTTCGATGTGTGGGAGCAAGCGCGCCCTTACCTGTCTTTGATGGTGGATGAGCACGAGATGGAACTCGTCATCCAGATGACCGATCAGGCCGATCAAAATCTGACCGTCGAGCGGGTTGCCGATCTTTTGGGATTAAATTACGCCCAGGCATCTGAACTCGTCCAACGCGCTTATTCGCGCTGTATCTTGAACAAGGTCGTTGAAAAGGGGGTCACAAAATATTCCCCCGCGGATTTCTATGACCGCCTGGATCATTTCGCCAAATACGAGAATTGGGAGGATATCCCGGCCGAAGACCGCCGGATCATCA
The DNA here is from genome assembly GCA_028278545.1 of Anaerolineales bacterium. Taxonomy (GTDB): domain Bacteria; phylum Chloroflexota; class Anaerolineae; order Anaerolineales; family UBA11858; genus NIOZ-UU35. The sequence continues at coordinate 7,955 of JANQED010000162.1, forward strand.
ACCGACGTTTCTTGGATGAGTTCATCGGCAGACATAAAGTGAATGTCCAGCGCAAAATGCGCGGCCTCGAGGCGGAGAATGCCCTGCCCAATGACACTATCATGTTGCTGAGCGAGGTCGAGGAGATGATCGATGCCGCCACGGATATCGTTGTTCAGCCCTGTGATTGTCGAAAGCTGGGCGGCAACTGCGATAAGCCCCTTGAAACGTGCATTTGGTTAGATCAAGGCGCTCGTGAAGCCCTCGACCGCGGTCATGGACGCCAGTTGACGAAGCAGGAAGCCAAAGAGCTCCTGCGCTGGGCTGACAAGAAGGGGCTCATGCACACGGCAGATAGTGAGTGGAAATCACGGGGTCTTCATGCCATCTGTAATTGCTGCGCCTGCGATTGTTACCCTTTTCGGGCTGCCCAAGAGTTAAACAGTAAAGGCGTTTGGCCGAAGAGCTGCTATATCGTGCAGTATGACCGGGAACGCTGCAATCAATGTGGCGCGTGTGTCAAGCGCTGCCATTTTGATGCCTTTTATCATGATGGCTCGATCATCGAAGTTGGCGGAAAGGTCAAAAAAGGCGTCGCCATTGATCTTGAGAAGTGTTGGGGCTGTAGTTTATGTGTCAACACCTGCCCTGAGGGGGCGATTGAGATGGTAAGTTTGGAAGATAGATGATGGTAGGGGGCACGAAGCAATCATATCCGCTGTGCGATTTGCACCGTATGATATAATGTAAAAAATTCTCGTTGATAAGGGGACTTGGCTGTGAGCGAGATAGCATAAATGAGACTCACAGTATGGGGCTGGTCGACGACCAAATGGGGAGCGATCTGGATACTTCAATTTCGGAAATGGTCCATGAGTAGATTTTCAATTGGAGTTGCGTTATGGCAAGTGAACTAATAATTGACGAAGAAGACCTGGCATATGGGCTAGAGATCATTCAGCAAATCTCCGCGTTTAGACCTTATTCATCGTACAGTTTTCAGCTTTCCCCAAAGGGATTTAGCGCGGTCAGTGAAGTGAGAGAATTGGTGGAGTGGGGGATGGGAAAAAATATGCACAAAATGAAGGAAGCAGCATTGGAAATACTTGACTCTGTGTTGGCATATTCTCCTGAAGAACGGGTGAATATGAATCTCACAGAATATGAGTGCAAATCGATAGAGGCTGTAGCGGGGCTGATTGAAAGGTCATTAGACAAGCAAAAAGACGGCGTGCTGCGCAAATAATTCCCCGTGTGACTGCGACACCGTTAGGGTTGTTGGCTGTTCACATATGCAATAGCGGCTCAATATTTTGGCGAAAAATGGCGTCCCAGCTCAGGGTCTGGCGCACGCGTCTGCGCAGGCGATGGGTTGGGGTTTCTTCCATCCACGTGACAATACGACCTGCCACCAAGCCGGGGTCTTCTGCAAGGTCAAACATGATCACATCTTTGCCCCCTATCTCGGTGGCAGCCGGGAATTCAGTGCCAATCACGGGCAACCCGACCAATCCTGCTTCAACGACCGGCATACCAAATCCCTCCCGGTGACTGGGCATAAACATCATATCGCTGACGCGATAAAAATCACTCACGATCTGGTGATCAATGGTGAACGGTTTGGTTGGGTCTGGCCCATGTTCGAACACGAAACGGAATTCGTCGACGATGTTATATTCGTGGCGAAGCTCTTGTAATTCTTTGAAATACGACATGCTGTCCTCATCGTGGGGGTCTGGGGGTCCCGTGAGGATTAACTGAGGCTTATAACCGCTGGCTTTTAAAGCTGCCACCACTTGCATAGAAAACTCGATATTCTTTCGCAGGGTAACCCGGACAGGCATCAGCAGCACCAGGTCGCTTTCGAGCAGCCCCAGCTTGTTGATCAGTTTTCTCCCTTCTTGCGATAACCCCAGCAGTTTCTCTCGATCTACCCCATTATAGATCACCTTGATTTGCGTTGATGGACACTTGAACACCTTGGACAGCGTGTGCTGGCGCGCTTGAGAGACAACCACGTAGATGATCTCACTGAGGCAAGTGCGCAGCACATCCCAGGGGTAGCCGGGGTGGACCATGGTGCGAAAATGTGGGTCTGCCCAACTGAAATCATGACACCAGGCAATGCACTTTTTGAGGGTGCCGTTCTCCACCATGCGGAACAGTGCGACTGTCATCGGCAGGTTAATGTGGATCGTGTACATGTTGTGGACGATGACAACATGGTAGTTCTTTAGTCTTTCAGCCATTTCTCCCATTAATTCTTCTACCAATGAGTCGAATTCTGGGGGAATCTCTCCTTTGATCAGTTTGTCGTTGATTTCGAGGATATCTGGATGAAGTGAATCCATTCTGGGGAGGAGGTGTAGATTCGCGCCAGCAGGCAGAGCGTCTTGTTCGCCTCGGCCAGCAATGATATCAATGGGATAACCATGCTCGATGAACGAGCGGGCATGGGCCTCGATGACAGCTTCAACGCCGCCAATCACCGGGGGTGCTGAGTAATGCAGGAGCGCGGTTCTTGGTTTATCGATCCTTTCTTTTCTTTCTTTCACGTGTGCGTTCATTTTCTGCTTCCTGGCTGGCTTGAATAGCTAAGTCGATGAAGACGGCTGCACTCCAGCCGAAGATATCAGCCGCCGTAGGAGGAGGTTCCCCGGTCATGGCGTTATAGTATTCATAGATGCTGGGATGCTCCATCATCATGTGCAACGTTTTCTTGAGTAGTTGATCGGCCAGTTCAAATTGGTCGATTTGTTTCAAGGCTTCGATGAAGAAATAATTGATGTTGACCCATACCGGGCCGCGCCACATGGTTACGGGGTCGAAATGGGGGTCATTGTATGCCACTGAGGGCAATTGAAAATCTCCCCAGAACATATCTGGGTTGGTGAGGTGCGAGATCAAGCGGTCGCGAATGTGATCTGGTAGCTGTCCGGTCCATAGAGGGTATAAATTGAAGGGCGTCACGACCCGAATAGTTTCGTTTTCGTGCATCGCCCAGAATAGTCCCGCCTCTTCGTCCCAAAAGTGTTCGATCATGCGGTGTACAATCGCCGTAGTGCGCCTGCGCCACATTTCGGCCTCAGCGTCCATGCCGAGGATTTCGGCGATCATTGCGAGGGAGCCCATTTGAACACAAAGATAGGTGTTCAGGTCAGGGGATTCCACCGGCATGCCATAGTCCCATAGGGGATTGTCATCCAAACCGGAAGAATATGGATGGTTGTACTGCGCAATGCCATCCACATCGTCGTCGTTCATGCTGAACCACCACGCGTTCCAACGTACCAGGGGTACGTAGATTTCCTTTAGGAATTCTTCATCGGGGTCAGTTTCATGCAGTTTTAGAGCCGCCCACGCTAAAATGGGTGGCTTGGTTACCTCGGCACGAAAGGGTATTTCGATTTCGGCGATAACGCCTTCATCATAGACGGCATCCGGGATCATGCCGTCATCTAATTGGTGTGCGATCATCGCCCGGATTTGGTTTCGGGCCAGATTGCAGTCTACATGACGGAATGCAAGCGCATGCATGGCGCTGTCCCACAACCAGAGGCCGATGTAGTTGATCTTGGATGGTGTCATCGCTTCATAGGCCACGACCCCCCGCGGGCTGATGAGGTTGTTCGCCATGATCCACCAGGCATAGGCGTACTTACTTTGATATTCTTCCAAAACCGGAGGGACTTTTTCATACCAGTTGAGCCATCGCTGTTCAGACGCGGTTGAAGACATCGAGAATGGTTTTACGTCATGATTGAGATCTGAGTTCCCAGCGATGCTGATGGCGAATGCACAATCATTCCCCGCCTTCACCAGGTAATGCACGCTGTAGCCGCCGTCTTCTGGTGTTATGCGATTGACAAGGCTTTCGCCGTTGCTGGTATAGGCCAAATTGCGGATGAATTTAAAATGACCACCCTGTTCAGTTTCTTTCCAGAACTGGGGCGCGACGTGGAATTTTATGCCTATGGTTTTCTGTTGGGGCAATCCGATCGAAACCGTGTTGCGATCCTGGAAAACCAGCCCTATCTCCCCCAGTTGGGTTGTAAAAGACAGCTTATGGGGAAAAGATGTCACCTCGAATTCTAGTTTTTTGCCATGTTCGTCTGTAAATATGAGATCACTTATGAACGGCGGGCGTAGACGATAGGCGTCCAATCCGGGTTCAATGGCAGTCAGTCTTTCGGCAAGTTTGATGAACAAACTGCTGTCGTCTTTTTCTCGGTAGATGAGCAGGCGCGAGCCGCGGTCGCTGAAGGGGACGCGAGTGATATCGATATGATTACGGAGCAAGTTCAAGTATTGAGATGAGATCATGGGTAATATTATAGTGTATCTCTGGAAGATTGACGCCTGGTCGCGGATCCTGCTTCGCTTTTTACGTTGTGTATAATCTTACTGGAGGTTCATTCGTGAGATATCAAGGAGAGATCAATGAAAGCAGTTCAACTGATCGAGCTAGGTCAGCCTCTAGAGATGCAGGAAATCCCAATCCCTGGAGTTGGCAGCCATGATGTGTTGGTGAGGATCAAAGCGGCGGGGATTTGCCATTCCGATGCCCACTACCGGGCAGGGGTTTCGCCGGTGCATCCCTTACCGATGACCCTGGGTCACGAAGTCTCAGGCGTGGTTGAAAAAGTCGGTTCAGGTGTGAAAGGGTTGCAAGCAGGAGAGTGGGTGTGCCTGCACTATATGGTCACGTGTGGGAATTGCGAGTACTGCAATATGGGCAATGAGCAGTTTTGCACCACTGGCTCGATGATTGGGAAATACCGCCCCGGGGGGTATGCCGAGTATATCAGCCTGCCGGCGAGGAGCGTTTTTAAACTGCCTGAAGAAATCCCTTTCGAGCAGGGCGCGATCATGATGTGCTCGTCGTCGACCTCGTACCATGCGCTCAAGAAGACGCGCCTGGAACCTGGGGAGACGGTCGCTGTTTTTGGGGTAGGCGGCCTGGGGATGTCGGCGGTGCAGTTGGCCCAGGCAATGGGAGCTGTGAGAGTTTTCGCTGTGGATATTAGTCCCGAGAAGTTGGCCTTGGCCGAATATTATGGCGCAATCTCCATCGCTGCCCAGGAGCTCGACCCGGTGGCTGAGATCAAGCGTTTGACTGATGGCTGCGGAGTCGATGTGGCCCTGGAATTAATTGGCCTCCCTGTGACCATGCGGCAGGCTATCGACGCCCTGGCGGTCTTTGGGCGCGTGGGCCTGGTGGGGTTGAATGAGGAGAAGATCGAAATTGACCCCTATGTGGAGTTGTTGTGCAGGGAAGCAGAAATCATCGGTGTGTCAGATCACCTTGCCAGCGAATTACCGGCCCTAATCGAGTTTGTGAGAACGGGAAAACTGGATCTTTCTAGGGTAATTTCGGATACCATTCCCCTGGATGCAGACGTGATCAATGGCGTTTTCGATCAGCTCGACTCCTACAGCCACGCCGGGCGGGTGGTGATCACTCCTTAGGCGCGGCGATTGGAGCCAGAATCGCTCCGGACAGTTTAATCAGGTCGCTTGCAGCGAGTTCCAGCCCCGCCATGGGGTCGCCGCTGCTGATGTTGACCTTCTCACATTGAGCAATGGCCTCGTCGAAGATGACAGGGATGTCTTTGGGAAGGCACAAAGGCGCTACTGCTCCTTGCGTGTAGCCGGTTATGTTGGAGATTTCCTCGGCAGAGGCAAAGCTCAATCGTCGCCACTCACCTGGGAGGTGGCCCCGCACAGCCTGTGGGTCGAGGCGTGAATCTCCCGTCACGCAGGCCATCACATAGCGACGTTTTTTCTTCTCGCGTAGCAGGATGGATTTGACCATTTCCTCCTTGACAACGCCGCGCTGAGATGCCGCAGCTTCGACAGTGAAAACTGGTTCAGTATGCGGCAGCAGGCGATAAGAGATGCCTTGGGCGTCTAGCAATTGGGTTATCCTGGTTGTGAACATTTTTGAAGTATAGCGTTGGCGAATTGGGTTGTCAATTTGCCAGCCGGATTGGACGAACGTTGACAAAAGCCCCCACCTGAGATATATTAGTAATATATTAGCTGTATACTAAGTGATTGCATCAACGGGATCGCCAAACCCGAGAAAGAGCAATCTGTTGTGCTTGGAGTGTGTTTCGGGGGCTGCCAGCCTGTTTTTATAGTGATTTTATGGAGAAAACTTGGCATGCATCTCTGGTTATGTTATGATGTAAATGTTCTCAGACTTGTTCCAGTATTCTCCAAACAGCTTATCCGTATTTCAAAACCACATAAACAAAAAATTCATTTTTGACGTTCTTGCCTGTTTGGCTAATTTTTCATAATCGGCTTGTAGAAATATCAGCATAATCATTGGAGTTCCTGAGGAGGTGCTAATGCAAGGTAAGTTTTGTCTGGCTGTTGTTCGCTTTTAATTGAGTAATTAGGAGGAAGGACTAGTGAAGAAAAACAAGATTACCAAATATGATATGGAAAAAGTGCATCCTGCTATCCCAGATGCATATGATAAGTTAGAAGCGGGCCGTATCTCTCGGCGCGAGTTTTTGCGCTTCTCTACGCTGCTAGGTATGTCGGCTGGCGCGGCGCAGTTCCTTGCGGCCTGTGGTGCTCCTGCTGCTGAAGAAGCAGCCCCAGCCGAAGAAGCTGCCCCAGCCGCTAGTGGTATCAAGCGCGGTGGTACATTGACAGGCTCAATGCAGCTCCAGCTTCTTGATCACCCTGCTCGCCTCTCCTGGGTTGAGGGTGCCAATGTTGTTCGCCAATTCTGTGAATACTTGACCCTGACAGGGCCTGATAACATCACCCGGCCTTACCTGCTTGAGAAGTGGGAAGCCAATGAGGATGTTACAGAATGGGACCTTTATCTGAATAAGGGCATTAAGTTCAATAACGGTGATGAACTCACCGCAGATGATGTTCTGTTCACGATCGGTGAGTGGCTGAACCCCGATGTCGGCTCTTCGATTCTTGGGTTGATGTCCTACTTGAGCGGTATGCAGGATGTAGAGAAAGTCGATGACTATCACATCAAGCTGCACTTGCAGTTCGGCGATATCGCTGTGCCCGAACACCTCTTCCACTATCCGGCTGTCGTCCTGCATCGTGAATTCGAGGGCGACATCATCAAGAAACCCGTTGGTACCGGTGCGTTTACTTTGGAAGAGTATGCTGAAGGCGAGCGCGCCGTTTTCAAGCGCCGCGAGGATTACTGGCAGATGGGCGAGGATGGACAACCGTTGCCTTATCTTGACGAAATCATCTACGTCTCCACAGATAAGGATGCTGGTGTTGCCGCGCTGCAATCTGGTCAGGTAGATTCGTTGTATGACCCGCGCCCCACTGACTTCCAGGCCCTACAGGGTGTGGATGGGATCACCATCCGACCGGCCAGCACGGCTCAATGTCTGCTTGGCCGCATGCGCGTAGACCTGGAGCCTTGGGATGATGTGCGCGTCCGCAACGCCCTAAAGATGTGCCAGGACCGCGCCAAGATCTTGCAGCTGGCCTACTTCGGCGAGGGCGACCTCTCCTTGGATGCCCACGTTGCACCTGTCCACCCTTCTTACTGTGAAAAAGATATCCCTGCATACGATCCTGAGGGCGCCAAGGCGCTGCTCGAGGAATATGCCGCCGAGAAGGGCATTGAACTGCCCCTCAAGGTCACGTTGGCTACCAAAAACGACCAGGCTGAGCCCGAGATCGCCCAGGCTTTGAAAGAGCTGGCTGAACCGGCTGGTTTCGAGATCGAGCTGGATATCACTGAGCCGGCTGGCTACTGGGATCGCTGGACGGAGGTCGATCTGGGTATCACCTCATGGACCCACCGGCCATTGGCTACCATGGTGCTACCGTTGGCTTACACAGAAGAGGCCATTGGTGCCTGGAATGAGACCCGCTGGTTTGACTCTGAGTTCGAGGAAATCTTGCGCGAGGCTCAGGGGACGCTGGATGTCGAGGCTCGCCGCAGCCTGATGTGCAAGATCGAAGACATCATGCAAGAACGCGGCCCGATCTTCAACAGCTTCTGGAAGAGTGTTTGGAATGCCACGGCTTCCAAATTCCAGAATGTCAAGGCCCACCCCACAGCCTACGACCTCCTTTACGATGTTTGGATCGACGAATAAAGTTTTGTCTTACAAGTGAAGATGAGAGGCCCGGATTCCCATGAGCCGGGCCTCTTGCCCGAAGGAGCACAGTTATGGCGCGATTTATCATTCGGAGTGTTATCTCAACCATTATTACCATGCTCCTGGTTTCTATCGCCCTATTTGTTCTAATTGAAGTAGGTAGTGGCGATATCACCGTGAAAATCCTGGGGGTTTTTTCCACACCAGAACAACGCGCCTCTTACCGCGCCCAGTTAGGCCTGGATGCGCCGGCCTGGCAACGTTATATTGACTGGTTGATCGGCAACGATTGGCGGGCCAGGAGATTTGTAGGATATCCTTTGGTGACCGCAATTAACCCACAGACCGGTGAGGCCGATTGGTGGGCCGATGTCGATGGTCAGTTGACGCGTTGGACATTGGAAGAAGGCCGTTTGCTTTCCCTGAAACGTCAGGAAGATGGCTCTACTACCTCCCATATTGTGAGTGGGGTCTGGCAGGTTGATGAAGAGGGCCAAGAATACTTTTGGGGAGTAGATACCAAGAATAACGCCGTAATGTGGGTGCGCGGGGAAGGGGCTGAGGTCTGGGCGCTGACTAAAGCTGGTCTACGAAAAGAGGGAGATGGCCCGCAGAAATATATTCCCCTCCGTAAAGGCCTGTTGCGCGGTGATCCGGGCATCTCACTGCAATATGGACGGCCCGTAGCTGTAACCCTGGTTTCGCGTATTCGTAATACCCTTGTCTTGGCGGGCGTTGCCTTTATCTTTATCATGCCATTAGCTCTTTTCTTTGGTATTTTGGCAGGAATCAATGAGGGAAAGCCCTTAGATCGGATCATCTCGATTACCAGCCTGGGTTTTACTGCTACACCTGAGTTTGTGACCGGTATTTTTTTGATCATGATATTTGGGGTCTGGCTAAAGGTATTGCCTGCTGTGGCTATCTTTACCAGCCCCGATGCCATCTTTGAAGATCCAAAATTGCTGGCACTGCCTGTACTTACTCTGACCGCTATTGAACTGGGATATATTGCCCGGATGACGCGGGCAAGCATGGTTGAAGTCATGGATTCAGCCTATATCCGCACAGCAATCATTAAAGGTATGCCAATTTCCAGGGTTGTCTTTCAACATGCCGTTCGCAACGCACTTATGGCCCCCATTACAATCATCATGCTGCACGTCAACTGGTTGGTCGGCGGCTTGGTGGTCGTAGAAGTGATCTTTGGGTATCCTGGATTGGGTTACTATATCTATAAATCGGCCATTTTTGGTGACTTCAATGCTGTGGAAGCTGCTGCCATGGTGACAGTTGCGATTGCAATTATCACACGCTTGCTGGGTGACCTGGCCTATACGCTGCTGAACCCACGCATTCGCTATTCGTGAGGAGAGGATTATGGCTGTAAAAACAATGACGCAACCGATTGCACGGCCCTCTCGACTCCAGAAGATGTGGAAGGGTGTATCCATTATCTTTGAATCACGAGTTGCAACAACTGGTATGGCGATAGTGCTTTTTTGGGTGACCCTGGCGCTTATTTCACTTTTTTGGACTCCTTATGATCCGAATGCCTCCGATTTTTTGCAAAATCAAGGACCGAGTGCGCAAAATTGGTTGGGCACAGATCATTTGGGGCGAGATCTGCTCTCAAGGCTGATGCAGGGAACCCAGGTTATTTTGCTGAAGACGCGTTTGCCTGGGGAAGTGGACATTTCCATACCGGGTGGTGTGGCTATCTGGGGTGTGATTGGCTCACTGACTTTGGGCGCAGTTTTGGGCCTTAACGCTGGCTACCGAGGTGGTTGGTGGGATCAGATCATTATGCAGGTTCTGGATGCCCTGATCGCCTTCCCTCGCATTGTGCTCTATTTAGTGGTTATCGCTGCCTTGGGACAGGGGGACCTGGTAGTTATCCTGGCGATAACGATCACCGGGGCGCCCGGGGTGGCTCGTTTGGCCCGCAGTCTGGCTATGGACATCAAAACCCGCGATTATATCCGGGCAGCCGAGACACGTGGTGAAGGTGTCTGGTATATCATGTTTCGAGAGATATTGCCCAATGCCCGCGGACCTCTGCTGGTGGATGGCATGTTAAGAGTAGGTTATGCTATCTTTGCTATCGGCACGCTAGGTTTCCTGGGGATTGGGCTACCACCGCCCGACCCTGACTGGGGCAACATGGTCAACGAAGCCCGCAGGAATATCTTTTCCAATCAATTAGCAGTGATCTGGCCGGCAGTGGCCATCGCTTCTCTGGTGATTGGGTTAAATCTCTTTGCGGATGGGTTGCGCGAAGAGATGACCAGGTATCAGAAGTGAGGAGGGCGTTGTGACAGAATTGAAACAAGCACCTCCCGTGTTGAAACTTGAAAATGTAGCCGTCGCATATAAAGTGCGTGGCGGTGAAATCGAGGCCGTTCAGGATGTATCATTCGATATCATGCGCGGCGAGACCCATGGCATTGTCGGCGAATCTGGTTGTGGAAAGAGCACTATTGCCTGGGCTGTGGTTAATTTCTTGGGAGCTAATGGATACGTAAAACGCGGCAGCATAAAGTTTCAAGGCCAGGAGCTGGTTGGTGTGACCGGAGAGGAACTTCGCCGGTTGAGGGGTGACCAGATTGCCATGGTCTACCAGGATCCTATGCAGGCCCTCAACCCCTCGATGCGTTTGGGTGACCAGATGTCTGAGGTGTTGACTGTTCACCGCGGCATGGAGCAAAAAGCGGCTGAGAAACGCTGCATTGAAATGCTGGAACGGGTTTATATGCCCGATGCTGCCAATGTGATGAAGCGCTACCCACACCAGATTTCTGGTGGGCAGCAGCAGCGTGTTGTCATAGCTACGGCGCTGCTCAACAACCCCGCCTTGCTCCTCATGGACGAACCTACCACAGCGCTAGATGTGACCGTTGAAGCGGCGGTGTTAGACCTGATCGCTGAGCTGCGCCGGGAGTTTGATACGGCCATTATGTATATTACCCACAACCTGGGTGTTGTCGCCCGTGTGTCGACCCGTGTGGGCGTGATGTACGCAGGTGAGATGGTGGAAAGAGCCACTGTTGAGCAAATCTACCAGAACCCTTATCATCCTTATACCCAGGGATTGATCCGCTGTGTACCCAAGTTAGGTGCCGATAAAGCCAAAAGTGTGCTTTATCCTATTCGCGGTCGGGTTCCGCCCCCCAATAATCGCCCGTTTGGCTGTGTTTTTGGCCCACGCTGTGATTATATTCAAGAGCGCTGTCGCGAGGAACGACCTCAGTTGCGTCAGATGCCAGATGGCGCTATGGTTCGCTGCCATTTTGCTGAAGAGATTGATGCTTTACAGTGGACTCCGTCTGAAGATATTGTTCCGCCTTCTATTGAAGTCAAAGATGGTGCTGTGGAACCCATCATCTCTGTAGGTGATCTAAAGAAGTATTATGAAGTTAAGGGCAGTTCGCTTAAAGACGTGCTTGGATTTGGTGAAAAGCGACATGTCAAGGCAGTCGAAAACGCCAGCTTTGATATCCCTAAGGGTACTACGTTGGGAGTGGTTGGCGAGTCTGGTTGTGGTAAAAGCACTCTGATTAAGACCCTGATAGGGTTGGAGGATGCCACTGCTGGTGAAGCTGAATTCTTAGGCTTTGACATTACCACCAATATCTCTGAGCGTGCGAGTGAGTTGATCCAGGAATTGCAGATGGTCTTCCAGAATCCCGATTCGACCATGAACCCATCCTACACGGTTGGGCAGCAGATTGGCCGACCAATGCGGCGTTTCAATACGGTGCCTAAGGATCAAATCCGGGGTGAAGTGGTCAAGCTGCTAAAAGCGATGCGTTTAGGTGAGAACTACTTCGATCGTTTGCCGCGCCAATTGAGCGGTGGTGAGAAGCAGCGCGTGGGGATTGCCCGTGCCTTGGCTAGCTACCCCGATTTAGTCCTGTGCGATGAGCCGGTCAGCGCTTTGGATGTTTCGGTTCAAGCGGCCATACTCAATTTGTTGTTAGAAGTACAGCAAGAATTTAACACCACGTTGATATTCATCGCACACGATTTGAGCGTTGTTCGCTTTTTCTCCGATCAAGTTGCTGTGATGTATCTTGGGCAGATCATGGAAATTGGCCCCGCAGAAGCTATCTATGCACCACCCTATCATCCTTACTCAGAAGCTTTGCTTTCAGCAGTGCCAATCCCTGATCCGACAGCCGTGCAAAAACATATCCGTCTTGAAGGCAATGTGCCCAGCGCCATCAACCCTCCCAGTGGATGCCGTTTCCATACACGCTGTCCTCGAAAAGATCTGCTCCCGGACGGTGGCAAAATCTGTGAAGTGGAAATTCCGCCTTGGCGTGAAGCTGTGCAAGGCCATCGTATTTTCTGTCATCTGCCTCTAGAAACGTTACGCACCTTTGATCCAGTAATTACTCAATCAACGGAGGGATCTTAGCCATGTTAGTAAAAGATTATATGATGAGACATCCCATCATGATTTCACCCGAGACTCCTGCTGCTGAAGCTCAACAACTCATGATTGAAAACAATGTGCGGCATTTACCCGTTGTCGGTGATGGCAAACGGATCTTGGGCTTGATAACCCGAAATAAGTTACGAGTTCCTCCAACCGATCTTGGTAGTCTGAATGTTTGGGAAATCAGTCGCCTTTTGTCTGATCTAAAAGTAAAAGACATGATGGTCAAACACAAAGACTTGATCACGATTGGACCTGATGAAACATTGGAATGTGCGGCCCAGATGATGATCAAAAGTAAGGTGGGTTGTCTTCCAGTTGTAGAAGATGAGATTGTTGTTGGCATCATCACTGAAGTGGATATGCTTGCTGAGTTATCTGATCTGTTGGGCGGCACTGTAGCTGGCGTACGAGTTACGATGCGTGTTCCAGATAAAGTTGGTGAATATGCCAAGATTACCAGCGCGATTGCTTCACAAGGTTGGGGAATTTACACCAGTGGTGGGGTTCCATCGCCAAAGCAGCCGGGATTCTGGGATGTGGTAATCAAGGTGCGCAACGTTTCGAAAGATGACTTAATCCCTGTGCTGGAATCGATTGAAGGGCAAGAAGTGGTTGACATACGCGAGGATCTATAAGACTAACTTGCTTCTTTTATCCCAAATGCCAGCCTTGCCGGGTGCTTTCCTGGCAAGGCTGTTGCGTGCAATAAAATTAGATATATAAAACGTAAAGCGTGATTTCAGGAGGACTTCCGCATGACCCAAATCCGAATCAATGATGTAGCTTATGGGGGCGTGCAGTATGCGCGTATCTCACCTGATCAGTGCCAAAAGATACACAACGCCAGCCTTGAAATCCTGGCTCGGACCGGGGCAAGGCTCTATGATCAAGAAGCGATTGACTTGTTGAAGAAGGCCGGCGCCTCTGTATCTGAAGGCAACCGAGTGCGCATCCCTGCGGGGTTGGTGGAGAAGGCGTTCAGTACAGTGCCCAAACGAGTGACTCTCTATGATCAAAATGGGGAGGCGGCCATGTTTTTGGAAGAGGGGCGTTGTTATTATGGCACTGGCTCCGATTGCCTTCACATCGTCGATCACCGCACGGGAGAGAGACGCGATCCCGTGCTCCAGGATGTTGTCGAGGGGATGCGCGTCTGTGATGCCTTGCAGAACATAGATTTTGTCATGTCCATGTTCCTGCCCACTGATGTGCATGAGATGGTCAGCGACCGTTATCAAATGGAGGCCATGCTTCACAATACGACCAAACCGATTGTCTATGTCACCAACGAATTTTCTGGTTGTGTGGATGCTGTCGAGATGGCTGAAGTCGTCGCCGGGGGAGCGGAAGAACTGAAACTGCGACCGTTTGCGGCTTGTTATATCAACGTAACCACGGGTCTGCAGCACAACGAAGAAGCATTACAGAAACTGCTTTTCCTGGCAGAGAAGGGTCTGCCCGCTTTATATATCCCCGTGAGCATCGCTGGGATCAGCGGTCCGATTACGCCAGCAGGCAGCGTTGCCCTGGTCAATGCAGGGGTGCTGGTTGGCTTAGTGCTTTCGCAACTGAAACGCGAAGGTGCACCATTCATCACTTCTGCCATGAGCGGTGGGTCCCTGGATATGAAGACGATGGTCAGCCCGTATAGCGAACCCGATCAGCGCGGTGTTCCCCATGCTTTGGCGCACCATTACAATTTGCCCATGTTTGGCTTGGGAGGATGCAGTGATTCTAAGTTGGTAGATCAGCAAGCCGCGGCTGAGGCCGCGCTGACCATGATGGCTGAGACCCTGGGGGGTGCGAACTTGATCCATGACCTTGGATATCTGGAATCGGGCCTGTGTGGCTCCCTGGCGCAATTGGTGACCTGCAACGAAATCGCTGGTTGGATAGAGTACAACTTGGCGCCCGTCGATGTCACCGATGAAGCCCTGGCTCTTGATTTGATCGACCGGGAAGGCCCTGATGGTCAATTCCTTGACAGCGACCACACCATGACAAACTTCCGTAAGCGCTGGTACCCTGAAGTTTTCGACCGAGGCAACTACGACCAATGGCAGGCCGAGGGAGGGTTGAGTCTGGGAGAACGAGCCGCAGCGAGGGTGGAGAAGATCCTGGCGGAACATCAACCCCAGCCCTTGCCAGAAGATGTTGCCAAAAAGATCAAGGCCATCGTCGAAAGGGCGGAGAAGAGTTTTAAGTAGGCTAAAACTGCCCGGTTTCTCCTAAAGATACCCCAAGTGCTTTCAACTGCCTTGGGGTTTTGATTTGGACTTCCGAGATTTGTTGTCACAAACGCACGAATATGAGAGAATTTCGGAAGTCTTTTTCAAACGATTGTCCGAAACCTACTTATAATTTTCTTTACCACAAAACACTTTGCCTACAGGAGACATAAGAATGCGACCCAAACTGAATATTCTCAGCGACCAATCGGTGGAGCAGATCATCGCCGAGGGATTCGAACTATTGATGAACCCTGGCGTGAGAGTCCACAACGACGAGGCTCTGAAGTTGCTCGCTGATGCGGGTGCCCAGGTGGACTTTGAGACCCAGATCGCGCACATCCCTGAATCCATCGCTTGGCGGGCATTGGAGACTCGTCCCTCTGAGTTCTATCTTTATAATTTGGATGGCGAGAGGGTTGTCCACTATGGCGGTGACAGTGTGCAGTTTGATCCGGGTTCGGCAGCCATCAATGTCCTCGATAGCGAGACGCAGGAGCAGCGTCAGCCGCTGACGGCTGACTTTGTCAAGTTCGTCAAATTAGTCGAAACCATCCCACAACTGGATGCCCAGAGCACGGCAATGATTTGTGTCGATGTGCCGGAGGAGATCGGCGACCTTTATCGTCTTTATCTGGCTTTGAACTTCATGCGCAAGCCGATCATCACCGGCGCTTTCCGCAAAGACACCTGGTGGACGATGAAAGATATGCTGGTTGCCATGGTGGGGAGCGAGGCAGCGCTTGCTGAAAAGCCAATCGCCGTCTTTGACGTCTGTCCTTCGCCCCCCTTACTGTGGAGCGACCTGACCTGCCAAAATATGATTGACAGTGCCCGCCATGGCATTCCATCCGAACTGGTTTCGATGCCACTGGCTGGGGCTACGTCGCCGGTCACATTGGCTGCGGCGGTGGTACAACATACAGCCGAGTGTCTGAGCGGCGTGACTATCTGCCAGTTGGCCCAGGAAGGTGCGCCCATCGTCTGGGGGGGCTCTCCGGCTGCCTTTGATATGCGTGAAGGCACCACGCCCATGGGGGCCGTCGGCACATGGATGATAGACTGCGCTTACACCCAGGTAGGAAAGGCGTTGGGAATGCCGACCCATGCTTATTTGGGGATGACCGATGCTAAGATCGTAGACGCCCAGTGCGGCTTAGAGTCTTCTGGGGGCGCGCTTATGGCTGCCCTGGCTGGGGTCAACATGGTGTCGGGGGCGGGGATGATGGATTTCGAGAGCTGTCAGAGCTATGAAAAACTGGTCATCGACGCTGAGATCATTGGCATGGCCAAACGCTTGATCGGTGGAATCGAAGCTCGTGATAACCCCATCGCTCTGGGTCTCATGCAAAAGTTAGGGCATCGGGCCGATTATCTGGCCCAACCTCACACACTCAAGTGGTTTGATAAGGAGCTGTACCTTCCCTCAGCGGTGATCGATCGCGGTTCTCTTGACAGTTGGAAGAGGAAAGGCGCCAAGACCGCTTGGGAGAGAGCCCAGGATCGCGTGGATGAATTGTTGGCGACTTATCAACCATCGCCCATCTCAGATGACTTGCGTGCTGAACTCCGGGAGATAGCCACCAGCGCAGCGAACAAATTTGGGATGGACGAACTTCCTCCATTACCACTGGAATAACGAACAGTTTCCACTCCAAGGAGAATATGATATGTCAGGCGAATTGTTGAACAAGATCACCCTCAGTATCGTTGAAGGCAGGCCGGATGAAGCAGTAGATTTGACCCGCCAGGCGCTCGCTGACGGCCTGGAGCCTTTGACGATCATCGACGAAGGATTGACAGCCGGGATGAACATCGTTGGCGACAAGTTCCAGACCGGTGAGTACTACTTGCCTCACCTGATCATTGCTGCGAGTGGCATGCAGCAAGCCATGGAGTTGCTGGAGCCAGAGCTGAAAGCCAGGCAGCAGGCCGCAGAATCGGCCGGTGTGGTGGTGATAGGCTCGGTTGCAGGGGATATCCACGAGATCGGAAAGTCCCTGGTTGGCACGATGATGTCGGCCAGTGGTTTCCAGGTCTATGATTTAGGGGTGGATGTATCAACGGAGGCTTTCGTCGCCAAGGTCAAAGAAACCGGGGCCGATATTCTGGGATTATCCGCATTGCTGACCACGACAATGACCGTGCAACGGCAGGTGGTCCGCGAATTAGAAGAGGCGGGCATCCGCGATCAGGTGAAGGTGATGATCGGCGGCGCACCGATCAGCCAGGAATGGGCTGAAACCATCGCTGCCGATGGCTACGCTGAGGATGCCGTGGGGGCGGTTGAACTAGCCAAACAAATGGTCGCGTAATCGATTAGCTGGGGCGGGAAATAGCCGAGAAACCCGGGTTTTTACCCCTCTTAGGGGGAGCTTGACGAGAAATCCGGGTTTCTTTTTTACAATAATCCTTGAACTAGCGTTACCGTGACAGGTATCGTGACAAAAGCCAGGCCAGTTTGAGTGGTGATGATCGCTGCCATAAGAGCCGAGTCCCCACCCATCTGCCGGGCCAGGGCGTAGGATGAGGCCGCGGTGGGTATGGCACCGACTAACACCGCCACCAACGTTGCCAGCTCGGCCAGTCCAAGCGCCCGGGCGAGTATCAGGATCACCCCTGGAAAGACCAACATTTTCCCGGTGAAAGCCAGCAACATGGGGGTAGCCGCTCCCGCCATGGCACGTAAACGGATATTGGCACCGATACACAGCAAGACCACCGGCAAAGCCGCGCCGCCTAAGATTTCTGTGATGTCGTGAACGACGGGGATTTCGCCGACTTGAGCCAGATTTACCGAAAGCCCAATTAGTACTGAGACGAGTATTGGGTTCCTGATCAGATCACGCAGTATCGCGCGAACAATGTTCCTTTGCTTTCTCCCCTGAAGGATTGCTGCCATCAAAGAAACAACGACGATATTGGTGACGGGGATCAAAATCGCTGCAATGAGCGTTGCTAACGACAATCCTTGGTTGCCGAATAGTCGTTCAGCCATCGCCAGGGCAATAAAAGCGTTGTGTCTGGCAGACCCCTGCAACACCGAACTTGTTACCGCGTGATCTAATTTGGCAAGCCGTGCAGTGACTAAGGAAAACACCACCGCGCAGGCAAACCCGCCTGGGATCACGATGGCATAAGAGCCAATCAGCGCGCCGGACAGCTCAATCGTCGAGGTTTTGAAAAAAAGCAGTGCCGGGAATAAAACCCAGTAGACGAGTTTGTCGTTCAGGTTCCAGAACTCGACGCTGGGGATACCTTTGCGCCACAATAAGTGCCCCAATACGATCAGCGCGAAGATAGGGGCGATCGACAAGAAGATATCAAGCATGGTTGTAGGTTATATGTCTGTGCAAGTGCCCAATAGCGCCATTAACGCTCTCCACGCCGTTCTGCCAACACTTCGGAGATCACCTTCTCTGCTTCTTCCGGTAGGGGGGGCACCTCGTGCTCGGCGAGGATCTCTCTGGCTCGCTCGTTGGCGCGGGTGAACATGTCTTTGGAACCGGCTTCCCGCCAGATATCGTACTGGTTGCGGTCGTTGATCTTAGGTGCCCACTGCGCGCTGCGGAAGTTGTCCATGGTGTGGTCGTCAGCCAGGAAACCGGCCCCGGGTTCGACGCGCGCAATCGCCTCCAGAGCAAGAGTCTCTTTGTTGACGGGCAACCCACCCATCAGGAAACGAGTCATGCGGATGATCTCATCGGCGATGACCAACATCTCCATCGAAGAGGTTGATCCATATTCAATATAAGCCACATCGTGAACGAGCGTGATTCGGGATAAGAAAGCGTTCAAGATCGAGAAGGTGGCTTCCAATCCCGCCTGGGCATCGACAACCTTGCTGTCTGTAGCGCCGCCATAACCCCAGACCGGCAGATCATAGTAGCGGGCCAGCTCTGCCCAGGCGCCCATGCCCAGGCTCCAATCCGGGCTGCCGTAGCTTACGATGGTGGTCTTCATATCCAGAGCGGCGGTGTTCATGCCGTAGAGGAAGGGCGCGCCCGGTCGAACGAGTTGGGAGATGATCAGGCCCAGCAAGCATTCGGCATTGCCTAAGGCCACCGCGCCGGCAACCGTGATCGGCCCGCCGCCGCCGGTATTTGGGGAGGGGATATAGGCCGCCGGGATGCCCTTCTCGGCGCAAAAGATGTGTTTTTGCAGGGATTCCTCGATGATATACAGCGGCGAAATGGGTTCGGCATAGTGCAAAAGGATTGGCTTTTCACGCAGGGCTTGCTCACCACCCATCACTGCCACGGCGATGCGGTAGATATCTTCCATATCCTTGCGGTTTTGGGCGGTGTATACATTGGGCTTGACGGAACCGCGAATCATGCCAGTGAAAGCATGGATATATAGGTCATCGGTGGGCACGTCTGAAGGGTTGCCCATGGACATAATGAAGTCGATATTGTCCAGGGCGTCGCCCAGGCGGGCGATATCTTCAACATCTTGGGCAACCGCCCGGCGGCGCTCTCCGGTTTCTACATCTAATGTGAAGGTTGTGTCTGATCCCGGGCCGAAGAAGACTTTGCCCAACTCCAGGGGCATGGTCAGTTCTCCCAGCCGGTTGTGCATGGGGATGCGCGAGGGGGCTTTGTCGATAGCATCGGTGACCAGGTTTTCTGGGATTTTGATGCGGCCGTTCGATTCCCAGGCGCCGGCTTCCAGCAGCAGTTCGCGGCCTTGGAGATCACCCATCTTCACACCGGTCTGGCTTAAGATCTCCAGGGTGGCATAATGCAGTTCGCGTACCTGCTCGTCGGAGACCATGCGAACCATTGGTTTTAGGGTTGGAATGGGAATTTGATCCATCATTTGTTTTTCTCCATCAATTCTTTGTGAGTTGGTCGGTGATCGGTGGATAGCCAACGAAGGCATCGACTATCCGAGATAACCAAGCTGCCTTGAGATCATTTGGGCGGCCTGTTTTAGCGGTAGGGTGTGTTCCTGAAGCATATCTGCATCCATTCGGTAGGTCGGGCCGGAGATGCTCAAAGCAGCTATGACTTCCCCGGTGTGATCGCGGATAGGCGCGGCGATGGCGACAAGACCTGTCTCGAATTCCTCGCTGGAGATGGCGTAGCCTTGCTCGCGCACCGTCGCTAGAGCGCTCTCCAGGAGGGCGGGATCGGTTATCGTGTACTGCGTATAGGCAGCAAGCGGCCGAGAAATGATCTCCTGACGTTGCTCAGCATCTAAATGCGCCAGCAGCACTTTGCCGGTGGAGGTACTGTGGAAAGGGGTTCTGCGCCCAAGCTGACCGGCGTAGCGGATTGATTTCGGGCTGCGAATGCTCTCGATATTGATACATTCATTCCCGTCAAGAATAGAGATATTGATGGTCTCTTGGGTGATTTCTGCCAGGTGCCTGAGGTGTTCTTGGGCAGCTTGGCGCAGGTCCTGCCGCTCTAAGACCACCCCGGCCAGGTTGACCAGGCCTAGACCTAATCGATATTTGCCTGTTTCTACGCTCTTTTCGACGAAGCCTTCTCGATGAAGCGCTGAGAGCAGGCGAGAGGTGGTGCTTTTGTGCAATCCGGTTTCTCTGCTGATCTGCATGACCCCAAGGTCGTTTTCCGATTCGGTGAAGCAACGCAAAATCCGAGCGATTCGCTCAACAGTTTGGATCGTTCCGGTGGGTGGTTTCTCGGGCATGGGTTGAATTATAGGGTGTTGCAAATAGTGCAACGCTGTTTCATATATATGCAACAATTATAGTGAACACACGCTTATGCGTCAAGCATCTTTGGTGCGGATTCTGCTGGTTGCGATGCTGTGTTTTGATGGATTCTGCGGCCAGCTTGCCTAACGCATTGCCCTTCAAGCGATTCCCCTGGACGTGGGCGCGGAGTAATCGGGACATACGATGTCATCAAGACATCGTATGTCCAAATACAATCAGAAGTTCAACTTCTCGAAGAAGTTGAACTTCTGCCTAATTTTTTCCGATCTAGGGTCGACCAATCTCCCACTGGTCGGAGGCCCTGCGAGAAAGTTTGTACGAATTACTGCTTTTCCCTTACTGCTCTCAAGACCCGCTCAGGGGTAGCCGGGATTCTCCGAATGCGCACGCCAATGGCGCGCGATACCGCGTTGATCACTGCCGGGGTCGAAGCCAGCACGGCGGTTTCGCCCAGCCCTTTGGCGCCAAACGGCCCTTGAATCCCGGGCACTTCGATAAGGATCGTTTCCTTCTCTGGCATTTCCCTGATCATCGGGAGAATATAGTCCACGAATCCGGTGGTCATTTCTGGGATATATTCTTCATATAGTGCTGAGCCGATGCCCATCAAGATGGAGCCTTCGATTTGGCCTTCTGCCCCCGGTCGATTGATCACTCTCCCGGCATCGTGGGCAGCCACGAAGCGCGTCACCTGCACACCGCCGGTTTGCAGGTCAACGACCACCTCAGCCAGATGAGCGCCAGTAGCAAAATGGGGGGTATACCGAGGGCGGGCCTGCTCCGGGAACATGGGCGAGGGATCAAAAGCCCCAAGCACTTTGCGCGATTTCCCCATCCGGTCCAACTCTTCAGCCACATTCGCCAGGGAGATCGACAATGAGGGGTGATACCTGTTCTCGATCTGCTCATTTGCAACCATTAGCTCAGTTGGGTCACAGTCCAGCATTTCGGCTGCACAGGCGGTGATCTCTAGTTTGAGGTTCTGAGCAGCCTGACAGACGGCGTTGCCTACCCAATAGGTCGCCCGCGAGGCCCCCTGCACACCGCTGTCGGGGGTCAGTGCGGTGTCGGCGTTGACCATCTCTATCTGATCCCTGGAAACGCCCAACATCTCTGCCCCGAGCTGAGCCATGACCGTTTCGGTGCCCTGGCCGTAATCTGGGGCGGAGCAGTAGATGATGAAACGGCCTTCTCGGGATAATTCGGCATGGGCTTTGATGCGCAGCGAGCCGGATTTCCCAAAGCGATACCACATCCCTGCGACGCCGACTGCTTTGCGATACGGTGTATTCCCCGAAGCTGTGTTGAACCGGATCGCCTCTTCCTGGAATTCCTGAAAGCGTGGTTGCAGGGCCTCTAGCACTTCTCTATACCCCAGGGATTCGGCGATTGGGTAACCCAGAAACGTTTTCGACGACTGGTTGATCATGTTCTTCAACCGGAACTCTAGAGGGTCTTCACCAAGTTCCTGGATCAACTCGTCCAGCGAGCACTCCAATGCAAATGTAGATTGCGGGGTACCGAATCCCCGGAACTGGCCGCACTTGGGCGCGTTGGTGTAAATGCTTTGGGCGCGGTTGTCCACAGCTTGCCATCGATAAGCACCACCGCTGGCTACTATGGCATATTCAGGGATGTAATAGCCATCAGCGTCGTAGCCCCCCGTATTTTGATCAATGCGCACCTGCATGCCGGTCAGATGTCCGTCGCTGGTGGCGCCTATTTTATACTTTAGCTGATAGGGGTGGCGTTTGGGCGAGGCAGTGAATGATTCGCCCCGGGTGAAGACCAATAGAACGGGCTTGCCCACCAGGTAAGCCATCAGTGCAGCGGCTAAATTTGGCCAGGGGTCTTGTCTACCGCCGAACGACCCCCCCATCGGAGAGGTGATGAAGCGCACTTGCTCAAGGTCTAGCCGGAGCATTTCGGCGATCCACCCTTGTTGCCAATGCGGTTCGTGAGTGCTGCCGAAGACAGTGACCCGCCCACTCTTGTCAACGTATCCCAAGGAGGATTCTCGCTCGAGAGCGCTGTGTTCCTGGAAAGCCGTCTGATACATCGCCTCGACGATTGCAGCCGAGTTAGCAAAAGCCTTCTCTAAGTCGCCATGCGCAACTTGATGGGTGTTAAGCACGTTGCCGCCCTCGTAAATTTTGGATGCGCTGTCGCTGATTGCCTCACCAGCATTGAAGGTGTGCGCCAGGGGTTCGTATTCAGTTAGGATGCCCCCCACCGCGACATGGGCTTCTTCTGGTGTCGAAGCGACGACCAGGGCCACCGGAGCGCCCTTCATTTTGACGGTTTCTCCTACGGGTGTCAGTACAGGTTCATCCTGGCTGTAATTTGGGAATCCGTTGACACCAGGGATGTCGTCAGCCGTGATGATACGGATCACACCCGGCATTTGCGCGGTGGCTTGAGTATCTAAGGAGAGTAATCGGGCATGGTGGTGAGGGCTGCGCAAAACCTTGGCATAGAGCAAACCTGGCATGCCGATATCTTCGACATACCGGGTCCGGCCAGTCACTTTGGCGCGTGCGTCAATGCGCAGCGTATTTCCACCGATGGGCCTTCGTTCGGTTGCGCTACTCACCGGCCCGCCTGAGCAAGGATTTCCTGAACCTGGCGTTTCTTTTCAGGGTCTAATGGTTTAGGTTGGTGCTCTTTGATGATTTCCTTGACCCTTGATGTCAGGCGTTCGCCCAAGGTGGTGCCCCCCTCTTCGAGCCAGGTCGGGCGGATGCTGCGATCCAGCAGATTGGGGTACCAGAAATCCTTGAAGCGGTTCATGGTCTGCTGAGTGTTCAGGAAGTGGCCGCCCGGCCCGACCTGGTGGATTTCATCCAGCATCAGGGTGTCATCATTGATTTCGATGCCCTTCATGAGGTTATCTGTCAGGGCGATCAGCTCATCGGTCAGGACGATCATCTCAAAACTACAGGTCAGGCCGCTCTCCATATAGCCGACATCATGGATCAGGTTGGCGCCGCTGAATTTGGCCATCATCACCGATAGCAACGATTCCAGCGCGGCTTGTTCGTCCATCACCTTGGCATCGGTGCAGCCGGCGTATCCCCAGGTTGGGATGCCGTACCAGCGCCCCAGTTGCGCGATGGCTGATTTCGTCAGTTGGAACTCGGGTGAGGCGTAGCAGATTTGGGCGGCTTTCATGTCCATGTGATGCAAGCCTGCGCCGAAGATATAGGGCGCGCCCGGTTTTGTTAGTTGATGCACCACTAGGCTGCTGAAGATCTCGGCCACCGACATCGCTAGGCCGCTGGCCATGGTAATTGGCCCGGTGCCACCCATCAGGGGGGCTGGGGAATGCACCACCGGCAACTCATGTTTAGCCATCAGCATCAATTTGTCTATGGCGGTATCGGATTGCTGCAAGGGTGAACTCGGTTCGGAGTAGAGCAAGATGCTTTGCCGTTCTCGCAGCGCTTCGTGGCCGCCCGCGACGGCCGCAGCCATGTCTATGGCCCGTTGACAGCTATCCAGGTCGTTGGTGACGAAGACCAGGGGCTTGGTGGTGTGCTCCAGCATCAGGGCCATCTGGGTATCGTAGGCCAAATCTGTCTCAACATCAGTGGGAATGCCGATGGACATCACGAAATGGATATTTGGCAATGCGTCGCATAAGTGATAGCCGTTGATGAGGTCTTGTGTGACGAATTTGCGATGTTCGCCAGTTTCATGATCCAGAAAATTGATGCAATCGGAGCCTGTACCAAAGTTGACTTTGCGGTCTTCAAGGAAAACGGCTGGCTCTCCATCACGATTGCACATGATCACCCTGCTGGGCGCCGAAGCAATGGCATCTTCTACCATCCGGGCGGGAAACTTGACCAGATTCCCATCGGAGACGAAGGCCCCCGCCTCTTTGAGAAGCTCCAGGGCGCTCTGGTGGTGAAATCTCACGCCTGTACGCCTGAGTACCTCAAGAGCTGCCAGATGAAGATAGCGCATTTGGCTCTCGGAAAGGATTGAAAATTGAGGCGTTTGGTAAACGATGGTGTTGACAGTGTTCATGGTGGTCTCCTTTTCTCTGACATCACATCTCTAAATGCCATGCTGAGGCTTCAGTTTCCATAATCCGATCGAGCGAAATCTCAAAAGTGCCCTCGATATCATCGAGCAAAGCCTGCCGGGCGTCGGCCAAATCCCGATTTTGCAGCCCATCAAGGATGCGAGCATGGGTTTCCTGCATGGTTTTACCAGCATGACGGAGAACCATGAAGCGTGCCAGTCGGTCGAGCAAGTGCCCCAGTGTGCGGGCCAATTCCTGGTTGCCTGAGGCTGCGGCTAACTGGTAGTGGAAGCGGCGATTCTCTTCGGTGTAGCGATCGTAGGATTCCTCGTCGTCTCCAGTATACCCGACATGGACATCTCTCAACGCGGTAAGTTGCTCATCGGTGATGTGCGTTGCAGCGCGCTCGATAGCGGCCAGTTCGAGCATATTGCGCAGCTCGAACATATCATGCAGCTCTTTGAGGGTGATGCGCGTGATGAAATACCCCGATCTAGGCTTGATGGTTACTAATCCTTCCTGACTGAGCATTTGCAGTGCGTCGCGGACCGGGGTGACGCTGGTCTGATAGTGGTCGGCCAATTCGTCAATATGTAATCGCTCCCCTGGTTTATGACGACCCATGATGATGGATCGGCGAATCTCTGTGTAGATGGTGCTCTTTGTGTTGGTTGTGGGCATATTCTTGCTGAAAGAGGGTACCCGAAGTAAAATATATCAATAATTATAACTGATATATCAAGCGCCACACAACGTGTATCCAAAATCCGATCCCCAATTTCCAGATAGCGAGGACAATATGGACGAAAATCTCTTCTTCATGCGCGATCCCTGGGTTTACGACCCGGGAGCGGAACAGCCCCAACGCTCGGATGAAAACCTGGGATTCGACACCAGGGCGCTCCATGCCGGGTATCATCCGCTGCAAGACCTGGAGCAATTCCGCGCCTTCGTACCGCCGATTGTACCCTCGATGACCTATCCTTATAAACGCTTTGAGCAAATCCCCTATCCGGTCTATGGGCGCACGAAGACGCCCACGGCGGCTCTGTTGGAAGAGCGGTTAGCGTCGCTGGAGGGCGGCGAAGCCTGCCTTACGGCTGCGTCGGGATCGCAGGCGCTGTTCAACCTGATCTTCAACCTTGCCCGGCCTGGGGACAATATCGTCACCACCTTGAACACCTTTGGCGAAGGGTACAAGCAGGCTGCCACCATCTTCCCTGAACGATGTGGGATTGATTTCCGCTTCGTCAAGTATCCTGCTGACCCAGAGTCTTGGGATCAGCAGATCGACGATAAAACAAAACTGGTTTGGGTGGAAACCCCCAGCAACCCGACGCTCTTCGTCACCGACATTGCTTCTGTGGCTGATGTCGCGCACGCCCGCGGTGTGCCTTTGATGGTCGATAATACCACCGCCACCGCCGCCCTGCAAAAACCCATGGCGCTCGGCGTTGACATAATCTTGCTGTCGATCACCAAATTCCTGTCGGGAAACGCGACAGTGCTGGGTGGGGCTATTGTTGGCCCGGAGGCTTTGATCGAGGATGTGCGTTGGAATACCACCGAATTTGTCGGGGCCATCATGCAGCCCTTTGATTCGTGGTTGACGCTGCAATACCTGGAGACGCTGTCGATGCGCATGGCGCGGCACAGTCTCAACTCGCAGAAAATCGCTGAGTTTCTCGCTGATCACCCCAAAGTACAGCATGTCAATCACACCGGCCTGCCCAATCACCCTCAATTTACCCTGGCTCAAGAACAGATGGCAAGCCCCGGGGGGCTGATGTCCTTTGTGGTTTCGGGTGGCATGGCCGGTGCGGCAAAGGTGATGGATAGCTTCAAGCTGATCTGCCACGCAGTTACTTTCGGCACCAGCCGTTCCATCTGCATGCATCCAGCTACCATCACGCATGAACATATGACCCCAGCGGAACGCGTAGCTGCGGGCATCGCTGATGGACTCATTCGGCTCTCGGTCGGCCTGGAAGACGTCGCTGACCTGATCGAGGATTTAGATCAGGCGCTGGCTCGAATATAACCGCAATTCTCTGCCGTCGGGCCGAAGGGGTAGGATGAGCCAATCCTTCCCCGGATGAAGAGCGGCCGAGAGGATGGTTTTCTATTTTCCAGGGAACAGCATCACCTCGGCAGGCACTCTACCCATTTGCAACAGCTTGACCATTCGCTTCATCGGCTCATCGATGTGCGTGAAGAAGGCCTTATAGCCCTCGCATAAATAGTTCAGCCCTTCTTCTCCGTCAGGCGTACGCCGAATACGGTTCTTTGGGCAGCCGCCGTTGCAGATGAACCGCACCTCACATTCCTGGCAATGTCGGGGCAGGCTGTCGCGTTTATCCAATCCAAAACGGATTTGCTTCTCCCCGCCAACCATTTCAAGCAGATCTCGGTCTCGAATATTTCCCAAGATGAAGTTGGGTTCTACATAGTGGTCGCAGGAATATAGGTCGCCGTTGTGCTCAAGGGCCAGGGCCGTCCCACAGGCTTCCCTGAAGATGCACAAGCTGGCTGGCTGCCCGTACCAGGCCTCCAAGGCAGCATCGAAAATTTGCACGAATACTCGCCCGACATCAGCACGAATCCATTCATCGAAAACGGCGATCAAAAATTGACCGTACTTCTCCCCCGTCACCGAACGCTTGGTGACCTGGTAACCTTCCTGGAAGCCGCTTTGATTCTTGCGCTCCACGATGGGGATGAATTGGACGAACTGTGTTCCCACGTCATCACGCAAAAAGCGATAGACTTCCAAAGGGTATTCCACATTGGCTGCGTGAACCGTCGTCAGGATGTTGAAATCAACCTGGTGCTTTTTCAACAATGCCAACCCGGCCATGACCGCATCAAAACTGGGTTTGCCCCCTTTGTCTACCCGGTAGGCATCGTGCATCTGGCAGGGGCCATCCAAACTGAGCCCGATGAGGAAGTCGTTCTGCTTGAAGAACGAACACCATTCATCGTCCAGCTTTGTGCCATTGGTCTGCAGGGCGTTGTGGATTTTTGTCCCAGGTTTGCGGTATTTCTCTTGAAGTGCTACGGCGCGTTGAAAGAAATCCAACCCCATCAAGGTGGGCTCGCCGCCCTGCCAAGCAAAGGTCACATCAGGGACATGCTGGGCAGCGATATATTGCCGTGTGTACCCCTCCAGGGTTTCCTCGCTCATGCGGAAGTGGCCGTCAGGGTAGAGCGCTTCTTTCTTGAGGAAATAGCAGTACTTGCAGTCCAGGTTGCAGATCGCCCCCCTGGGTTTGGTCATGATATGGAAGGCCGGCGGAGGGGAGGGGGGTGGATTCATATAATCCATTCTATCAAACGTCTGCTCCCAGAGATACTTGTCAGGGAGCAATCGTTTGAAAAAGACTTCCGAATATTTTTACATTTGGGCGTTTGAATGAAGGGCTGTGACCATTCCCACCAGAGCATCTACGCCTGATGAATTCCCCCAATCCAGCAAATCGTTCATGACAGCTTCCTGATCGCCGATGCCCGACACCAGGAAGTCGAGGGCGTTGATCAGGCGTTCGTCGGCCAATCCCATCGTGGCGCATTTGATAAGATTAACGCTCAGGGTGGTGGTTTTTCCACTTGCTGTTTGGATGATTTGCCTGTTGAACACATCCAAACCTTCACTCACTTTGAGGATATCTTTCCAGCGATTGAGAGTCAGTATCATACCGACCAGAAAGTCGTCTCCCGAGGGTGTCAAACCCCCTCCGCGCCCCAAAACTGTGGTGATCTTCTTTGATATGACTGGCAAATTCGCGCGCATCAGGCTTTTTTGGATGGAAAGGATGTCGTCGGTGAACTCTTGGGCTGATTGGCTTGCGTGCGTGTGCTCCATTTGAATGTCAAGCAGGGTGGGGAGCAGGCCGCTGAGGCCAGAGCCTTTCTTCTGCAAGTAGGCATTTGAAACAAAGGTTTTCAATCGTGCGGACTCTCCTGTTTGGCGGGTTGTTGTCCCTGGCGGATTGGGTTGCCATATAGATGCTTTCTTCGTAGAAATCAGCAGGTTGGCATCGGGGATTGAAATCTGCCCTGGGGAAATCTGAACCACTTCCCCCGTAGATGGTACGTCCAGCGCAGGGGTGTGACGGTCAAGATTGACCGTCAATGGCCCGCGGAATCCTTCTTTGGATAAGTAGATGATCCAATTGGTTTCGGTTTGTAAGAAGATGCCCCGCGAAGTGATCCCCCTGACTTTTGCAGTTGGGGAGGCGGACAGTATTTCATTGGCGAGGCTGCCGATTGAACGGGCGTGAAACAGCCTGGGCTTAGGATTTTGCTTGTCCATAGGGTTTAGGCATCTCAGGTTGCTTGGCGTATGAGGTTCGGCCTAACTGTATACTGGAATGGTCATTTTGGCAACTTTATTCTTAAATGGGTTCGAGTATTTTTCGATGGGGCTTGCACTGGAGGAAATTTGATTTTGGGGCCAAGAACGTTTATACTTGTATACTCCAAAACGATTTGATCATTCAGTTTTTAATGAAGAAAGTAAAGGAGTTGGTATGCCAACAACGAAAGTTGAGATCCGCTCTGGGGCGTATTATGACTCAGTGATTTTGATGCAGTTGCAGCGCTCCCTTGCGGAACAACCTGGGGTGATCGATGCCGGGGTGGTGATGGGTACCGAGGCCAATAAAGATGTTCTGTCACAAAGTGGATTACTTGAACCAGAAGCCGAGGGGGCCAACCCGGATGACCTGGTGATTGTCGTCAAGGGGGATGCTGAGGCATCGGCGCAGGCCGCCCTGGATAAAGTGGATGAACTGGTTTCTTCCCGTCGCAGCAGCGGTGGGGACGAGGATTACCGGCCCCACAGCATGGAGACCGCCGCCAAAATGCTGCCCGATGCCCATTGGGTGTTGGTTTCTGCTCCGGGACGCTATGCTGCCGGAGTGTCGCGCCAGGCGTTAGGTTTAGATAGACATGTTTTCCTTTACAGCGATAACGTGTCATTAGAAGATGAGATTTCTTTGAAAAAAGAGGCTGCCACGAAAGGTCTGCTTGTGATGGGGCCAGACTGTGGCACGGCCATCGTCAATGGTATTGGTTTGGGGTTTGCTAACAAAGTCCGCAAAGGCCCTATCGGCTTGGTGGCTGCCTCAGGCACCGGTTTGCAGCAGGTTTCTGTACGCATCCACCAGATGGGTGGCGGACTCACGCATGCGTTGGGCACGGGTGGACGTGATCTCTCTGAAGCGGTCAATGCAATCACCGCTCGTCAGGGCCTTGATCTGCTGTCGCGCGACCCTGAAACCAAGGTTATTGTGCTCATCTCCAAACCGCCTGCCCCTAAGGTGGCCGGTGAACTGGTCAAGGCGGCCCGTTCGGCGGGCAAGCCGGTAGTGGTCAACTTCATCGGCTATGCAACGGCTTCACGCCGCGTGGATAACATCTTTTTCGCCACGACTTTTGATGAGGCCGCTGAGTTGGCCATGGAACTGGTAGATGTGGCTGAAGAGTTTGCTGCCGAGCCGGATATCTCCAAGTTTGCCAGGGGGCAGCGATATCTGCGGGGCCTCTTTTCCGGCGGCACACTGCAATATGAGGCGCTGTTGATCCTGGAGAGCTACTTGCCGGTGGTGTACTCCAACGCACCGCTGGACAAGAAATATAGACTGGAAGATTCCCTGGTCAGCGTGGAGCACACGGTCATCGACCTGGGGGAAGACGAGTTCACCGTGGGTCGCCTGCACCCGATGATGGACAACGACCTGCGCCTGCGCCGCTTCGAGAAAGAGGCCGCCGATCCCGAAGTAGCCGTCATCCTTTTGGATGTCGTGTTGGGATATGGCGCGCACTTGGACCCGGCCAGCGAGTTGGCACCTGCCATTGCTGAGGGGATCAAGGGCGCCAAAGATGCCGGGCGTCACCTGGAAGTGGTCGCTGTGGTTTCCGGCACCGATGAAGACCCGCAAGGCATGGCAGCGCAAATCGAATTGTTGGTCGAGGCCGGTGCCAAAGTCGAAACCAGCAACGACGCGGCAGCGCGCTATGTCGGCCGCTTGTTGCAAGCTATCGAGCGATCTGCTGAGCCGGCTGAAAAGATTGAGATGGCGCAGGTCGATTTGGAGCGGCTCAAGAAACCCCTGGCCGGGATCAACGTCGGTCTGGAGTCGTTTACCGAGAGCCTCAGCGACCAGGGATCACAAGTTGTGCACATGAATTGGAAGCCCGTTGCCGGCGGTAACGCCAAGTTGGCGGGCATCATCGAACGGATGAAGAGCAAAGCGTAAACAGATTGTTACATTGCTCCCCTTTGCTTTATAATGAAAGCCTTGTGTCGGGGAGAGCAAGTGACAATCGTATCTTTTGACAAGATTTGGAGGCGTAAATGGATATCGAAAAAGCCAATGCTGAAGCGACCGACCGGATGATGGAAGCGCGTCCCGTGGTTGTGGGGATGGGGAAGGCCCTTGAGGTTGTCCCTGGCATGCGTGAAAACTTGCTCATGCACGCTGGCCCTCCCATTACCTGGGAACGCGCCTCTGGCCCCATGAAAGGGGCGATTACGGGTGCACTGATCTACGAGGGCAAGGCCAAAGATATGGAGGAAGCGCAAAAATTGGTCGAGTCTGGCGAGATTGAGCTTGAGCCCTGTCACCATCATCAATCGGTGGGCCCTATGGCAGGGGTGACCTCGTCCAATATGTCGGTCTATATCCTCGAGAATAAGACCCACGGCAATATGTCCTACTCAAATTTGAATGAGGGCTATGGTAAGGTATTACGCTACGGCGCTTACAGCGAAGAGGTCATCGAGCGCTTCGGTTGGATGGAGAATGTCATGGCCCCGGTTTTGGGTAAAGCCATCGAGTTGAGCGGCGGCATCGACGTCCGCGCCATGCTGGCCGAAGCACTGCATATGGGTGATGAAGGCCACAACCGCAATAAGGCTGGTTCGGTTTTGTTCACCAAGGCCCTGGCACCGTATATTGTCAAAGCCACCGATGACGCGGATGTGGCCTCCGAGATCATCCGCTTTTTGGGTGACAACGCCCTCACGATCCTCAACCCGGTGATGGCAGCCTGCAAGGCCATGGTCGATGCAGCCCATGGCATCGAGGGCAGCACCATCGTGCACGTCATGGCTCGCAACGGCACTGATTTTGGCATCCGGGTCAGCGGCCTGGGGGATCGCTGGTTCACTTCTCCGGTGGGTACTCCCAAGGGGCTTTACTTCCCCGGCTTCACTGAGGAAGACTCCAGCGGCGATATCGGCGACAGCACTATCACCGAGTCGGCGGGCATCGGCGGCTTCGCGATGGCAGCTGCCCCGGCGATTGTCACCTTCGTCAGCGGCACACCGAAAGATGCCATCAACGCCACCCTGGAGATGTACGAGATCTGCTACGCCGAGCACAAATACTTCACTATCCCCCCGCTGGATTTCCGGGGCACTCCCACCGGCATTGACCTGCGCAAGGTGGTCGAATTGGGCGTTACGCCGCGCGTCAACACCGGTATCGCCCATAAAGACCCCGGCGTTGGTCAGGTCGGCGCTGGCCTCGTCCGCCCCGAGCTGAGCATGTTTGAGGAGGCATTGGTGGCGTTTGCAGAGGAATATGGGGTTTAGAGGTTGGTTATTGGAGATTAGATATTGGAGGTTGGAAGTTTGAGGTTGGATGCTTAGATCGAGAAGTACCTCCGTGGTGAAAAGTTGTGGTGATTAGGAGTTATCGTGACCTGGAAGTTTACCAGCGAGCTAAAGCTGTGGTGGTTCCAATTCATAAACTGGTTGAAGATTTTCCAAGCCATGAGAAGTTTGATTTGTGTGATCAAATGAGGCGAGCGAGTAAATCTGCTGTAGCAAACATCGTTGAAGGCTACAGCCATAAAGACACACCCGGCAAGGCCAAGCAGTTTTGGCGAACTGCGATGGGTTCGGCTAACGAGATGGTTGAGCATTTGGAGATGGCGGTCGATCTGGGTTATTCTTCTGAAGAAATCTGTTCCGAATACATCGAGGAGTATACCGTCGTGGCGAAACAACTCAACAAGCTAATCCAAACTTGGAGGAAATTCTAGCTTCCACTTTCCAACGTCCAACTTCCAATTTCTAACATCCACTTCCACCCTTCAGAAAGGATTGTAATTCATGGATCGTGAACAATTCATCAAGACAATCGCAAGCGCTCGGTGGTATGACCTGACCCAGGCCATGAGCATTTTCACGCCGCCGTTCCCCGGTGAGATGCCTTTGCAGGTGCATTTCTTCAAGCGGCTGACGGGTTCGTTTGGGGGTGGGCAAGGGGCTAATGGTCAGCAGATCGAGTGGAGCAACAATACCGGTACTCACTTGGTGGGGCCGCGTGCGTTCCACTCTGGCGAGCGGGCAATCGCCGATATCCCCCTGACAGATTTGTGCGGCGAAGGCGTAGTCGTCGATATTTCGGAGGCAGTCTCCGATTACGGCTTGTACACACCCGAGATGATCACCGAGCGCGCCGAGGTCAAAGAGGGCGATATCCTGATTATCAACACCGGCTATCACAAATACGGTTGGGATCAACCCGATATCCCCAACCCAGACTGCCAGGGCGGTATCGAGAACAAAGAATTTGGGTACTACCTGCGTCACCCAGGGCCTTCCCCCGAATTTTTCCAGTGGGCTTTGGATATGAAATTCAAGCTGATCGGCGTGGATTGTGGTTGTGCCGAGCACCCGATGAACACCAACCTGCGCTACATGCACGCCCGGGAGTTCGAGAAAGCCGAAGCCAAGCTGAAGGAGACCCATGGCAAGACCTGGGACGAACTATTCCCACCGGAGTGGTATCACAAGCTGACACATATCACGATGCCCAAAGCAGGCCTGCTGTTGGCTGAATCCCTGGGGGGGCAGATCAAGGAATTGAGCAACCAGCGCGCCTGGATCATGGTGCAGCCGATCCCCTTTATGGAGGTCGAATCCGCTTGGAGCCGGGTGGTGGCCTTACAGGCTCCAGAGGGGATGAGTGAAGATGATTTCTTTGCATTCATGGGCTCATCCGAAATGCTGGATATGACATTACCCTTCAGCGTACAGACGCCGCAATGGGCTAACTATGTGCCCCTGAGCGTCATCTACACCAAGCGGGTGGGCGGGCAGTACTTCGGCCTGGGGCGCAATAACGCCCACTGCAAAGCCAGCTTTCACTTAGCCACCCACATGGACGGTGAGAAGCATTTTCACGCCGCCGGGAAAACCATCGGCGAGACCCCTTTCGAGAAGTGGTTTGGCCCCGGCGCGATAGCCGACATCTCCGAGTTCGTCAGCGATACCAGTGTTTACACGCCTGAGATGGTTGAAAAAGTGGTCGAAGTGCGCGCGGGAGATATCCTGGTCATCAAGACTGGCTATGGCAAATATGGCTGGAACAGCCCCGATTCGGATGAGTTCCGCTACATGATCAGGCATCCAGGACCCTCACCTGATTTTGCCGACTGGTGCATTGAGAAGCAGATTGAGTGGCTGGCAGTGGACTGCGTAGCGATGGAACATCCGATGAACACCATCCAGCGTCTCTGGCATCCCAAGACCTTCGAGGAAGCCAACCAGAAATTGATCGAACAGTACGGCGCAGATTGGGACACAATCTATCCCCTAGACAAATATTACCAGGATATGCATTTGAATCTGTTCCCCAAGGGCATTATCCATGCTGAAAACCTGGGCACCGACCTGATGAAAATGGAGAGCGGACGCTACTTCATTGGCTGCTTTGTGCAAAAAGGCATGGATTTGGCCTCCTGTTGGGCCCGTTTTGTGGCTTTCAAGGAGAAGAATTAAAGATTTTTAAACCCTAAAGGTCTCGAAGGACTTTAGGGTTTATTGTTGTTATGATCCTCATTACAGGTGCGGCAGGCAAGACCGGTAGGGCAGTGATCCAGGCCGTTGTTGCGCGGGGTGAGACAGTCAGGGCGCTGGTTCATCGCGATGAGCAGATTCCTGCGATAGAGGCTTTGGGCGTAGAGGATTTCATTGTTGGCGATCTTATCGACCGCGCTACCATAGATCGTGCGGTGCGCGATATGCGGTCGATTTATCACATTTGCCCCAATATGAGCCCTGACGAAATCATGATCGGTAAGTTTGTCATCGAGGCGGCTCAAACAGAGGGCATTGAGCACCTTGTTTACCACTCGGTATTACACCCCCAAACAGAAGCCATGCCGCATCATTGGCAGAAACTTCGCCTGGAAGAATTGCTGATTGAATCAGGCCTGTCCTTCACGATCCTACAGCCCACAGCCTATATGCAGAATATCCTCGCGCATCGGGGTTCCATCCTTGAGCAGGGGATTTACCCGGTCCCATATCCGGTCGAGACGCAGTCATGCCTGGTTGACTTACAAGATGTCGCCCAGGTAGCTGCCAAGGTGCTGACAGAAGCAGGGCATATTGGCGCGACTTATGAGTTGGTCGGCACCAAGATGATGAGCCAGACCGAGATTGCTGAGAGATTGAGCAAAGAACTGGGCCGCCGCGTCGAGGCTCAGGAGATTTCTCTAGATCAACGGGAGCGAAATGCTCGCGGTTCTGGTTTTGGAGATTATCAGGTCGATACTTTGATCAAAATGTTTGAGTATTACGGTCAATATGGGTTTACAGGCAATTCCAATGTGCTCAGGTGGCTGCTGGGTAGAGAGCCGACTTCCTTTGAAAAGTTCGTCCAACGGATAAATGTATGATGATTTCCTGCTCGCGATGTACGCTGGTAGGCTGCTTTGCCATTAACAGAACGATAATGAAGGCTTGAACCAACAAGGAGTTGAAATTCTATGAAACCACCTCCCTTCGAGTATTACGCACCCACGACAGTGGAAGAAGCTGTAGCCCACTTGGCGGAACATGGCTACGATGCCAAACCCCTGGCCGGTGGACAAAGCCTGATCCCGATGATGAATTTCCGCTTGGCTCAACCTGCCGTATTGGTTGATTTGAACAATATCGCCGAGCTGTCTTTCATTCGCCCGGGCGATGAGGGCGGTCTGTCGATTGGCGCGATGACACGCCACCAGACGGTCGAGAAAGATGCCTTAGTTGCTGAGCGAGCACCGTTGATCGATGAGACGATGCCCCAGATCGCCACCCGGCAAATCCGCAGCCGCGGCACCATTGGCGGCAGCCTGGCCCACGCTGACCCCTCTGCCGAGCTGGTTTCCGTTAGCGTGGTTTTGGATGGAAAGTTCCGTGTGGTCAGTCAGAAAGGCGAACGTTGGGTTCCGGCGAGCGAGTTCTTCTTGGGATTGTTCACTTCCGTTCTGGAGCCGGAAGAATTGCTGGCTGAAATCAGTTTGCCGCCTCTCCCGGACCGTTCAGGCTGGTCTTTGATGGAGATTGCCCGTCGGCCGCACGACTTCTGTCTGATCGGTGTGGTTGCCTTGGTCACGCTGGACGAGGAGCAGAATTGTAAACAGGCTCGGATTGCATTTTTGAGCGCTGGCGATGGCCCTATGCAGGCTCAAAACGCCGCTAAGGTGCTTGAGGGACAGCCGTTCACCCCCGAAGTTATCCAGGAGGCCGCTGAGGTTGCTGTGGCTTCTGATATCGATCCCAGCAGCGACATCCATGCTACGGCTGATTTCCGCCGCCATCTGGCTAATGTGCTGGCCCAACGCGCCCTGACGCAGGCTTTCGAGCGCGCCGTGGGGAATTAAGGAGAAAAACTATGAGCGATCTTTTCAATCTCTCCCTGACCGTCAACGGTGCAGCCTACGAACGCCAGGTGGAACCGCGCCTGTTGTTAAGCGACTTCCTGCGTCAAAACCTTGGCCTGACGGGAACGCATGTTGGCTGTGAACATGGTGTCTGTGGCGCCTGTACGATCCTTTTCGATGGGGAACCAGCACGGTCCTGCCTGATTTTTGCTGTTCAGGCTCATGGACACGAGGTGCTCACTGTGGAAGGTATGGGCACAATTGACAATCTGCACCCTCTCCAGGAAGCCTTCTGGGAAGCGCATGGATTGCAGTGCGGCTTTTGCACACCTGGCTTCCTGACCACA
Organism: Anaerolineales bacterium; assembly: GCA_028278545.1. Lineage (GTDB taxonomy): Bacteria > Chloroflexota > Anaerolineae > Anaerolineales > UBA11858 > NIOZ-UU35. Next base: position 44,447 of record JANQED010000162.1, read on the forward strand.
TTGCTGCCTTTCCTGGAGGAGAACCCTGATCCCAGCGAAGAAGAGATCCGCGAAGCTATCTCCGGAAATCTCTGCCGCTGTACGGGCTACCAGCACATTGTTGATGCAGTCAAGTTGGCTGCGGAAAAGATGCGGACATAAGGAGTGCAGCCGTGACAAAAGAATTCATTGGTAAACGCATAAAAAGAAACGAAGACCCGCGTCTGCTGACCGGACAGGCGCTGTTTGTGGATGATGTCGATATCCCCGGTATGTTGCATGCTGCTTTCGTGCGCAGCGATTACGCCCACGCCAAAATCGTCAGCATCGATACATCGACAGCCCGGCAGATGCCGGGTGTGGTGGCGGTTTATACTGCCGAAGATATGGGCGATGAGTGGCAGCCGGGTCCGCCCCTGGTTTCTCCCCCGCCCACGGTCGAGGATGTCGTTTTTCATTCACGCCGTCAAGCTCCCCTGGTAAAGGACAAAGTGCGCCATGCGGGTGAGACGGTGGCAGTGGTGGTTGCCGAGAGTCGTTATTTGGCTGAAGACGCCGCTGAGGAGATCTGGGTTGAATATGACCCTTTGCCGGCTGTCGTAGATATCGAGAAGGGATTGGAACCCAACAGTCCCCTCGTGCATGATGACCTGGAGTCAAACTTGGCAGCACATCTTTCTCAAGAGAAAGGCGATTACGAAGCAGCCAAGGCCCAGGCTGACGTGGTTATCAGCAAAAAGATTCACATTGACCGCGGCGCGGCAGCCGCCATGGAGAATCGCGGCATCGTCGCTCACTGGGATGAGAAGGGCCAACTGCTGACGATCTGGGATACAACCCAGGCGCCGATTCCTATCCGTAATGGCACCGCGGCGAGGTTGGGCTTATCTGAGAACCAGGTGCGGGTGATCGCGCCCTTCGTTGGGGGTGGGTTCGGGCCGAAAATCATGATGTTCTACCCTGAGGAGATGCTCATCCCCTGGATTTCGATGAAGCTCTGCCGTCCCATCAAATGGATCGAAGATCGCCGCGAGAATTTCTATGCGACTACGCAAGAGCGCGGGCAGGTCCACGAAGTTGAGATGGCTTTGACCAAAGACGGCAAGATTTTGGGGTTGAAAGATGATTTCCTGCACGACACTGGCGCGTTCGACCCCTATGGGCTGACCATTCCCCTCAACACGCAGAGCCACGTCATGGGGCCTTATGAGATTGCGAACTTCTCCTCGGAATTTAAGGTCGTCTTCACCAACAAGACCATCGTGACCCCCGTTCGAGGCGCCGGACGCCCTCAGGGTGTCTATATCATCGAACGTTTGATGGATGCTGCCGCGCGAGAATTGGATATCGATCCCATAGAAATCCGCAAGAAGAACCTGATTGCACCGGACGCATTCCCCTACAGCCATTCGATCATCGATCAGGCTTTTGCGGAGCTGATCTTGGATAGTGGAGATTATCTGCCCACGTTTGAAAAAGCCATCGAGATGATCGGTTATCGACAGTTCATCGAGCAGGAACAGCCGCGTTTGCGCGCCGAGGGCAAATACGTGGGTATTGGCATCACCCCCTTCATCGAGACCACTGGCGTTGGCCCTTATGAGGGCGCGCGTGTGCAGATCGAACCCAGCGGCAAGGTCAACCTGGCTACGGGCATTGGCACACAGGGGCAAGGGCATTTCACTTCCTTTGCCCAAATTGTTGCCGAGCAATTAGGCGTCGATGTCACGGATGTGCGCATCATCACTGGCGATACGGCCGAGTTCCATTGGGGGACGGGAACCTTTGCCAGCCGCGGCGCAGTGGTGGCTGGAAATGCAGTTTATGCAGCCGCCTCAGGGGTGCGTAAGAAAGTGCTCAAGATGGCCAGCAAAGTCTTGGATGCCCCTGAGGAAGAGCTTGAAATCCAGGATGGTATGGTGCGTGTGGCCGATATCCCGCGTATGTCGATCAGCCTCGGCGAGTTGGCTGCACAGGCTAATCCTTTGCGCGGTGCAGTTGAACCGGGCACAGAGCCGGGCCTGGAGGCCACGGATTATTTCGGGCCTCAATACGGTGCTACAGCTTTTGGAACGCATGCCATGATCATCGAGGTTGATCCTGAAACCATGCTGGTTGAGATCAAACGTTACGTCACCGCTGAGGATTGTGGCAGAATGCTCAACCCTTTGATTGTAGAGGGTCAGGTTCACGGTGGGGTTTCCATGGGGATCGGGAACGCTTATTATGAGCAACTTCATTTTGACGAGAATGGGCAACTGCTCAACGCCTCTTTAGCGGACTATTTGATCCCCTCTTCTATGGAGATGCCGCCTCGAATCGAGGTGGGGCATGCGGAAACCAAGTCTCCGCTAAGCGAGTTGGGCACGAAAGGTGTGGGTGAAGCGGGCACCATACCGGTACCGGCCTGCTTTGCTCAGGCCCTCGAAAATGCCCTGCAAGACTTTGATCTGGAAATAGCTGAGACGCCGCTCAGCCCTAACAGGTTATATGAACTGTTGTACAAGAAGGAGCAGTGACCATGAGAATAGAAGGCGAATACACCTTTTCTGGCACTCGTGAGGATGTTTGGGAGATCGTACGCGACCCGGAAATCCTTTCGACGGCTTTGCCAGGGACTCAGAAATTTGAACAGGTTGGCGAGAACGAATACGAAGGCCGGATGAACGTCCGCATTGGGCCGGTTTCTGGCACCTTTGGCGGGAAATTGACCGTCTCCAACGAGATACCGCCGGAAAGCTATACGCTCACTGTCGAAGGCACCGGAAAAGTCGGTTTCCTGAAGGGCACTGGCGATGTTGAGCTTCTTGATCAGGGTGATGGCACGACGCTGATGAAATATGACGGCGAAGTGCAGATAGGCGGTAGGGTAGCCAGCGTTGGGCAGCGGCTTTTTGATACGGTGAGCAAAAGCATGATCAAGCAAGGGCTCGAAAAGCTGGATGAAGCTTTGCAGGCTCGCTCCTCGGATGCTGACTAGGTTATTTGACTAGACAACTGATGCCCGGGATGCTCGATAAAAATCGCCTAAAAATCTACAGGATTGTTTGACAAGCTTTTTGTGATTATGTACAATGTCAGAGTTCTTTCAGCGGGCGATATGGTAAATGCAGCGAATAATTGTTTCTGGTAGTAAGTGTTGTCCGTGCCAGTTTCTCATCTTCTTTTATGAAAGGAGGATGCCTCTCAAATCAAACACCCCCCTTTTTACTAAATATCCTATCCATTCATGCATATTCCCTAAGGAGGAATAGATGAAACTCAAAAGAATAGCTTGGATTTTGGCCACACTACTGATCGTTTCCTCGATGTTGTTGGCTGCCTGTCAACCTTCTGCACCGGCCGAAGAAGCCGCCCCCGCGGAAGAAGAAGCTGCACCGGCTGAAGAAGCTGCGCCAGAGGAAGAGGTAATGGCTTTCAAGGCCTGCCAGGTGACCGATGTTGGCGGCATCGACGACAAGTCGTTCAACGCCACCGCCTGGAAAGGCATGGAAGACGCCATGGCTGATTTGGGCATCGAGGCCAAGTACCTCGAATCTCAGCAGCAGACCGACTATGAAGTCAACATCAACGCCTTCGTCGAAGAGGGCTGCGACCTGATCATGGCCGTCGGCTTCCTGCTCGGCGATGCTACAGCAGCTGCTGCTGGCGCCAACCCCGATCAGATGTTCGGCATCGTGGATGTCAACTGGCTTGAATCCCCCAACCTGTATGGGTCCGGCTTCGCCATCAACGAGGCCACCTTCCTGGCTGGTTACTTGGCTGCTGGCATGACCCAGACGGGCGTTGTGGCTACCTATGGTGGTATTCAAATCCCGCCGGTGGAAATCTTCATGGATGGCTTCGTGCTGGGTGTTGAAGCATACAATGCTGCCCATGGCACCGAAGTTCAGGCTTTGGGCTGGGATTACACCGAGCGCAACGGTCTCTTCGTGGGCAACTTCGAGAGCACCGATGATGGCCGCACCATGGGCGAGAGCCTGATGGACGAAGGCGCCGACATCATTATGCCTGTG
>JANQED010000181.1 GCA_028278545.1 Anaerolineales bacterium
CACAACCTCACCAAGCTCTGCAACGCCGCGCACGCATAACCCTCAGCGAATCAACGCCCGTTCAAGCCTGCCAGCCCGAATTCTCAGACAGGCTCCTAGGCTTCGTGATCGATAACCGCTGGTGGCCGGTAAGTCAGAGTGAGCCAAATTTCTCCGCTCGCGGGCGTTGCAGAACTCTCAGACCATAATCGACGCCGTACCAAGGATCCATCGCGCCCTTTAGCAGACGGTCGAATGTGGCCATACTGTCGCCCCATTCCACTTTGGTCCGGCGCAATTTCATTGGATGTGTTCCCCTGAAGTTAACTCCGTTTACCGACGTGCAGGCCAGCGCATATCCGCTGTTTTCGAGCTCACGGCAGCTGCTTTCGTCGAAATCATTGAACGTGCCATACGGATAGCAAAAGTACGGCACCGGCCGATTCAATGTCTCTTCAAGGTGAATCTTCGACCTTAGAATTTCATCAACGCGGTCTGCATCCGAAAGCTGTGCTATGGAACGATGGGTCTGGCTATGCGATCCGATCAAGATGAGATCATTCTCAGCTGACTGCATCACCATTTCCTTCGTCATGAAGCGAGGATCCCGGCCATCCATTTTGCCGGAAATAATGAATAGAGTTGCGGGGATGCGATATTTGGACAGAATCGGAAGTGCATTATAGAATATATTCTTGAATCCATCATCAAACGTAATGGCAATGCTATCCTTTGGAACATTGCAACCCTTAATTTTATACCGAAATACATCTTCCAATGTTATTACATTGAAATTCGCCTTCAGGTGCGCCATTTGGTGGTCAAAATTTTCAATAGAAACGGAAAATGGACTATCAGGTGGCGAAATTACGCCGTGATAGGCCAGTATTCGTATGCCCTTACTTGCGGCGATCATATTCCAGATCGGAGCTATGCCAGAATAGGAGCAGATGGCTGAAGCCGAGTGCCGCAAGAAATCTTTGAATCGCGCGCGGCTACTCGGCGCAAATCTCTTGGTGGCGGCTCGGTTGCATTGCTCATTCGCGGATGGAAACATTTGTGACCCCAAAGAAGAAATTCGTACAACGCATCTCCATCTGGAAATGGATTGCTGTATGCGCAATCAAGATCGTTCAGCCTTTCGCTCCCGGAGTCTTCGTCTATTTGGCCAAGATTAATGCAAAACTTGACTCAGGATGACTGCGTCTCAGAACGATGCGTGCCCAGGATGACAGATCGAACCGCCTCGATCAGGGCGGGTTCGGCAAATGCTTGGATGCCCTTCTCGCCCCCCAAATCCCGCCTTGCCGAAAGGCGATCCAGCTCCGGCCCAATTTCCTCCTCTGCTTCTGCGACGAAGACGCCAGCTCGATTGCAGAAACGCTTTGCTGTGTGAAACTGATGATCGTTGCGAGTCTCTCTTAGCGCAGCACGCCGTGGCATGATCAGGATCGGCTTTCCTACGGAGAGCGCGGTGATGATCGAACCCATACCAGCATGGGCTATTATTAGGTCGGCGTCCAAGAAACGCTGCTTCAGCCGGTTGGGCGGAAGAAATGCAGTCCACTGGAAGTGGAAAGGCTTGTATCCGTCGGTGCCGGGATCCGCGATCTGGCCAAACACATCTCTACGCCTGCGCTCAACGCACCACTGATCGACAGCGCGAACGAGACGGTCGAACGGTAGTTCAAATCCGACGGTCAAGAAAATCATACGACAGACCCGAGATACAACGGCACGCGTCCACCGGAATCCTCCTCGGCAAGATGTTCCCACTGCGTTAGCCAAAGATCGGCGCACGAGCAGGCCTTGCGGCCCGAAAGTGACATTTCCTCAGCATTGGCGATGCTGTCGACCCAAATGGTGCGGGCGCCCATGCGCTTGCCAAGCCATAGCGCGAAGAAACCAGGGGCAGCACCTGTCGTGACGATTGCGTCAGGCCGAACTCGCACCAAGACAGCAGCAATAGCTAACAATTGGCGCAATAACCGAAGTTTTTGCCATCGGCTTGCGGCCGGGACAACGAAGAATTCCCGCCTAGTGCAAGGGGCGGACCACTCATCGTCGAGCACTTCTTCTTGGTACCCAGGGTCAGTTGTCACATAGATCACCTGGCAGCCGTCCCAAGCGGGACGCAGGCGGCGCAACTGAACCCAGTGGCCGCCACCGGATGCAACCGCGAGAACTCTCGTGGTATCTGCCTCTTGCGCCATGATAATGTTCCCAGCCCTCTATCAAGCATATGAACAAATCCTTCACCGAATTCAAACGCATCATCAATAAAAGTTGCAAAATATCAACTCTCAAGCCTTTGAGTGCGGATCGAGATTACACACCTTCACTTGCGAACGACAGTCGGTTCGCGTCAGTCCAAAGGCGCACCGGGGACGGACCCGTCCAGACCCTAAGACCAATTAGGAGTGATTTCAACGATGCGCTCGCGCGTGCCTGTTGGGTGGCCTGAATCAGCGAACTTGGCGAGGAGGAGAGGAGACCCCGACGCTCAATCATATCGGTTTGGGCAGGCAAAGCCTATCGGCGATCGGCCAGGACGACTTGACCCCCTTAGCCTGAACTATTCATGAGGGCGCTGTTTCTAAGGGGGTGAGCGGAGATTAAATCGTTGGAATCACGTATGATTCTGTTGTCGACACACAATCATTCGCGGGCAACGGAATCACCAGCTCACCATGGACAACGCTACAGCTATT
>JANQED010000008.1 GCA_028278545.1 Anaerolineales bacterium
GCGCGCACTTCATCGCGGTCGTTGAACATCGCCATGATGTCTCCAGCCACCAGGTAGGGCTTGCCATAGGCTTCATCGATCCCAGGCAGGTAGAAGAAGCCGTAGTCCACGCCAGCTGCCACGCCCTCAGGGAAGAAGCTGGTGATGAAGTTGCCCTGCTTGTGCAACCAGCACTTGGGCGGATCCTCGAACATCGGCGTCGGGGCATCTCCGAAGAAGGTCGTCACGATGGCTTCTGTGCCGCCATAGACGTACTCCTCGCTCCACAGGTCGCTCAACACACTCAAGGCGTTCTTGACCTCTGGTGAACTGAAGGGCAGTTCTCCCGTCACCCACTTGTCGTAGTTCTCCAGGCTGGTCGTGCGCAGCATCACTTCTTCCATCCAGTCTGTGGCTGGCCAGCCTGTGGCCGCACCACTCTCGATGCCCACACACCAGGGCTTGTCCCCGTCGGCCACAATCTGGTCTGACAGGGCCACCATCTCATCCCAGGTCGTCGGGATGCTGTAGCCAGCTGCCTCGAACTCTTCCTGGGGGTACCACACCTGGCTCTTGGCGTTGAAGCGGTGCCACACACCAGCGATGATCGGCCCATCAGGGCCTGCCATCGTGGCCATGTCCCACCAACTCTGGTTGTAGTTGGCGAAGCTGGCCTCCGGCAGGAAGCTGCTCACATCCACCACCTCGCCCTGCGCCACAAAGGTCGCCAGCAGGCCAGGTTGGGGGAAGTCCACGATGTCCGGGGGATCGCCCGCTTCCACGCGGATGCCGATCGAGGCCTCGAACTCCTTCGAGCCTTCGTACTGGATGTCGATGCCGGTGGCTTCTTCGAAGGCTGCCACCGAGTTGTCGAACTTGACCGCATCTTCATCGGTGAAGGGGCCTGTCATGGTCACCACGGTGCCAGCGAACTCACCAGCCATGGCCCGATCATAGTACGTGCCTGCCATCTCCTCTTTGGCCATTTCCTCTTCGGCGGGGGCAACCTCCTCAGGGGCTTCTTCGGCGGGTGCTGGCTGGCAGGCCGAAAGCACTATTGGGACTACCAGGATGAGCAGCATCGCAAAGTATAGTAATCGTTTAGACATATTTCTTCTCTCCTTGATCGATCAATTGAGATTCTGAAGAATGGTTGAAACTTCGTGTTCGTCCTTGGTTTACTTCTTTTACTCTTTTGCCAGGCACCACCTCCTTCTCGGATGACTACTGATAAAAGCCAGTAATTACTTATTGATGTGAGAATGGAAAGCTTTGTTGAACTCTTCTGGCTTTTCAATAAACGGTACGTGACCGGTATTTTCAATAACGACTTCTGTGTACGTGCCGCCCGCTGCGGCGTATTTTTCGAGGATATTGCGGGTCTGGCCGATCATTGGTTGCGGCGGATACTGCTCTTCGCCCGGCCAACCGGGCAATAATCCCATCTGGCCGAGAAACCCTGGGTCTGAAGCGGCTGTATCAGAAACGACCAGATCGTGGCTGCCGCGCACCCATAGGATTCTTGGTTTGGGGTCAGTTTGGACAATCTTGTTGACATCACTGGCATATTTTGGCGATGTGGCGTTGGTCGCACCCCATTTGCCGGGAGCCATATGCGGCCAGTTGGCTGATTGCTCTGCGTCCCCAGGGATATCCTGTTCTCCAAGGTGAGTTGCATTCATCGCCATGACCAGTTCATCTTCACGCTCAGCGATGAATGGAGGCTTGACCAGCAGCGTTCGCAATGCCGACCGGGGAGAAAAATCGCTCTCGGTGGACATATCGCCATCTTTCAGGCGTTGGATGAGCTCAGGATTGGAGAGGCCGCCGCCAGACCCGGCGAAATCTGGAGTGGCGGGGGTGCCATCGGCATCGCGCGTGGCTCCAAACCCAAACGGGGACCCCGGATTCGCCAAAGTCGCTGTCAGAAATCGCTCCGGAGCAACCACCAACAGCCGCCACACTACCATCCCGCCGAGAGAGTTCCCCACGATGTGCGCTTTTTCGTACCCCAGGTGATCGAGGAGCGCCAGGGCGTCGTCAGCGAAATCTCCCATCCCGCGCGTCGCATCGACTTTGGCGTCGGAATCGGCTTCGCCAAAACCGCGCTGGTCTGGGGCGATACCGCGATAACCTTCGGGCAAACTCACCAGGATATCTTCCCACCACGTAGCTGAAGAGACATTGCCATGCAGCAAAAGCACTGGAATGCCATCATCGGGCCCAGAGAACAGCACGCGGGTGGTTAGGCGGTTTGTTGAAACGGTTTTTGGGGTTATTCCTTCAAGCGTTGGGATGGGCATTTTGTCACCTTTAGGCGGTTAGGTTGTTGGTTGTAAGTAATTCTCTCGCAATTTCGCCTTCTCAACCTTGCCGTAGGCCGTGTAGGGTAGATTTTCGGCGAAAATCACTTCTTTGGGGACTTTATACTTTGCCAGGCTTTGGAGGGCAAAACTATTTAGTTCCTCTACTGTGGCTTGTCGTCCTTCTTCGAGGGTCAGGATCATTAAGCCGATCTCCCCCCATTTTTCATGCGCTTTACCGATCAAGGCGGCGTCTTTGATCGCAGGGTGTTTCTTGTAAACCGCCTCCACTTCTGCTGCATAGATATTTTCACCGCCGCTTTTGATCATATCTTTGTAACGCCCGTCGATATAGTAGAAGCCATCTTCATCCATGTGGGCCATATCGCCAGTGTGGAACCAGCCGTCTTTGATGGATTCGACAGTAGCTTCAGGGTTGCGCCAATAGCCCGTACAGACATGCGGCCCCCAGATCAGCAATTCGCCCGATTCCCCAACAGGGGGTTCCTCTCCGAAAACAGGGTCAACAATACGCATTTTGCTGTGGAAGATGGGCTTGCCCACTGATCCTGTTTTGGGGACCGAATCCTCGTCGGTCATGCTGAAGCAGTTGGGGCCAACTTCGGTCAGGCCGTAGCCTTGGCGGAAGATGATCCCTTTTTGCTTGCGCCAGGCGTTGATCAATTTGGGTGGGCAGGGCGCGCCTCCGCTGATGAAAAAGCGTACGCTGCTAAAATCGGCTTCCTCGAAATATTCTGAATCCATCCACATCTGGAAAAGGGTCGGTACACCGAGGATCACGGTGCAACCTTCTTCGAGAATCCATTTCAACGAGGCCACTCGGTCGAAATCGCGCGCTAGGACGATGCGCCCGCCCAGGTAGAGCAGGGGCGTCAGGAAGGCAAAAAGCCCTCCGGCGTGGAAGAGCGGTGTGTACACAGGCGAGACATCCGTTTCGGTCAGCCCCCAACTGATTACGGTATTGATGCAGTTAAACAGGATTTGGCGGTGGGGGATCACCGCGCCTTTTGGGTAGCCTGTAGTCCCCGAGGTGTATAGTATGCAGTAGGGGCTTTCGCTATCTAGAGTGGGACGTTCTGGTTCAGCCGACGAAGCACCTTCGAGGTGTTCTTCGAGGCGGATTCCCCTTTCAAGTTCAGCACCACGCGCGGTTACCGTATGCTCAACCTGAATATCCGCTTGCATTTCCTTGAGAATGGGTACAAAGTCCGGTTCGCAGATCAACACCTTAGGTTCCAGGTCGTTGACCATATAGGCCACTTCAGTTGCTGTAAGACGCCAGTTGAAGGGGGCGAAGATCGCCCCGATTTTGGGGAGTCCATAGAACAAATCAACATAGGTGATGCTGTTTTTAGCCAGGATCGAGACCCGGTCACCTTTCCCCACACCAAGTTCGTTATGCATGAAGTTCGCCAGACGGTTGGCACGCTTGTTCAGCTGCGCATAAGTAAACCGGCGACCTGTCTCCAGCTCCACAAGGGCAATCCGGTCTGGAGTTAAATCAGCCCGCTTACTCATCAGATCAGCTGCATGCATACGAGGTCTCCACTGTCTCCTCAATATACTCGGTCACGTACGACGCGAGCTTCTTTTCTGCCAATGACGCTATCCCCGGCAATAACGTTTATCCTAGCACAATCTGGTTGCTGGTCGGTTACAGATTAGGCCAACTTTGTCAAGAATCCCAGGATAATGGAGTTGAACTCTTGAGGGCGTTCCCAGCAGGTGGCATGCCCGGCACCCTTGATGACATGCAACTCGGCGTGAGGGATGGTTTTTTGGAGTATTTTGGCGTAGGGCAGGCCTTTGATCAGATCCAATTCGCCAACTATGATGCAGGTTGGCACTTGAATCTCGCTAAGCCGGTCAGTGAAATCGACTTCAAAGAAAGTTTCGCATAGATTGACCACCGCCGGGAAGTCCAGCAGCTTATAGCGCTCTTCAGCATCTTCCAGGGTGGTGGCGTTCGCTGCGATCCAGGCTGGAGAGAAATTCCAGGGCACGGTGGCGTGGAAGAAACCCAGCGGATCCTGCGCCTTGAGCGCGTCCACCCAGCTTTCGATCACCAGGCGCAGTTCTGGGCCCACCTCGCTGACCGTGTCGATCAGGATCAGACTACGTGTTTTGGCGGGATACTTCAGCACGAAGGCTTGGGCGACCTCTCCACCATAAGAGATGCCCGCAATGTGCGCATAGTCAATTCCCAGCTCCTCTAACAAGGCCGCCAAATCGTCCGCATGAAGCTCCATCGAGTAGGGGGCTGCCGGGTGGTCAGACTGCCCCTGGCCGCGGCAGTCGTACTGCAACACACGATAATGCTTGGATAACGTTTCGGTCTGGAAAACCCAACTTGTGGCGGCATTCATAATCAGCCCATTATTGAGCACCAGCACCGGGGCTTCCTCTGGCCCGTGGAGCTCATAATACAGGTTTACACTGTTGACCTTGGCTTTTGGCATATCTGTTCCTCAATTCCCTTATATGTTTGGGACATCTCAACCAATATTGATTCCGCACTCTTTCAGATTAGCTTGCGACTAAATCGCTCACCCATACCAGGGCTTCGCCATCGACGGCGATCTTACCGCTTTGATTGGTCAATGTCGTGCGCAGATTGACCAAATCCTTCTCTGGGCGTAAGCGGATGATCTCAACCGTTGTTGTGATCTCTTCACCTGGACAGATGGGCGCGAGGAAAAGATATTTCTGCTTGAGCCAGTTGGTGCCGCGTCCGGGCAGTTTTGTGCCGAGGATGTCGGATACGGTCCCACCAAGCAGTCCATTGGGAACAAGCGTGTCCTTATATCCAAGCGATTGCGCATAGGCATTGTCCTCTACCAATTTATCCTTTACCAAAACCAAATCACAAAACTCCAACACCTCACTTTGGCGAAAAACCCTTATTTGAGATGTCTTCTGGCCGCTTTCCAGTCCACGATATTGACGGACTTCGCTTTGGTGTGTGGGTGGGGTGTAGTGATGCTGTTTGTAATCGTACTTTGTGCTGGGCAATCACGCCTCTCAGCTATCTCCGGGGCGGGAAAGGCCGTGACTTCTAATTGAACGCTGATCTCCTGGCCAGCGAACGTTGGATTGGGAAACATCAATTCCTAAACGACCTGACTGCTGCCCGGGCCGGGCAGCAGTTTTCCCCCAGGCAACGCTCGATGATACTGTAGATCTGCATGCCGTGGGCTACCGTCTTGCCAAACTTGGTGCGCGCCGAAAACTTCGGGTCAACGTTGGACGAATTTATCTTCGATTGTCATCGGCAGTCATTCTGCACGAAACGCCAGGAAAGTCTTCTTGGCTTCGTCCTCTCCCCGTTCTACGTACTCAGCTTTCACCGGTGTGCCGATCATAATTTCCTCGGGCTTATTGGCATCCAGACCCAGGATTTGGGCGCTGATGGACAAGCCATTCTCAAGACGTACAACGCCGGAGATATAAGGGTTGTCGCGTCCGTAGCCAGCCTCGATCATGGCGGTTGGAGCGATGTGGATGGTCGTAAAAGCGATTAATTCACCTCTTTCAGGCAGTTCGACCCAATTCATATCATCGCCGAAACATTTGGGGCACATCGGGCGTGGCGGCAAATAGAGTGTATCGCAGGCCTCGCAATGCGCGCCCATCAATTTGTACTCAGCGAGATACTGGTGGAAGGCAGTGTTGCTGAAATCGTTGTCCGCCATGATTATCTCCTCTCGTAGATGTGAACGACGCAGGTTTGACCGGTGCCCCCAACATTGTGAGTCAACCCCAGGGTGGGACTTCCGGGAACCTGGCGCTCTCCAGCCTGACCTCGAAGTTGCTTCCAGATTTCCACGGCCTGCCCTATGCCCGAGGCGCCAACGGGGTGGCCTTTGGATTTGAGACCTCCCGATGTATTGATGGGCTTCGAGCCCAGGCGGGCTGTTCCTCCAGATTCAGCAGCTTGATAACCCTCACCCGGGGCGAAGAAACTAAGATCTTCTGTGGCAATCACCTCCGCGATGGTGAAACAGTCGTGCACTTCTGCGACCTGGATATCTGCCGGGGTCACCCCAGCCATCCCGTAGGCCTCTTTCCCGGCGAGTTGGGCGGCTCTCAACCCGGTCACATCGTCCCGGTCGTGCAGTGCCACATCGCTGGCCTGGCCTGAACCGACAATATACAGCGGGGTATCGCTGAACTGCGTAGCTAGCTCCTCGCTGACCAACAGCAGGGCCGCGGCCCCATCAGAGATGGGCGAGCAGTCGAACAGGCGCATCGGCCAGGCGATAACCGGATTGGCGCGGTCATCGTGCAGGAATTCCAATTCGTCTTCCCAGGTGGGAACAGGGTAGCCCCTGGCTTCTGCTTTGGCAATCTTTCCATCCATGACCTTGCGGATTGTGGTGCCAAACTGGGCCTTCTCGTTGAGCGCCCCATTGGTGTGATTTTTCATGCCGACCTTCATGAAGGTTTCAGGAGTAGCCCCAAATTTGTGCATATAGGTTGTCGCCATGGCCGCGTAGAAGCCGGGGAAGGTGAAACCTGCCGGGATCTCGTACAGCATATCGCTGGCGGTCGCCAAGGTATCTGTGACCTGGGAGGTGGGCAGATCGGTCATCTTCTCGATGCCGCCTACCAGCACGATATCATACAGCCCAGAGGCGATGGCGATGATGCCCTGTCTGATAGCAACCCCGCTGCTGGCGCAGGCGTCTTCGATGCGTGTGGCTGGGCGTGGGGCCAGGCCAGTCCAATCGGCCATGAATGGGGCCGTATGCCCTTGCCCTTCGAACAGGTCGCTGCTGTAATTGCCAATGTACAGGGCCTCGATGTCGTTGGGATCGAAGCCTTTGTCGACCGAGGCGCGCATGTCTTGGAAGGCCTGGACGAAAAGATCCCGGGTCGAGAGTCCGGGGAATGCCCCGAACTTGCTCATCCCCGCGCCGACCACAGCCACACCTCGGTTGAGTCTTTTGCCGGTCATAGTGTGCTCCTTGATGGTTCGATGGTTTGTTGGTGATCAGGTTATTCCTTTACGAACTGTTCTCTCAAATCACGTTTCAGGATTTTTCCCATTCCCGAAATCGGCAGCTCATTCATGATCTCGACGCTCTTGGGCACTTTATATCGTGCTAGGTGGTCTTGCATGAAGTCGATCAACTCCACTTCAGAAGCTTCAATGTCGGGCTTGAGCACTACACAAGCTTTGCCGACCTCGCCCCATTTTTCATCAGGCACCCCGATCACAGCGCACATGTGCACCGCGGGGTGCTTGTAGAGCGTGTTCTCGATCTCAGCGGGATAGACGTTCTCCGCGCCTGAGATGAACATATCCTTCTTGCGGTCGCGCACGTAGAAATACCATTCTTCATCATATTCGACGATATCCCCCGTGTGGAACCAGCCGTCCTCATCGAGCACAGCCGAAGAGGCGGCAGGGTTTTTCCAATAGCCGGAGAAACCTGATGGTCCTTTGAGTATCAACTCGCCAGGCTGGTTAGGGCCAAGCGGGTTGTTCTTCTCATCTACTACCCGCACATCGATGAAGAAGTTAGGGCGCCCAATACTGCCGGCCTTTCGGATGGCATCTTCCGGTGGTAAGGCGAACAGTCCGGGGCCGAATTCTGTCATCCCGAACCCTTGCTTGAAACGAATGTCTTTTTCTTTGGTGTATTTCTCGATCAAAGGCACGGGCAGCGGCGCGCCCCCACTGGTACAGAATCGCAGGCTGCTCATATCTGCGCTCTCCCAATTGGGTGCCTGGGTCATGATCTGGTACATGGTGGGCACCCCGGCGAAAACGGTTACTTTTTCTCGCTCGATTAGGTGGAGTACCTGTTCGGGCTCGAACTGGCGAGTCAGGATGGTGATGTTGCCAAAGACCACCTGGGATGATATGTAGGCAAACAATCCACCAGCATGGAAGAGGGGAAAGACGCACAGGTAAATATCGTTGTGGCTTAGGTCATGAATAACGGTATTCAAGACGTTCCAACAGATCTGACGGTGGCTGATCTGGGCGCCCTTGGGTAGCCCGGTTGTGCCGCCGGTGAAAAGTAGGCAGGCGGTATCCTCTTTGTGCACTATCTCGTTGGTGACAGGTGTCCCTGGCGCCGATTGAAGTGCGCTTTCGTAATGTCGGCTGCCCTCAATACCCTCTCCCTCGATATGGAGATAGTGACGTATAGCGTAATGCTTGTCCCCTAGTGATTTCCGGATTTCGGCTACGGCGTCTTTGAAATCGTCAGAATATATCAGCACCGTGGGGGTTGTATCCTTGATCAGCGCCACCAGTTCGCGCCAATGCAGCCGCCAATTCAGGGCCGTGTGGATTGCACCCAGCTTGCCGCAGGCGTAGAACAGGTCAAGGTGTTCGATCCCATCTCGAGCCAGGATTGCTACGCGGTCTTGGAATCCGATCTCTGCGCTGTCTTTGAGCCAGTTCGCCAACTGGTTGACGCGATGGTTCCATTGTTTGTACGTCAAACGTAGCTCGGGGTCTTTGCCGACATCGATGATGGCCAATTTGTCGGGTGAGTAAATTTCACGCCGTCCTAAATAATCACCAATATACATGTTTTGCCTCCAGGGGCAGTTTTTACACTGACAAACACAGATTCAATGGATTTTTGAATAAAATCAGCTTGTCCGTGTGCATATGGTATGAGTGGTTTCATCCTATTCGAAATCAATCGACTTGGCGGCAAAGAATTTTCTCAGCGTTGGCCAAAAGACATCTGGCCTTTCCATATAGGTCATATGACCGCACTCTGGGAGCATGACTTGTCTGCTGTTGGGGAGGATGTCCACCATTTGTGCCTGTTGCCAGGGAGGGATAGCGCGATCCTGCTCCCCGGTCAGGATCAAAGTCGGCGTCATTACCTGCCGGTAGGCGTTGGGGTCGTTGTCGATATTCTCGAAGAAAGGATTTTGCGCCTCAGTCAGGCGTACAAGGCAATATTTCTTGTCCTTGTAGCGGTCGTAGAATTTGAAGCGTCCCCGCTCCATGGCTTCACCATAGATTTTGCGGGAGATATTCTCGCCGAAGGTTTTTTCGTACAGGTACTGGGTATAGATGTCGAAGACCTCGTCATTCGAGTGATAGAAGCGTAAGGAGATATCCTGATACATTTGGAATAGGGCCTCGCGCGTCAGCAAAATGCCGGAAAGGGTCAGGGTATGTAAGCGATCCTGGTGCAGGCGGCCTAGATCGGCAGCGATGAAACCGCCGTAGGAGACGCCGATGGGGTGGATTTTATCTACACTTGCCTCATCCATCACCTCGATCAAGTAATCAGCAAAGCGGTGGATGAAATAAGGCTCATCCTCTTGAGAGGATGAGCCTTGACCAAAATAATCGTACAGCAGGATATCATAGTCGGGGTGCAGGAAGGGTACGGTACGATACCAGGATTTGGTCAGCATGGCTAAGCCGTTCAAAAAGATGACCACTTCCTTTTCACCATCCCCAAAGTATTCCCAATAGACTTGGCGGGTGCCGTCTTCCACTTTGATGAAGCCGGTTCTCGTCGGAGTGAGTTTTTCGTTGTTGGACATTTGCGCCTTTCGTTTGGTTAGAGGGGATCGTATTTAGCTATGATATTGATCAGGGCGTAAACCGGCGGCAGGGAGTGGAATGCCGTTCACTTTGCCGTCCACTCCCAAAGGGAAGCTGCCATGCTGATCCCGCCGCCGCTGGCGCAGAACAGCACTTTGTCTCCGGGTTTTGGGCCGCGGCGTTGGTTGATGGCGTCATCAAGGGCCATGATCACACATGGGGAGCCGGTGTAGCCCCACTTGTCCATCACCCAGTGAGTCTTCTCGATGGGTTGACCTAATATCTCCATCATAGCTTCGATAGTGCGCAGATTGAGTTGAGTCAGGAGATAGAGATCTACATCGTCGTAAGTCAGGTTCACTTTGTCCAAAGCGCCCTGGATTAGCTTGGGCCAGTATTCTGTGTTGAAAGTCTTGGGGAATTTCTTGACGAACTGGACGATGGGTTTTCCGCCGTAGGGTGCTAAGTTTTCGGGCGTGGCGAGCAGATACGTGCCTCCGCAGTAAATCCCTAGCGCATCGTGGAATTCCCCCTTGGCGAGCAGATTGCTGGCCAGGAAGCCAGGTTTGTCGCTGACGCCTAGCAAGGCGGCTCCGGCGCCGTCCGCGAAGAGGTTGACGGTCTTTTTGTCGGCCAGATTGAGGTAACGGCTCATGCCGTAACCTCCGGCGACCAAAATATACTTGTAGGTCGGTTCGGTAGCCATGTAGCGCGCGCCCTGATCGAGGACGGTTACCCACCCGGCGCACGCGCTGTTGACGTCGTAGCATCCGGCGTTGACCGCCCCCAGTTTGTGCTGAACCACGATTGATGTACTTGGCGATAAATAATCAGGTGTGTCCGTGGAGACGATGACCAGGTCTAATTCTTTGGGGGAGACATCGGCTTTTCTCAGGGCTTTCTTGCTGGCTTCCATGACCAGGTCGGAGGTGGTTTGGTCGTCGCTCATCCAACGGCGTTCGCGTATGCCGACGTTGTCGATCAGCCATTGATTCGTAGATTCTCCCAACAGTTCATCCACCTCAGCGTTGGTGACAACCCGTTCAGGGACATAGCTCCCTGTAGAAAGAATTTGTGCGTATCGTGTCATATTTGTTGGGGCATAGATTTTCTAAGTTCCCACAACGATGCCGCCGTCCACTCTCAGGGTGACGCCAGAGATGAAGGTGGCTTCGTCTGAGGCCAGGAACAGGAAAGCATTGGCGATATCAACGGGCTCACCCATGCGTCTCAAGGGAGTCTTGGCAATCATGCCCTCCAGGATCTTTTCGGGCATTTGTTTGACCATTTCAGTCAGCGTGAAGCCTGGAGCCACCGCATTGACGCGGATTTTGTGACGTCCTAATTCGCGCGCCCACACTTTGGTCATGCCGATCACGCCGGCTTTGGAGGCCACATAATTGGTCTGACCGAAATTCCCATCCAGGCCAACGATGGAAGTGGTGTTGATGATTGCTCCACCGTCCCCTTGTTTGATCATATGAGGCGCAACGGCCTGAGCGCAGTTGAAAACGCCTTTCAAATTAACGTCAATGACCAGGTCGAAATTCTCCTCGGGCATTTGGGCGACTAATTCTCCGTCTTTGACCTTTACGAACAGGCCATCGCGCAGCACGCCGGCGTTGTTGATCAGCACGTTAACGCGTCTGTACTTCTCTACCACGTTGTCCACCCAACCCTGTACTTCTTGGCGGTCAGCCACATTGACTTTGTAAAAGTCCACCCCTAATTCCGCTGCGGTTTGTTGGCCCGTCTCTTCTGCCAGATCACAAATCACAACTTTAGCTCCTTCATCGGCAAACCGCTTGGCGGCGGCTTTTCCGATTCCAGCAGCCCCCCCGGTGATCAAACAAACTTTGTCCTTTAAACGCATTGAATTACTCCTTCAGTTTTGGGTCATGAATAGGGACGTATTGTTGGATGAAGTTTACTGCATCTTGCCATTGCGTAAACCCGACTTCTTCATCTGTTTGCACATGACGGATGGTACCTCGATAAATGCGCGTTTGTATGGCTTCTTCATTGGGTTCGCCTACAAAGCGGATGACAAACGAAGTAATGTCCGGTTGTGTGTTATCGTGCTCCATCAGTTGTTTCATGGGGTTAGAAGGCAACGAAAAGGCCCTTTGGTATTCTGCTTTTATCAGGATACCAAAGGGCCGTAACGAGGTGGTTACAAGCCGGTCATTCGTCCACAGTTAGACGATGATAAAGTTGCTCGGTTTCCGGAGATGGACGAACTTCCAATTCTTCATTTAGGGTTTCCAGGCAGCGCTGATATGTTCGTGCCACCTGGCCGTGATCTCCGAGCTGATCGTAAGCCAACATCAGATGGCGGTAGGCGCGTTCCCAACAGTTGTCGTAGCTCAATATCTGTTGGCACAAGTTGATCACATTCTCGACATTGTTGTGCTTGAGACTTATTTCGCAATATTGATCGGCTGTACGCAGATACAAGACCGATAAGTGTTCTCGCTCGGCCGCTGCCCAGGTTTCGTAGCGGGCGTCAGGCAGATACTCGCCTCGATAGAGTTCTAAAGCAGTTTCCATCAACTCCGTAGCCGCCTCTTGGTGGTTGTCCGAGAGGACCTGTTCTGCCTGGCGGACTGTCGAAGAAAACTGCTCTGCATCTAGCCAGATATCTGCCTCAGGGCGCAAGGAATAGGTAGTTCCTTCACGCACGATATATGCCGATTCGCTCCCCGGTTCTCTCCCCGGTTCTAGGACATTGTATAGGGTGCTCAGAGCAACCTTGAAATTGCGCCCGGATGTCTCTGGGTCGATGCCGGGCCAGAGATGTTCACATAAAAGCTCGCGATTTAGGGGAATCTGGCGATTGGTGAGCAAGATCTGGAATAATTGACGCGTCTTCTCGCGTCGCCAACCGTTGTGGGGAATTTCCTCGTCCCCACGCCAGGTTTGGAATGACCCCAAAGTGTATACTCTGAGCTTGTAGCCTGGGTGGCTTCTGATCCCTGGGAGTCCGATTGTGTGGAGCAGTTTTTCCGGGTAGCTGCCTTCCATCTTGTATTCTCGCGCCAAAATAAGCAGCGGTACTGCCAATCGTTCATCCGGCAATCCAAGCAGGGTTGGGCGAGAAAAGAGATAATCGTAGGCTCGCTGACGGCAGGCAGCCAACACCTCTGGCAGCGTTTGCAACAGGCGTTCCAAATCGCCCCTCCGATGCCAGCCAAGACATAACCACAACCTGGACGCGTTCGCACCAAAGGGATCGCTGCACTCTCGAAAACCGCGCACTGCCTGGCTGAGCCAATCAACTGCTTCATCATAGTTGCCAGCCAGGATCAGGGTTGCCCCCATTGTCAGGCGGACTAAAGAGGCATTCCATTCATCTCCGGCAAAGTTAGCAAGCTCTATACCTTCTTGGGCGACTCTTCTCGCGTCGGCTAAATTCCCCTGATACCCATAAGTCCGGCAAAGCCCCCAGCAAGCCTCCACACGCAATCGTGGGATGGCCAATGAGCGGCTGAGTTCATTAGCTTTTTCGAATTGCTCTCTGGATCGCGAAAACTGTTTGGTTTCAGCAAGCAGTATTAGAGCATGACCAAGGCGCATGTGTCCAACTGCTGTTACGAATGGAGAATTGAATTCTTCACCGCGTTGGATGCCCTCGATTGCAGACTGATAGGCCCTTTCTGCATCACCTTGCATGGCATAAATAATTGATAGCAGCAGTTGAGTTTCCCGGTGGGCGCGGGGTGTATGAACAGGCTCATGGTGCTCAGTTTCAGCCAATGCTTCTAGCTGCGCCTTTGCTTCCGCGAGGCGGCCAGTCCGCAAGAGCACCCGGATCAGCAGTTGCGAATCTTCAGGCCCTTCTCGCATCAAGGCCTCTGCTTGTTGGCGCAAATTCTCCGCTTCTTCGACTTTTCCGGCGTTGAGTTTATTCTCAGCCAATAGCTGATATAGACGGGCTTGGGCCTCCCGATCCGCAGTTCCATCGCTGATTCTCAGCGCCTGTTGCAGGAGTTCTTCGGCGCGGCTGGGGCTGACCGTGTCTAAATACACTCGCGCCTGACCGCGCAGTGACCGCCCCAAGCCATCCGTAAGGCCGCGTTCCCTGCAAAGGGCTTCCGCTTGTCGGTACCATCCTAAGGCCTCTTGAAAGCGGCTGTGCAGCCGCGCCAAATCTCCAAGATAAGAGAGCAAGGCCGGGTGTTGATGTAGTGTTTCTGGGGCCAGGCTGTCTAGGTAGGCTGCCAGGGTGTCAAGCCGGCCCATGGCCAATAAACGGGTGCCGTAGGTGTTGAGCAGTGCCCCAGCTTGGTTTTCGTCCTTGGCGAGGAAGAGGTGATAAATTGCTGAGTCAAAATCTTCATTTTCTCGGAAATATTGTGCGGCGCGCTGATGCCAGGTTCGACACTGTTCTGCATCTGTCTGCCCCCGGAGGTAGCGATGGAAGATGCGATGATAGCGCAGGCCTTCGTCTCCAAGGTCAACAACGAATAATTCGTGCTGGCGCAAGTGATCCAGGATCGTAGCGCTGTCTGAACTGCCTCGCAAGGCGTCGCAGGCCTGGGGTGTCATGACCCGCAGGGTAGCAGATAGCAGCAGAAAATCTTGAATATCCTCCGGCTGTCGTTGCATCACCTCGTGGGTAAGCACCTCGAACAGGCTACTCAGAGATTTCCCGCTTATGTTCATGACATCCTCAATAGATGTTACCGCGCCGCTGCGTAGACTTTGCCAGGCCAGCTTCAAAGCGATCGCCCATCCTTCTGTCAGTCGCGTGAGGGTGTCTACATCAGTTTCTGTCAGTTTGTGCTCATACTGTTGTGAGAATAGTGCTGAAATCTCATCGCGGGTGAACTTTAGCAGGTTGTGATCAATGGTGAGCACATCCCCGCGAGCTTGCCAGCGAGTCAAGTTGGGAAGTGTTATTGGCAGGCGCGACGATAGCAACATCGTCAAATTAGAAGGTGCCAGACCGATAAGGCGGTCAAGTGCGTGGGCGATCTCTGGGATATCGGCCACTAAATGGACATCGTCCAGCACCAGGATCGTGGGTTCGGTAAGGCTACCGCTGAGCGCATTGAGATATTGATGGATGATCTCCACAATCGGCAGCGGATCCTGGATGTTGTCCCAGCCTTCCAGTAGGGGGATGGGTAGTTTCTCGATTTGCGGTAGAGCCAACTGTGTAGCGTGGAGTAAATGGAGTAGAAAGACGAATAGATCATTGTCATCTTCCGTGATCTGATACCAGATGACTGGCTTGCTCCCCTGTGCGAGAGTAGTGAGAGCGGTGCTCTTTCCGTAGCCAGCGTTGGCCTGAAGTAAGGCCAAGCGGTAGCTACTGACATCATCCAGCGCTTTTATCAGGCCCTCCCTATGCAAGACGCGTGCTGGCGGGCGAGGCGGGGTGATTTTCGTGCGGATTATCTGAGAGATCAGCATAGGGAGTTGGGGCCGCGGTATGTGGAAGACTGCGTGCCAGACAGATTATACATAATGGAACAGCTTATACGATGAAATTGCGCATAGCCAATATCATCCAAGAAGACAACAAAAACCAAACAAGCCATAAAAAAGAACCACCCCATTTTTAACTTCATCATCGTCCCACAGCTACTCTCTTGTAGGAATAAGCATCACCGGGATCGATGTTTTTGCTTTCACCACTTTGTTGGCTACGCCCCCAAAACGCCATTGAGGCGCCCCTGTCTCGCCATGTGAACCGATCACAATTAGATCGCACCCGATGTCCTTGGCAACCTGGATAATTTCCAGGGCAGGGGCCCCTTTCTTGACCAACATTTCGACTTCAATCCCCTCCGACTCAAATCTGCTCGAAATTGTATCCAAATAGTCTTTGGCCAGGTTATCTATCTCCCCGTATGCACGTTCGATAGCGCTCAGACTTGCCATCAGCGATTGACGCAACGGAGCAATCACGCGCAATAAAGACACAGTTGCCCCATGAAGCTTTGCTTCAGTGATAACGAATGGTAAAACCCTCTCGGCAGTCTCTGAACCGTCCAGTGGCACCAAAATTCGCCCAAACATTCCGCCTCCTCACGCAACATCATAAATGAAAACAACCCTTGATTCGACCGCAAAAGACGACTTTCGATGTGATTATACTATTTTTCCTTGGAACCAATTGGAAGAGTATGCCGTCTTAGTGGCTATAATTAGGATAATTGACACCATACCACCTTTCCGAAGGGAGGGCTCTGATCATGACACGTGTTCGCTTATTTGTACGCAGGATATCATCAGCATTTGCCTTGGGCATTTTGTTGATAGTCATTTTGGCTTGTTCGCCCACCAGCCTGACATCAGATGATGGCGGCACACAACAACCGATCCCCATAGGATCGGGGGATTCCTCGGGCGAAATCGGTGATGTGGCTGACGTAATGCCAGATTCTGAGGGAGATGGCGAGGATGAGCCCGGCTTCTCGATCACGCTGAGTGATAGTCAGGCCCAACCTGAGGTGACAGGGCCATTACCGCTTGTCACTGGAGAGCCATTGCCCGAGGAAGATATCAAGCGCGTGATGGCGCGCCTGCCTGCCCTGGCTGAAGAGCCTGAGGATACTGTCGATTTCAAGTTCCCAGACGAAGTTATCCCTACGCCGCTGACCGGTGAGACCATCGACGAGCCCTTCCCGCCAGAAGAAGACATCCAACCCGATGTCATCGTCTCCGGGCCGCTGGAGGTTCTGCGCTACGCTCCAGAAGGGGAGATCCCCATTGCGCCTTTTGTCAACGTGACCTTCAACCAACCGATGGTGCCGTTAACCACTCTTCAAGATTTAGCTGACGAGGATGTCCCCGTGGGGATCGAGCCAGCCTTGCCCGGTACATGGCGTTGGCTGGGCACCAAGACGCTCAACTTCCAATTCGATTCCGCGCTGATCGACCGCCTTCCCATGGCCACAGAGTACACCGTCACCATCCCTGCGGGTACCCAATCGGCGATCGGTGGCGTTTTGGGGGAGACAGTGCAGTTCAAGTTCAGCACGCCGACCCCCACGCTGAAGAGGCACTACCCATACGCAGACGATCCCCAACCCCTTGATCCCATCTTCTTCCTGTCGTTCGACCAGCGCATTGACCCCGCCGCGGTACTGGAAACCATCCAGGTGACTGCGGATGATAGTCTGGTCACAGTCAGGTTAGCCACCGAAGGCGAGATCGCCGATCATGAATCCATCAGCAATTTAGTCGAAGAGGCCGGTGAGAGTCGCTGGCTGGCTTTTCTTTCCGATGAGCTGCTGCCTGCGGATGCCTCTATCGAAATCATCATCGGCCCAGGGACGCCTTCCGCGGAAGGACCATTAGTAACAAAGACCGCTCAAAGTTACGGCTTCCGCACTTACGCACCATTGGAGATCATCGACCATGGCTGCTCATGGTGGGACGACGACTGTAGGCCTTTGCAGCCGCTCTTCATCGAATTTAATAGTCCCATTGATCCCGAGTTCTACAAAGAGGACATGCTGCGCATCGAACCGCGGTTGGCCGGTGCCGTGGTGAATGTAATTGGAAATACCATCGAGATTCGCGGCATGACAGAAGGCCAGACTACCTACAAGGTCACAGTGGACGGAGACCTCCGCGACATGTTTGGCCAAACCCTCGGGGAGGGCGAGCAACTCAGGTTCAAGATCGAATCAGCCGAGCCCTTTTTGATCGGGCCGGACGATGTTTTCGTCACGCTGGACCCCTCCGCTACTGATCCCGTCCTATCCCTTTACACCATGAATTACAGCCGTCTCAAAGTTCAGGTTTATGCCGTTGAGCCATCCGATTGGCCGGATTTCATGGCATATCTGCGCGATTTCTACGAAACCGACCAGTATGGAGACCCTCCTGGCCGCAAAGTGATTGACAAGACCCAAAGCCTTGACGCGGATACCGATGTGCTCACAGAAGTTGGTATCGATCTGAGTGAGGTCATCGAGGGCGAATTCGGCCATTTCATCGTCATCGTGGAGCCGCCCAGTGGATTGTTCCAGAGTGATCGCTATTGGGAGACGGTCCATGCCTGGGTGCAGGTTACCCAAATCGGTCTGGACGCTTTCGCCGATCATAGTGAGCTTATTGTATGGGCAAATGCCCTTCAGGATGGCGCACAGCTGAGCGAAGTGACCATTACTTCCGATGCCCCAAAGTTAGACGCAACAACTGGAAAAGATGGCATTGCCCGATTCGATATCCCATCTTCCGGTGCGACCTATTTGGCCGCTAACTTGGGTGAAGATCAGGCCCTGCTGCCTCGCTCGACCCACTATTGGGGTAGCGATAGCTGGTATCGCCGGGCGATTTCTGACGATTTGCGCTGGTATGTCTTCGATGACCGTCAAATGTACAGGCCAGGCGAAGAAGTGCATCTCAAAGGTTGGCTGCGGCGCGTGGGAGGAGGGCAAGATGGTGATGTCGGCCTAGTTGGCGGCGCTGTGGAGGCGGTGGGCTACGTGCTTTATGGCCCCCAGGGGAATGATCTGGTCAGTGGCAGCGCCGAGGTCAACGCCCTGGGCGGCTTTGATTTCGTCTTTACCCTTCCAGACAACACCAACCTGGGTTACGCTCAACTGTACCTGGATGCCCAGGGCAGCTTGACCGGCTTGAGCGGCACTGAGCACTACCATGCCATCCAGATTCAGGAGTTTCGCCGCCCAGAGTTCGAGGTGACTGCCCGCAACGAGACTACCGGGCCTTACTTCGTTGGCGAGCAGGCTATCTTGGCTGTAGAGGCCAAATACTTTGCTGGCGGCCCTTTGTCCAACGCCGAAACCACCTGGTGGGTGACCTCCACTCCCACCAACTACTCGCCTCCCAACTGGCCTGGCTTCACCTTCGGCACCTGGACACCCTGGTGGGGATGGGACTACGATGAAGGATATAGCGAAAGCACGTCCGAGACCTTCAAAGGGCTGACCGATGCTGCCGGTGAGCACTATTTGCGCATAGATTTTCAGGGCGGTGACCAGTCAGCGCGACCTCACAGCATCATCGCCGAAGCATCGGTGATGGATGTCAACCGTCAGGCCTGGGTTGCCACGACAGGCTTGCTGGTGCATCCTGCCGACCTCTATGTGGGTCTGCGCAGTGAGCGTTACTTTGTCGAGCGGGGCGATCTCCTGGAAATTGATCTGATCGTCACCGACCTGGACGGGAACGCCATCCCTGACAAACCCATCGACGTCACCGCAGCCCGCCTGGAATGGATTCATCGTGATGGCGATTGGCATCAGGATGAAGTCGATGTCCAGGAGTGCAGCCTTAGCTCGGCTCTAGAGCCCGTCACATGTACCTTCGAGACATCCATCGGTGGCCGCTACCAGATCACTGCCATGGTCACCGACGATTTGGGCCGGAGCAATATGAGCCGCTTCACCCGCTGGGTCAGCGGTGGACAGCAGCCCCCTTCCAGAGAAGTCGAGCAGGAAACCGTCACGCTGATCCCGGATAAAGAGACCTACCAGCCCGGAGATATAGCCGAAATCCTGGTGCAGACGCCTTTCAGCCCAGCCGAGGGCCTGTTGACCGTCAATCGCAGCGGATTGCTCTACACGGAGCGCTTCCAAACCGGCGAGAGCACCGTCACCTTGCAAGTGCCCATCGAGGAAGCCCATATCCCCAATCTCAACATCCAGGTTGACCTGGTCGGTTCTGCGCTGCGCCTTGATGACCAGGGAGAGGAAGTCCCCGATGCGCCACCGCGCCCGGCTTATGCCACCGGGTATCTCAATTTGAGCATTCCGCCGCTGCAGCGCACGTTGGCGCTCGAGATCACCCCCGAAGTCACCGAACTCGAGCCTGGCGGTGAGACAACCGTAGCTGTACGGCTGAGAGATGCAGACGGTCAACCCGTCCCAGATGCCGAGATTGCCGTTGTGGTGGTCGATGAAGCCATTCTGGCGCTGACAAATTATCAGCTGACCAATCCCATCTTCGTGTTTTATCAAAATCGTTACGCTGATTTGAGCAGCACCTACAGCCGCGCCAGCATCATCCTGGCCGACCCCCTTGCCCTCGCCGAGGCTGCCAAGAGCGGGGAGGATTTGATCGCCTCCACGACGGTAGCCGAGAAAGAAGCTGGTGCTGTCTTCGAAGGTGCGGTGGAAGAGTTAGCCGCCGAAGCGCATGCGCCTCAAGAAGGAGCCATGGACATGGTAGAGGGCAGGGGAGCTGGCGAAGCCGGGACTGAGCCGATTACCATTCGTTCCGACTTCAACCCTTTGGCAACCTTCGCCCCAGAAGTGCGCACCGACGCGCACGGGAACGCGACTGTAAAAGTTACCCTGCCCGACAACCTGACCCGCTACCGCATTATGGCCATCGCTGTGGACAGCGCGGGTGCCCAGTTTGGCTCTGGAGAGGCCAATCTGACCGCCCGCTTGCCTTTGATGGTGCGGCCCTCCACGCCGCGCTTCCTCAATTTTGGCGATCAGTTTGAACTGCCCGTAGTACTGCAAAATCAGACTGACGAAGAAATGTCGGTTGAAGTAGTCGTGCAGGCGGCAAACATCGAACTTACCGAGGGGACTGGCCAACGCGTCACCGTACCGGCAAATGACCGCGTCGAAGTGCGCTTCCCGGCCTCCACCGTAAACGCAGGGAAGGCCCGCTTCCAGATCGCCGCGGTCGCGGGGGATTACGCCGACGCCGCCGAGGTCGAGTTGCCCGTCTACACGCCAGCGACAACCGAGACTTTTGCCACTTATGGCGTTGTGGACGAAGAGGCGGTCGTGCAGCCGGTTGCATCTCCAACGGATGTCTTCCCCCAGTTCGGTGAGCTGGAAATTCAGACCTCTTCCACAGCATTACAGGCACTGACCGATGCTGTGATCTATCTGGTGACGTTTCCCTACGAGTGTTCGGAGCAGTTAGCCTCGCGCATCTTGGGCGTGGCAGCCCTGCGTGACGTGCTGACCGCCTTCGAAGCCGATGGGCTGCCTTCACCCGAAGAAATGGAAGCCGCTGTTCAGCGCGACATCGACCGCTTGCAAGGCATGCAAAATTGGGATGGAGGCTTCCCCTATTGGCGCCGCGGGCAGGATTCGATCCCATTCAACACCATCCATGTTGCCCATGCCCTTCAACGAGCGGCCATCAAGGGCTTCGAAGTGCCCGAACAAATGCAACTTGATATGCTCTACTACCTGCAGGATATCGAGAGCTATTATCCCTGGTGGTACGGCCAGCGTACGCGCTGGACACTCAGTTCTTATGCCCTCTATGTGCGCGACTTGATGAACGACTCTGACCCGGTCAAGGCGCGTGGCCTGTATCACGAAGCTGGCCTGGAAGGTTTCTCCCTTGAGGCCTTAGGTTGGCTCTGGCAGGTGCTGCTCGATGATCCCCAATCCGCAATCGAGCTTGACGAAATACGACTTAACATCAGCAACCGCGTGGTTGAGACCGCTGGCGCGGCCAACTTCGCCACCTCCTACGACGATCAGACTTACCTGCTGCTCAGCTCAGACCGGCGCACCGACGCCGTCCTGCTGGATACCATGATCGCCGATGACCCCGATAGCGAGCTGATCCCCAAGCTGGTCAACGGCTTGTTGGCCCACCGGGAACGCGGCCGCTGGGGCAACACCCAGGAGAATGTCTTCGTCTTGCTGGCCCTGGACCGCTACTTCAACACTTTCGAGGCTCAGACGCCTGATTTTGTGGCCCGCATCTGGTTGGGTGAGACCTACGCTGGGGCGCACAGCTACGCAGGTTACACCACCGAACGGCATCAGACTCAGATCCCCATGAGCTACTTGGTGGACAGCGCTGAAATCCAGGATTTGATCCTGAGTAAAGATGGGGTGGGGCGGCTTTACTACCGGCTTGGCCTGCGGTACGCGCCCACAGACCTGCGGCTGGAACCGTTGGACATGGGCTTTGTCGTGCAGCGTGAGTATGAGGCCGTCGATGACCCCGAGGATGTTTGGAAGGATGCTGACGGTGTCTGGCATATCAAGGCTGGTGCCCGTGTGCAGGTGCGTATCACCATGGTAGCCGATAACCGCAGATACCACGTCGCCCTGGTCGATCCCCTACCGGCCGGGCTGGAAATCGTCAACCCCGCGCTGGCAGTCTCTGAGAGCATCCCCCAAGACCCCGATAGCGCTGAACACCGTTACGGCTGGTGGTGGTGGGGCATCTGGTACGAGCACCAGAACATGCGCGACGAGCGCGCCGAAGCCTTCGCCTCGCTGCTCTGGGATGGTGTCTTTGAATACACCTATATCGCCCGGGCCACCACACCAGGGACTTTCGTGGTGCCCCCCGCCAAAGTTGAGGAGATGTATTCACCAGAAGTCTTCGGCCGCAGCGCCAGCGATTGGGTAATCGTGGAGTAACCGGCTTGGTGGGGCGCGCTTTGGAAGTGCCCCCACCAAGCAATTCTCATATGATATAATCTGGCAGAATTTCAGCATGGAGCAAACGGAATGACAGACAACCTGTAGAACAACCAAGAACTTCCGGGTATTTCCCCACCGCCGCACAATGCTGCGTGTTTTACGACCGAGGGTTATGCCCTCGGTTTTTTGCGCCAAACGGTGTTGTCCCCTCGCCCTTTGGACATTCTACAGGAGCCTCATGCTTACCGCCCATCACATTAACAAATCTTACGGTATCCACCAAATCCTCAGCGACATCTCCTTCAGCGTTAACCCCGGCGAGCGGGCAGGCCTGATCGGTCCCAACGGCTGTGGGAAGACTACTCTCTTACGGATTCTGACAGGGGAGGAGAGCCCCGATTCCGGACTGGTGACCCTCACACCCAGCAATTTGAGGCTGGGTTACCTGCCCCAGGGATTCGATCCCACCCCGAACACCACAGTCGACCAGCTGATCCAGGAGGCTACCGGCGACGCCGCAGCCGCTTCCCTCGAGGCCGAGCTGGCCCGTCTCGCTGAGGCCCTTGCCAGGGACCCAGACCAACCCGAACTCCAGACCAGGTACGATCAGACCCTTTCCAAGATAGCACATCTCAGTCAAACCAATCCCGGTGCTGCGCCGGTAATTCTAGATTCCCTTGAGCTATCAGAGTTTGGCGACGACCATCCCGCAGCCGCTCTCAGCGGCGGCCAGAAGACGCGCCTTTCCCTGGCCCTGGTGCTGCTTTCCAATCCCCAGCTTCTCCTGCTCGATGAACCTACCAACCATCTCGATATCGTTATGCTGGAATGGTTGGAAGACTGGTTGACGGATTTCCAAGGCGCGGTGCTGATCGTCAGCCACGACCGGGCTTTCCTTGAGCGCACCGTGACTCGCATTCTCGACCTAGACCCACAAACGCATACCCTCCGAGAATATGCTGGTGCCTACACAGACTACCTGAAGCAGGTTCGCACCGAGCACGACAAACGAATGGGGGTCTATCGTGATCAGGTAGCTGAAATCCGTCGCATGAGGGGGGATATCGCCCGCACCAAAGAGCAGGCCCGCAACGTGGAGATCAGCACCACTTCTCGCCAGCCTGGAAAGCGCCGCTACGCCAAGAAGGTAGCTAAAAAAGCTGCTTCTCGTGAGAAGAAACTGCAACGCTATCTCAATGCCGATGAGCGAGTGGAAAAGCCCAAAGCTGGATGGCAGATCAAACTCGAGTTCGATCAGACTGCACACTTTGGCAAAATTGTGCTGGAATTAAACGATCTAATCGTGGGTTACCCAGGCTATCAGCCGCTGCTGGAAGGTCTTAATATGCAGGTTCAAGCCGGTCAGCGCATCGCTCTGACGGGTGCCAACGGCTCTGGCAAGACCACTTTGCTGCGTACAATCGCTGGGAAACTAGCACCCCAGGAAGGGGGGGTACGGTTAGGGAGCAGTGCCAAGCTGGGCTACATGAGCCAGGAACAGGAAACCTTAGCGCCGGATAAAAACGCAGTTGAAACCATTCAAGCGGTATCCCCCTTCAATATGACCGAAACGCGCTCCTTCTTACATTATTTCCTCTTCAGCGATGATGATCCCCTGCGCCCTATATCCGATCTGAGCTATGGGGAACGAGCACGTCTGATGTTGGCCCAGCTCGTCGCCCAGGGATGCAACTTTTTGTTGCTCGATGAGCCGGTAAACCACCTCGATATCCCCTCACGCGAACTCTTTGAACAGGCCCTCTCCCAATTCCAGGGGGCGGTTCTGATCGTTGTGCATGATCGCTACTTCATCAAGCGTTTTGCCAGGGAGCTATGGGTAGTGGAAGGGAAGGGGATCGTGAGGCCGATCTAATTATGAGGCCTGCCGCGCCTTAGCATCGACGGTTGCCACCTCAGGCAGTCCCTGGGCGGCACATACGCCGCTTTTGCCAGCCTCACCGACGATATAATCCGTAGGCTTATCCAGTCGGCGCAGCGCGTAAAGGATGGGCAACGCCAGCAGTGTAGTAATTCCACCGGTTACGTAGCCAGTTGAAAGAGATCGTATTTGTGCCAAATAACCTAATCCGCCTTGACCAAGCATACTACCACCGCTGGCAAGCAAGGAATCGAATGAAATCACCGTGGCGCGCTGTTCCGAAGGGATGATCTGGTGTAGATAGGCCTGTTTGACTGGGGTGATCACACCATAAGCACCCATCGAGAGCAAGTACAGTCCAACGGCTACCCAA
Source organism: Anaerolineales bacterium (assembly GCA_028278545.1). Classification (GTDB taxonomy): domain Bacteria; phylum Chloroflexota; class Anaerolineae; order Anaerolineales; family UBA11858; genus NIOZ-UU35. Next base: position 24,425 of record JANQED010000008.1, read on the forward strand.
AACGAGCCGGTTAACCCGACGCCAACGACAGCCGCGGCTGAAATGCCGGCTGCCCAGAGCAGCAAAGTCGTTCGCCGCCCACAGAACTTCGTGAACCACTCTACAACCGTATTCCCCAGGATGGTAGAAATTGAGATCAAGGCGGCGATGACCCCGGCCACCCAGGTGACCTCGCGCCCCAATAAATCCAAGAAATACGGCTGCCAGGCATGAAACCCCCAGGCCAGCAGCGTTGCCTGAACGACACCTGCCAGGATCAACAGGCGGACCTCATTCTGCTTCCAGCCATAGGTGATGCTGGCTCGGGTGATTTTGCTCATCTCGCTGGGCAGCGACGATAGCGTCGTTTTGATCGGTTGAAAGCCGATATCGTGCATTGTGATATAAGCAAATACAAATACCAGACCGAGCAGTCCCGCCCGCACCAAAAAGGGCACCGATAAATCCAGCTCGCCCAAGAGGCCGCCCGCCACACTGCCGATCAGCATCGCCGCGCCAGAAGCCATCGCCGAACGGGCGAAGATTTGGTCCAGCTTGCCCTCGAATCCGGTGGCATCAAGCGCATCGACCAGCCAGGCTTCCATGGCACCAGAGTAGAAAGTGTAGCCCAGCCCGAGCACAATCGACATGACCACAAACAGCCACAAGCCTCCCTGGATAGCCGCCACACCGACATAGCCCAGTGTGCCCAGCAGCAGCACCGCCAGGCTCAACAGGAACGAAGCGCGACGGCCGCGCGTGTCCGCCAGAACGCCTGTTGGGATTTCGAATAGGGCCATGCTGCCAGTGAAAACAGCATTAGCGATGAAGACCTCGAAGATCTCCAGGCCAGCGTCAAGCAAAAATAGGGTGTTGACCCCCCAGATCAGCGAGGCCGATAGAGTGTATAGCGCTACCGTGATCAGATAATTTCGGATAACCGTATTTGGGGAGGGGGAAGTTGAATCCATAAATCACGCTTTGTGCAACATACCAGTAAATAGGGTTTGATCCTATAACCCACAGCCATCAAAAACGATGCTCAAATCGAGAATCTCATTTTACGCACGGAAATCGTAGATTCTAGGCCGTAAGCTGATCATATTTCGCCCGGATTTCTCGAATATCGTCCCACATCAATGACTTGGGGGAACCCGGTTGACGGGATGGGTTTCGCAGTAAATACGACGGGTGGAAGATCGGCATAATCCAACAGGATTGCTGGGTTATCCAGTTACCTCGCAGCTTGGTGATTCCTGTTTGGCCTAAAACCGAATAGCAGGCCACATTGCCGGTCAGAAGCAGGATGATGGGGTCTATCAAGCGGATCATCTCCTGGACGTAGGGCCGGTAGTATTCTATCTCATGGTTGCTGGGTTTGCGGAAGGCTTTTCCACCTTCACCCGGGGGCATACGGAAGACGGAATTGGAGATATAGACATCCTTTTCAGGGTCGAATTCCACCGCCCGCAGGATATCATCGAGCAGTTGGCCCGCACGGCCAACAAAGGGTTTCCCCTGGATGTTTTCCTGAGGACCAGGGGCCTCACCAATGATCAGGGTTTTGGCCTGGGGATTGCCGCGGCTGATGACCACATTGGTACCGGCTTCCGCCAGGGGATCGTCTGTCATGCTCATCAGCGCATCGAGCAGCTGATCCAGATTCGAGAACTGGGGCGTTTGTGAATCGAAGATATCTAATTGAGACATTGCTTTAAATCATACCATTCCCGACCAATATTGCATCTGATCCTCTCAACATCATGACCTCCAAAGGTCACTCTTCGAAGATGTCGTAATATCCCTGATCCAGCTCATCAGCAGCCAAATGCGCATAGCGTTGGGTAATCGCAATATTTTTGTGACGCGCCAGCTCCTGGGCGAGCTTAAGATTGCCCCCAGAGCCGCGCAAGACTGTGGTTACGAAATAATGCCGGAAAGAGTGTGGGGTAATGGTACCCACAGCCTTCTCGCCCAGCGCTTCGCGCACGCGTTGACGCACAATATTGCGCCCGGTGGTGGTTGTGACCGGTAATACCTTCTTTCCAGCGCCCTTGTCATGGCGGGCAAAGAGGGGTAGGGAGGTGAGGGGGCGACCGGAGGCCCCATCCAGATCAACGCGGGCATCGAGATAGTTTTTCAGCGCAGAGAGCGCCCTGGAAGAGAAGCGCACGACCGCCTCCTGATCGCCTTTCCCGATGATGATCGCTTTCGCCTCGTTCCAGTCGACATCACCACGGCGTAGGGCGCAGGCCTCATGGACACGCAGGCCCGTATCGGCCAAAACCAGCAGAAAAGCCCGATCACGCAGGTCCCGTAGGCGCTGATTCACGTTTTCAGCGGGCATTCTGGAGAGATTCAATGCGTATAGTAATACATTTTCGATGTCATCCCGGGGAAATTGGGGTAAGCGTTGCCCAGGGCGTCGCGCCCGTTGACGGATTAACAAACGCAGACGGGGCAAATTGATTTCGCATAGTTTCTCCGCCGCCAGGTATTCGTAGAATCCGGTGAGGGCAGTCAGGTATAGACGTTCCGTTGCTGGTGTACGATCTTTCATCGTTGAGATGACCCACAACACTGCATCTTCTGTCAATTCAACAATATCCGTTTCATCGGGGGGATAGCCATGATCAGCCAGTATTTCAGTGAAAGTACGCATCGCAACGGCGTAAGCGCGGGCGGTGTTATCGCTACGTGCCAGCCTCACGCTGTCCAAAAATGCTGCTATTGCTTGAGAAATGGTTGTCATTTTGCGCTTGGAAGGGGTTGCGATAGCTTTTAGATCGAGATTTATGCTTTCGATAATGATACTTATCGAAAGCATAAAAAATCATAACTGAGAAAATCCCACTTGTCAAGTGCCCTACTGGATGAGCTGTTTACTCTTTCAAGCAAATGCAAGGAGGCTTCCGATGTTCTCTCACATCGTACGTTTGTAAGCGTTCTTTGCAGCAAATCTGTGTATTCCGAGTGCATCCCCTCCCCCACTCTTATATTGTATTCCTCTGGTTCGAATGACCGATTAGATTGATGGCAGACATTTCTTCAAACGCTCTATACCCACTTCGATCTCAGGGGAACTGTAAAAACAAAAACTCAACCGCATGAAATCCTGCATCTCCTCGCGGCTGGAAAACAAGGCTCCTGGACGGTAATCGACGTCGTATTTTTTCACGTTCCGGCGCATTTCTTTCATATCGCGGCCCGGCAGGCGCACCCAAAAGAAGAAACCCCCTTTTGGCAGCGTATACACTGCTTCGGGAAAATGTGTCTTCAGGGCTGCATCCATAATCCCAAGGCGACGAGAATATTCTGCTCGCAGACCGGCGATATTCTCGGTCAAGCCACCGGTTTCGATCAATCCAAGGGCTAACGCAGAGACGAAGGGATTCATTCCCCCGCCGCTGTCAAGCATCCCGCAACCGACAAGTTTACTGATCATCGCGGGATGTGCCTGTATCCAACCCAGGCGCAGGCCAGGAGCTAGAATTTTCGAGAAGGAATTGACCGAGATCACCTGCTTCACATCTTTTACAAATGCCGCTAAGGGCGGCGGAGGCGGCTGACCGTATGCCAGAAGATGGTACACCTCATCGGCTATGATCAGGAAACCGTATTGCTGAGCCAACGCAACTAGTTTTTCGCGCCGCGCCTGAGTCAGCGTGCGTCCGCTTGGATTCTGGAAAGTAGGAATGGTATAGATGAATTTTGGGGAATGCTCTGCCAATGCTCCTTCAAGTGCGTCTACAATTAGCCCCTCATCATCCATGGGGATGGAAACAACCCTCAATCCATGGTCTTCAAAGATGCGCAAGGCCAGGAAATAGGACGGCTCCTCGACGAAAATCACCTCACCAGGGCGTGTGAACAGCGAGCAGAGCAAATCAAGGGCTGCGGAAGCGCCGCTTGTTACGAACAACAAATCGGGCTCCACGGAAGCACCATAAGCCTCTGTGAGGAATTCGGCAAGTGCGAGCCGGAAGTAGCCATTTCCCTGCTCTATGCCATACTGCAAGGGGCGCGGATCGTTTGCCGAGAAATAGGCCTCCGCAGACTGCCGAAGCGCATCTATCGGCAACAATGCTAGGTCCGGGTTACCCATTCCCAGGTCAATGAAGCCGGTTGGCAGATCAAATTGTGTAATCGAGCGTTCAGTCATGGGCTTAGTATAAAGGAAATCTTCGTCTATGTCTGCATGATAGAGATCGTCTTGACTCCCCTGCTGAACAAACTTAGAATGAGTTCGCGCTTGCCTGAAAAGCGCTCTCTAAAGATGATGCATAGGCTCAAAGAAACGGTATTATGCAAGAGAAATGAGGAAATTTACCATGGCGAATGACAATTTCTACGCTGTCTGGCGGGTCAACATGCGCAGCCAAACTTTCCAGAGGGAGCCTGTTCCGGAAAAATGGGAGCGCTTGGGGGGGCGCGCCCTTTTGGCTCGCATTCTGCTGGATGAGGTCCCTGCTACTTGCGAACCCTTAGGGCCGAAAAACAAACTCATCTTCGCTTCGGGGTTGATGGTCGGGCATATGCTCTCGAGCTGCGACCGCATCTCCATTGGAGGTAAAAGCCCGCTTACAGGCGGAGTCAAGGAAGCCAATGCGGGCGGTCGCACCGGTTTGCAGTTGGCCTTATTAGGAGTCAAAGCTCTGATCATCGATGATCAGCCAAGTGATCCCGGCTGGTGGTTGTTGCACCTCAGCGCGGGGGGCGTGCGTTTTGAGAAAGCGGATCAAGTTGCCGGCAAGGGGGTTTTCGATACCACCCCACTGCTGTTCGAGCGCTATGGCGAAGATGTGGCCATCGCGCTGATCGGCCAGGGCGGCGAGATGCGTATGCTGGCCGCTGGCATCCAAAACGTTGATAAAGACGGCATCCCCTCACGGATTGCAGCCCGGGGGGGCATGGGTGCGCTGATGGGCGCCAAAGGCCTTAAAGCCATCGTCATCGACGGCAGCGGGGGCCAAAAACCCCCCATCGCCGATGAACAAGCCTTCAAACAGGCCCGCAAAGACTACAACAAATCCCTTTTAGAGCACCCACAGACGCTGAAGTATCGTGACTACGGCACTGCCGCGATGACCATGATGGCTAATGCCTACGGCGTACTACCCACACGCAATTTCTCTGAAGGTCAGTTCGAGCACGCCGAGAAGCTTTCTGGGGAGCACATACGTGAAGCTATGCTGGCCCGGGGCAAGAGCTGTGATCCTTCCCATGCCTGTATGGCCGGCTGCATCATCCAGAGTTCCAACATCCTTACCACCGCAGATGGAAATACCACCGTCTCCGCCATTGAATACGAGACCCTGGGTATGATGGGCTCTAATCTGGGTCTGGGGGATATCGATGATGTCGCCAGGCTGAATTATGTGGTCAACGACCTTGGGCTGGACACTATCGAGATCGGCGCAACCCTGGGCGTGGCTGCTGAAGCCGGCTTGATGGCGTTTGGAGACAGCGCCAGAGCCTTAGAACTCATCGAAGAGATACGCCTGGGCACACCCCAGGGGAAAGTACTCGGCAATGGTGCAGGGATCACCGGGAAGGTCTTCGGTGTGGAGCGAGTCCCGGTTGCCAAGAACCAGGCTCTATCCGCCTATGACCCGCGCGCCCTCAAGGGCACTGGTGTCACCTATGCCACTTCCCCCCAGGGCGGTGACCACACCGCCGGTTTGACCATCCGCGCCGAGATCGACCACCTCCAAACCGACGGACAGGTAGCACTCTCCCGCATCAGCCAGTTCAAAATGGCAGGGTACGACAGCCTGGGCGCCTGCGCCTTTGCTGGCTTTGGCATGAGCTTGAGCCCGGATATCATTCCAAAACTGCTCAACGCCCGCTACGGCTGGGATCTGGGCAGCGATATCCTGGTAGATTTGGGCAGAGAAAACATTCGTCTCGAGCGGGAGTTCAACCGTCAGGCAGGCTTTACCGCCGCCGATGACAGACTTCCTGAGTGGATGACCCGCGAGCCTCTACCTCCCCACAATACGGTTTTCGATGTCCCCGATGAAGAGTTGGACAACACTTTTGAATGGTAATTTGGTTCTGATACTACCCAGTATCAGATATCAGCTATTAGATACTGGGTATTTTTTAGCAAGCATTTTCCCACCCCCAATCTCCAACCAAACTCTCTGAATTCTACGCTGAATTAGAACATTTGTGCTATAATTGAGGCAAATGAACGAATTCGAGCGCCTAAAACTGCTCAGCAGCCAGATGCACCTGGAGCCATCTGAGGGGAATGACTGCCCGCAAATGTCGAGTCTGAAAGAAGACTCCATCGTAACAAGCAAGGCGGTATTGCCCAACGGACAGCACATCTCGCTGCTCAAAACCTTGCTGACCTCTGTTTGCGAGCGGGATTGTTACTACTGCGCCTTTCGCAAAGGGCGCGATTTCCGCCGCGCCACCTTCAAACCAGATGAGTTCGCTAAAGTTTCCATCTACATGCACAAGGCCGGCATGATGGACGGCATCTTCTTGAGTTCCGGGGTGGTCAACGGGGGCATTTACACCCAGGACAAGCTCTTAGCCACCGCAGAGATCCTGCGGCGGAAACACAAATACCAGGGCTACCTGCACTTGAAGATGATGCCTGGCACAGAGAAAGCCCAGGTTGAACAGGCCATGCTGCTGGCCGACCGCGTTTCGGTCAACCTGGAAGCCCCCAGCCCAAACCGTCTGCGAAGACTGGCCCCTAACAAAGAATTCACCACAGAACTGCTCAAACCCCTTCAGTGGGCAGAGCAAATCCGCAAAGAGCAATCTCCACACAAAGCCTGGAAGGGCACCTGGCCCTCCACGGTGACTCAGTTCGTGGTCGGCGGCTCCGATGAAAGCGACTTAGAACTACTCTCTACTACAGAGAAACTCCACCAGCAAATGGGGCTGGCACGGGCCTATTTCTCGGCTTTCAACCCAATCTCCGATACACCCTTAGAGGACAAAGCCCCCACCCCACTGATCAGGCAGAACCGCCTTTATCAGGCCTCTTTCTTGATCCGCGACTACGGGTTCAATTTGGAAGAGATGCCTTTTGAATATCTGGGCTATCTGCCCCTCGATGTAGACCCCAAGCTGGCCTGGGCGCGATGCAACCTGGTCGGTAGGCCGATTGAGATCAACTCCGCCCCGCGCCATTTGCTTTTACGGGTCCCAGGGATAGGCCCCAAGGGTGTTAACACCATCATCAAGGCCCGCAGACAATTAAAACTGCGCGATCTCAGCCAACTGACCAAATTGGGGATCAGGGCTCGCAAAGCCGCGCCCTACATCCTGCTCAATGGCATCCAACCAGCTCACCAGCTTGCCTTGTTTTAGCTGTGTAAGCCTGATTACCGAGTTTCCCCACCTGGTGAACTCCTCAAACATAAAAATGGTATAAAAACTAAAAATTTTTCTGCCCAATTTGTACCATGCAGAACTATCGGAGGTATAATTGCGGCTTATTATTTCACGCTAAGGAGGACCCTTTTTATGAGTATCAGCACCCAAGCTCGATCCATCGCCCCTTCTCCAACCTTCGCCTTGAACGAGAAAGCGCGCCTGCTGCGTGAGAAGGGCGAGCCAGTCATATCGCTGGGCATCGGCGAGCCTAAAAATCCCACACCCATCAATGCCATCTTGAGCTCCTCAGCCAAACTGCGCGTCGGGGATATCAAATATTCCCGCGTCGATGGCACCCCATCCCTCAAAAAGGCCATCATCCATTACACCGAAGAAAACTACGGCCGTGTGGTCGCCCCAGAGAATATCATCGTGACCACCGGCGCCAAGCAGTCGCTCTACAATATCATCTACACCCTGGTCAATCCTCAGGATGAGGTCATGATGCTGGCCCCGTATTGGGTCAGCTACCCGGAAATGATCAAAATGTGCTATGCCGTACCGGTCCCGGTGATCCCTGAGGACGGCACTTTTTATCACCGTATGTCAGATATCGAGCAGAAGGCCAGTTCCTACACCAAGGCCATCATCGTCAACAGCCCCAATAATCCCTCTGGGGTGATGTACCCGGGGGAGTTCATCGCTGATCTGGTAGATTTTTGCGAGCGCAAGGGTATCTACCTGATCATGGACGATATCTACCACAAGCTGGTCTTCGACCGCAAGCAGTGGACTCCCGGCTACCAATACACGGATAAGGATATCGAAAACTCGCGCCTGATCGTAGTCAATGGCGTCGCTAAATCCTACGGCATGACCGGTTTCCGCATCGGCTGGGTGATCGCGCCGCGCAAACTGGTCGAGATCATGGCCAATGTCCAGGGGAATATGACTTCCAATCCGGCTGTACAGCTGCAAGCAGCAGCTGAGGGCGCACTGACCGGCCAACAGGCCATCGTAGAGAACCTCCGCCTGACCATCGAGAACAACCGCAACATCATCCTTGACGAACTCAAGGCTTTCAACGACATCAGGCTGGTGCCGCCAGATGGCACCTTCTACTGCATGCCCGACTTCGGCGCTTACGACAAGGATTCAACTAGGTTAGCGGCCTTTTTAGTGGAAAAGGCCCTGGTCGTCACCGTGCCTGGGAAAGATTTTGGCATGGAAGGCCACCTGCGCCTGAGCTTTGCCGGCTCGGTCAAACATATCACCGAGGGCATCGAGCGTATGCGTTGGGCCCTCGATCCCGAAGCCCCCAACGAGATCTATATTGGTGACCGCAAACTAATTAGAGACTGGCTCTAGGGTGACTGACGAGGAGACTGATGATGGATCATCAACGGTCTCCGGTCATCCGTCAAGTGGAGATCAAACCATGAACAACCTACTCAACATCAAAACCCCCGCCCAGGACCAAGCACACTCACTGAAAGCCGATTACAGCTTGAGCAACCAAGGGTTTACTAACATCCGCCTGGCATATTGGAATCTGCCCACAGAAGCTATTTACGAGGAGATAGTCTTCCGAGCCGAAGGGCGTATCTCCCACCAGGGGCCCATTGTCGTGCCCTCGGGGGCGCACACCGCCCGCGCTGCGCAGGATAAGTTCGTAGTTCGCGAGCCAACCACCGAAGACGAGATTTGGTGGGGACAATACAATCGCCCTTATGGCCGCGACAAATTCGAGGAACTCTTCACCCGCCTGCAAGGCTTTGTCCAGGGCCGCGACCTGTTCGTACAAGATTGTTACGCCGGCAATCACCCAGAGTACAAGATGCCCGTGCGCATCATCACTGAACTGGCCTGGCACAGCCTCTTTGCTCGCAATATGTTCATCTTACCCAAGAACGCCGAAGAGTATCGCCTCCATGTACCTGAGTTCACGGTCATTTCAGTGCCCTCCTTCCAGGCTTTTCCACCCATCGACGGCACTCGCTCGGGCACTTTCATCATGCTCAACTTCGAGCAGCAGTTAGCCATTATCGGCGGCTCGGCTTACGCTGGTGAGATCAAGAAGTCGATTTTCACCGTGCTCAACTATCTGCTGCCCAAAAAAGATGTACTGGCAATGCACTGCTCGGCCAACCAGGGAGATGACGGCGACGTGGCCTTGTTCTTTGGGCTATCTGGAACTGGCAAGACCAGCCTGTCTGCGGACCCGAAACGCGGTTTGATTGGAGATGACGAACATGGCTGGGCAGATGATGGCGTTTTCAACTTTGAGGGTGGCTGCTACGCAAAAGTGATCCAACTGTCTCCGACCGCTGAACCCCAGATTTATGATGCCTCCCACAGGTTCGGTACCATTTTGGAGAACGTGATCTACGACCCGGTCACCCGCCTGATTGACCTCGATGATGACGAGATCACCGAGAACACGCGCTCGTCTTATCCCTTGAGCTTCATCGATAACGCCATCCTCGATGGCCGCGGCGGACATCCCAAGAACATCCTCCTGCTGACCTGCGACGCATCTGGTGTGATACCCCCGATTGCCAAATTGACCCCCGAGCAGGCCATGTACCACTTCATCTCCGGGTATACTTCCAAAGTCGGCGGCACCGAAGTCGGCCTTGGTGATGAGCCAGAGATCACTTTCAGCGCCTGTTTTGGCGCACCCTTCATGGTGCATCACCCGGCCAGATACGCCGAACTGCTGGCCCGCAAAATGGAGCGTTATGGGGCTAATGCCTGGCTGCTCAACACCGGCTGGGTGGGCGGCCCCTATGGTGTGGGCAAACGCATCAGCATCGCCTACACCCGTGCCATTCTCACTGCCGCGCTCAACGGCGATCTGCTGGATGTAGAATACTACACCGAGCCGGTCTTCGGCTTCCAGGTGCCCAAGAGCTGTCCCAATGTACCAGATGAAGTCTTCGACCCGGCAGCTGCATGGCCCACCAAGGAGGCCTATCAAGATAAATACCGCCAGTTAGCAGCGCGTTTTGTGGAGAACTTCAAAAAATTCGCTGACGATTCCCCTCCCGAAGTGCGTGCCGCTGGCCCAAACGTGGACGCCTTTCAATAAGCAACCAACGAGAGGAAACAATTAACGATAAAACAGGCTGCGAGCGGCGCAGCCTGTTTTTACTATTTAATCTCCTCAGGCTCGGGAGAGAGCCAGGGTCAGGGGTCGTTAATATCTCTGCGCGGTCGTCCTTTATGCACCACCTGCCTGTTGCTTGAGATATGCGCTGAATTCAGCCACCAACCGACCAGGGATGCGTCCCTGGATCAAAACCCCCTGGCTGCCGTGTTCGATGCGCTCCACCTCACCCTGGTTGTGGAACAGTGAAATCAGTTTGCCCTCCCGATAAGGTAACAGCACTTCCAATGAGGTATACCTATCGAATAGCTGCCGCTGAACAGCCGCCAACAGGTCGCTGATCCCTTCTCGCCTGAGTGCAGAGATGGCAACCGCATTGGGGAAATCAGTCATCGCCTGCCTGGCCGCGCCCGGTTCATGCAGCAGATCGATCTTGTTGAGCGCGGTCAGGACGGGGATGTGGTCGGCGTTGATCTCCGAGAGGGTCTGGTGGACGGCTTTTGCCTGGGCCTGCACGTTAAGATGGGTGATATCGACAACGTGCAGCAAAAGATCAGCTTCGGCGATCTCCTCCAGCGTAGCCCGAAAAGAAGCCACCAGGTGGGTAGGCAGCTTCTGGATAAAACCGACTGTGTCAGTGAAGAGCACCGGTTTGCTATCGGGCAGTTCAACGCGTCGCGTGGTCGGGTCAAGCGTGGCGAAAAGCTGGTCAGCCACATAAACGTCCGCAGAAGCCAGGCTGTTGAGCAGCGTCGACTTGCCCGCATTGGTGTAGCCAACCAGGGCGACGATGGGGATTCGGGCGCGTTTACGCTGAGCGCGGTGCCGCTGTCGATGGGCGCGCACTTTATCAAGCTCATCTTTCAAGTGATCGATGCGCCGGCGGATATCGCGTCGGTCGACCTCCAACTGAGTCTCACCGGGGCCGCGCAGACCAACCCCACCGGCGCTGCCGGTACGCCCTCCGCCCCCGCCAGCTTGGCGGGCCAAGTGAGTCCAGGCGCGCGTCAGGCGCGGCAGACGGTATTCGTACTGGGCCAACTCCACCTGCAGCGTGCCCTCCCGAGTGCTGGCATGTTGGGCAAAGATATCTAAAATCAGCGCAGTGCGATCTAAGACGCGCACATCATCGCCAAAAAGCTTTTCCAGTTCACGTTGATGCCGGGGAGAAAGTTCATCATCGATCAAGATGATCTGAGCATCAACTTCCCCAGCCAATAATTTAATCTCATTGGCTTTCCCTGGTCCGATGAACGTTTTCTGGTGGGGTTTGCTGCGTTTTTGCGTCTCGCTACCCACAACATCTAAACCGGCGGTGTCTGCCAACAAACTCAACTCCTCAAGGGAGTCATCGATCGTCAGCAAATTATCGTCCTGGTAAAATTCAACGCCAACCAGAAAGGCTTTTTCGCGCGGCGGCTGTGTATCAATTATCCCTTTGGCCATGAGGTCTCTTTAGCAATTGCTTCTTTGACTTCTTCATAGGTCCTTACACCGGGAGCAGAACCACCTTTGCTCATCGGTTTGAATAACTGGTTCACCTTGTCATCAGGTGATTCTTTTCGTATGGGCAGCAAAATGTGAAAGGTCGAACCCGGACAAGCAACTTCGTCATAACCTTCTGACTCAACCCAAATCGCGCCTCCGTGAGCTTCGATGATCCCCTTGGCAATCGGCAAACCGAGCCCAGGACCGCTACCCTTGTATTTCGTCTTCCCGCTAGAATGTAGAGATACATCACCCAGCTGACCAAATTTCTCGAAGATATTCAACTGATCTTGCGGGCTGATGCCAATGCCAGAATCCTGCACCGCCATTTCGACGAATCCTGGCAGCCGCCGCCCGCTGACCGTGATAGCCCCTCCATCTGGGGTGTATTTCACCGCGTTGCTAAGCACGTTCCAAATGGCCTGATATAAGCGTTCTGGATCACCAAAAGTCATCTCGTCATGACCAGGAAACTCTTCAATCGTCAGGTTCAAAGAACGCTCGGCGATGGTTTTGTCAATTTCCTGGCGGACGATCCCCAATAATTGATGGATCCACACCGGCTGATAAGTCAGGTTCAACATATCATTGTCGATGAGCGAAACATCGACCATATCGTCGATGATTTCCCCCAAACGATGGATACCATTCTCGATCCCTTTGAGCATGATCTCAACCCGTTCGCGCACCTGATCTTCAGCCTGCAAGATGTCTGACAGCATGGAGGAATAACCTTCGAGCAAGGTCAACGGTGTGCGCAACTCGTGAGCCGCCACAGAAATAAAACCTGATTTGCTAGCGTCAAGTCGTTCCAGTGCAGCGCGCGCTTGTTCAAGTTCATCGGCGATATGCTGGCCGGATATCTCCACATCTCTCTGAGACGTGTATTGCACAGCGTGAGTGTGAAGGGGCAGGATCGCACCGATCAGTTCCACAGCCTCCTCACTGCCGAGATGTTCCTTCGTTGCATCGTGCAAAGAGAGCAAGGTCTGCCCCAAAATGGGTAGCAGGCTGGCCTCACCGTGCTCGTGTCCTGCTTGCGTCTGCACAGCAGCCCACTCATCTAAGATTTCGTTGAGCCCAATCGGATCGCCACCCGAAATGGCCTGCCTCATCAGGTCAAAATAACGATTCAACACCTCCTGAAAGCTCTCACCGCGCGCCAAGCGACGAATAACTCGCTGTGCCCACCCGTCACGAACCTGATCAAACAAATCAACTACACGCATGGAAACAAGTTTAAGCCATGTTCGAACATTTGCCAAGCGAGCCTGGGAGGTCGATTAACGTTTCGACTCCAGCCAGGCAAGCAACGTATCTCCGACCATCTTCAAGCTCTCAGCGGAGACTTTATCAAGTGTGTCTGCGGTGGTGTGCCAATAGGGATAGTCAAAATCGATGATATCTACCGCTGGAATCCCGGCCCGCAGGAAAGGTGTGTGGTCATCCAAGATGTGGTAGCCGGGCACAGTAATGAAGTATTCACCGTACCCCAGCGCGGAGGCCTGATCCCACAACTCCAGGGTCAGTGCCTGATCCGAGCTTTGTTCCATGAAGATATTTAGATCGGCATCCCCGATCATATCGACGACAATGACCGCATCCGGTTGACCCTCCAGCGTCTCAACAAAAGCGCGTGAACCCAAAATCCAATCCCAGCCTGGGATTCTACCGTTGTCTTCTGCGTCAAAGAACACCAGCCAGACCTCACCGGGATAATCCTCCGGGATAGTGCGTGCCAGTTCCAACAATACGGCCACCCCAGAGGCGCCATCATTGGCGCCAGGCACAGGCTGCTGCCGTTTCTCTGGATCGGGATCTTCGTCAGCAAGGATACGCGTGTCGTAGTGCGCGCCGATAATGACCCAAAAACCCTCTCCACGCTCCCCCCGCATAGCGACCACATTTTTGATGGCATGTCCCAGCATGACGCCTTCACGAACCTGGGTAGACCACCCCATCCCTGCAAGCTCGGTTTGCAGCCATGCCACCAACCGGGCATGTCCTGGGCTGCCGGGGAGGCGCGGCCCCAAAGAAAGCTGATATTGGACGTGTCCTAAGGCTCGCGCGCCATCAAAATCGGTGCTGGGCGAAGTATGACTAAAAACCCCCTCAGAATACAGCGCAACGACCACGATCACGATTATGATGATCAAGACGGATAGTAAGAAAGGGTAGTTTGGGTTGGTTTTTTGTGGTTTGGTTGGTTTTTGGGGTGTTTTGTTCATGGGAATGGCTATGCGCAAAGATCGAAAACAAATTTTCGATGATCCAGAATTAGGCACCAGAGGGCTTCACCTTGGCCCTACACTGTATGCAAAAAGCCATCCAAAGCCCTCATCGCCCGCTCGGCATACATCTCCATACGGCGACGTTTGTTGCGGCGGCCCTTACCCACCCCATTCAATGGAGGCAGCAGGCCGAAATTAGCCTTCATGGGCTGGAAATCCGCAGCGCTGGCATGGGTGATGTAGTGGCACAAGGCACCCAGCATGGTCTCCTTGGGAAGCTGAATAGGTTCTTGGCCCTGGAGGTGTCTGGCAGCATTCCAGCCTGCCAGCAAGCCAGTGGCAATGTTCCCGGCATATCCTTCTACACCGGTAATCTGTCCCGCAAAGAACAAGTCGGGGCGTTGGCGATATTGCAGTGTTGGCCGCAGTAAGACGGGCGCAAAGATGAAGGTGTTGCGATGCATCTGACCGTACCGGGCAAATTCAGCCTCCTCTAGCCCGGGGATCATGCGAAAAACTCGCCGCTGTTCGGGGAATTTCAGGTTGGTTTGAAAGCCCACCAGATTATATAGGGTGCCCGCCAGATCATCTTGGCGGAGTTGCACCACCGCGTGAGGCCTTTTCCCGGTCCGAGGGTCGATCAAGCCAACAGGGCGTAACGGACCAAAGGCCAGGGTATTCGGCCCACGCTGGGCGATGACCTCTACCGGCAGACATCCCTCAAAGAAGGTATGCATCCCGGCCTTGACACCGTTCTCAAGCTGCTTCTCGAAGGATTTCAATTCGATGCGCTCTGCTTCGAGCAAGGCCTCTACAAAGGCGCTATATTCGGTCTCCGTCATTGGGCCGTTGAGATAATCTCCTCCCTCCTGTTCGCCGCGATCATAACGCGAAGCTCGATAAGCGACCTCCATGTTGATGGATTCCAGCGTGACAATCGGCGAAATTGCATCAAAGAAATACAGGTGATCCTGGCCGGTGAGATTGGCAATCGCCCTTGACAAACTCGAGGAAGTTAACGGCCCCGAGGCAATAATCGTTGGCTTTTGGGGAATAGCGGTGACTTCCTGGCGAACAATCTCGATATTTGGGTGCTCTTCAATGCGAGTGGTAACCAGCCGGGCGAATTCGTGGCGGTCCACAGCCAGAGCGCCGCCCGCCGGGACAGCAGTCCTGGAAGCACAATCGAGTAATAACGACCCCATGCGCCGCAGCTCATTTTTGAGCACCCCAGGGGCGCGATCCGCCAGATCGGAGCCTAATGAGTTTGAGCAAACAAGTTCAGCC
Organism: Anaerolineales bacterium; assembly: GCA_028278545.1. Taxonomy (GTDB): domain Bacteria; phylum Chloroflexota; class Anaerolineae; order Anaerolineales; family UBA11858; genus NIOZ-UU35. Next base: position 39,860 of record JANQED010000008.1, read on the forward strand.
AGATGGGAACCTGTATGCGCGCCGGTTTCAACCTCAGGCCTCATCTCATATAGCTTGACTTGTATGCCTCTCTGGGCAGCTTGCCAGGCCGCTTCACTGCCTGCCAGGCCGCCCCCAATGATCGTTAACACCAAAACAACACCTCAAACAAGTTTTCGACCATTGTACCAGGGAAAATATACCGTCAGGAAACCCCCGATTGAGTAATGGCAGTTATCTTGCAACTTGTGGCACAGATATTGCAACTATTCCACTTTATAGATATACTATTGGGAGAGTGCCTCGATGTACCCTATCCATCTGCTTGAAACAAAGCCCCAAACTACAGCGCACTTAGCGCAAACCATGACGCTGCTTAGTATGAACTCCGCGGAACTCAGACAAAAAATTGAGTCGGAGTTAGCCAACAACCCCGCACTGGAGTTGCTAGAAGCGCGTCGCTGCCGGGCCTGTGGTCGCCTGTTGGTAGAATCAAACCCCTGCCCGATTTGCAGCCAGCCTTATAGTCCTGAGGCCTTAGAACCGATTGTTTTCACTTCGGCGCGCAACGATTTCTTTCAATCTCACAGAACGGGGTCGTCTCACAACATTTCACCTGATGATTTACCAGAAGATAACCTGGCCCCAGTCCTGGATTTGCCCACCTTTATCTTGAGGCAAATAGCACCAGAATTGGCTGAAGAAGACCGTCCGATTGCCGCCCACATTCTCACCAGCCTCGACGAAGACGGTTTGCTGCCAACTCCCCTACTGGAGATCAGCCGCTATCATCACGTCTCTATCGAGAGGGTCACCAGGGTTATCAAACTCATCCAGCACTCAGAACCTATCGGGGCTGGCTCCTCTTCACCCCAGGAAGCCCTTTTGGTGCAGCTTGAAGTGCTGTCAAATTCGCGGCAAACGCCAGAACATATCGAAAGAGCGATCCGTGAGGGGATGGATTTGCTCAGTCGGCACCACTACACAAAATTAGGAGTTCTTCTGGACATCACTGCTGAGGAGGCAGAAGAGATCTCCAAATTTATCAGTACCAACTTGAATCCCTATCCCGCCCGATCCCACTGGGGCAGTATTCGTCAGGGAAGCGAACCCACCCCTCATGCTTATCATCAACCTGATATCCTGATCAGCCACCTGAACGGTCAACCAGATGGGCCACTAGTAATCGAGATCCTGTTCCCCGTTGGGGGGTCACTGCGAATAAACCCTCTATTCCGCAAGGTATTTAAAAACGCGCCTAGCGAAAAGATCGAGAAATGGCAAAAAGACTTAGAAACAGCCAATTTGCTCATCAAGTGCCTACGCCAGCGCGGCAACACCATGCGGCGACTACTCTCCATCATTACACAACACCAAAGAGATTTCATTTTGCAAGGGGACAAACACCTCAAACCGATCACCCGAGCGAGCCTGGCGCAGACCTTGGAAGTCCATGAGTCAACGGTATCGCGCGCTGTCTCTGGCAAAACCATTCGGCTCCCCAATGGTCGCATCATCCCTTTGAGCAAATTCTTCGACCGCAGCCTGCCCATCCGCGCGATGATCCGTGAGATGATCGATAGCGAAAAAGAAGCGCTGACCGACTCTCAAATTGCCGGAAAACTTGGCAAAAAAGGGTATAGCATTGCACGGCGCACCGTGGCTAAATACCGCTCGATGGAAGGGATACTTTCCGCTCGAACGCGGCAAAGCATGGCCAGAACCTAAAATGCAGAATCTACTTTCCCGCCTCCGCCCCTCGACTCGGCCCCTAATCAATGCTGAAGAACTCGATCAAATCCTTCACATGTTCGACAAGGCGGCTTTGCTGGTAGACAAAAGCTCCCAAGAAATTGTATCGACGAACCCCAAGCTCATGGAGTTGACGGCCTATACCCGCGACGAATTGCTGTCGATGGAGATCGGCGATTTGTTGAGCTTGGACGTTAAGGGCCTATTGGCTATACGTAAGACATCTGAGGATGGGACTTTCCCGCGCCTTGAATTGACCACCCGCCACCAACAGAAGGTCTATGTTTCCGTGCAAACACAGCCTTTGAGCGAGACAAATCCTTGGGCGCTGATCACCCTCGAGTCCGTCACTGAGCGCATTCTCAAAAAGGCCAGCGATGATCTCGTTGCTGATCTGCTGAACCATCAACTGCTGGCGCTCACATCCGCCACACAAAATTCTGATCCCGAAGAGGCGCTGGAGCAGGTACTGGAGATTGGCAGAAAACTTCTCCCAGAGAGCACCTTAGGGCTGTATGTCGTTCGTGGACAACAGCCCAGCATGAGGCGCATCACCACCATCGGAGAACATGCGGAGGTATTTCCAGCAGAGATCGCCTCCGCCGATGTAAATCATCTCATTCAGCCCTCGATCTGGCATAAAGGTGAACGAGCCATCACCACACTGCTCCATCAATCCGCCCGATCGGCTGGCTTTTCCTACCTGGCATCGGCACCTATCGGAGAAAGGGGAATGGGGCCCCATCAGAAAGCCTGGCTTGGCCTGGTCATCGCAGGGGGGGTAACACCTTCGCCAGATAACACGCTTCCACTTCTCAATATCCTGGCAGGTTTCGCCGCGGCAATCATCCACAACAACGTTCTGTTGACTAACCTGCGGAGACGGCTGATCGGCTACAAAGGCCAACTCAGCATCTGGGATGCCGTCCAAGAGAACACCAAAGATGGCGTGATCACTATTTCTCCGGACATGCTCATCCAATCGCTCAACCCAGAAGCTGAGCTCATCCTGGGCTATGCCAGCGCCGAGATCAAAGGGCTTCCCATCGACAACGTAATCATTGGTACTGACCGCTTGATGCCCGCCCTGCAACGCTCTTTACGCGGCATCCCTACGCCCAGTCTGGGAAATACGCAACTGCACCGTCGGGATGGCGCCTCCTTCACGGCAGATTTGGAGATCAGTCCAATTTTGAGTGATGGCTCGATCATCGGCGGGTTGATCTTTATTCGTGATTTGAGCGAGAATGAACAAATCCGGTTGAGATCCCAGCAGCTAGAACAACGCGCCCTCTTGGGTGAGGTCACGGCTATATTTGCTCACGAAGTTCGCAACCCAATCAACAACATCAACATGGGGCTGCAATTATTAGAACGCGCTTTGGACGAAGATCATCCTGAGCAAACGCGTATCCAGAGTATGCTGGAAGATTCTCGACGCCTAACGAACTTGATGGACTCGGTGCTAACCTTTTCCCGCACAGGAAACTACAAATTCGAGTCCATCGACATAGAGCAGTTCATCGAGCAGATCCTCAAACGGTGGAGGCCGCGTTTTCGACGGGTGAATATCCAGCCGCATCTCAAGGCACCCAGTGATCTGCCCGAAATCCTTGGAGATCACAGAAGTTTGGAGCAGGTCTTCACCAATATCATCAGCAATGCTGTCAACGCGATGCAAGATGGTGGAGGTACATTTGCCGTGAAGCTATCTGAAGCCGATCATCCCAGCGGAAAACCGACCGTTCAGATCGACCTCTCCGATACAGGTCTGGGGATACCCAAGGAAAATCAGGAGAAAATATTCGAGCCTTTCTTCACCACAAAACCGGATGGCACGGGCCTGGGATTAGCGATATCGAAACAGATCATCACCGCCCATCGGGGCAATATCACCGTGTCCTCCTTCCCGGGAGGGACAACTTTTCAAATCCAACTACCAGCCGTAACACCCCTGGAGACAGCCACATCATGACAGCAACGATATTAGTCGTAGACGACGAAGAGAACGCCCGACAGCACATTGGGGATTACCTCGAAGGAGATGGCTATGAGGTCTTGCTCGCAGCCAATCTCAAAGAGGCCCGAGCACATATTGAACAGGAAAATGCCGATATTATTCTCTTAGACGTACAGCTTCCTGACGGCTATGGCCCCGACCTTTTAGAGGAGACGACACAACTAGCTTTGCGCCCACCGATCATCCTCATCACTGCCTACGGGGATATCGATATGGCCGTGGATGCTATGAAGAGCGGTGCGCGTGATTTCTTGCAGAAGCCAATTCAATTTGATCGGCTAGACCTTTCCATTCAACGGGCTAAGGAGATTGTCGCGATGCGGCGCGAGCTAGCCCACTTCAGAGACCAGCAGCGCGGAGATCTGAATTTCGTCGTTGGCAAAAGTCCCGCAATACGCGAACAGCTTGATCTGGCACAGCGGGCCGCCCAGACCTCTGTTTCAGTGCTGATCACAGGAGAGACCGGCACAGGCAAGGATATGCTGGCACGAGCCATCCACCAAATGGGGCCCCGCGCCGAGAAGTCCTTTGTGGGCGTCAACTGCGCCGCCATCCAGAACACCATGCTCGAAGCGGAGTTATTCGGTCACGAAGCCGGCGCATTCACCGGCGCACAAAAGCGCAAGCATGGCCTCATGGAAGTCGCCGATGAGGGCATCTTGTTCTTAGACGAAATCTCCTCCCTACCAGTGGATATGCAGGCCAAATTATTGCGCGCCCTGGAGGAACAGGCCTTCCGGCGTGTAGGTGGGACGAACACGATCAAGGTGGACGTGCAAATTTTGGCTGCCTCCAACCGCAATCTCGAGGCCATGATCGAAGAAGGTCAATTCAGAGAGGACCTCTACTACCGCCTGAAAGTCGTTGACCTTCACGTACCGCCGCTCAGAGAGCACAAAGAGGATATCCCAGAACTCGTCGGCCTTTTCATCAGCGAAAACAACAAGCGCATGGGGCTGAATGTCACCGATATTTCAGAACAGGCCATGGCTGCGTTGCACAAACACGATTGGCCTGGCAATATTCGCCAGTTGCGCAACGCCATCGAAAGAGCCATGCTCTTCTGCGATGAAGCCACTATCGATCTGGGTCACTTATCCTCTGAATTCAGATAGAAATAGCCCTCACGGATCAGAACACCCAAAACAACCTTTTGGGTAGCCAGCCAACCGCGTTGGCGGTTAGGTCAGATCAAACAGCTTCCATTGCCATTTCGGGCAAATCGTTGTACACTTCCAGAACACAATCATTACCGCGCGGAAGAATAATTGGAGAGCAAACATGAATCTTGGTCCAACTGAACTTATCATCATTCTGGTGATTGTCCTGCTTCTTTTTGGCGTTGGGCGCATCACCAGAATAGCGGGTGAACTCGGTACGGGTATCCGAGCCTTCAAGAACGGCCTACAAACTGACGACGAACCAGAGGACAAGAAGGACACCCAAGAAGAAAGCGCCTGAACACAATCAAGCTTCAGGAATAACGTAAGGGCCTTGTTTTAACCGACAAGGCCTTTGTTTTTATGGCCCCAATTGGCTAAGGAATCCGATGTCTCCTGACGTCGGAGAAGTTCAACTTCTTTACTTGGGCCTGTTTCAATCAAAAATTTAGAACAAATTGAACTTCTTGCAAAAACCACCCTTACAACGCACCAGTAGACAAAACAACCTCATGTCTTTAACGTCTCTGCTCAGCCACTGGCGATCCGACCCAAACATCGGGGGAAATATCGCCGCCTGGGAGACGATTCCTGCTCGATCAGCGTCGTTGGTGCCCTTCCCAGACGATCTTCATAGTGACCTCATCAAGCCCCTGGAGCGCACAGGGATCACGGCCCTCTATGCCCACCAGAAAGAAGCCTGGGATCATATTCAGGCCGGCCATCATCTCGCATTGGCTACCCAAACTGCCAGTGGCAAGACTTTGGCGTACAACCTGCCCGTTCTCGATTATTTAATCCGCAACCCTGAGGGGAGAGCGCTTTATCTATTCCCGACCAAAGCGTTAGCGCAAGACCAGTTGGCCGTGATCAGTCAACAGACAGCAGTTATGAGTGATCCGTCCTACCCCATCGCTCCGGCGACATACGATGGCGATACAGCCCAGAACGCCAGACCCGCCATCAGGGATAAATCACGGCTGATCATTACCAACCCGGATATGCTCCATATCGGTATCCTGCCGCGGCACACAACCTGGGCGGATTTCTTCAGTAATTTGCGCTTTGTGGTCATCGACGAGATGCACATCTACCGGGGCGTCTTCGGCTCCCATGTGACCAATGTGCTCAGACGCCTGAAACGGATTGCCGGGTTCTATGGTTCGCATCCACAGTTCATCCTCACCTCGGCGACGATTGGTAATCCCGTTGAGCTAGCAGAAGGCCTGGTAGAAGAGCCGGTCACTTTGATCGACGACGATGCCTCAGCAAGAGGCCCCAAGCACTTCCTCATCTACAATCCCCCGGTCGTGGACCCCGATCTGGGTCTGCGAGCCAACTTGGTGCAGGAGTGTGTGCTGCTCGCAGATGATCTGCTCAGCTACGACCTCCAGACAATTGTCTTCGGCCGCACGAGACGTTTGGTGGAGGTGATGCTGCGCTATTTGTCTCCCTCCGACTCGGGCCTCGCTCGGGCGGGGGCCAGAGCCGTGAGAGCCTACCGCAGCGGCTACCTGCCCGATCACCGCAGAGAGATCGAAAAGGGACTGCGGGACGGTCAGGTGCGCGTCGTTGTCGCCACCACCGCCCTGGAATTGGGTATCGACATCGGCGGTATGCAAGCCACTGTGCAAGCTGGCTATCCGGGTACCATCGCTGCTACCTGGCAGCAAGCCGGGCGCGCTGGACGTGGACAGAACCCATCGTTATCCGTATTAGTGGCCTCACCGTCACCGTCGGACCAATTCCTGGCACAGCATCCAGAGTATTTCTTTCAACGCAGCCCCGAGCACGCCCTGATCAACCCGGATAACCTACTGATTTTGATCAAGCACCTCCAATGTGCGATCCACGAACTGCCCTTTGGAGGCGAGGAAGCCTTTGGGAACATCCAACCAGCCCAGATTACAGAAATTCTGAACCTCCTACACGAGGGGGGGCAACTGCACAAGTCGAAGGACAGATTCTATTGGATGGGTGATCAGTATCCCTCGGCGAATATCTCCTTGCGCAGCGCTTCTGCCCATCCCATCATCCTGAAGAGCAATTCGAACCCTGGCATCACGATTGGAGAGGTGGACAGCGAAGCCGCCCCATGGATGGTACACCCTGGGGCGATCTACTTACACGAGGGGGAGACTTACCTGGTGGAAGAGCTAGATTTGGAGAACCGCTTCGCTGCCCTACAGCCAACCGATGTGGACTATTTCACGCGCCCTCGCAAGGAGACCGAGATTCAGCTGCTGGACCTCGGGGAGGAGGAGGCCATCCCGGGCGGAAGCAAAGCCTTTGGAGAACTCGCCGTGATCACCCAGGTAAACGGCTTTCATATGATCCGATGGGAAAGCCAGGAGAAGTTGGGTTTCCAGGAGCTTGAGCTGCCCCCCAACGAGCTGCTGACTGCCGGATACTGGCTGACTTTATCCGATGAGGTGGTCACGCATTTGCGTGCAGAAGGGTTATGGGGGGGCGACCGCAACGTTTACGGTCCCACTTGGAGGAAACAACGTCAAGCCGCTCTGGAACGCGATGGATACACCTGTCAGGTTTGTGGGCTGCCCGAAGAGGAGTCTTCCCACCATGTCCATCACAAGACCCCCTTCCGGGCTTTTGAATCGCAGAAAGAAGCCAATCGCCTCGAAAACCTGGTTACGCTTTGTCCGCAATGCCACCAGCGCGTCGAGAGCGCCGTGCGCATGCGCAGCGGCCTTTCAGGGTTGGCTTATGCTCTGGGCCATCTGGCGCCCCTCTTTCTGATGTGCGATACGCGCGACCTGGAAGTGCACGCCGATCCCCAGTCACCGCTGACCGAAGGGCGACCAGTGGTCGTGGTCTACGAAATGATCCCCGCCGGGATAGGGTTCAGCCAACGCCTCTTCGAGTGTCATGATGAGTTAATTCATCATGCCCGCGAATTGATCATCAGCTGTGAATGCAGCGATGGCTGTCCCTCTTGTGTCGGCCCGGGGGGTGAAAGAGGTTCAGGGGGGAAATCAGAAGCGCTGGCGATACTGGGGTGTTTACAATCAAGCGCCTAAGCTAGCTGACACAAACCAATCAAACTTGCTTTTGGTGACTCACATTAAACCAAAACCGCGCCACTCATGGGCGCGGGCAATACTCGTTCCACTATCACTTGTCTGTCAGCTAGAAATCGTCATCCTCCAGCCAGTCATCATCGAAATCGTCTTCATCCCATTCTTCAAAGCCCTCAAGTTCGTCCTCCCAATCCTCATCGACTTCAAAGGGGTCATCCAATTGGGTGAATGTCAAACAGCCCTCATCGGGGTCGACATTGATCAGTGGCGCGCTGCAATAACCTTTCTCAAGGTATACACACCCCACATACAGACAGCGAATCTTTGGCATCTTGAAGTTCTCCTCCAAAATCAAGCATCTAGCTCATCGCTTCGCAATAAGCGTACCACAGAAATAGCCAATATTGCAACTAACAGAATAGCAGAAATCACACAATACGGGCATATCGCATGTAAGACCGCTACTTCGACATAAGTGAGATACGCCGAATATAAAACGCCAGTTAGTGAGAGCCCGAACACCATGATGGGGGCATAGTCGCGCCACCATTGAGCTCGCGGCTCAACCATCAGCAAGAAGATGATCGCCAGGTAAGCACCAGAGCCCAAGATGGCAATGGGGATGCCTGCGATCTCCGAATAGGGGCTGTTATTGACCGACTCGCAATCCCCAATCCCGCCGCAAGCTGCGGTGGCGTTGGCGAGTTTTATGTAAGATAAGTAAATCCCATCGGCCAACCCGAGCAAAGCCAAGATGATGGCTGACCATCGCAATCGTTTATCTGTTTGTGATACTTGCAAATGTGAAGTAGTCATGAATCTAATCCTTCAAAAAACCACGCCTCCAATTTGGCACCCGCAGGCAACGCTGTCACGCCCGCCGGGACGATCAACAAGGCATTCGCATTGACCAGAGACCGCAAGTTGCCCGATCCCTGATGGCCGGTCAACTGAGCCACCCACTGGCCATCTTCATGCCATGCGCTGACCCGCAGATAACTCTCTCTGCCATCGGACCTGATCGGCTCCAACAAACTGACTTCTCTAGTCAAACGCGGCTCTTCAGGCAGACCGGCCATTTTTCTGAGCGCCGGCCTGACGAATACCTGGAAGCCAACATAAGCGGAGACCGGATTGCCCGGCAAACCAAAATAGGGCACGCCTTCATAACTGCCAAAGGCGAGCGGCTTGCCGGGACGCATATTTACGCGCCACAAAGTCAATTCGCCTTCTCGCTCCAGAACGGCCCGGACGAAATCGAAGGCCCCCACGCTCACGCCCCCAGTGGAGAGCAGCACATCGACGCCTCCCGCAACTGCCTCTTGAAGGCTCTGGCGAACGGCATCCATGGTGTCGGGGATGATCCCTAAGCGAAGCACCTCCCCTCCGCTCTGGATGACCAGGGCTTCTAGTACATACGAATTCGACTCATAAATTTTGCCACCTTCAAGAGGCGCACCCAAAGGCAGCAATTCATCACCCGGGGTCATCAAACCCACTCGCGGACGCCGGTAGACGGGGACATCTGGCAGCCCCAGCATCGCCAAAACGCCCACATCTTGGGGCCGCAGACGACGGTTGGGGTTGAGCACTGGTTCCCCCACGCGTACGTCCTGCCCCCGAGGGCGCACATTTTCACCCTCAGGGATGGCTACGTAAACACGCACCTGTTCGGGAGCCGCCGACCCGGGATCACCCAAACCAAAGTCGGTGTCCTCTACGCGCACGACAGCATCAGCGCCTTCTGGCAAAGCCCCTCCGGTCATAATGCGCGCCGCTTGTCCGGCTTCGAGGGAAATATCAGGTGCCGCTCCAGCAGGGATGTCCTCAACGACCGTCAAATTCACCGGTCGGTCCTCAGCAGCGCCGGCCACATCGTTGGCGCGCAAGGCGAAGCCATCCATACTGGAATTGTCGAACACCGGCAGATTGATCTGCGAATAAATCATCTCGGCCAGCACCCGGCCTGCCGCCTGGGGCAAGGGTACCTGCTCGATGTCAAGGGGCGAGAAAGCAACCATAAGCTGCTCGCGCGCCAGGGGTATTGGGATAAGCTCAGATATTTCTGCCATAATTCAGGCCGAAATTATACCACCCACAAAACGACTAACCCGGCCGCACGCGCCTGGCATCGACCACGTTCGCCAGTTGTTCCACACGGTCCAGAATACGGCTCAAATGACCGATATCGCGCACTTCCAGGATCAGATCGAACACTGCCATATTCCGGCGATTGACATCGACGTGCACCCGGTTCATGCTGACCCCCTCTTCCGTTAGCAAGGTGGAAACATCTCGCATCAAGCCGTCCCGATCATAAGCTTTGATGCGCACCGGCACCGGAAAGGTCTGCTTGGCCTCACCCCACGATACTTTGACAAGCCGTTCCTTGTCTTTGACATTGAGGACATTGGGGCAGTCCTGGCGGTGGATGGTGGCCCCGCGCCCGCGCGTGATATAACCAATGATCTCGTCCCCAGGGGCAGGGTTGCAGCAGCGTGCCATGCGCGTCAACAAGCCTTTCAGGCCGCGGACAGTGACTCCCTCGGTTGTTTGCTGCTCGAAATCAGGAATCGGCGGAACCGGGAACTCGAAGTCATCATCGTCTTCCTCTTCGATGAGAATCAGCTCGTTGGAGACCCTTGCCAGGGGAAGGTCTCCACACCCGATCGCTTCAGCCAGATCGTCCACGGCTTTGAAGTTCAAAGTGCGCGCCAACTGCTCCAGATTTTCATCGACCAGACCCAACTGGCGCAGTTCGCGCTCCAACAGGTCACGGCCGTGTTTGATATTCTGGTCGCGCGCCTGGTGCTTGAACCACCTGCGGATCTTGGATCGCGCCCTTTGCGTTTTGACCAGCCCCAAATGAGGGTTCAGCCAATCCCGGCTGGGGCCGCCGCGCTTGGCGGTCAAGATAGATACCTGATCGCCGGTCTGCAGTTCGTAATCCAGGGAAACCAGCTTCCCCCCTGTTTTTGCCCCCCGGCAGCGATGCCCCACCTCGGTGTGCACATGATAAGCGAAATCAATCGGAGTTGCCCCTTGGGGCAGATCGATGATATCGCCTTTTGGCGTGAAGACGTAAACCCGGTCTCCAAAGACATCCGACTTCATGCCGTCAACGAACTCTTGGGCGTCATCGACATCCTGACGCCACTCCATCAACTGGCGCAGGTACATGATCCGGCGCTCGAAATCCGGGTCATGCTCTTCACCCTCCTTGTATCGCCAGTGGGCAGCGATGCCATATTCAGAGTTTTGGTGCATCTCAAGCGTGCGGATTTGCACCTCCACCGTGTGACCATCGTCATAGACAACCGCCGTGTGCAGAGAGCGATAAAAATTCTCCTTCGGGGCGGCGATATAATCATCGAAAGACCCGGGGATGGGGCGCCATTGGGCATGAATCTCCCCCAGCGCCGCGTAACAATCGGCTTTCTCCGGCACCAGGATGCGCACACCGCGGATATCATACACTTCCTCAAAAGGGACGCCCTTGCGCTTCATCTTTCGATAGATCGAGTAAATATGCTTAGGGCGTCCCGTCACGACAACATCGCTGATTCCAGCCTGTTCCACCACCTGCTGGAGACGTTCTGTGATCTCTTCAAGTGTATTCTCGCGCTCCGATCGCCTCTCGTCTAGCTTTGCGGCAATCTCGAGATATTTCTTGTTATTGAGATAGCGGAAGGAAAGGTCTTCCAACTCCCATTTGATCTGCCAGATCCCCAGCCGGCTCGCCAGAGGAGCAAAAATATCCGTTGTCTCCTGGGCAATGCGCTTCTGTTTCGGGGCCGCCACAAATTTCAGCGTCCTCATATTGTGCAAGCGGTCGGCAAGTTTGATCAACACGACCAACGGATCATCTGCCATCGCCAGGAATGTCTTGCGCAGGCTTGCAGAAGCTAACGCTGGTTCCCCTTTTTGTTCATCATCCAGGTCTCGCCCCCAAGAGACTCTGGGCAGCGAGGTCAACTTCGTAACCGCATCAACCAGGTCGGCAACATCTTCGCCAAAGTCGGCGGTGATTTTCTCGATTTTTAAATTGGAATCTTCAACGGTATCGTGCAGCAATCCGGCGGCTACCACCCGTGGGGGAACGTGCATTTCCGCCAATATTCTGGCAACAGCCACACAATGAGTGACATAGGGTTCGCCCGAAGCGCGCTTTTGACGCCTGTGCGCTTTTTTAGCTACCCGGTACGCTCGCTGGATGAGTTCGCGATCGACTGGCGTATAAGTATCCGGTAAGATTTCAATTAACTCGTCAATTTTCATCGCTCAAATCTGACCAAGTATAATCAGGCCAGGTGTTTGACACAAGGGCGCGGCCAGGACTGTGGAAAACCCGAGGGAACTGGCATATACGGGGCAAAGAAATTCAGCCATAATGCGAATTAGGCAAGGAGATGCATCAACCGAAAATCAAGCTCTCCCAATCCAGGTTCTGCGCGGTCTTGCGCAGGCCATGATCGTCCTCAACAGCCCGAAAATCGAGTTCGCTAAACACCCGTTCAGATAACTGGCGGACCATATCGATGGGAATGACCCGGTCATCCAAGCCATGGTAAATCACTGTTGGTGCGCTGATAGAGTCTGGCGGCAGACGAGCAAATTCGGGCCATACAAATGCCGGCGCAAGCAGAATCAGCCTGCGGGCGCTTCCGGGAAATTGATTGGCGAACAAAGCCGCCATCAACCCACCAAAGCTGGAGCCGATGATCGTCCAGGCCTGGTCAAAATCAACGATCGAGTTCAGATGTTTCATGCGGCGGGCCAGCGATCCGTTGAAATCAGGGATGAAGATACCCGGAAATCTGTCTCGCAGCAGTCTTGCTTTCACCCCCTGACTGCTGCCTTCAAGTCCGTGGATGAACAGCAATTTGTAGTCCGTCACAGGCTAAATCTCCATGGGTGCGGTCAATCTATTACACTCGAACACACGTATTTTACTGGCGATAAAATAATACCAAATTGTTGGTGATTACCCCGACAACAGACAGGCCTTGTTACCCTGCCAAACCCCAAGAAGAAGTGCTAAAATTTCTGAAGTGAACACAGGCACACATTATGGCCCCGATCTTGTACCGGTCTTCCACAAAGCCAAGCTGAGGCGCACAAAGCAAAACAATCGACATGAATGAGATACCAAATCTACCGACCCCTGACCGGGTGATCCTTGTGGTTGAGGACAGCTCCCAAATTCGGAGTGTGATTTCGAAAGCCCTGGAGCTGGAGGGGTATGCAACCAAACAAGCCAAGAACGGCGTCGAAGGCCTGGAGCTGTTGAAGGAGTCCCCTCCCGACCTGATCCTCTCAGATGTCAATATGCCCCAAATGGACGGCATCGAATTCTTCAAGGCCGTACGCCAGAATCCCGACTGGACTGCGATACCCTTCATCTTCCTGACTTCACACAGCAACTCCGAAGACATCCAACGGGGACGTGAAATGGGTGTTGAAGATTATCTGACCAAACCGATAGAGCCTGAAGACTTAGTGCGTATCATCAATGCCCGCCTTTACCGCACAGCAGCGGTCGAAGTCGCCCAGGTGGGACAGGCTTATCTGGATACCGTGATGGTTCTAGCCAATGCCATCGAGGGGCGCGACAAATACACCCGTGGACACGTTGAAAGGGTAACTGCCTACGCACTTTGGTTGGCAAAAGCGCTCAAGTGGCCCGCTCAACATCTCCGTGTGCTAGAGTTTGGCGCTCGGCTTCACGATATCGGCAAGATCATCATCCCCGGTCATATCCTCAACAAACCTGAACCATTGTCCGACGACGAGTGGGCGTTGATGAAGAAGCACACTGTCGCCGGGGCAAAAATGCTCCAGGAGATTCCTCACCTACGCGGGACGCTACCCTATATTCTGTACCACCACGAAAAATGGGATGGTTCCGGTTATCCAAAGGGATTGAAAGCGAAAGAGATCCCCATTCAGGGGCGTATTCTAGCCCTGGCAGACGTGTACGATGCCATCTCCACTGCCCGACCCTACCACAAAGCCACTCCCCACGAGGCAGTCATCAAGATCATTTCAGAAGAGGCGGGCAGACACTTCGACCCCCAACTCGTGCCCATCTTCATCAAAATAATGAATGCCAAAAGAGCTCAGGTTGCCGGATAACAAAACCGCTTCAGGCCAGCAAATCTTTGAAAGCCGCTTCCGCTGTTGGGAAGCGAAATTCGTATCCCAAGTCTTCCAAACCTTTAGGCAGCACCCGCTGACCTTCTAACACCACGGTGGCGACCTCGCCGAACAACGCCCGCATCACAAAGCCAGGCAGCAGCACCAAAGACGGGCGGCGCATCACCCTTCCCAAGGCTTTCCCAAAATCACGGTTGGTAAGTGGCTTCGGCGCAGTCAGGTTGTAAGCGCCTTTGGCCTGATCGTTCTCGATGAGGGCGCGGATCGCGCCGGCCACATCGGCTTCATGGATCCAGGAATACCATTGCCTGCCGGAGCCAAACGGCCCGCCGACGAACAGCCGGTATGGCAGCAATATCCGCCACAGCGCGCCCTCCTCTGCGTTCAAGGCGATGCCGGTACGGATAACAACTCTCCTCACGCCAAAAGCTTCAACAGGTGCAGTGCTGGCCTCCCAGCGCACGCTGGTCACGGCGACGAAATCATCACCAGCCCCTTCAGCTTCTGTGATTTGCTGGTCTCCTTGGGAGCCATAATACCCAATCGCCGAGGACTGAATCAGCACTTTGGGCTTATGTTCTGCGGCTTCGATTGCCTTGACCAGGGCCTGGCCGGCATACAAGCGGCTGTCGAGAATGCGCTGCTTCCGTTCCGCGGTCCAACGCGAGGGGAAGAAATTCGTTCCCGCCAGGTTCTCTCCCGCCAGGTTGACAACCGCATCGACCTCTTCGATCAAATGCCCCCATCCTTCAGTTGTTCGGGCATCCCAGGGATGAACCCGCACCCCATCGGGAAAATCGGGGTGTAATTTGGGGCTGCGGCTCAGTACAATAGGCTGATGACTGTTCTCGATCAGTTCCTGGACCAACTCGCGACCGATCAGGCCGGTTCCGCCAGTAATCAGAACACGCATACCCTTGTCTCCATACGCTAAGCATTCATCGGGCTGACGTTGGCGATCCAGTCAACGATGTCAGCGCCGCGCACACCCAGGGCTTCATCAGTGGCCTGGTAGTAGCTTTGCCAATAACGACGCATTAGCTCATCCGGGATCTGGGTGTTCTCGACCAATCCTTCTATCCAGGCCAACTCACCACCTAGATAAGCTATATCACCAAATTTCAGGGCCGCGATGATATCCTGGGCGATATACTGATTGACAATCTGAAGATATTCATGTGGCATTACACCGCCCAGGCTGGTGCACACCTTCTCTTCCAACGCCGGGCGCATCTCAACGAAATAATCCAAAACTTCCGTGGCTTCACTTTCTGTCGGAACGCCGGGCAACGGTGGCGTGGATGTCAGCAGGTGCTCAAGCATCGGGAGCGCATTTCGAAGGTCCTCTCCCAGGTAGAAACCTGGGATTTGCTTCGTGAGTGAAGGCGCACGGTTGAAGATCATCCCTCCAAAAGCCAGATGCACGCCCTCTTCAGCCAGGACCACAGCGACGTCTTTAAGCTCGGCCGCGGCTGCCAGCATTTGAGCAGTTAAGACAACCAGAGAGGGAGAAACCGATACGATGGTATCTTGAAAATTCTCCAGAGGTACGTTGGCGCCCAGATAAACCACATTCCAACCGCGGCTGCGAAGCAAGTATGTGATCAGCAATGCAGATAAACTGTGCTCTTCTTTTGGGGGGCATCCCACGACAATCCGCTCCTGGTGGAGAGGTGGTGGGGCCGAGGCGACTAAGGCATTCAAGCGTTTTGAGACGAAAGCCGCCGCAAAATGCTCCTGTTGAACGGTAGCCTGGCGTTGATACCACAAATCGCCGATTTGAGACAAACCGGCGAACAAGATTTCAAAAAGGACAGTCTCGGGAGGGAACAGCGCGAAGGCATGGGTAACAATGTAATCAGCCGAAGCTTCATCAAAGTCCAGGCATGCCCTCACCCACTCCGCGCACAATTCTTCGATTTTCGCACCCGCGGACACATCCACAGGGGGTGCTGCAGTCGGCACAGTCAGGGGGGAGGGCATCTCCGCTAAAGGGTCGCTGCCGCTTGACTCCAGTGTCCGCCATAAATTGACAGCTTTGCTTATGCTCATCCCCTCTATTAAGCGGCTGTTGAGCCACTTGATGGTATCGATATCGCGCGCAGAGTACAAACGATGCCCCCCCTCACTGCGTGCAGGCTGGGGCAATCCATAGCGACGTTCCCAGGCACGCAAAGTATCTGGATTGATACCTGTCTCTTGTATCGCAACGCCGAGGTTGAAGGTGGGAGTATTTTGAATGTTCATGGTCTTCAGTGGCACTCTCGCCAAGCAGCTTTAGAAGGGTATCACGCTCCGATCTGCGCCATTTGGTAAGGGAAACAGACCGGGGTTGCTAATATCCTCAGAAGAATAGCACACCCCAACCCGCATGTCAATATATTGTTAAGATATTGAATAGATTGCATTGACATAGGTGCTGATCCATGATACGCTCAGGCCGATCAAACAATGCCTTCAATAATTTTATAGCTGCGTAACCGCCTGCTTTCCCCAGAACTGGAGGACGGGGCTTCACCTAAAAAATCTCGAGCCTATGATTCGCGAACTGCAGGATGAGTTCAAGATCGTTGCAGGGAGAAACAACCGCATCTCCGATGTAGTCATACCGCCCTTGATCTTTTTGATCGTCAATCGTTTTGTGGGGCAACCTTGGGCCATTGGCACTTCGCTGTTCAGTGCGCTGATATTCCTGATCTATCGGTTGATGCGCGGCCAATCGCTGTGGTATGCCCTCGGCGGTCTGACTAGTGCGGGTTTGGCTGCGGGGCTGAGTCTGTTAACCGACTCTCCAGGCGGGTACTTTCTCCCCGGCCTCATCTCAAGCGGGTCTACCTCAGGTTTGGCGATTCTCAGCAACCTCGCACAGCGCCCCTTGGTTGCTTGGACCAGCCACCTGACCCGCGGCTGGCCTATCCATTGGTATTGGCACGAAAGAATCCGGCCCGCTTATAGTGAGGTCACTTGGGGTTGGGCGCTCTTCTTTGCCGCCAGATTTTACATTCAATGGCAAACATATCTTGGTGGGTCAGTGCTGGCTCTGGGGATCATCCAATTACTCTCGGGCTGGCCCGCGCTGATCGCCCTGCTGACGCTGAGCTACATTTACGGAACTTGGCGTCTTCGTAATCTCCGAGGTCCCAGTGTAGATGAATTTGAGGCTGGCAGCAATCCGCCTTGGGATGGGCAGCAGCGGGGCTTCTAATCCCTGAGCGGAGCGTAGTCGAGGGGGTCAAGATAGAGAACAGCACTTCGACCTCATCCGCCAATCTCTAACGAATCTTAAATATTTTGTTTGCGGTTTTCTAACATCGCAGCACTATACTGTTGGTCGTAGCAATCAAGCACGTTGAAATGGAGGTAGAGACATGTACAGACGATTTCGACCAACATCAATATGGCGCGAGATGGACCGCTTGCAGCGGGAGATGAACCGCGTTTTCGAGGATTTCTATCCCAACCGCACTCGCAGCGCGCCCGGCTTCCCGGCGATGAATGTCTGGGCAGACGAGCAGAGCGTCCTGATCACCGCCGAACTACCCGGCATAGACAATGATGACATCGATCTCAACGTCCTCGAAGACACCCTGACCATCAGCGGTGAGCGAGGAACTGATGATCTCCCCGAAGGTGCTGTCTATCACCGGCAGGAGCGCGGTTCTGGCAATTTTTCCCGCAGCCTGAAACTGCCCTATACCGTGGATACCCAAAAGGTCAGGGCCTCATTCAAAGATGGCATATTGGAAGTCAATCTACCTCGTTCTGAGGTCGACCGCCCCAAGAAGATCGCCGTCAAAGTAGGTTAAGGAGAGCACGATGGCTACCGAAACAAAGGCTATGGAACCCAAAAAAGACGAATTGTTGCCCGAGGCCAGCGAGCGCACACGTGATGGTCGCTGCTTCGTCCCTCGCTCAGATATTTATGAGACCGAAGATCAGATCATCATCGTGATGGACATGCCTGGAGTACAAAAGGACAATATCGAGATCTCCCTGGAGAAAACCGTGCTCGCTGTGAATGGCTATGCCGACCTCGAAGAGCCTGACGGCTTTGCGCTGGCCCGCGCCGAATACGAAGTTGGTGACTACGAACGCAGCTTCCGCATCTCGAACCAGATCAACCGGGATGAGATCGAAGCAGAATACAAGAATGGCGTCCTGCATCTGATCCTGCCCAAAACCGAAGAAGCTCTGAAGCGCAAGATAGACGTCAAAGTTGGATAAATCGCCACAAGGAACCCCGTTCTCGCCAATGACCGCAAAAAGGGTTTGGGCAGCGCTTTGTGCTGCCTCGAACTCTTTTTTTTGCGAATGCGCTCCCTCGCACTGACACTAATCTCCGCAGGTGTTATACTCTCTACGCCTGGACACGCAAGAATATTCGACTATGGATTACAAAGACTACTACAAAATCCTCGGCGTCGACAAGAACGCCTCCCAAGACGAAATCAAAAAGGCTTTCCGTCAATTGGCCCGCAGATATCACCCAGACATGAACAAGGGTGATAAAAGTGCCGAGGAGAAATTCAAAGAGATCAACGAGGCCAACGAGGTGCTCTCTGATCCAGACAAGCGCCAGAAGTATGACCAGTTCGGTGCCCACTGGCAGCAATATGGGCGTGCGGGTGGCCGCCCAGAGGACTTCAACTGGGGTCCCTGGCAGACTCAAGGCGCAGGCGGCTACAGCACGCACACCATGTCCCAAGAGGAATTTGAACAGATCTTTGGCGGCATTGGGGGAGTCGGGGGGGTGGGCGGTTTCTCCGATTTCTTCGAGACTCTGTTTGGTGG
>JANQED010000154.1 GCA_028278545.1 Anaerolineales bacterium
CGAAGCCGAAACGGATGAAGTGGTTACTATCGAGTGGTACCACATCTGGGCCAACGAGCCTAACATCCTCGAGCCCTTCCAGACTCTAGCGGATGAGTATATGGCTGACCACCCCAATGTCGTGATCGAAATTACGACCCTGGAGAACGAAGCCTTCAAACAGAGACTCACCGTTCTGATGCAAAGCAACGATCCCCCAGACATCTTCCAGAGCTGGGGAGGCGGCTTGATGGGCAGTTACGCTGATGCAGGCTTGCTGACAGATCTCACCCCGTATCTGGCAGAAGATGGGTGGGGAGATAGCTTGGCAGATGGTGCTGAGGCCCTGTTTGTGTGGGATGGTAAAAACTATGCGGTGCCGTGGCGCGCAGGCATGGTGGGTGTCTGGTACAACAAGGCTCTCTTTGCCCAAGCAGGCATTGCGGGCACCCCCTCCACCTGGGCAGAATTCCTTGAGGTTGTTCAGCAACTGCAAGATGCCGGCATCACACCCATCGTTATCGGTGAAGGTGAACAGTGGCCCGGCATGTTCTGGTATGCCTCGCTGCTTATGAACACTGCCAGCCCGGACGAGATCCTGGCTGCACAGAATCGCACTGGCTCCTTCGCAAGTGATGGCTTTGTACAGGCCGGGGATCTGTTAGGAGAGCTGGTTGTTCTGGAACCCTTCCAAGAAGGCTTCCTGGCCGCCGGCTATGCGGATGCCGAAGCGCTCATGGCTACTGGGCAGGCCGCCATGCAGCTCATGGGCCACTGGGCCTACGGCTTTGCAACAACCCTAACAGAGGATGTTGAGGTATACGATGAAACGATCGGATGGTTCCCGTTCCCGACCGTTGAGGGCGGCACAGGGGATCCGACCGCGATCTTTGGGGGTGGCGATAGCTTCGCAGTAGGCATAAACGCTCCTCCGGAAGCCATCGATTTCGTCCGCTACCTGACGAGCGCTCACGCGCAGCAAATGCTGCACGACAGCGCGGCGTTGCCGATGCCGGTGGTTATCGAGGGCGTTGATACCGCCTACCCGAATGATCTGTTCAATGACATCGTTGACACCATCAATGCCTCGACCTTCACGCTCAACTACCTGGATCACCAATTCCCGCCTCCTTTGAATACAGCAGTAAACGAGGAGGTCGCGAAGATATTCGCAGGTACTGCGACGGGCCAGGATGTGGCGTCGGCGCTTGAACAACTGGCAGTTGACAACCTAGACTAAAGGTTCATTCACTAACCTCCTTTCCCCTTAGGCGAGGGTGCAGCGGGCCAACCGACCCGCTGCACCCTACATGGGAGACCTTCATTGCAAAAAGCCATCTCTTCATTTTTCCTTGCCCCCTTTCGCGGGAAAAAGGCCCAAGAACTAGAGAAACGGATACTAATCCCACTCTTCCTCTTACCGGCAGGCTTGCTCTATACCTGGCTGGTGATCTTGCCGGTGTTCCGCGCAATCCAATTTAGTTTGTATCAGTGGAACGGCCTTACGCCCCTCGAGGATTTTGTAGGGTTGGGCAACTTCATCTACATGTTTTCCGATGATGTATTTCTCGAAGCCATCGGCAACAACTTATTCATCATTGTGTTTTCCCTCATCGTTCAGTTACCTATCGCCCTAGGCTTGGCGGTGCTATTGCAAAGAAAGCTGCCAGGCCGCGTCGCCTTCCGGACCATCTTCTTCATGCCCTTCATCCTTTCCGAGGTGATAACCGGCGTAGTTTTCCAGTACATCTTTCGGGCTCAAGGGGGATTGCTTAACCGTATATTGGAAATGCTTAATCTGGATGGCGCAGCCTGGCTGGCCGAGCCAGACCTGGTGATGTATGCCGTATTCGTAACACTTACGTGGAAATACTTTGGCTACCACATGATC
>JANQED010000027.1 GCA_028278545.1 Anaerolineales bacterium
AACTATGCCCATCTGTAAAATAAACTGGTGGCTCACTAACATCCACATCCAATGACCAGATCCCCCCATCGAATTCGATCCCTCCACGTGCCGCCGAAAATAGCACTTGATCCCCATCCGGAGACCAAGTTTCTGCGACTGTCGTGCCGTTTCCTTCCTGCGTTTCAACTATCAATTCATACTCATTTGTCGAAATGTTCAGCAAATATATTTCTGAGTGTGGCGGATTTCCGCTGATTTCGGTAACAATAATCGTGTCATCATTAGGAGACCATTCAAGGAAACTCGCGTTAGGTCCCTCAGGGTCTGCCAAAAGTATCGCGTTTTTATTTTGTTGGCTCCCACAAGAAAACGAAAGTATGGAAATCAATGAAATTGGAATGAAACTTCCAATTAGTTCCTTAGTAAAGGATATCCGCGCTTTAGGCATTATCTTGCCCATTTTTGAACATCCTCACTTTTCCCACGCACAGAAAGGATGTTGACGATCGTTACATCATCCGGCTTACCATACATTGCCCCATTATCAGTCGCTAAAAAACTCTCTCAAATCAATTTTATCCAATTCGTCGGCACTATGCAACCTTTGTCAATCTCTTGACATTTTACTCACTTAATCGCACAAATGTGCTATAGTATGTATTAGCACCTTAACATGCACTCAACCTATCATGGCGGCCCTTGCGGCCGCCCGTATCGATCCACCGCAGGATATATTTTATTGTAGGCTACAATACCTACAATACTTACAATAGATAACGGGGAGATTTGGCCCCATTCCTCCATCTTCGAGTTCTGCGCTCCGCTGCTTGCGCCCAGCTTGCTACTCGTGCTATAACAATGGCACGGAGCTTGTACGTCTGACCGAGGGGCGGATGCCCCTCGCTAATTTTAGAACCAGGGAGCACCATGGCGCTGCAAGGCAAAGGCTACTACATGTGGAAGATCAGGGACTGCGAAGGCGGCGACCCCGCGGCCATCGCCAGGGTGGCCAAAGAGGCCGACCTGAGCCACGTGATGATCAAAGTCGCTGACAATGCGGCCAGCTATAACATCCACAACGGCGTCGACCTGGTGCCGCCCGTGGCCGCCGCGCTGCGCCGCGAGGGGATCCAGGTCTGGGGCTGGCAATACATCTACGGCAGCAGCCCCTCCAGCGAGGCCAGCAAGGCCATCGAGCGCGTCCAGCAACTCAACCTGGACGGCTTTGTGGTCAACGCCGAAGTCGAATTTAAGCAGCCGGGGAAAGAGGCCGCCGCCCGCACCTACATGCGCGAGCTGCGCAACGGCATCTCAGGTGTGCCCATAGCCTTGAGCACCTATCGCTTCCCGTCCTATCACCCTAGATTCCCCTACGTCGCTTTCCTGGAACGCTGCGACCTGAACATGCCGCAAGTCTACTGGCAGGGCGCGCACAACCCGGAGGTGCAGCTCATCCGCACCGTGCGCGAATACCAGGGCATCAACCCCTTCCGGCCGATCATCCCCACCGGCTCGGCTTACGCGGCCTCAGGCTGGACGCCCACCCCTGCCGACATGGATGAATTCCTGCGCGCGGCGCAAAGCCTGAACCTGAGCGCAGCCAACTTCTGGAGCTGGGATTACGCCCGACAGCACCTGCGCAACGTCTGGAACCGCATCCGAGATTACGATTGGTCGAGCGGAACGCAGCCCAGAGACATCGTCGACCGCTACATCGAGGCGCTCAACACACGCGACCCGGTGGCCCCAACCGTGCTCTACACCTGTAACGGCGTGCACGTCAATGCCTCGCGCACGGTGCAGGGGCACGAGGCCATCCTGGCCTGGTATAACGCGCGGTTCCAACAGATGCTGCCCGAGGCCAGCTTTGCCCTAAC
>JANQED010000039.1 GCA_028278545.1 Anaerolineales bacterium
CAGCCTGACGCTGCAGGTAAATGGGGAGTTGCTGTTGCAGGTAACGGATACACAATTTAGCAGCGGTGAGGTGGGATTAATTGTGGGAACATTTGAAGAAGCTAACGCAAATTTCCTGTTTGACAACTTCGCTGTGTATCGCCCATAGCGGATTATTTGTTTCGTCTGTGAGAAGCCTGGCTCTGCTAGGCTTCTTGTTTTCACGGGCATGGAAAGAGTTGTCCAAGCTTGGAGAGGTTCGGGTGAAAAGTCGTTTGCAACCTGGACGGGATTGATATACATTGAGGTATACCCATTGACGTGGAGAATACCATGAGGCTGCAATTCGGCAAGAAGAGATGGGGAACAAAGGCGAAAGTTATTTTGGTGGCGCTAATATTGAGCGCGTGCAACGGCCTATCAATTCTGGGGGAGGGCAGCAGCATCGCAACTGTCACCAATCGCGCCACCGAAAGCCCCTCAGTTCCTCAGACCGAAGAAGCCATTGAAAGTCCAACTACGGATAGTGAGATTAAAGAGAGTGAGGTGGTATCGGTAGAGACCTTGCTTATTGAAGCCGAACACGCCGCACAAGAGGGGAGTTTTGAGCAGGCTCTTGAATATTATGAACAAGCGCTGGCGCTTGAGCCGACAAACTTAGTCGTCTACTTGGGGCGGGGATTGACGTTCGCCGACCTGGGTCAATATGAGTTGGCGATCGCCGACTACAACCGGGTGATCGAAATCGATCCCCAATATGCAGATGCATACCATAAGCGCGGGCTGGCGTACTACAATGTGGGGGACGTGGATCAGGCCGTAATGGACCTGAGCCAGGCCATCAACAGCGATCCCACTTATGCAAATGCTTACCGAGATCGGGCACTGGTGCAACGCGGCGTCTACTTACCCGAGGCAGTGATCGCTGATCTGCAGGTGTATCTGGCCCTGGCTCCGGAGGCCGCGGACCGAGACGATGTTGAAGAACTGATTGAGGAGTTGGAGGCAGAAGAACAGCAATTGGAGGAATCAACACTGGGACTGCCGTTCTTCGATGACTTCGCGAATAATAGCGCCGGATGGTTC
>JANQED010000155.1 GCA_028278545.1 Anaerolineales bacterium
CGGGGGATCGCCTGCTTCCACGCGGATGCCGATCGAGGCCTCGAACTCCTTCGAGCCTTCGTACTGGATGTCGATGCCGGTGGCTTCCTCGAAGGCTGCTACCGAGTTGTCGAACTTGACCGCATCTTCATCGGTGAAGGGGCCTGTCATGGTCACCACGGTGCCGGCAAACTCACCTGCCATGGCCCGATCGTAGTAAGTGCCCGCCATCTCCTCTTCGGCCATCTCCTCTTCGGCAGGGGCGGCCTCCTCAGGGGCAGGCTCTTCCGCAGGCGCGGCAGGTTGGCAAGCCGCCAGCAACAGGGCTGCGATGAGCAGGATACTCGTCAAGAAAAATATTTTCTTAGACATAAAAACACTCCTCCTTACTTAGATATAGGGTTGAATAGGATAGAAAAACGTTACTCCTCGGGCTGTTAAACAAACCCAGGATAGTAAGTCTAGCATGAAGTATTTAAAATATCAATGTGATCACCCCATGAAAATTCTATGGGATGTTCCTACCAATCAACTCGATCATCCCCGCTTGCACTTCGTCCAACATCTCTTCAAGGAGGCGCAGCTTTCCCTGACTGAGTAAATTGGCGTTTATATCGCTGATCGATAAGGGTACAGATACGGATTGACCATCAACGCCAGCAGCAAATTCAGGCCAAAATATTGAGAAGGCTTCCAGAGCAGAGAAACCCAACGTGGCAACCCAGGCATCGCGCACAATTTCAGGGGGAGCATCTCCGCCAATGAGATTGACTCCAGACCGAGCCAGGTAGTCCAACAATGCATCATCCCCTGCGCCGGGCACAACATAGATCGTCATCACCCCACGGTGCAGCAAGAAATCCGCCGCAGCTTGCCATTCGGCCGCATCCGCGCTCGCGTCTAGCTGGACGTACAGCGGGTACTCATAGAAGGGTGGGTACGTCGGGCTGCAGAATCCACAATAAAACTTCGCCCCGGTGATGAAACTCCTGCGAGCCAACTGCCCAGCTTCGCTATCCGCAACGCTGATCACACCCACCCGCCAATCTGGCGTGATCAATGCTGCTAAATATCCCGCGAGAAATCCCTGTTGATCAAGACGCTCACCCCCGGCACCGATCACGCTGAGATTTGGGGCTGGTTCCAGGCCCTCAACACCTACTGCCAGAAAACGCGCCTCCGGTGATGAGGCCACTATCTCCCCCAGGCCCGGTGCTGGAGGGAGAGCGATCACCCAATGAACATTCTCCGAGGCGATCGTTTCAGAGGAAAGCGTTGGGCGAAGTTGAAACCGCAGCCCAGCTTCCGGGATGGATTGAGATAAACGGGCCTGCAGCGCAGCGACCATTTCGGGGTCTGCCTCTGGGGGCGCCAGCAACACGCCTACAGGCGGTAACGACGTTGCAGTGGGAACAACCGTTGCAGTTGGTGAAAAGGTTGGGGTAGGCTGGACAGGTATCTCAGTCGGGTCTGTCGCAGTACCGACCACACTGCACCCGGCTATCACCAGCACAATGGCAGCCCATACAACTCGTTGAACTCTTTTCATAGCGCGCGAAGAACTCCTGGTTGGAAAGCAATGCAGGTATTGTACTCCAAATACACCATGCCAATTCAACGCCTCACTGAATATCCTGTATAATACAGCTATGATCGAGTTGAACATCCCCGGGCGCGGTATAATCCAAATCAAGCACCTGGTATGTGATGTCAACGGAACACTGGCCGTCGATGGACAGCTACACGATGGCCTGGTGCGCTCACTGACGAGTTTGGGCGATAGAGTGACACTGCACCTGCTCACTGCGGATACACATGGGCGTCAAGAGAACATCGACCAACAACTCAATCTCAAAGCAGTGCGCATAAATCCGGGCGGCGAAGCCCAACAAAAAGCCATCTATGTTGAAAACCTCGGTCGCGATCATGTGGTCGCGATTGGACAGGGCGCCAACGACGCCGCCATGCTTGAAGCAGCTGCCATCGGCATTGGTATTCTCTCTGTGGAGGGGATCGCCGCTGAAACGCTCATGGCAGCCGACTTGATCATGCCCGATATCACCTCGGCCCTTGAACTGTTCGAAAAACCCGTCCGCATGGTGGCATCTCTACGGAAATAGCGAATCGATATTCTGCTCACACCCGTCAACCCATCGCATGAGCCTCCCAAAGACTGAACAAACCCCCGACGATCCCAAACGCCTGCCTCTGGCCAGGAGGAGACGCGCCCAGCGCTTGCTTCTACCGCTAACGGCTGATGAACGGGAGGCCTTTCTAGATGACATCGCTCAGCGCACCTCACCGTCCATCGATTTTTATCTGTTTTCTCTGCTTGCCGGCCTGATTTTAAGCCTGGGTGTGTGGATCGATGCCCCTCCCCTGCTGGTCTTAGGAGCACTTCTAGCCCCTACATTGACTCCCTTAATAGGTATCGCCTTGGGGACGATCAGCGGATCAATGCGCTTTTTCGGCCGCAGCCTGATCGGTTTATTTGTCGCCAGCTTGTTAGTGCTTCTCACGAGCACAGTCACGGGTTACATGGCAGCGTCTTGGAATCCACCTACGCTGACCCAGGCTTACTTCCATACCCAAATCGCCTGGGATCATTTTTTAGTATTAGCCGTTGGGAGCATCCTGACCACCGTTTCCATCGTTCGCACCCGGCGCAGAGCCGCAGTAGCCAGCGTGGCCCTGGCCTACGAACTTTATGTGCCCCTCGCAGCAGCAGGATTCGGTCTGGGCAGTGGCATCCCTCACTTGTGGCCGGATGGATTAGTCCTGTTCTGCATCCATTTAGCCTGGGCGGCCATCTTAGGGACTCTGACTCTGTTGGTTTTGGGTTTCCGGCCCCTGACCATCTTCGGGTATACTGCCGGGGGAGTTTTGGCAATCATCGGCATCATCATGGTCATCGGCCTCGGCGGCGCGGGCGCGGCTG
The DNA here is from genome assembly GCA_028278545.1 of Anaerolineales bacterium. Lineage (GTDB taxonomy): Bacteria > Chloroflexota > Anaerolineae > Anaerolineales > UBA11858 > NIOZ-UU35. The sequence goes on from JANQED010000155.1 coordinate 2,918, forward strand.
TCGGTGGTCAAGTTGCCTTGCCAACCCCTTCCCCTACGGCCACCTCCCCGCCAACAGAAACCCCAACACCATCCCCCACAGTGACAGCATCACGGACGCCCGTCCCCCCGACGGTCACGTTACCTGCCACCCTGACAGCATCCCTGACCTTGCCCCCCAGTGACACCCCGGTTCCAAGCCCAACTCCGGTCTACGCGGTCGTCAGCGCCCCTGAAGAATACGGCGGGGCTATCATGAGGGATGGGCCAAGCTTTGCGAATAGGGCGATCACTTCCATACTCAATGGGACGCTGATCGAAGTCCTCAGCGCAATCCCCACCCAGGCTGATGATGTCGCCTGGCTCAATATCAAACTGCCCGACGGCCCAGAAGGTTGGATGCTGCAATCCGCGATAACGATCGCAACCCCCGAGCCAAACTGGTAAACGCTTCACGCAGCCAGGTCATCTGAGGAGAAAGCTTTCGGCAACAGATCAGCTACTGTCAGCCGCTCTGTTACCTGCCCATCACCATCGACTACCAACACAATCGTATCGAGGCCAAATTCTGCAAGAACCTGGCGGCAAGACCCACAAGAGAATCCAGCATTGTCAGTCGCGATGGCAATCGCCAAGAATTCCTTCTCCCCCTCTGAAACTGCCTTAAAAACAGCCGTTCGCTCGGCACACATGGTCACCGAATAGGCTGCATTTTCAACATTCACGCCAGTAAAGATATTCCCTGATTTCGTGAGCAACGCCGCCCCCACCTGATAATGGGAATAGGGGACATAAGCATTTGCGCGCGCCTCTAGGGCCTTTTTAACCAGCAGATCGCGCTGTGCATCAGTCAGCATCTTGATGCTCTCCTGACCAGATGCGCTGAGCGCGCACCTCGCGGATACGGCGGTTGCTAACCAGTTCAACGGTGAGCAAGAGATCACCATCTCTTACACTCTCACCAGGAGTTGGCACGTGCCCAAGACGCGTATAGATGAAACCACTCAACGTGTCGGCTTCATCATTGGGCAAATTGCAGTCCATGACTTCGTTGAAGTCATCCAAATCAATGCGGCCGCGAAAGAGATAATCCCCATTTTCCAGCTTGCGATAAGGCCATTCTTCTCCCTCATCATATTCATCCTGGATCTCACCGAAGATCTCTTCGATGATGTCTTCCAGGGTCACAACGCCCGCCACTCCCCCATATTCATCGACAACAATAGCCATATGAATGCGGCTCTTCTGCATCTCTTCCAATAGTTCATCAACTTTTTTGGCTTCGGGAACAAAATAGGGCTCTCTTAACAGATCACGCCGAATGTCAGCTCCGCCATTTCCTTCTCGCCAAATCTGAAGCAGGTCTTTGGCATAAAGCAACCCCAAAACGGTGTCTATGGTTTCCTGATAGACGGGGACGCGGGAATATCCCGTGGACAGGAGGAAATCCAGAGCCTCTGAGAAAGACACGCCAATCTCCAAACCTTGTACATCAATGCGCGGAACCATGATCTCCCTGGTGAGCGTATCCCCTAATTGGAAGATCGAATGGATCATCTTGCGTTCTTCCTGTTCAAGGATGCCGTCTTTCTGACCAACATCGACCAATGTTTTCAAAGCATCTTCCGTCACCATGCTGCTATTCTCGTTGGGCCGGGTGGTCTCCCTTGATAAGATCAGGCTCAAACTCACAAGGGGGGAAAAGATCATTGTGAGATAGCGCACAAAACTCGTCAAGCGCAACGCCCACTGTACGGGGTCTCGAACAACCCCCCGCTCGATCACCCACTCCAGCCATGCTACGACCAAACCTACGATGAGCAGAATCCCGATCGTCCCGGCGAGTGTGGTGGTGTGTGCACTCTGAATCAGAAAATAAACCGTTCCAATCAAAATGAAGCGCAGCAGCAACTGCGCGATGTGAAGAGCCGCATACGGGCGCGGCGCTTTCTCAATTAACTTGAGGGTGTTTTCAGCGTGGGGTTCATCCAGCTCGCGCAGATGAATCAACCGGGCCGGGCTGGAATGTCGCAACGCGGCCCGGGCAGCAACAACGCAGAGGTCGATGAAAAAAACAACCACCAACCCGCTAATCACCAGATAAATTTGAAATTCTGCCAACTTGTTCCTTAAAGCTCCATACCCAGGAGACTCACACGATAGCCAGATTACGTTAGTTTACGGATCGCCCGAGCCGGCATACCCACAACCAACGTCTTATCTTTGACATCCTTGGTCACCACCGCGCCTGCCCCGGTGCGAGCGCCGTGCCCAAGCTTAAGAGGGGCCACCAACATCGTGTCACTGCCGATGAAGACCTCATCGCCAATCTCGGTAGGATGTTTCTGGACACCATCGTAATTGCATGTGATCGTACCTGCACCAATATTTACATCAGAACCAATCGTGGCATCTCCAAGATAAGAAAAATGCCCCATCTTGGTGCCCGGTCCCAGATATGAGTTCTTTACTTCGCCAAAATTGCCCATGTGGACGCCAGAGGCTAAATGCGCACCTTTACGCAAGTGCCCAAACGGACCAATGTCAACATCATCCTCAATCACAGCACCTTCCACCACCGAGTTGAGCACTTCACAGCGATTCCCCATCTGAGAATCCTGAATAATCGTGTTTGGACCCACAATGCAGGCTTCACCAATATGGGTTTCGCCGCGCAGATGAGTATTCGGTGCGAGGACGGTATCACGGCCAATGGTGACACCCGGCTCGATATACACGGTTTGAGGGTCTTGGATGGTTACACCATCCAACATCCACTTCTGATTGATGCGCTGCTGCATCATCGCTGTGGCCTCCGCCAAGTGCACCCTGGTGTTGATCCCAATCATCTCAGAGGGATCTTCAACCTGAATGGCCTGCACGCTTCTCCCTTCGGATATCGCGATCTCCACCAAATCAGTGAGGTAATACTCGCCTTTGGGGGACAGTTCGATGCGGTCAAGAGCATCCCACAACCAGTCAGCCGTAAAACAGAACACGCCGGTGTTGAGTTCGCGGATCGCCAACTGCTCCGGTGTTGCCAGGGCTTCCTCCACAATAGCCAAGACATCCCCATCGGCATCACGAACGATACGCCCAAACCCGCGCGGGTCATCCGCCACTGCAGTGAGCACACTGATCGGGCCGTCATGGGCCTGCTGAGCGTTAACCAGGCTTTTTAGCGTATCCTCGCTTACCAGAGGCATATCCCCATAGGTCACCAAGATATAATCGGCTTTCCCGCGCAGCACAGAATCAGCCCTTTGCACTGCATGACCCGTCCCCAATTGCTCTTCTTGCAGCACATATCGAACGTCATCCCCCACCACTTCGCGCACCTGCTCAGCATCATATCCTACGACGACAACTGGAGTCGCCTGAGTAACCGCACGAGATGTCTCGATGGCATACCACAACATCGGTTGCCCCAAAATGGGATGGAGTACTTTCGGAAGTGAAGAACGCATCCGGGTACCTTTTCCGGCTGCCAATATCACGGATGTTATTTTCATTTCTGCTCCAATAAACGCTGTTACAGTCTCTTATTATCCAGATGAAACTAATCCATGGAACGGATTACCCCAAAAAGGGTGCTCCTTAATCTGGCCTGGCAGGCACAAGAACCTTTAAAACGCAACAAGCACCGCAAAACATGGGCACAACGCGAAGCTTGTTCGTATCAGGTCTGTTCAGTTGTTGATCTAAGTGCGGGTCTTCGTCCACGAAAGAATTCATCAGAATAAAAGGGAGGCAGGGGAGCCCGGATTCGAACCAGGATCAACGGTTCCAAAGACCGCTGTGCTGCCATTGCACCACTCCCCTTCAAGGAATGCCGCCCAAATAGGCGAGCGGAATTGTAACATAGGCCCCCTGGCATGACAATAGCTACTCCGGGTTGTCATCATCTTCGGGCGTTAATCCCAACCGACGCGCCTGCTCGTATGTCAGCGATTCAGGATTGGTTATTTCTTCATCTTTGAGCCGCAACGAGGCTGTATCCCAAAAAGCATCTATCTCTTCAAAATCAATTTCCTGTGATTCTGCTTCGTGCAATAGCGCTTCGATTTCAGGCTCAGCAACGAGCGCTTCTTCTTGATCTCCGACCTCTGGCGGGCGGGATGGTTCTCCCGACTTAATGGTCACACCCATATGAGCCAAAATAGTCAGTAAATCTTGCAAGCCAGCATGAACTAACTTGATGGATTCGTTTACCTGATCACTTGAACCGGTGGGGTTGGCAGCCACAAGCAAGGCATACGCCTCGCCAACATGAGCCAAAAATATGTCGTATTTCAAGCCCCCAAAATACATTAGATCGCGAGGAGGAGCCGTGTGCAGAAATTTAGCGACCTTATCACTGGCGCTGAAAGCTGCCATCAACGCGGGGAACAAAGCTGTCTCCACCGAGGCATCCGGCAAGTCCCCGGCCCGGGCCAACACGCGTGCGCGTTCATCCAAAAGGACCGCTGAGATGGCGTTCATCTCTTTGCGCAATCCAACCAACCGGTCGGCTAAGCTTTCCACCGGTTTATCTGTAGCCAAAGTCTCCTGCCCAAGGGCGGCATCACCAACCAGCCCTAAAGAGCGTTCCACAGCATCTAAGAAATCGGCGATATCAAGGGGTTTCAAGAAAAAGGCGGCCGCGCCAGCATCGGCAACTTCCTGCCTGACTTGTGCATCCATCAAACCGGTCATCAGAATAATGCTGGCCCCGGCCCCGAGTTCCTTGATCTTGCTCAAAAGCTCTAATCCAGTGATGCCGGGCAAGCGCACGTCAGAAACGATAAGGTCAAAAGACCCTAACGTAAGCTCCAACAATGCCTCTTCACCGGAGGGCACATCGACCACCTCGAATTCCGGCCCTAGGGTCTCAATGGCACTGCGCAAAGCCAACCTTACTTCGCTTTGATCATCGACAAGCAAGATGCGATATGTTGCCATGATGAAAATTAGTATATCACGGAATAAGTCGAAGCGTGGATGATGGGCTGGTATCGAAAATATCGGCGGCAAAAGAAATCCGCACGTTTACAGCCAAACTTCTTGCGTGGATTTGCACGACTGAATCAAAAACCGGGCTTCATGATGAAACCCGATCTTCATAGGTTGAATGCTATGCTAAATGTGGTAACAAGCCGCGTAATGTCCCGTCCCCTTATCTTCCAGCGGCGGGTGATCGTTGCTCTCACAGACTTGGTCCGCGAGCGGGCAACGATCATAGAAGCGACAACGCGGTTCAGGGTCTATGGGACGAGTGATACCACCCTTAATCTTAATCGGTTCACGGGTATACGTCGGATCAGGAACAGGGACTGCTGAGAGCAAGGCTTTCGTATAAGGATGCTGAGGTCTCTGCAGCACATCTTCTGTATCGCCAATCTCAACAATCTTGCCCAGGTACATCACAGCAATGCGATCACACATATAACGGGCCACTGCGAGGTCATGGGTAATGTAGAGATAAGTAACGCCAAAGCGCTCGGCCAGGTTCTGCATCAGGTGCATAACCCCAGTTCGCACAGAGACATCTAACATCGAAGTCGGCTCATCGGCGACCACAAAGTCCGGGTTGATCACCAACGCACGGGCAATCGCCACACGCTGGCGCTGACCACCGGATAGTTCGTGAGGATACCGGAATAAGAAGCTGGACGCCGGAGTCAATCCCACCGTTTCAAGCAGATCGGCAACGCGCGCCTCGCGTTCCGCCACAGAACCCACCCCCTGCACATTGAGAGGTTCAGCTACCGTATCGTAGATGGTCAAACGGGGGTTCATGGACTCGTAGGGATCTTGGAAAATCATCTGTACGCGTCGTCGGAAGATCTTCATCTCCCCACCACGCATCTGAGCGATATCCACCTGTCCATCATCAGTATCTAAGAGGATATTCCCCTCCGTGGGATCGAGCAAGCGAGTCAGCAACTTACCTGTCGTTGTCTTACCACAACCTGATTCGCCGACCAACCCAACACTTTCACCCCGCTTGATCTTGAGATTCACATGGCTGACAGCATGAACGAAAGATTCCGCCTGTTTGAAGACGCCTTGTCCAATTGGGAAAAGCTTCGACAGGTTCTGTACATCCACTAGCGTATTGTTATTCTGCATCATTATCCCTCGCCTCCCGGGTGCCAGCAAGCTGCCAAGTGTCCTGCCCCGTGATCTTTGAACTCCGGCTCATCTTCACGACATATTTCCGTCGCATAGGGACAACGTGGGTGGAAACGGCAACCTTTGGGTGGGTTGAGCAGGTCAGGGGGTTCACCTGCCAAGGTCACCAATTCGGTTCTCTCCCCGACAATGCTGGGGAAAGAAGACATCAGCGCCATCGTGTAGGGATGGATCGGGTGGTGGAAGATATCCTTGGTGCTGGACATCTCAACCAATTTGCCCGCATACATCACGCCAACCCGCTCACTGACTTCCGCAATCACGGCGATATCGTGGGAGATGTAGATCATCGCCATGTTCAGCTCTTCCTGAATATCGCGGACGCGCTTCAAGATTGCATCCTGAACGATCACATCAAGCGCGGTCGTCGGCTCATCGGCGATGATAATATCCGGATCACAAGAAAGCGCCATGGCGATCACCGCTCTTTGCCGCATCCCCCCACTATATTGATGGGGGTATTGATCCTTCAAAGTCGGGTCTAACCCCACCAGGCTGAAAAGATGATCGATCTTGTCGCTCATCTCCTGGTCGCTCAACTGGGGGACATGCTCGCGCATGGCCTCAAGGATTTGATCTTCGACAGTATAAACCGGGTTCAGGGAGTTCATCGCTGCCTGGAATACCATGGAGATATTCCTCCAACGATGCTCATTCATCTCCTGGGTGGAGAGCGGTACTACGTCGATATCATTGATCTTGATCTCACCCTCGAGTATTTTGGCATTGTTGGGCAACAACTTCAGCAAAGAAATCGCCACCGATGTCTTTCCACAGCCCGATTCGCCTACCAGACCAATGGCCTCACCACGGCCAACGTGGAAGGTGACATCATCCACCGCGTAGACCGGGCCCTTGCGAGTCATATAGTGCATGGTCAGATCATTTACTTCAAGAACATTTTCAGTCATTGTCACAATCTTGCTCCTACTAGCTAGATTTGGTTATCGCTCGCGCAGCCGTGGGTTCACAACTTCATCAAGGGCGCGCCCTACAAGATAAAAAGCCGCGCATAAAAGCGTGATCGCCAAGCTAGCCGGGATCAGCAGATACCAGGTATCGAAGCGCATAAGATACCCGAACACCTGCGTTGTGTTGATCATCAAACCCCAACTCATTTCGATCTCAGTGAGGCCAAAGAAGGACAACACAGCCTCGGAGAAGATCGCGCTGGTTACCACAAACATCATATAAAGCAGGGCAATGGGCAATAAATTGGGCACCATATGAGCAAAGATAATGTGGAAATCGCCCCCACCCGCGATTCGGGCCGCTTCGATATATGGTTTTACCTTCACTGTCAGCGCTTGAGATTTGATCACGATAGCCGTCCCCCCAAATCCAGACAAGATACCGATGAAGAGCGCCAACTCAACCATGCCGACTTCCATCAAGGCGCTCATCACAATCAGAATAGGCAAATACGGTATCATGATCACCAAATCCACCGCCCGCATCAATATTGCGTCTATCGAGCCGCCATAATAGGCGGACACCGCTCCAATCGTGGTCGCAATCAGAACCGTAACGATAGCGGATATCATCCCCAGGGTGAATTCATAGCGCGTACTGAACATCAGTTGGCTGAGCACATCCCGGCCCATCGGGTCTGTGCCTAACAAATGTCTCGCCGAAGGAGGGGAAGGGTGAAACGCGATTTCGATATCAAACCCATTTACCGGTTCGTAAACTTTGCGCTCCCAGACTGTATTCATCAAAATAGGGTGGGCCAGGGCAAATAAGCCGAAGAATATAACAATACCCAGGCCGATCAATCCGATGGGGTTTTCAGCGAACATCCCCCAATTCGTTTTTGCGGCTCGCCAGAACAAACGTAAACGCACTCGCCAAAGCGGAATATAAGTCGTTTCGGCAGGTGATGAAATCGTACTCATAGAAAAACTCCTTTTACCATCCGCTGTGGACTAGTTATACCGAATGCGCGGATCAAGAAACGCATAACCAACGTCGGCCACCAAGTGACTGATCAGGGTCATTATGCCAGTGATCGTCAGGGCACCCATCGCCAGAGGGATATCCTCAACCTGGGCGGCATTCAACAAAGTCAATCCGAGTCCCGGCCAGGAGAAGATCGTCTCCGTAATGATTCCGCCGCTCAGAGAATTGCCGATGCTGAAGACCAGGCCAGTCCATACCGGCAACAGAGCATTGCGGGCAGCGTGCTTGTCACGGACCACTTTTTCAGGCATCCCTTTGGCACGTGCGGTCAAGATGTAATCCTCACGCAAAGTCTCTAACATGCTGGTGCGCATCAGCAACATCGTACCGCCATAGGCAATCAGCGTGACGGTCAACACAGGCAAGACCAGATGTTGCAAGATATCCCAGGCAAACACGGTCAAACCTCCAGCACCTATCCGCCAGTATAGAACGAGGGCGACCACTGGGATAAGAAAACTGACCCAGCGGCCAGCCGCCCGCAAACGAGACGGCAGCCGCGCAGATAACACCACCCCCACAATCATGAGTAAGGAGGCAATCAGTGCCGACCAAATCATACGAATGAAAAGATCATTGGCATGAATCCCTTCCGGCGCTTCCAACCACAAGATTGGATCAAGGAACTTACCTGGTGGCAGCCAATCTAGATAGACCGCAAAGAGCCAGATCATCATTAGAGCAAACCAGGGCGTGAAAACCGTATAAAGGATCACCCCCACGAGCGTCGATGAGTACTCGACAAAGCCGCCGCGTTTCCAGGCCAGAACCTTCCCCGTGAGATACCCCGCCCAAAAGGAGATAATGGAAGCCGTCATAAACAACACCAAAGTACGCGGGAGGCGCTCCATGATGATGTCGATCACCGGCCTGGGGAAAAACGAGAAGGACACCCCCAAATCGCCACGATAAAAATTGCCCACGTACTTGAGAAATCTTTCAAGAGGTGGGCGGTTTAATCCCAGATCGACGCGTATGCGTTCACGTTCCGCCGGAGGGATATCCGGATTCAAAGTAAGTAGGTCGGCGATGTCTCCTGGCTGAGCATCCATCAAGAAATAGGTCACAGCTTGAAACATCAACAGGGTGATGAACATCTGCAAGAGACGCTTTCCTAGAAATTTCCACATATTTCTTCTCCTAAGATAATTTACGTACTCGGTATACCGCATCCCCCACGTTGGCGAGGCGGAGTACGGAACACGCAAACCAAGGTATTTTGCTTACCTTTAGTAAACTGCTACCGCTTGGAGAGTATCTGACCTTTAGGGAGCGGGCTGATATTCCGCCCGCTCCCTGGTGTGTTGCTAATCGTACCTGAATCTACACAAAAGCTACTTGGAGAGCACTTGAGCGTCTGTCTGGAAACCAGTCTGGAACTCAATGCCTCCCAGTGACTCAGTGTAAGGGAACACAACTCGGTTGTGCGCCAGGTCATGGGTCTGCTTGTAGAACAGGGTGATGTACGGCCGGCGGTCAGCCAGAACCACCTGCGCCTGGTAGATCAACTCCTGCGCACGGCCCAGATCACCAGTCTCCATGAACTCTTCCACAATCGCATCGTACTCTGCATCCTCAAGACACGGCGTGTTGTAGTTGCCCGTCTTGGCGGTGCACTGGCTGCTGTGCCAGAAGTCGAAGAAGTAGTTGGGGAAGGCCACATTGCCCAGGCTCCAGCCCAGGATGTACAGATCGTAGTTGGCATCCACGAAGACAGGACCCAGGATGGTGT
>JANQED010000156.1 GCA_028278545.1 Anaerolineales bacterium
TGACCGGGCTATGGGGATGTTGGGGGGACACTTAAATCATCTCATTCCCGTGACTTTGCCGGGAGTGGTTGAGCAGCGCTATTTGGTGGTCGTTGAAAAAATAGCTGCTACCCCAGAGAAATACCCTCGCCGGGTTGGGGTCCCTGCCAAGCGACCTTTGTGATCCGCTGTGTGGCGTGAATTTCTTTCCGGCGTTCGGGGTGAACTGCCCATTTTGGTGGGGGTAGTGCCTTTCGGGATGATCTACGGTATTCTGGCTTTGGGGGCGGGGATGTCAGCGACCGAAGCCCAGGCGATGTCAGCGATTGTCTTCGCCGGATCGGCTCAATTCATGCTGGTTCAACTGGTTGAGTTGGGGACGCCTGCCCTGGTGATGATCTTGACCGGGTTTGTGATCAACCTGCGCCACGCCCTTTACAGTGCCTCCATTGCCCCGTATACGCGCCATTTGAGTCTGCCCTGGAAGACAATCGTCGCTTATTTGCTGACGGATGAGGCTTATGCGGTGGTAATTACTTACTTTCGCAAAGGAAGTGAGTATAAGCACAGGCATTGGTATTTCCTGGGAGCGGGGTTGGCCTTGTGGAGTTCCTGGCAGATCAGCAGCGCGGTGGGGATATTCCTTGGGGCCAGAGTGCCGCCGGAATGGTCGTTAGATTTCACCCTGGCTCTGACCTTTATCGCCCTGGTCATTCCAGCATTGGAAGACCGACCCAGTGTGCTGGCCGCTATCGCAGCCGGAGTCGCTGCGGTGCTGGCCTTTGGATTGCCTTATAAACTGGGCTTGTTGGTAGCTGCTCTGGTTGGGATTGTGGTCGGTTTGTGGGGGGAAAGCCGATGATCAACTTCTGGTTGGTGATGATCCTCATCGGCGTGTTGACTTTTGCTACGCGGATTTCGTTCATCGTCATGTTGGATCGTTGGCAGACGCCGACTGTGATCCGCAGGGCGTTGCGCTTCGTGCCTGTTTCGGTGCTGACGGCCATCTTCGTGCCGGAACTGTTGATGCCAGCAGGCGCGATAGATATCTCTGGGAACAACCTGCGCGTGTTCGCGGGAATTCTGGCGATGCTGGTGGCCTGGAAAACCAGAAGCGTGGGTTGGACAATCGTTGCCGGGATGGCAGCGCTGCTGTTGATGCAGTGGTTTGTTTAGCTGGGGTATTGGCAGTGCTTGTTATGCTTTTGGGTGATCTGGCCCTTGGGCTTTCAATCTGCCATTGGCGAAATACCAGGTAGTGGCCGATTCTACGAACTGGGGGTCGAACAGATCGAGGTCTGTGGTGGTGAGCAGAGCCTGTTCGATCTCGTCCAGGTGATTGAGTAGGTCTTCCCGGCGTTGGGGGTCCAATTCGGCCAGCACCTCATCAAGCAGGAGCACGGGCCAGAAGCCGGTTACCTCTTTCATCCAAGCGACTTCGGCGATTTTGAGCGCCAACAATGCGGTGCGTATCTGCCCGCGTGAGCCATAGGTGCCCAGGTCGATGCCATTGGCTAAGAAGTGGATTTCATCGCGATGCGGGCCAATGGTGGTCACGCCGCGAGCGATTTCTTCATCTCGATTGGTGAGCAGCGCTTCTTGGAAGCCGGAAGCGATCTGCTCTTTATCGAAACCGGTGCGGTCGATGGGAGCATCGAGGGGGAGAGCGATCTGATTGGCTGGCGGGGAATAGGGATCATACGACGGTCGGTAGATTAGCCGCAATCGCTCTGTCTCGCGGGTCAACTTACTGTGGACCAAGGCAGCTAAATCCTCGATCTCGCGCAGTGCCTGGGCGCGCATTGCGATTATATAAGCCCCAGTTTGGATGATCTGTTCATCCCAATACATCAGTTGCTCGGGGTCGCCACCCCGCTCCCCCAACAGCTTGAGCAAGGCGTTGCGTTGACCGAGGGCTTTATCATATGCCGAGATCGAGGCTGCGTAATGAGCGTCTGTTTGGGAGATAGCCAGGTTGAGATAGCGCCGTCGCTCAGCGGGAGGGCCTTCGATAATGCTCAACATGCTGGGAAGGAAGAGCACGGCGTTGAAATGACCAAGGCATTCGTTGATCTTGCGTTTGACCCCGTCCAAGAGTAGTTCTCTGCGAACGCGTGAGTTGTTGACCCCATTTTCCTCTTTGATGATGCGTATTTCGAGGCGATGAGATTTGTCCCCGCGTTGGTAATCAGCGACGATCCTCGCTACGGCGATGGATTCGCGCGCGGCGAGAAAATTGATCAACTCGCGCTGGTGGCTGGCATGGAAAGATGTGAAGGTCGATAAATAATAGATCGCTTCGAGTAGACTGGTTTTTCCCTGGGCGTTATCCCCGACCAATAACATTGTCCCACGCGGAACGTTGATATCCAGGCGGGAAAAATTGCGGAAATTGGTCAGGGATAAATGGGTCAAATACATGGGATTCAGATTAATGCCACGGAAGAACTCATCCGTGGCATAGGTATCAAAGCTGTCATTGCACCGGGTGGGCGTCAGTCGGCGGAGGAAACCTGACCGACATCGACCTCCGGCTCCCAAACCCTCAGTGCGTGATCGGTGAAGAGCACACCGTGCAGGTGGTCGGTTTCGTGTTGGAAGATGCGCGCCAGCCAGCCCTCCGCTTCGATGGCGAGAGGATTCCCGTCCCTGTCATGACCCTCGACGGTGACCGCGTAAGGGCGGATGACCTCGCCAACCACCTTTGGGATGGAGAGGCAGCCCTCTACACCGGATTCAGTCTCTTTTGATGTTTTGGTGATTTTTGGGTTGACAACGACATAAAGCTGCAAGGGTGCATCTTCATCGTCTGGGTCACCGAATTCAGCTACGAAAACGCTCAATGGCACGTCCACCTGTGGAGCTGCCAGACCAACCCCGGGCGCCTGCTGCATGGTTTCAATTAGATCATCGATTAGGGTGTGCAGCTCCTCGTCGAAAGCGGTGACTTTTTTTGCTTTCCCCCGCAGAACAGGGTGAGGAGCGGTGATTATTTTTCTGATTGCCATGACCCGGTGATTCTACTCGATAACCTACTAAAAGTCAGGCTCATGATCTGGGTTATGGTTGTCCCCGACTTGTTCGTGGTATATCTTCAACCACTCAACCATGCGTTCACGCTCTTGCGCGGCTTCTTGAGCCTCAATCTGCTGCTTGCGAACAGATAAGCGGTTGAAAATCTCTTTTTGCACCATGGAAGGGTTCACAACGCCGTCGAAGGTGAACTCGGCTTCACCAACCCGGATGAGCACATCGCCATAATTCAAGAGGCGCTGCCAAAAATTCTGCTCTACTTTCGTGCTGAGGATTTGCTCTAAAGGGGCAGATTTTCGGGTATCCTGTCCCAGGGGTTTGCGGTCGATATCGAAGATATGTCGATCGGTAACCTGATAGATGTCGTTGGCCCAGTCTACCAGGTAATATAGGACGAGTACTACGGCCACAAAATTGGCGAAGATGACCAGCCAGGAAAGCAGCCAACCAAAACTTATAACGGGGCGTATGACGAGCAGGAGCAGAAGCGCTATTCCTACGATGAGAAACAAAAATGCTTTCCAACTATCGCGAAAGAACAGGAACCAGTGTTTTCGATAGGTTACAGTGCCGTTTTCTTCGTAGCGCGTCTTTAGGAAATTGGCTATGTGTCTCAGCGAATTAGGTTTTCTCATCTGAGAGGTTTCTTGCGCGGTATTTAGCGTTTCTTCTTTCTCTTGTAAGCCGAAATTCTCGCGGAAGACCCTAATGCGGGTCTGGCGTTCCATTTCGGTAGCACGATTTTGAGCGCGATGCCAATATTCCTCGATCACATCAGCAAATTGCTTGGGATGGGCGGCATTTTTCATGGTCATTTTCTCTGTAAAAGTGTTGACGACCACGTCTCCTGCGCCCCAGAGCCTTTGCCAGAAACTGGTGTTCACATCCACTGAAAGCACCGCGTCAAGGGGGACCACATTGCGGCCTTTGTGGAACAAAAAGACCTCTTCCAGCCAAACGACGCGCTTGTTGGTGAGAATATAGTAGTCATTCCCCCAATCAAGCCATCTCCACAGTGCCAATAAGGTTGTGGGAACGGCGAGCATTATGCCTAAAAAGGCTATCAGGATGCCTGTGACATCGTCATCGGCGGTGAAGCCTATCCAGACCAGGTACAGGCCGATCGGAATCAAAGGCAGAATCGATAGTAAGGAGCCTAACAGTACATAAGGATGTTTTCGGGTGATCATGTGGATGATTTCTTTTGCCTCAAGCCATTCGAATTTCTTGCGCTGCCAAATTTCGTAGCTCCTGGTTAAGATCTTCAGCTCTTCCTTTATGTTAGGATGTTCTTGAAGTATTCCTCCGAAATGTTCGGACATCATCACGAGCAAGCTTGTTTCCCCGTTGGCAGTTGCCGTGGCGAAACGGCCTCTGTTCTCCAAATGGGCTTCCCCCCCGAAGAATTCTCCTGAAGACAGGTCTCCAATCTCAATTCTTTCTTCACCTTCACCGCGTGCTAGATGGATTTTGCCGGATGTGATAATATAGAAATCCCCCCCCGGATCACCTTCACGAAAGAGAATCCCCCCATAAGTGACTGATTTTTCTTTGAAGTGCCGCGCGAGCTTAATTAATTCCCTCTCATCAAGATCTCTGAAGAGGCGGATTGTCGCGAGGAAGTCAGCAATTTCAGCGGGGGTCATAGGTTCATTTTAGCATGATCTGATAAAAGATGTTCTGTGTGTTGCACTCAATCATGATCCAACCAATCAAACCTCAACGATGATTTAGGAGCAAGATATATGCCCATTCACTTTGGAACCGACGGCTGGCGGGCCGTCATCTCTGATACCTTTACTTTCCACAATCTACGTCTGGTTGCCCAAGCGATCGCGGATGCGATCAATTCGGGCGATTGGCAGGTCGTCAAGAACAAAGGGCGCAGCGTCGATCCCCGTAAGATGGTGGTCGGGTTTGATACGCGTTTCCTTTCTGACCGTTACGCGGTTGACGTGGCGCGTGTCTTGGCTGCGAACGGGTATACGGTCTTTATGGCGCAGGCCGATGCGCCCACACCGGCGATCTCATACGCGGTGCATCACCTGGGGGCCATCGCCGGCGCGGTGATTACGGCATCGCATAACGCGCCGCGCTACAATGGGATCAAGCTCAAGGCGGCTTATGGGGGGGCTGCTCTCCCTGAGCAATCTAAGCGGGTGGAAATCTATCTGAATGATAATGAAGAACGCGGCCGCGGCCCCAACATGATGGATTGGGAGCAGGCCCGCAAACAAGGTCTGATCGAGCGATTCAACCCGATTCCTGCGTATTACGATCACCTGCGGACGCTGATCGACTTCGATGTGATTTCTGAGCGGCCGCCGCGTGTGGTGGTCGACTCGATGCATGGCTCCGGCCGGGAGGTGGTTAAGGGCATTCTCAAGGGAACCGGCTGCGAGGTTCATGAAATCCGGGGTGAGATGAATCCCGGATTCGGCGGCACCCATCCCGAGCCGATTGCCCGCAACTTGGGGGCTTTGGCAGGGGCCATTGGGACGGGTTTTGGCGACCTGGGGCTGGCGACAGATGGTGATGCTGACCGCATCGGCGCCATGGACGGGCGCGGCCAATTTGTCGATCCCCACAAGATCATGTCCCTGGCCTTGCGGTATCTGGTCGAGCAGCGCGGCTGGCGCGGCCCGGTGGTGCGGACTGTTTCGACCACGCGCATGATCGACCGTCTGGCAAAGCAGTTTGATCTACCGGTTTATGAGACGCCGGTCGGTTTCAATCACATCGCTGATTATATGCTCAAAGAGGACGTACTGATTGGCGGAGAAGAGTCGGGGGGAATCTCCTTCAAAGGCAATATCCCTGAGGGTGACGGCATACTGATGGGATTACTGTTGGTGGAGATGGTGGCTGCTTCGAAAGCCCCCTTGCATGAACTGGTGGACGACTTGCTTGAAGAAGTCGGCCCCGCCTTCTATGAGCGCAGGGATATGCGTCTCAGCCACCCGGTTGCAAAAGATAAGATGACCTTGCGGCTGATGAGCGATGCACCTGAAAAGATCGGTGGGGAACCAGTTAACGATGTGCTGACTATCGATGGTGTCAAATACGTAATGGCTGATGACTCATGGCTTTTGATCCGCCCTTCGGGGACTGAGCCGGTATTGCGTGTGTACGCCGAGGGACGCAGCCCCGAGATGGTCAAAGCGCTTCTGAGTTTTGGGGAAGATGTGGCTGCCAGCGTAACCTGAAGTATACAAATAGGGGTATGCGGGGCGCTTTGCACCCGCATACCCCTATTTTGGAGGGGTCTCTTCAAATATAGTTTTAACCCCCGGTTGTACGCAGACGCCTTGCCAGGAATATCACCACGATCATCGCCGCTGCTAGCGCAAGTAAGCCAGGAATGCCGACATCGTCGGCAAAACCGGTCGCGGGCAGTTGCGTGGAGACGGGGGTCACGGTGAGAAGGTTGCCGGCCTGTTGGGTGAACAGGGCCGCCATGGTTGCAGTGAGCTGTGCGTCCCTGTCATCTTGGGCAAGCGCCGCTGCGGGCGTATCTGTGGGCGCCATTACCGGTGTCGGACTGGACGTGGGCAGCGGAGTACGTGTGACTGTCGGTGTTGCTGTCCAGGCCTGGGCTTCGGCGGTTAAACCGCTGGCCATCGCTACCTGGGTGTTTTGGGCATTGATCTCAGCCACCTGTGTGTTTTGCGCGGAGCGCCGGTTGGGAACGACCACCATGGCGTAAACGGCCATGAGGATCAATGACAGGATTAAGATAGCGCCCAGGATCCCAGCTACCAGCAAAAAGGTACGATTGCTGGCTTCTTCAGGGGGAAGTGCATCATCCAATTCATCGTCAAAAAAGTCAAAGGGTTCTTCAGTCATTTTGCTATCTCCTCAAATTTCCCAAAAACTCTGGGATGTGAAGGGCTAGGCGATTTTTTCCAGGTTGACCAGGGGTACGGAGGCGCGTTCATCATCTGAGAGGACTATCTTTGCGCCCAACGCACGTATGCCGCTGGGGAATTGAATCGGTTTGTGGGTAAGAGTTTCGATTGTCCCTGTTTTTCCGATGTGAGGTGCTCGCACGAGGCGAACCTTGTGGCCTGCGGCAAAATCCTCAACCGTTGGAGAAACGTCTTCTGGCTCACTGGAGGCCTCTAAGGGGATGAAAATCTCGGGACGCGTGCCTTTATAGTGATCGAGCGGTTCTGCGTTGAGGGAAATCTCCCGGCCATTGTTGGTTACCAGCACATTATAGCCTATCCCGCTGAGAGGGTTGAAACCAAATCCTTCCACAACGAGAACCGGGAAGGGAGCTTTTTTGGCATAGGGGATGAGGGCTGAATCCATGCTTGAGAGGATCAATCCCCGCAGGGGGATGTCGGCAGCCTTTTGGAAGACTTTGTGATCGTCACAATATCCGCTTAGAATAATGCTGCCGCGTTGGCTGACATCGAGGTGGCTGGTGGTGAGCTGATCGTCCGGGGCCTCCATTTTCACCTGCATCAAACCGAATTCTGTTTGACCATTGCCCCAAATCCCTTGGACCAAAGCACCGCTGGCTTCAACGACCGCGCCTCTGTCGGGGATCAGGTCAGTCACCGTGCCGGGCATGCCAGCATGAATTTCATGGGGAGTGCTCTTCACTTGCATGAGCACCAACCCTTCTCCGGCAACGACGATCCTTCCAGAGCGAGGGGCGCGTACGACTCGTTTGGTGATACCTACCGGCCCTGCGATCAGGTCACCTTTGTTGATCATCTCTCCAGCATTACGCTGAATCAGGTCGTCGGCCTTTTCGGTGGATACATTCAAGCTGCGGGCTATATTGAGCATGATGTGCTCCGGGGCCAGGATCGCCTCGGCAATAGCATCCAACGCCTCGACTTTTTGCCCTTGACGAACGAGGACTTTTCCGGGAACAGGGAGTTCCCGGTGCCGGCGGATCTTCGTAAGGGGAGAGATGTGTGTTATAGGCGCTAACATATGTTCTCAAGGTGGTGCAAGTTCAATGCCAGTTAGTTGTCCAAGGCCCAGCGCCAGCGTTTCATGGACTCACGGCGCTGCCCAGGGTCAGATGGCAACCGCAAGGGGCGGCCTCGGGCATCGATGATGACCCCCAGACTGCCGCCCACCACGCGCACACGCCCACCCCTGCCTGGCCCACCCATCCCTACGTCGAAGCGGTGCAAGGGCCGCAGGTGGAGCTGCGCTGATTGCCCTGAGGGGAGTGGAATGACTTCAATGGAGCCAAATTTGACCTCGATTTTGGTTTCGCGGCCATCATCAAATGTGGCCTGCACCCGGATAATTGGGGTGCCTCTACGCGCCCTGCCAACCGGGGCTATCACGGTTCCAAGGTTGAGTAAGGCATGGGATTCGAGCACTTGGACAGCCATCAACGGATTGGCCTCTGCTACGGCGCCTAGAGAGGCCAAGAGATTGTTTTGATCTAAGACGACGGTGGTGATCCCTGACGGTTGCAGGCCATCCAACAACATGTTCAGGCTTTGGCCGGGCGTGGGCGCATGGCTCAACACGCCTCCTGTAGCCAAGATGGGCTCAAACCATGGTAATAAGTCCCCTCCAGGGCCTTTGCTCTCGAAGGGCAACGATGCCATCACCTGGGATACGGCGGCTCGCATGATCTGGCGGGCAATGGCCTGTTCTATGTCCATTTCTTCTATTGTGGCGGGCAAACTTGCGGGATGGGCAGCTTTGTTATAGATGTAATCCCGAACGGATGAACTGGGAATCTCTTGTGAGAGCCAGTAAGTGATGTGCTCTACGGGGATGAACTCCGACAGGTTGTCCAGGTTGGCCCCTAAACCGAATTGAGGGAATACTCGCATGGCAAGTTTTCCATTCAGCGCGGTGGCGACGGTTGTTGAAGATGCACCTATATCTATCCCTAAGACACCTTTGTGGGGATCATAAATATGGCTGAGAAAACGGACGATGCGCCCAAAGGCGGTTGAAGTGGGCATGAGGCGGCCATCGGCCCACCGATCTAGATCAGAGACGCCGAACATTTGCTGTGCACGCACGTTTTTGAACAATTTCGACAGCGTCACTTGGGCTGGAGTCAACTGCTCGGTATGGATACCAGGACGGATATTTGGCGCGATGTGGAGTTCGGTGATGGGTGCGATGGTTTCCTGGATATCTTCATGAATATCGCTGTTGCCTGCGAAAAGTACTTGTGGCCGTTCGTCTTGAGGCATCAAGAAACACGCCAGGCCAACCGCTTCGAGCAAGGTGTGAATCGATTGAGTCGCGCCCCCGTCAACCCCTCCTGCGACGATGATCAGGTTTGGGCGGGCGTGCAGAATGGCGTCAATGCGGGCATCCTGGGTACGCCGGTCGTTCAGGCTGACCACTTCGGAGATAGTGGCGTAGGTGGTCGTTGCCAGGTTGCGGGCACTTTCCAGGGAGACATCTTCAAGGAGGCCGACCGTGACAACTTTGATCTCCGGGCCGGCTGAGAGGGTGGCCGCGACCGCGTCAACACCTGTGCCATCGGGATGACTGGGGACGAGCAGTATCCCGTCCATTCCAATTAATACCCGGCCTGTGATGCTCTGCAAGTCATTGACGGCGCGGGTTACCCCCTCCCGAACATCACTGAAGGGGGGTGCGGAGGTGGTTGGGGCGGTTCCTGAGGCGATAAATCGGTAACGGCTGCCAACGGCATCGAAGATGGAGACGCGCGTGGTAATCGTGCCGATGTCGATCGCAAGGATTGAGTCAGTGGAGGCCACAGAAGATGTCATCTTGTTTGGTTACCTGAGAAGTGCAGGGAGCACGAGCTCCTTGACAAAGGTCCACAGGAAGATAAAACGCTCGATCAGAGCAGTTATTGCAGCAATATAAACGCCCGCGAATAAAGCGCCAAAAGTGACTGCGATGAAAGCCTTTCCAATCCATCTCAGCGCATTGGCGACTTGAGTCATGCCAGTGAGTGAAGATTCTTTTCCCCTGGTACTGAACTGGAAGAACAGCAATGTGGCAAGTGTGCCAATGACTAAAATAGTGCCGTTGATGAAGCCGTTTTTCTCAAAAACGTTGATGGCAGCCGATGTTTGGGGAAAGAGGGTGCCAAAGATGGCTCCGCCAATGGCTACCGCAGCACCGATCCCGACTAATATGGCGATGGCCGGGTTGCCCAACCTGCTTGTCCGGGGCGAGATTTTGGTCAGCAGCAAGAGACTGGGGATCAACAAACTGATGGTCAGAAACATCTCATCTCGACCGCCGCTCAGCAGGGGGAGGATCAATTGGGGCAGGATGACGTTATAAAGGGTAACAATGCTGGCATACCCTGCTGCTACGCCGATGAAGATATGTGTTGCCAGACGGAAGAGCAGATTATCCCCAAAGATGTAGCTGAAGACGAATATGGTAAAAGAAAAACTCAAAAGCAAGCCGCTCAGGTCGGCAATGCTCATCTCTGCAGCATTCATGAGGCCTCCCCCTGCGGTTTATTCCTGAATAAATTTAAAAAAACATTGGCCACCCCCCCGATCAAAATCACTGCGATGGCGGTCAACAGCCCAAAGTTCAGCGCATCCCAATAGACCTGAGCCAAATTGGGTTTCCCGGTCACTTGCTCGTAGGACGCGCCTCCGATAACGCCGCCCACCATTCCGCGGACCTGCGCGTTCTCGCCTCCGACATAGGGATGTATGATCGGCTCTGCCTGGGCGCTGACCACAGTGACCAACGGCGTCTCCTCGATTTTGGGTTGAACCTGTTCGATCCACGTGCGCGCGGTGTCGGGATTATCTGTGATCACCACTACCAATTTGAAATCGGATAGAGCATAGACCCCCCTGAGCGGTTGGGTTGTCCAGGCATTCATGCCGTCGAAAGAAAGGGGCCTGATGCGCTGGGGCATTTGCACAAAGCCAAGTAAGCCGGAAGCGCCCCCTGGAATATATCCCAGGTTAACGAACTGGTTGCCGCTGACATAGTGATGTTCTTCTTGCACAGTGGTGATGAAGTGTTCTGCCAGGGCCGGACCGGTTGGGGATGTGGAGACTAACGTCAGGTAAGCTCCTCTGAGCATCAGGTGATCGACAACGGCTGCTGCTGCGGCCTCCATTTCGCCAGATGTGCCCGGCTCATAATCGAAGGAAACCAGCACTGGGTCTTGAGGAGATAGGGTGTTGATCAATTCGCTGACGTTTAGGACCTCGGCAGGCACAGAGGCCAGAGGCGGCCGTGGTGCCCATTGGACCTCGTTGATGACCACAAGGGCAATCACGAGGATGAGGAAAAACGCGCTCAGCCAACGGAGCAACCCTTGTGATGAAACCACAATGGGCTGAGGGACATGTTGGGCCTGTCCTTCTGTGGCTAAAAGCTCTCTGAAGACTCTGACGTGGTCTTGCTGCGCCGGGGTAATTTGTAATTTAGAGGATAGTTTCGGGGCCTGCTTCAGGCGAGCGATTTCAGGCTCTGCCATGAGCACGCCGCTCAGACCAGCTAACGGGCCGGTTTGTTCTACCTGGCCTTGATCGATGTCACCGGTGCCCTCTGGAGGGGAGTCGACCGGGCGCATGGCTTCTAGCCAGCGGGGTAGCTCTGCAGGAGGCAAGCCGTCGGCGTCATCGGCGGTTGCAGGGATTTCCAGGTCTTCGTCTGCCCCAGAGAGGAGATCGGTTAGTTCGTCGATCTCGAAAACGCTTTCGTCTAAGTCATCCTCTGGCAAGAAGGGCGATGGGCTGGCCTCTTCTGGAACCTGGCCTGGAGCTGCGCCTTCGCCGATCTCTTCTAGCCAGTCGGGTTCTAAATCTTCTCCGGGAGAGTCCGCCTCACTGGGGTCAGTAGGCCAACCTAACCCCTCTACTTCCAATCCTGAAAGCCAATCGGGAGTCTCAGGGTCTGGCTCTGCTGGAATGGTCGAGAGGTCTGGTTCGGCATCGGGATCATCCACCCCTGACATCCAATCGGGGATGCCGTCATCGACTGGCTGGCTTTCTTTGGGAAAGTCGTCCGGTTCTATCTCTTCAGCGGTTGAAAGCCATTCAGGAATCTCGGCTTCAGACTCCCCCGAAAGCTCTGGATCAGGTGGTTCTTCGCCGATGGCTGTCAACCAATCAGGAAGCTCGGCCCCTGGTTCTGTGGCGGGTGTTGGCGGTTCCGCTGATGGCTGCTCAGCTTCGGGTGTGTCTTCTTCTCCGTCCTCCTCAGGAGCAGAGAGCCAATCTGGAACCTCCGCCTCTGATGCTTGAAGAGGTGTTGGAGGTGCTCCTTCTTCAGAAGTAGTGAGCCATTCAGGTAGTTCGCTGTCCTCGGCGCTGCTGGCAGGTGCATCGAGCTGTTCTGCCCGCTCTTCTCCTGTGGAAGGCGGGTCAGGGGTGCTTAGGTCTGATTCCGAAGTTTCTTGCTCTCCTGATTCATCTTCCTGTGCGGTCATCCAGGAGGGCAGCACCTCGTCGGAGATCGATGAAGAATCGTCTTCAGCGGGAGGGGCTGCGTCGGCGTCGCGCATCTCCCGGATGCGCAGCAGCCAATCCTCCTCGGCGGGTTCTTCGGTCTCGGGGGGCTCATCGGGAGGAGTAAGGCCTATGGGTTCAGAATCACCCTCTTCCCGAAGCCGGGTCAGCCAGTCATCCCCCTCGGAATCCGCCTCGAGGGCGGTCTCATCTTCAGATGTGGGTTCGTCCTGCTGATCTGAGGGCTGCCAATCCGGCAGCCCGGTGTCAGCGTCGTTGGCCTCACCGGATGAACTTTCGTCGGCAGAGAGCACTAAGGGCTTCAATCTTGCCTGGCAATGCTGGCAGATTTCTAAGTGATCTGGATTGGGTTTGCCGCACATCGGGCAGCGGATTTCTTCCATAGGTTAGCCCCTGTATGGCCGGTCGCCGCCGGTGAGAATGCGTATCCCGGTTGCGATGGTACCCAAAGCTACGCCCAACAAGATGCCGCGGGCGCCTGCCATGGTGGGAATCTGCAAAATCCAGTTACGGATTTCTGCGAATAAGGGCGCCAGTGCGGCCACTTGAGGAACAGCGCCGATCAGCAGCATCAGCACCACCCCGATAAAGACAGCAGAGAGCAGATTCAGCCTGCGGGTCAAGAGTCGAACAGCCGCATAGGTCAGACTGACCGCCAGGACAGCCATTAAACTGGTTTCGATAGGCAGTTGAATGTAATTGAATATCCAGCTTGTGCGTTGGAAGTTCAACTGCTGATCGGTATGCGTTTTGATGATGTCGTATAAACCTACGCCCAAGGTGATGATCAAGGAAAGCAACAAGATGAAGCTGAAACTGCCCTCTTCATCGGCGCGGACTTTGCCCAGGTGGACCGAAGCCAGGTTGGCGATGCCGACCAACATGGCTACCGCTGCCCATACGATAGCACCTTGCAACAGGAAGTCCCGTAAGAGGCCCAGGGTGGTGAGCTCACCAGCGGGGTCGCCGCCGAAGAAATACCCTAGAAGGACAACAACACCGACGCCGATGGCGATAGCTGTGGAGATTGGGGATTTAAGCTTCAAGTTCATAACAACCCCCCAAACATATCCACAATTGCCTGGTCAAGGCCAGCGATTTTCAGCAGAACGCCCGCAATGATGACGAGGATCAACCCCCAACGGAAAATATCCTGGGCCTTCAAACTGGCGATGTGCATTGGCCCGGCTCTGAGGTAAGCGCCGCTGGCATACACTTCTTCACCGATGAGCGGTTCTTGTGCGGTGGCGTAGAGGATGGCTTGGGCTGGCAAATTGTCCGTGCCAGCCAGAGTCAGATTGCCGCTGCGTTCTCCGGCATCGGTGATCAGGGCGACTTCACTGCCAAAGTGACCGATCAGGATGTGTGCGGTGGTTTTTTCGTCTTGCACAGCGGGCAGCGTGCCAACTGCGTATGAGAAGGGGGTGAAACCGGCTAGCTGGCCGGTGGTGGGGTCATACTGCTCGATATTGCCGATATCTCGGTATGTGCCGCTGAGAGCATCTCGGACCAGGATCGCCAGAGAGGCATCGCCGGTTGTAGCGATGGGTGGATTATCCCCCGTAGAGGCCGAGCGGATCATGCCTTCAAGGGCGCTTAGCCCGACGAAGGCCACCGCACTCTCTGGGCTGGTGAGGTTTCCGCGCCCGATGCTGATGTGCAAGCGTGACCCCGCTTCGACGGCCAGCCCAATCGCTCGTCGCAGCCTGGCGAAAGCGGGGATCCTGCGCAAATTGGCCTCGAATCGCCCGCGACCTGTTGCCGTGAAGAGGATGATGAGCCCAGAGAAGACTAGAATGAAAGCCAGGCCAATGAGACCAGATATGGTCACGGCGTGCAACCTCCGTATTCCTTCAATGTGTCGAGGGGTTTAAGTGCTCTGATCCGTCTGGCGCAAAAATGACGTGAAAGTGTGCGTCTTCACCGGGTTTTCCAGTGTATCCGCCAGAGCATCCCAATGGCCCTCCGGTAGTATTGATTCCAAGAAGGGTTGACCTAGATAAACAACCTGAGCGCCTAGCAAGTTAAGCGGGCCTGTCGCATCTAAAATGGTCGCAACAAGGTCTTTAAACCCCCAGCGATGGAGGGAGTCAGCCCAAACTTGCCAGATATGCTGGTTGCTCACACGCCAAGTATAGCATAAATCCAATTTATAGGGTGGTCGTGTAAGTGGGGGGAGTGATCGAGTAGGGGAATAAAAAAACCTCCCTAGAGACCTGTTTGAAGGGAGGGTGAAGCGTAGAAGGTCTACGGCCGCGGACTTTGGATGCGCCGTTTTGGGTCGTGCCGTGCTTTACTCGGAGAAAGGGTCGTAAGCAGGGTTCGTGCCGGCGAAAGTACAGCTAGGACGACCGTCCAGATTACAGGACAGCGCTTCAGAACAGCGATGGCCTATTACACGAGGGGGTTGATCGGGGAGCCACTCTGCCGGGTATACCACCTGGGCTTCCAGGCCGACCTCTTTGCCGACGTGGTGGCAAAAGCGCACCTTGACAACTTCCCATGTCCTTTCTGTCATAGCGATACCTCCAAAATAGACGTCCTCTTCGCGTATCCGCAAGTATATCCGAGACAGGGAAGTTTGCCATAGTGTCAGGCATCATGGGTTTATATGACAATATTCTGGGTAGGAATTGTCCGAAACGGCACCGTGTGATAAACGTGTCATGATCTCAGGTTTTGGGCGTTATGTATTACAGGAGATAAATGCCCTATTGGTGTTGAAAGGAATCGCGGGTGGTAGAATCATCCCTATGAAACGATGGCAATTCTGGCTGGGTGTGATCATCAGTGCCCTGCTCATGTTCCTGGCACTGCGCGGCCTGCACTTAGGAGACGTATGGCAGGCCTTGCTGGCAGCGCGGTATGGGTGGTTGATCCCTGGCGTGATGGTCTATTTTGTGGGGGTGTGGGTGAGAGCCTGGCGCTGGCATTATCTGTTGAGACCCGTGAAATCGATCTCGACAAGAACCATGTTCCCTATTGTGGCTATCGGGTATATGGGGAACAATATCTTTCCGGCAAGAGCGGGTGAAATCTTGCGGGCAGTCGTGCTCAAACGGCGCGAGGAAGTGCCTGTCTCCGCTTCTCTGGCGACGATTATCGTCGAGCGCGTTTATGATGGCGTGGTCATGCTGGCTTTTGTGTTCCTTAATCTGCCGGAATTGGCCCGCCTCACGGTGGATTCAGGCTTCGTGGGGAACATTCAGACCCTGGCTTTGTGGGGGGTAGCCGCTTTCATTGGGGTGTTAGCCATCTTTTTGATTGCGGCAATGTTCCCGCAGACCGCCGAGCGAGTCGTCCAGTGGTTTGCGTTGCGGTTCGTCCCGGAGCGCTTGCGCGAGAGGGTGATGGAGATCGCCCTGCGCTTTTTGGGAGGCTTGGAGTCTCTGCGG
Source organism: Anaerolineales bacterium (assembly GCA_028278545.1). Lineage (GTDB taxonomy): Bacteria > Chloroflexota > Anaerolineae > Anaerolineales > UBA11858 > NIOZ-UU35. The sequence goes on from JANQED010000156.1 coordinate 15,833, forward strand.
TCGCCGCGTGAGGCCTTGATGGTGTTCATCACCTCGGTGGTGATCTGGCTCTTAGAAACAGGCAAATATTGGTTTGTGATGCACGCCTTCGACTTCCAGGTCAGCTTTTTTGCTCTAATGCTGATGAACGGCATCGTCAACCTGGCGACAACCATTCCTTCTGCCCCGGGTTATGTGGGCACTTTCGATGCGCCGGGCATCGCGGTGCTGAAAGCTTATGGCATAGATGGCGCTGTCGCTGCAAGCTACACTTTGGTGCTGCATGTCGCTTTGTGGTTACCTATTACGATATTAGGCGCCTATTATTTGGCAAAAGAAGGTATCAAATGGGGAGAAGGTTTGGATTCCTTGAAGGTCGATAATGGTGAGAGATCTTATGGAGCGGATCATCATGGCTAAACGATTTTTCTTTTACTCAATTATTTTGGGGTTGATTGCTCTGGCAGCATGTACTGAGAGCACCACTCAATCCCCTGTGCTCTCGGCAGAACCCACTTTCGCGCCCTCTGCCGAGCCGACGGCTGCCCCAACATTCAGTTCGCCAAAAGTCGTTATCAGTGAAGTGATGGGAGGGAAACAGGGCAACAACAATTACGAATTTATAGAGTTGTACAACACCAGTAACGGCATCCCGTTCGATCTAAAGGGTGCCTCCTTGTGGTACAAGCTGGCTGATGGGGAAGAAGAGCAGATGGTTTACCGCTGGGACGACCACGCCTTGATTCCTCCCCAGGGCCATTATTTGTTGGGGCGGGCTGATCAAGATTTCGGGGTCGTGGTTGACGGGATGATTGATTTTCCCCTGGTACCGCAGCGGGGAGGTTTGCAAATTCGCGGCGCAGATGGGGGTGTTCTGGACGGCCTGGTCTGGGGCAGCGGAGGGGTGGATTTTGCTGAAGGTGCCCCTGCTGCAGCGATGCAGAATGACGTCTCTTTGGAGCGGGCCCCGGGGGGTGAAGATGGCAATATGGCTGACGTTGGGGATAACGCAATTGACTTCATGCTAAACCCGACCCCAAATCCTCAAAACAGCGGCAGTCAGGCGACGCCAGCCTGGGACAAGGCCTTGCAGATTTCTTTGCGCGCCCCTGAAATCGTGGAGCCCGGTGAGGAGTTTGAATATGAGGTCTCCGTGGTCAATCAGACCGGGGTGTCTTTGAGCGACATTGTCGTTCAATTCCCCATCCAAAAGGTGTTAGATATTCTTGAGATTACTGAACAGATGCAGATCAGCGATCGAGCAAGCTATTGGGACTTATCTGAAATCGGGGAGCAAAACCAGGTTCTGTTGTGGTCGCTGGAGGGGCTGGAAATTGGAGAAACTCGAAAATCCTTGATTAAGGTCAAAGCTCCCTGGACCTATTTATCTATCCTGGCCTCGAATTACTCTGTGCAGGCCTCTGATTGGCACCAGGCAGGTTTTGGTGGCCCGGTACGCACATCTGTGGCTGGCGGCGCCATCCCTATTGGGATCGCGCGCTCTTTCTTGAATGAGGAGATCATCGTCGAAGGAACTGCCACAATGTACACAGGCGGTTATTATGCAGGCAGCGGGAATACCAAGTTCTATTTAGAAGATGAAACGGGGGGCATCCAGGTTTGGGTGGATGATGGGGAAGGGGATGTGCAGGTTTCTTTGGGGGATCGGGTGCGTGTCAGGGGGATGTTGTTAGCCTATCGCGGGGCTTTGGAATTGGCCCCCACACCGGACAATGTCGAAATCATCGGAAAGGGCACGGATGACTCACACTGGGCGCCGACCCAGGCGAGCGCGGAAGAGGTATCCAATGATATTCACAATCTCCCAGGCAAGTTGATCCAAACCGAAGGGACGGTGGCGCGCGTAGAGGAGTTCACATACAGCTATGAGATAGACCTTGTTGATGAGGCGGGACATCTGGCCAGCATCTATGTAGACAAGCTGACGAACATCAGCGTTGAGGCCATTGAGAGCGGTGAGAAGTACCGTATCACGGGTGTTGTAGAGGTGCGCGATATCAGCCAGCAGTTGTATCCACGCGTTCAGGATGACTTGGTGAAAGTATTCCCTCCGCGTTTATATTTGGAACTGAACGCGCCAAACAATGTTTCCGCGGGTGAAAACTTTGTTGTCAGGCTGACAGCTACCAACCACACACCAGAAATGCTGAACAATGTGATGATCACCATGCCCCTTCCAGTATATGATTTCAGCGTTGTGAGCGTCTCCGATGATGGGATTGTGGAGGAGAATGCCATTCGCTGGATGATCTCAGAATTACCGGGGAATGGAGATTCGGTCTCGGTTTCATTTGAGGCTAACAGCGTGACTTCAGAGGAATACCTTCTTCTCGATCAAGCCCAGGCGGCGGCCCAAGAATGGCCTGATGATGCCACCAGCATGAAGCACTATGTTTTCCTTGGGGAAACAGTTCCAATCTGGGCCATCCAGGGTGAGGGTTTTCGCTCCCCTTACATCTTCCACACTGCGACAACCATTGGGGTTGTGACAGGCGTCTTCCCCGATCTGGAGGGCTTCTGGATCCAGGCTCTCGAGGCCGATGAGGACCCGTTGACTTCGGAAGGATTGTATATCTATACAGGAGAAATGGACATCCCCGTGCTGTCGGGTGATTGGGTTCAAGTAACTGGCACAGTCCGAGAGGCTTTTCAGCAGACCCAACTGCAGATTGCGGCCGCGGATGATGCTATTGTGCTGAGTTCAGGGCACTCTCTGCCAGTTCCTGTGGAGCTTGATCCGCCAGTCAGTGAAACGGAGTCGCTGGCTTATTATGAAGCGTTGGAAGGTATGTTTGTGCAGGTGTCTGGCCCGGCGGTGGCCGTTGCGCCAACAAATCGCTATGGGGAGTTTTCGTTGGTGCGAGCTGAGCACGATGTTGAACGTTTGTGGCAGGGCGAAGAAAACGGCATGGCAATCATGGTAGATGATGGCAGCTCCACTACGCATGATGACAGCTCAATGTTGGATTTTGCCATCAATACGGGGGATGAGGTCAGTGGTTTGGTCGGCCCACTGGCATATACGTATGGCAGCTATAAAATTGAGCCAGTAGCTGTTCAGAAGATCACCTCGGCAGAGGCAGTATTACCCAGTTTACCTATGTTGGCTGCTGACGAGTTCAGTTTGATGACATGGAATGTCGAGAACCTGTTTGATTTTCAGGCCCCACATCCTTCCAGCCCGCCCATGTCGGGTATCGACGAGTACAGGCTGCACATTGAAAAGGTTGTTAACACGATTTTGGCGTCAGGAGTGCCTACTGTAGTCGGCTTGCAGGAGGTGGAGAATATTGGTGTTTTGGAAGACATTGCTGAGCACGCAAACCTGGCTGCATATGGGTATAAGCCTGTTTTGATCGAAGGAACGGACAGCCGCGGCATCGATGTTGGCTATCTGGTACGAGGCGATCAAGCCAATGTCTTGGCTGAACGGCAGTATGTCGCTCCCGAAGGCCTCACCAGCCGCCCACCATTGCTCGTAGAAGTTGAGGTAACCACCGCTGCTGGTGCGACAACGATCTATATACTCAATAACCACTTCACGTCGATGAGCGGTGGGGAAGAAGCCACAGAGCCTCGCCGCAATGCTCAAGCTGCCTGGAATGTAACCGTCATAGAAGAGATTTTGGCTGAAAACCCCGGCGCGCATTTGAGTGTGATGGGTGACTTGAATTCGTTCTATGATGCTCTACCAATGGATACCTTGCAGGAGGCTGGGCTGGTGCACGTTTTCGAGGCATTACCTGAAGATGAGCGCTATACATACATTTATCAGGGTGCCTCTCAAGCATTGGATCATATCCTGGTGACGCCTGGGTTAATGGATTTGTTACGCCGCGTAGAGGTTCTACATGTCAATGCAGATTTCTCACCCGCGGTTCCTGGGGATAGCTCCCCTCAGCGCAAATCTGATCATGATCCCGTGATCGCGGTTTTCTCGTTGAATCCATTGGCCCCCTGATGAGTGTGATCAATCTATTGGTGAATTGGCGGAAGCTTTCACTTTCGTTATGTGGCTCCTAGCCGCAATGCTTGCGTTATACTTAGTAGATAATGCCGGTTTTCACGAACCATGTTCCTATAACGATTTGGGTTTCCAAATAAGCAAATCGTGTTGTGGGATCATGGCGGTGAGACAGCGTAAGTAGAATTGCTTATTTTGCGAGTAAGGTAATTGGGTGAACTGATGCACAGGGAAGATAGCGTTCCTCAGGAAAAGTTGAGGGTGTTGATTGCGGATGACATCCAGGTGACTCGCCGCAATATGCGGTTAATGTTGGCTGAACATCCCATGGTCGAGGTGGTTGCCATCGCCCGCAATGGCGAAGAAGCCGTCAAACTGGCCAGGAGGTATTTGCCAGACATCGCTATTATGGATATCAATATGCCTCTGATGGATGGTCTGACGGCTTTTCAAAAGATGTCCGATTTTCATCCCCTTATGGCTTGTATCATTATCTCGTCTGAAAAGGAGAACGAGACCTTGCAAGAAGCGATGACCGTTGGCGCTAGAGAGTATCTTCTCAAACCTTTTACCGTCGAAGAACTGATCATGGCTGTCAACAGGGTGGGTAAGACCGTGTTGGAGCATCGCCAGCGCGCGGCTCAGGACGAGCAAATCCGTGTACAGCGGGAAAAATATCTGAAGCAGTTGGCCCACGAATACGCAAAATCCCGGCGGGTGGATAATGAAGCCTTGGAAGTCTTCGAGCAACTGGCTGCTAACCCAAAATGCGAGCTGCACTGGTTGATGAACCTGGCATTGATCTACCTCATCCGCAAGAAGTGGGGAAAACTGAAAGCGCTTGCCACTCGTTTAGAGCAGCAAACCAACGAACCGGCTGACCTCGACCAAGATTAGGAGCGAAATGAATATTGGCATCATTGGCGCGGGCATGGCAGGCATGTCCGCAGCGTATGATTTAGCCCGCCATGGACATCGAGTCACGATCTATGAGGCCAGTCAACAGGTTGGCGGGTTGGCTTCGGGTTTCAAAGAGCCCCATTGGGATTGGTCGGTAGAGAAGTACTACCACCACTGGTTTGCCTCGGACAAGCACATGCTGGGGCTGATCGAGGAATTGGGCTTGAGCCACAAAGTGCTCTTTCCGCGTCCCTATACAGTGCTTTTACACAACGATAAATGGTATCCCTTTGACTCAATCCTTCAAGCGTTGTTATTTCCCGGCTTGGGCTGGGGTCTTGACAAAATCCGTTTTGGGTTCGTAGGTTTGTACCTTCGTCTGACAAAGAATTGGCGTACTTTGGAAAGAGTCACCGCCCATGAATGGATGCTGAAATGGGTTGGCAGGCGCGTCTATGAGAAGATGTGGCAGCCGCTTTTGATCGGCAAATTTGGGCCGTACTATAAAGAGGTGCCCATGGCGTGGTTTTGGGCCAGGCTGCATGCCCGCACCACCCGCTTGGGAACTTATCAGGGAGGTTTCCAGGCTTTTTGTGATGAATTCGCCGAACGGCTGAGGGTATTAGGTGTAGAGATCAAGCTTGGTGCGCCAGTTAGTGGAATTCATACCGGTGAAGAGGGTTTTAAGGTCTCATTGCGGGGTGCTTCTGGTCAATCCTTTGACCGCGTGCTCTCCACCACATCACCCGCGCTGATGGCGCGGATGATCCCTGATTTGCCAGCGGATTATCTGCGGGGATTGTTAGACCTTAAATCCATGGGCGCGGTGGTGCTGACTCTGGCTCTCAAACAGCAGCTTTCTACGCAGGGTTATTACTGGTACAACATCCCTAAGTCTGCCGGGTACCCCTTCCTGGCCCTGGTCGAACACACCAGTTATGTTCCCCCGGAGAACTTTGGGGGCGAGCACATTCTCTATTGTGGGGATTATCTTGAAACAGATCACGAATACTTTGATCTCACTGAGGGAGAGTTGCTGGCGCGTTTCATCCCTGCCTTGGAGAGGATCAACCCCAAATTCCAGCGTGAGTGGATCCGCAAAACCTGGCTGCACCGCACCAAGTATGCTCAACCTGTGCCCATGGTGAACCATTCCCAAAATATCCCCGCCATCGAAACGCCCATCGAAGGGTTGTATTTCGCCAGTATGAGTCAGGTATACCCCTGGGACCGGGGGACGAATTTCGCCGTCGAGATCGGCCGGAGAGCGGCAGAAATGATCACGGCACAGGCGACTTAGGCGAGTGTTTGCAAAGCGCAGATTCCCGTTGTTTCTCTTTATCAAGAAATTACTTAACAATGCACTTAGTGCCTGAGAGCACTTCGTGGTTAAATACCCTTATGGATGATCAAAGAAATCACCCCCTTCGGCGTTTATGGGATTACGCGCGCCAGCATCGGCGCGCCGTTATCGTAGCGTCCCTGTTTTCCGTTCTCAACAAGGTGTTTGACCTAGCACCTCCTGTGCTCATCGGCGCGGCGGTAGATGTGGTCGTAAAGCGGGAAGATTCCCTCGTGGCCCGCCTGGGTGTTACAGACGTGGCTCAGCAACTGCTGGTGCTTGCTGGGCTGACGGTGGTCATTTGGATCTTTGAGTCTGCCTTTCAATACGCCTATCAGGTCGCCTGGCGGAATTTGGCGCAGACCATCCAGCATGAGCTCAGAATAGACGCTTATGACCATGTTCAGCACCTGGAGTTGGCTTACTTCGAAGAGCGCAGCACGGGTGGATTGATGGCCGTCCTGAATGATGATATCAACCAACTGGAGCGATTCCTCAATGCCGGAGTCAATGATATCTTGCAGGTGCTCACCACCGTGGTTGTCATCGGAGGGATATTCATCTGTACCGCGCCATCCGTTTCTTGGATGGTTGTGCTGCCAATGCCGCTGATCATCTGGGGATCGATCCGTTTTCAGCGCCTGTTAGCCCCGAAGTATGCCTTAGTCCGAGAGATGGTCGGCATCCTCAACGGGCAGCTCGCCAACAACCTGGGCGGGATCGCCACAATCAAGAGCTTTACCGCCGAAAAACACGAACTGACGAGGATCACCGAGGGAAGTGATGACTACCGCCTGGCTAATCGCGATGCTATCGCCTTAAGTTCAGCCTTCGTCCCTTTGATCCGGATGGTGATCATGAGCGGTTTCATCGCCATCTTGATCTTTGGCGGTCGGCTGACCCTGGCGGGGCAGCTCGCTGTGGGGACCTACAGCGTGCTGATCTTCATCACCCAGCGGCTGCTCTGGCCTTTGACGCATTTGGGCGACACCCTTGATCTCTACCAACGCGCGATGGCCTCCACCGACCGTGTGCTGAATTTACTGGACACCCACGCCAGAATCCCCAGCGGCGACAAATCCTTACCCAAAGAAGATGTGCGCGGGGAGATCGAACTGCAAGATGTCAGCTTTGAGTATCAGAGCAACAAGCATCGTTCGGTGATCCGCGGCCTGTCACTGAAAATGTTGGCCGGTGAAACGATTGGGATTGTGGGGTCCACGGGCGCGGGGAAGACCACCCTGGTCAAGCTGTTGCTGCGTTTTTACGATGTGCAAGGAGGGAGCATCACCCTGGATGGGCATGATCTGCGGGATTTGCAGTTGGGTGATCTACGACGAGCGGTGGGCTTCGTCAGCCAGGACGTGTACCTGTTCCATGGCTCTGTGCGGGAGAATATCGCCTATGGCACTTTCGGTGCCACCGATGAACAGATCGTCGAAGCGGCGAAAATCGCCGAGGCGCATGATTTCATCACGGGGCTTCCCCAGAGATATGACACGATTGTGGGGGAGCGCGGCCAAAAGCTCTCTGGCGGACAGCGGCAGCGCGTCTCGATTGCCCGAGCCGTGCTCAAAGACCCCCCGGTGCTGATTCTCGACGAGGCCACATCCTCCGTGGATAACGAGACCGAGGCGCTGATTCAGCGTTCGCTGGAACGCATCGCAGTGGGGCGCACGACCATCGTCATCGCGCACCGCCTTTCAACGGTACGCAACGCCGACCACATCTTCGTACTGGAGCAAGGGCAGCTTATCGAGCATGGCCGCCATGAAGAGTTGGTCAGCAGTCAGGGTATCTATGCCGGTTTGTGGGGTGTGCAGACGGGGGCTCGGAAGGTGCTTGAATCCTGAAATTAAGAAGTTCAACTTCTGCCAGAAGTTGAACTTCTACTCATTACAAATTGAATTTCCTGTGCTCGACCATTATGCAGCGATCCATGACCACATCCAGGCCGGCGGCATGGGCTTTTTGCGCGGCTTCCTGGTTGACGATGCGGAGCTGCATCCACACCGCCCTGGCACTGATTTGGATGGCCTGCTCAACGAAGGGGGGCACGGCCTCACTGCGCCGGAAGATCAAGACGAGGTCCACGGGTTCAGGGATAGATGGAAGGTCGGGGTAAGCCGTCTCGCCCAGGGCTTCGTCGAGGTTGGGGTTCACGGGGATGATGCGGTAACCTTGTCTTTGCAGATAGGCGGGGACATAATGGCCAGCTCTCTCACGGCGAGATGAGAGGCCAACCACGGCAATGGTTTTTGTGTCGGCGAGGATTTTTTGGATGGTTTTTTCCGGGGTCATTTGTGGTTATCGGTGGTAGTAGAGACGCTCCAACGGAGCGTCTCCACCCGGCGGGGCGTCTCTACCGCGCCTCACAATCTCACCGCCAGGAAGGGCACCAGCATCTCCTCAGGGTGCAGACCGCCATGGCGGCCGCGCAGGGTGTTGTCTATGTTCCCCCACCACAGGTAAGCCTTGTCGTGGGGGATGGCGATCAGGTCGCCGATCCTTTCGCGCAGAAGCGGGTGCATCTCACCAGGCCCGAACAGCCCGCTCTGAATGGCCTGCTCCGGGCTGATGAGTGAAAACATCCCGGGCCAGGTTTGGCTGAAATACTCCTTTATCGCTTCCAGTTCTCCTGGGCGCGCGTAAAGGCTCATCAGCCGGTTTTCCCCGGTGGGTTTGAGGTGCAGCATTTCGTTTAATTGGGGGTGATTCTTGTACCAGTATTTGGGATCGTCGATGGTGAGTATTTGTCCATGGTCAGCGGTTAAGATCAGTAGCGTGTCTTTCCGTACTGAGGGCCGCAGGCGCTTGAGAAAGAACGTTTCGAAAGCATGGCTGAAGTTGGCGAACTCGGCCAGCACGCGCTCATCATCAGGCTCATAATGATGCGAGAGGCCGTCGATCATCCCCCAATAGACCCAGGAATAGATGCGATCCCCCGGTTTCTCTTCGATGAGTTGGCGGATGTTGACCCACAGTTCAGCGGGTGTGCTAAAGGGTTTGGTTTCCACATCTTGCAGGAACATCTGGGAGAGGCCCGAGTAGGCGATATTGTAGTGTTGAAAGGCGTAGGGAGTGACGCCATGGGCGCGCAAGTGCGGCCCCAGCCTGGGAACGGTGAGGAATTCCTCGGGTTGGAAGCCGGCGTGCTCTAAGCCCCCAGAGCCGTTTACTCGAAAGGACATTGGGGTGTGCAAGATCATGTTGGCAACCACCCCGTATTCTTTGAGCCACATTTCGTATCCGACGATGCCGTGGGAGGCGGGGCTTTGCCCGCTCCACAGTGTGGTCGTCGCCGCGCAAGTGGTGCTGGGGGCGATGGAGGTCAGCGGCGCCAGGAGGCCATCTTCGAGTAACGACTGCCAGATGGGAAGCTCTCCTTCTTCGAGCCAGCCTTGAAAGCGGTGCAGGGAAAGGGCATCCATGAGGATCAGGATCACGCGGCGGATGCCATCGCCAGGAGGCAATAGTATCTCCGGGCGCAGCGGGCCAGCCCCGAGGTCGGGCGCGTTCAGCCATCTGCATATACTGGAGGGGATGTTGAGGATGGATTGATCCCCATAGCGTGGATATTGGAAATCAGACCCCAAATCTAAATCAGGCAGGCGGTGAGATCTCAAGTCAGGGAGCAGTTGTGTGATCAGGTTGGGCATAGGTTTCTGGTTTTCGATGTTACGGGCATGATATAATGTTCACTCAAGCGAACCTGTGAGCAGGGTTACTTTGGAGGTCAAGCGTGGAACGTCGACTTGTATCCAGCCGGCGGATCAGAGAATGGCGTGAGTATCTTACCGCATATTTGATGATTGCGCCTGCAACGATCCTTATCTTCACGTTTGGAATTTTCCCGGTGGGGTTTGCGCTGTTTGTCAGTTTGCATAAATGGCGGTTGAAGAGGGGAGATTTCATTGGTATAGACAATTATGTGCGTGCGCTTGAAAACTTAGCTTATATCCTGTTCTTTTTCCTTGCCGTTGGGTTATTGATCTATGGGGTTATTGGGGTTCGCAGGATGTATCAACAGGCTTTGGAACATGGGGGCCGCCCGTGGTGGTTGTCACTACCTGCGTTAGTTTATACCTCTGCAAGCATCGGTTTGATCTATTGGATTTTCAAAATATTGCCTGAAGTGCTTGATATTGCCGACAAGATCATTGGGGTGGAGAAGAGCCGTGAGTTGTTCATTCAGCTCTTGGGGGAGGCATTCCGCGCTGAACAGGCCTATGCCGCCTGGGGGATTTTCACCAAGATGGTGCTGGCCGGTATTGTTTTAGGATTTGTTCTATTCTTTTTGCGAGCATTTCAGAATTTCCGCAATTTTGGCTATCTGATCAACTTCGTCTTTATTGAGCTGTCAATTATCATCGGGGGATGGCTGTTGTGGGTAACCTATGCGGAAGTGCAGGATGCTTACCGCCTGGCTGTGGAAACCGGCCAGGACCCTGGTATTTGGCCGCAAGTGATCACGATTGGCTCTGGCGTTATTCTATTGGTCATTTCCTGGAAGATCTGGCAGCAGGCTTTGAAACAAGCTAGCGACCGCTCCTTCATTATGCTCGTGTTTGCAGCGATGACTTTGCTGGTGGGAAGTGTCTTGCTGATCGTCGAACTACCCACGTTGATCGCTGCAGGAGATGAAGACTTGTGGAAGGGTTTGAAGGTGACGGTGTTCTATTCGTTAGGGACAGTCCCCTTTCAGTTGTCCTTTTCATTATTCCTGGCGATCTTGCTTTTCCAAAAGCTGGCCGGCTCAGAATTATTCCGCATGTTGTATTTTCTGCCCTACGTGACGCCATCAGTTGCCAGTGCAGCGATATTCCGGCAGCTCTTCTCTAACCGGTATCAAGCGCCGATTAATCAATTGCTGCTCAATTTGGGCCTTGAACCTCTGCAATGGGTGCGCGAGCCAAAGGGTATTTTCTTGATGATCTCTGAGAGCCTCAACTTCAACCTGCCTGAGTGGGCGGCTGGCCCAAGTTTGGCTTTGGTTGTGATCATGATCTATTCCATTTGGACTTTCGTGGGATATGATACAGTGATCTACCTGGCCGGGCTGGGGAATATCTCCATGGAGTTGGTCGAGGCCGCACAGATAGACGGGGCAAGTCGCTGGTCGATCTTTCGCCACATTACTCTTCCACTGCTGTCGCCTACCACCTATTTTCTGACTATATTGTCGATCATCGGCACCTTCAAGGCGTTCAATCATATCTGGGTGATGCGGCAAGGCTCAGCCCTGGGGACAACTGATACCTTCAGCGTGGTCATCTTTGCTGAATTTTTCGAGAAACTTCGCTTTGGTTATGCCTCAGCACTGGCCTTTGTGCTGTTTGCTGTGATATTAAGCTTGATCTATCTGAATAATCGGCTTATCGGCTCGAGAGTGTTCTATGGCTAAATCCATTGCAAAACCCGCTTCTGGTCAGACATATGATCGTTGGATGAATCTCACACGCAAATTGCTGGGCAATCTCACGATTTACGCGCTCCTGATCTTGGGGGTGGTGATTTCGATAACACCATTTGTCTGGATGCTCTTGACATCACTCATGTCGTTGGGGGAGGCGCAGGGGATACGGTGGATACCCACAGAATTACATTTTGAGAACTATGCAGAGGCCTGGCAAGAGGCGGCTTTCTCAGAGTATTTCACCAATACGATGATTATCACACTGATAACCTTAGTTGGTGAATTGACATTTAGCGTGTTGGCCGCCTACGCCTTTGCGAGGATCAAATTTCCGGGACGAGATGCTATCTTCGGATTGTTGCTCAGCACCATTATGATCCCATTCATGGTCTCTATCATCCCTAATTTTCTCACCGTCACCTGGCTAGGACGGATTGGCCCGATCAAGTGGATCAACAACTGGCCTGCGCTTACCGTGCCGTATATGGGCAGCGTCTTTTCCATTTTCTTGTTGCGACAGTTCTTCACCCAGATACCTGACGAGCTTTATGATGCCGCGCGCATCGATGGCGCCGGTCACCTGCGATTTTTGTGGACTGTGGTGTTGCCGCTATCGAAAGCGCCCCTGATGGTGATCATCGTCCTATCGTTCATTGGTTCATGGAATTCTTTAGCCTGGCCTATGCTGGTGACGAACTCACCGGAGTGGCGTCCGATTGCCTTAGGACTGGCGCTATTCGTCGAAGAGGCAGGCCAGCGTCTGAACTTGATGATGGCTGGTGCCACGATTACCATTATCCCCATTTTGATCATTTACTTTATCACTCAGAAACAATTTACCGAGAGTATTGCCCGTAGTGGTTTAAAAGGGTAAATATTAGCGTAATTTTAACATTCGCGATTGAAAAGTTGTGATAAACTGATTTTGTGGATGACCCTCCCCAAGCATTTTTTATTGTGCAGTGGTCGGAAAGTGTATTTCCGGGTGGGTGCCACTTTGAAGTGGGTACTCAGCCCGGTGGAACCTCGGGATTAGCCCCGAGATAATCTATTCACCCCTTATTTACATGTAAGTAAAGGAGAGAAGGATGACTCGTAAAACCCTATCCGTTTTAATTCTGTTGGCTTTATTGCTTTCAGCAGTATTGGTGGCCTGCCAGCCAGCAGAACCTGAAGAAGAGGCTGCCCCTGCCGAAGAGGAAATGGCCGAAGAGGCAATGGCGGGCACGTACTACGATCGCGCCATGGCAGGCGAGTTCGACGGCACCGTGGTGACCATGACAGGCCCCTTCACCGATGAAGATGCAGTCAAGTTCGACAACTCGGTGGCAGCCTTCGAGGAAGCCACCGGCATCGACATCCAGTACGAAGGCTCGAAGGAGTTCGAGGCCTCGATCGGCATCCGCGTGGAAGCAGGCGATCCCCCG
>JANQED010000159.1 GCA_028278545.1 Anaerolineales bacterium
CCGCCCATGATGGCGGCGCGCACCACGGCGGCCTCGGCGCCGACCAGGATGGTATAGACGGCGATGCCCAACGCGGCAGCGACCGCGCCTCGGCGGGGGTCGAGCACACGCCCGAAGAAGGTGGCGAACAGCCCGGCGATGATGGTGATGTTCATCACCGTTAGTCAAATTGCAGTTCTCTCTTGACTTTTCCCTGGCGGATGTGCTGTTTTCGAGTGTAGCCCAAAGCGTAGATGCACAATGATTTCTATTCAAATCAGGAATTTCAAAAATAAAACGCCCAATGAGAATCGGGCGGTTTTTATGGGATGATAGAGAGAGTGGAAAATTGGTAAACAGCATCCACACGAGATGTTACAGAATAGTTTTATGGGATTCAAACATGCGCATGTTATGGACAAAAAGCTGCCCCCTTTAGCATCCCCATTTCCTTGTAACTGGAGGAACAATCTCTGTCGATGACATCAACCCCTAGATATCCAACAATTACTGTGGCGGCTTCGCCATATTCGCCGATGATATAGGCGCCGATGGCCGCCATCGTTATCAGCAGGTTCATATCCAAACCCAGGCCGCCGCGCAAGGCCATCCAGCCGGCCCTGGCCGGGTAGATGATCCCCACCAGCCCCCCGAGGGTCAGTAAAGCAATCTTGTAAGCTTCGGGCATGCCTAACCCGCCGCCTATGAATGCCATCAGGATTAAGACCATCTCAGTCAGGGCAGTGAAATTGCGCGGCCGACGTAGCACATCGATGGCGAGTTCTCTCCCGCTTTTTGGTGCCAGACGCTGGTCAATATCTGTGACACCGTATCCCATCTGGCGGAGATATTTTCTGATCCGATCTTCATCCAATGCTGACTGCATGCCAGTAACCTGCATTTTGGCGGTCGCGAAACTGACCTGGCAGTCAGCCACGCCTTCCAACGCTGCTTACGCCTTTCTCTAATGTGCTGGCACAATCAGCACAGTCCATGCCGGAGATATAGAGTTCGGTGGCTTCTTGCATATGGTTTTTCTAACCTCAACGATACGCCCAGTTTATTCAGGGTATAGAGTATCTGGCTGTTGCTGAGAAAGAAACAGCCGGGCGTAAACGCTATCTTGAGCCAACAGTTCAGTGTGGTTGCCGCGTTCAACGATTTTCCCAGCCTCCATGACCAGGATTTGATCGGCGTTGATCACAGTGGAGAGCCGGTGGGCGATGATCAGCGTGGTGCGGCCGGAGATCAGCCGGTTCAGAGCCGTCTGGATTTCGCGCTCGGTTTCAGTGTCCAAATTGGAGGTGGCTTCATCTAAAACCAGAATGGGGGCATCCTTCAGCAGTGCACGGGCGATGGCCAAACGCTGGCGCTGGCCGCCGGAAAGCCTGACGCCCATCTCCCCAACGACGGTCTCGTAACCTGTGGGCAGTGATGTAATGAACTCATGGATGTTAGCCAACTGTGCAGCCTTTTCGAGTTCTTTTTCGGTGGCCTGAGGGTTTCCTAACAGCAGATTCTCTCTGATCGACGTGTTGAAGATATGCGTGCGCTGTGAGGCCACCGCGATGCGTCGGCGCAGGTCTTCCTGTGGGAAAGCACGCACATCGTAATTACCAACTTTCACCTGTCCCTGATCCACATCCCAGAATCGCAGCAGCAGATTGACGATGGTAGATTTTCCGGCCCCGCTGGGCCCCACCAGGGCGGCGGTTGCCCCTGCGGGTATAGCTAAATCCACATCGACCAGGGTTGGCGGCGCTTCGGCGAGCGGCTGACCGTTATAGGTTGATTCACGCTCCGGGTAAGTAAACGACACCCCCTCAAAATGCAGTGCTGGCTCAATTGGCTCCTGCGGGGGCGCACTGACCAAATCTTGCACCACCGGGGGATGATCCATCAGAGCAAACAACCGCCCAGCACCCGACATGGCCTGGTTGAATTCGTGGATTACGTTGCTGGCGGCCAGAACAGGGCCAAAGCTGGTCGTTGCCAGGGCCAGCACGGCAGGCAGGTAGAAAATCTCCAGCTGTTCCTGGCCGACAAGCCATAATCCCACCGCGACCACGCTCAAGACCCCCAGGGCAATGAAAATATCCGTGAGCGCGTTTTGCATTCCGGCTACGCGGGCCAGCCGTCCCTGGGCTTTAATCAGCCGGGCGCCTCCGGCCCGGATTTCGTCCTGCCGCCGCGCGGCGTAACCAAAGGCCGCAATCTCGCGCAATCCCTGGATACTGTCGGTCAGGTGGGCGCTGACAGCCGCCGCCAGCGGGCGCATTTGTAGGCTGTACCGCCCACCCAGCCGGTCGGAGAGCCAGGGAGTCAGCACGCCCACCCCCAACAAGAAGGGCAGTAAGGCCAACACAAACAGGGGGTTGAACCACCCCAGGGTAACCAGTGCCAACCCCGGTACCAGGACGGCCACCGTCGCCGGGGCGATGGTGTGGGCGTAGAAAACCTCGATGCGGTCCACATCGGCAATTGCCCGCGCGATCACATCACCACTGCGGGTGCGCATCAGGCCAGCCGGGGCCAGCGGTTCCAACTTCTCGTAGAGGCGGTTGCGCAGGGTTGCCAGCAGGTGAAAAGCCACATAGTGGCCGCTGAATTGCTCCAGATAGCGAAAAATGCCTTTGAACATGCCCATGACGATCAGGGCAAGGATCAACGGACGTAGTGCGCCAGACTCCGGATTCAACAGAATTGCCCCGATGCCCCAGGCTCCAACGGTTAGAATAGCGATGCCGCTGATCTGGTTGAGCGTGCGCATCAATATCGAGAAGAGCATCATGCCCCATAAGGAGCGGATCAAACGAAGGAGGCGGGTAAGGGTCTGATAACGGTTCATTCCTTTTCTCATGTTCGGGGACACGGATAAACACGGATTCTCATAATTTTTTCTAGGTTACAACACGCTGGGCGGAGACTAACCGGGCATAAGGCCCGTTTTGTGCGATCAGCGCGGCGTGCGTACCGGTTTCGATCACCTGGCCATCAGCCATCACCAGGATGCGGTCGGCGTCGCGGATGGTACTCAAGCGGTGGGCGATGATGATGACGGTTTTATCGGCTGTCAGGCGCTCGATGGCTTCCTGAATGGCAGCCTCGTTTTCGGCATCCACGTGAGAGGTGGCTTCATCCAAAACCACGATGGGGGCGTCCTTCAGCAAGGCGCGGGCGATGGCGATCCGTTGGGCCTGCCCGCCGCTCAAGGTCAGGCCCCGCTCGCCAACCTGGGTCTGATAGCCTTCCGGCAGGGCGGCAATAAACTCATGGATATGGGCAGCCCGGGCGGCGGTTTCTAATTCAGATTGGGAGGCATCAGGTTTGGCCAGCCGCAGGTTTTCGGCCACCGTGCCGAAGAACAGGTAGGTATCCTGCGCAACCAGGGCGATCTGCGCTCGCAGCCAGTCCAAGGGCAACGTTTTCAGGGGGATGCTGCTCAAACGGATTTCGCCACCTTGGGGATCGAAAAAGCGGTACAGCAGGTTGATTGCCGTGCTCTTGCCCGCGCCGCTGGGCCCGACCAGGGCAACCGTCTCTCCTGGTTGGATGGACATGTTTAACTTGTGGAGGGCGGGGCGCTGTTTTTTGGGATTTTCCTGCTCTTCAACATAGGCGAAATCAACCGCTTCGAACTGGATTTCCGGTTTGAAGCCCTCAGGTTCGGTCGCCTGAGGGCTCCCTTTGACCGCCGGTTCGATTTCTAAGATGCTGAAAATGCGCTGGGCAGCCGCGATCCCGCTGACCCCGGCGTGAAAGAAAGACCCCAACAGCATGAGCGGCCGGGCCAATTCCACACTTAGCAGCACCAGGGTCAGGGCTTCGCCAAAACTCAATACGCCAGAATCAAGCCGCCAGGCTGCCATCCCCACGGCTACAACTGTCGTCCCCAGGGTTGAAACCCAATCGATAAAAAATAGGGAGACCTGGTTAACCGCCAGGATGCGCATGGTGTCCTGGCGCAGTTCTTCGGTTTGCGCCTGGATCGCCTCGCCCTGTGCCTGGCTGCGGGTGAACATCTTCAGGGTGGTCAGCCCTTGCAGGCTGTCCAGAAATTGGGCGCTCAGTTTGTTCGCCGAGGCCCAAAAGCGGTTGCTGGCGGCCCGGAATTGGCGCTGGATCACGCCCAAAGATAGGGGGATCAGCGGCTGGCTGAACAACAGCACCAGGGCCGAGAGCCAGTCCAGGGTGGTGATGAAGATAACCAACAAAATAGGAATGGTCAACCCGAGCACCAGTTGTGGCAGGTAAAGACCGAAATAGACTTCCAGGTTTTCGATACCCTCCACGGCAGTGTTGACCAGCGCGCCGGTGCGTTCGCCGCCCAAGTAGCCCGGTCCCAATTTCAGAATGTGTCCATAAAGCCGCTCCCGCAAGGACAGCTTGGTCTGCTCGGCGGCTTTATGGGACGCCAGCCGCGCAACCCAGGTGGCTGCGGCTCGCAGGGCGATGATCCCCAAGAAAACCGGCAGCAGCCACTTTGGGGGTGGAATCACCTGAAAGACCTGATCCACCGCGCCTCCAATCAGGGCGATTTGCACTACATTCAGGATTACGATCAACCAACCCAACAGCACTGCCACGCCGATCCAGCGTCGGGCATGCGTCGTAATGAGGTCCAGTAAACGTTTATCAATCAGCATTCATTTTTTCCATCTGCTGCCTGGTTTCGGTTTGGAGCGTAGAGATGATGCGGGCTTCGATTTCGTTCAATTCCGGTGAAAGCGGCCCACTCTGCCAGGTATCGCGGGGCAGACCGTCGAGTATTACAATCTCCCGAACGGTAGATGGGCGCGCCGACAGCACATAGATGCGGTCGGATATGGTCAGCGCCTCGCGAATATCGTGGGTGACATAGATGGCGGTTTTGCCGCCCTCTTTCAATAAGCTGTGGATATCCTCGATCAGGAGTAAGCGCAGCGGCAGGTCCAGATCGGAGAAAGGTTCGTCGAGCAAGATCAGCTCGGGGTCGGTGGCTAAGGCGCGCGCAACAGCTACGCGTTTTTTCATGCCACCGCTGAGCTGAGAGGGGTAATAATTGTGAAAATCGGACAGCCCCACTCGGTTGAGCACTTGGCGAGCGCGTTCAATTTGCTGCCACCGGGCCAACATGCGTTCTCTCAAGACGAAGGTGATATTATCCAGGGCTGTTTTCCAGGGCAGGAGACGCACATCCTGGAAGACGAAACTGATTTTTTCCGGCTCTACATGACAATGGATGCGCCCACTGGATGGGTCTTCCACCCCCGCCACCAGTCGCAACAGGGTCGATTTCCCACATCCCGACGGCCCTACCAGGGAAATGATCTCTCCGCGGGAGAGCATGCCACTGATTTCTTTGACCACGGCCAGCCTCCCAATATTCTTGGACACATTTTCAAATTGAACGATGGGATCCATGCGTTTTTTCTCCCGCCTCCCAGCCCCAGCGATTTTTAGCCGGGCGTAAGAGGCCGTATTCGATCAACACACCAAAACTGACCATGATGAGCATATAGGCAAAGGCTAAATCCATCTCCAGATTTTGGCGCGCCCAGGCCAGACGATTGCCCAACCCGCTGGAACTGCCCACGAACTCGGCCATCACAACGGTGCGCCAGGAGAAACGTACCGCGATCAGCGCGGCTGCAAAAAGTTGGCCGCTCAAAGCCGGCATATACAATTCCCTGACACGTGTCCAACGCCCTACCTGAAAAATATCAGCCATTTCGACCAGTTGCGGTGAAATACCCCGCACTCCCTGGGCAAGGTTGATCGCTACCAGGGGGGTTGCGGTGATGAGAATGACCAGGATAGGCGGCCCAGAACCCAAACCCATCCAGATAATCATAATCGCGACCCAGAATATTGGTGGAACGGTCGTACTGAGGATCACTAAAGGGTTTAGAAGCCAGGCAAATAGGCGATAGCGTCCCATCAACATGCCCAGGATGCTGCCAATTACCATCGAAAGAACAAAACCTGTTGCACCACGTATGGCTGTCAGACGCAGGTGCCCGTAAAAGTTCTCGCGGTTGAAAAGCCACTCCAAGGCGGCCAACACCTCACCCGGCGCAGGCAGGATGATAGATGGGAAGGAGCGCGCCGCTCCTTCCCATACGACAATCACCAGGCTGACCGAAAAGATCCAGGCCAGCGCCTGGTTCCACTTCGAACTGGTAAAATTTCCGGGGCGGCTATCCACCTCGGAGGATTCTTCTACAGTAGTCGTTTCAGGGTTGAGCGTAATATCCTTCGTCAACTTCAGTTCCTAAGATCAACCCGATGTAGGTATCCAAGTCGGGCAACAGGTCGCCGACCGGGCGGGGATCATATTGCAGCCGCCCGCTGGAAAAGGATTTCTCCAGGGGATCGGGCTTCATCTTGCTGTCACACTGCTCGGTCAGTTGCTCGGCGATCAACTTGCTGGCATCGGATGGGTTGGAAAGCATGAACTCGATGCTCTCGTTGTAGGCAGTGATGATGGTTTCTAGTGCAGCGGCTGATGCTTCATCTTCCAGCACATCTGTTGTGGCTAAAACCCCATCCAGGGGCAATTGACCCACCGGCCAGGTCTCAGATTCATAAAGCGCGTAGAGATCGATGGCAGAAGGTTTCAGCGTGATGCCCTCCTTCTTGGCGTTGCCGATCACTATGGTGACGTGCGGCTCAGAAACGACCGCGGCCGGTGCCTCCCCGGCGACCATGAGCTGTACGATCTGGGAAGCGGGCATATTCTCAATGGTAAAGTCAGCCTCGGGATCGAACCCGGTTGCTTTCATCGAGGCCAGGGCCAATCGCGAGGGCCCACTGGCCGGGTCAGGTAGCAAGACCCGCTGACCTTGCAGATCTTCCCAACCTTGGATGCCTTCGGCGGTGACAACGTAGAAGCCTTTGCTCATCGAAAGGCTATACAAATGAATGGGAATACCCTCCATGTGCATTTTTGCCGGTGTAATGATCTGGCTCAACAAGACATCGACATCACCATTGCGTAACAGGGCCGTCATCTGATCGGGGCCGGTTACCGGTACATATTCGATTTGTACGCCATCAAGTTCGCCGCCAGTCTCTGCCAGTATGATAAAAAGGGGCATGACATGTGCGGTGGGGCCACACTTTGCGCCCACGCGCAGGGCGACAGGTGTCTCCGACGAACTTTCTGCTTGTTGGGGTGCCGAGCAGGCGGTTAACACCATGCTCAAAACCAGCATGAGCGTGAGGATAAAAAAGCGAGTTTTCATGTTTTGTTTCTCCTTCAAAACAAGTCAGGGTCTAACCCAGTGGTTATTCATTGTTGCGAGAATTTTCTGGATAGAACCTTTTGTATTGCGACATATTGCGGTTAATTTGGCTTGTTTTTCGGGTACAATAAAACAAGCCGGGAAGTTGGTTCTCTAATCTTCTTTTCCGGTGCTTCAGCAGGTCGGGGTGCTTCCCGGCCTGCTGCTTGTTATCCATCGAACTGGCGGGGAACGCTGACTGCCACAACAAAATATCTTTCGGGTTTTCATGGCTATCAGTCGTCCTCGAGATAGGCAGATAGCGCAGCCAGGGGATCAGTTTCTGCTGTGATCACAGGCAGGATGCCCAGTTCTATCACCTTTTCAGGTTTACCCATCTGACGGGCGATAAACACGCCGCACTCAGGCAGAAGGGCCACAATCTGAGCTGGGTTTCCGTGTTCTTTTTCTTCTCCACCCTCCTCCCCATAGGGATTGGTCCGAGTTTCAACCAGATTTCCATCTTGGTCGTACAGGGCATATTGAGGGGATTCGCCAAAATGGTCTTCCCACATCTGACCATTCAGGTCCACACCGATAGCAATCAGATTTCTTTGGGTCATATCAACTCCTCGTCTATTCAAGTTTGGTTCCCAGGTTACCTATCTTCTGTCAGCACGGTGGATTGGGTCAGATCGACCCGGCCATAAATTGCCAAAGCAATCACCAGCAGCAGCGCTTCCACGGCAAATACTGCACCGTACGCAAACAAAGCATTTCCGCTGCTCACAGCCCGACCCAGGTCAACCATCACACCGCTCATCAGGCTGCCGAAGGCCTGCCCCAGTTCGTGTGCCACGCCCCAAACGCCCATCAACAACCCGGCGCGGGCAAGGGTGGTGAATTCGATCACAGCGGTCAACATCCCCGCTGCTGATAGACCGGTGCAAATGCCCAAGAGGAATACCAACCCCTGAAAAACGGGGATCGATTTCAAGGCTCCAGCGAGGATCAAACCGACGAAAACCAAAACGCCCAGCAGCAGCCCGGCTCGCAACACCGGTGCATATCCAAGGCGTTTGATCAGCCAGGCTCCGGCCGCCATCATCGCCAGCAGCGTGCCCGCGCCCCAGATTGCGGTCAGGCTAGTGGTCTCACCAACGCTCATTCCCAACACCAGGGCTCCGTAGGGTTCCAGCAAGACATCTTGGGCCAGCGTGCCTACCACAGTGAGCATCACAAAGATGAAGAAGCGCTTCACCTGTGAATCTCGCCAAACCATGGTTATGAAGGTCTCACGAAACGATGTCTCACGTGCTTCCTGGCTGGCGGCTTGGGCTGAAGTGGTGCGCGGTTCCTGTTGTACAGCCGCGAATCCAGCCAGCACAAAGGCAATCGCTACCACACTGAACACAATGGTGAGTAATCGTTCGGGACTGAACGGATCGAGCATTCTCCCCAAAGCGATAGCACCGCCCATAATGCCCAAAAACATGGCGACTTTGAAGAAAGTCACCGCCCGGGGGCGCTGCTCACCTTCGAATTTATCAGCCAGCAGGGCTTCGAAGGTATTGCTGGAGAGGTTTTTGCCCAGCCCATAGGCCACGAAGGCCAGCACTGTGGCCCCAATCATCAGTCCGCCGGTGTTCGCCGCATTTAGCGTCGCCAGGGTGGCCCCGCTCACGCCCAGACCAGCCACCAGCGAGCCGAAGATGATATACGGCTCACGGCGCAGGCCCCATAGTGGGTAGGCATCGGAGCGGTAGCCCAGCCAGACGCGTACCGGTGAAATCAGGAGCGGCAGCGCAAAGAACAACCCCACCAGCGAGGCCGGTAAACCCAGTTCAACGATCATCACCCGGTTGAGCGTGCCGCCGACCAACACGCTGGTCAAACCCAGCCCGACGGGGAACCCGGCCATGCGGATGTTGTGGAGAGTACGAGTGAAGGTGTTTCTTTTCATAGAGGTTTTCCTTGAAACAAGAGAAGAACAAGATTTATAGCGCGCGCTTCAGGTCAACCGGTTGTTTCGGCCACATCATCGAGGGCGCGAGCAATACTGCTGACACTCGAACTGCGCAACATAAAATAGGGTTTTTCCATCTTTTTGCACATCCGCTTCACACCCAGGGCGGCGCTGTGGCTATTCACGTCTACCGGACATAGTACAACATCGGCCCACCCAACCAGGTTTTCCAGGTTGCGCTCGCCTCCCTTGGTACGTCCATTGTGGTATTTGAACTCTCCGCCCACATCTTCCACCAGGGTGCGGTAAACCGCTTGGAGCTGGATGAGGCCACCCACCAGCAAAACGCGTTGTTCACATAGATCCCGGTTGGGGCAGATCTCGCATTCCGCTTCTTCAGATGCTATTGTGCGCAGCAAGCTGTTTATCTCTTTCTGCACCTGTCGGTTGGTGTCCATTTGGGCGGCCAATTCAGCCGAGATGCGTTCATTTTCCAGCTTAGCCTGATCAAGCGCCGTGTTGCGGGTTTGAAGGTCGTATTCCAATTTCTCTAGGCGAACGCGCAGGTCGTGATTCTCTTTTTGAAGATTTTCCCGCTCTTCCTCGCGTTTCAAAGCCTGGTTTTCCTGCTGTGCGGTTTGCAGTTTGCGCTCCAATTCGACCAACTCCTTATCAGCGTGCGATAACGCCTGGGCAGATTGGCGGGCACGTTTTTGCGCTTCCCGCAGTTTGACAGTCAATTGCTGATTTTTCGTTTTCAATCGGGAAGCTCGCTGTCGCTCCCTGCGCATTTCATTACCTTGGAGGTGCATGAGCATGTGCATATCTGTAAACAGTTGATTAGTTGCCCGTTCCGATAACCTGGGGTTGGTCGCGCCGACCCAAAGCAATCCCTCTACATCTCCATCCTTCAAACCTTCCTTCCAGCGTGCGAAGAATTCTTCTCTGGTACATAATCCAATCTCTGCCACCAGATTTCGATATTTGCCGTCGAGATAGCGATGGATGCGACGAGAGAGCGGGCTTTCAGCCTTGCAACTTTCGACAAGTTTTTCATGGATTTCGTAATCGCAGTGATCATCTGGGTTTATGCGTGCTCTTTTAAGGATTTTCTTTTGCTCATTGACGCTCAGGCAAGTGCCAATGACCGGGCAACTCAGGTAGCAACTGATTTCCCAATAATTCAGGCGTTCCCGGTGGGGATCGTTAACCTTTGAGATTGAATGTGCATCGACCGTCATTTTTCTAGCTCCAATTGGTTTTGTAAATTCCAGCGGTGGTTCGAAAAATGGCCTGAATTGTTCAGATCGAACAGCCGCTCAACAGCTTCAGTGACTAATATATGCAGTTCCCGGCATTCATCTCTTGGAAAGGGGATCTGCACAGAGCCGTACTGCAAATGCACAATGCCGTCTCCGTGATCGCCTGGGCAGTCCTCGCCGCGCGTACACTCCAGGTCACAAGGCTTGTTCAAGGCTGAAAGCATAATCGGCAATCCTAAAAAATCGCCGGGGCAATAGACCAGCCTGTGTCGGCCCCACTCCAGGTGGACGATGTTGTATTCACATAGAAAGACGCGATGCTGATCATCTTTTTTTGCCAGCACTTTCTCACGCCAGTCCAAATCTGAATGTGCTTTGGTCCCATTATTTGCTGTCATACCTTTTTCCTTTCCTATGAACTAGAATTCCTGTAAAACCACCAACGATCCCAACAATCCTGCTTTTGCCAGGATGAGTATCAAGGCCAGACTGACTGCCAGAAACGCGCCGATGAAGACCCAATCGCGCCGGGCAAAGGTCAGTTGGCGGAAATAACTGCGGGTCTCGAAAGCACCGAAAGCCCGGCTGTCCATGGCCAGGGCGGTGCGTTCGGCTTTGCGGATGGCGGTTGCCAGCAGCGGGACGGCATAGCGCCGGGCGCGGTCGTATTGTGCCCGCAGGCCACCCCGGTCGGAGATGCCGCGCACTTTATGGGCTGCCCGGATGACGGCAAGTTCGGAGTGCAGCATGGGGATAAAGCGGTAGGCGGCCATGGCGCTGTAGCCGATGCGATAAGACAGCCGCCATTGCTGCACCAGGGCACGGATAAAATCGGATGAATCAGTGGTTAACACAAAAAGTAGGGTGCCGAATATCAACGAGAGAATGCGCAGGGCTGTGGCCACCCCAAAGATGATGCCGCCCCAGCGCACCACCACCGATCCAATCTGGAACGCGATCCCAGTTCCAGCTACCCGGGCCGGATCAACCGCAAAGGGGTAGAAAATCAGAAATCCCGTGATCAAAAACAGCAAGGGAGTCACTGTTTTCAGGTAGCGCAAAATGGGAATCCGTCCCCAAATTACCGTGATCAACCCAAAAAACAGGATAAAAACGCTCGGAGTCCAGGGGGCAGTGGTGAGCGCCAGGAAGAGGATCACCGGGGCGGTGGCCACGATTTTCGATAATGGGTTCAGCCTGTGCAGCAATGAGTCGTTTTGATAGTATAGGCTTTCCATCAGGTAACCTCCTCCCAGAGCATTTCTCGAGCCAATGCAGTTGCAAAATGATCTACGGTCTGCATTCCTGCCCATTCTGGTTGACGGGCAGCCAACCGCCCCGATAGTTCAGCCAGCGGCGGCAGAGTCAACCTGGCCCGTGATAGGAGATCGGGTTGCGTGAAAACATCTTCCGTAGAACCGTGGAACAACAGTTCTCCAGCTGACATCACGGCGCAATGATGGGCATATTCGGCCACCAGGGTCATATCGTGGGTGATGATGATCACCGTGCGACCAGCAGCGTGTAGTTCTTGGAGTAATTCCATTAAGGCGGTGGCATTGCGCTGGTCTTGCCCAAAAGTGGGTTCATCTAAGATCAGGGTTTCCTGCCCCACAGCCAGCATGGTGGCCACGCTCAAGCGCCGTTTTTCGCCATGGCTGAGGGTAAAGGGGTTGGCTTTTGCCAGTTTTTCTAAACCAAATTGGGTCAGCAGCCGGGTCATCCGTTCATCGATTTCGTCTTCCGGCAGCCCCATCTGGCGCAGCCCAAAGGCGACTTCGTGGTCTACAAAATTGGTAATGAATTGATGTTCGGGATTCTGAAAGACATAGCCCACCCGCCGGATCAAATCACGGGATTCAATCTGGGTCACATCAATCCCGTTCAGCAGGACACACCCAGCCGGGGGGTGAAGAGTTTCGATCAAGTGCTGGGCGAGAGTCGTTTTGCCGGCCCCATTGGCCCCGATGATGGCCAGAAAATCTCCTTTGGGAACCTGTAGGTTGATGTTTTTGAGTACCGGAATTTCCCCATACTGGAAAGACAGATTGCGCACTTCGACGGCTGGGGGATGACCGTTATCTGGTTTGGGGAGGGGTTTGTGTCCATTGGGCGTGATCGCCAACCCCAAAGCTCCGAAAGCCTGCTCTGCTTGTGCCAATGTGGTGGGGAAAGGGGATAATTCCAGGCCGCGGTTGCGCAGTTGGTGAGCCAGCAGTGCGGTCTGGGGCATCCAGACGCCCTCGGCTAACAGGTCTTCTGTTTGCTCGCCAAAAACATAGGCAGGGATGCCATCTACCAGGATGTTTCCCTCACTGGTCAAGGCAATCACCCGGTCGATCATGTGCATCAGGTCATCCAGTTTGTGCTCGATGATGATCAGGGTAAATTTTCCGTTCGCTTTGAGCTTGGCGATGGTCTCAAAGACCTGTCGCGTCCCCAACGGATCGAGATTGGCGGTCGGCTCATCGAAAACCAGGGTTTGGGGCCGCATGGCCAGCACCGCGGCCAGGGCCAGGCGCTGTTTCTCGCCACCGGAGAGGGCGTCCACCCTTCGCCTGCGATAGTGCCCGATGCCAACCTGATCCAAGGCTTCTTGAATGCGGGAATCCATCTCCTCGGGGGGAACCTGTAGATTTTCCAGGCCAAAGGCGATCTCATCTTCGACCGTCATGGTCACAAACTGGGCTTCGGGATCTTGAAAGAGAATGCCGACTTTTTGGGAAAGTTCCGCTACCGTAGCGGTGCGGTTGTCTAGCCCATCGATGTCAACCTGCCCTTCCATTCGTCCACCAACAATGTGCGGAATCAATCCGTTGAGGGCCAGGGCGAGCGTGCTTTTCCCGGAGCCAGACGGGCCTAGCAGCAGCACTGTTTCACCTTGTTGGATGTGCAGATCAACCCCCGCGATGGCTTCAGCTTTGCGCCCGATATATTTAAAGTGAAAATCTTGAATTTGAATCATCTTAACCTGTAAACTCTTTCAAATTTTCCGGCGGCCAGCCTGGTAAGGTGGTACCGTCCTTTTTGAACCGAAAATCGCACACCGGGGCGCCGTTGCCCAAGGTCTGCGTGCGGCTAAACCCGATCCCCAGGGAACGAAACATAGCGAAATCGACCAGGCATAAATAGGGCACGTACTGCGACATGCCATGCTGTTCGTATAAGGTCACGATCCCACACTCGACTACATCCTGGCAGAAATCGAATTTTTCATCCTCGAGGATCACCTTGCGCCAGCCGCCACGGAAATGTGGCAGATCTGCCTGCCTTCGCATTCGTTCTAAGAACCGTTCCGACATCATCATTTTTCCCATCAGCCAGCGCACCGGGCGGGGCCGGGCATTGAAGAAGGCTTCCATGGATTGGTAAACTATTTTGCCAATGGTGCGTTCATCCAGCCCCGCTTTTTCGAGCGTGCGGATGATGGCCAATAGCTGCGCGCTCCCAACGAGGTTCATCGTGCCGCTGCTCTTTTTGCCGCCGATATAGGGCAACTGCGGGATGAGTTCCATAAATGCAATTCGGCTGTCGGCGTAGATTCGGTCGATTTTGGCTTCGTCGAAATACTCCCGAAAGATCGTCCGCGCCGGGCGCAGCATCTTGTCGAAATCTTTCAGCATTTTGGGCTGCTGATTGAGGTAGTAATCGGTATGCGTATCAGTCGTAGCTGGCATGTTCAATTGCCTCGTCAAGGTTTTAATCTAAAAAAGGAATACCACACAGCACTCTTGAAAGGGTGTGTATTGCGGAAATCATCAAAGCAGCCCATAAATCCTGTGTCACGATCATTTTCCTAAGTGGCCTCACCCACCAGTACACCAGCAGTAGTCGCGTTTTCCGCGCTGCCCAGCTTCCAACTGCGGGCCTTTTGTCGCTCCTGCCAGAAGTAGTTGTACAAGCCATCATGCCGGATCAGTTCATCATGGGTGCCTTGCTCGATGACTTGACCGCTCTTCAGCACCAGGATCATATCCGCGGTTTGGACGGTGCTCAGGCGATGGGCGATGATGATCACGGTTTTCTGCTTGACCAGGGCATTGATGGCTTGCTGGATCAGGCGCTCGTTTTCAGGATCGACGGAAGCGGTAGCTTCATCAAGCAAAACGATGGGTGCATCTTTGAGGATGGCGCGGGCGATGCTGATGCGCTGCTTCTCTCCGCCGGAGAGCGTCGAGCCACCTTCACCAACCATGCTGCTGTACCCGTCGGGCATCGCGACGATGAAATCATGGGCCTGGGCCAGCCGGGCCGCGGCGAAAACCTGTTCGTCCGTAGCGGCGGGGTTGGCAAAACGGATGTTATTCATAATCGTGTCATTGAAAAGGTACACATCCTGGAAGACCATCGTGATCTGCGAGAGCAGCGCATCGCTGGACATCTCCCGTACGTCCACGCCCCCCACCTGAACTGCGCCCTGATCCACATCCCAGAAACGGGCGATTAAATTTGTGATGGTGGTTTTCCCGGAACCAGATGGCCCCACCAGGGCCACCATCGTCTTCTCTGGGATTGAGAAACTGACCCCATCCAGGACTTTTTCTTCTTCATAGCTAAAGTGCACAGCCTTGAATTCAATTGCATACCCGTCGGGCGGGGCGCTGACGGCGGATTCGGGGAGCAGCGGGGTTTTTAGGAATTCGTTGATATTATCGACCCCATTGGCCGTTACACGCTGGAAGGACATCATGTCGCCCAGGGCCATCATCGGAACGTAGAATGAGGTGCCAATCAGCATAAAGAGCATGAAGCGCTCAAAATCCAAGGCCCCATTAACCGACAGCCAACCCCCCAGGGCCAGCATCAGGCCAAAACCAAACTCCAAAATGGTTGAGAATCCAATCATCGCTGGGGAAATGCGAGTGACGGTATTGCAAGCAGCATGGCGATAGCGATCCATGGCCTGGTCAAATTGCTCGAAGCGATCTCCCGGCAAGTTGAAGGCCCGGATCACGCCGATACCCTGGATGTATTCCACCATGCGGGCATTGGCCGTTTTCAAGGCTTCCCTCTGTTCCAGCCAAACCTGGGTGAATATACCCATCGAGCGCTGCAACACCCACATCGCAAACGGTACACTGCTGCCCATCGCCAGTGCCATGCGCCAGTCGATGAACAAGGCGAAGATAAAGGTCAACGCCGGAACGACTACACTGTATATGAACAAGGCGACGGTCAAGCGGGTTTCAAGGAAATCGATGGTGGTGGTGAACAAGGCGTCTATGTAACCAACATCCCGCTTGGTAAAGAACCCCAGGGGCAAACGCCGCAAATAATCGCTCAGTGTCACTCGCAAACCACGATGCATGTTAGCATCCAAGCTCATAAAGGCGATATAAGCCGATTTATTGAGGAAATACTGGCAGATAAAGATAGCTATCAGCCCAATGGCAAAAGCCACAATCACACCGGGTGAAATGCTGCCTCGGAATAAAGCCACCAGCGCCAGGAAGATCACCAGCCCCGGCAAAGCCATAAAGCTGCCCTCCAAATATGTCCACAAAGCTCCTCGGCGGAATAAGGGCAGCTGATCTGCAATCAGTGCTCGAACCCGCTGCCAGTGGGTAGCTGCCGTCTTTAATGGCTCAAAAGGATTTTTGAGGGGGATGTATTCACCCTCGTAGGCGGTGTTGGGATTGACGAGCAGGGTTTCCACATCGGCGTCAGAGTCGAACTGCCACTCACGGGCGTCAGTGTGGGATTTCCACAAGGTTCGATACAAGTCATTGGCTGCCAGCAGCTCTTCGTGCGTGCCGCTAGCTGCGATCTCCCCTTCATCGACCAGCAAAATCTGATCGACTTCAGTAATCGTTGAGAGACGATGTGCCACCACGACCAGGGTCTTAGGTGATTCAGGGTTGCTGGCCATCAAGGCGGCCAGGGCTTCCTGAATCAATCCCTCGTTTTCGGGGTCTACAAAGGCGGTGGCTTCATCCAAAACGATAATGGGGGCGTTTTTGAGGATGGCGCGGGCAATCGAAAGGCGCTGCCGCTCCCCGCCGCTCAAGCGGGCGCCGTTTTCACCCACCACAAAATCGTAACCACCGTGCTCCTCGATGAAATCGTCGCAACGGGCCAACTTGGCGGCGGCTATGATCTGATCGCGGGTGGCGTCTGGATTACCCACCCGGATATTTTCGTAGATTGTGTCATTGAAGAGGAATACATCCTGAAAGACAAATGAAATCGTATCCATCAACTCGGTGGTGTTCATCTGCCGGATATCCACACCGCCGATTTCGATGCTGCCTGCATCAACATCCCAAAAGCGGGGTATCAGCCGGGCAATGGTGGTTTTGCCCGTGCCCGAGGGGCCAACCAATGCGGCCACGGAGCCTGCTGGGATGGTAAAACTGATATTATCCAGCACGAGGGGAGGAGTTTCAGACTCAGTTTGGGGTTGTTCCTCTCCATCCTGAGTCTCAGCTTCCTTTTCGGTGAGTGCGCCATAACTGAAGGACACCTCCCGAAAGGCGATCTCATGGCCTTCAGGGTAACGGGGGGCTACCGGCTCCTCCAGGGAGGTCTCTGAAAATAGGGCATCAATTCGACCCATTGACATATACAACTGGTAAAAAGCCATCGAGCCGTGCATCATGAGGTTGTAGATCGGTCGGGCAAACCCCAGGCTCATTAGCAGGAAAAGCAGCAGGGTCGGCAGTTCGACAGAGTTGTTGAGGTAAAACAGCAGTCCTGCAGGCACGATGAAGAGCGGCCCGGTACGAAAGGCCACATTCATGGCGGAATAATACTGCTCCGCATTTCTGCTCATATTGATGAAAAAATCAGCCATCTCATCGACGACTTTCTTCAAATCGGTAAATGAGGCCCGTGAACGCGTGAATGCCTTGATCACTTTCATCCCGTTGATGTATTGGATGATCATGCTGTTCATGCGGTCAACCATTTCGTTATAAATCTTCCAAGCCTTAATATTGACTTTACTCATCAACCCGAAGCAAACCACCCCCAGGATGGGCGAGAGCAGCAGGATCAAGGCCAACCGCCAATCCACGAAGAATAGGGCGATGAGAGAGGCAATGGGCACGGTGACCGCCGCGGCCAATTCAGGGATGACATGCGCTAAGGCGATCTCCATTTTCTCGACGTTTTCGTGGATCACCCGTTTGATGGCACCAGTATTCCGGCGGTCGAAGAAGCCCAGGGGCAGTGAGCCCAATTTGCGGGCCAATTCCAGGCGGGCTTCGTAGAGAATATCGTAGGCGGCGATATGCGAGATATGCAGCGAGCTGCCCATGGTCAGCGCTTTGATCACAGTGGCCAGCAAACTCCAGCCCACGATTTGCAAGACATAAGATGTATCTGCAGTGGTCAATCCATTTTCGATCAGATGAACCGTGATGAGGTAAATCGCTACAAATGGGGCTAATCCCAAAATGGACGCCACGACGGAGAGCAGGGCAGAAATACCAAGCTGACCCCGCCGGGTGACGGCAATTGCCTGGAAATTTTCAGAACTGCCGGTTGGTTTTGCTGTTTTTTGATCTGATGTGATACTCATTCTATTTGCTCCTCTAAATTTCCTCTTGCTGTTCCTGACCAATAGCGAAGCTGTTCAACACGCCTGTTTTGGCAATGGCATTGACCAGCACAGTTGCCAGTACACCGCCAAGCAGCGCGCCGCTGAGCAGAAATATAGCCAGGGTTGCGATAATGAATCCAAAGGAAAAACCGCTGAAAAAACCAAAGGCCAACATCATCAAGAAACTGACCACACCCGCGGCGACCCCGCCGATAACTGCAATTCGAAGTCGGAAATCGCGATATCGGGTGATGAGAAAGGGCATTTCCGCAGCTCCACCAAAAAACAATGGTTCCATCACCAACGGTGCCCAGCCAAAGGGTGTAAACGGGAGCTGCGCCAGGTTTACGATGACTCGGGTGAGAATATTGGCTCCAGGACGCCGCACAATCAGCATGATCATCAGCCCCGGCAAAAAATAGAGGCCCGAGAAGATAACCGCCAACATCGGGTTCACAGCGAGCAGCAACCCGGCGAGATAGTTGACTCCGGCCAAGATCAAACCAAAGGCGATGGAAATTGCGGCCATCACCAGCAAATCACGGGTGGTCCAATCTTTGAGACGGGGTTTGGGTTGGGTGGTTGTTTCAGTTGACATTCGATGTTCTCCTTCTAAATTTCTTCCTGCTGTGATTGAGCGATGGCGTAGTTATTGAGGACCCCGGTTTTGAGTAGGGCATCGGACAATACCTTCGACAGCCAACCGCCGAGTATGGCGGTCGAGACCATCGCCACAACTCCTGCAGCGATGACAACCACCGTTGAGAGGTTGGCATAGCCGAAACCAGCCGTGTGCCTGATGAAGCCGGGGATCACGACCAGTGGACCGGAAATGATCATCATGGCGGTGCTATATTTGCGGTAGCGGGTCACCAGAAAGGCGATTTCGATGGGCACGCCGTTAGTTAGGGAAAGGGCGATAACCGCCCAGCCGTAAGGGTTCATTGGCACCTGTACCAACGAAGAGATCAGCGTGGCGAGTACGGCCGCCCCCGGTCGGCGGATGATATAGGGGGCCATGAAACCAGGGATGAAAAAGACACCTACCAAAATGCGGGAGGCAATCGGCCCGGTCAGTATTTCCACCGAGGTCGTGATCAGGTAAACAGGGGTTGTCAACAACCCAAAGACAATGCCGATCATGGCGGTAACCAGCAGGTCGCTGGTAGTCCAGGCTTTGAGACCGGTTTCTCTTGATTGTTTGTATGGTCAGTCATTTTTCCTCCTCAGGTGCAGGGCAATTGCAATTTGGCCCACGGCCATAATTTCATAGATAATCAGCACAGGTAGGCGGCCTTCAGCCAGCCATAATTCACGCTGTTTCCAATACATAAAGGGCGGCGTGGTGATGAGCACCAGCACTGGCAGGATGATTAGTATCCAATAGAGAATCGGCTTGCGCGCTGGGGCGATGGTGCGCGTCAACCCAAATACCCCAACCGCGCTGGTCAGCACCGCCGGAACCAGGCTATGCCAGAGGGCGCCCAGGTGCAGGTACCCCGCCATCACGAAAATGATTTTGATAGCGACATATGCGATCCCGATGATGATATAGAGCCAGTAGAAATTTTGTTTTGACATGAGGTTCTCATTTTCAGTAGTCAGTGATCAGTAGTCAGTAGAGTTTCCCACTTACAGCTTGCTTCTCACTGTTTACTGTTCACTGCCTGCGCCTTCACACCGTAACCTAACTGCCCCATCTGGAGATAACCTTCCGGAGAGTAGGCTTCTACCTCCGAAAAACCAGCCTGACGCAGCATATCGGCAAGGTCATCATTCGTGTAGAGCTTCAACTGCCAAGCCCCAAAAAAGAAACGGACGATGTTGTTCTTGGCGGTGGTGGCAACAGCAAACCGGCCACCCGGCTTAAGCACCCTATAGGCTTCCTGGAAGGTCTGCACCGGATCGGAGATGAAAAAGAGGGCGTTAGCAATGGTGGCCGCATCGAAGGAGTTATTTTCCCAGGGGAGGTCGGCGGCATCGCCCTGGCGCACATCCAGCCGACCCTCGGCAACGGCCTGCGGGTTGACTTCTTTGGTCAGGGTGACCATATCTGGGCTGTGATCAAGACCGGCGGCCTTGGGGACGATCTTCAGGGCACGTTGCAGCAATACGCCGCCGCCACAGCAGATATCCAGGAAAGAATCATCGGCAGTCAGGTTGAGTTTTGCTATCAGGTCTTCGAAAGACCGGTAATGCGCTTTTGGATCTCGATACCAATTTCCAAACCAACCGGAGGGTTTACGGGCTGTGGTATCGATAAAGCGTTCGTGCCACTTGTTTTTCGTTGCGACAGAACCCAAAATCGCCCCCAAAAAACCACCCAATAAAATCCATTTCAAACGTTTCATTTCAAATTCTCCAATTGATGATAAATTCTCATGCCGCGTTGCACTTGTTCAATCAGGAAACCAGGAGAAAATCATGGATTCCTGGTTTCTTGACAACAATGTTGCTCAAGTACCGAGTAGTTTCTAGAGAAATAACGAACCTACCTGATAAGCTAAGAAGCCGGCAAAGAGGGCAGCAAAGGTGTAGTAGGTGGTCGCGCCCAGAGTCCATTTCCAGGATTTGCTTTCGCTGTAGATCGCGCCAATGGTTCCCAGGCAAGGCACCGAGAAAAAGGCGGCGAAAACAAAGGCCAGGGCACTGGCCGGAGAAACGGAGGTATGGATCGCCGTCGCAATCACCGTGTGTTCGATCGCTTCTGCGCCGAAGATCAAACCGGTCAGCGAGTTGGTGCCAACCCCTGACGACAGACCATACAACACCCCGAGAGTTGCGAGGGAGGCCTCTTTAGAGGCCATCGATGCGAGCAGGGCCACCATCAGCCGCCAGTCCAGACCAATCACTGCGCCCACTGGCTCAATAAAGCGACCTAGTGTCCCTAAAATACTGGTTTCAATGTCACCATGAGGTAGATAAGACAAGGCCCAGATCACCATCGACGCGCCAGCCACAAGGGTCATACCGCGCACAATGAAGGCTTTGGTGTGCCCCCAGGTGAAGCGCCAGATGGTCTTCCAGTTGGGTTTGTGATAGGGCGGCAGTTCCATCAGCAATCCAACTGGTTCATCTTTAATGATGAACCGCTTAAACAGCAATCCGGTAAACATCAACCAGATGCTTAATGTGATCAGTAGGGCAACGGTAACCAGCGGGGCGCTGGTGCCGAAAAAGATGGTCGCGAAAAACCCAACCACGCCCCATACAGCCAGACAAGGCACGATAGGCGCCATCACCATGGTCATCATCCGCTGCTGCCAGGTATCGACAACTCGACTTCCGAGTACGCCAGCTACATTGCAGCCCAGGCTGGTGAGCATGGGCAAAAATGATTTGCCGTGCAGGCCGAGACGGCTCATAAAACGGTCTCCAACAAATGCCGCACGGGCCAGATAACCGATATCTTCGACAAACCCAATCACCAGGAACATCGCAAACAAAAATAAGAGGAAAGCCGCTCCCATTCCGACTCCGGGGATCAATCCATCGGCCAGCATGGATACAAACCAGGGCGGCGCACCTTCTAAAGCGGTACGGGTTGCATTAATGAGTACATTCAATCCACCTCCCGATAACAGTGGAAACACTGGCATAACGATGATCATGGCGGTGGCAAAAGCGGCTATCATGATCAGGATTGCCAATGGAATACCCCAGATGGGATGGGTGGCAATCCGGTCGAATTTGCCGCGGCGGACTTCAGCTGCGCTCTCTGCAGATTTGCTGACAGCCCCGCGAGTGACCTGCTGAATCCAGTTATAACGGGCGTCGGCCACGGCCAGGAACCCATCTTCATGTTGGTTTAGAATCTTTTCCAGTGCACGCCATCGTTCTGCAGGTAGAGATGCTTGTATCTGCTGCAGAACATCGGAGTCGCCCTCCAGTAGTTTCAGTGCCACCCAATCAGTGGAGAGAGTTGTATCGGCGGGGATCAAGTCTTTGATTTGCGCCAGCAGGTTCCGTTCGGTTTCGCCGACCAGTGGGAGGATTGGGGAGGAGTCTAATTCTTTGTACTTAATGCAATCCTGAATGGTCTCGATTAGGGTAGTGATGCCCTCCTTGTAAGCCGCTACCATAGGCACAATAGGAACGCCAATCTTTTCTTGCAGGGTAGCTACATTGATGCTGCGTCCTTCCTGTTCGGCGATGTCCATCATGTTTAGGGCTACAATCACCGGTGAGGGTAGCGGCAAAACCTCAGCCAGCAAGTACATAGTGCGTTCCAATTGGGCCGCGTCCACCAGCACTACGACAACATCGGGGGTTTCGTCGATGATGAAATCGCGAGAAATCATCTCTTCCAGTGAGTTTGCAGTCAGGCTGTAGGTGCCCGGCAGATCGACGACGCGATAGGTGGTACCTTCGTGCGTGAAACTGCCGGTTTTCTGTTCCACGGTCTTGCCCGGCCAGTTGCCGACATGCTGCCGGGCGCCGGTGAGTTGATTGAAGACAGTGGTTTTTCCTGTGTTGGGTTGTCCAGCCAGAGCGATGGTGAAACCGCTTTGGTCAGTGAGACTGGATGCTTGGACGGTCATTTGGCACTCCTTTCGACTTGAACTTTGGCAGCTTCTTTGCGCGCCATTGCCACCTGGGTATCACGCAGATAAACCAGGATGGGACCGCCCCCAGCATTCTGCATCATCGTGACCGGCGTATCGGGCGTGAAGCCCATCGCCGTGGCCCGGCTGATAAATCGTTTGTCCCCGGTTAGACTGTGAATTACTGCAATCTGGCCGGTTTCCAATGAATTAAGTGTTGTCATATTTTTCTCCTAAAGATTTGTTTGATGGTTAATCTTTTAAGTTGACTTGCTCTTTTAGTGGATTCTGTATGGCGACAAGAAACCCCACAAACAGCAGAATCCCGCCCAAAAGTTGACCAAGATATTTGAAAGCTGGGCTGCCTAGCAAAATCAGCACTCCGCCCATTGCTGGAAGCAGACCTCCAAAGGCGATCAACACATTGCCCCACATACGTTGTGGCAAAATCCGCTTGCGCCAGAAAATCCAGGCAGAATAGATGGCCCCGCCCACTAGCAAGAGCGTGCCATAGCTGTTCATAAAAATGACCAGCACCACACGCAGGGTTTTGGCGTTCCCAGTGGTGGCGAATATTTCCTGAAACTGATTGGATAGATCGATGCCCGGCTGGTAGGCCGCGGGATCAACGCTAGAGCCGAAGATAATGGGCAAGCCAATCAGGCTTAATGTCAGTACAATCCAAAAACTTATCCAGGCCCAATTCTTTTTGCGCACCAACAGAAAGACCGTCCCCTGGCCCAGCCAGGGAGCCACTGCCAGAGCACCGGACCAATACCAGAGCTTGAAGTTAAAGACATTAAATGTAGTGGACAGGAGTGTCTGCGCGGCTGTACCGATGCAGTACAACGCCAGACCTATACCCCAGGCCAAGAGGTGTTTGCTCCTTTTTTGCCAGTAGCGGTTGAAGATTTTTATCGCAAAAACGGCTGTGACGATCGTGGTTGCCAGGGAAATCCAGAAGCTCGTGTTCATGCGTGACTCCTTTGGAAGATCTTCAATTCAACGAAAACGAATTTCGTGTAAATTCGCCTTCCGCAACTGCTGGCGGTGGTGGAGCTGGCCAGCCCGAATCATCTGAATCGGCATAGCCCATTCGCTGCAGGGCGGTGCCCACCAGGTCTACCAGCTGCAAAAAGTCAACCGCATTCAGGTGCAACCCAAATTCTTTGACGACGAAAACGAAGCCGCCACCTTCATTCCGGGTCAGGCATAACGGGCCATGACTGATCCGCTGGGCTTCATCACCAATCGATCCTTTTCCCAGTAGATGAGCAACATGGGGCATGTCCTGGGGTAGAAAGCGGATGGTAGCTATCCCCCAGACGAGATGGATCGTACCGTGCGCACATTTGGAAATGTACCTACGCTCATCAATGCGGGCGATGATTTTGTAATGATCGTCGTGGGCATGGTGCATAGGGCGCCTCCAAGAATTTATCTCTCTGATTTACGGCCAACTAGCATAATGGCAGCCAAATGGTTGTGATATTTTTGAAATACGGAGCGCATCCGCAGGACTCGTCTAAGAGCGGTTGGATGACGCAATAAATTTCCAATAAATCTCAGCGTCTCTCTGAAACCTTCATCTTGAATAAATCGCCTGGGGGCCAATAGATGCATAGGGGCCATGGCCTCGGTCTGGATTTGGAAGCCCTCTGTTTCCAGTAGGACGCGCCACTCAGAGGGGGTGAGGGGGCGGGCATTGACACGAATGGCCTTTGCCAGGGCTTTTTGGATCTCAGCTTTCTGGATCTCGGGCATATCATCCGGGAGCAGGCAGAGTTCGTGAATGCCGTACCGGCCATTTGGATCTAACAAACGGTGTGCTTCTTGCAGAATGTCCGCCTTGCGGTGGTCAGCTTCCATGGTCAACATAGCTTCGCAGTACAGCACACTGGCTGAATTGGACGGCAGACCTGTATCCCCAGCCTGCCCGACGATACAGGCTTGGTTTGGCCCCTCCAGATAACTGCGTACCAGTTTGGCGGCATCTTGGTTCCTTTCAACAGCGGTATACGAAGCAGGATTGCAGCGCAAGGCCATCTGCGCGGTTACTCCCAGGCCTGGGGCAAATTCAACGACGCGGTCATTCGCTTGAATATCGAGCGCAGAGAGCATTTGTCGGGTCAGTTCCAGCCCTCCCGGTCGGAGCACTCTTTTACCTAATTGGGCCAATACCCAATGACCGGGCATTTTTTCGAAATCAATATATGTTCCGGGTTTCTCCAACGAGTGTTCTTCTTGGGAAACCATTGTGTTCTCCTTCGAGTTTATAGAAAATTCATCCAGAATTTTCTTGAAATTGAAGCTGAAAAGCTACATTGGCGAATTGATCCGTTGCTTCCACTGGAAGAACATCCGCCGGGAAGCCAGCACGGGCCAGCGTATTGCGGGCCAGTTCGCACAGCAGTTGATGTGTTTCGTATTGATCTGTGGGTAGTGGGCAGTTACCATAAAGCGGGCAGGTTTCCATTGAGCAAGTGATTTGATCGTCCGAGCGTTCGAAGCTGCACCGCCTCACCAGATCGTTATCGAGCAGATAATCAATCAAGATCGCTAATGTCTCTTGCAATGTGCTGCCTGGATGAACGTCGGGAAGGCCGCGCTGGGCGATTTTGCGTAACTCTGCACGAGCAGCAGCGATATCATTGGGCAGAAGCTCACTTTGTTCTGACAAGTGGTCACTGCCCATAGATTACTTGCGCCTCGGCTCCACCGGACGTTCTGGGTTGGCTGGCGCGTGACCGCGGCGAATGCGTTCCTCCTGGCGGACCAACTCGAAAGAATCCCACAAGGTAGTCACGCCGAGGATTCCCAGAGCGGCAGATGCCAGGTTGTCGGCAACCAGTAGTGAAATGAAGAGAAAGATCAAACCGAGGGCGAAAACATAAGGGGTGGGTTTTGTGCCAAATAAGTAATTGACTTTGCGCACCGCCACGTGCCCGAATGCGATTGTGCCCAGGGTAAGGATTGCCAGCATAGGGCCGGCCCATTGCACTATCATGATTTGTCTCTTTCGATATTTCCGGCGATTGACGGGGGTTGTGGGGTGTCCTTGGAGCCGCGCCTTTTCGGGTTGGCCGGGAACATACCCAGGGCTACCCGTTCTTTCTGGTCTGGTAGCTCAGTCGCCCCCCAAAGCAGCGTTCCACCTACAATGCCCACAATGGCCGAAAGCTTGAAATCTTGGATGAAGAGGGAAGCCAGCGTGATGACGAAGCCTATC
Organism: Anaerolineales bacterium; assembly: GCA_028278545.1. GTDB lineage: Bacteria > Chloroflexota > Anaerolineae > Anaerolineales > UBA11858 > NIOZ-UU35. Next base: position 25,729 of record JANQED010000159.1, read on the forward strand.
AAGGCTACAGACATTGCCGACCTGGCACCGAAATAATATTCCAGCTTGATGACCCACACGAAGCCAAGACCTATTGCAACGGCAGTGAACAGTCCAAAGAAAATGCCAGTCAAATTCATTGGCGCGGCTCCTCGTCTTGCCTGGCAATTTCTTCCTGACGGTCAAGCCAGCGCATCGTCAATCGAGCGATGGTGTAGGCTAGGCCTGCGACAACCAGCACCAGCAGCAGCGCTGTACCCCAGCTATTTACTATTTCCATAGAGTTTTACTCCCGGCGGGTTCCAAGTTGCCGGTCGGGTACCAGGAGGTGCCAGGGTTTAATCTCGCACAGTTCGTTTTTGATGTGTTCGTTGAGCGCATCTTGTATGGTTTGAGAAATCATGTTTTTTCTCCTTTATCTCGATAGATTAGTCCATTGAACTGGCAGAGCAGGCGGCTATATTAGCTATATCCGTGGATAAGAACGCCACGGGTTGGTCGTCCGTCAAATCCTGATACACCCGGCCCATATGTGCCAGGACGGCTTCCCCATAGGTGTGGATGACCGCCTGCTCAAGCCAATTGAGCGTTTCCCCCAAAAGCCTCATCTGTGTATCCCCCAATCTGATCATAATGCTCTCTGCTTTTGCATTAATTACCCAGTGAGCAGTAGCAGCTAAAACAGGGCGCGCCAGAACTGGCGTACGAAACGTAATCCCCTGAATGAGACCAAGAATTACAACCTTTAACAATCCCATCAGTTGACGCCGCCGGGTGCGCATTTCCATCGTGATGGTTCTATCCGTTTTCATGGCAAAATTTCAAACAGGAGAAAGCAACTACCGGTTTACTTGTTCCCCTACACCCGGCGTGCTACAATGCAAATGGCAAGGTGCTCTGGTTGGCGCCGATGCATCTTGCTTCACTGCGGGGCCCTGAGACTGCTAGAATAGCGTCTCGGGGCCTTCGTTTATTTCTCCCAAAAAGCTATTTTTTCTCCTTTTTTGGTTTTGCTTCTTCAACCAATAAATAGATGTAGGTAGCCACCTCACGACCAAGGGTATGGGATTGCTGACCTACCAGAATAGTGATGGGGCCATTGAGAGGCCCAATTTCAATAACTTCGACCGTCAAGCCTGGCTTTAGTTCCCTGGCGGCCAGATAATCCAACACTAGGGCGCTTTCAGGGTGGATGCGGGCGATAGTCCCCCGCTGCCCAACGGCTAAGTCGCTTAGAGGGATATCCTGCGGTTTTGGCGTGTTTTTGCCGTTATAAGGAATCCAGTTCCCATGAGGGCAGGTTTCCGGGTGTTCTAAAAATGCGGCCAGAGCATCAGTAACCTGTCGATCTGTGACATGTTCCATCCGACAGGCAAAATCGTGAGCCTGCTGCCAGGAAATTTTCAGCTTGTCTACTAAAAAACACTCCCATAAACGATGCCGTCTGATAACTTGCTGGGCTCGCTGCAAGCCACTCTCCGTAAGGGAGACACCCTTGTAGGGCGTGTGTGTAATCAACGCCCGGTCTTGCAAGCGGTGCATCATCTCGTTGGCCGATGTGTTTGATATTCCCAGGCGCTCTGCTAATGGCGCAATAGGAACTGGGTCGTATTTTTCTGAAAGCTCACGAATTGTTTTCAGGTACATTTCGATGCTTTCTTCAAAATGATGTTCTGGAACACTCATATTTGATAGGCTCGCAAACAAAAAATGTCGAGGCTTACCTTATAATTTTATCAAGGTAAACCAAAGAATGCGGCGCGTCCCGTCACGCAATTTATATGACTTTTATCATATAAATTAAAAAAGGTAGGCGGCATTCTCAAGAATGCCGCTCTTACCCTGAAAATAAGTTGCTATAGCAAACAGAAAAATTCTTATTTTGATCTGGAGAAGCGAATATTTATTAGCGAGTTCTGCGATCAGTCATCAGGCAGGATGCCCAGGTTTGCATCTGAGTTCCTCTTACTGATCTTGGCATAAATCTGCGCCCGTTCGCGATTTTTCTGAAATTCGGCCAGATAATAACTGCCTACCACAACCAAAGAAGCAGCAATCTGGGCGAGAATGTCGTCCATTTCGGCATATAATTGCGCTAGGCGGTCGGCGGCCGCGGGGTCACTGTCAGCAATCCCAGGCGCAGGCGCCACCGGACGCGCGGCTCCATCGGGGTGGTTTTATTGGTTATCATGATAAATGTAATGTCACAAACAGTAGAAAGCGGCCGCCGGTAGACTTGTTCCCCCAAGCCTGGCGTGCTCCAATGATACGTAGCAGGTAAGATGCTCTGGTTGGCGCCTGCGCATCTTACTTCACTGCAAGGTCCTGGGATCGCTAGAATAGCTATCTCGGGGCCTTCGTCAGTTTTCTCCCAATGAACTAACTGTTCTCCTTCTCTTTTTCAACCAACAGATAGATATAGGTGGCGACCTCTCGCCCCAGAGTATGGCTTTGTTGTGCGGTCTGAATGGTAATGGGGCCATTAAATGGCGCAATTTCGACAACCTCAACGGACAGACTTGGTTTCAGTTCCCGGGCGGCCAGATATTCCAACACCAGGGTGCTTTCGGGGTGGATACGAGCGATGGTGCCCCGTTGTCCTACAGCCAGGTCACTCAGCGGGGTATCCTGTGGTTCGGGTATAGTATCACCATTATAGGGGATCTGGTTGCCATGGGGGCAAGTTTCGGGGTGGTCCAGGAAAGCCGCCAGGGCATCGATGACCTCCCTATCGGTGGTATGCTCCATCCGACAAGCGAAATCGTGAGCCTGCTGCCAGGAAATGCCCAGTTTGTTTACCAAAAAACATTCCCACAAGTGATGCCGACGGATAACTTGCTGGGCCCGTTGCAGGCCGCTCTCTGTCAGGGCGACTCCCTTGTAGGGCGTGTGTGTGATCAAGGCCCGGTCCTTCAGGCGATGGATCATCTCGTTGGCCGAGACATTGGATATCCCCAGGCGCTCTGCTAAGGCAGCTATAGGTACCGGGTCATATTTTCCGGATAGCTCACTGATTGTTTTCAAATACATTTCGATGCTTTCTTCGAAATTATGTTGTGGAACACTCATAAATACTTCATTTCCTAGATTGATTGGTAAGCAACAATATAATTATAGGGCATACCTTATAATTCTACAGGGGACAGGGACAATTTGGACGAATTATGTCATGAAGCAAAAATGACTTTTATCGTTCAAATTGCCGACTCAGTCTTGGATTTGATCGTCAGAACCGTAGGGATGGTGTGGAGAATATCGTCTTTTCTCCACACCCAAATAGCTGGAAAGCACCTATAAACCAGGCAGTCCCCCCATTTATTGAATTTCTGAGAATGGATGAAATTAAATCAAATTGACGAGTTATGAAATAAACCGATCAAGGGATTTCTCTAACTCAGAATATGCGTTCTCGAAGTTGCCATTCTTAACAGCTTCTTGTAAACATCCTTTGAGGTGATCCTCAAGAATGATTCGGCCTACGCTGTTCACGGCTGAACGGACAGCGGCAATTTGGATCAACACTTCTGGACAGGGCTTGCCGTTCTCAACCATTTTTTTGATCCCTCGCACATGACCTTCGATGCGAGACAATCGGTTCAGCACGCTTTGGTAATGTTCGTGAGTATGGACTGGGCCGCAGCTTTTTGCTGGTCACGGCTTCAATCGTGACGATGTCAGGGAGTCCTGGGTTAGGTGAATACATCTTTCTCGCTTCAGCAATGATCGGAGGACTGCCGCTATTTGTTCTTGCTGGACGACATCTGATACTTTATCGTGATATTACTGTGGGGGTTATGGCGTCTGTGGCGATGATTGCAGCGATTATCGTGGGCGAGTACGATGCAGCAGCGCTGGTTGTATTCATGATGTCCGTGGGTGAGTGGCTGGAAGATTTAACTGTGGCGCGCTCGAATAACGCTTTAAGAGAACTTGCCAGTCTTGTTCTTGCAACGGTGACAGTGCGCCGGGATGCCTCAGAGACGGTCATTCCTATTGATGAGGTTATGCTAGACGATGTTGTTTTGGTGAAGACGGTCGAGCGAATGGCAGAAGTTCTTGGGCGTCCACGTTATGATCCGCATGGCGCGCCGATCCCCACGCGCGGTTTGGAAATTCCTGCGAAAGCAGGACTTTGCCTGAATGAAATTCGATCCGGGCAGCGGGGTATTCTCAGGCAAGTACCAGATGATGACCCTGAACTATTGCGCTATTTGGGGGATACAGGATTGATTCCAGGGGCGCGATTTGAAGTAGTGGAATTCACCCCCTTCGATGAGCTTCACAAGATACAGGTCGATGGCCAGCCTGAACCGGTAGTTTTAGGCCCTAAACTAACCCATGCCATATATGTGGAGCTTGAGACATGAGTTTTGGGGGTGTTCACTGGTTTGTCAATATCCTATTGCCAAATCTGTATAGCTCATGTCGGTTTCCTTTGCAATTCCCGATAAAACGGGGCGAGCTTTCCGTTCGGCCAATGTGAACAAAGCGCCACCTTTTCATGAACGTCTCTGCAACGATAAGCTCCCGCCCGTGAATAAAATCCTCTCCCCCGCATTCGATTTGAGCCTGAAAGAAATTAAGGCGGATTTATCTATCAAGCCTGGATCCAATTCAGATGCGCAAATTGAAAAAATTCTCAACCAGGTCGAAAGGATTGCCAGACCCAAGGCACTCTACCGGGTAGCCTATATCGAAAAACGCGGTCATGAAACGGTTATGATCGACCAGACCGAATTTCACAGCCGGGCGTTGTACGCAAACCTAGAGACGGTTGGTCGGGTTTTTCCGTATATCGCCACCTGCGGCACCGAAGTTGACGGCATACCCATCGAACGTGAAGATGCCGTTCAAAGACATTGGTTCAACACGATCAGGCTTGCCTTATTGCGCGCCAGCATTCAGCACTTGCGCAAAACCATTCAGGATCAGTACCAGCTTGAAACACATTCTGCAATGAATCCTGGTTCAGGGGAGGCGGGGGTATGGCCTATCGAACAACAGCGCGCCCTATTCTCTCTGCTAGGCGGGCAGCAATGGATTGAAAATACGATGGGTGTTCATTTGCTAGATTCTTACTTGATGACTCATGAAATGACGGTCTCCGGTATCCTCTTTCCTAGCAAAACCACATACTATAACTGCCAGCTCTGCCGGCGTGATGATTGCCCCGGGCGGCAGGCCCATTTCGATGTTGCTTTATGGGAGAATCTGCAAGGTAAGTGACTGTTTTTGATTACTGCGGATGCAATTCAACCCGAACTGGGAAAACAATCGGATTGGCAAGGCGCCTAGAAAATCCTGGTCAGGGTTGAACCGTCCCTGAACCAGTTCCCCGCAGGTTCCCGGTGTTATCTCTCCAGACCCATCATCCTGATTTCAAGGTTTGGTCTTTTTGCCAATGGCTGCTCGCCTGGACAAAGTTTACGGCCAGATGGGGGTTGGCTCCAAAATGCAGGTGGACATAGGATGCTAACAAATTCCCCTCAGTGTACCCCTCCAGACGGGATTCGCGGCCTACGCGGGGGGCGATGCAATAAGCGAAATGATCGGCGGTGACCCAGTTGGAGTAGTGGAATTCGTGACCGCGGGTGCTTTGTCTAGCACGCAGAAGGAGAGTGTCTTGTTCCGCTGTGACTTGGCGGTAACCCATCGTCGGGCGGTTAGCCATCGCTGAATGACCGGGAAGCAGCCCTACCATGGGATGCTGAAGCCCATCTGAATCAGTGATGGATTCCGTGAGGTACATCAACCCGCCGCACTCGGCGTAGATCGGCATTCGAGTCGCGTTTGCCCGGACAAGAGCAGCCTTTATCGCCGTGTTAGTCGCTAATTTCTCAGCACATAGTTCGGGATACCCGCCGCCCAAATAAATCCCGCTGACATCTTCCGGCAAAGCTGCGTCCTTCAAGGGGCTGAAGAAAACGATTTCTGCTCCTGCTGCGCGCAGTAAATCTAGGTTATCTTCGTAATAGAAACAAAAGGCTTCGTCGCGCGCAACAGCGATGCGGACGATGGTGTCCGTTTTGGCTTGGGGAGCAGGCAGATTAATTTCGATTGTCCCGGCCGTGCGCGCCACCTCCCAAATTCTATCGAGATCGATGTGTTCTTGGAATAAGGCTGCGGTCACGTCCAGTAAGTTTTGGACTTCAACCTGCCGTTCGTGGGCCATGTGCAGTCCCAGATGCCGCTCTGGGATTTTGATCTGCTCTGATTTGGGGATGCAGCCCAAAACCGGGATTCCCACTGAATTGACAGACTCCGTCACCCAGCGTGCATGTGTGGGGCTTCCTACCCGGTTGCAGATCACCCCTGCCAGATTGAGCGTGGGATCGAAAGCCCGGTAACCAAGGGCCAGAGCGCCCGCACTGCGGGCCATCTTGCCCACATCCATCACCAGGATTACCGGGGCTTTGAGCAGTTTGGCGACCTGGGCCGAACTGCCCTCTTCGGTTTTGGCTTCGAAACCGTCATACAGGCCCATGACCCCCTCGATGATGGCGATCTCGGCCCCTCGGGAAGCCCGGCTAAAGGTGGCCAGCACCTGCTCGGCCGGCACCATCCAACTGTCCAGGTTGCGAGAGATGCGCCCTGTTGCTGCGGTGTGATAGCCGGGGTCGATATAGTCTGGCCCGATTTTGAAGGGTTGCACGGCATAATTTTCAATCAGCGTTGCCATCAACCCCATCGCAACCGTGCTCTTCCCGCTACCGCTGCTGGGCGCGGCGATAACCAATCTGGGGATGTCGATTTTAGTCTGCATATCGGGTTCGGGTTGGGTTCATGGCCGGGTTCCTTCCAAAATGAAGACCGGGTTAAGGGGTTCCAGCCGGGTCATGGCGGCGATGGCTTTGCTATGAGCGATATTGATCTGGCTGTACTGTGGCTTCCAGCCCAGGGGTTTCATGGTGGCATAGCCCAAATTGAGATTCTCCAGGGTGGCGAAGTTTGCCACCACCCGGCAGCCTGGGGCCGCATGTTCGTGGATGTGAGCCATAATTTCGGCCAGCTTGCCGCCCGAACCGCCGATAAATACGCCCTGGGGAGCAGGCAGCCCAGCCAAGGACTCCGGCGCTTCGCCAGCGATCACTTCTAGGTTGAGTGTGTTGAATGATTTTCGATTTTTCCGGGTGAATTCGATATTCTGCGGGTCTTTTTCTACGGCGAATACGGTCCCTTGCCAGGCCAGTTCAGCCATTTCGATGCTCACCGCGCCGCTGCCCGCGCCGATATCCCAGAGGGTATCGGTTGGGCGGATGTTGAGCCGGGTGAGGCTTAAGGCGCGCAGATCAGCCTTGGTGATCAGCCCGCAGCGGTGGGCATAGGCATCATCCCGCCGCGGGGAAAAAACGGGCCAGGGCTGCCAATCGGCTGCCTGGATGAGCAGCATGACGTTCAATGGAGCAAACTCCTGCCCTACCAGTGTCGATAACTGCGTCTCGACCAGCCGTTCGTCGGCTGCCCCCAGATTCTCGCCCACAATCGCCCGGCAATCCTCGATTTCGGCGGCCAGCAAGGTTTTGGCAATTGTACTGGGCGTGTTAGCAGGATCGGTCAATATACCCAATTTTGGGACGCGTTTTGCCCAGCCGACGATCTCCGCTAGGGAATGGGCGTGGGCGCTAGTGAAAACAGTATCATTCCAGACGATCCCAGCTTTGGCAAAAGATGCCTGCAGCGAACTGATATGGGGCAGGATGCGAATTTCCTCGGGCGGGAAATGCTTCAACAGGGTTCCGGCGATGCCGTGGAAGCCAGGATCGCCCGAAGCCAGGATGACGATTTCTTCCCCTGGGTCACGGGCAGCAACGCGTGCCAGAATTTCACCCAGATTGCTGCCGATGACGATCTTATCGGCGGGATGATTTTCGAACCCGGCAATCAGCCGTCTCCCCCCGATCAACACCTGGGCGCGTTCTAAGATTTCTCGGGCAGTCGCCGATAAATCTTGATGGTTCCCCAATCCCAATCCAATCACCCAGATCGGTCTTTTCATCAATTTCGCTCTATTTTCTCACGGGCCAGCAAGTCCCCTCGAATGGTGAAGAGTAATACTTCGATTTCTTTCATGCCCGCAGCATAGTTCAGACTGGCCTCCGCAGCCAAGGTAGTGATAGCACTTTCCAGGCCGGGGATTTCGGCCCGATTGAGCATACTCTGGACGTGGTGGGCCGTGTTCGCCGCCTGGATTTTCGCTACCAGCCCTCCGTCAGCACCCAGTTTACGGGCCAGTTCGCCCAGGAATTCAAAATCGACCTCGCCTTCGCTGACATGGGTCTGCATGCGGCTCTGGGCCAACTTGGACAATTTGCCGATCATCCCCGATATCACCACACGGGCAATGCTCAACCGGCCGCATTGCTTGAGGGCGTACCCCATGTGATCACCGACCTGGATAAAGGCCAGCTCTGGAAAATCGGGATAAAGCTGCATGGCATATTGCTCACTGCGGCTGCCAGTGGTCAGGACGACCCATTTTGCACCATTCACTTTTGCGACCTTCAACTCGGTGTAGATGCTGGCCCGGTAGGATGCGTTCGAGAACGGTTTCAGCACGCCGCTGGTGCCCAGGATCGAGATGCCGCCGACGATGCCCAGGCGCGGATTTAGCGTCTCTTTCGCCAACCTTTCCCCGTCAGGAACCCTGATTTCGACGCGTACACCATTTTCCAAGTCATACTCAGCTAATGCTGAAGCCACAATTCTTGTAATCAGGCGGCGCGGGCCAGGATTGATCGCCGGTTCCCCAACAGCCACCGGCAGACCGGGTTTGGTGGCTGTACCAACCCCCACGCCCCCCGCTATTTCTACCCCAGGTTGATCGTTCCAGGAGACAAAGCTCTGGATTTCGGTTCCGTGGGTAACATCGGGATCGTCACCGGAATCTTTGATCGTGCCGCATAAGACGCCCTTAGCCTGGAACTCGCAGCGGGTTATCTCGAAATTGACTCCCTTTTCTCCCGGCAGATCGATCATGACCCTTTTGACGACTTTACCGCTGGTCAACGCCTGCAATCCGGCCACAGTACAGGCCGCCGCGCAGGCGCTGGTGGTGTAACCATGGCGCAAATCCGGCTTGCGCCAGGAATTATTCGAGTGTCGTTTTCTAGGGCGGTTTGTCATGATCCACCAAGAAAGCAGAGAATCGTAGCAGCTCCTGTTTTCACGGCTTCCTTATGAAAGATTATTTTGTTCAATCGCCAGGCGCATCATGGCGTTGATAGTCGCCACGGCCACTGATGATCCGCCCTTGCGTCCAATGCTGGTGATGAAGGGGATATCCAGTTCCATCAAGGCTTCCTTGGATTCGACAACGTTGACAAACCCCACTGGGACGCCCACAATCAGTGCCGGGCGGATATTTTCTTCCTTGACCAGTCGGATGACTTCGATGAGGGCTGTCGGCGCGTTGCCAATGACAACAATGCCGCCGTGGATCACCTGGGCGTTGCGGCGCATGGCCATTGTCGAGCGGGTTTCACCGGTTGCTTTGGCTGATTGGATCACCTCAGGATGGCGGATATCGCAACGGACTTCTCCGCCCAATTGATCCAGGCAATGCCGCGAAATCCCGGCCTCGACCATGTGGACATCGGTCAGAATGGAACCGCCGGCACGTAGAATTTCCAGCGCAGACTTAATCGCTCGCGGGTGAAAATGTAGAATCTCACGAAAATCGAAATCGGCGGTGGCATGGATCACTCGCACCGCGACAGTCAGTTCAGCTTCGTTGAAATTGTGCGCGCCGATCTCGGAACGAATGATGCGAAAGCTCTCGCTTTCAATCTGGTGGGGAGTTGTGATGTTTGGCATCAAATATTTGTCTTTCAGTCGAAACGAACTAAAATTTGTATTTCGTGTGGTACCCACGGCGGGTGATCATTTTCCCATGTTGCACCACGGTTTGTTGATTGCCGATGATGAGGATCGTGAGCATGTCAATCTCGGCCTGTGGGAGTTCTTTGAGCGAGATGATGGTAACCTGCTGGTCTTTTCGGTAGGCCTGCCGGACGATCCCGACCGGGGTTTGCGGCTTACGGTAGCGCAGAAGAATTTCGCACGCCTGGTTAAAAGGCTCCAACCGCTGCTTTCCTTTGGGGTTGTAGATGCCGAGAATAAAATCGGTTTGGGCAACTGCTTCGAGACGCTTTTTGATTTCGGCCAGGGGAACCAGTTGATCGCTCAGGCTGATCACGGCGAAATCGGTCACCAGTGGAGCGCCCAGCAGCGAGGCTGCCGCGTTGAGCGCTGAAATTCCCGGTATGACTTCAACTTCGACCTGATATTCGTTTTCAAGGCAAATTTCCAAGACAAGACCTGCCATGCCATAGATACCGGCATCCCCGCTGGAAACTACCACCACACGCTGGCTTTCTACCGCCAATTCCAGTGCTTGCCTGGCGCGTTCGACTTCTTTGCGCATGCCGCTGGCCTGACGGGGAATATTCGGAGCGATGTCAGCGATCAATTTCAAGTAAGTCTTATAACCCAAAATAATATCCGCTGCTTCGATGGCCTCCCGAGCCGTTGGTGCCAATAGCCCGGTATCACCAGGTCCCAATCCGATAACTTGAACCAGGCCACTCATGAGTTTATCTCCTGGATGGCCACTGCCACCGTCACGTTGGAGAATTTGCGTTTTTCGACCAGCAAGCGATTGGCACCTGCGGATAAGAGCGCAGCCGGTTCCGCCACCCCTGGTGCGCCGACGCATTTTTGGGCATATTCCGAGGGGTTGGGTAAATTGGGCACTTCAGACAGTTCTTCGGACGAGAAAAATTTCAAAGGCCAATCCTTTTGTTCGCAAATTTGCAGCAGCCCGGCCTCATCAGCTTTTTGTTGAATTGTTGCCAATGCTGCAATACTGTGCATTGACAGGTTTTGACTTTCAAAGGTATCGCAAATAGCCTGATAGATTTCTTCCATGGGTGTACCGCGGTTGCAGCCTACGCCAACATGTAAACATTGAGGGTGGAATACCAAAGATTTTTTTCCTACTTCCGTTAAACGACTAGCAAGGTCTCGGTAAGTTACGCAAACCACAAATTTTAAATCTGAATACCACATTTCTTGAAGGGATGAAAATCTCTGCATTGTCGTGGGCATCGGATCGGGCAACCAGTCATAAGTGCCACAATTCTGGTACAAACCTATTGGATCATCATTGACGAGCGCCGCACTGATCTCGGTCAGGTGACTGGACGATTCTAGTGTCCAGCCGTGCTTCTGCGCCAACAAGTCCAACGCAGGTAATCCCTGGGTATCGCTGGCCGTCGAGATGACAGCCTGCCCGCCCAAAATCCGGGCCACTTCTTGGGCCAGTTGATTGGCGCCACCTTTGTGACCGCTGAGCAGGCTGACAGTAAATTTTCCAGCCTCATCCAGGTTGACTACGGCCGGGTCAACGTGTTTCGATTTCAGAAGCGGGGCTACCTCCCGCACCACAATGCCGCTGGCCATGATACACACCAATGCCCGATGACGCTGAAAAGCAGATTGCAGCGTTTGGCGGATGGATGTGATCGTTGGGACAATGCGATCACCTATATCGCCCAGGAATCGCTCAGGGGCATAGAGGCGGCTTTCTGGTAGCTCTTTCAGCAGGCGCAAACCCGTTTGGGTGCCATTGCGGGTCAGGGTGATGATTGCGATTGTATTCTCTCTTTCAGGCCGGTCGTGGGCTGTGCTGTAAAGGTGCGAGACGGCGGTTTCAGCCTGGTCTTTCGTTGCCAATGAAGGACTAACCACAATTAGGGCGTGGTGGGTGATTTCGGCTTCAAGCACTTTTGGGGCAATGGTTTGCAAAGTGCCTTTGAGTATGATTTCATCCGGCCAGGAGACGCGGTATGCAACAGCAATCGGTGTATCAGGCGAGTACCCGGCAGCCAGCAACTCGTTCACCACACGCTCGATCATCCCGGTGCTGAGGAAGATCACCAAGCTGGATTGGTGGGTAGCCAGTTTGGTGAGAGACTCCTGCTCCGGGACCGGGGTGCGCCCGGAGATGCGGGTCAGGATGACCGTCTGGGTCGCCTCGGGGAGGGTCAACTCGATGGACAGGGCCGCCGCAGCCGCGAAAGCCGAACTGACTCCCGGTACAACCCGGTAGGGGATCCCCAATTTATCCAGGACTTGCATCTGTTCGGCAATTGCCCCATAGAGCGAAGGATCGCCAGTATGCAGGCGGACAACCTGCTTGCCTTCTCGAATCGCTTCTGACATCAAAGATACTTGTGAAGTCAGGTTCATTCCGGCGCTGCTATAACACTCGGCATGTGAAGGGGCATGAGCTAGCATCTTTTTGGCCACTAAAGACCCTGCATAGAGGATCAGGTCTGCGCTGGCAAGCAGTTTCTGACCCTTGATAGTGATCAAATCGGGGTCGCCTGGCCCAGCGCCAACAAAATAAACAATCCCTTTCGGATTATCAGCCATTTCCTCCTCAATACTCAATCCCAGGCGGACCTAGAATGCCTTGCGTTTCATAAGGATGTTTGATAGTTTTCATTTCTGTCACAAGGTCTGCAAATTCGATCAATGCCTTTGCCTTCACCGGTGTTGATGATTACTAGACCTTGTCTTGTTTTTGGCTTTTGATCATTCAATCGCGATCTCCAAAATTGTATGTATAGACCTGTCAGATTTGCCCCCGCGTGACGCCGAAGGCGCGCAAAGCGTGCGACGTTTCTACATTTGTCATAAATCCAGGCTCTCTAGCAATTTAATAGCTGTCAATCGCATATGCGGGGGCGTTCTGAACTGCGGGCATGTTCAATGTAAATCTGGTGAATACTATCTAGTTCGCCCATCCCAACCATCAGAACTTCAACCTGATAACCGGCAGCTGTTAGGATGGATTTCCAACTGTCTTCATCATCTCCGGCCATGTCATTGCGGGCATGATCGCCTGCCACAACCATCAACGGCATCAGAGTCACTTTTTCGACGCCATCTTTTTCGAGATTTACCATAACTTCATCTAGACTAGGAGATCCCTCAACGGTGCCAATATGGATATGTGGGAATCCTTCTTGCTTGAAGGTGTAATCCAGGGCTGCATAGGCCGCATTGGCTGGATGGCTGCTTCCGTGGCCCATCAATACCACCGCTTCACCTTCGCCCAACGCTGGCAGGAAAGAACTGACAGCTCTGATCAGCTTTTGATAATCAGCACGATCTGTCAGCAACGGTGAGCCAATCAGCAGTTGGGGAAACTGATCGCTATAAGGAGCCAGTTGCTGGAGAATGTCATGAAATTCCTCACCATTGATGACATGCAACGGTTGGGCTATCAGAGTCTCATAACCTTCATGGACCAACTTCTGGGCAGCCCCACTGACGGTATCCACATGGATGCCGTCGCGTTTCTTCAATTTATTTATGATCATCTGGGAGGTGAAAGCGCGTCTCACTTCACACTCTGGAAACGCAGCTGCCAGGGCTTTTTCGGTAGCCCCAATAGTTTTCTCGCAAGTCTCTCGGTAGCTGGTACCGAAGCTGATCACTAAAATTGCTTTTTTATTCATATATCACCTAATAACAATACAGCCCTGTTCGCTGACAGGGCTGTAAACATCATGTTCATTCAAATTTCGCTCCATTCAGCGTGGATTCAAAATGATCAACCAAGGCGGTCGACCTGGCTTTCCTCTATTGAGGACTACAGTTGCGCGACAGCACCGGACTCCTGGCTCAATGCCAGCTACCGGTTTCGCCCTTAAGCACTACCCATCCGGGGATAATGCACCTTGGTTCTTCTAACTTCTTAATGTACAGTTTAAACCAGGATTATAATCCTGGCGCTCAACAGAAACAAGGACAATCTTCCCGATTCGCTGAGAGAAATTTATATTGTGTCATTTTTATAACTACACTGACTTTCGGGAACAATTTCTTTGACAAATTAAAACGCGGATGATATACTCACCCGCGGAAAGCAACGCAGCTTACAAACTTAATCATTGAATCTGGTCATCAGCCCCATGCCCAGACCAAACCCGTAAAGGTGCGCCACCCACTCGGACGTGAGGCGCACAAGGGAGAAGACCGGTGAGCTTGGCACAATAGTGCAGCAAGTCCGGCGCTGACCCGCAACGGTAACTGGCAAACCTGCCAGAAGCCCGATTACCCGCCTTTACTGGAACCTGAGTAGTGCCTTCGTGGATTGAGGTAACTTGGGAAAGATACACTCGAATATCTTTTCCGACCCGCCTGAACGGCGGGTTTTTTTGTTTTGTGCTTACCTTATATCCTGAAGGTAAGCGCTTTTTATTTACGAAAGGAGATAGACAAAAAAACAGGAAAAGACTCGAATTTAAAACCAATGACAGAAATGAATAAACCAAGATTTTCAAAGGAGAATTCACAAAATGAAACCCTTCAAATCATTCTTAATCCTAGCCTGCTTGATGGTCTTGCTGGCTGCCTGCGCGCCGATGGCAACCTCTGAAACCGTGCTACAGCAAACGGAAGAATACGAACCTCTGCGCTTTGTCACTTCATTTACCATTAAAAGCCTCGACCCAGTTTCACAAGGTTTCTGGTTGGCAGAGTACGGAGTCGCTGAGTTGCTAATGCAATATCGTGATGATGGCAACCATTATCCCTGGCTTTTAAACTCAATCGAAAATGTTGATGATCTGACCTGGGTGTTAACTCTGCGTGAGGGTCTCACATTTCAAAACGGTAAACCCGTTGATGAAGAGGCTGTTCTGGCCGTAATCAACCGCCAGATGGAACTCTCCTCATCCGCTCAAAGTAGCATTCCCGAAGGTACCGTCTTCGAAATTACCGCCCCGCTGGAGATAACCGTCAAGACACTCGAACCCTATCCCAGGTTGATTCCCACCCTGGCCAGCGAATCCGTCTTCCCGATCTACGACGTTGAAGCTGTCGAGGCAGTAGGGGAGAATTTTGGGGAATTGGCCGGAACTGGTTTCTATACGGGCCCTTTCAGTGTTGTATCCCTGGACGATCAGGCACTTATTCTGGAACGCAATGAAAATTATTGGGCCGGTCGTCCAAAATTGCAGGGCGTGGAAGTTCGCTTTGTTTCTGATGCCCAGGCCCGCATTCTGGCAGTACAGAATGGTGAGGCTGATATTTGTAATTATCCTCCCACCGAGGCGAAATCGGTTGTCGATGCTACCGATGGCGTAAACTTCGTTTACGGCTGGCCTAGCTCAGGCGGTTTTAGAGCGATTTTGAACACCCAGGAATCTCCTTTCGATGATCCCGCAGTCCGCAAGGCATTCAACCGTGCGATTGATTATGCTGTGCTGGCCAATGACGTGATGGACGGTGTCGTCAAACAAGCGACAGGGTTTTTCCCAGAATGGGTTCCTTTCTCCATTCAAAACCAGGTGACCGATCTTGAGCAGGCGAAACAACTCCTCGATGAGGCTGGTTGGGTGGTTGGTGATGACGGAATCCGAGAGAAGGATGGTGAACGTCTCAGTATCATAATGCTCATTTACCCCCAACAACCAGATCTCGTTCCCATCAGTGAGGCAATTCAAGCTCAGGTTCTTGAGGCTGGTATTGAAGTTGAAATTCAATTGGTTGACAGCATCTTCGATGCTCTGACAGATGAGAGCACGGTTTGGGATGTCGGTGTAACCTCTGGGGGTTCACTGTCATTTGGGGGGTCGCCCGAACAAAGCTTGCTGACCTATGATCACTCGGAAGCCTACCGCAATTGGGCTGGGCATACCAATCCTGAACTGGATGCCCTCATCGACGAGCTTGCGGTGACCTTTGACAGCGAAAAGCGCACGGAGATTTTGAAGGAATTCCAACGAGTGCGCGTCGAGGAAGACCCACAACAATTTTTCCTCACTTTCCATACCACCCGCTTTATCGTAAATGATAACTACCAAGATTATCATCCGGGTATGGCCCTGTATTTCGTCCATTATCTGACAACACCGGGTGAGTACGAAACTCCTACTTTCGAAGATAACTAGTGATTTGCCAGCCTGTTCTCTAATCTCAGGAAAATCGGGCTGGCTGCCTGGATAATTGGCGGCCAGCCCCACTGACCTTGAACATGAATAGCAACCAACACTACGAGCGCGTCGAAATCGTCAAAATCATCTTCCAACGGTTATTGCAGATGTTCTTGACCCTCTTGGGGGCCAGCCTGATCATTTGGGCCTTGCTGCCATTGGCTCCAGGGGACCCGGCCATGCGCATTTTGCAATCATTGGGTGTAACTGAGCCCACACAGCATGAGGTCGAAACAAAACGAGAAGAACTGGGCTTGAACCAACCCTATCATATGCAATATATTCAATGGCTTGGGCGTCTTGTACAGGGTGATTTTTCTGAATCCTATCAAAATGGAAAACCGGTATTGGAAGAATTAGGCCGGCGGCTGCCGGATACCTTTAGGTTGGCATCCCTGTCTTTGGTTCTGACAATTTTTTTCTCTATCAGCCTGGCTTTGATCTGTACCGCCTTCCACAACCAGTGGCCCGACCATCTGATTTTATTCCTGACCCAGATCGGTGCTTCGACGCCCTCTTTCCTGATCGGCGTGCTGACATTGCAATTCGTCGTTGTAAAGTTGGGCGTGGGCAAAGTGTTATCGCAGGGAGACGTCAAAATGATCCTTTTACCGGCCCTGTGTCTCTCGGTCAATCGTTCTTCCAACTGGTCTCAATTGCTGCGGGCCGGATTGCTTGAAGCGGTCAACGCCAAATACTCCCTGGTTGCCACCGCCCGCGGGGCCAGAAAATTGCGTCTGCTTTTCAAATACGCTTTGCCAAACGCCATGTTGCCTTTTCTGACCGTGATCGGCCTGGGGATCGGCGGAATCATCGGCGGCTCGGCGATCATTGAAGCCATCTTCACCTGGCCAGGGATCGGCAGCTTTGTATTCAAGGCCATCACCGCCCGAGACTATCCGGTAGTGCAAGGATTCGTGATCATTGCGGGCGCCTCCTATGTGCTGGCTAGCACGTTGGTGGATATCACCAGCACTTTGCTCGATCCGCGTATCCGTGAAGGGGGGCAGTTATGAGTTTTACAAGGCCATTCAACCCGCTCGATGCAGCAGCGGAGATTGAAACCGCGCTACCGGTTGTCAAACACAGGAAAGTAACTGCGCGTCTCTGGCGGCATAGCCAGGCCAGGATCGGCATGATTCTGGGGATTCTCTTGCTTTGCTTCGTTATCATTGGCCCGATAATTTACCCCCATGATCCGGCCAAACCAGACTATGGCAATAAGCTCGCCCCGCCAGGCTCCCAACACATTTTGGGTACGGATCAATCTGGCAGAGATCAACTCGCCCGATTGATGGAGGGCGGCATGCGTTCGTTGGGGTCTGCCTTACTGGTGCTTGGTTCTGTCTCTAGCGCAGGTCTGGTGATCGGGTTGATTGCCGGGATGAGCGGCGGCTGGTTCGACGCCCTTGCAATGCGGCTGGTTGATGTGATGATGGCCCTGCCGGGCATGGTGATGGCGATTGCCGTGGTCGGTGTCTTGGGGCCGGGCTTTATCAACTTGCTGGTCGCCCTGGTGATCTCATCGTGGGCCTATTACGCCCGGCTGACACGCAGCTATGTATTGACTGCCCGCCAGCGTCAGGATGTGATTTCTGCTCGCCTAGCAGGAATCGGCTGGGGGCGTGTCATTTTTACCCACATCTTGCCCGGCGTATTGACCCAGTTGATCGTCATTGTCACGCTCAACCTGGGCTCGATGATCGCCTGGATATCCGGATTGTCCTTCTTGGGTTTGGGGGTGCAGCCGCCTAAAGCCGAGTGGGGTGCGATGCTTTCGGGATCACGATTTTATTTCACCTTTGCGCCTTGGCTGCTGTTGGGGCCGGCCATTCTGATCTTTTTGTCGGTCATCTCCGCTAACCTTATCGGCAATGCACTCCGGGATATTCTGGACCCGAAAGCCAATGAATGAAATAGCAACGATTCAATATCAGGGTTTAAATGTCACCTACGCAACCGGTGTCCATGCGGTGCGCGGGGTAAGTTTTGATGTTCGCAGGGGAGAATGCTTGTCGCTGGTGGGAGAATCCGGCTGCGGCAAAACTACGATGTCGCATGCTGCCTTGGGGCTGCTGCCAGCCAATACCCGCCTGAGCGGCTCCATCAACATCAACAATATCGACATTCTCGCAGCTTCTTCGAACGAACTGCGTCAACTACGCGGACTGGTGGCCGGGTTTGTGGTTCAGGACCCTTACGCGGCCTGTAATCCACTCGCCAGAGTGGAAGACCACGTCGCTGAAGCCTGGCATGCCCATGGCATGACCGTGCCTGACCAGGCCGTTGTCCAGGGAATCACAGAATTAGGCATCCAGGAACCGGGTACCATGATCCGTCGTTATCCGCACCAATGGAGCGGTGGTATGCTGCAACGCGCCACCATAGCTGCTGCCTCAGCCCATAACCCGAATCTGATCATCGCTGACGAACCCACCAGCGCTTTGGATGCCGACCGCGCCGATACCACCCTCGAAGCGCTAAAACAAACTGGGGCAGCGCTGCTCCTTGTGAGTCATGATCTCGCCGTCGTTTCCCGGCATGCCGACCGGATCGCGATTTGCTACGCTGGCAAAGTCGTCGAAATTGGGGACAGCCAGGAAATCATCAAAGAGCGCCGGCACCCCTATACCAGCGGATTATTGAAAGCGATACCGAGTCTGCATGAAGGGCTGCCTGAGCCCATGCCGGGGTATCCCCCCGACCTGCGTTATCAGATCGCTGGCTGTGCATTTGCTCCGCGTTGTCCGCACGCTATGAACATCTGCCTGGAAACCCCACCTAAAATGGCAAATGGCGTCGCCTGTCATCTTTACGTAGAACACGATCATGCTAAGGAGAAAATTACCCGACAAACCAGCACCAAAGAATTGCCCAGGGTTTCTGACAGGCCGCCCCCCGAAGTCAAAGCAAAGGTTTTGGCAGAGGCTCGTGAAGTCAGTAAAACCTACCGACAGGGAACCAGACTCACCCATGCTGTCCGTTCGGCTTCACTGCAAATCAAACAAGGCGAGATCGTAGGGATCAGCGGGCCGTCCGGTTGTGGAAAATCTACCTTGCTGCGCTTGCTTGCGACCATGGAAATCCCTGACGCCGGCGAGGTCTACCTGGATGGAGAACTTGCTACCCGGGCTGGAAGTAAAAAAATCCATTCCAACCTGGCGCGCAAAGCCTACTTAATGCCGGTCTTTCAAGATCCGATCAGCAGTCTGGATGCGCGCTGGCCGATTTGGCGTACGATTGTCGAGCCGCTCACCGCTCCACATCGCAAAAATCAGCTTAGCAAGGAACAATCTCGTCAAATTGCCTACGACCTGCTCAAGGGTGTCGGGCTGGAAAACGTGGATATCGAGGCTCGTCCTGCCGAACTTTCAGTCGGGCAGTGCCAGCGGGTGGCTATTGCCCGAGTGTTGGCCGCCAAACCGAAAATCATCATTGCCGATGAGCCGACCTCCGCTTTAGATGTCTCCGTATCCGCTTCAATTCTGCACTTATTAGTCGAATTCATCGAGCAGGAGAGGGCGATTGTTATCGTCAGCCATGACAGGCCGATGTTGAATGTGCTTTGTGATCGGGTACTTGAGATGTACGATGGTCTGCTGGTATCTAACTCGTGAAAAGAGCCATCTTCCCCTTATTTTGGGGTTTACAACTCGGTTAGCTGTCTGGGGCTGGTAGCACCTCTGCTGGCGGGATGGATTGTGGATATCTCATCCTTTCAGGTTTTGTTTGCTTTAGCTTTATTGTTTGGGATGGCGGGTTTTATTCTTGCTCCCAAAATGCAGCTGTTTTTTAGGAAACAAATCGGGTTGATCGGACCAATTCTCCGATCACTTCCGAGCGCAATTGATCGATTTTAAAATACTGCGCTTTCATATGATCAGCAATTTCTTGCGCTATGCCCAGCAGAAAAGGGCCTTTTTCTGTGTCGATCACGATGGCTGGGATGCGATGATTGCGGATCCTGGTTGCGACAGCCAGGGCATCTTTCACCGGATCCAGGTTGTCATATGAGTTGTTCGCTTTGCCATCGGTGATCAACACCAACAGCGGCAGCATGTCGGCATCCTTCAGGCGGCGGGCTATGATCATCTGCCAGGATAGAAACAGTCCTTTGGAAAGCGGGGTTCGTCCGCCGGTTGGCAACTGCTGCAGACGTTTCTGGGCCAGATCAATACTTCGGGTCACCGGCAGCAGTATTTCAGCACGATCTTTGCGAAAAGTGACCATACCAACCTGATCCCTTTTCTGATAAGCATCAAATAATAGGGATAAGATGGCTTCTTTGGTGGCCACCATGCGCATTTTGGCGCCCATCGAACCGCTGGCATCCACTGCAAAGATAATTGTGGTTCCAATTCGGTTTTCGCGTTTCTTGGTGCGGATATCACTCTTCTGGATATTGACCGCCATCCCATTCTTCTGGCGGTTGTGCTGATGAATGGCAGCCACGCGTAAGGTGGCATCCAGGGCAATATCCTGGTTCAAATCCTTGGGCATTTCAAACCCAATATAACGCCCCCGGCTGGTGCCAGAGGCGGTTTTGCTACGCCTGCCACTGCCTTTGCGTTGGGTATGATCCAAGGGGGTCACGGTGAGGTCATGGACGGCATAAATCTCTTGCCCTTGCACGATTGGATCATCGACACTTTCTTGTGATAGCGTGTTTTCATTTTCTTTAGGTAGCGATGAATCCGCGGGCGTGGGTTCAAGTTGGATGGCTTGAGAGGGATCATTTTCTGCTGGCTGCTGATTTTCTTCCAGCGGCTCCTGTGGTTGGTGAGACTGATCCTGTGATTGCAGAGGTTGGGGCTGGCTTTCACGGATGCGGTGCGGCAAAACGAACGGCGCTGCCTGTTTGACATTTTCTTCCGTGATTGCATCTAATCCATTCAGGGCCGCGATGGCCAACGCGGTTTCAATCATCACAATCTCTGCCCGATGGCCGGCCGCATGGGCTGTTTTGGCGAGTTTAATGGCCAGATGGATGGCCGGTTCTGTGACCTGAACGAAAGGCAGATTTTTCCGGGCAGCTTTGATCTTTTCCGCTAATTCTTGATCTTGTTGATGATATCGATTGAAAAAGTCAACTGTATCCGCTTCAAAGGCCAGACGCTGCTTGATCACCGCTTTGCGCTGTTCGTGACTATGACTGCCCTTCATTTCCACATAGAGACCAAAACGGTCTAGGAAGTGAACCCGTAGCGGTGATTCTTCCGGGTTCATGCTGCCAACCAGCAAAAATTCGCTGGGATGCGTGTAAGATAAGCCGTCTCGCTCCACCCGGTTGACCCCACTTTGCATCACATCCAGCAACCCGTTGATAATCGTGTCCGAGAGCAGGTTTACTTCATCGACATAGAGAATATTGCCATGCGCCCGGTGAAGAAGACCCCCCTCAAAGGTTTTTCGTCCAAAACGGATGGCATCTTCCAGATCGATCATCCCGATCAGCATGTCTTCAGTGATGTTCAGAGGCAGATCAACAACTTTGAGACCATTTAGGTTTGCGAGTGCACGCACCAACGTGGATTTGGCGCACCCTTTTTGACCACAAAGCAGCACACCGCCAATCCCGGGATTGACCGCGCCATAGATCAAGGCTTGTTTGGCTTGTTCCTGCCCAACAATCGCACTGAATGGGAATAAGGCTCTATTCATTGAAGACTAGTTCACGAATGCGCTGCACGTCCAGGGTAGTATCTTCAAAAGGATGTTTGCGCATCCGGTGCGGCAGCGCCAGGGTGGCCGCGCGCAAGACGTGCTCGCGGTTGACACTGGTTCCGGCTTCTAAAGCAGAAATTGTGCTGGCCGTTTTTATCAGGGTGATGTCGGCTCGATGGCCATCGACTTCGAAGGCGATACCGATGTCAACGGCAATATCATAGATCTCTTCGGGCACCTCGATAGAAGGCAAGAGTTCTCTTGCCCTGGCAATGCTCTTTCGCAGGGTATCCTCTTCCTGGGCAAAGGCAACTGCCAGAGCATAGGCATCCTGCTCGTAAGCCAATCTTCTCTTGATGATCTCTTTGCGCAGGCTTCTCTCCGCTTCTCCCCGCACCTGAACAACCAGCCCAAAGCGATCCAACAACTGGGGACGCAAATCACCCTCTTCGGGATTCATGGTTCCAATCAGGATAAATCGAGCTGGATGGGAATAAGAAACCCCTTCCCTTTCCACGGTGTTGACCCCCATGGCCGCAGAATCCAAGAGCACATCCACGACATGATCTTCCAACAGATTGACTTCATCGATATACAGCAAATTATTGTTGGCCTCAGCCAGAATGCCCGGCTCAAATACTTTTACCCCCTCTTTGAGCGCACGTTCAATGTCCAATGTGCCTACCACCCGGTCGTTCGTGGCGCTGACCGGCAATTCGACCACGCGCTTTTTCCGCTGCACGGGGGATAATGTTTCCTGGCCCTCCAGGCGGGTCTTGCATTCAGGACAATAGAATTCAGGTTCATCGAAGTTGCAGTGATACCTGCAGTCGGCCACAGCGTTGGTTTCTTCCAGCAGTTCAACCAATCCACGCACAGCGGTAGATTTTGCCGTTCCTTTCTCGCCGCGGATCAATACGCCGCCAATGGCAGGGTTGATCACGTTCAGCAATAAAGCCAATTTCATGTCATCCTGGCCTGAAATCGCGGCAAAGGGGAAGGGTCTTCGGTTTTGTTGATCCATGTTGATCCAAGGTTGTCGGTCGGCTGAGTTCTCAACCGACCGACCTGGATTTAGAGTTATTCTACGGCTTCAGCCAGAGTCATCCCGTGGACTTCTTCGAAATAAGCCACCAACTTATCAACGAGTTCCTGGGTTTCACTCTGAGCGCCTTCGAAGCGGCCGGATTCCTTGGATGATTCGGTTGAATCTTCGCCTTCCATGTTCATAATTTGGGTTAGTTCACCGGCAGCATAGTCATACGTATAGTAGAAACCGGTGCCCATCATGGAAACATATTTATAGCGTTCACAAGTTTGCTCGGCGGGGATAAATTTGAAATATTCTACGGTTTCAGTGCCATCATTACCTGTGATCTGCATATTTACGAAATCTTCGTTCTTATCTACGGTGATGAGCAGTCCACCATCTAAGGGGCTGTTTTCGACGTCAAGGATGGTGAAGGTACCATCGCCATTGTCGGTGAAGCTGCTCAGTGCACCTTTTTGCGCGCAGGCGGGCAAGGCGAGCAATGCCAAAACGATTACGATCAAGAGCCATGATTTTTTCATTGTGATAATCTCCTTAGAAAATTTTATAGACTAAAATGGGTGTTAGACCTCGCGATTGTCGATTTTCTCCTCCACACCTCCTTCAGTCTCCAGATAAACCCTCCGCAGGGTCTCTAATTGATCTTCGGTGGCCTCCCAATAACCGCGTTGGTGATATTCCATCATCTGCTCCAGAATATCGATATAGGCATAGGGATTGTTTTCTTTCATGCGTTGCTGCATTTCGGGGTCTTCCATGAATATGGCATGCATATCATCGTAGATCCACTCTTCAACTTCTCCGGTAGTCGCTGTCAGGCCCATGATGTTTTCGAACCTTTCTGCGATCATCTGGGCACCGTGGAATTTGTGCTCCAGCATGCCATCGATCCATTTGGGGTTGAAGAGACGCGTGCGCATGCCTCGATTGATGGCATTGGCGGCGGTATCAGTTTCGACCTGTTCTCCGGTGGTATCTGTGATGTAGATATTCACCTTTTGCCCGCGGGCCATTTCAACAGATTTCGCTAAACCGCCGAAGAATTCGAAATAATGATCGAGGTCGGTCACTTCATATTCGTGGTTACTTCTGATCTGTGAAACCAGATCAACCACTTCCAAATTGGTGGTATACAGTTCTCTGGCTTCTAAGCCGCGGTAATTGATCGAATAAACATGTTTGATGCTGTCGATAAAGGCGTTGCCGATCTGTGATTCATCCTGCCAGTTTTTTGTTTCGATGATGCTGGTCAGATTGGTACCGTATTCCCCTTCAGCCGGCCCAAAAATCCGCGCCCACGAAAGTTCACTGGCCTTTTCATCTTCCATTCCGCTGTCAATCAGTTGCTGGTAAATGCGCCCGGTATTGGCCTTGATGCAGTTCATTTCATCCGGTTCATCCAGATTGCCAAGCTGTTCCAGAAGCTTATTCAAATCATGGATGATGTTGGGAAACATATCCCGGAAAAAGCCGCAAATATTAATGACAACATCGACGCGTTTTCGACCGAGGTCCTCCAGCGGAATGACCTCATATTTTGATTCCCAGGAATTATTGGAACTGACGGATCGAACACCCCAATAAGCCAGAATTTGCGCCACCGTTTCACCCTGCGTGCGTGAGGTCTCCAGACCCCACAGGATCACAGCCGTGGTATCGGGTGTAACCCCATGCACTTTTTGGTAGGCTTCCAACGTATTATCGGCGATCCTGACGCCTTGCTGCATGGCTGTGGCGCTGGGAACCTGGCGGGGATCAAATTGATACAGGTTTTGCCCGGCGGGCAGCACTTCAGGACTGCGGAAGATATCGCCAGCCAGGCGCGCCGGGTTATAGTGCCCCGACAAGGCAGCCATCAGGCCCTGGGTTTCATTGTTCCGCTGGCTGTTGGCGACCATCTCTTGGGCAAAGGCTAAGGTGGCTGCCGCCTGTTGTTCAAGCTTTTTATTATCGAAGGATGGTTTTTGCTTACTGGCAATGAAATCATCAAATACAGCGCTGGCTTGCTCATCGACCTCTTTGATAGCCACATGCTGGTCGGTTTCGAAGAGTTGATCGTAATCGTGGCCTAAAGACGTTGCTACGATCCGGTTGAGTGCCTGGACGTCACCGTGGTCTCGGCGCACCAGGGCGCGGGCGTAGCCCTCAGCCTGGGGTTGATCATAACCAACCCCAAAGGTGCGTAATCCCTTGGGGATCAGCGCCCGCTCCATGCGGAACAACTCGTGTTCGAGTTCATGCAAACTTTCCGGCAAATTATTTTCCGCGGCGGTGGATTGAATCGTCTTGAGAATATCGCCGCAGCGCGCCGGTGATTTCAGCCTGGCTTCGCGATATTCATCGATCATTGTTTTCAGGGAGAGATATTCCCCATATAAATCACCGGGGACGTATTCGGTTGGCTGATAGCTGATGATATTGGCGTGAGAACGCCGTTTGGCGATCATGGCCTCGGAGGGATTGCCCGCATAATACAGATACAGGTGCGGGATGTCGGAAACAAGAATATCGGGGAAGCAATCGCCAGACATGCCGCATTCCTTGCCGCGATTGAACTCCAGGGTGCCGTGAGTGCCCACATGGATCATCGCATCCGCCCGAAATTCATCGCGCAGCCATTGATAGAATGCCAGATATTGGTGGTGTGGCAGCACCTTCTTATCGTGATAGACTTTGTCGCTGTCCGCCTCGTATCCCCGTGAGGGCTGCAACCCGATGAATACATTGCCTGCCATCACCCCGGGGATCAGGAACTCACCACCCCGGTTCACCATGACCTTCCCGGGGATTTCACCCCACTGCTCGACCAGTTCTCCGAAATATGGCGCCTGTTCCATTCTTCGTTGATAGGCAGATGTGGGATAAGCGATCATTTCGCCTTCATTCAAGAAATAGCGGGCTGAATTGACGATCCCTTCGGTGGTGAACTTCTGGATCAGTTCATCCTGGGTGAGCGGTGTGACGGAATACCCCTGCTCGGCAAGGTCCAGCAGCAGTTTCTCGATGCTTTTGAACGTATCTAAGAAGGCACCCCCAAATACATTGGCTTCGCCGGGGGGATAGTTATAGCAAAGAATGGCGATTTTCTTTTCGGCGTTGGACTTCTTCCGTAGATTGAGGTACTGTCTGATGCGTGAGATAAATTTCTCAGCGCGTTCATCGATCAGGGTTAGTTCCCGGATATCCAGATCATATTCAGCGATATATTCGGGTTCGCACATTGCGCCAACCGGCAGCGCTTCGATGCTGCCATCCAGTTCTGGCAGCATCACCGAAATGGTAAATTCAACCGCATTGACCCCTTGTTTCGATTCTTGCCACTCCGCGATCCTGCGGCGTGACATGAAAAAGGGGTGAAAATAGGGGGCATCGATATCTTCAAGGATATCTACCGCTTTTTGCGCCTCACCACCCATGGGTCCGGCTCCGAGGCGGAAGGACATGAAATTGACGATCAGGTCCACGTTTTCCCCGTTAACATCCTTCAAGAACTGCGCCAGGGTAGCCAAATCCTGCGGTGATGGCCTGGATAAAGCAATTGGTAAAACATTGGAAAAGACACCCAGCCTGTCGCACATGGCGGCCACGCAAGCCGATGTGTCGTTGGGGTAGGTGTGCCCGTAATACAAAACCGCAACCGTTGGTAGTTCCGGGTTTCTACCGGCAGCCTTCTGATAATCATTATAGGAACGGAAATATTCTTTTGTCTTCGGATCGCAAATGCCAATTTCTGGGATTTCTCTGGCTTGCTTGGGCTTGGGCAGGTCAGCAACATGGCCATATTCCCGCAGCAACAGGATCAGCATGTTTCTGATGTTGTATTCGTCGGCAATGGTGAAATACTTGGTTAGTTGAGAATAATTGCCCAGGTCTTTCATTTTCCCCGGCATGACCTTGCCCATTTTCTCCGCCATGGCGCTCATTTTTTTCATGGCCTGCATGCTGGGCTTTTTCTTTTCGGCTGGTTTCTTCATCCCCATCTGCATGCTTTCCGCAGTCAAATCACCCAGCCGCAGATAATCCCGCCCGCCACCGCCATAAGGAACAATATCCGCCGGGGTTTTCTCCAGCGCGGCATAGATATCCTTGACAATGGCTTCTGGGGTGCCCATCAAATCGATCATGACCGTATCGCTATCCAGAATAAGTTGCTGCATGCGATTTCGTTTGTTATCACTCATTTGCCGGGCAGCATAGACCAGGCGCAAATCCAAAATGCCGGGATATTCTCGATCGAGATCACTTGAAACTTTGACCAGTGTTTTGAGAACGGAAGTAGACACGGTTATAATCGTAATTTTCATAATCGCTGATTTCCATTTTTGATGACGCTCTTGGCATAGAAGACCGGCTTTTTGGTTTCATTATCTTCGGAGATATGTGCTTTGATGCGGAAAACTTCCGACAAGTTTTTGGGTGTGAGCATATCCCACGGGTCTCCATGGGCAAAGAGGGTTCCCTGGTGAATAATGACCAACTCATCGGAAAAGCGCGCCGCATGATTGATGTCGTGCAGCACCATCAACACCGTAATGTCATCAGTAACATTCAGGTTGGTAATCAGTTCAAGAATCTCAAGCTGATGGGAAACATCCAAGAACGTGGTGGGTTCATCCAGAATAAGGATTTTTGGCTTTTGAGCAAGCGCCATGGCAATCCAGGCGCGCTGCTGTTCTCCGCCGGAAAGGGTGGATATTTTTCGATTTGCAAGATCATCCAATCCGGTTTTGTGGATGCATTCTTCGATAATCTCAAGGTCTTGGCGCTGATTGCCTTTCCACCATTCGCGATGGGCAAACCGCCCATAGGATACCAATTGCCGGACATCGACATCTGACCTTCCCGAACGCGTTTGGGTGAGAAAGGCCATCGAACGGGCCACGGCTTTGGAAGGCATTTTATGGATGTTTACCCCATTCAATTTCACCTGGCCGGTAGCCGGTTTCAGGTTTCGGGTGATCGTGCGCAGCAACGTGGTTTTTCCCGATCCATTCGGGCCTATAATGGAGTAAATTTTGCGCGGTTGAACACGCAAATTGATGCCATCGAGGATGGTTTTCTCTCGGAACGTGATGCTGAGGTTTTGTACTTCTACAATGGAATCAGGCATAGGTTATTCTCTCCTCAGCAAGTACAGGAAAAATGGAGCACCCAAAACCGCCATGACAACCCCAACGGGAATCTCTGTGGGAGAGAACGCGGTTCTGGCAAAGGTATCCGAAAGCATAACCACTGTCGCACCCAGCACCACGGAACCGGGGAATAGGAATTTGTAATTTGTTCCGATCATCAACCGGACGGCATGGGGAATAATCAGCCCGACAAAACCCAGTAACCCGACCACCGAAACTGCACTGGCAGCCAACAGAGCCGCCATGGCCGTCAAACCCAATCGGGTGACTTCTACATTTAATCCCAGCCCCCGGGCGATGTCATCACCCAGAATAAGAATGTTCAGCCGCTCCGCCAAAAGCAAAGCGAGAATGGTGCCAACCACGGTATAGGGCAGGATGGTGCTCACTTCTGGCCAGCTACGCGTCGAGAGACTGCCATTCATAAACGTCAACGCACCATGGACGCGGTCCGAATAGAAAACCAATAGTGCAGAAATCCCCGCCCCAAAAAAGGCAGAAACCGCCACCCCGGCCAGAATGATACGAATAGGTTGGATGCCCCCCTTCCAGGCCAAGATATAGATGATGATAGCCGCGCTCATCGCGCCAATAAAGGCACCGATTGGCACCAGGAAGTTATACTGGGGAAACAAAATCAGGATCACGATGCCCACCAGGCCCGCACCGCTGGAAATACCAATAATTCCAGGATCAGCCAGGGGGTTGATCATCACACCTTGCAGAATGGCGCCAGCTAGGGCCAGATTTACACCGACCAAAGCGGCCGTGATCATCCGGGGAAGTCGAATATTGCGGATGACCAGGCTGGCCGTGGAATCATCTGGCTGAAAGATGGCGTTCAGCACGGTTGCCAGATCAATCTTCATACTTCCCAGCAGGTTGCCGAGGATAAAGGCGAAAATCGCCAGCCCGAGAAAACCAACAATTACGGCATATTTTCCCCACACGAGCTTTTTTTGTGGATCTGGCAAACTTTCGGCGTTATTCATTCAGCGCCCCGTAAATCTCGGGATAGACACCTTTGGCCATATATTCAATGGCCTCAACATACTTATGACCGGCATTGTATAGGAAGTATTCCTGGGGAAGATAGACAATATTTTGATCGTTCACAGCGCTGATCGTCTGCCAGACAGGATTCTCATCAAACTCTTTGTTCATTACTCGCATGGCATCTTCGTTCGAGCTGATCATTGAAGTAACTAGGATGACATCCGGGTCCTGCTCAGCGATATATTCAACATCCAGGGGCGTGGTTTCGCTGCCCAGTGTATCGGGGGGTAGTCCAGAAGCAATATTCTCCAACGCCAGGATATTGGCCACATCACCGGCGATAGAATTATCCAGTTTGACGGCCAGGCTGGATGCGGTCACGTACATGATCACGATGGATTTGCTTTCAGCAGGTAATTGGTCTGTGATGGCTTTCTTATCTAAATCCATTTGGGTGATAGTTTCTTCGGCTTTTTCTTCATTTTCAAGCAATTTCCCAAAGACAAGTAGATGAGCAAGCACATCTTCGTAAGATTTCATGTGAAATAACGCCGCAGGTTTTCCCATTTCGTTCATGGATTGAGCCAGCCCGGTCTGGATTCCGACTTGGGCGATGGTAAAACTGGGTTCGATTTCCATGACCTTTTCTAGGTTTGGGTTATATACCGCACCAACGTTGGGCAGTGCTTTTATTTTGTCTGCGTAGGCGTCTTCAAGGTAGGCCGTGTTCAAATTTGTAGCGCAGACAGATTTCCCCCCCAGGTAGTACCACATATTCAAATAAGTGCCAGAGAGCACTGCCCAATCTTCTGGCTTTTCTTCCAAAACAAATTGGTTATTCAGATAATCAGTCAGGACGTAGGGATAGCCATCACCTTCAATTAGAAGCGGGCTATCCGCGTTTTCGCGTGTTTCGGAAGCATCAGCATTGACCATACCGCCCATGCTGGCTTTCTCCGAATTAGAACAACCGACCAGCATGACGAGAAGCAATATAACAATAGACAAAGTGAAAAGATTCTTCTTCATTTCTCTACTCCTGTCTTCAATCCATTAAACAAAAAAATCCTTGTTCCCCCAAACAAGGATTACTCATTAGGAATTACTGCATACCCTTGAACGCGAGGGAATCGCCGTTCAGGTTGAGCGGTCGTCCTGGCTTCTGGGGTGTCCCAGTTACAGTTGCGCGTCAGCGCCGGACTTTCACCGGCTTCGCCTTCATCCTTCCCATCCGGGAGATTAGGCACTCAACCTGTCATATTTGTTATAAAGGTACCTTAAAACGGAATTTTACCAAAACAAAGAATTATGTAATCAGTGACAAATGTCTCTTAGCCATAGCATTCATTTTACTATCTAGTTTATTTCGCTAACGACACCGACCGGGATGAAAATCTTGCGGCCGTCAAGTTTGTCATCGATAAAGCGGGCTTGAATTTGAAAAACATTCTCACACAGCGTTGGCGTGATGGTTTCTTTTGGCGGCCCACTAGCGAAGATTTTTTTATTGTGCAGCACGATGATGTCGTCAGCATACTGCAACGCATGGTTAAGGTTATGCATCACCATCACGACGGTGATGCCTTTTTCCTGATTCAGGCGTTGGATCAATTCCATGACTTCGAATTGGTGACAGATATCTAGGAAAGTAGTTGGCTCGTCTAGCAGCAGGACTTCGGGCTGCTGCGCCAGGGCCATCGCCAGGTAAGCCCGCTGGCGTTCACCGCCAGAAAGAGTACTGACCAGACGGTAAGTCAGACGCTCCAACCGCACCCAGGCAATCGCTTGATGGATGATTTCATGATCCTGTTCGCTCAGGAAACCCAGCCAGTTTCGGTATGGGAAACGACCCTGGCTAACCAGATCGTAGATCGTGAAGTCGTCAGGCACCTGGGGAGTCTGGGGTAACAAAGCCACTTGTTGGGCAAATTGTTTGGTGGTCAGCCTGGAAAGCGGCTGTCTATTAAAACTGATTTCTCCATCCCAGGGAGTTAGCAAACCGGCCAGCGCATTGAGCAGAGTCGATTTACCACAACCATTGGGTCCGATGATGGCTGTGCCGCTCTCTTTTTCTATAACAAAAGAGATGTCATCCAGGACGAAGGAATGGGTGCCGTAGCCCAGCACCAGGTTTTCGACGCTAAACATGTTTCAGAGTCTTTGTGCGCAGTAGATACAAGAAAAAGGGTGATCCCAGCGCGGCTAGGACGATGCCCACAGGAATCTCCACCGGCTGAACAACCAGGCGAGCGAAGGTGTCGCATAAGATCACCAAACCTGCACCAAAAAAGGCGCTGGCCGGGAAGAGATAACGGAAATCGGAGCCGACAATCAGGCGCACCACATGGGGCACAATCAACCCCACAAATCCCAGGATCCCCACTACCGATACGCTGGCAGCAGCCAGCAAAGCGGCCAGAGCGATGAAGAACATGCGTGTTCGTTCGATATTCACACCCAGGGTAGCGGCCATCTCATCACCCAGTGATAGCACCGTCAGCCGGCCGGAGGCGATCAGCGCCAGGGTTGAACCGATCAGCGCGTAGGGTAGGATGATGCGGAAATGAAGCCAGGTGCGCGCCGCCAGCGATCCCACCATGAAACCCAGGGCGCTCTGCACCCGGTCGGAGTAGAAGATCAGGATGGCGTTGTTGGCAGCACCCAATAGGGAGGATACTGCGATGCCAGCCAGGATCATGCGCAGTGGGTCGATGCCCCTTTTCCAGGCTAGGCTATAGATCACCAGCGTGGCTGCCAGACCACCTAGGAAGGCCACCGGTGTGAGCAAGAAGGTGTACTTTGGCAACACAACCAGAACCATCATCGCGCCCAAACCCGCGCCAGATGAGACGCCAATGATATTGGGGGAGGCCAATGGGTTGCGCATGACACCCTGTAAGATAGCTCCAGATAAGGCCAGACAAACCCCCACGCAGGCAGCTACCGCACTGCGCGCCAGGCGAACATTCCAGATAATGGCGTGCGATACGCTTTCGCTCTCCTCGAAAATGGCACGCATTACCTCGCCAAGAGGGGCTTTGTAAGCCCCTAATGTGCAACTTAATAAGAAGATGATCGCCGTGGAGATGGCAAATGACACAATCACCGCAATGCGGAACACCTTCCGTTTGCGCAAAATTACGGCTGGTGCATGTTTGTTTTCCGGCTGCTTGGGTTGGGATGTGGTCATCTCAGGGATATAAAATCTCCGCCAAACCTTGTAAAGCTTCGGGGTAGCGGGCGTTAGGTTTGTAGAGATACAAATCCTTGGGCAGGTAATACACGCGTCCCTCCTGGACGGCTCTCAGCGAGTTCCAGGCTTCGTTACTCTCGATATCTTCGGCCATCCGAGCTTCGACATCCTCAACTTTACCGCTGACGGAGATCAAAATAACATCCGGATCGGCTTCGAGGATGGCTTCCAGGCTGAAATCGACCCTGGCTTCGCCCTCGATTTCCACATTCTTGACGACATTGACTCCCCCCAACATGCGTACCATTTCACCCACCAGTCCGTTTTCCATTTCGGCCTTGACATATTTCGATGATCCAAACAGCACTAGGACATCAGGAACTGGTTTGCCTTCCACTGAATCGACAATCGTCTGAACCTGGGTGACAATCGCAAGGACATTCTGCTGGTAGGCTTCTTCATCACCGGTTAGACGCGTGAAGACATACAGAGACTTCAAAATATTTTCATAAGGATTGATGCTGGTACCGGTATAGAAAAAGGGGATTTCGTTTTCTGTCAGGATAGCTTCCAATTCAATATGGGAACTGTATTTCGCGTTCAGCACCACCAAATCAGGGGTTTGTGCTAACAATAATTCGGTATTTGGGGAGGTCGTATTGCCCACTTCCGGTAAATCCAGAGCAGGTTCTGGGACGGACATTGATCCTGAAACTCGCGCAATTGCTGTTCCACCTGCCAGATACCAGAGATCAAGCAGTGAATTTTGCAGCAGGATGACGCGCTCTGGATACTTGCTGATGATGACTTCCCGGCCGCGGGCATCTATAATGGTGATGGTGCTCTCATCTTCGGCAAGAATCGTGGTTTTATATTCATCTAATAGGTCGTCAACCGCTTCTGATTCCAGGGATGGTTCTTCAACTTCAGTTTTAGCCACCTTGGCTTCTGGTGCTGGGGCTTTGGGTGTCACTTTGGCACAGGCCTCCAGCAATAGGAAAAAAACAGGGATCAATACAACAGGGAAAACTTTTCTCACGATCAATCTCCTTCAAATTGTGTTAGTTTGTCAACCAACAGGCGGGCGTTGGTTTTTCTGATGAAATCGGTGGAAAAAGTCAATGTTTTAAAAACGACGACGGCGGAGGCGGATCGCTTACAAAGAAAAAACCCGCCGGAAGGCGGGTGCAATATTCTTTCAACACTGCCGACCTTTCCTCGAAGGTTGAGAGCATTCAGCGATCAAAGTGAGGTGTCGGGCTTTGCCTTTCGGCATTACCGTTGCGGGACAGCGCCAGATTTGCACCGGACTTCCCTCGTTCTCGATCGAGTATAAAATTATTTGAGCTATTATACTGCAAAAATCATATGCGTCAAATATTTAGTTTTCGGGGGAGTGGTGAAAATCATGGAGTGGCGAAGCTCATCAGGGAAGGGTTGTAGGTAGGAAAACGGCATTTGTACAATTGCCGTCGATTGTAGGGACTTGTTTCTTACTTTCTCTGCACTTCCACCCACATTTGTGTGCCATCCGTCGATATGTGAATCCAGCCGTTCTGGTCGGTGCGCAGCAGGGAGTAGCCGCCCAAGGCGTCGAGGGTCTCGCGGTGGGGCAGGCCGGAGGGATCATCGGGGGCCACGCTGAGCAGGGCAAGCCGGGGGTTGAGCCCCTTGATCCACCCTGGGGGGTTGAGGGGGGCATAGCCGTTATCGGCCAGGAGCAGGGCAGTGACGCTGCCGATATCGCGGCCCATTCTCAGGCTTTGATAATCACCTTCATGCGCGCCCAGGGGCAGCAGGGCGCGGAAACGATCCCATTGGAGCAGCAAGATGGCACCGCGCCTTCCGGCGGTGAGCACGGTCAGGGTGGCCCCACCCCCCAAATCCAGGGTGTGGCCGGGTTCGGCCAGGGTGACGGGGATTGCCAGTTCGGTGAGGGTTTCACGCAAATAGTCGGCGGCGCGGGCGGGGCTGTCAGGCCCGGCCCACAGGACACCCTTGGGCGGGAAGCGCTCCAGGGCGCGCGGCAGGGCGTCGATCTGCTCTCTGGCGGGGGAGGCCACCACCAGCCAGTCCAGTTGGCGGTGGAAAGGGGGCAGGCGACGACCGAGGCCATCGGAGAGCAGGCTGGTGGATGGGCCGCCGTCGATCAGGACGTGGCGGCCCGTGGGGGAT
>JANQED010000091.1 GCA_028278545.1 Anaerolineales bacterium
GATCGCCTATTCTCCATACAACCCGGCCACTGGGGCCGGGAGGTATTTAAACCTTCTGTATGGAGAAACAAAAATGACTATCAGTAATTGTAAGCCATCATCCCGCAAAAGCAAGCAAACCCTACCAGACGAAAAGGCCCAGGCAAAGAAACAGGTCTCCCCGCTACGCCAGCGTTTCATACGGGATATGGAACTTGCCGGATTGGCCGACAACACGCAACAGGCTTACATTGGAGCCGTTGTCAAGATCCAGGATCACTACCGTACGCGACCTGACAAACTCACAGAAAAACAAGTGCAGCAATACATATTTTGGCTACGGGATGAAAAGCAGGTGCCCAAAGGGACCTTCCAGACCCAATGGTCTGGGCTCAAATTCTTCTATTACCGTTGTCTCTGTGTCGATTGGGCGCTCTTTACACGCAAAAAGGTTCGCAAACCCAGGCGTCAGCGATTGCCTGTGCCCATTGCCTGGGATGATGGCCACCGACTCATTGCGGCGCTACAAAAGCCCAGCTATCGGCTTTGCTGCTCTTTGATGCTGGTCTTGGGGTTACGGATCAGTGATGTCCTGGCCCTGACGGTGGCCTCTATTGATTCGACACAGATGGTCGTTCGCGTCATTGGTAAGAGGAACAAAGAGCGGATTCTACCACTGCCTGAGACACTCTTACTGGCTTTGCGTCGATTCTGGCTGACCCATCAGCATCCTCATTGGCTGTTCCCAAACCAAAAAGGGACCGCTCCGCTCGATGAGAGGTCGTTACGTAAGGCCTTCAAGCAAGCGCGCGATTCACTGGGACTGAGCGAGGAGCTTACCCCTCATTCCCTACGTCACGGCTTTGCTACGCATCTACTTGAAAACGGTGTTGACATCCGAATTGTACAGATGTTGCTCGGCCATGCCAGTCTTAGTACGACACAGATCTACACCCACTTGACTCGGCCCATGCAGCAGACACTTCGCCATCAACTGGATGACATGTTTACAGGCCTCTTCACGAAAGGGGGCCGCCATGACTAAGCCACAACTGGAACTCGCCGATGTCGTACGCCGTTTCATCGGCCCCTATCATGAGCAATTCGGTCATCTCATGCTGATCTCACACCATCGGGCCCTGCAGGATATCACCGCATGCATGACCGAGGCCATGGGCGGTGAACACTACCACTGCCGGGATTGCGATGAAACTTTCTGGATCTATCACGGCTGCCGCAATCGATCCTGCCCCAAATGCCACGGTCGACAGATTGCGCAGTGGTTAAAGGCCCGATCCGTCGAGGTCCTGCCCTGTCGGTACTTCCACCTGATTGCTACGGTCCCCAGCGATTCCACCTGATTGCTACGGTCCCCAGCGAGTTGCGTAGCCTGTTTCTACGTCATCAGAAAACGCTCTATGGCCTGCTCATAAAGATCGCCGCCGCGAGTGTACGGGATCTGGCTGCCCAGAAACGCTTTGTCGGTGCCGAGGTGGGCATCCTGGCGGTGCTGCATACCTGGACCGGTCAACTCCATCATCACCCCCATGTGCATATGCTGGTAACCGGTGGCGGAGTGACTGATGATGGCACTGCCTGGCACGAAGCGTCCAAGGGCTTTCTGGTACCTGTGAGAAAGCTCTCACCCATAATTGCCAAACGGTTTGCCGCGGCCCTGCAAAAGGGCTATCCCGAACTCTTCGAGCAGATCCCCGATACACTCTGGCGCCGAGAGTGGTGTTCCTACTGCAAACCCTATGGAAAAGGTCAAGACGCGGTACTGAATTACCTGGCCCGTTACGTCTTTCGCGTGGCGTTGACGAATCGCCGATTAATCGCTATGGACAAAACCCACGTTACGTTTCGGTACAAGGACCATAAAAAAGACCAATGGCGGACCGTACGGCTGGAAGGCGTTCAGTTCTTACGACGTTTCCTCTTTCATGTACTACCCAAAGGCTTTCATAAGGTACGCTACTACGGTCTCTGGCATCCCTGCAAA
>JANQED010000126.1 GCA_028278545.1 Anaerolineales bacterium
GTTGGCACTTCATCCACAAAAGCCGTGGTTTTTGATTTATCGGGCGTGGAATTATCGCGGGCAGCTTCTCATCCATACGGCCTCGACTCACCTCACACAAGTTGGATTGAGCAAGACCCGGAAGAAGTTTGGCAAGCTGTGATTGCTGTCATACGCGATGCCCTGAAACAGTCTGGCCCTGCTACCCGCGTATTGGCGCTCTGTATTGCCGCGCAAAGCGGCTCGCTGCTTCCGGCAGATGCCGACGGAAATCCCATCTATCCGATTATCACTTGGATGGATGGCCGCACGCATGAGTTGGTACAACAGTGGCAGAGTGAAGGTCTGCATGAGCAAGTCAGATCCATCAGCGGCTGGTCGCTCCATCCAGGGTTATGTCTGCCGACGATAGCCTGGCTGCGTCAGAACGATGAAGAAACGTATGCGGCTGCCCGACACTACTTCTCTGTGAACGATTTTATTGCCCATCGCCTGACCGGACAATTCTGCACTAATCCCTCCAATGGCGGTGGCATGCAGCTTGCTGACATTCACACAGGCGAGTGGAGTGAAACTATATGTGCGCTGGCCGGGATAACCCCTGACCAACTCTCACGTATTCAGCCGTCCGGGGCTGTTATCGGAGAGATTAAAGCTGAAATATGCCGCACCACTGGGCTGTCTCGCCAGGCAGTCTTGGTCAATGGTGGTCACGACCAAGGTTGTACCGCGCTAGGGTTGGGGATCAGCAATCCCGGAAAACTATTGCTTGCTTGTGGAACGGCCTGGGTGGTCACCGGTGTGGCCGCCTCATCCAACATGCAGCCAGTCCCCGAGGCTCTGGATGTGAACTTCCACATTGCGCCGCAGCGTTGGACGATTTCCCAATCGTTGGGTGGATTGGGGGCATCTCTCGAGTGGTGGCATAACTTGGCTTGGCGAAGTGTCGACGACCAAGCCTCGAATGAGGAAATATACGCAGCCCTAGACAATGAATTAGACCAAACCAAGCCGGATTCCGGGCTGTACTTTTTGCCCCTAACCGGTGGGCATGATAACCCGGCCACGACTCGGCGCGGTGGGTTTGCAGGATTGCAATTGAGCCACAGGCGGGCAGATATGGCGCGGGCAATCATGGAGAGTGCCGCATTCGAATTGCGCTGGGCGCTGGATGCTGC
>JANQED010000135.1 GCA_028278545.1 Anaerolineales bacterium
AAGCAATGGAACTATACCGTAATGTCGAGATAGAAACCAACTCCGTCCGTCACCACTAGATACTCAAGCATCTTCTCTCCTTTTCATCCATTCAATCAAGCATCTATGGGGGATATTTCTAAGATACCCTGTCTTGCCAATCAGTAGAATTGCCTCACGATGGCTATATCTAACGCGCCTACAGCAAGGCTTTTGGCAGGTGGTCACAAATGCCAAAACCAATAACACAAGATCATCCCAGTTCAACGGAATCCCAGATAATCGACGACCTCACCACATTGATCTGCGTCTGTTTCCCTGACATGCCACAGGCCTCGGCCAATGCCTTGGCCGCATCGGAAGCGATGATAGACCTGCGTGCGATTTCCTCAGCCTATCACCAGGCCCTGGCTTCCCCCCATTTCAATACCGATTTCGTCCTTGTGGTTTTTTATCACCTAGTGCAGCGGGCCCTCGCCCAACTCAATGACCGCATCGCTGGTAATCCGGCCTACCAACAAGCCCTGTCCGCCAGCGGCTTGGATTGGCGCGACGCAGAATAATTCTCATCTCCTGGAGGAACCCCCATGCTCGTACGACTCAAATCCATCGGCCTGAACGTAGGCATCATCGGACTCTCGATCATCGTATTCTTGCTGACGTTCTTCGGCATGAAATGGTTCGCGGACGCGCAAGTACCCCCGACTATAGATGTCTTGGCAGCGGCCACCGATTTGGAAATCGGGGATGTAGTCACAGCAGCGGACATCAGCCAGAAAACCGTCTACCAGGACGACAACCTGGACGTATATATCCCTGTTGGTGAGAGCAGCGCGTTGATCGGCGGCACAGTGGCGCTGCCCATACGGGTAGGCCAACCGATCTTCCGCAACGCGGTATTAGCCCCTGCAGGCGAGGGCACCCGGCTCTCAGCTGTGCTGGCCCGTTTTCCCGACCACAGCCTTTTTCCATTGTCCTTGGAGGCCAAAAACGTAGTCGCGCCGGACATCGAAACCTTCTTGCCCGGTGATCTGATCGGTCTGACGGTAGTGATGGGCTCCCGCCCGCAACCCCAGGTTACACCCACACCGCAACCCGAAATCATCACAGGGTTAGAGATTAGCGAAGGGGAGGTCGCCTTGACCCTGGTAACTCAAATCACACCGACTTCGGATGTTCTCACTGAGGAAGATGAAGAAGCCCAAGAGCGTGAGGCGGCGTTGGCACGAGGCTTTCCCCCCTTGGCCAAAGACCTGTTTCCCGAGGGTGTGCGGGTGATCAACATCCAGGGCTTGCCGCCCAAGCCACAGTCTTCAGGCGATAACGGCGATGTTTACCCATCGGGAGACCAGACGGGTTATTTCACTATCAGCGACCAGCAGAGTGAGATGCTCATCTTGCTGGTTCCCAACGAAAGCCGCGAGACCCTTTCCCTGGCTATCCAGCAAAGCGATCAAGTAGTCATCTCCTTGTTGGCACGCGGCTGGGAGGAAACTACCCCAGGTTTCACCTACTGGGACTTCGAGGAAATGTTCTTATCTGACCGCCAGGAAGTTCTGGTTGAGAGAAATACCGAGGAAGCCCCTGCTGAAATGCCAGAAGCGGTTACGCCCGTATCGACTCTCACCACTCCCGCTAATGCAGAAACTCCTGCTTCTCCCGCAGATCCAAACATTCCAACAGCTACGCCGAACCCGTAAAGGGAGAAACTTACCATGCAAATCCTATTACTCGGTGCAGGCACAACCACTTCTCGCCTGAATCTACAGCTATCCGAACAGGGACACAGCGTTGCCGCGCAGCTAGCCACCTTCACTCCGCAACATATGGATCTGTTCGACTTCAAGGGGGTTGTAGTGGTATCTCCCGAGGCATCTGTTTCCCCTGACAGCCTGATGCAGGCTGCCGAACGCGGCAAGATGATCTTCCTCGTCGCTGGGGAGTCAGATGGGCTGACAGCCTGGGCCAACGGTTCGGGTATCCCGGCTTTTGCCTACCCGCTTTCTGAAATGGAAACCAACCGTCTCTTCGATGACATCCGGCGCGCTGATAAAGGTGGGCGCGATGCCGCTGAACAGTACCGGCGGGCGGTGCTGGGCAGTGATATGAGCGCCCGCATCCAGTCTGGGATGCCTGTGCGTAAGATCGCTGTCACCTCTCCAAAGGGCGGGACGGGCAAGACCACCCTCGCTGTCAACCTGGCCGTGCTCTACGCCTTGAGCGGCATCACCACCTATTTGGTAGACGCCGATGGCAACGCCGGTTCATTGCAGTATCACCTGCGCCTCCGGCGGGTAAAGAAAACCATGATTGGCCTTTTGCGTAAGCGGGTGTTATCCCGTTCGGATACCCCGATGGACACCATCGCTTCCGGCGCAGCCTACCTGGATGCCTTCACCCCTATTGACGAACTGCCGACGCTCAAGGTGCTGCCTGGTTTGATCACCGACGATCTGGGTGATAAAGCCTTACAAGACGAGGAGCGCGTCTTGGAAGCCCTGGGTGGTTTGTATGAAGCTGCAGTCGCTTCAGGCGGCGTACTGGTCGTGGATGTGGGCATCAACCCGGCCCATGTGGTCCATCGGGCTGCCCTGCAGCTCGCTGAAGGCATCGCCATCGTGATCAAACCGGAGATCCCCGATTTGGCGGAAACCCGGCGCTGGATCGCCCGCATGATCCGTTCGATGGGCGATGCGGTTGGGCGTGAAGCTGCCCATGAATTCATTGGAAGCCGGGTCAAGCTGTGCTACAACCAGGTCACCCCCAATGGTTTCAAAGAAGCCCACCGCTTGCTGGAGCGGTCGCTGAAAGAAGACAACATCTCCCTGGACATCACACCCAATGGGATCATCCCCTTTGTGGAAGCCACCCTAGCCAGCCAGTCAGTCAATAGTGACCGGCGGGATGATATTTTGATCTGGCGGCAAAAGCGCGAGCGATTGGAAGAATTGGGTGCCTTTGCTGACGCGCTGGTGGGCTTTGGCGCCAACTTCGTCCCAGCAGTGCGCGAAGGGGCTGTCCGGGTTGGTCTGGTAGGTGGGGGTTCCAAGAAACGGAAAGGGTTTCTTGGGGGGCTGTTTCGCTCCTGAGCTTCCAGCTACAAGCTTATGCCCCAACAACACAAATATATAGAAAGCGATCAGGAGAACCCCAGTGCAAAAATCCCCTTTCGAACTCACTGATCAAGCCATCAAACCCACCATAGACGAACACAACGACGATGAACTGCATCGCTGGTGGGAGACGCTCCTGGAAGAAGGGCGTGCTGAGAAGGCCACCCAGGCCAGACAGGGGCATCTCTCGACCACTGACATTGAAGCCTTGGCGCGTGATGTTTTCGACAAAGTTCAAGAGAAAGCGGCCTCCCAGGGTCTGGTGCTGCCAGAGGAATATCTCACCCGCCTGATCGGCGAGCTATCAGGGTTAGGGCCATTGCTGGCCTTGATCGCCCGACCTGATGTAGAAGACATCGCCATCAACCTGGGACATATCTATATCTACACCACTGGCCAGGGTTGGGAATATGCCACTGCAGCACCACCCAGCGTTGGGGATGCCTTGCGGGTGCTGATCGACCGGGCAGCCCAACGGCCTCCCTCGCCTGACCATCCTGTTTCCGATGCTATGCTGCAGGTGATGGTGCCGGTGCCCGGTCAGGGCATCCGCCGCAAGGGACTGCGTATCAACTACATCATGCCCCCGGCTTCGCCATACGGGGATACGATCACTATCCGGGTCAGCAACTACCGCACCAAAGAAGAATACCAGGGCAGGGAAAGCCTGGCGTTTTTATGCCAGAACCGTCTGCCTCCGGTAAAGCGTCCCCCATTCTCGCCGGTAGATTTCCCCCAGGGAAACGGCGTGATCACACCGGAAGTGGCCAATTACCTGCTGGCCGTAATGGTGCATGGCGGCACGATGATCGTGGCTGGTTCCACCGGGTCGGGGAAGACCTTCGTCAGCCAGCGTATCTTGCAAGAGATGATCGATTACTACCCTCCCGGTGCGCTGCGTCTGTTCATCATCGAAGACAGCAACGAAATCGTGCTCAACGGCTGGGATGGCGATAAGAAAAGCGACACGGGTAATATCGTCTACGCGGTGACGCGCCCAGCCATCGGCGGAGGGCCTCCAGCAGTGACCATGTATGACCTGATCCGGGCGGCACTTCGTTCACGCCCGCACGGGGTGGTGATCGGGGAAGCCCGCGGTGCCGAGGCCTGGGAGTTGGTGCGGGCAGC
This sequence comes from Anaerolineales bacterium, assembly GCA_028278545.1. GTDB lineage: Bacteria > Chloroflexota > Anaerolineae > Anaerolineales > UBA11858 > NIOZ-UU35. The sequence goes on from JANQED010000135.1 coordinate 4,221, forward strand.
TGCAACCGGCCATGGGCATTCAGCTTTTACCATCCACGCTACCAGCGCAGAACATGTCTGGCCGCGCTTCCTGCAGGTGGTGCAGTCCCACCCGGATGCACAGCGCATGTCGGAGGCGCAGATCGCCCAGAGCTTCGCCGAGGCGGTCACTACCATCGTGTACATCGAGCGCGATTACACCTACGGGCAGATGGTGCGCGAGGTCGTCGAGGTCTCTTCCATCGTGGAGAAAAGCGCTGGAAGGCCGACCTTCTCGCCCTTGTTTCGCTTCGATGAAGAGAGCCAACGCCTGCAGCCCACCGGCAACCGGCCGATGCGTCCGGGGTTTAGAACTTCGGAGTTGAATTTGCTCGAAGCGATGTTCAGTAAGAACAGTCAGGGCCTATAGCAACCAAAAGATTGGAATATCAAGTAGAAAAGGCCAATATCAATGATGGTGAACGATGATAAGGAAGGGCAGGTTGGGAAAACGCAGGTATTCGTCCTGGCCAGTGGTTTCCACCAGGTAGGGGGGCACTGGGCGTTGCATGGCGAGGATGGCAAAGCACGCCTGTTTGCTGAAATCACCGCCGATCCAGACCGGCCTGATGTGCGCCCCCAGGAAGCCTACCATGCCCTGCTAGCTTCGATGCAGCCCGGATGGACAGTGCGGGTGCTGCAGATCTTCTGGCCGGACCCCATCCCTCGGGAGGCTTTTCGCTCCCAGATCGAGAAGTGGCCCCAGCATGAACAAAAGGGCATGAGCTTATTACAGGACGGGTTAGTGCTGTTTTTGGAAACCTACCCGCTGCCCTTCATGCGCCGCACGATCCTGGAATTCGTGCTGCCCAACGAGGACAGCCTGGGGTGGTGGGAGGGGATCGCCGGGTTGTTTCGCTCCTATGGCTTGCAGATTGCCTTCCTATCTGATGACGATATTCGCGCCCTGGCAAGGTGGGTATTCAATCCAGACCTGACCGTCTAGCGTCAATCCTCATGATATTTCCAAAGAAGAAAAAAACCGAAGGAGCTACAAATCCCCATCAAGCTGAGTATATATCGGCGGTGGCTGCCGAAGCCGTGGAAGTGACCGAGGATCGCCTGGTCTTCCCTAACGGTATCCTCCTACCCATGTCCGTGCGCGGCAGCGGTTCGCCGGGAATGCCCAACCGCCCCTGGTCACACGTCAGCGCAGCGACGTTCCATCAAGCTGCCCTACCTACGATCTATTCGCTGGTCTTACAGCGCGTGTTGCCGGATGCGATGAAAAAATCGCTGCGCGCCCGGCGCACGCTCTTCGAAGGGGTTTTGCTGGCTCTATCCGCCAAAACCGGTAGACGCCCATCGATGGCCGAACGTACGATGGATCGGGCGCTCGATTCAGCCGAGTCCGACCTGACATTGGGAAAACCGGCTTTCCGGGCAACCTTGCTGACGGGGTTATTCGCCGAGTCTGGCCGGGAGCAGGACGCCGATGCCGCCCGGCGGGTCCTGGAAACGGATCTGCGCGCCAAGGGCTTGGTGCCACAGCGTTTGTTCTATATCGCTGAACGCGCCCTGCACCATTTCCAGCCTGGGGGGAAACTATTACCTGGCCTAGACGAGCCGGTCTTATTGATCGAGGAAGCCACACCCTTGATGCCAGCCCCGGCCCGGCGAGTGAACCCGCCCGAAGGGGCTGTCTGGATTGGCAGCCATGCTCAAGAAGGCCGGGACATCTATTTTTCCCCCGTCGAAGGATTCGACCCTGCCGCGCCCAAGCCTCCCCACGCGGTATCTCTGCTCCTTGGCGAGATGGGTTCGGGCAAAACTACCTTGATGCGCCTGATGATGACCCAGCGGCTGCTTCAAGGACGCACGGTGGTCAGCATCGATCCTGAAGGGGAAAACAACCACTTGTGCCAGGCCTTGGGCGGCAAAGTCGTTCCTGCTGGTGCGCCGGAGGATCCCGAAATCTGCCTGATGCACCCCCTGCAAGGGAATGACCCTTCCGAGATGCTCCTGGCGGTGCGCTTCCTGGTCGCCTCCCTGGGAGGAGAAGGCTCATTGACCCCGGGCATCCACGCTGCTCTCCACGAAGCAGTCAAACGACGCTGGGAACGGCGTCCAGGCCGCATGTCGATTGCTGATCTGGTGGATACCCTCTCCACGGTCAACGCGCCGGAGACCGCCATTCCCATCGCTCTGCTGCGACCCTATATGCGCGGTGGCTTGCTGGACGGTTTCTTCGACCGTCCGAATGCTTTGCTCTCGACGGATTTCCCGCAAGGGGAATGGTGGAATTTCGACCTGTCGACGTTGCGCAAAGAAAACAAGGGCATCGTTCACGCCGTGTTGGCCTGGTTTTTGTATCACGCCATCACAGTTGGACGAAACCCGATGGATATCTATATCGACGAGGGCTGGCGCTTACTGCGCAGTGGCCCGTTCTCTAATCTGCTGGATGAATTAGGCCGCAGGGCGCGCAAACGTGGGGTAGGTGTTACCCTGACGACCCACCTGCCTTCCGACCTGGCGCAAAACCCAACCTCGTTGAGCCTGGCTTCAACGGCCTTGATCGGCCGTCTGGGGCCGGACGAAGCCTTCAAATTCTTTCGCTCGCTGGGGGTCGCTGAGAGTGAAGCCAAACGCAATGCGGAGCGAGTGGCCACGCTGCCGCCAAGGGTTTTCCTGGCATCCTCCTCTGGCGGTCGCAGTTCGTTGTTCCCGGTGCTGGTGACCATCCCACCGATCTGGTTGGAGTTCTGGGAGAAGATGGGGGCGACCAACTAGTCCAATAGTCAGATAGTCCCCTAGTCTGATAGGCATTTGTCAATATTGGTTATTTGACTAACGACTATTCGACTAGTGACTATTAGATTATCAGACCATTTGATTATTTGACTATGAAAACCATCTGCCCCCAATGCGGATACGAACATGATGATACCCACTGCCCGTTGTGTTCAGGAGAATGGGAAACATGGGAATTGCAATTTGCGCCGATCTCGTTTCCTAAAATTCGAGGGCAGATCGCTTCCTGGTTGGGGCAAACTCCCCATCCAGTTGTTTTAGAGATTCTGGCTACAGAGAACGGCTTGCGCTTGCGTCTTCACACCCCGCTAGGTCTGGCCCGGGGCGTGGTCAAATCCTGGGCATCGCTGGCGCACCAACAATCCCGCTGGGCGCGGTGTGAGGCCTCAATCAGCCATCGAAATGGCCCTACCTATGCGCTCAAAACGGGGGATCACATCCCCAACCTGGTACTCTCAGAAGGGGATCCTTTCCTGGCCTTGGGTGGGCAGTTGTTGGATCAGGTAACCCCGGGACAAGATTCGTCTCTGCGGATATGGCTGCTCGGCAAGGATCCTAAGCTGCAAGAGCGTATACGCGCCTTGGCTTCCTACTCTTACGGCACGGGCCACGGTGTGGACAATGACACGCCCAACCCCTGGGGTCTGCGTCTGGCGCTGTGGCGGGCTGTCTTGATCGTTGGCGCCATGGTTGCTATGATTGCTGGGGGAAGTTTCAGCGCAGGTTGGTTATCTCAGGCTGCTGGAGCATTGGGTGTTATCGGTGGCGGCGTGCTGTTTCTCGTGGGAGCGTTAGGAATGCAGCAATGGATGCGCTGGCGTTCGATTCCCCAGGAGGTATTGGAAACCCGCGCTAAAGACACGTTACTCAAGGTCAGTTTTTCACTGCATGCTCCTAGCCCACAATCTATAGCTTTCCTGGGGGGAATCAGCACCTGGAAGCGCATCGAAGGCGAATGGCCAGGGGTGCGCGCCTATACAATGCCGCTGCCAGCAAGGGAGATCGCTGGGCTGATCACGCCACCTGAAATTGGCGAAGGTGCCGGGGTTATCGATCGCGAGGTTTTGCAGGAAGTGCCAGCCCCGCCGCCTGCACCGGCTTTGGTGGCGGCGAAGTTCAGTATCGGGACAAGCGTGGCTACGGGTGAATATATCGGTGTGGACCCGGATGGGCACGGTGTTGTCGCCGGGGGCAGTCGTTCAGGGAAATCGTCGCTGGTGTATGCATTGCTGCAACAGTTGATCGCCCGTAGGGAGGATGCTCCTGGAATCTTCTTAGTGGATCCCCATTTGGGGCTGGCTGATGCCTTCCTCCAGGCGGTCGATGATCTTCCTGAACCGTTGCGCAGCGAAGGAACACGCAGGCTACGGGTAATAACGCCAGACCAACCCGAGATTGTGCCACTCAACTTGTTAGCTGTGCCTGAATTTACTTGGGCTGGCAATGCCATCATCCAGGTGGGGCGGCGTATCTGGGATGATTATTGGGGGCCGCGCATGCAGGCGGCTTTATTGGCCCTCTTCCGCTTGGCGCATGCCTGGAACATGGAACACCCCCATGATCGTATGGGATTCATTCATGTGATCTTTGCGGCTTTCAACACCAAATGGCGCCATTCGACGATGGCCTATCTCGATCCGGTGGATCGTATGGGTAGTCTGGCACTGGATGCCCTCTTGGGGCAATTGTCGGATGAGCATGGTAACTGGAGCCACGGCTGGGTCACGCAAGTAGTTAGCCCGGTGATGTCCAAAGCGATGGCACTGGAGCTTTCGCCCTGGCTGTTTGCATCGATGCATCACAATCGATTTGTGGATCTGGAGAAATGGATCCGGGAGCGGGCCTGGATCGTCTTGCGCTTGCCCAGCGGCGAGATGGGGCGCGAGGGAGCCAGGATGACGGCAGGGGTTGTCTACAACGTCTTTGAGGCTGCTTTTCGTAAGGTGACATTGTATCAGCCTGTTCCTTTCTATTTCGTTATCGACGAACTTCAGGAGATCGGTAGTGGGATGATGCTGGAAGCGATGCTCTCGGAGGGAGCCAAGTTTGGGGCTCGGGTTTTTGCCCTGGCGCAATCCTTGTCGATGATGCGGGAGATCGAGGGCTTCGAAGCAGTGGTGAAAGGGCTCTTGGCCAACACATCTACCCAGGCTTTCTTTTCCCCTGACCCTGAAGATGCTGACCTGATCCGGGCTACGTTGAATTTGACGACGCGCTATGGGGATACCACCCTGGATTTACCTTCGTTGCGCGCTTGGTTGCGTGCGCGTATTGGGGGGCGTTGGCAGCCGCCCACGCTGGTAGATGTAAAGCCGATTGCAAGTACAAACCCCAAGAGGGTACAGGCAGTTATCCGTGAAGTCATTGCTGCTCATCCCGAAGACTACGCCCAGCCTGAAGATTGGCAAGAACAGGCAGTAGCAGCGATATCTAATCTGGTACCACGTAAGCATAGACCGCTCTTATCGGAGTTACTTGCGCCTCACGAAGACTTCATAGAGGAGAAGGGCGGGGCGGTGCAGGTAATCCAGGATCAAGACGAAGATGATAAAAACCGGAAAACCGATCCGAGGAGATTGGGTTTATGATTATTAAAAAGGTCTGGGCAAACAACCACCGTTTACGGGGATTATCTTATATCTAATCACGATCTCCGTGCATAGCCCCAACTTGGAGCAGGCAATTCCCCAAAGGCTTTCCAATCGCCCAACACCAAGGCTACATCATCAGGTAGATCGCGAAACGCCCCTATCTCAGCGTCGAGAACCCAATTCGGTCCCAGGATAGCAAATACCAGGCCAAGTGAAAACTCGCGGGCGTAAGTAAGCGCCCGGTTGAGTTTTCGCTGGGCCTTCAGTTCTAACCGTGCACTCGATCTGTTTCCCCGTTCGACTTCCAATACGAACAACGTCTCGCGACTTTGCAGCCTACCCCAGGCTAGTGCGTCTGGGCGTAGATAGCCTCCCAAGGTAACCTCACTCCACCCCGCCCAAATTTCAGCGTGTGGCAAGGCTTTTCGCAACCAGGCAGGCCACAGTCTGGCAACACGACGGTGACGCCCGTCGCTGTGGCGATTGCGCTCACTGCGGGCTTGAAAAGAGGTGCCAGGTGGAACCCGCCAACTTCGTAGGGCCAGAGATAATCCCTTGCGCCGAATTTGCCATACAGGATACTTCTCGTTTTGTGTAAGATGATAGATCAGTCCACGATTGGTCAAACCATGCAGTGCCTGTCGCGCCGTTGGACGACTCATATTCGTCAGAGACGCAATTTCAGCGGTGAAGCCTCGTTCCAGGCGGGCTAAAACTCTCAAACAAAATAGTTCAGCTTCTGTGATCTCTTCTGGGATGAGATCAGTTTTCTGGGGAGGCCTGGGAGATGGGGTGGTGCTTGTATTGGGATAATGGGAGAAGTCGACCAGGCGAGGGGGAATGTTTTTCATGGTCACAGCGAACGGCTGTGATACTCCTTCAAGCGATTTCTTTAGTTCTCTTGCGAACCAGGTTCCCTTCCCAGCCTGGACGTATACCCAGATGGAGGCAGAAGGGCGTCCTCTGCCATCTTTATCTACAAGCAGGTTGACCAATTGTTTGATCGCAACGGCATAATCTGTTGGGGGTAAGCCATCTAGTGCTGATACTCTTCGAATAAACGTATCACTCCAATGATTATCCCCCAATTGCAGGCTTTCCCAACCATCAAAACACAACTTGTGCTTTATGCAGTAGACCATCTACAATTCTCCGAGTAGCTATCAATCCTCGGGGCAACGGATCTTGAGAAATTCAGCTTCTCCAAAGTAATCCGATGGATTACGCCATACGTAGCTATCTTCTCCTGTTCTTTCCTTGATGCCGTAGTGCAAATGGTCGCCGGTAGAGGTCGGTTCCCCCAGAGCATTCAATCCGGTGGTGCCCACTTCCCCAACTAACTCTCCAGCAGGGATGATTTGCCCTTCGAAGACATCTATAGCTCTGAGATGTGCGTAATAGGTTTGGATGCCGTTATTCTCGACCACGACCAGGTTCCCCCAGGGACCATTCCAATCTGCCCAGACCACTTTTCCTGCCATTGTCGAAATAACCTCCGTGCCCCCAGGTTCGGGGAAATCAACGCCAGAATGATTTGGATAGTTTGGGTCTCCAAACAGGCAATTGACAAGAGGGATATGGTCGAAAGGCAACCCATTGGGAAGGGACAGAACGTTTGGGTGGATGAAATCATCCCACGGGACGCCCTGGCTGGCAAACATGGATGCTACATACCCATGCGACTCCAACCACTCAAGGTCACCAGTCGCTACCGCATATTCAATTGCCCCAATGTCATAAGGTTCAGTGCCGACCTCTTTGGGGACGCCTAGCATCCATTCAGTCATATCATCTTGTGCCCATCCGGGTAGCTGCGGTATCGTCAGTGCGATCAGAGTGATATAGATGATGATAAAAAACAAGCCACACAGGAACGGGATTGCCAGGAAGCTCCCTACGAAAAATCTACCTGTCCATTTCATCGCCTTACAACACACGGCCAAGTCGATCCAATTCGATCTCCCCTTGCCGACCGACCTCGAGTCCCATAGAGGCTTCAATGGAAAGGCCATTGCGGATCATGCGGGTGGACAGCATGTAGGATGCGCCAGAGCCAATCAACACAGGCAGCAAGTACAAGGGATTGGAGGAGTACAATCGCCCCACATCCGGTGTCATCAAGGAGATGAACACAATTACCGCCGGAGGAAATATCGCCAAAAAACGCGCTTGCCACTCGATGCCTTTGGCTGCCGCGCGCGCTTTGGACAATACTTCGATTATGTCCGTCAAGGTGCGCCGTAATGCGCCTACTAAGGGACTGATTTCAATGCGCTCTTCAAGGGAAGTCAACAAAGCCGTTCCGACGATATCCACAGCAGGATTGTGCCAGACAGTCGTCCATGCGCGCACAGCGGCTGGGGCCTGGTCCGCAGACTCGGAACGTAGCCGTACCACCAAATCGGTCAACACTATCTGACCATCAGGCCCAACCGCGTTGGCCGCTTCCGCAATAGCATCGTTGAGTGGTTTTCCCTGGCTTAGCAGTGTTTCGATGACTCCCAGACCTCGCAGGATGTCTTTTGCCTGGCTCAGACGGAATTGTTGCTGGCGACTAGTTATCGCCCCAGCATATAACAACCCACCCGCAACCGCGAATAGGAAAGCCGTAATGCCGCTCACCATCATTCCCCCCACGAAGCCACCGCCGACCCAGGCCAGAAATCCAAATACCAATTGATTGAAACTCAGCCCCGTTCCGGTTTGTTTGGCGAATTTCTCTGGATCGAATTTCTTGTCGTCTACAGCCAGCCCCATAGCACGCGCCATGCTGGCTTCGTTGATCGTTCGCCGCCAGCCAAGAGCGACCGGGATCGCTGCCAGGGATAAAGCGCCTACAAATGCAAAAAGCGTACCCATGGATATGCTCCTACTTCAAATACATCTCGTAAAATAATGCGATGTCATTGCCACCGCCGTCATGGATCCAGACAACGAAATATGTCCCCACCACAGCCATAAATGCCGTCATTAGTGGATACAACCCAACCTCATCGAACGCCAGGTACGCAGGCCAGAAGCCAGGTTTGGCTTGTGGTACACGATCATCATGCTCTAGTCCACTCCCCGCCGTATATCCTTCCCGTTGGTAGACGAATCGGTGAGATCCCAGCCAAAAACGGAAACGACGGTAAAACCAGGTTTCTAGCGGTACCCGGTCAGGCCCCAGACGTAGTAGGGCTAACACCATAGCGAGTGTCAGGAGGATGACGCCAAAAACCACCTTTACGGAGAACTCAAATGGCAGTAATAAGCACATCACGGCTAAAGCTGCCCCTACCCCCAAAATGGCCAAATCGCGATCGTTGAACATATTAGAAGGGAGGATCAGGTTGTAGGCCTTCCAGCATACTGCCCATTTCTGGCAACACTAGGAAGACGAGGATGACCAAGACAATCAAGCCGACAGCCCCAATGATGGCCATACCGGTCATTCTGGAGCCGCCAAAAGCTGCGCCAGCTGTACCTTGTAGGGAAAGCCACAGGGCGCCTAATAAGGCCACAATCACGAATAGACCGATCAGGAAACCCCATGCGTCTTGTGCGATCAGCCTGATTTGTTCCAAAGCTTTATCGAACATCCCGCTGCCTCCACCGCCCCCGTCATCCCCGCCATCAAGCAGTGGAAACAGGCAGGGGTGGAGCAGATAAACAGTGATCAGGAATTTTTGTGTCATGGTTGCACCTCTAGCATGCGCCGAGAAAATGAGCAGATACGGGTATGGCAATACTGGCGAGAAGCATTCCCAGGATAGCTTCACCGCTATCTAGCAGAGCATGCGCCATTCCGCCACTGCCTCCTGCTGCCGCGTAGACTACAGCGGTGAAAACGGACCGGATCATGCGCAAAGCGGCTATGCCACCGATGATTGATGCCGACAGTTCGCTCAAGGTAGCAATTGGGCCACATCCAGCACTCGCTGGGATAGCTGATTGGGTTGCCTTTACAATCGACGGAACGCCGAGAAACCCAAATAGCACCAGGAGTAGGACGCCAACACCGGCTGCGATAGCTTCCCAGATGTATATACTGGCGCCCAACACACTGGCGGATGTTGTCTTGAGAGCCTGAGATAACAATGCCATTGCTGCGAAGGCTACCATCGCACCGACCAGGGTAATCCAGGCTTCTCTCAACAGCAGGTTAAAGAAATCAGTGACTTCTGCCATGAGGCCATCGTCAAGGGTGGGTGGTTTCCAGCGTCGGGAAAAACCGTTCGCCCCAGAAGCTCATCTCCCAGGATCGTTTGGGACCAGTGCGGTCTTTGGATGTGTGCACCCCAAGACGAACGCAACCACAATCCTGGATTTCACCGGCGTGATAGGCCGCATATACGCGATCAGCTTCATAGGAGACTCGTTCATCACCGAGTAGGGCCGTTAGAACAGAACCATCCAACTCCCCAACGTCGAAGTTGTCTTTTCTCAAAGCAGTTGCTGCGATAATGGCCCAGCCATGCTTGCGCGAAAGTGCTCTTAGCTTAGCGGCGGCTTCACCGGCGCGAAGGTCTTCGCTGATCCTGCCCGTTATTCCAATCACCGGTATGCGCTGTAGATAATCCACAGCCAGGAGTGCAGGGCCATTCACTGGAAACCCGTAGTCAGTAAGCAGCATATCTTCGATACTGCGGACAGTGTCTTCTTGATCGGAGAGTGGTAACAGAACAGCCTCGGCGCCCCGGACCAGGAATTGTTCTGTATCATCTGACACAGCCTGATCATGAGGTCCGGCTACTGCTGCCTCTGCCTGGCATCGTAGACGGTATTTCAACTCTTCGGCTGTATGTTCGTAACAGCCGATAGCAGATGGTATTCTAGAATCTGCTCCTTCAAAAATCATCCGTAATAGCCAGGATGTCTTCCCTATACCAGGCGCGGCGGCGAGCAAGGTCAGACCACCGGGCCAGAAAGGAATCCCGGCATAGGTTCCGAAGAATTTGTAAGGCTGTGGGTTGCCTAACGTGCCTGCTCTTGGCATACTGATATTTTAGAAAAAACATAGTCAGGGTATCAGCGAAGTATCCCCCGCACCATACAATACAACTCGGAAAAAATGGTTTTGCTTATCATCATTGTTAAAACAAAAAAGCCCGGATGGAAATATTTCTCTTCCGAACTATTTGTGGAGTCATATACTCTTCTGATTATGGAAGTCTCAATCCGCTTGGACGCGGCATAGGTCTTGGAGGCTCACCCAAGGAGAAGGGCTAGTACGAAGAGGACAACGTTTCAATCCGCTTGGACGCGGCATAGGTCTTGGAGGGGTAACATGGATCCAGTTGGTGGTGGAGTATTGCTAAGTTTCAATCCGCTTGGACGCGGCATAGGTCTTGGAGGCAAAAATATGATTGGTTTATCTCTCTCCGGCTGTGTTGTTTCAATCCGCTTGGACGCGGCATAGGTCTTGGAGGTAAGGAAGTCAAGCACGCACTAAACTCAAAACCAGTTGGTTTCAATCCGCTTGGACGCGGCATAGGTCTTGGAGGTTTACCCTGATGGTGATTGGACTCCTCGGTTTGTTAGTTTCAATCCGCTTGGACGCGGCATA
>JANQED010000117.1 GCA_028278545.1 Anaerolineales bacterium
GTGCGAAGATTTCCATCGTATGGTCACTGAATGGTTTATCTTTGACCACAACCTGGCTATGATAAATCAACTGTCATCACTTACTTTGTAACCACTACCCTTTTATTTAATGCATGTAAGAAGAAGTCGAGATTCCTTGCCGTGCCGGTATCTCCCCCAATCAGAATGAGATCAGGAGATGAAACTGCGATCTGGTCGAAGAAAGCAAGGGCCACTTCCGTACTAACAAATTCCAGGTGTATATCGGTCAACCAGGTGATACGTTTCATTTTCTTGAAGTTCCGTATTCGCTATCCAGCACCTATCTTGCGACAGACCATGGCGAGAGAGATAGGGCGGTAATCCCAACAATCCACACCCGCATCCAGACTTTTCTCTACAGGGGGTAAATTCCCATGTGAATGTCCGTACAGGTGCCAGCTCCCGTAATGCGAGCGATCCCAGACGCGCATGGCGTAATGGCATAACACAATCAATTGGGGATGCTCGACTTCAGGAAGAGAAGTTTTCAATGTGTATAGTGGAGGGAGAATAGTGACCGGATGGCCGGATCTCGTGAAGTATTCATCCTTTCCAAGCCACTTATTATCATGCCCACCAGGAATGACATGGATTTTCCCGTCGAGTCGTTGAAAATAAACGCTGGCAGCATTTTTCCCTGCCAGCGTGAAATCACCCAGATGATAGATTGTGTCGTCGGGTTTGACTGAGCGATTCCAGTTCTCGATCAGCAATTCATCCATCTCCGTTACGGATATAAAAGGGCGCTTGCAGTATTGGATGATATTCGTATGCCCAAAATGGGTGTCAGCCGTGAACCATATCGTCATAATTGATCTTGTTATCTCATTTGCCGAAGCCGTATTGATCGAGGAACGTCACTGAATAAACCTGTATCGGTTGCCCCACAATCTCCAGTTGTTGTACAATTCGATTACCCCTGTGCTCCCTTGTCCAAGACCAAGGTTGGCAATTTCGCGTGCTCATCACCGTTCGAGGTCAGCCGATTATACTCCAACGGGTTTGCTATCAGAGATCGGCCGTATCCCCGTAGATCTCAAACTCTTTTTGCTTGCGAAGTTCTATCGCCATCTTCCTGGCTTTCTCCTCCCCGTACTTTTCTACCGAGAAGGAAGTCTGTTTTCTTTCACCGGGTTCTGGGCTCCAGGTGACGGCATACACCGGTGTGTAATTTGGAAGCGGGTTCCCCTCTGTATCGGTTGCCCCAGTCCAACTCATCGTACGGCGTACGCCAGTGATCCCCAGGTCATCATGGGGTTTAGAGATCACCATCCGGTCGGTACGCGGCTTGCCCAGCTCGCTCTCCTTTTCGTTCCGCCACTGGACCGCAGCTTCTAAGGCCTCCTCGTAACCTCCCCAAACGCTGTCGCCAAAATACTTACGGTGTTCTTTGCCTCTGAATTTCACGCGCACGTACCAGCCTGTGTTTTTCTTGTAATCCATTCTGGTGATGCTTTTGGGCATTTTGATACTTCCAAATAAACAGTTTAAACTCGGATAACTTGCAGGGCTATATCTGATCATTCATTTTCTTCACCAATATCCGAGAGATAAAGTAATTATAACGTGTTGATTGTGGTGCTGGACATTGGAACATTTATACCCAGAAATATCGGGAAGCAACGCTCTAGGCACATCTTTTCTATCCTTCTCGAAAAATCGATAGACGGCCCAAGATGAACATCACCCTTCAATCCTTCGCCTCCCCCTTACTATGCATACCTGGCAAGGGCTCAGAACAAGTCTTGCCCCATACTGGCTCTGGTAGCACACCAAAATCTGTCCAGCCGGCCAGCACTACGGCTACCTGACCGGGGATGTCGCCAAGCACATCTCTAATCCCCCCTATCACCCAGGGCGGCCCCAGGAAAGCTACGACCAAATCCAAACCGGAAAACGATCCTACATATCGAATCGCCTTGTTGATGCTGCGGATGGCTTTCTTGGCTATTTCTGATTTCGACCTGTTACCGCTCTCCACCTCCAGCCAGAAAATCGTCTCGCGCCCGTCCAGCAAACCCCAGGCCAGGGCGTCAGGACGGGCACCGCCCTTCGACAGGCTCAGGATACCACCCAGGAATACTTCGCTCCACCCAGCCCAGATCATCGCCCGGTCAGGCCAGGCAGTTTTCAGCCAGGCAGGCCATAACCGGGATGTATTGCGATGTCGCCTACCTACGTAGAGCACCTTCTGACCCCTGCTTCGTTTCTTGCCCCCATAACGGCGCTCCTTGCGGCGCGGAAACGAAACTCCCGCCGGTACACCCCAGCTCCGTAAAGCCAGCGACATGCCACCGCGCCGGATTTCCCAGTAGGGATAACGCGCGTTCCTGGATTCAGGAATATAATCGAGCAGCTTCCGTTCGCACAGGGACTTCAAGGCTTTGCGTGCCGTGGGACGACTGCAGCCAGCCAGCGAAGCTACTTCAAGGGTGTAGGCCTGTTCCAGGCGGGCCAACACTTGCAAGCAACGCAGCTCTTTGGGAGAAATATCTTCCGGGAGAGGATTCTCCGCCTGAGGAGGTGGGGGTGATTGGATGCGTTCCGTCCAGGGGTAGAATGAAAAATCATTTATTTGTGGCGGTGTATCGATGCCATTCGTAACGGCCACTGGCGCAGAGATGCCGTGCAGCGTCCGGCGTACTTGTTCTGAATACCAAATGCCTCCAGGTGGCGATTCCACCGCCACCCAAAGCGAAACCGAGTGGCGCAGTTTCAGCAAGGGGGGCACGACCCGTCGCACTGCCCTGGCATAATCCACTGGCGGTAGCCCATCGCTAGCCGATAACCGGTAAACAAAAGTATCACTCCATCCTTCATTCAGTAACAGGCTGTGCCACTCGTCGAATAGCAACGAACCAACCCGGACAGGCTGTTCTGAGCTATATCGAATGGCTTGCCTTGCGTTCTGTTGAAGAGTCACTCGATCATTCCTCCGGACAGGCGATTTTGATATACTCATTACCCGCAAAGAAATCCTGGGGGTTCAACCAGACGTACCCTGTTTCGGTTTGCTGTTTGACCCCGTAATGCAAATGATCTCCTGACGATGTCGGCTCCCCTTCTGAATTCACACCCGTTGTTCCGACGCTGCCAACCTGGGTTCCAGAGGTGATAATTTGCCCTTCCGCCAGATCAATATCGCGCAGGTGGGCATAGTAGGTCTGGTAGCCATTGTTCTCTACTACCACCAGATTGCCCCACGGCCCGTTGTAGTCCGCCCATACCACCAGACCAGCCATACTTGAATAAACCTGCGTGCCACCCGGTTCGGGAAAATCGACACCGGTGTGACTGGTGTAGTTTGGATCATGGTAAGCACAATTCAACAGGGGAATATGATCGAAGGGCACACCTTGCGGGGGGTTCGCGTCTTCGGGGTGCAGATAATCTTCCCATCCCACACCAACCCCAGCCGGGGTTGGCCCGGTGTAGATCGTGTCGTAGGCAGAGATGTCTTCCACCTCATCGACCACCTCACCAAATCCGGGGTCTTCAACCCCTCTGCCCACCGGTTGCGGGGTGCCCAACATCCACTCGGTCACCGGGCGTTGCGCCCAGTCGGGGATCTGGGGGATGGACATCGCCACAGCAACCATAAAGAGGCAGGCAAATGCACCCCCACATACCAGTGGGATGCCAAAGGCGATAACTAATAACTTCGCTGACCAACCTTTCATCAAGCCAGGGTAGTGCCCGCTACAATACTCGACCCATGCGATCCAATTGAATCTCCCCTCGCCGCCCGGTCTGGAGTCCCATCGAAGCCTCGATGGATAAGCCGTTGCGGATCATACGCGTGGAGAGAGCGTAGGATACGCCCGATCCAAATAACACAGGCAGCAAGTATAGGGGATTGCTGGCATACAGTCGGCCCATCTCGGGTGTAACAATGGCCATCACGACTAGCACTGCCGGAGGGAAAAGCGCCAGGAATCGGGCCTGCCACTCGATGCCTTTGGCCGCGGCCCGCGAGCGGGATAACACCTCGACAACCGTTCCCAGGGTGTGCCGTAACGAGGCTACCAGAGGGCTGATCTCGATACGTCCTTCCAGGGAAGCCAGCAAGGACGTACCCACGATGTCCACAGCAGGATTATTCCAACCCATCGTCCACTCACGCACCGCCTTGGCAGCCTGGTCGGCTGGCGCAGCGCGCATGCGCACGACCAGGTCCATCAACACCATGCGACCATCAGGCCCCACGGCGTTAGCCGCTTCTTCGATGGCTTCGTTGAGCGGTTTGCCCTGGCTGAGCAAGGTTTCCACCACGCCCAGTCCACGCAGGATATCTTTGGCCTGACTGAGGCGGAAAGCCTCGCGCTTGGTGGTCAGCGTGCCCGAAAAGAGCAGCCCACCTGCAAGGGCAAACAAGACCGCTGCCACTGGGCCTAAGATCATACCGCCAACAAAGCCGCCACCAACCCAGGCCAGAAAGCCAAGCGCGATCTGGTTGAAATTCATGCCGGTGCCGGTCTGGTTGGCAAACCGCTCCGGGTCGAACCGTTTTTCAGGTTCCGCCAATCCCATAGCCCGGGCCATCTCCGCCTCACCGGTCGTGCGCCGCCAGCCGATAGCGATGGGTATGGCGGCGAGGGATAGGGCCGCGATGAGTGACAAGATAGTTTCCATATGTTTAATCCTTTGTACGAATAAAGCATGGGGGCTGGGGTCTAGGGTGTAGGGGAGAATCTCCGAAGTTCCCACACACCCAAGCCCCCCAGCTCCTTATCGCAGAGAGAAGATTCGAGAAATTTCCTCAGCCCCTCCATTCTGAATCCAGACGACAAAATAAACCCCAACGACAGCCAGGAAAGCGGTCAAAAGGGGATAGACACCTACCTCACCAAACGCGAGATGGACGGGAAAGAGGTTTCCCCATCCCTGGGTGGGTGTTCGTTCAGGCGCGAAATCTGGGCTCCGGTCTTTCCAGCCAGGACGCTGGAAGACGAAATGGCGAGTGCCCAACCAGAAGCGTAATCGCCGCAGCAGCCACTCTTCGAGAGGCACCCGGTCAGGCCCCAGGCGCAGCAGGGCAATCACCATGCCCCCCACCAGCACCAGCATCCCGGCGACCACTTTGCCGGTAAAAGAGAAGGGCAAGAAAAGACAAAACACGGCCAGCAGCGCGCCAGCCCCAAGAATGAAGAGATCACGGTCGTTGAACATAGGTCTTTGGACGGGTGACGGGAGACCGGGGACAGGAGCGCTACTCCCGTCTCCTGTCTTCGGTCCCCGGTCATTCCTAAAATGGCGGGTCCGGCTTCAGTCCTTCCAGCAACGAGCTCATTTCAGGAAGGATAAGAAAAGCTACGATCACCAGAATAACCAAGCCGATGGCGCCGATGATGGCTTTGGAGGTCATACCTGAGCCGCCAAAGGCGACCCCGGTAGCACCCTGAAGCACGTACCAGAGCGCGCCCAAAATGGCGACAATGACCAGCAAACCGACCAGAAACATCCATGCATCGGCGGCTATTTTTGAGATCTCTTCTAAGACTGGATCAAACATATTCACCTCCGGTACGTGCCAAGTGTTCCGGTGTCAGGTGTCACGTGTCGCTGGATACTTGATACTTGGCACCTGGCACTTGACACTTCATAGAAACGCCGCCGCGATGGGAATGGCCATACTCGCTAATACCATGCCAAACAACGCCTCGCCGCTTTCGACGAGGGTATCCGCCAGCCTGCCGCTGCCACCAGCCGCGGTGTAGGCAATCGCGGTAAAAACAGCCCGCAGCATACGCAGCGCGGCAATACCGCCGATCAGGGCCGCGCAAAACTGGCTCAATTGGGTCACCGGCCCGCTGCCTGCGCTCGATGGAATCGACGATTGGGCAGCCGCTACAATCGCCGGGACGCCCAGAAAGCCGAACAGGGCCAAAACCAACACACCGAACAAAGCAGCTACCGCTTCCCATACGATCAAGCTGGCGCCTAACACGGATCCCGAAGCGGTCTTGAGTACCTGGGCTAGCATCGACAAGACGGCAAAGGCTAACATGGCAGCCGCCAAGGCAACCCAGGCCTCCCGCAGGATGTCGAGCAGGATTTCAGCGGCGTTCGCCATGGTTTTCTCCACATGCGGCAACATAGAACCGTTCGCCCCAGAACTCCACCTGCCAGACCCGTTTCGGGCCGGTACGGTCTTTGAGGATATGAACTTCCAAGCTGACGCAACCACACGCCCGGGGAGTTTCGGTAGGACGCATGACCAATACCCGGTCGGCTTCGTAAGGCACACGTTCGTCGCCCCACAAGGCAGACAGGTCCGTGCCATCATCAAATTCTTCCAGGCGTAACGCAGCCGCGGCGATCACCGCCCAACCATGCCGGCGTCCCAGGGCGCGCAACCTGGCGGCGGCTTCCCCGGCGCGCCGATCGCCCTCGATCATGCCTGTCAACCCCAACACTGGCACACGTTGGAGGTAATCCATTGCCAAAAGCGCCGGACCTTTCTTGGGAAAACCATAATCATAGAGTAAGACATCTTCGACACCCCGGATGGTGTCTTCCTGGTCGGAAAGGGAAAGCAAGACGGTCTCGCTGCCCCGGGCCAGGTCGCGTTCGACAGTCCTTACCGGCGCAGCATCATGAGGCCCAACCACACAAGCTTCGGATTGCAGACGTAGGCGGTATTTGAGTTCTTCGACGGTGTGCTCGTAACAACCCAAAGCGCCGGGAAAGCCGGATGCGCTGGCTTCGAAGATCATGCGTAGCAGCCAGGAGGTCTTGCCTACGCCAGGAGCAGCAGCCAACAAGGTCAAACCCCCAGGCCAGAAAGGAAGACCCAAAAAGGTACCGAAAAATTTGTAGGGGGATGGGTTCCCAGTCGTCCCAACACGAGCCATGCTAAATACTCCAGAATCTGAAAGCAACTTGGCCGCACAAATATACGAGTAGTCCCAAAAGCATACCCGGCAGAGCGGGAACTGGCCCTGGGTGCCGGCGCCGCCACCAACGTCGCCACAGTTCTACCCCGGCGAGTGACAGGATCACAGCTGGCCAGGGAAACAAGCAAGCCAGGCCGCCAATCGCCCACAGGTCCGCCCCGCCAACCACACCACGGCGGACACCAAAAGCTGTCAACAACACTGGCCACGCAGCGGGATTGAATAACGACGCCCAAATCAATGAAACAGGCCAGGAACGCATCCAGGCCCAGGCGACGGAAAACACTACCGCGGCTACACCCCAAGGGTTGCTGAACACGCCTAATAACACTGCAGAAAAGAAGAACATTTCGATTCCCGGCACAACCCGGTAGCGTAAATCAGCCAGGCTGAACAAGACAAAAGCAATGGTGACGAAAATCTCGGTGGAAAACATTTGAGCGTGGGAGCTAGGGAGCTGGGGAGCAGCTCCCCAGCTCCCCGGCTCCCTAGCACAATCAACTTCCTAGCACATCGGCAATATTTTCCGCTCCTGCTAGATTTGCAAAACCCAAGAGAGGTTGAGAGGTGCCATCGAAGCGGTGAGGGTCCTCCTGGTAGGCGCGCGCCATGCGACCGACCTCCTCGGGATAGTGTGGCGTCATGGCGTTGAGCGAAAAACCGGATTGCTGTGCCATACTCTCCAGGGTGCTCAGGTTTTGGGCGAATTCCTCTGGGGAGCCGGCGTACCCTCCTTGCAATGTAGCTCGCCGTAAAACAGCCTGATCCAATCCGGGATCACCTCCCTCTCCCCAGGAAATCGAGGTACCTGTCCTGAGCCGCTGTGTTGAGCTTGTCGAAACATCTGTCGAAGGGCCAGTCTCAGATGACTCGGTGGAAGAATATCCGATACGATTCATGCGCGTCTGGAGTTCATCCCGGCGAGCCGCCAGGGTGTGTATCTGCGCCTGAGAACGGTGGTACTGGGCTAACCCCTGGAGCCCTGAAGCGTTAAAAACAGCACCACTTTGAGTATGGGATTGAGCAGTCTCCAGATGTTCCATAGCAGATGAAAGTCTGCTACTGGCAGCACTCGCACCTTCTCCGGCTGCCATTCCTGCAGCCGCGGTTCCTCCTGCACCAGGTGCAGCGGTTGCTCCCACTCCTACGCCGGTACCCACGCCAGCGCCCGCTGCCCCAGCACCAGCGTTGCCAACAACCGCCGCCATCGTTGCCACACTTTTGACCGCACCTACGGCCTTTCCAAAGGCTCCAACCGTCGCCGAAATAGTAAACTTACTCAGGATACCAGCCAACGAGAGCAAGAAGCCCACCGAGCCAGCCATCCACAACAGCCTCACCAGCACTGATAACAAGCCTCCTCCCGGCAGGAAGGGATTGGCTGCCAGCGTACTGGCTTTGAAGATGCCACCGGCGATGATGGGCATCAAGGCCACAACGCTACTGCCCTTGATCCACAAAGACCGCAGCCAGCGCATCTGTGGGACAGCCCCAACCACGGCAACAAAGGGGGCAATCACCGCCATGACATACATGGCTGCATTGGCGGCAGCAAAAGCCATCCCCAGGCCGGCCACAGCGAGCAACCCCATTATAGCTACTCCCATGATGATGAAACTGGAAAAGAAGGTGTATTTGAGCATCCCGCCGATGGCTGCGGGAACGGTCATCGAGGTAACGAAGGCGCGCGCAAGTTGGCCCGTTTCACCTAAGACGCTCCCGGATATCCACCAGCTCAGGCTTGTCATCAGGTCAAGGAAGGGTCCTGCCACAACGGCCAGCAGACCAGCCGTCAACCAATCGCCAATCACCCGCAAAGCCGAATCGTCTTCGCCGATCAAACGACCCCAATGATAGATCAGCAAGCGTAGCAGAAAAAGTGCCGGAGCCAAGGCTGCGGCGGTTGGAAGGCTGGATGTGGCGATCACCTCGTAGAAGCCATCACTTGGTGCCTGAATGACATCACCAATGATCGCGGCCCATTCAGCAGTCTGATTACTCAGTCTGGTAGCTTCTTTTTCGGCAGCTTCGTTGAGAACAATAGTGAGCGATTCGGCTAACGTCTCCGTGGGGAAGCGGATGATATGAAAAATTCGTTGGATTACCGAAGGTATGCCTGTGGCAATCGAACCCACTCCACCGCCATCAGACGATGAACTATCCCCCGCATCTTCACCAGGGCCAGGATCCGCACCACCGCCAGGGGCCGGTGGATCGGGCGGTTCCGGGAGTGGACCTGGCATGACACCTGCTCCCAGGCTTGCCAGTGCCAACAAGGTAATGATTATGAAGATAACACACCGTTGCATACATCGTACTGTAGCAAATTATCGAGGGGGGAGGTTGGTAAGTGTCCTAGTAGAAACAATCCATTCGCAATAAAAAGTAAATTACCCTTGTCAATTATCTCATATTGAGATAGTATGATGTCATGTATATTATCTCCAGGAAAGCCCTGCTCCAATTCTGGGAAAAACATCCCAACAGTAAAAGCCCGCTTTCCCGGTGGTATAAGGTGATCAGTAGAAGTGAGTTCAGCAGTTTTAGCTAACTGCGCAATACATTTCCTACTGCTGATCAAGTAGGAGATTTGATTGTTTTCAACATCGGAGGAAACAAATATCGCTTGATTGCCTCGATACATTTCAATCGCGGTAAGGTTTACGTCCGTCACGTTCTGACTCACCCGGAATATGACCGAGGAGCATGGAAACGATGACTACTCTCATTCCCCCACAGACACAAAGCCACTGGCAGATAATTCAACCGCTTTTAGCAATTCGCAATGAGCAGGAATATGATATGGCGATAGAACGTCTCAATTTCTTGATCGATGAAGTTGGCACGGATGAAACTCATCCTTTGTATGAGCTTCTTGATACACTTGGAACACTCGTTCATGCCTATGAGGAACATCACTATCAGATGTCAGAATATAGCGGCGCAGAAATGCTTCGGTATTTAATGGATGAACACGGACTGGTTCAAACAGATCTACCTGAAATAGGTTCGCAAGGGGTGATTTCTGAAATTCTGAGGGGCAAACGAAAACTCAATACGCGGCAAATTGGCCTGTTAGCACAACGCTTCCATGTATCACCGGCAGTTTTCTTTTAGTGGACAGCAGGAGAAATGGATATGGTGATCTCCACACTCAACACAAAAGAGAGTGAACCACCCCGGCCACAGGCCGGGGCTTCCGGTTTCACAGTCCCTGCCTGATCAGATCAGGTCTTACTCTGACTCCACCGGCGTGACCTCCCGTGGTCCTTAGAGTAGTTTGAAGCAATGAATTGATGGCGGCATCCTGATCTCGATCATGGTACGCACCGCATATCGGACATTGCCATTCTCTCACCTGCAAGGGCATCGCTGATCCCAACCTGAACCCGAGATGTGTTTGGCTAGACTGCGGTTCTTGACCATGCCTTTGATGTGCAGATCTTCTAAGACGGGTAACCGTATTCATCTATCAATGAGCGGCTCAACTTATGCTGGAAATCTGCCCGGCGGTTTGCCACCTTCTCGTGTTGTTGGGCTACCTTGATACGTTGTTTCTCCCAGCCCCGGCTACCCTTCTGTTTGCGTGACAACTGCCGCTGCAATCGCCGCAACCGGCGTTCTGTGTGGATCAGATTGCAAGGGTTGGCGATCTTTTGTCCATCCGACAACACCGCAAAGTGCTTTAACCCTAGATCGATTCCAACCATCTCTCCACAACTTACCGGCTCGGGGATATCCACTTCTACCTGAAAGGAAGCATAGTAGCAACCGCTCTTGGTTCTCGACACGGTCACGTTCTTGAGCTTCCCTTCCAGGGGACGATGGAACACCGTCTTGACCCAGCCCATCATGGGCAGATAGGTACGCTTCATTTCCAGGTTCACCTTTACCCGTTGGGGATAGCGGATGGTCTGTTTTGCCCTGCGGCTTTTGAAGCGGGGATATCTAGCGCGATATCCGAAAAAGTTGCAAAAGGCTCGATCCAGACCCTTGAGCGATTGCTGCAATACTTGGCTGTCTGCGTCCCTCAGCCATTCATAATCAGGGCACCGTTTGAGCTCGGTCAACAGAGAGGTTGTATCCTGATAGGACAATCCCTCTCTGGTTGTCTGGTAGTGATCTCGACGCATTTGCAGGAAGCGGTTATAGACAAAGCGTGCATGATCAAATTGCACTGCCAGCGCTGCTTGTTGTTCTTCATTGGGGTAGAGCCGGAACTTTAAGGCTTTCCTCACCAGCTTAAACCTATTGTAGTATATATGTTCTAGTAAATTCATCCCCCGACCACACACTTAAAGTCGTGTGATTAGGGCCAAAGCTTCGAGAGGGTAGGCATCGAAATATCTTCAAGCAGAAGGCAAATACTTAAACCTATCTTGACTAGCAAAGATGCCTAACACCAAATTGTTGATACTCGCCAACACACGTCCTGCTAGACCTTTGGTCATACGAGTAT
>JANQED010000168.1 GCA_028278545.1 Anaerolineales bacterium
CAAGCCTTTGTCGATGCCGTCAAAGATTATGAACCCGATATTCTGGGCATGTCGGCCCTGCTGACCACCACCATGCGCGCCATGGAGCACACTGTCAAAGCGCTGGAAGAGGCCGGTGTGCGCGACAAGGTCAAGGTCATAATCGGCGGTGCCCCTGTCACCCAGGCCTTCTCCGATCAGATCGGCGCTGACGGCTATGCCTCCAATGCCGCCTCCGCTGCCGAACTGGCAAAGACATTCGTTGGGTAGAGTATGTGGAAGTATAGATGAGTGAGTAGGGAGCATAGAACGACGCAAGTAAATCTCCTCCCTACTCCGTTTATTCTCCACCCAACCTGAAAGGAGCCAAGCAAGTATGAGAGGCAACTACCGAATGAACGCCGGTGTGCAGTTTCGAATGCTCTCAGATGATCAACTGCAAGAACTATATGACGGCGTACTGCATGTATTGGAATACACCGGCCTTGATGTGCATCACGATCAGGCGCGCGAAATATTGAAAGAAGCTGGCGCCTGGGTCGATGGCATCCGCGTCCGGATTCCATCTTATCTGGTCAGGCGCTCTCTGGAATTAGCCCCGCGCAGCTTCACAATTTTTGCACGGGATGGAAACCCTGAGCATAACATCCACATCGGGCCAGGCCGCGGCCACTTTGGGCCAGGTCCGACCTGCCCCAACTTCATCGACGTGGAAACCATGGAGCGGCGTCCTTATGTGAAAACGGATGTCCCCCTGGTCGCCAAGACCGTCGATGCTCTGCCCAATATCGATTTCTGCGAGTCCCTAGGCACGGTCAATGATGTTCATCACGACCTGGGCGCGCTGTATGAGTTTGCGGGTATGTTCCCCAACACCAGCAAACCCATCGTGGCCTGGTCGTACGACAAATATGACTCGGCGGGCATTCACGAGATCGCGGTGGCCGAAGCCGGGGGGCAGGAAGCCTTCGAACGACGGCCCAATTACATACATTACTGCGAACCGCTCTCCCCATTGGTCAGCACCCAGGAAGCATTGGACAAACTCATCTTCGCCGCCCAACACCGGGTGCCATTGATCTTCACCCCCTGCCCCATCTCTGGCGGCACCGCCCCGGTCACCTCAGCGGGGATCATCATTCAGGGCGCAGCCGAATCATGGATGGGTCTGGTCATCGCACAGGCCATTCAACCCGGCCTGCCCTATTTCATGGGCGGCGTCTTCTCGGTGATGGATATGAGCGCCATGATCCTTTCTTATGGCGCGCCCGAAATGGCCCTTAATATGGCTGGGCTGACCGAACTGGCCCATTTCGCCGGACTGCCCCTCTGGCAGACAGGCGGCTGCACCGATGCCAAGACCTTCGACGAGCAGGCCATCATCGAAGGTTCGCTGACCGTCTTCTTCTCGGCGCTCACCGGGGGGGATCTGTGCCATGATGTCGGCTACACCGAGAGCGGGATGACCGGATCGGTCTTCCAGTTGTGTGCCATGGATGAAGCCATTGGCTACTCCCGAAGGATCACCCGCGGAATCGAAGTCAATGAAGATACCCTGGCCGTGGATGTGATCCACAACGTCGGCCCCAATGGGCACTATCTGCGAGAACCGCACACCCGGCGATACTACAAGAGCGAATTCTGGTATCCCAATTTGTGCGATCGCCGCAACTACGAAGAATGGGAGATGATGGGCAAGAAAACGCTCAAGGACCGCACCGTCGCCCGCGTCAACGAAATCCTGGCCACCCACCAACCCTCCCCAATCAAGCCTGAAACCGAAAAGGTGATCGAAAAGGTTTTGGCTGAGGCTGAAGAACGCGTCAAGGACAGCTAACAGCACTAGGAGAGAATACCGATGAGTGAATTGTATGAGAGATTTTCTACCGCCATCCTGGAGGGCGATAGTGAGAAGACCCATAATCTGGTTGAACGAGGCTTGAAGAAAGGGCTAACTCCCAAAGAAATCCTCGACAACGGCCTGATCGTGGGGATGGACGAGGTGGGGGCGCGTTTCAAACGCGGCGATATGTTCGTCCCTGAGGTATTGATGTCCGCCGACTCCATGGCAGCCGGGATGGAAATCCTGCGCCCGTTACTGATTGAAAGCGGCGCTGAGCTGTTAGGCAAGATCATCATGGGCACTGTCAAGGGTGATCTGCACGATATCGGCAAGAACCTGGTCAGCATGATGTGTGAAGGCGCTGGTTTCGAGATCATTGACATCGGCTTCAACGCCGAGCCCGAGAAGTTCATCGAGGCCATCAAAGAACACCAGCCCCAGATCGTGGGAATGTCTGCCATGCTCACCACCACCATGCGAGCCATGGGGCACACCATCAAGGCCATCGAAGAAGCCGGCCTGCGCGCTCAGGTCAAGGTCATGGTCGGTGGTGCGCCGGTGGACAAGGAATTTGCTGACCGCATCGGTTCTGACGGCTACGGCTCCAATGCACCATCAGGGGCAGATTTAGCCAAGCAACTCGTCGCCGCGTAAGGGTTTGAGGCCGAATTGTGACGTCACCGGATAAACCGCCCATCGTGGTTATCGCCTGCCAGGTCTTCCAAAGTCTGTTGGAAGCGTTAATTCCCGATGGGGTGGCTGAACACTTCACTTTCCTGGATTACGGGCTGCACCGCGTTCCTAAGAAACTGACCTGGTCTCTTCAAGACACGATCGACGAAGTTGAAGAGCCCAGCCTGATCATCCTGGGATACGGATTGTGCGGCAACGGTCTAAAAGGGGTCAAAGCTAATCAACATACTTTGCTGATCCCGCGCACCGATGACTGCATTGCCATCCTGCTCGGTTCTTACAAGAAATACATCCAGGAATTCGAGAGTTCTCCCGGCACATATTATCTGACCAAAGGTTGGCTGGAATCAGGCAGCAACCCATACCAGGAATACATGGAATACAAGGAAAAATACGGCGAAGAAGATGCAACCTGGATCATGGATCAACAATACCAGCATTACGAACGCCTGGTGTTCGTAGCGCACAGCGTCGAGGATTTAGAAGAATATCGACCCCAGGCCCAGGAAGTCGCTGAATACTGCAAGCGCTGGGATATGCGCTACGAAGAGATCCTCGGGTCAGATATCTATGTGCGACGGTTGATCGAAATTGCCACGGCACTTGATAAAGCCGATGACGAATTCTTGGTCATTCCACCCGGTGGCGAGATCAAGCAAGAGATGTTTCTGCGCTGATAACCCAAATGAGCTGAAATTATCGCCCTACCAGCGAAGACAGGAGCAAGGATTATGCAAGTAAAAAGAACAAATTACCTCGTGAACGCGACGCCCACCTTCGAAGTGCTCACAGAAGATGAGATCGAAGCGATCTTCCATGCCGCCCTGACCGTATTATACGAAACCGGTGTGCGCGTTTACGATGAAGAAGGGGTTCAAGTTGCCTATGAAGGCGGCGCCATCGTGGAAGATAAGACCGACGACAGCGCGCTGGTTAAGATCCCACCCTGGTTGGTGGACAAAGCGCTGGCAACCGTGCCCAGCAAAGTGGTCACGGTGGGTCCTGACCGTACGCATAAGATGGAACTCTATAAGGACTCGATCACCTTTGGGGCCGGGTCAGACACGCCTTTCACGATCGATCCCTATACGGGAGAACGACGCCGCGCCACCTATAACGATGTCAAGAACTTCGCCCGCGTGGCCCAGGCATTGCCCAATCTAGATTTCCATATGTCCCTGGGCATTGTGCAGGATACAGCCGTCGGCACCTACGACCGCTGGCAGTATCTGGCGATGCTCGAAGGCACCAACAAGCCCATCAACATCACTGCAGTGGATATCGAAGGCTTGAAAGATCAATTGGAAATGGCCTACATCCGCGTTGGCGGGAAAGAGGAATGGCGTAAAGGCCCCATCTTCTCGCTCTACATCGAACCGGTGTCGCCGCTGAGCCATTCCGAGGAAGTGGTACAGAAATTGATCTTCGCCACAGACAACGAAATCCCCTTCGTCTACACCCCCTGCCCATTGGCTGGCGCTACCGCGCCCTGCACCCTGGCAGGGACCGCCGTGCAGGCGCTCACTGAGAGTCTCTTCGGCATCGTGCTCAGTCAAACCCGCAAACCGGGCGCGCCGCTGATCATCGGCGGCCTGATGTCCAACATGGACATGCTCACCACAGTCTACTGCTACGGCTCGCCGGAAATGGCTTTGTTGAGCGCGGCTTATACTCAGATCACCAAATGGCTGGGCCTACCCGAATACGAGACCGCCGGCTGCTCTGACGCCAAGATGTTCGATGAGCAAGCCGCCATGGAAGCCACCATCAACATCGCCACCGCGGCGCTGGTAGGCGGCAATATGATCCACGATGTAGGCTACCTGGAGCAGGGTTTGACCAGCTCGATGGAGATGATGGTCGCTTCGGACGAGATTATCGACATGGTCAAGCGCATCCTGCGCGGGATCTCCGTCACTGACGACAGCCGGGCGCTGCACGTGATAGACGAAGTCGGGCCGGGCGGTCATTTCCTGGATCACGAACACACTTTCACGCGATTCAAGACCGATATCTGGCGTCCCAAACTCATCGACCGACAAAATTGGGAGAATTGGGAGGCTTCTGGCAGCAAAACCTACCGCGAGCGCGTCCACGAACGTGTGATCGAAATCTTGGAGGAGGAAACAGAGCCGCTCATGGATGAGAAGATGTTCAAGGAGCTGCGGCGGATTTGCGAGCTGGCGGATGAAAAGCACAAAGGAGAAGAGCTAGAAATCGCCATGTTTGGCTGATATCCGACCCTGCATCGAGACTTCCGAAGTCAGAACTCGTAAACATAGGGGCGTGACCTCCCTCGGGCGTGGTTGCCGTACATCGAGGGAGGTCACGCCCCTAAATGCTTGCAGAACAAAATATACTTTGTATTCCGCATTACCTGTTGCGAATTACACTGACCCTTTAGAGGTATAGCTTGGCATCACAGCAAGACTCGTCCAAAGCCCTGGTCCTGGGCATCGATACTGGCGGTACTTACACCGATGGTGTGCTGTTGGAATATCACTCTCGCGAAGTCCTGGCAACGCACAAAAGCCTGACCACCAAACGCGACTTTTCCATCGGTATCGAACGCGTCATCAAAGGCATCGATATTCAGGATCCCTTGGCCATTAAAATGGTCTCGGTCTCGACCACCCTGGCCACCAACGCCATCGCTGAAGGCAAAGGCAAACGAGTAGCTCTTTTCCTTATCGGCTATGACCCTGAACTCGTAACCACTTTCAAGCTGGATAGTCAATTTGCCACACCGAACTTCTATTACTTCAGCGGGGGTCACGATCTCCACGGCGTGGAAAAAGAGCCCCTGGACTTGTCCGGAATCCTCGAAAAAACCGCCACCGTCAAAAACCGGGTGGATGCTATCGCTGTCTCCAGCTATTTCAGCCCCCTCAACCCGACGCATGAGACCCGGGCCTATAAGGCGATAACTCAAGTCTGTGACCTACCCATTGTTCTAGGCAGCCAACTTTCAACCAAGCTAGGCTCGGTGGAGCGCGCCACCACAGCAGCTTTGAACGCATCGCTGCTGGCCGTGCTACGAGATTTCATCATTGCCGTACGCAGGGCCATGGAGCGCCGCGGCATCGAAGCCCCTTTGATGGTGGTACGCGGCGATGGCACCCTGATGAGCGATGAATTTGCCGCCAGAACCCCTGTGGAAACGATCCACTCCGGGCCCGCAGCCAGCGCCATCGGCGGTCGCTTCCTATCTCACGAGGAAGAGGCGCTCATCGTTGATGTGGGAGGCACCACAACAGACTTGGCCCTGATCCAAAGAGGCCAGGTGACGATCAGCGAACAGGGTGCTTCCGTAGCCGGGTACAAAACTTCTGTCCAGGCAGCCAATCTGCTCTCCATCGGTTTGGGGGGAGACAGCCACATCACCCTCGACCGGCAAAAACAGATTGTCATTGGACCGGAACGGGTGGTGCCCTTGGCCTACCTGGCTCACCAGCACCCCAAAATCGCCAACCAGCTCAGCGCCCGCACACAGAAGACCTGGCCCCCACATTCCCCCCTCTGGCTGGAACACTGGTTCTTGCTGCGTGAACCCGCAGATAACCACACCATCACATCTGATCGCCAAAAGAAATTGGTCAAAGCCCTCGAAGATGGACCCCTGCCGGTCCCAGACCTGCTCGAGAAATTAGACCTCCTGCACAGCAGTCAACTCAGCGCAGAGGAGCTTCTACGGCAAGAGATCATCGGCAAGGCCGGGCTCACCCCCACAGATCTATTGCATGTCGATGGCCGTTACACCCCTTGGGATGCACAGTGCTCCCAAATTGGCCTGACCTTGCTGTGCAACTACCTGAACTGGGATCAGTCCACGCTGACCGAATTCGTCTGGTCCCAGATCGCGGAGAAGATTGTGCAGGCGATCATCGAATTTCTCAGCGAGCGAAAGGTCTCCAAAGACTTGTTGAACAAAGAAAGCATCGGTGCCTGGTTCTTTCACAACAGTCTCTACGAAAAGCACCCCCACCTGGATACACAAATTCGCTTGAGATACCCGATCATCGGCATCGGGGCCCCAGCCGAGATCATGTTGAGGGAGGTAGCCAGAATCCTGCACACGGATTTGATCCTGCCCGACTATTTCTACGTAGCCAACGCGGTGGGAGCCATCGCCGGGAGCATCATGGTCGCGGAGGAGATTTTGGTCTACCCGCGCCTTTCCGAGTCCGGGCTAGATGTCATCAGCTACATCATCCAAACGCGTGAAGACCGTCAGGAATACGAAAACCTAGATGCAGCACTCACTTACGCTCGTGAATTTTGCCAGGAACGTGCTCTCAATGCGGCCTTGCGTTCGGGGGCGGATCACCCCCAGGTGATCTTCGAAGAAATATCTGATGGCCTGGATACGTACCGCATCCGCGCCCAAGCGGTGGGCAACCCGCGCCTGGCAAAGTGAGACTGGAGCACCCCATGGAACTGGAAAGAGTAGATACCCAACCTGGCGAAAGCTGAAGAATCTTATACTATCCGCGGAGATCAGCATCCTAAACTAGCAGTAGGGTAGAAAAATCTTATCCATCACAGGAACTATAGGAACCATAATGCCCAAAATCACCGTCATCTACGGAGAAGAACAAAAAAGCATCCAGGCTCAACCCGGCAGCTTGCTCGGCGATGTGATTGCTGAAACCGGTTTGCCTTTGGAACAGCCCTGCGCGGGACGAGGCACCTGCGGGAAGTGTAAAGTACTGGTGGAAAAAGGGGTGAGGCCACCCGACGAGATCGAGTTCGAAAACCTGACCCCTGGCGAGTTGGCGCTGAATAATCGTCTGGCCTGCCGTGCCAAGGTAGATGAAGATGCGCAGGTCGTATTATCTCCCATCGTGGTGTACTCCAATAAGATCTTCAAAAGCAGTTCACGATATAAGCGCGAACACGGTGTTCCGTTGGGATTAGCCATTGACCTGGGATCAACGACTGTCGCCGCCTTCCTGACCATGCTCGACAACGGCGAAGTAGCTGCGGGAGGCGCCAGTCTCAACCAGCAAACCGTCTACGGTGCTGACGTGATCTCTCGGCTGGCCGCTGCCATCGATGATCCGACCAACGCCGAGCGGCTGCGCAGATTGGCCCTGGCATCCATCAACCAAGCCGTAGATTCTTTGCATCTGTCAAAACGTATCCGCGGCCGTATTGAACGCGTGACCATCGTCGGAAACGTCGCCATGCATCACTTGCTGGCTAAGTTGCCCCTGGACTCCCTGGCTTTGATGCCCTTTCAACCTCACAGTACCGGGGCGATGAAAGACGCCAGCCACCTGATGGGAGGCATCTTCCCCGAAAGGGTAAACGTGTCCATGCCACCCATGATTGGCGGTTTTGTTGGTTCCGATGCTTTAGCCTGTCTGGCATACTTCGAGTTTGACAACCCCCCAGGCCCCATTGCCGCCATCGACTTGGGTACAAATGGCGAAGTCATGGTCACTGACGGCGAGCGCATCCTGACCGCTTCAACTGCCGCCGGGCCTGCCTTCGAAGGGGTCAATATCTCCTGCGGCACACGTGCTATCGATGGCGCAATCGTGGATGTCGCGCTAAACGGAGACGAGCTAATTTTGACCACCATCGCAGACGAAGAACCTATCGGGTTAACTGGTTCTGGATTGCTTAGCGCGGTACATCGGCTGTGCCAGGCCGGCGTAATCGATGTCTCGGGGCGCATTCAGGCAAATCCACCACGCTTTGCAGATCGTGTCAGCGAGGACTTTCATAACCACCGAGGCTTCAAACTGACACACGATGGAAGCCTACACCTGACCCAAGCGGATGTGCGTGAACTTCAAAAGGCTAAGGGCGCCATTCGCGCCGCCATCGACGTGCTCATGCAGCAACTAAGCCTCGTGCCAGACAACCTGGGTAAAGTCATCCTGACAGGCTCCTTTGGTGGGCAAGTCGATATCGATGCCATCATCGAGATCGGTATGATCCCTCCAGTTCACAAGGAAGTCGTAGAAACGGCGGCCAACGGCGCGGGTTTCGGGGCAGCCATGTTCCTCACCGATGAAGGCTTCGCCATGGGCGAAAAGTTGGCTCACCACGCCGAACAGATCGACCTGGATACCGATGCTAACTTCAACATGCTTTTCATCGAAGGGATGTATTTGGTACCGCATGGGAAACATTAGCGGCCTTGATCTTGGATGACAAACAAACTCTCTTCCCGCCTCCAAGGTATCCTCCTGGTCATTCTGGCAACCATTTTCTGGTCAACGTCCAGCATCCTCATCAATCTCATCTATCAGGAGATCGACATCCCTGCTGTCAGCCTGGCATTTTGGCGCGACCTGAGCACGCTGTTCACCCTTCTTCTCGGTATCCTGATCCTTCGCCCTAAGCTGTTATACGTCAAATGGAATGACCTGCCCTGGTTGTTAGCTATGGGTGCCATCAGCATCGGCCTTTTCCATGTGCTGTGGAACACCTCCGTTGTGCTGCTTGGCGCATCCATCGCCACCGTGGTGCAAAGCAACGCGCCGATCTTCGTGACAATTATCGCCTGGCTGCTCTTTAGAGAAGCACTCACAGCCAAGAAAATCGGCGCAGTGATCCTCTCCGTCACCGGAACCATCCTCTGTTCTGGCGTGATCAGCTCAACAGGTCAACCAGTTACCTTATTTGGCATCGTTATCGGAGTGATCGGCGCCTGCGCCTATGGGTCATACGCCTTATTCGGCAAGAAAATAGTGGGGAGCTACAACCCGTGGACAATCATGCTCTATATTTTCGCCTTTGCCACTCTGGTGTTGCTCCCCTTCCAAATTGGGAAACCATATCCCTGGCCAGTGGAACCAAAAGTGATGGCCTATTTCACCAGCCTGATCTTGATATCTACCATCGGAGGGTTTAGCATCTTCACCATGGCCCTTAATCGCCTTCAAGCCAGTGTCGCCTCCATTACTGCCACCAGCGAAATCGTCTTTGCCACCATCTCCGCCTATATCATCTTAGGCGAGCGCCTCGACCTCTGGCAAATCTTGGGGGCCATCTTGGTGATCAGTGGTGTAGTTCTGGTCTCACTCCCCAATGGGAAAACAAAGGTAAATGGCCGGTCTTCTCCTCGGCATTGACACCGGCGGCACCTATACCGACGGCGCAGAAAACTACCGAATTCGAGCAAAAGCCATCGGCAACCCAAAGTTAGGTTGAAAGAGCCTCCCCCATCATTTTCACCAGGTCTTATGCTACCGATCAGTTCTTTACTTTCTGATTTGTCGGCCGCTTTCCTCTAAATGGGGCCGCCAAAGCTGCCGACGCCGTATACAACCAGCAAATAAAAGGCCACCACGAAGAAAAGAGCGAAGAAAATCATCAGGAGGTAATCGGGCGGTCGCAGGATGGATTCATGCAAGTACGTGCGATCGGGGCTGCCAGAGAAGGCCTTGGATTGCAGCACAACCTCAAGCTGCTGCGATTTGACCAGAGCCCCCAGGATCAGCGGTACGGCCACTTTGGCGTAGACGCGCACCCGCTTCACCAGCCCCATCTTCTCCATCGCCAGGCCGCGCAAACGCTGCGCTTCGATGATCATACGAAATTCCTCGATCAACAGCGGGAAGAAGCGCAAGGTCGACGAAAAGATGAAAGCGATTTTATAGGGGATCTTGGCTCGCACCATAGCGACGATCATGTTATTGACTTCGGTGGTGAATACGGCAAGAGGGATCACCAGCGTCAGGGTTAAGGTCTTGAAGATGACGTTGAAGCCATAAGTCAGGCCTTCCCAGGTAGCAAAGCCACCGCCAATTAAAGGCCAATTCTCAGGAAAGGTGAACATCCTGCTCAGTTGGTTGACGGACTCGAACCCTTTCAAAGCCATGACGTGGTCGCGATTGAAAAAGGCATGTGTCAGCAATAGCAGCGCGTAAAAGGGGATCATAATCAAAAGAACCGTGCGGATATAGCTCCATTTCACGCCCACCAGCAGACAGGCGAGCATAATCAATAGGGCCAGGCCTAGTTGCAGCACGGGACTCTCCCAGGCAAAAGCGACGATGGTCACCACGGCAACCATGAACAATTTGGGGCGGAAATCGAGTCGGGAGAAGAACGAATCGCGCTCAACGGTTTGGAATTTCATCATACTCATGAGGCATGGCCTTTAGGGAGAAATAATCGGCAAATTCGTTGGGAGCCAGTAAGGGAGGAAAGTCTTTATCCCACTTCTGCATTTCCCGCGAGAGATGCACTGCTTGAGGTGCCGAGAGGAAAGTGCTCCTCAGGATTTTGGTCTCGTGGAAGGCTTTGCGAATATCTTCATCCAGCAGGATGTTGCCTTTGCCCATCACCACCACGCGTTCGGCATAATCAGGCATCAAGTAAAGGTGGTGAGTGATCACAATGACCGTCTTACCCATCTCATGCAGATCACGGCTAATATCCAGGATGTATTGAGCGCCGCGGTAATCCTGCCCGGTGGTCGGCTCGTCGAAGATGATGACCTCCGGTTTCATCGCCAGGATAGCGCCGATCACCACCCGGGCACGGTCGCCTTTGGGCAGCGCCAGAGGATGCATGTCACGTACATGGGTCAGCCCCATCGCCTC
Source organism: Anaerolineales bacterium (assembly GCA_028278545.1). Taxonomy (GTDB): domain Bacteria; phylum Chloroflexota; class Anaerolineae; order Anaerolineales; family UBA11858; genus NIOZ-UU35. The sequence continues at coordinate 11,080 of JANQED010000168.1, forward strand.
CAGGCTTTCGACCGTGCGGGCCTCTATTTCTCGGTCATCGAAATCCAGGTTCTTCAAAGCGAAAGCTATTTCATCCTCAACCGAGGTGTTGAAAATCTGGTTATCTGGATTTTGGGCAACGTATCCAATCCTGCGGGCCAGGTCGCTGACGCTCATCTCAGTGACATCCACGCCGCCCACTTTAACAGTACCTTCAGTGGGCAGCAACAGGTTCAAGAAATGCTTGACCAGGGTGCTTTTCCCGGCACCGTTCTGACCGATGATCAAAATGTATTCCCCCTCACTAATATCGAGAGAGACGCCTTGCAAGGCCTTAGTCCCGTCCGGGTAAATATGGGCCAGGTCTTTGACAGACAGTAATGGTTTGCCGCTGGATTGGCTGGGCTTCCCTAGAGCGAAATCAGGGTTGGCGGGATGTCTGCCAAGCTCTTCCAGCAGGGGCAACGCATCACCCATACTGACAGGTACTCTGGGGACTGAGACACCTTTCTGTCTGATGCTGTAGAAAGTGGTGGCTACTTGCGGAGGTCTGAGATCATTTCCCTCAAGCATCTCGATCTCAGTGTAGATTTCATCAGGCGTCCCCAGGGCGATGATTCGACCGTGGGAGAGGAGAGCTATGCGGTCAGCGTAGGTAGCCATTTCTTCCGCTGAATGGCTGGCCATCACAACAGTCATGCCCAAATCCCGGTTCAGTTCATGGGCAGTCGCAAAGACTTCTTCGGCGCCGACCGGGTCAAGCTGTGAGGTGGGTTCATCCAAGATCAACAAGCTGGGCTGCACGGCAATGGCGGCGGCGATAGCCAAGCGTTGTTTTTGTCCGCCAGATAGCTCATGAGGGTGTTTCTTCTCCATCCCGTCCAAACGAACAACGGATAATGCTTGGGGAATGCGTTCAAGAATCACTTCCCGCGGGACTCTCAGATTCTCCAGCGCAAAGGCGATCTCGTTCTCTACGGATGTGGCAATCAACTGAGTTTCAGGATCTTCAAACACCTGCCCTACATAACCGGCCAAAGCGGTGATGGGGTGCTCAATCGTGTCCATGCCGCTGACACTGATCCCCCCAAAAAAACGACCACCGTAGAACTGCGGCACAATGCCATTGAGCGCCAGGCACAAGGTGGTTTTGCCCGCACTGGTTGGCCCAATCAACCCTAAGAATTCGCCCTTACGGATTTCCAGGTTGATGTCAAACAGTACAAATTCTTCTGATCGAGGATATTTATAAGATACGTCTTTGAATGCGGCAATCGGCTCAAACATAGGAGGTTTTATCGAGGTGGCAAGTGCCAAAGACAGACAGCAGAATGACCAAAGAATACCTCAATAAACCCCTTCAAACAAGGCATTTGTGAGGTCAATTATCGTGCCGTTCCATGATAAATGACCTCTCTTCTCGCGAATGACCCCAGAGCCATCTCCCCGCAGGAAAAATTGAGGCAACGAAACCAATTTGCCTTCACCGGTTGACAAAGGCAAAAAAATGTGCCATAATCGGAAATGATACCGGGAACGTTACCGGCAATGGTGCCGGAAACAATACCGAAAGTGATCCTTTATGAAGCGTCCCAGGAAATCGGTCACCATTCACGATGTCGCTGAAGCCTCAGGGGTATCAGTCTCGACAGTTTCGCGAGTGCTCAACGATAAGGACGACGTCTCTGCAGAAACCTATCAAAGGGTTCAAAAGGTCATTGGGGAATTAGGGTATGCTTCCAGCCTGGCCGCCAGGAGTATGCGCAGTCACAAAACAAACTTGATCGGGCTGGTGGTGCCGGACATTGGTTTCCCATACTCCATTGAAATCATGAAAGGCATCAACCGGGCGATTGCAGAGTCAAAATTCGACTTGTTGCTTTACACCACGGGGGATGTCCAAAAAAGCGGTGCTGCCTTACACGAACAGCATTATGTCTCGCTTCTCAATAAATCCATTACGGATGGTGTGCTCATCGTAGCCTCTGCCGCTGCGGATTTCATCACCGATGCCCCCATCGTCTCGGTGGATCCCCATGTGGCGAACCCCAGCTACCCCTCTATCCACGCGACCAATTACCAGGGGGGGCTAGACGCCATGGAGTATTTGTTGAGCCTTGGGCACCGCCGGATCGGTTTTATCAGTGGACGCCCGGAATTGGACAGCGCCGAGCGCCGTATGAAGGCGTATAAGGACACACTTCAGCATGCCGGTATAGAAATAGACCCATCGTTAATCACGACTGGTGACTTTACCAGCAGAACAGCCTTTGAATGTACGGTACAGCTCCTGCGCTTGCCAGAGCCTCCCACCGCTATATTTGCTGCCAATGACCAGTCAGCAATCGGTCTATACCAGGCTGCGGAAGAGTTAGGGGTTCGCATCCCGGACGAATTATCCGTCGTCGGCTTCGATAATATCTCAGAGGCCAAGTACATGGGTCTCACAACAGTTGACCAGTTCCTCGCTGATATGGGCTATATTGCGACACAGATGCTCACCAGCCTAATCAATAATGAGCCCCTGGAAGTACGAAATCATAAGTTGCCGACAAAATTGATCGTGCGCAATTCATGTAAGGAACTAACATGAACAGTGCAGCCTGCAGAACGGTTTTTTTATAAGCCTTCCGGTAACGATACCGGAAAAGTCCCCACGAAAGGAGGTGGCGTGGAATACAACTGATTTCTTTAAAAATGCAGATCTTCACTCTAACCTTACCTGGCAAAATGAAGATCTGCGGTAAACCTGTGCGGAGCAAGCCTCCACACAGGGGAAGTGTAACCTAAACAAATACAATGTTCAAGGAGAAGAAAAATGCGTAAGTCACTATTGTTCCTATTGAGTTTGTTGGTCGTTTTCAGCCTGACGCTGGCGGCCTGTGCTACCCCCGCGGAAGAACCCGCTGCGGAAGAGCCCGCCGTGGCAGAACCAGTGGAAGAGGAAGCGGCAGCGGAAGAACAGGCTATGGAAGAACCAGTCGCGGAAGAGCCAGCAGAAGAAGAACCCACCGGGCTGCAAGGCACCCTGAATGTCTGGTCCTTCACGAACGAAATCCGCACCATGGCGATTGCCTTTGAAGGTCTGCACCCTGGCGTGGACGTTGTGTACACTATGATCCCCATGACAGCCGGTGAATATCAGACCAAGGTAAAGGCCGCCGCCGGAACCGCCGACACCCCCGATGTCGTGGCTCTGGAAGCCGCTTTCGTGAAAGAGTGGGTTGAGTCCGACCTTTTGGCCAACTTGAACGATTTGCTTCCTCTGACCGAAGAACTCAAGACCTTCCCAGCCGTGGTTGAGGTAGGCACTCACGATGGCATTACGAAGGGGTACTCTTACCAGTCCACCCCCGGCGCTTTCTTCTATCGCCGCAGCATTGCCACCGAATGTCTGGGTACAGATGACCCCGTCGAGGTGCAGGCAATGGTTGCCGACCTGGACAAATTCGTCGAAACCGCCGCCAAGATCAAAGAATGCTCCAATGGAGATTACTACACGGTCGGCACTGCTGGCGCCATGCTCAACCCGTTCTTAGCCAACCGCTCTCAGCCATGGATTGTCGATGACACGCTGGTCATTGATCCCATGATCGAAGAGTACGTCAAATTCGCTAAGTTAATGCGCGACGAAGGTTATGAATCCCAGGCCCAGCAATGGAGTGAGGGCTGGTTTGCCGGCATGAGCGACACGCTGGTGGACGCCGAAGGCAATCCCAAGCGGATTTTCGCCTACTTCTTGCCCACCTGGGGTCTGCCCTACGTCTTGATGCCAAACTCCGGCGAAACTGGCGGCGACTGGGCCATGATTGCCGGCCCTCTGCCTTATCAATGGGGCGGCACCTGGTTGGGCGCCGTCGAAGGCACCCCGAACATAGACCTGGCCAAAGAGTTCATCAAATTCGCTGCCCTCGACGAAGAAAACCTGACCAATTGGGCCACTGGAGCCTACACCAATGAGTACCTGGTCGCCATCGACCCAGAAACCCCCGAGGATCAAGCCCAGGCCCCCGGCGACTTCGTCTCCAGCCAGGTCGTCGTCGAGAAGATCACCTCCCAATTCGATGGATCTGAACTGTACGAATGGCTCGGCGGGCAAAATAACTATGAAGCCTTCGGTAAAGCAGCTCCGAACGTCAATGGGGCCTTGCTGACCGGCTCAGATGATGCCATCCAGCGCGCGTTGCAAGATCCGCTCAACAGCTACCTGCTGGGCGAAATCTCCGAAGCAGAGATGTGGCAGCTATGGTTGGATTCAGTCCGAAACGAATTCCCCGATCTGCTCCTCCCTGAACCCCCGGTATCTGAGTAGCTAGATATATCCTCGAAGTACGTGGGTCAGTGTAGCTTTTTACACTGACCCACACCATATGAGGAGGTAAGATGAATTTCTCGATAAACAGAAGGAATTATTACGGGTACCTTTTTATCGCCCCGTTCATCATCGGCTTTCTGATATTTGGGCTCTACCCAGTTTACAACACTATCTATCTCAGCTTTACAGATACTACACTCATGACCCGCGAAGCCGATTTCATTGGTTTGAGAAACTTTCAACGCCTATTCGCCGATGATTTCTTCATGAAAGGTGTTAGGAACACCTGGCTGATCTGGATTTTGAACTTTATCCCCCAAATTGGCATCGCAATGGTGGTGTCCGTTTGGCTTACGAGTACCAGGTTGAAAATCAAATCGGTGGGGGTCTGGCGGGCCTTGTTCTACTTGCCCAACCTGCTGATGCCGGCGGCAGTGGCAGCCTTGTTTTTCGCCTTATTCTCATACTACGGCCCTGTCAACCAACTCATGGTCAGGATTGGGGTTCTGGAAGAAGCCATGCACTATTTGCAAGAGGTCACCACCACCCGCGGCCTGGTGGTATTCATTCAGTGGTGGATGTGGTTTGGGCAAACCGTGATCATCGTGATGGCGGGCATGACATCGATTCCCCTAACCTTATATGAAGCCGCCATGGTGGATGGAGCCAGCGGCGCGCAGATGTTCAGGCGCATCACATTGCCATTATTAAAACCGATCATGATCTTTATTTTTGTGACATCGCTGGTAGGTGGGATGCAGATGTTCGACATCCCCTACCTTTTGACAGACGGAAGGGGTTCGCCAAGCAATTCGATTATGACCAATAACATCCTGATGTACATGAAGTTCAGCAGCAGCAAGGGTCATATTGGCGCTGCCTCGTCTGTAGGAGTACTGGTATTCATTATGACCAGCATTTGTGCACTGGGTATCTTCTATCTCTTGCGGGAGAAAGACTAGGAAGGGAGAGCGATCCACGATGATGAATCTCTACAGGTTTAACACCAATCTCATGCGTATCTTTGTGTACCTGACGCTGGCCGTTCTCCTGATCATCACTATTGTCCCCATTTGGATATTGATCGTCAATGCCACACGGTCCACCGTCGAAATTCAACAGGGCCTCAGCATTTTCCCAAGCGTCCACCTGGCCGATAATTATCGCATCCTGTTGGGCAAAGGACTTAACTTGTGGAGGGGTTTCGCGAATAGTCTCTTCATCTCTCTCTCCTCAACCGTCATCGCCGTTTATTTCTCTATGTTAACGGCTTACGGAATCGTGGTTTATGACTTCAAAGGGAAAAAACTCTTTTATAATTTCATCATCGTCTTGGTAATGATCCCGATGCAGCTTTCTATTATCGGTTTCTATCAATATATGTCAAAGCTGGGCCTTACGGACAATTACGCCTCCCTGATTTTGCCGACCATCGCCTCAGCAGGAGCGGTCTTTTTCGGCAAGCAATATCTTGATTCCATCGTCATCCATGATCTGATCGATGCCTCCCGGATCGATGGGGCCAGCGAATTGGGCATCTTCCACAGGATCATGCTGCCAATTGCTGCTCCAGGAGCGTTTACCATGGGGATCTTCGCCTTCGTGGCCGCCTGGAACAACTTCTTCAACGCCTTCATCTTGATTTCTTCAATAGAGAAATACACATTGCCAATGCTGGTACAAACGCTGCGAGGTGACGTTTATCGAACTGAATACGGGGCCATATACTTAGGGCTTGCCATCACCATTGTGCCCATCATCATTATCTACGCCCTTTTCTCCAGATACATTGTCAGCGGTATCGCCATGGGATCTGTGAAGGAATAAGCTTGCGTGAGGCCTTATGCGCTACGGTTACTTCGACGACAATCACCGCGAATACGTAATTGAACGTCCTGATACGCCCCTACCCTGGATCAATTATCTAGGTTCAGAAGAGTATTTTGGCATCATTTCTAATACAGCAGGTGGATATTCATTCTACAAAGACGCTCGTTTGCGGCGGCTGACCCGTTACCGCTATAACAACGCACCCCTGGATTCAGGTGGACGATACATTTATATACGCGACGATGACGCCCCCGAGCCGCGCTTCTGGTCGCCGACCTGGCAGCCCACGCGACGGCAGCTCGACGAATATGAATGCAGACACGGGATGGGATATACCACGATCCGTTCTACCTTTGGGGGGGTCGCCGCGCAGACGCGTTATTTCGTTCCCATGGGTGAGAGCATCGAAATCTGGCAGTTGACCCTCACCAATCATCGCGCCCAGGCGGTAAACCTATCGGTGTTTTCCAGCATCGAGTTCAACCTATGGGACGCCTGGGACGATGCCACCAACTTTCAGCGCAATTATTCCATTGGGGAAGTTGAAGTCGAGGACGGCGTGATCTACCACAAAACCGAGTATCGCGAGCGGCGCAACCACTTTGCCTATTTCGCCTGCTCCGAGGCCTTAGCGGGGTTCGAAACCCGGCGCGAGGCCTTTCTGGGGGCATATCGGGGCTGGGATTCACCCAAAGCGGTGGAATCAGGCCAAACGTCGGACTCGATTGCCCACGGCTGGCAGCCCATCGGCGCGCATCATGTCAAAATCGAGCTAAAAGCTGGCGCGCAGAAAACCATCATCTTCATCTTGGGCTACCACGAAAACCCACCCAATGAGAAGTTCAGCCCCCCAAATTCACAGATCATCAACAAACACGGCGCACTAAAGGTGATACGACGTTATTCCGATATTGATGGGGTTGAAGATGCTTTCCAGTCGCTGCGCGGCTACTGGGATGGATTGCTCAATAAGCTGCAAGTGAACACGCCCGACGCGCACACCAACCGCATGGTCAACATTTGGAATGTTTATCAAAACATGGCCACTTTCAATTTCTCGCGCTCTGCCTCCTATTTTGAATCCGGCATTGGGCGCGGGATGGGCTTTCGCGATTCCAATCAGGACTTACTTGGATTTGTGCACCTGATCCCAGAGCGGGCTCGTGAGCGCATCCTGGATTTGGCCGCCACGCAGTTGCCGAGCGGCGGGGCTTATCACCAGTATCAGCCGCTGACCAAGCGCGGCAACAACGATATTGGCACAAACTTTAACGACGACCCGCTCTGGCTGGTTTTGGCTGTGGCGGCCTACCTGAAAGAGACGAGCGATTGGGGGATTTTGGATGAACTTGTGCCTTACGATAACCAGCCGAGGACGGAAGAACCGCTTTACGGCCATTTGCAGCGTTCACTCCAGTACACGCTGGACCGCCTTGGCCCGCATGGGTTGCCGTTGATCGGCCGCGCCGACTGGAATGACTGCCTGAATTTGAACTGCTTTTCAGATTCTCCGGGAGAATCTTTCCAAACCACCACTAACAAAGATGGGCTGGTCGCAGAGAGTCTCTTTATCGCCGGATTATTTGTATTGGCAGCCAAGGAAATGACGGCCATAGCAGCGCACCTTGGCAATGCTGAACATGCCCAGGTCTATTCGAAAGCGGCACAGGCGATGGAAGAAGCCGTCTGGACTGCTGGCTGGGATGGGGAATGGTTCCGCCGCGCTTATGATGACTTCGGCCATGTTTTAGGGTCCCGGGAGAATGACGAGGGCCAGATTTTCATCGAGCCGCAGGGCTTTTGTGTGATGGCAGGCCTGGGCCTGGAAGATGGCCGCGCCGCTCAAGCATTGGATTCTGTATCCGAATACCTGGCAACGCCGCATGGGATCGTCTTGCACCAGCCTGCCTTCAGCAAATATTACTTACACCTGGGTGAGATCTCCTCTTATCCCCCGGGGTACAAAGAGAACGCAGGGATTTTCTGTCACACCAACCCCTGGATCATGATCGCCGAGGCTATGGTTGGGCGTGGAGACAGGGCGCACGAGTATTACCAGCGAATCAACCCCTCGGCGCGAGAAGGGATCAGCGAGGTGCACAAGTGTGAGCCTTACGTCTACGCCCAGATGATCGCCGGGATAGATGCGCCCACCCACGGTGAAGCTAAGAACTCCTGGCTGACGGGCACCGCGGCCTGGAATTATGTCGCCATCACACAGTGGATCTTGGGCATCCGCCCAACTTTCGAGGGTCTGGAAGTCGCGCCTGTGATCCCGTCAGCCTGGGATGGTTTCGAAGCAGAACGCCATTTCCGGGGAGTCCGATACCAGATTCAGGTCAAACGAAAAGGCCTTGGCAACACAGCCCAGTTGCAGGTGAACGGCACGCCCATAAAGGGCACCGTGATTCCACTGCCCCCTGATGACGTGGGCGAAGTCCAGGTTGTTGTATGGTTGGGTCAATAAGAGAATTGCATGGTGAGCGACAAAAAAAACACATTTCCAAATGATTTTGTCTGGGGGGCGGCAACGGCGTCCTATCAAATCGAAGGTGCCTGGGACGAGGACGGAAAGGGCGAAAGCATCTGGGATCGCTTCAGCCATACGCCCGGCAACGTGGACAATGGTGATACAGGCGACGTGGCTTGTGACCATTACCATTGCTGGCGTGACGATGTGACCTTGATGAAAGAACTGGGGCTGAAAGCCTATCGCTTCTCTATCGCCTGGCCGCGCATCTTGCCAAATGGTCGGGGCGAGGTCAACCAGGCCGGGATCGATTTCTACAGCCAACTTGTGGACGCGCTTCTAGATGCAAACATTGAGCCATACGTGACTTTGTATCACTGGGATTTGCCCCAGCCTTTGCAAGACGAGGGCGGTTGGCCGGCGCGCATGATCGTGGACGCTTTTTCTGAATACACAGATGTGCTCAGCCGCGCGTTTGGGGATCGAGTCCAAAACTGGATCACTTTGAACGAACCCTGGGTCAGCGCATTCGTGGGCTACCGTGATGGACGTCATGCCCCCGGGCATACCGATCTGAGCGAGGCCGTTGCCGCTTCTCACCATCTCCTGCTCTCCCATGGGCAGGCCGTGCCGATCATTCGCAGCAACTGCCTGGAGGCCAACGTAGGGATTACCCTGAATCTCACTCCACAAGAGCCCGCCTCCCCTAGTGTTGCCGATAGGAATCTGGCAACCTGGATTGATGGCTACATCAATCGCTGGTTCCTCGATCCCCTGGTTGGTCGCGGCTATCCTCATGACGTGGTGAAGGGTTTTGGGAACGCAATGGGTTCTGTTCGCCCCGGAGATTTAGAGGCCATTGCCACGCCGATCGACTTTTTGGGCGTCAACTACTACACCCGCAACATCGCCCGCGCTGACGATATCAGCGAAAAAGATAACGCCCCGCGCAGGGTCTTTCGGGGGGATGAGATCACCGAAATGGACTGGGAAGTCTACCCAAAAGGGATTTACAACCTTTTGGGGCGTCTGCATTTTGAATACGCATTCCCTTCGATTTACATCACGGAGAATGGGGCTGCTTTCCGGGATGAAATCGGGCCTGACGGCCAGGTGGACGACCCCGCCAGATTATCCTATATCAAACGCCATTTGGAGATGATCCACAAAGCCATTCAAATCGGTGCGCCGGTGAAAGGCTACTTCGCCTGGTCGCTTCTCGATAATTTTGAGTGGGGCTTTGGATATACCAAGCGCTTCGGGATCGTTTATGTGGATTACCAAACACAACAGCGCATCCCCAAGTCCAGCGCCAAATGGTATCAGCAAGTAATCAACGATAACGCCGTTTCCTAACCTATTACCAGAGAATTTGATGACATCCATCCAGCAACGCGTTGAAACCCTACTCTCTCAAATGACCCTGGACGAAAAACTCGCCCAGCTTGGCTCCTATTGGATTTATGACCTGCAAACGCAAGGGGAGCTAGATGCCAATAAAGTCGCCTCGAAGCTCGGCCATGGCATCGGACAGATCACTCGCGTTGCGGGGGCCACCACCCTCCACCCAGTTGCCGCTGCAAAGGCCGGAAATCAATTGCAAAAATTCCTGGTGGAAGAGACGCGCCTGGGGATTCCGGCCGTCCTGCACGAGGAGAGCTGCTCCGGTGCTATGCTACTCGGCGGCACGGCATACCCCCAGATGATCGGGCTGGCCAGCACCTTCCAGCCCGAACTCGTGGAAGCGATGACAAATGCCATCCGCAAACAACTCCTCGCTGTTGGCGCGCGCCAGTCACTGGCCCCGGTTCTGGATGTGGCGCGTGATCCACGCTGGGGCCGCACAGAGGAGACCTTTGGCGAGGACCCTACCCTGGTCAGCCATTTTGGCGTGGCCTACGTGCGCGGCTTGCAGGGAGAAACCCTCGCCAACGGCGTGATGGCAACTGGCAAGCATTTCATCGGCCATAGCCTGTCACAAGGGGGACAGAACTGCGCCCCTGTCCACGTGGGTAAGCGTGAACTCTACGATATCTTCCTGGCTCCGTTCCAGGCCGCCATCCGCGACGCGGGTCTGGCAACGATCATGAACTCCTACCCAGAACTGGATGGTGAGGTGGTAGCCACTTCACGGCGCATCCTGACCGACCTGCTGCGGGATGAACTCGGCTTCGATGGCCTGGTTGTCTCGGATTACGAAGCCGTTCTCATGATCCACAACTTCCACAATTTGACCCCCGACAAGTCCACGGCGGGACGGCTGGCGCTCGAAGCAGGCATCGATGTCGAACTGCCGACCGTGGTCTGCTATGGCGATCCGCTCAGGACAGCACTCGAAGCCGGCGACCTCGATATTCAAATCGTCAACACCGCCGTACGCCGCCACCTGCAAAAGAAGTTTGAGCTCGGATTGTTCGACAACCCCTATGTGAATGAAGGTCGCGTGCTCGAAGTATTCGAAACACCCGAACAGCGGAGCCTGGCACGGGAGATCGCCCAACAGAGTATGGTCTTGCTCAAAAATGACGGGCTGCTGCCTCTCAAGAAAACCATCGGAACGCTGGCTGTGATCGGCCCCAATGCCGATCAGGCGCGCAACCTGCTAGGCGACTACTCCTATGCCGCTACCAAAGAATTGATGGCCTTCCAGCCGCCGGTCGATTCCGCTTTTGTAGACCTAAACAATGAGAGTCTCTCGCAACATGATATCCACGTGATCACCATCCTGGAAGGTATCCAGGAGGCCAAACCACCGGGGACGAAAGTGCTTTACGCCAAGGGTTGCGACAATTTGGACGCCGAAACCAGCGGGTTCGAGGAAGCCGTCAAGACCGCTGAACAGGCCGATGCCGTCGTGCTGGTGCTTGGTGACCGCTCTGGCTTGATCCCGGTCTGCACAACGGGCGAATTCCGCGATTGCCACGACCTGCGCCTGCCCGGTGTGCAGGAAGAACTGGCTGAGGCAATCCTTGCCACGGGCAAACCCATTGTGGTGGTGCTGGTCAGCGGACGGCCATATGCCATCCCAAGGCTTGACGAGCACGTCAACGCCATCCTTGAAGCCTGGCTGCCTGGCGAAGAAGGCGGCGCGGCGGTTGCAGATGTGCTTTATGGCGAAATCAACCCCGGTGGAAAGCTACCGATCACCTTTCCACGCCATGTCGGCCAACTGCCGATTTTCTACAATCACAAGCCCTCGGGGATGAAGTCGCACATGTATCGAGATTACGTCTCCGAGAAGGCCACCCCTCTGTATCCCTTCGGGCATGGATTGAGCTACACCACCTTTGAATATAGAGAGCTTTCCATTGAGCGGAGACAGGCTACCCGGGGCGAGACCGTGGACATTTCCTTGATTGTCACCAACACAGGAGACGTCTGTGGCGATGAAGTCGTCCAGCTGTATATTCGGGACGAATACGCCAGCGTGCCGCGGCCGATGAAGGAATTGAAGGGCTACGCGCGCCTGAAACTCGAACCGGGCGCATCGAAAAATGTGACCTTTCGGCTGCCTGTCAATCAACTGGCCTTCTACGATATCGAACTTAACCTGGTGCTCGAACCAGGACGGATCTTTGTGATGGTCGGCAGTTCCAGCGACGACATTCGCCTAAGGGGCGAATTTGAAATCCTCGGTGAGCGCAAGATGCTCGTCAAAGAGCGGGTTTTCCTTTGCCCCGTCGAGATACAATAGAGAAAATGATATTTATGGTCGCTCTAGCCTTGAAATCAGCGCATCAGGCACGCGCTAACGGACAATGAACAACCTATATATGGTAAAAAAGACTCTAGAGCGGCGTTACTTCGTAAAAGGAGACACGTGATGTCTGACTATACCCCCAAACCTGAACACAAATTCACCTTTGGACTGTGGACCGTCGGGAACATCGGCCGCGACCCCTTCGGCGAGCCGGTGCGGGAGCCTTTATCGCCGGTGGAACTGGTGCAGTTGCTGGCCGAAGTGGGTGCATACGGTGTCAACTTCCACGACAACGACTTAGTGCCCATTGACGCTACGCCCCCCGAGCGCGATAAGATCGTGGCCAATTTCAAGAAAGCCCTCGCAGACACCGGCATCGTTGTGCCCATGGCGACTACCAATCTCTTCAGCGATCCAACCTTCAAGGACGGCGCCTTCACTGCCAACGACCCCAAAGTGCGCGCTTACGCCCTGCAAAAGACCATGAACGCCATCGACCTGGGGGCGGAATTGGGTGCCTCGATCTACGTCTTCTGGGGTGGCCGAGAGGGCACAGAGACCGATGCGGCTAAAGACCCCATCACCGCCATCAAGCGCAGCCGTGAAGCGATGAACTTCCTGTGCGAATATGTGCTCGATCAGGGCTACGATCTGAAGTTCGCCCTGGAAGCCAAGCCCAACGAGCCGCGCGGGGACATCTACAACAGCACCACCGGGCATATGCTGGCCTTCATCGAAACCCTCGACCACCCCGAAATGGTGGGGGTCAACCCCGAGGTGGCTCACGAACACATGGCCGGGCTGAATTTCGTCCACGGGGTAGCCCAGGCCATGGAGTCCGGCAAGCTTTTCCACATCGATCTCAACGACCAGGCCTTTGGCCGCTACGATCAGGATTTCCGCTTCGGGATGGTCAATCTCAAGAGCGCATTCTTCCTGGTCAAGCTGCTCGAAGATAACGGCTACGATGGCGACCGTCACTTCGACGCCCATGCTTACCGCACCGAAGATTACGAAGGCGTCAAAGACTTTGCCCGCGGCTGTATGCGCACATACTTGATCCTGAAGGAAAAAGCTGAGCGATTCAACGCCGACCCCGAAATCCAGGAGCTCCTGGCCGAGATCAACGCCGACGATGGCTCAATGGAGGCCTTCAAGGGCGCCTACGCCGCCGAAAAAGCGGCCGCTCTCAAGGCGCACACCTTCAACCGCGCCGTTCTGGGTGCCCGCGGTATGAAATACGAACGCCTGGACCAACTCACCGTGGAACTACTATTGGGCGTACGCTAGCTTCTCAGGATGCGGTTACCTCGACAGTAACTGAAAACGATGAAAACCACTCGCTTCTTAGGTTTGGAATGTGTCGAAGCCTCCAATGGGCTGTTATCGTTGCTGGTGACGCAATCGGTGGGGCCGCGAGTGATCTCTCTGAGGGTCAACGATGGGGAAAACTTGTTTGCCGAGCTGCCTGATGCCACACTGGATTGCCCCGGAAAAGGTGCTTTCCACTTCTATGGCGGACACCGTTTATGGCACGCGCCCGAAGACCCACGGCGAACCTACCTCCCCGACGATGACCTGGTTGTCATATCTCCCCTGACAAATGGCCTGAGGGTCAAACAACCACCGGAAGAAGAAACCAACATCCAAAAAGAGATCGAAATCCGATTTTCCCAAGATCAACCAGCGGTCCAGGTTGAACACATCCTGACCAATCACAGTATCGAGCCGGTGACTCTCGCGCCCTGGGCGATCACCCAGGTCAAACCGGGCGGCGTTGCCATCCTCCCCCAAAACCGGGAGCCTTGGGATCAAAACCCCACCTTGCCCCACCGACACCTGGCTCTGTGGCCCTACACGGATATCAACAGCCCGCACATCGAATGGGGCAATGAAGTTATTTTGATCCACGCCGATATGATGGAGAACCAGCTAAAGATCGGATTCCCCAATCCCCAGGGGTGGCTAGCCTATTGGCGGTCTGGCACCTTGTTCGTCAAGAGGGCCGCCTACGATCCCCAGGCCGAATACTACGATTTTGGCAGTTCCAGCGAGTGCTACTGCGAAAGCACCTTCCTGGAGCTGGAAACCCTGGGGCCCATAACCACCCTCGAACCCGGTCAATCCACCCATCATGCTGAGACCTGGGAAGTCTACACAGGTGTCCAATGTCCTGAGAACCTGGACGACCTCCACCAGTTCATCGCAAACAAGAGAGGCGGAAGACAATGACCTATTTCATTGGGATTGACACGTCAACAACCGCGACCAAGGCCCTGCTGATGGATGCTGAAGGGCACGTCATCTCAACGGCTGCTGCGGAATATTCTTTTGAGACCCCTCAACCTCTGTGGACCGAACAGGACCCGGATTTGTGGTGGGATGCCACGGTGAAGAGCACCCGCCAGGTGATGGCGGACTCTGGGATTGAGGGATCACAGGTCAAAGGGATCGGCCTGACCGGGCAGATGCATGGTCTTGTGCTTCTCGACGAGCAAGGTGAGGTGCTGCGCCCGGCGATCCTGTGGAACGACCAACGCACCGGCGCGCAATGTGATCAAATCCGCGCCCGTATCGGGCGAGAACGCCTGATCCAGATCACTGGCAACGACGCCCTGACTGGCTTCACCGCACCGAAAATCCTGTGGGTGCAGCAAAACGAACCTGATCTTTGGGCCCGTACTCGACATATTCTGCTGCCCAAAGATTTTGTGCGCTACAAACTGACCGGCGAATTTGCCTGCGACCGTGCCGGCGGCGCGGGCACGATCTTATTTGATATCAAAAAGCGAAGCTGGTCGCCCGAGGTGCTCGCCGCTTTGGACATCCCTTCCGAACTGCTTCCCGCGACCTTTGAAGGCCCCCAGGTGACATCAACCCTTTCCCCTCAAGCGGCCGTAGATACCGGCTTAGCCCCCGGTATCCCGGTCGTAGGAGGCGGTGGAGATCAAGCCGCTGCCGCGGTGGGCACGGGCGCTGTCACAGAGGGAATTGTCTCGTTGAGCCTGGGCACTTCTGGGGTGGTATTCGCCACCAGCGATCATCCCGCCATCGAACCCGAGGGGCGCTTGCATGCTTTCTGCCATGCCCTACCTGATAAATGGCATCTGATGGGGGTGATGCTCTCCGCGGCGGGGAGTCTGCGCTGGTTCCGCGACAGCTTTGCCCCGCAACAGGACTTCGACGCTCTGGTAACCCCAGCGGCAGAAATCCCCCCTGGCTGCGATGGTCTGATATTCTTGCCCTACCTGACCGGTGAGCGCACCCCCCATCCCGACCCCCTCGCACGGGGTGCTTTTGTGGGACTGACCGTACGGCACACGCTGCAGCACCTCACGCGCGCCGTGCTGGAAGGGGTGGCCTTCGGCCTGCGCGACAGCTTTGAATTGATGAAAGCAACCGGCCTGGGGGAGATCAGGCAGGTGCGCGTGACCGGGGGAGGCGCGCAAAGCCCGCTCTGGCGGCAAATCCTTGCTGATGTGCTCGGAGCGGAGTTGGTCACGATCAATGCTGTGGAGGGTGCGGCATATGGGGCGGCGCTTCTGGCGGCCACCGGCGCGGGCATCTTCCTCGACATGGAAACGGCCTGTGAGAGCACGATCAGCGTCACTGGCCGCACAGCCCCCGGTGAGGCAGTCCAAACTTACCAGGCCCTGTACCCCCTTTACCGAGGCCTTTACCCGGCGTTAAAACCTACCTTCAATGCCTTAATGTAGGCTCGGAGTTATCAATCACTCCCCCGCACCTGCCCTAAAGGGCATAAACGCAAACCGCCCCGCCAGGGAACCAGCAGGGCAGCCAATCGCGAAATTGCAGTACCGATATCAGGTGGACCTGGCGGGATTCGAACCCGCGACCTCATCAGTGCGATTGATTTCCATCAGTTGTCCATAATATCCATCCCCTATATATAGTGCTCATTAATCCATCAGGAGACCATATATGGGGGCTAAATTGTCTTTTGAATTCATTTTTTCCATGCTTTGGAACCGCATTTGCACCGAAACTGCACCAAACATGAAGAAGGAAGAGTGACCTGCCTATGATTATTGATGGAACACATCCGTCGGAAAGGTCAATACTCAGCACATCAAATCCCCACTTCATTGTAGAGGATTTTTTAGTGAGCGTGGCAGGAATCGAACCCGCAACCAATGGCTTAAAAGGCCTGAACATACATCAAAAAATCCCCCCGACAACATGAATTTAGGGGAAAACCCCCTGTAAATAGCATCTATTTTGTCCATTGTGCACATAGTTTCTATGCTAATTGCACCCAAATTACCCCGAAACCAGATTAGGAAAGACGGTCTTGTCGATTGAAGAAGCGGCTGAGGATTTTCCAGTCGCTTTGCCGAAAAATAACTGAAAATCCCCACACTTCAAAGTTGTGGGGATTTTTTCATTTGCATGATCAAGGAGTCGAACCTGAGACCTTCGGGTTATGAGTTACAGTCCGGTAGAAGGTACCTAAAACGGAAAACTTGTGCTGTGAGCTAACCCGACGGTCTACAATTCGTTTGGTTTATCAGCCTCTCTTCAAGCTGATTTTCCTTATTTTATCATCCATCGTGTAAGAATTGCTTATGAGATTGATAATCCTCGAAATCGGAAACGTCGAGTAACAAGGGTGTTACCTATTATTGATTATGCTTCCCCAGACTAAAACCATATTCTACAAATTTATTTTATCGCAGTAGACTCATTGGAAAACTGGATTTGACTTTCAATATTTTAAATGCTATACTTTTCACAAATAGCATACATGTACTGATAGATATATACCAGTAATGTGGCGGCTGCTTTTTGAGCAATCAATTTCTTCCTATACCCTATCCTAGTGATGAAGAAAACTGACCAGTTTTTCTCTTTCTCACCAACAAACTCTTTCCTAAACATTATTCAGCACGTCTTCCGCACCCAAGTGCGGGGGCGAATATAGCCTTTCACTATTCACTAACTTGAAACCAAAACTACATACTCAAATGTTCATCTATGTGGGAAAAGGTATGCACAATAGAAAAGGAGGTGCAATATATACATCGTTCTGTGATGATTATTTAGAAATGGATGTAAAAGATACCAGTTTATAATAAAACAGGAGAGAAAGATGAAACTTTATAAACTATTAATTGTCGTATTGTTGGCAGCTCTGCTCGTCCCGGCGGCTTACGCAGCCGATGCTGAGCCCAAGACTGGTGGAGTGCTGATCTCGTCACTCTCGTCTGATCCCAAAAATCTCGACCCCGCAACTATCGCTGCATGGGATCAGACAGTGATCGCCCCCAATGTTCTTGAAGGCTTGTTCCGCATGTCGCCTGATGGCTCCGAAGTCGAGAATGCTCTAGCCGAGGATTATTCAGTCTCAGACGACGGCTTGGTGTGGACTTTCATGATCCGTGAGGGTGCTAAATTCCATAACGGTCGCCAAGTCACCGCTGCAGACATCAAATACACCTTTGAGCGCGTCCTCAACCCTGAAACTAAGAGCCCCAAGGCGGGATCACTGTTGAACGTGGTAGGTGCTCAGGCTTTTGTGGATGGCGATGCCGAAGAGGTCACTGGCATCAAGTTGGTTGACGAGATGACACTTGAGATCACCCTGCAGGAAGCGTTGGCACCCTTCAAGGCAATGCTTGCCAGCGTCAACTTGGCCGCAGTTCCGCAGGAAGAAGTTGAAGAATGGGGAGAAGATTTCGGCTTCAATGTCGTTGCTGCAGGCCCCTTTAAACTGGGCGAATGGAACGTCAACCAAGACCTGACCATCGACGCTTTCGAAGAGTACTGGAATGGCCGTCCTTATCTCGACGCAGTCAAATTCCGCTTCATCGGCGACGAGAATACCCGTATCACCGAATTCGACGCTCAGAACCTGGATATCGCCTGGGTGCCGCCGGCCCACTGGGATCGCTTTTTCAACGATCCAGTCTTCAATGAGAAATTGGGCTGGGCGCACACCTTCCATACTGATTTCATCGCAGTCAATCTAGAAAAAGAACCCTTTGGGTCCAGCACTGATCTGCGCAAGGCAATGCGCTACGCTCTCGACATGGATGCTGTCATTATCAGCCTGCAAGGACGCGCTACGATTGCACAGGGCATGTTGCCTGCTGGCTTACTGGCCTACGATGAAGATGCTGTTCTCTACTACCCGCGTGATATAAACATGGCCAAGGACCTTATGGCCACTGCTGGTTATGCAGATGGGGTCCCCGGCGATTTTGACGTGATAATGCCTAATTGGGGTAACCTGATCGTCATCATGGAAATCTATCAGGCTAACTTAGCTGAAATCGGCATCAACATTAACATCAACCCGATGGATTTTGGCACTTACCTCGAAGCGATGGATAGTGGCAACTATGAACTTGCCTGGATGTACAGGGTGCCTGACTATGCCGACCCGGACGGCTTCTATTATCCCCTGATGTTCTCTGGCAATATCGGTGGTGGCGGCAACTGGGCACGTTACAATAATCCCGAGGTGGATGCAGAAATTCAGAAGGCACGGGCATCGACCGATGACGCTGAACGTGTAACCCTCTATCATGAGATCGAGACCCATTTCGTCGAAGATCTACCATACATACCATTGACCCACAACATCTATGTGGACGTGAGCCAAACCTATGTGATGAACTATGTTCCTTCACCAGTGGATGCCAGCCAATACCAGAAAGTCTGGCTAGATAAGTAACCAAAGCAACAAAATTGCCTTTACCAGAGTTATACCGCTTTGGTAAAGGCCCCTTTTCTCGGTCAGCGGTTTTGTGGCCAAATAGTCAACCACAAAACCGCTTTTTATAGAAGGATATAATGGCATCTTTTATCCTACGTCGTATTCTAATGCTGATCCCCATTCTAATTGGGATTACATTCATCATTTTTGCACTCTTATATATTCTGCCGGGCGACCCTGTTCGTCTAATTGCCGGACCCGGTGCGACGCCAGAAACTATCGAATCAATCCGCCATGAAATGGGGCTTGACCGGCCTTTGCATACCCAATATCTGGATTATTTATCAAAGATGGTTGTCGGAGACCTGGGGCGCTCATACCAGACTCGCCGCCAGATAACGGAAGAACTGGCTGTAGTTGTTCCCAAGACTGTTCAACTTTCGTTAGCTGCTGAGATAATCAGCAGCTTTTTAGGTATATCTCTTGGTATGATCGCAGCTGTACGTCAGAACAGCTGGCCTGATCGCCTTATCACCGCACTGGCGGCCCTTCAACTTTCATTCCCAGCGTTCTGGCTGGCCCTCATGCTGCAGCTTCTGTTTGCTGTTAAGCTGCACCTGCTGCCTTCCTCAGGCTATGAGGGTGGTTTCGATAAGTTCATTCTCCTCCCAGCGATCACACTTGCTATTCCTTCATCGGGTATCCTTGCCAGGATAACGCGTGTTGCTGTACTGGACACCCTGCGGGAGGATTACATCCGCACCAGCAGAGCGAAGGGGCTTAGGGAAAGGCTGGTTTTTCTGAGGCATGCCCTCCCAAATGCACTGATTCCCATCACTACCACCATTGGGCTTGACCTGGCACGCTTGATCGGTGGAATCGCAATAATTGAAGTAATCTTCTCCTGGCCAGGTCTAGGCAAATATGCCTTTGATGCGCTGGTTTTCAGAGATCTACCAGCACTGCAGGCCTCAGTGATTGTATTTGCTATTTTTGTTACTTTGATTAATCTATTCGTCGATATACTCTACGGACTTATCGACCCGCGAGTAAGTCGAGCCGCCTAAATGACTGATCCAAACGCGACACAACACTTTGTCCCACAAAAAGCCGTTGGCTGGCAGGCTCTTATTCGGAATATCCCTGCTATGTTAAGCCTGGGGTTCATTGTTGTATTAGTACTGGTGGCCATTTTTGCACCGCTGATCGCCCGTGATCCCAAGGCGATTGAAATGCGGCGTACAGTGGGCAATGAAGTACTCAACCCTCCCTTTTCACCCAGTATGCAAAACCTGTTTGGTTCTGACCAGTTGGGACGCGACATATTTAGCCGCGTGATATTTGGCCTGCGCACATCATTGATCGTGGGTATCATAGTTCGGGGCTTGACCATGGTTGTCGGGGCTTTGATTGGGCTTATCTCCGGCTATTTTGGTGGTTTTGTAGATATCATTATTATGCGGATCACGGATATCATGCTAGTCTTTCCAGTATTGCTGCTGGCGATGACAATAACCGCTATACTTGGGCCGGGACTTTCCACAGTTTGTTTTGCACTTGTGCTCGTTGCCTGGCCGGATGTAGCGCGCCTGATCCGTGGACAGGTGCTGTTCATTAAGAACCAGACCTATGTCAAGGCGGCAAAGTCATGCGGGGCAAAAAACAGCCGCATTCTCTTTAGACATATTTTGCCAAATTGTCTGGGAGTGATCATCGTGGCTTTTTCGATGGGTATCCCAGGTGCGATTATGTACGAAGCTGGGTTGAGTTTCTTTGGGTATGGAATCCAACCTCCCATGCCCAGCCTTGGATCATTGATTGCAGATGGACGAGGTTACATTACTACAGCACCCTGGTATCCTGGGTTTCCAGGAATTGTCTTGACCCTGCTAGTGCTTAGTTTCAACGTATTAGGGGATGCGCTTGTAGATAGCTTTGATCCTCGGGCTAGGTAGGCAATTTCAACATGCAATGGTATAGAGGCGACCCAAAAACAATATTCGATACTTGGGAGTTTGGTGATAATCCCCTTTGGGCAGATTACCAAGTACTTGGACCTTCATTTGCAGCAGCTTCTGTCTTTATGGGCCTGGAAGATGTCTTACCAGTTGTTTTAGGGGCTCGTGGCTGTGCGGCTCACATCCGTTTTACCAAGATTGCCTGGGGTGGTGATTTTAATTTCAGCCCTTGTCCTCTCCCTTTTATTGAGGTTAGCCGTAGTGATGTCATCCATGGAAACTACCAGGTAATGCCTGCCCAACTCGAAAATCTCCGTAACACAGCTCATAAGCTGAAATACAGGTTAATCGCCATTATGAGCAACGATGATGTGCTGCTTTCCTGTGCTGATCTTGAACCACTGCGGCACCAGGTGCAGGAAGCCACCCAAATCCCGACCGAGATTCTTGAGATCAGCCCTTTGGCAGGTCGCAACCAGTGGGCCGGGTACGACCGCGCGCTAGGGCTGCTCTATCGCCATGCACTGAAAAAGCCACTCCCAGAAAAGAACGCTGGCATCAATATGGTTGGCTGGAAATGGCCGTCGCGTGAAAGAAAGCATGATATTGGTGCCTGCCTGGCACTACTCGAAAAGCTTGATATTCGCGTTAACCATGTTATCCCAGGTGGCAGCAGCCTATCTGCCGTTCATGACAGCCTGGCATCCCGCGCCAACCTGCTCTGGTGCCCATCCTACATTGGCGAAACGCTCGAAATGCTGGAGAAAGAATATGATTTGCCGTTAGCGGGCTATACTCCACCGTACGGTCTCGAAGGCACCACTACATGGATATCAGAATTGGACAGCGCCCTCGGCTGTCAAGACGAGCTAGTGGAAAAAGCCCTGCATTTGCGTGAACGCTATGAGCAAGAACTGGGTCCACTACGTGCTCAGCTAAAAGGAGTGAGAGGATTTGTCAGCGGTGGTCCAGGCAGATTGCCTGGCTTGCTAAGCATCATGGCTGATTTAGGCGTTGATGTGGTTGCTGCTGCGCTTTTTTGGCCGCATCCATCATCCAAGCGTACTTTTCCACCCATCATAGATAAGCTACCAAACGTACCCAAAACCATGCTGGTTGCACCCAGCCTTTATGAGTTGGAAGAGATTGCCGAGAATGAGAAGGTTGATTTTTGGTTGGGTGGTTATCAGGAACAGCACGCTTGCAAGAGACACGGTATCCCATTCATTCCAATAACCGTTTACACCAAAAGCCATCAATGCTATGAGGGTGTGGTGACTGTCGCAGAAAAAATATTGAAAGCTTTAAGCGGGTTCGATTTCGTAGCCAATGTATTTCAGAGTATTGAGGATGAGTAGATGGACTCATTAACACGCATCGAACCTTTGCTAGGTTGTCAAATGGCCGGCATTCTCAAAGCTGCTGCCGCAATAGAGCAAGTCGTACCAATTGTGCATGGACCAATGGGCTGCGCTTCAGGGCATCGCATCATACCTCTCTTTGCTGGGCGCGAGCCATTAGTCGCAACTACTGCGCTCAATGAAATGAACATGATTATGGGCGCTGAAGACCGATTGCGAAGCGCCATTTTACAGGCAGGCGAAACCTACCAGCCTGATCTGATTTTGGTCATATTAAGCTGTGCTACTAGCCTAACTGGCGAGATACATAACACAATTACAGAACCGCTCAGCAGACAGACTGGCTGCCCGGTATTCGTGTTGGATGGCAGTGGAATCGTAGGAGATGAAATTGGTGGCTACCGGGCTTTTTATGATGCATTTCGTGACCTGGAAGCTGGCATGGGAATTGACGCTGAAAAAGCAAATAACCTAGAACTCACCGGTCTTTCAGCAGCTGATTTTGGCTGTGGCGAAGATGTCGCTGTTTTACAAGATACACTGCAACTCGCAATCGGCTGTAGTTTTGACCGCATACTTTTCCACAACATCACAATGCCATCATCCCAGCGAAATTATCGAACCATCCACGCTGGACGCCTGTGGTTAGATAGCGATCACCCCTGTCCGGCGCCGTTTGGCGCTCAGGGAACGCTTGCCTGGGCAGAATATATCAGCCGAGAAATAAATCAACCGCTCACCCAGGAGTTTCACCAACAGATCGATTCTCTCCAAGAGGATATTCAACAATGTTGCAGTGCACTGGAAAATCTTCGGGTTGGTATTGAGGCCGAATCGTGGTGGGGGGTGGGACTGGCACGATTCCTCGATGAGGAATTTGGATTTTCCGTATGTCTCTCAAGCGATCATGCTGCGATGCAATATCAACAGCAGCACGGCACGGTAGCAACAACTTTCACGGATACTGGCAATGTTGAGTTAGTCCACTTATTTCAATCTTTTAAAACTGATCTGGTTTTTGGTTCTTCGTATTTGCACCATGCTGACTGGATCTGGCAGCCTTTCTGGCAGCCGGTCTGGCACGTTGTTGATGAGCAAAAAAGCTTTATGGGTATCAAAGGCGCATACAACATGCTGGAATTATTGAAGAACCTCGAAAGGCAAAATAGTGTTACAACCCAAAAACACTTCAAATAAGCCTAGATTCGAACCTGAAAAACAAGCGCGAATTGACCAACATCCATGCTACAGCGCCAGTGGTTTCAAGAAGCATGCGCGCATTCACCTGCCTGTAGCCGCGAGATGCAATATCCAGTGTGGCTACTGCAACCGGCGTTATGATTGTGTTAACGAATCGCGCCCAGGTGTAACAAGCCGCTTATTAACACCGCAGGAGGCTGTTGACCTAGTAGGACAAGTGCTGGAAAAAATCCCGCTGACATCTGTAGTTGGCATAGCTGGGCCAGGTGATCCGCTAGCCAACCCAGAAGAAACTCTGCATACACTTGAGCTTGTACAGCAAGCCTTTCCGCAATTGAAACTATGCCTCTCCACAAATGGCTTGACACTTCCAGAATTTGTCCACGACCTGGTGAATCTTAATGTGGAATATGTGACCATCACAGTTAATACTATCGACCCACTCACTGCGTCGCGAATCTACTCCTGGGTGAGATGGAACGGAGAAAAGCTCACAGGTATAAGAGCAGCTGAAACGCTACTATCTCGACAGCAAACAGGCTTGCAGCAACTAGCTGATCGTGGTGTATTGGTGAAGGTCAACAGCGTCCTGTTGCCTGGGTTCAACGACAAACAAATGCCCGATATTGCACAAACTGCACGTGATTTGGGAGCGACGCTTCTGAATATCATGCCACTGGTGCGATCTCCGGGCTCTCTTTTTGATGCGATGCCACCGGTAACGAAAACCCAACTTGCAGAGGCGCGCAGTGAATGCGCGTCTATCATGCCATTGATGCGACACTGCCAGCAGTGTCGTGCTGACGCCATAGGTTTTCTAAATAACGACCGCTCAGCGGAATTTCTTGTCCCATCAAATAGTGAAAAACACTGTGGATGGGCAAAAGCACCTGTCAGGGAGCCTAGTAGTGGCTGAAATTACTCAGATAGCTATTTATGGGAAAGGTGGGGTCGGCAAAACGACGATCACAACAAATCTGGCTATTTGCCTGGCTGAGGCAGGCGAGCGGCCCATGCTGGTAGGATGCTCACCAAAATCTGATACGACCGCCTTACTCTTGGGGGGAAAGCCGGCCAAACCTGTCGTCTTGGACAACATCCAGGCACGTGGAAGTAGCAAAATCGCTGTGCAAGCATGTGTCCATATTGGTTATCAAGGCATCGCCTGTCTAGAAGCGGGAGGGCCGCCCCCTGCTTCTGGCTGTGCCGGCCGGGGCGTATACCACACTTTGCAGCTCGTCAAGAAATTTCGC
This sequence comes from Anaerolineales bacterium, assembly GCA_028278545.1. Classification (GTDB taxonomy): domain Bacteria; phylum Chloroflexota; class Anaerolineae; order Anaerolineales; family UBA11858; genus NIOZ-UU35. The sequence continues at coordinate 35,825 of JANQED010000168.1, forward strand.
ATCCTAGAAGAAAATAAGATCACCTATGCCATCTACGATGCCATTGCTGATGTTGTATGCGGAGGATTCTCACTGCCAATGCATAACGACTTCGCGTCGACAGTTTATATTGTTACCACCGCTGAGATGATGTCCCTCTATGCAGCAAACAATATTTGCAACGCTGCGCTTACAGTCAATAAAGGACAATCCGAGGCGCTGCAAATTGGCGGCCTGATACTCAGCGGACGTAATATTCCCGCTGAAACCACAATCGTTGAAGAATTTGCAGCCCTGTTGGGTTTGCCTGTGATCGCCTATATACCTCGTTCAGACCTGGTACCCGCAGCCGAAGCATGTAAAAGTACAGTGGTGGCGCTTTACCCTGAGAGCACATTAGCACAGGACTTTCGCGATCTTGCCGAGAATTTGCATGACCCGCATGGAGTTCGGCCAACCCCAATACCTCCATTAGAAAGCTTGGACATTATTACAGACCTGATCTATACACACCAATCCGAAGACAAGGTTCTTTCTGCTAGTAAACCTTTGCTTAGCCCAGCTATTTCACAGTCAAATCGACTTTCTACAATTCCACCGCTCCGACGAATTGCTATTTATGGTAAAGCTGGCATAGGCAAATCAACCACTTCATCCAACCTGAGCGCTGCTTTGGCTAAAATGGGACGGAGAGTGCTACAAGTAGGGTGTGATCCGAAACGAGATTCGGTTGCCCAATTAGTACACTGTCTTCCTCCAACTATCCTGGAGCAACTCACACGACAGCATCAACACAGTAACACGGAGGATATACCTCTGGAGAGTATGTTCTTTGAAGGCTTCAACAACGTAATTTGTGCTGAATCAGGTGGGCCACCACCAGGAGTAGGATGCGCAGGGCAGGGGGTACTCTTGTCGTTAGAGTTCATTGAGAAACGAGAAGTTATTGATAAATTTCAGATCGATTTTTCAGTTTTTGATGTATTGGGCGATGTTGTATGTGGAGGTTTTGCCCAACCAATTCGAGCCGGTTATTGTAGAGAGATATATGTTGTAATCAATGAGGAACCTCTTTCGCTTGTAGTCACCAATAACATCCTGCGGGCAGTTGAAAAACTTAACCACGAGGGTGTAGATGTTGGTCTGGGAGGATTGATCAACAACCAACGCAATGAATCGGGAGGAAATGAGATTGTGGTATCCTTTGCGGAAAAAGTTGGTGTTCCAGTTATTGAGCATATCCCAAGGTCGTCGTTGATCTTGGCAGCAGAAGCCCGTCGTCAAACGGTGATGGAGGCATTTCCGGAATCACAAATTGCCAGTCTTTACCGTCGTTTGGCGCAGGCCATATTGGATAACCGCGCAATTCACGTACCACACGCCTTTCAAGATGCAGAAGAAATCTTTGATCTTGTGTCAGCACAAGCCCTTACAAGAGTGTGAAGGAGGGACATTATGGCAGAAAAAAACCTGGATAAGTCAATTCTGAAATTACATCCTTCAAGTTCGGAACCTTTATACAATCAGATCAAAGATAGGATTTTGGAATATATTGAGGTAAATGATTTGCCATCCGAAGCCAAGCTACCTTCGGAGCGTGAATTGGGCGAGATTTTCTCGGTTAGTCGACTGACGGTTCGCCGCGCTGTAGATGAATTAATCCAGCTTGGAGTGGTTCTTCGGCGTCCCGGCAAGGGACTTTATGTTGGCTTCCCTAAATGGAAGCAGCGCCTGTTGATGGTAACCAGTTTCTCAGAAGCTTTTGAATCAATGGGGCATACTCCAGGGACACAAATACTTGAAACAGAGTTTATGACCGGCACACAACGTACCTGTAAGAACATGGGGCTTCCCATAGACGCTCAGGTATTACGAACCCGACGATTACGTTTGGTTGATAATATTCCCTTCAGTATTCAAACCAGCTATTTAAACTACGATCTGCTGCCAGGTATCGAAAACAAACTAGAAGGGCAGATCCTTTACCAGATAATTGAAGATCATTATGGGGTCAAACTTGCAAAAACAGAAGCCATGCTTGAGAGTACCCTGGCAGATCATGCTATGGCTGCATTGTTAGATATCAAACCCGGTGCGCCGTTATTCCTGATGTGTGGTCTAGTTCAATCGTCGGACGGACTGCCCGTCGAGTACTTTGAAGCCTACTATCGTGGCGACCGAATGCGCTTCCAGATTGAGAGTGAATAACTAAAGAAATCTAATGACCGACCTATTAGAAGTACAGGATCTAAAAACACAGTTCCACACCGGAGATGGCCTAGTTCACGCAGTGAATGGCGTGTCTTTCAAGGTAAAAGAAGGAGAAACACTCGGTATAGTGGGAGAAAGCGGCTGTGGAAAGAGTGTCACCATGATGTCGATGCTCAAATTGATCCCTTCGCCTCCCGGGAAAGTAGTCAGCGGAGAGGTGCTGTTTAAAGGCCAAGATCTGTTGAAAATGTCCGATGCAGAAATCCGTCATGTACGCGGTTCTCAGATCAGCATGATTTTCCAGGACCCGATGACATCGTTCAATCCAGTCCTGACAATTGGTCGGCAGTTAGCTGAGCCGCTTGAGATTCATAAAGGGATGAGCCGAAAAGAGGCCTACAAGCGGAATGCAGAATTACTACAACTTGTTGGCTTACCGAGTGCTAAAGATCGCTTGAAAGATTTTCCCCACCAATTCTCCGGCGGAATGCGCCAGCGAGCGATGATTGCTATGGCATTGAGCTGTGACCCACACCTTCTGATCGCCGATGAGCCGACTACTGCATTGGATGTGACAATTCAGGCGCAGATTGTTGAACTAGTCAAGCGTCTACGTGATGACTTCGGTATGACAATCATATGGATCACACACGATTTAGGTGTGGTTGCCGGATTGGCGGAGAAGGTAGCAGTCATGTATGCCGGTTTTATTATTGAAACAGCTGCAATCAAGTCACTCTATAATAACCCGAGTCATCCATACACAATTGGGTTGCTTAAAAGCCTGCCTCGTGTTGATGATACCGAACACCAACGCTTGGCTTCAATTCCCGGTTTACCTCCAGTAATGTATAAGATGCCACGAGCCTGTCCTTTTGTGCCGCGTTGCCCTTTCTATGTTGACCGTTGTTTGCACGAAAATCCTGTGCTGACTCTCGTAGGCGACGATCATTACACGGCTTGTTGGGTTGATGTCAAAGCCAGGAAGGAGCGGCAGTGAAATCGGAGAACTCTAATAATCAAGAAATTCTCATCAAAGTAAAAAACCTTAAAAAGTATTTCCCTGTTCGTCGCGGCATTATTTTCCAACGAAATGTTGGGACGGTGCATGCTGTCGATGATGTGACCTTCAATATCTATCGCGGAGAAACACTCGGACTCGTCGGGGAATCTGGCTGTGGCAAATCAACAACCGGCTATACCTTGTTGCAACTTTACCGTCCGTCCGCCGGGGCAGTGTATTTCAATGATATCAATCTGGTTAAACTAAAGGACAATGATTTGCGGCGCATGCGCTGCAAGATGCAGATGATTTTTCAGGACCCATATGCCAGTCTTAACCCTAGAATGACTGTGGGGGAGATCGTTGGAGAGCCATTGGTAATATACAACGTTGCAAGTGGTAAGAAGCTGCGAGAGCGGGTGGAGAATCTTCTTGAGATGGTTGGCCTCAATCCGGCATTTGCTGGTCGCTATCCGCACGAGTTTTCAGGTGGACAGCGCCAACGCATAGGTGTAGCCCGCGCTCTATCTCTTGACCCAGACCTCATCGTGTGTGATGAACCTATTTCGGCACTGGATGTTTCCATACAGGCACAAGTTGTCAATCTTTTGGAAGATTTGCAAGCGCAATTCGGCTTGACTTATCTCTTCATTGCCCATGATCTCTCAATGGTGCGGCATATTAGTGACCGAGTTGCGGTCATGTATTTGGGTGTGATTGTTGAACTGACTGAACGCAACGAGTTATACAACAACCCCCTTCACCCCTATACTCAAGCGTTGCTCTCTGCAGTTCCGATCCCCGATCCTGTGGCTGAAGAGAACCGTCAGCGTATCATCCTTCAAGGTGATGTTGGGTCACCAATCAACCCGCCCTCTGGTTGTCGTTTTCGCACTCGCTGTTCTATTGCTACTGAAATATGCGCCGAAGAACGCCCAGCGATGCAAGAGATAAACCCCGGGCATTTTGTTGCCTGTCATCATGTATAGCAGGTGGGTGGTTAGGTGATTGCTAAGCATGTTTTTTTTCGAACATACCTGAATTTCTGCTGTTCGTTGTCCCTCCAAAGGTAGAATTGAAGAGCGTCCCAAAGGGCAGGGGGTTCAGTTTTGACCCAGAATTTATACCAACAACAGCCAACAAATATTTTGAGACTAATTCTTGGTATCTTGCACAACTAATTTTTGGACTCGAACCATTTTTGCTAGTTTTTCAATCAAAAGAACCGATTTCATCCTTGAATTTCTTGAGCTGAAACTTTAAACTTCCCCCTTTGCTCAAAGCGAAGAGAAGCAAAAAACGCACGATAGGCATATCAAGCGATTTAATTGGACGGAATAGGACCCGATCCTGGGACCTTCGGGTTATGAGTGTCAGTCCGGTAGAAGGTACCTTAAACCGAAAAACTTGTGCTGTGAGCAAACCCAACGGTTTACAATTCGTTTAGTTTATCAGCCTCTCTTCAAGCTGATTTCCTTTATTTTATCATCCATCGCGTAAGAATTGCTTATGAGATTGATAATTCTCGATATGAGAACCGTTAAAAAATGCTGGGAGTGGTCGAATTTATGGTGTTGAGAAATCCATGAGATGGTAGGTGTAGTTAGGAAATTGGATCTTAGTGAGTTGCCGTCGATTGTAAGCATAGACA
>JANQED010000183.1 GCA_028278545.1 Anaerolineales bacterium
CGATGAGCTCTATAAGATCGAAGACCTCGCCCGGCGTACGACCAAAGAAATCCGCCACATGCTCTTTACGCTGCGCCCGCTTGTGCTGGAATCTTCTGGTCTAATTCCCGCTCTCGAGTCTATGGCGCAAAAAATGGGGGAAACCTACGGACAGGAGGTCATCATCGAGGCTGACCCAGAAATAACTGAGTTCCTAGAGATAAACAAGCAGGGCATCATCTTTTACGTAGCTGAAGAAGCCGTCAACAACGCGCGCAAACACGCTGAAGCTGAACACATTTGGGTGCGGCTTCGGTCTGCGGGCGAAGAGCTGGTGCTGCTCGAGGTCGAGGATGACGGAATTGGATTCGACGTGGATGACATTCGTTCGACCTATAGCGAAGGCGACAGTCTTGGACTGCTAAACATGCGCGAACGGGCGGAATTGATCAATGGGATCCTAAAAATTGACTCAGAGCCGGGGAAGGGCACACGGGTGAGTGCCTGGCTGCCCCTGAGCGAAGAGGCCGCCGAAAGGTTGCGTCATGGGCAGTGAGTTGACAGCATCCGCGCGCGCGCCGCTCTGGCTGCGCACGGTGAGTTTATTGATCGCTGCTTTATTCCTCGTCTGGCTTCCCATAGAAGATGTCGGTTTATCATTCGTCGTAGCGCTTAGCGCAGCTTCCTGTGCCTGGATTGGACTGCGCTTGCTGGTGACCCGGACGGCCGGTTTGTCACGCCATATAATTGTCGGTGCACTGGCAGGGCTGGCAGTCTCTCCGCTGGCCATTTTCCTGATGGTGTTCAAAAGCGGCCTGCACGCTCACGGGTTTCCCGACTTCGCACCGATGCAAATGCGCAGCGTTTTGAACACTACACCCTGGTTCATTCTTGCCGGAAGCCTCTTTGGCTGGCTCTATTTCAACCTGGTTAAAAACTCTCAGATAGATTAGACCAGGTCATCCCCTCAGCGCCCCAATGCCCACTGCAGGAGACATTTATTACTTCGCATCCCGAGGGGGAAGCCCTAAACGGCCACCTGTCGTACTAATTCACGGGGCAGGTGGAGACCATTTGCATTGGCCCCATAATCTACGGCGGCTGACAGGCCACCGCGTGTTTGCACCTGACTTGCCGGGCCACGGAAAATCGCAGGGGCTAGGCCGACAAACGATTGATGGCTATGCGAAAGACATCGCAAAATGGCTGCAAGCGATCAACATAGCCAAGGCGGTGTTCGTCGGGCATTCCATGGGCGGCGCGATTGC
>JANQED010000185.1 GCA_028278545.1 Anaerolineales bacterium
TCGCAGGGTAACCTTGTGTTCTCCTTGTTTGCTACCGGCTTAGTGGCGGTACTATTTCACCCGATGCGACAGAGTATGCAAAAATGGGTGGACCGTTTGATGTATGGTGACCGGTCAGACCCGGTCACAGTGTTTGCAAATCTTGGCAAACAGTTGGAATACTCGATCTCCCCAGAATCTGCTCTTAGCGGCATTGTTAGTACGATTGCGCCAGCGCTCAACATACCGTATTCGGCTATCGAGTTTGGTGTGGGTGATCTCCCTGAGGTGATTGCATCCTACGGTTCCCCTGCTGAAGGGGTTGTGCGATTCCCAATTATTCATCAAAAGGAGCGGATCGGTAACCTCGCCGTGGCTCACCGGCCTGGCGAGGATTCATTCACCGAGAAAGACAAGAACTTGCTGGAGACGATTGCCCGGCAAGCAGGCGCTACTGCACAAGCCGCAAAGCTTACGGCCGACTTGCAACACTCGCGGCAAAGGCTGGTGAATGCGCGAGAAGAGGAGCGCCGTCGTCTGCGCCGCGATTTGCACGATGGGCTGGGCCCCCAGTTAGCCAGCCAGACTCTGGCACTGGACGCGCTTGAAAAACGGATAGAGAAAGACCCTGCAGGCGCGATCAGGTTTCTGCAGAACTTGAAGGAGCAATCTCAATCCGCTATCCGCGAGATCCGTCAACTGGTCTACAATCTGCGCCCGCCAACCTTAGATGAACTGGGTTTAGAGGGTGCACTTAGGGAGATGGTCAGGTCTTATCAGCAAGAAGATTTGGAGATTCACGTTCAGATGGAAGGGACTCTGCCGCCCTTGCCTGCTGCAATGGAGGTGGCTGTCTATCGCATTGCGCAGGAAGCGGTTACCAATGTCGTCCGCCATGCTGGGGCAACAAGCTGCCGTGTGCGACTAAACTTGGCGAAGCAGCGCGGACGGAGTTGCCTTCGGCTAGAAATTCGAGATGACGGCAAAGGCTTGCCAGAAGAACTCCCAAGCGGCATCGGGATGCATTCCATGCAAGAGCGTGCGGAGGAATTAGGTGGGCGTATTG
>JANQED010000192.1 GCA_028278545.1 Anaerolineales bacterium
CAGCTTGGCAGATGGGGTCGCGTGCTTGATTGCATCCAAAGATTGCTGTCCTCGTTCAAGGTTGCGACATGCCATGATGACCGTAGCACCTTTCTCAGCAAGCGCTAGGCAGGATTCATAACCTATTCCGCTATTCGCCCCGGTAACTATTATGACTTTTCCATCGAGATTCGGGATATTTTCCTTTGTCCAATTTGACATAGTGATAAACCTCCGAATGTTTTATGATTTGTCTCCGGCTACGATTATATGCATTATCGACTAATACGGCACTCTAATGGACATAGTAACCATTGGGTTCACTCTGGTAGAAAAAAGATCGAAAAAACGGCCATCTCGTTCTGTAGCTGTTGAGCCCTCCTGGCTTAGGCTAAGCTTTCTAATACCAAGGCTTCGGACAGTGAAAGCGCGCCGGGGGTTACCCAGCGCGCTTTTTACTCTCTCATTAGAGCAGGAATATACTCGGGAGCATTAACTCCAGGGCATGGATGGCCACCAGCCAATGCCAAATCTGGCGGGCAGGCGCAGACCCCAGTAAGTGAAGAAAAAAACCCCGGCTATGATCAAGGCAACCGCGGTTACGGTCTCAAGACGACCTGGCACGGCTGTTAACCAGCGCTCGAAGCGCCCACCTGTACCTCGGGTAATAAGCAGGAAGAGAGCGACCATAATCACCACGTTGCCCAAGGCCTGGAGGATGAAGACAGAGGCGCCGTAAGGCAGGTTATGGGTGGAGGCCGCATATTCAAACATTTTTCTGAATAGCGGGAAGGGGCGTCCGATCAGAAAGCCGCCAATCAGGGCGCCCATGAGGATCAGGCGAGCCATGGGGTAGCGCGCGCTAAAGTTTGCGAAGGGGTTGCGCACCACATTCAGGGACACCAGTCCCCAAAGGATGTACACCAAGCCAATGATGCTGAAGACGACCGAAGATTGAATCAGGCGGACTGGGAAGCCGTTCGGTCCGACTCTTGCTGAAGACAGTTGTGGGAGATCGGTGCCGAACCAGGCGCCAAACGCGCCATAAGCCCCCGCGACGACCACCATGCCGAGCGAGAGCCACAATATGGGTTTCACCACGTCGGCGACGCTTCTCTTAGAGGCCGCCAGTGGGGCGATGGCGCTGAAACAGGC
>JANQED010000007.1 GCA_028278545.1 Anaerolineales bacterium
CCGGATCGAAAACCTCGCCGAGTATATCTTTCGTTTTATCTATATCCTGATTGGCGCCTACTTCCTGGCCGGGGTTTACCTGTACGCGCTGCTCAAGAGTCGCGAAGGCCAACTCATCGGCGAAGAAAAAGCCTGGCTGCCCCGCTGGCTCGGCTTCACCGAGGCTGCTCTCATCCTCGGCAGTGTCGATTTGCTTTTTCTCGCCTTCGTAGCTGTGCAATTCCGCTATTTCTTCGGCGGCGGAGCCAATATCCATGCTGCCGGCTTCACTTACGCAGACTACGCCTTGCGCGGTTTCACTGAATTGCTTGTCGCGGCGTTTTTCAGCCTGCTGCTCTTTTTGGGCCTCAGCAGCCTCACACGCCGAACACTGAAAACCCAACAGCGCGTCTTCTCTGCTTTGAGCATCGCCCAGGTGGTGTTGGTAGGTATTATGCTGATCTCGGCATTTCAACGCCTGCTGCTCTACGAACAGGCCTACGGTTTCACCCGTTCTCGCACCTACGGCCACGTCTTCATGATCTGGCTGGGCGTTTTGATGGCGGCCGTGGTGATCTTGGAGCTATTCGGCAAGCAGCGCGCCTTTGCCCTGGCGGCCCTGGGCGCTGCGCTGGCCTTTGGCGCCACCCTCGGCCTGCTCAACGTGGACGCCTTTATTGCCCGCCAGAACATCAGCCGGGCGCGCGCCGGGAAAGACCTCGACATCCCCTATCTCGCCTCCCTATCAACGGACGTCGTTCCCGCCCTGGGGGACGAATTCCGCAACGCGTACCACGAGCAAAGCGAGGTCTTCGAGCAGGCCGGAGGAATCCTGGCGTGCCATGCCGCATTTGAAGATGAATATAAGTACGATCACCCCTGGCAGGGCTTTCACCTTTCGCGCTTCCTGGCCCAAGCTGAATGGCAGGCTCAACGTGATCTCCTGTCCACCCTTGGCCTGCTCGCGAACGAGGAGGAAATCAATCATATGCATCGTCTGGTGGTGGACGTAGACGGGCAACTCACAAGCTGTCGGGGCATTTTTTACGGCGATTAGTTCCCCAAAGGACAGGCTGAAAAGCCTCTTAAACCAGACCTCGACCTGCAGATAAACCCCAGAATTAAGCTGTTTCCTTTTTATCGAAGTGGGGGGATTTGGCCTCCGAAATACTAATTTCCATGAAAATTCTAAGAAATCTTATGAATCAAATCCTTTGCGTTGATTTTTCATATCTTAGGGGGTATCATGAATCTAGCTTTTACCCTACATAAACAGGCTTTATGAAGGGTTCTGGCCCTACGCGGGCGCAAATGAAGTGTACTGGTCGTCGAATAGTTCGCTGAGCGTACACGTCTGCATTACATTTGAGCGCCAGTTTCTGTTTTTAGCCTTAGCATAGCAGCCACAAGAAGAAATATTCACCAGAATGACCTATGTCTTTTTCTCTGTTCGCCAACCCGCGCAGATCTTTCTGGACTTTAGGACTAATCGTCGTCTTGGGGCTGTTTCTGCTTGCCCTGGTGCTGCGTCAGAGTTTGACCAGGCCAGCTAGCAGCCTGAGCAGCGACACGCCCATTCTGCAGCAATCCACCGCTATCGCAGCCCCTTATAAGGACAGTATCTTTGCAGTGCCCTCAGGGGACATTGTCGTTTACGTGCCGGCAGAAGCCTTGGAGCAAGTGGGGATTTTCACGTTGACCCCCCGGGAACCGAATATCTTCCCGGATGTCTTGGCAGAGGCAGACTGGGACCGCTCACGGGTCGTGAACATCGAGTTTTCCGATATTGAAAACAACCTGGTTCCTGACCCCCAGTTTAGCCCACCCATAGACGT
>JANQED010000036.1 GCA_028278545.1 Anaerolineales bacterium
GGAATCCTGAAGCTAGGGCAGTATAGCAAGATTGACCGATCTCGCACAAGGGACCTATATCTCTTGCCGCAGCTGGTGCTGGAACTCCAGTGGCTGCCCAATCCCGGCATTCAAAGCCGGGTGCCTCCCCCTGTTCCCTTTAGCTTACTTCTGCTGCGCCTTCAGGTATTCCTGGCCAAAGAAATTTAGGCCGACCGCGTGCTTGTATCCGCTATCGACCAGATCGGAAACTTCCGATTGGCGCAAATCGAATGAATTCTGGATTGTGCCCAGGAAGCCCGCCTCTTCGTTGGATAAGTTCATGTCCATTGCGGCCACAGTGGCAACATCCACGATCAATTTGCGAACCTTTTCCTTATCCTTGGCTACTCCCTCTTTTAGCTTGTTGAAGGCGTCTTGTAATTCGCCTAGCTTATTGCTATTGAAGCGTTCCCAGAACAGCTTGTTCGCTTCGTCGATCTCGCCGGGCGAAAGCCCCCAATGGATAAGCAACATGCGCGCAGCCGCATCGGACACTGCATCCAGTGTTTGCTTGCCGGATTTGAGTTGGAGCTCGCGCATCACAAACAGGTATCGGAAACCGAACTCGACCTTCTCCTTGTCAATGCTCTCAGCTTGGTCTTTCTTTGCCATACAGCTCTCCTAAGGGCTGGCAGGCACGCGTCTGGGCGCAACGCTCTCATTATCTTGTCTGGACATTGACCAAAGCAGGGTCAAATGTACCCCCATAAAAGGGACAACTGTACGAGTGACCGCCCTGTGCGACAAAGAACTTGGCTATCTATGTAGGTAAGGGAAAGTGAACGAGCAGATGAAAGCTTAACGATCTTCCAGGGTGTAGTAGTTGTAAACCGCTTCGGCCAGATCTGAGAACATGGTTGAAATCGGATCCCAAATTAATTGCACCGGTTGGTAGAGGAAGATCACCAGCACATAATCCCCTGCCGGGGTGAACACGATCCCGGCATCTCCCATGCTGTTGATCACGCCGGTGCTTGGATTGGTCACCCAACCATGCTTGTGAGCGATGCGCGTCCCTTCGGGCGCGCCCCCTTCCAGCAGCACACCCAACAGGTTCTGCGAAAGCAGGTCTAGGATTTCCAGACATTCGCCTTGCGTGATCAATTCGCCGAACACGGCCACCAGCGCTCCCCCTCCGTTTTGGGCGCACTGGTAGATATCTGCCAGCAGCATGCCCATATCGCTGGCTGTGGTCTGGTTATAAGGATCGGGATCCGTAAAGATATCCGTGCGTTGGTTCGAGGGCGTCTCGATCCGTGCTAGCAAGGGAGCGCCCAGGTAAAACTGCCCAGCCAGGAAGGTGTTTTCCAGTCCCAGGTCGTGCAAGTCTTGCGTGATGATCAAAGGCGCCTGCGTCGGATCGATGATCACTTCCATCAGATTATCGGCTGGGTCGTTATAGGATTGGACGATCATTTCGTTCATCAAATCCATAACGGCCTCGCTGGGCGCCTCATCTATTTCTTTGTAGGCGGATACCAAGATCGGAATCTTGATTGTGCTGGCCGCGGTGAAGGTAGC
>JANQED010000060.1 GCA_028278545.1 Anaerolineales bacterium
TAGCAGGTCGTCCTGAGCGTAGTTATGCATGCCGCCGTTCATCTGCCGTGTTTGGAGTCCCCCTCCACTCGGCAGCAATTCGACTCGCGCGCCAATGCCAAGCGTATTGCTCTGCTGGCCCGCCAGGCTCACCTGGAACCAGTGGTTGCCGCTGCCTTGATTCTGCAGCACTTCGTGCGGGCCGGGAACTTGGCCATATACGCTCAGACCATGGGTGATGAAGATATCTGGATACCCGTCTGCATCCACGTCACTGATCGCTAAACCGCCGCTCATGCCCTCGCTGGTCGTCCCCGTAGCACCAACCGAGGCTGCAACTTCTGTGAAGGTACCATTTCCCAGGTTTTCATAGAGGAAATTGGGTTGGTTGCCGGTGGAGAGCACCCCTGCATTGGTCACATACAGATCTAGATCACCGTCATTGTCAAAGTCTGCAAATGCGGCATGCTGGCTGTTCAGATTTTGGGACAAACCAGCCGTCGAGGTAACGTCCGTGAAAGTGCCATTGCCGTTATTCCGATATAAAAAGTTCTCTTGATTTTGCAGTGTTGCTGAGCGCGGCGAATAACCGACCGTAACGAACAGGTCCTGGTCGCCATCATTATCGTAGTCTCCCCAGGCCGCGCCGAAATTCCCAGCTACGGGAAGGCCTGTGCTGGCAGTGGCATCAGTGAAGGTGCCGTCCCCATTGTTGCGATACAGGTTCGATTGGCCGTCTAGGGGGTTTCCGCCGATGGAGCCTGAAGCCATGGCGTAAACGTCCATGTCGCCGTCATTGTCATAATCTGCCCAGCTTAGACCAAATTTATGGTTTCTGGTTGTAATGTCGCCTACCTGCGCAGAGACATCGGTGAAGGAACAATTCCCGTCATTGCGATAAACAATGTCGGTGCGATCTCTTGAATTTGTGATGAATAAGTCTAGATCGCCGTCATTGTCATAGTCGACCCACGAAGAGCCGCGGCCGCGACTGTCGTCCGCGACCCCTGCCTGGGCAGCTACCTCACTAAAGGTGTTATTGCCCTGATTTCTGTAGAGCACGTTCGCGTTGGTTGAACCATTGCTAATATATAAATCCAGGAAACCGTCGCTGTCGCAGTCTCCCCAGGAGGCGGCATGATTGTCGGCGCCCGTAGCCGCAATGCCGAGCGAGCCTGCAACTTCCGTGAAAACACCGGGAGATTGTTGTCGAAAGAGGCTTATCGGATCAAAGTGATTCGTGTACACGATGTCCAGTAAGCCATCCTGGTCAAAATCGACTGGACTAGGAGCATATTCACTGGTGTCATAACCCACGCCCAGGCTGGAGGCGATGTCAACGAACCCGGGTATGGTCTGCGCCTGGGGCGCTGCGCGGCCCGCGCGGATGCCGCTGGGAAGTGCCAGAACCGAGGCAGCAAGCACAAGACTGAGGCCAAAGCCGGCCAAAATCCACTTTCCAATCCTGAAAAGCTTCATGATTTAAGCGCTCTCCCCATTTGAATTTAGCTGGAAGATTAAAGGCCAACCGGCCTGTTCACAACCCCACACAGGACCAGCCCCCCATCTCTCTGCTCGATTTATCCCCAAATTACCTTCTCTCCGCTTCACCACTCCCGGCCTAGATGTGAGCAGTCCTTATCTAACCACCGGTAAATACCTCCTTAGGAACATTATAGTCGAATTAACAAGAATGTAAGCATTAATAATTCTAAGAAAATCCTATGAATACGCTATGAAATTCCCCCATTTCTCATCTTGTACCTCAAGAATGGGTCACTCCTGCAAATCGTCTCCCTCAACAGTGAGTGTGTGCAGAGGTAGGGCTTTCCCGGCGATCAGGTAATAGACCTCGTCGGCTTGCTCAGCAAAGCGTTGATTGGTCCACCCAAGAGCATCGCGAAAGTAGCGCCCCAGCGGGTAAGACGGCACGACGCCCGCCCCTACTTCATTGCTGACCACGATCCAATCTGCAGAGGAGCCTTTCACCACCCTCAACAGTTCCTCGATTTCACGTTCAACCGCTTTGAGGGCGCGCTCCTCCTCTGCTTCTGCTCCCTCCTCAGCTGCGTCAAGCAGAATGTTGCTCACCAAAAA
>JANQED010000085.1 GCA_028278545.1 Anaerolineales bacterium
CACCCGCGCATAACGCACCTCGTCCGCTCCCATAAAAGCCAGAGACCCCAACCGAAAAAAAAGAGTCAGGTAGACAACCAGCAGGCAAAAAACCAGGAGGGCCCAGGGCAGCTTTCGCACGGGCGGCATTGTACGGGATTAGGCTGGCCGAGTGGGATCGGTCCGGGATTTTCAGAAGATTTGTCGAGCGCCCGGGTTCTCCTTAAGTGAACAGCATTGGGGTCAGCTCCGCTTAGGCAACCGCTTCTTCTCCCTATGATCGTAATCTCTGGTTATGACGACCTCAAGCCGCGGCTCTCCATCGCTCACGAGATGTTTGTGACAGATCTTGGCGGAATAGCCAGGAATGCCCAGATCAAAGGATTTGGTTTCGCAAGTGTCACCATGCACATCAAAGTCGCTCGGCTTAAAATCGGGCGCCGTTGACTCGTAGAATCTGATCAGATAAGTGCCATCGTCACGCAGGGTGATCGGTTTTCGGACTCTGCTCAGCTTGTCATGGTCCAGCGCGACGCTCTTCTCCAGATGTTTTGTTTTATCTAATAGCGGCTCGATATTTAACCTAACTTGTTTTAGTTTATCTTTCATATAATTTGCATCGCTTTTGGACAATGGGTTCCTGTCTTCTGTTTTATAAACGATCAACTGGACTACATCTCGCAGTATGGCGATCCGCCTGTCAGATTCTTGAAATGAGTCCCTGATTTGGTTGGAGAGGTCGTGTTGCATCTTCTGGAGGCGGGCATCCATCTTTGCGCTGTGTTCATCCAGCTTGATATCGGTCAGCCATACCACTAGGCCTCCCATGACGATAGCGAGCGTCAAAAGAAACCCGGCAAGACCGACAATATTAGAGATGCCCCATGGCCGGTGTGACGACGCAGCGATTGGCACGGCTGGCTGCGACTCTTTCTTGTCCTTTTTCACGAATCCGCTCCCTTCAGATATGTGTTACGAATTCCGCCTTGCCGGACTTCGAAGCGCGGCTGAGTTTTCGCAGGTCGCGAGTCCGCTCAATACCTCCTTACGACAAATCCTTTCGCCGAATCACGCAACCCTATTTCATGAACATGTGCATGTCAACCCTTGTGCACTGTTTTCTATTTTCGATGTACTGCGAAGGGAATTTGCAGGGAACTGTGGTGTTGAGGCGATACGCAAGCTGGTGCTCCTATCAGGACGGATCATCCATTGCCCTCCTTCAGGCCGAAAGGGCGATCATGGTCGCTTGATCCAGAGCCCGCACACTGGTCAAGTTCCTTCGAGGCAAAACTGAGTTTCGAGCAGCCATGCCAATGCCCAAGCCTTGGCCAATGATCCTCAAATTCTAACGAAGTCTACGCTAATCTCCAAATAGTATCAATGTTTTTCGTATCCAAACATAAGCATGGACTTGGCATGGGAACCACTGCACAAGCTCCGCAAGGCCCGAAAGACCTAGGGCTCCATGCACCGAATTCAGCGCATGGAGCCCCCAGTTCATCTATTGTCAACGGCGCTCAGGCCGGATTAGAAGCCGCCCATGTCGGGAGGCGCGCCTGGGTGACCGCCTGCGGGCGCCTTT
>JANQED010000107.1 GCA_028278545.1 Anaerolineales bacterium
CACACACACCGATTGATAAGATGGCGAGGCAGGACTCGAAACCTGCTCCAGTCTTGCAAGACCCGCTCTCGAAGTCGGGGTATCCACTGGCCCTAAGCGCTCGCTGTGTTCACCGTCGCGTGTCCTTCCACGCCGCTCGCCGTAAATCATTGGGCCACTGCCGGTGAGTCGCAGGACAGGGCCTTCAGCTCTTGAATCTCTGCCTGCATGGCCTGCATTTTTGCGGTAGACTCCTGACAAAAGCGATTCATTGCAGCCTCTTTCCCAGCTATCACCATGGCATTGATTTCCCCTGCTGCTGGCGGCGTAAAGCCAAACTCGATTTCCTGCATATCAAGCAATATTGAGTCATCGCCGGGCTTCCAGTCAGTGGCATGCACGTAATCCGCGTCGAATGTGCCGTCACGATTTACAAAAATTTGATTAACCCACAGGTAGACGGTCTTGGTAATCTTCATGACTCAACTCCATCAAACACGCCAATGACCTCGATTAGTTGCTTGGCAAGTAACTCGCACTCACCTGTCACGTAGGCTTCATCGCGGAATACATCGCCATCAAAGCTCGGCATTGCTGGGTCAAGCGAGGCATCGCCAGCGTGATGGCAATCAAATCCGAACCACCACAGCCCCGTTGATTCAACCGGGTATTTATCGCCACCACCGGAAAAGGAGATGCTGCCGTGAACATCGAAATAGACATCTGGTGAGACGCCCTGCAATGGCTCATCTTGAAAGGCCGCGCAAAACACTGAAATTGGGCTGCGCTTGCCCACCTCGGTACCTTCTTCGATGTTCAGCCCCGGCGTCCTATCGCTATACCCAATACCGTACAATGCGTGGCCCTCTGGCACTGCGACGTAGCCGCAGTGATGGCTGTCGCGCACAAACAGGATCACCGCTCTCAATCCCGCATCTGTTATCCAGTCTTTAACAACCATCACTCCACTCCATCACACCGCTTGATATAATCCTCAATCATGGCGCCAGCCCTCCCTCAAACACGTGAAACACAAGCTCGCCGCCATCAAGTTGATATGTGCCTATGTAAGCGCCGGCCGTGTCTAGCACCCTGTGCCCTGTGCCGTGGGTGACGAAGCGGCGCCTCTCAAATCCGTCATTGGTGTTGACCAGAACCCAAATACACGGACATCCTTTCTGCACCTGCACACACAGGGGCTCGGCGTCGATTGGCATATCAATCCACTGCTCGTCTATGACGTCCAGCTCATACTTGTAGACTGATTTCACGACTCAACCCCATCACACCGACTCACATATTCGGTAAACTTCACGTCTAGAAATCTACCCATGCCGTGTTGGTCACCAGCGGACCAGCAGCGCCAGATTTCGTGAAACTCATTCGGCGGCATGTCCCGAAGCCAGTCAGCGAAGTAATCCGTGAATCGCTCGCAATCGCGCTCAAGCCTCGCAATCAGTGACGGCGGGCTGTAGGTGCTCCCTGTACCGTCTACCTGCTGGTCAATCAGCCTGTCTGTGTAAAGCTCTCGGGCCCTGTCTGCTGAAATATCAATCGAGCGCACGGCGGAATCCCTCCGGGGTATACTCTCGCTGGTGGTTAATCCGATACACACCCGGATTCATACCTGCTGCCTCTGGTGGGTGGTGGGTTAACTGTGACTCTCAATTGCCGCGAGAGCTTTCTTGTGCAGATCCCGCAAGTCATCAGTTTTGCGGCGCGCGAAGTGCTTGACGTGACAATTGTCACTCGCCGGCAACTTGGTAAGTCCGAATAGCGCCTGCACAACCACGCGAGCCATATCGTTCTTGGTCAATCTCGTGCTTGCTCGCTTGCCGCTCATGCCCTGCTCCTGGGTGCCCGTGGTGGGTAACGCCTATGTTACTAGAGTAAACCGGCTTACCTTATATGTCAAGCCACTTACAAAAATAATTGACTTCGTGCAAAAGCAGGCTTACTATGGCAGCATGAGAAAGAAGCCAATCATCTATAAGGAAGAGGCACTAGCACTATATCCCACTGTAACAGCACTGGGAGAGGCGCTAGACATTACATCGCAGGCTATCTCCCAGTGGCCAAATGGACAGCCTATTCCTGATAATCATGCCAGAACGCTTTACTATGAATTAAAGCCACAGGCATTCGGTGTAACGGTCAAAGTCCGGCGGAAGAGGCGGCGGGTTAAGAGGGGAGGGTAAAAATGGGCGATGTGTTCGTGAATATGCTGCATGCCGAAGTGGCCGCAAAGCGGGCGGAGTCATTCGCCAAGAGCGATCAACTCTCCCTTGGAGAGATCATCTCCAAATGCGAGGCGATCCAGGCAAAGGGCTACCGGTTCCACGACGGAACCGAACCAGCCGTGTTGTTTGACTTCGAGCACCTCCATCCGACTGGACTGGGTAGCTGGCGTGGTATTTACTCGGAGCTGGCGCTGAGCTTTTCGAGCGAAGGCGACGCACCAGCCCTATCCGAATTCATTGCCATGCTGAAAGAAGCAATCGGGAAGGAATACACCGGCTACAAGGGCGGGGAGTTCACCATGAGCCGGCACACGCCTGTCTGGGTGGCCAACAACGGCAACGCGGGGAATACGGCGGTGGTGGACGTGCTGGACAAGGAGTGGCGGGTGATTCTGGTCACCGGCTATCGGGAGACATGAATACTCAGACAAAAGAAACCCCCGGTGGTAAGCCGAGGGTTCCAGGGGGTTGCCAGAAGGGGATCGGGCAATGTACTGTGTAGCTGCCGCGCAAAACAGTACAGGAAAGAATTCTACAGGCTATTTGCAAAAAAGCAAGCTACCCGCCTTAAATTCCCCCCCCCGTACTGTGGTTGCCCGGCCGGTCGCGCCCGTCACGGAGTGCAGTTACATCGTGCTGCCGCGCAATAAAGCGAGATTCAGTCACCGACCTCTGAGGGCGGGACAAACAGCGTTATGGTCACCTGCAGAGCAGGAGGGCGGACTTGCCCCACGATACGGGGTTGCTGATGACCGGATGACTGATGGACTACGCTTATCGATCAGGAGGGTGACCAACAGCCCTCTAAATGACCACTATTGCCTAAAATAGGGAGACAAGATGATATTAAGCGATGGGACAGACTTTAAGATACCGACAGATACCATGGCAGTACTCAGGCGGGCCTATCCGAATGTTGATTTAGATCAAGAAATAGCCAAGATGGACGCGTGGTGCCTTTGCAATGCGGCCAGACGCAAGAGCAGGCGGGGGATTATGCGATTTGTGAACAACTGGTTAAGGAGTGTTCCACGTGGAACATCCACCCGGCAGCGGTCATTAGAGCAGGATCTGACTGATCGGTCATGGGCGAGCCGATGAAAACCCACCTCAAGCCATTCGCCCCGCGCCTGGTTGCCAAGCGAATCATGTCCCTGGACAGCCGAGAGGCAAGAAATCACATGCTGCTGCAGGTTCCCCCAGAGTTTCAAGCCCACGTGAAATACCTGACTGAATATCTGTGGGAGCGCAGAGCGATTCTGCACAAGCGGAGGGTGGCATGAGCGAGCAGACATACAGCGAAATGATTGCGGAGGTGGTTACGGGTTACACGCCTGATTCTCCCGCAGAGGTGGCGCATGCGCATGTCAGGGTGTTGGCGAAGCGACTGGATGAGCTGGACGCGCTCATCCAAACCATCAGCGAGCGCCGCTGCGAAGACCTGCAGCATGCACAGCGCGTGGTAGACGGGCTTCTGTGCAAGCTGAACGGGGCAACATTAAGAGTCCGCGAGCTAGAGGTTGAGCTGGAGAAACTGGCATGAAATTCCACTACGGACCTGAGCAGAGTGTTGAGATACCGGACGAAGATATACCGGCGCGTGCCAATTGGATTGGGGCAGGCAGTATGGGCTCGGTTTACTGGTTTGAGAATAGGCCTAAACCCGGCAAGGTCATGTGGATTTCGGTAGTGGGCCCGTGGGGCTACTTGATGGTCGATATGCCCGCGGAAGTCCCCAACTGGCAAACCACCCTAGTAAAACTAGATAGGGAGGAGGGGGCACAGAAGCTTGTAGTTGAGGAGGAATACAACTTTGCAACACCTCCAGAGCCCGTAGCCGACACCCCGCCCCACAAGCGCACCATTAGTGACCATGACGGGACGATTACGTTAGTTGAGTTTAACCCTGAAAAGCCCACATGGAGTGGTATTGATTGGGCTCACGGCTACACCCCCGCCCCTAAGAGCGAACTGCCAGAAAATTTCGGCATGGTCTCTGGTGACGTGGCGATTGAGCTTGAGGAAGCGAACAAGATTATCGCTAGTGATAGCGTGACGCTACACGAAATGGCCGCTGAGCTTGAGCAGGCGCAGGCGAAGATACAGGAGCTGGAGGAAGAGCTGCGCGAGGAGAAATCACTGGCCGCAGATGCGAATTTTCATTTCATGCAATGGTGGCGCACCTCCAGACGCTACGACTGGGTCCGCCGCATAGCAGAGCACTACCGCGCCAAGTATCTGGGACTGAAGGCCGGCGGGAGGATTCACAGGGCTTGGCAACGAGAGGCCCGGGAGCCCGAGCCAGTCCTAACCTTCCCACGCTACAAAGACGCAGCAGGGAGGGAGTCATGAGCACTCTACGCCTAGTCAAATCCGGACCTGTGTTGATTCCTGCTGACCCAGACAGCGAGGAGCGGGTGCGTCGATTACTGCCGGGCGCATTTCTGGAAGGCGACATCAAGTCGCGGCGCAATCCTCAGTTTCACCGCAAGTTCTTTGCTCTGCTCAAAATCGGTTTTGACCTGTGGGAGCCTGGCGAGCTGGCAACCGAGGGTGCGTATGGCCATGGCGTACCAGAAAAGAGCTTCGATCAGTACCGCAAGCAAGTGACGATTCAGGCCGGCTGTTACTACCCGGTATTCAGCATGGACGGCTCGTTTACGCTGGAAGCCAAGTCCATTTCGTTTGCGTCCATGGATGAAGATGAATTTGCAGGATTGTTTAGCCGAGCGATTGACGTGATTCTCAAAAATCTATCCGGGACAAGCCGTGAGGATCTGATGGCAGCGGTAGAGCAGGCAGAGCGGGTGGTGCAGTTCGCATGAGGGAACAGCAATGATTCGGAAGTTCAGGAAAAAGCCGGCGGAGATAGAGGCGATACAGGTGCCCGCTGAGGGCGGGGCTCTTTCTAATGAGGAGATTGTATGGTTACAGCAGTCCACATACGTCAAAAGCGCCGGCGGTGGCGCAATACTCATAGAAACGCTTGAGGGCACAATGACTGCTAGCCCTGGCGACTGGATCATCAGGGGTGTGCAGGGCGAGCTTTATCCCTGTAAGCCTGACATTTTCGAGGCCACCTACGAGCAGGTCACATGATCTGGCTAATCCTAACCCTATGGGTGGTGTGTGGGTATGTTGCGTGTACTTGACCTGTTTAGCGGTATCGGCGGGTTCAGTCTCGGACTTGAGCGGACGGGCGGTTTCAAGACCGTGGCGTTCTGTGAAATCGAGGACTACCCCCGGCGGGTATTGCACAAGCACTGGCCAGACGTGCCGGTGTTTGAGGATGTGAGGACATTACGGGCTAGCGATGTCGGACCAGTTGATCTTATTTGCGGGGGGTTCCCGTGCCAAGATCTCTCAACAGCGGGGCACCAAGTTGGCTTCAGCGGGGAGCGGTCATCGCTATACACCGAGATTATGCGTCTCGCTGGGGAGATTCGACCCAAGTGGATCATCTTTGAAAATGTCACAGGCTTGCTTACTGGAAACGGCGGGCTTTGGTTCTCAATCTTCATCAATGACCTGGCCGCGCTCCGGCTCGATGCGGAGTGGCATTGTATACCAGCTTCCGCAGTTGGTGCCGCCACCCACCGAGATCGCGTCTGGGTTGTTGCTTACCCCAACGGCACAGTGCTGGAGGGCTCTATCTTTTCTAAATCCCCATTCCTTGATTCGGAAGAATCACGCAGACGGCAACTTGCAAGAGCAGTTGATGCGTGTCTACCAGCGGATGATTACGCCCGAATGCGTCCGTATTTTGATGATGTTCCCGAGCAGATGGCTCAACTTAAAGCGCTCGGAAACGCTGTAGTGCCTGTGGTGGTTGAAGCCATAGGCAGGGCGATACTTGAGGCAGGTAAAGCATGACCGCTAAGCAATGAATGGAGAATTGACATGAGTATCAGCTTTGAAGACCCGATGAATGAAGAGACTGGCAGCCTGATCAGAAAGATGTTCGGCGACAAGGTTGTAGACATGGATGAGCGGAACGTTCTCGTGAATGAGATGCAGTTCACCAGGGAGAAAATGAGCAAGATTGCGAATACTGCGAAACAGCCAGTGTCGTTGGAGATATACGGCCCTGGGGATAGAAAAACCATGTCGGACGGTACGGAATATCGATGCACGCTTAATGGATGGCGAAAGGTTGAGCCAGGCGGATGAACCGTGGCCGCCATTAAGCGCGCAGCAGAGGATGCGGCATTCTCTGACGCCATTCGGTTGGCGAAGGACTACACGTGTGAGCACTGCAGCAAGGTTGGAGGGAAGTCCAAAGACTTACCCCAAATTGACTGTGCTCATATCTACGGCAGGCGATTCAAATCAGTGAGGTGGGACGCCATGAATGCTCTGTGTCTCTGTCACACATGCCATAGGGAATTTACAGAGTCCCCACTTGATTTCGAGGTCTGGCTTAAATCCTACCTGGGACATGGGTATCTGGAGATTCTAAATGAGAAGCGGAATCAGATCCTGAAAGTCACGAAATCGTTGAGATCGGAGATCGCCAAGCACTACAGGGCAGAGGTTAAACGGATGACGGAGACCGGCTGTAGGCAGCTGGTGAGCTGGAGTTGATGGACAGGAATATACGTAGGGTGGTTTGTGCTGCTGTCCGTGCTGCTGATGGTGAGCTGATATTGGGAATCCGCCATTACAGTCCCGACATGCACAGGCAGATTGCCCAACGCACTGACGGGGCGAAATTTATGGGCCGGCACTACGAAGACCAAGGCTTTGTCGACCAGTGGGGACAGTGGATGACCAGAGAAGAGGCGTATCAGGTCGCCAAGGACACTGACCGGCTGACATTCCCAGAGGCGTGTGCGACGGGCTTGGACGGCGACCGACTTTATAGCGAGGGTCTTTACTGATGCACCCTAAAGCACACAGGCGAGCCCTGAAGACAGCGAGACGCCGCAAGCGCCGGGAGAAAGCCTACGGCCACCCCACGAAGAAGCGGGCCGGGTCGAAGCGTGAAACCTATTTTGGTCTGAAGAGGGCCAGAGAAGCTGAGGACATGGTTGCCCGTGACCCGCTTCGCCCACCGGAGGGACTAATCAATGCAAGAGTTTAGGACCGTACAGGAAGCCATGGACTACGCGGTATCCAAGATAGTGGGGCAGGGTGGGCAGTGTGTTAGGGCCGAAGGAAGAAGGTGCGCATATGGCGACGGAAGGGGTCGCCATTGTGTAATAGGTTGGCTGATGGTTGAGAAAACACCTGAGGCCATGTCCTATCACAAGGGCGTGAAAGACATGGCGCGGCTTCATGGTCGTTGGCTACCAAGGGTGGTCGTTGGCGCTAAGTCGGCGTTTGCGAGCCTGCAGTCGTTTCATGACTTATCGTGCAGGTTGAATCGAGCAGATATGATGCAAGGTTTGGAAAAGCGTCACGGCATAGACACCTCATCCCCCCACTGGCAGCAATGGGTAGATATGGGGACATGACGATGGACAAAAACACGATCCCAAGCTCTGAGGGCTCTAGCGAGGATGCCATGATGTATCAGCGTGGACTTCAGCGCCAAGAGCGAGTCAGGC
>JANQED010000123.1 GCA_028278545.1 Anaerolineales bacterium
ACCAACGCGGATTCTTGGTGAGCAACTCCTTTACTTGGTCAGCATTCATCGGTTCGGCGAAGAAATAGCCCTGGGCAAAGTCACAGCCAGCGGTCTGCAAGATCTCGATCTGCTCTTCCTTTTCAATTCCTTCGGCGACCACCTGCAGTCCCAGATGACTGGCAAGATTTATCAGCATCTGAACAATTTTGCGGGTATCGCCATTCAGATCGATCTCGGTGATAAACGAGCGGTCGATCTTCAAGATGTCCACGGGCAAGCGGTAGAGATAGCTAAAGGTTGAGTAGCCGGTGCCAAAATCATCGAGGCTGAAATGAACCCCCAAGGACTGGAGCTTCTTCATCATCTGGATGGCGATTTCCTCATTACCGATGATGGTGTTTTCAGTGATCTCCAGCCACAAGTGATCTGGGGATAGATTCGAGCGGGTCAGGACACGATCAATCTTTTCGACTAACTTGGGATGGGCGATCTGCTTATCGGAAAGGTTTACGGAGACATAGATGGGCTGGGCGGACTCAATCTGATTCTGCCATTCGACAACCTGGAGACAGGCCGTTTCGAGGACCCAATCATCAATCGATCTCAGCAGACCGGTGGTGTCTGAGGTGTTCAAGAAATTGCCCGGCTTCATGAAGCCGCGTTTAGGCGAGTTCCAGCGGATGAGGGCCTCCAAGCCAACAACATGGCCTTCTTTCAAGGAAACAATGGGCTGGTAGTAGAGCTGAAACTCATTGTGTCCGATGGCCCGCCGGAGGTCTGCCTGCATGCTCATTTTTTCAATCAGTTGCTCGTGCATGGCTGCGTCATAGACTTCAAAGCGGCCCTCATTTTTTTCTTTGGCGCGGTACATGGCGATATCTGCATCCCGCAGCATGTCCTCGGCGTTCTCATAGCCCATCGTGCTGAGGGTGACGCCGACGCTGGCGGTGATAAAGACCTCTCGTTCATCCAGATCGAAGGCTGTCGAGAGGTTCTCGATGAGACGATTTGCAATAGCCGCGACGCCATCGGTGTTCTGGATATCCTCGTAAAGGATGGCGAATTCGTCCCCGCCGAAACGGGCGATGGTGTCCACTTCGCGAAAGAAACTCTGCAAGCGTTGGGAAATGGCGATGAGCAACTTGTCTCCGACCGGATGGCCGAGGCTGTCGTTGATGGTCTTAAAATCGTTTATGTCGAGGAAAAATAAGGCAAACTGGTAATGGGGATCGCGGCTTATCCTGGCGAGGGAGTGCTGAAGCCGGTCTAACAGCAAATTGCGGTTGGGCAGGCGGGTGAGCGGGTCGTGATTGGCGTGGTGAAGCAGTTGCGCCTCAAAGCGCCTGCGCTGAATGGTCAGCGCGACCTGGTGTCCAACGGCAACCACTAACTGCAGGTCGCGTTTATCGAAGGGAGTGTTGCCGTTATTCTTGTTGGCGGCATAAATCAGCGCTTCGACATCGCGGTGGATGCGCACAGGCACGAGGATAATCGAGCGGCTGTCCTCCGGCGATAAGAGTTTGTTAGAGACGATGGTGGCCGATTTGTCTTCAATGGCCCCATGCGCCAGCAGCGAGGGAATACCTTTTTGATCGAACTTATCGAAATCATCTTTCAGGATGACCTGACATTCGTCGGCATTTATCGAACGAGAAATGAAATTGGCGGTCTCCAGCAAAGAGACGTTTAAATCTGCAATTTGCGAAAGTTGGTTTTCGAGCTGATGGATGAGGACGGCATAATGATCAATCGACTCGATGAGCAATTCCTGATCGGTGATGGTGTCTTGCGAGACGCGAGGGGGGCGAAAATTAATCTGACGAGTGGTTTGGGAGGTGACTGTAATCAGATTAATGCCGATGCGAATCTGATCTTCATGTTCAAGGGCCACTGCATCTGAGATCTGCTTGCCATTGACAAAGGTGCCGTTTGTGCTTTCCAAATCACAGATGACGAGCGTGTTGTCCGCTTCATTGACTCGAATCTCAGAATGATAGCGAGAGGCTGATTGATCGTCGAT
>JANQED010000014.1 GCA_028278545.1 Anaerolineales bacterium
TATTAGCTGCGCGTCCATTTGGCAAAGTTGTGGGTAATCTTCAATGATGGCCGCGTAGGGACACTGTCCCAGAATGACCCGCGGTCCGTCAGCATGTGCCTCCCAATGAGCCGAGTAGTTGAGCGTGTTCAAGCGCTGAACCGCAGATAAAAGGCGCTGTGAAGTTGCTGCCTGCGGACGGACCTCGCCGGCCAGGAAGGCGGCCAAACGTCGCAGCCGCTGATCGCGCTGCTTTGATTCCCTTGTGCCGATCAGCTCCTTAAAAAGCGCCGCCGCCAAACCCGCCAGGTTATGCGGCTGGGCGCGATGAGTGGACATGTACAGCAGGGAGGGGCGGCCGCGGTTGGCTGAAGGCTTCTGTCCGACTACCTCCACAAGGCCCTCACTTTCCAGGATCGCCAAGTGGTAGCGTACATTGGCCACCGTTTGGCGCAGCAAGCTGCTCATCTCGTGCGCTGTGGCTGAATGGTTGGCCTCTAGGTAGGCGATGATGCGCCGACGAGTGGTTTGCAACTAGGGCTCCCTGCTGATCATGGGGCGATTTTCTCTCATTAAAACAAAGCAGAAGATTGGAATTAAGCAAATAGAGATTATCTTTATTATACCCGTTGACTCGTGGTCTTTCTAGGTTATACTATGTGAGAAATAGCACGAGGGCTGTGTATGTCAGACAAGCTACACTGGGATGCGATCTATGAGATCGCCTTGGCCTTAAAAGCCCAACACCCTGAGGAAAACCTCGAAAATGTTTCCCTGGAAACCCTTTTCAATTGGACGCTATCCTTGCCTGACTTTAGTGACGACCCGGCGCTGGCCAATGATGAAATCTTAATGGCCATCTACCAGGAATGGTATGAGGAGAATAACCCCCTATGAGCGAAACGAACTCAGCCCCTGAATTGAACAGCCCGGGCTACGACGTGCCGCCCGAGATGCGCGCCAACGTGGCCATCACGACTATCGACAAAATCTTCAATATGGGGCGGCGCTTCTCCGTGTGGCCGATGATGTTCGGCCTGGCCTGCTGCGCCATCGAGATGATCTCCACCGCGGCAAGCCGCTACGACCTGGCGCGCTTTGGCATGGAGGTCATGCGGCCCAGCCCGCGGCAGTCCGACTTGATGATCGTCTCAGGCACCGTGACCAAGAAGATGATCCCCCAGATCGTGCGACTATTCAACCAGATGCCCGAACCCAAATACGTGCTGGCGATGGGCGCCTGCGCTTCCGGCGGCGGACCATTTAAAGAGGGCTATAACGTGGTCTCTGGTGTGGACAAGTACATCCCC
>JANQED010000053.1 GCA_028278545.1 Anaerolineales bacterium
TGCCCCCCAACCACAACAACAGGCCCGAAAAAAGGAGCGTGACCAAATCCCGACGAGTCAATTTGACGCGTTTGCGCCTGATTGCACCCCAGGCGATCAGGAACACTGCCGCTGGAAGGACGCGCATCGCGCCCATGGCGAAGGGAGGAAATCCTGAACCTTCTCGTACCGCCACGCGGATAGCGAGATATGTGCTGCCCCAAACGAAATAAACCACGAAGAGATTGAGCAAACCCTGCCAGGTAACTTTCTTTTCTGTAGTCATGCAAATATCTTACTCAGAACTATTGTTGTGAACACCCGATTTTTGAATGAGGAATTCCAATCATGTCATTGATGGATTTGAACGCTGCTCGCCCTGCTGCGGTGGACGATATAAACCCCGGCAATTACACCAAAGCCCCCGACAATCTGCCAAATCGTAAAGACCTCCCCAAGCAATACCCAGGCGATGAAAGCTGTCAGCACGGGTTGGGCCAATAGCGTTGCCGAAACAAGAGGGGCAGAGATATACCCCTGAGCGTAATTTACCGCCAACCAGCCAAACACCTGCACAATCAAACCAATCGCCAGGAAATTCAAAAATGTGCTCCGGCTATATTGGACGAACGAGTACCCCCTGATTAGATTGATGACCAGCAAAAAGGTCGCAGAAGAAGTGGTGGTGATCCAAAAATAGGGTAGCGTACGGACATGGGCTCGGGCGCACTGAGTCACGAGGTAATAGGCACCATAAAACACCGCTGCCAACAAACCGAAAACGCCCCCCATCCCGAAATTAGCAGCGCGGGAAAAATCCTGCCCCAGAATTACAGTTGCCCCCAGCAACGCAACCAAAAGACCAATCCAAAAGTTCAAGCGCTGCTTCTCTTGGAAGATCAACCAAGCCCCTAACCCTACCCATAGGGGGGCTGTGTTCGCCATCAAAGTAGGGATGGTTGCACCACTCATCACAATGCCAGTTGTCCAGAAAGTGAGGTCTAACCCAAAGAAAATCCCGCCCAAAATGGATAACCAGATCGCGCCTTTCGCCGTCGTGATCGGTTCTCGCCGAACCTGCCCGACGAATGGCAGCAGCATCAAGATCGAGCCGATTGCCATGCGATAAAAAGCGGTCATCGTGCCTGGGGCATCCGCTGAGCGCACAAAAATGGCCGAAAAACCTAAAGCCAGGATTCCAAATCCTAGCGCAAGATACGCTCTGGGGGAGCTTTTCGGGTCGGTGGATCGCGTAGATGCTGTGTTCAACTTGTCCTTCCATTCAGCTAATGAACCAACGTTGCGCGCAAATTATAAACGAACCTGACGGAATCCCTCTTGCGAGTTATCGCGCCCTCTTCTATACTTCACACCATGCAAAAGGTCCCTTCGACATTTCCCGAAGGCCGACTCCGAATTGGCATCGACATCGGCGGCACCTTCACCGATTTTGTGGTCTTCGATCCATCATCAGGGCACATTCACACTTTCAAACTGCCTTCTACGCCCCATGATCCAGCGGAGGCCGTGCTCTTGGGGCTGTCTCGCATCAGCGAACGATCCACTGGCCGCGATTCGCAGGCCATCGATCTCTGGAACATCACCCACGGCTCCACCGTTGCTACGAACGCCCTTTTAGAACGCAAAGGTGCCCGGACAGCATTGATCACCACCCGCGGCTTCAAAGACGTGCTGCAAATCAGACGACAGAACCGCCCTGAGTTGTACGATTTCGCCTCCAGCCCCGCCCCACCGCTCATCCCGGCGGAAATGAGGCTGGAAGTGGACGAAAGGGTGGATCATCGAGGTAAGGTGACCACGGCTTTGGAAGAGGAGCAAATCGATCAAGCAATCTCCAAACTGCAATCCCCCACTGCCAGTCAACAGTCGCCGGTGGATAGTGTTGCCGTGGTTCTATTGTTTTCGTTCGCCAACCCCGAGCACGAACAGCGGATTACCGAAAAGCTGCGCGCGGCGGGCTTCTTCGCCTCGGCATCTCATGAAATTCTACCGGAATACAGAGAATACGAACGCACCAGCACGACGGCAGTCAATGCCTATGTTTCTCCCGTCCTCGACAGATACCTTTCACAGCTCGAAAACGCGCTGACACTGGAGAAGGAAGGCGATCTCCGAACCTCCAACCCGGAACATCCAGCCTCTGGCCCTTCGACATCCCTTACAGGGGTCAGGGCAAGCATGCAAATCATGCAGTCTAACGGCGGCAGCATCAGCGTGGGTGAAGCCAGAAGAAATGCTGTTCGGTGCATCCTCTCCGGCCCGGCGGGAGGCGTGGTAGGAAGTCAATATGTCGGTGAATTAGTAATGTCCCCCTCTCCCAGCACACCAGCAGAGCTCAGAGCGAGCCCAGAGGAAGAGAGAAGGCTGTCAGGGCAGGGGACGGGGTTGAGAATGCTCACCTTTGACATGGGCGGCACCTCGACCGATGTTTCGCTGATAGACAGCCAACCACAGATCACCACTGAAGCTGAAGTAGGCGGTCATCCCATCGCGATCCCCCTGCTCGATATCCACGCCATCGGCGCCGGGGGCGGCTCGATTGCCTATATCGACGCTGGCGGCGCCCTGCGCGTAGGCCCGGAAAGCGCAGGGGCAGATCCCGGGCCAGCGTGTTATGGCAAGACGATGAAGGAACTCTCTTCAGGGATGCCTCGCGATGGCGAGGGGAGAAATTCCCACCCCTCGCTCCACGTCCACAACTACCCCCAGGCCACGGTTACGGACGCTAACGTACTGCTTGGCCGCATTCCGCCGGATGATTTTCTTGGCGGGGCAATGCCGCTCTATTCGGAGTTGGCTGAGAAAGCCCTAAAACGCATCGGCGAAGAACTGGGCTTGTCGGCCACCGAAACCGCCCTGGGGGTGATCGAAATAGCCAACGCACACATGGAGCGCGCCTTGCGGGTGACTTCAGTCGAACGCGGCTACGACCCGCGCGACTTCACCCTGTTATCCTTCGGCGGGGCGGGAGGCCTGCACGCGGCTGACTTAGCCCGAAAGCTGCGCATCCCAGAGGTGCTCATCTCCCCCTATGCCTCGACATTCTCCGCGTTTGGCATGTTGGCAGCCGATGTTATCAAGGACTACACGCAAACAGTTATGCTCCCAGGGAGAAGCTCCAGTGAGGAAATCTCTGACCGCTTAGCGCCGCTCGCGCAAAAAGGACGGGACGATTTGCACAAAGAGGGAATCCTTGAAGAGAACATCATCCTACAGCGTTCTCTAGATATGCGCTACCGCGGCCAATCTTATGAACTCAACCTCCCCTTTGCAGAGGATTTCATCAACGACTTTCACCAGGCTCATCGTCAAACCTACGGCTACGACCGCCCAGGCGGGGAGATCGAGATCGTCAATTTGCGGGTACGGGCAGTAGGCCAAGTTCCCTCGCCCCAGATCGCCCCTCAAGCGATCCAATCTGCTGATGCCTCTGCTGCTCAGATCGACTACCGCCCCGTGGTCTTTACAGACGGCACCCGGGAAATTCCCTTCTACCGAGGCGAGATGCTGCAACCTGGCAACCAAATCACCGGTCCGGCCATCGTCGTTAGGGACGATACCACTATCTTGATCAACCAAAGCGACAGGGCCTCCGTAGACGCCTATCTGAATCTAAGAATAAAGATCGGCAATCAGAAATGAATCACGACCCCATCCGTCTCGAAGTCTTCAAGCACCGTTTCGCAGCCATCGCTGAAGAAATGGGCGCAGTCCTGCGCAAAGCCAGCTACTCCCCAAATATCAAGGAGCGGCGCGATTACTCCTGCGCGCTCTTTGACGATCAAGGCCGCATGATCGCTCAGGCCGCCCATATCCCCGTACATTTGGGATCGATGCCGCTTTCGGTTGAGGCCGCCATCCAAAAATTCAACACCTTTAGAGCCTCCACGGATAACCTTGATGATCCTCAAGCCTCTCAGGGGCTCGCACCTGGGGATGTCATCGCGCTCAACGATCCCTTCCGCGGCGGCACCCATTTGCCGGATATCACTTTGGTCACTCCCGTGTTTGTCGAGAATGATGGCCTTCCAACGTCCCAACGCTCAGGCGCGCCTGCGCTATTTGGTTTCGTAGCCTCGCGCGCCCATCACGCTGATGTCGGCGGCATAACCCCGGGCTCGATGCCTGTGGCGCGAGAGATCTACCAGGAGGGAATCATCATTCCCCCCATCAAGCTGGTGGAGGCTGGAGAAATAAACCAGGCCGCCCTGAATTTACTGCTCGCCAACGTGCGCACTCCTGAAGAACGCCTCGGCGACCTGAGAGCCCAAATCGGGGCAAATCAGCGTGGGGCACTCCGCCTGAGGGAGATGGTCGAGGAATACGGGCACGCTGAAGTAGGTCGCTATATGGAGACCATGCTGGATTACACCGAACGCATGATTTGCCGCCTGCTGTCAAACCTGACTGATGGAGAATATACTTTCAGCGATTATATGGATAACGACGGCATCGACGATCAGCCGGTGCTCATCAAGGTGAAGGTGAAGATCGCCGGGGACCGAGCGATTGTGGATTTCGGCGGTTCAGCGCCACAGCAGAAAGGCAGTGTGAACGCGGTCTATGCGATCACGCTGTCGGCGGTGTATTATGTGTTCCGCTGTTTGATCGGGCTGGACGTGCCCAACAACGCGGGGTGCCTGGTCCCTATCGAGGTGATTGCCCCCGAAGGGACCGTGGTCAATGCGCTGCATCCCGCGCCGGTGGCTGGCGGCAACGTCGAGACCTCCCAGCGCATTGTGGATGCCCTCTTGGGGGCGCTGGCAAACGTCGCGCCGGAGAGGATTCCCGCAGCCAGCCAGGGGACGATGAATAATGTCACCATTGGCGGGATCGACCATCGCGAGGAAGAGCCACGCCCCTATGCTTATTACGAGACCATCGGCGGGGGTATGGGTGCTCTTCACAATCAGGATGGGCCATCCGCGATACACACCCACATGACCAACACCCTCAACACCCCGGCCGAAGCCCTGGAGTATGCCTATCCCCTACGGGTGCTGCGGTACGAAGTGCGCCGCGGTTCGGGAGGTGAAGGGCAACATCGCGGAGGCGATGGAATCCGACGCGACATACAGGTTTTGGGAAAAGCACAGGTCACCCTGCTGACAGAGCGCCGGGAGCAGAATCCCTACGGGCTAAATGGGGGCCAACCCGGAATTCCAGGTGAGAACATCCTGATCCGGGGTGAGGACGAAATCCCCCTCCCCGGGAAAGGCACTGCCGATCTGCGCCCCGGAGATATCCTCAGCATCCGCACACCCGGCGGGGGCGGTTACGGAGAAGGACAAATTCAAGCTAAGGATTTGGTCAAATAGTTGCTGAAATTGAAGATCAAGCGCCCCAGATTGCAGTAATCATCCGGGCCTTATCCTTCCGATGATCGCAGGTGATTCCAGGCATCCACCCAGGGTGTGCCCATGCGATGGCGCGGGGAAACTTGAACATCGCCCAAAGCCTGACCAACCTGCACCGCGACCTGGACGATCTGCCCCCAATCCTCTGCCAGCACTGCCTGGCGCATCGCCTTTCCCAAACGTTCAGCCCACTGCCACTCCATGCGGAAGCGATCCGCTTTGACCCAGTAATCACGTTTCTCCCAGGCGGTGACAGTGGTCTCCACCGTTTCGGTGATCGCTTCCAACGAAAGGGCAATGAACGCGGCTAAGTCGCGGGTGCGCTCATTGGGCTGCGGCTCATTCATCATTTCGCGAAGCGCCAGGGCGACCGCGCGCTTCAATCGGTCCCGTTCTTTTCCAGGTCTGTTGGGATTGATAACTCGAGACAAAATGGCTCCTTTTCTAGGCTAACGCCGGGCATGATTTTACCGCCAAATCCCAAAAGCTCAAAGCAGGCTTTGGAATCTCGTTACCCCGTGCTTGACAAAGCCCCCAAAAAGGGTATGATCATAATTGACCGACTAGTCAGTTTATAATTCGCTT
>JANQED010000069.1 GCA_028278545.1 Anaerolineales bacterium
GTCCCAGGCGGGCGCGCAGCGGAGAAACCACATCCGTGTTGGCCCAGCCCGGCTTAGGCGTAGAGGTGATGTAGCCGTAAGTGGGCGATGCGGGGCGCAAATCGACCGGACCAAAGGAGGCTACACCGATGGACGGCAAGCGAAGGTCTTGATCCTGGAAAAATGCGACCGTACGCGCTAAAGTCTCCTCTGGGGTCGTGGTGGGGAAGCGCGTCTCTGCCCTGATTTCATCGGGGCCGCTGCCGATCAGGCAGACGAACTTGGTGCCCCCGGCTTCCACTGCGCCGTACAGTTCGCTCATCTTCGCTCCTTGGTTTCGCGAAACAGATTGGGCGGTACAAATACTTTAGCACAAGACCGGTTATGAAATATAATTTCGATCATGAAAGCAACACAACTCAGTTGGATAAATCGGCTCATTCATTGGATCCAGTCCCTGCCTATTCCCGCTTGGCTATTCTATCTGATCTTGCTTGTCGTTCTAGCGTTTTTGAACAACTGGGTTTTGTGGATCGCCGGCACACTGCCGGTTGGAGAATTTGACCCTGAACACACCACTGACGCCCTGTGGCCAGTGTACTTCATTGGCTTTCTACAGTACTTGAACGCCGCGGCCAAAGATGCTCTGAATAATTTCAAAACGCTTTTACCTTCTGACGAATTCGAATATGGGGAGTTAGAAGAAAAGTTTACGAACTTGCCTCCATGGCTGGGTTGGTTGGCAATCGGTATTGGGCTGACACTCTTGGTTGGGGGCTCTCTGGCAATTCCCGAAACTCGTGCTGAGATTGGCGCCCTTCCATTTGTGACCACCGCATATCAAACCTTCTTTCGCTTGCTGGCCGGCTCAACGTTTTTATGCTTGATCTTTCAAGCCCTCCGTCAAATACGTTTGGTCATCCAACTCCATCGCGGCACAAAAAGGGTCAGCCTTTTCCAGCTTGGCCCTGCCCATGCCTTTTCTCTGCTGACCTCGAAGATGGGCAGCGGCCTCGTCATTATCGCCATTTTCGGCGTGTTCCAGTTGGTCTTCTTACATGTTGATCCGATTTTTGCGATCTTCCATGTAACTGTGCTGCTGGTC
>JANQED010000070.1 GCA_028278545.1 Anaerolineales bacterium
CTCCAGCCCCGAAGGTACGTCCGAATTCAGCCTTACAGGCTAAACACCCAGAGATGACTTTGTCTTGGCAAACTGCAGAAGGTTTTCCCGGCGGATCAGTCCGAGTAGACGATTGTCATCGACTACCGGCAACAGGCTTTGCCCCTCAGACACCATCCGTTCCAATACGCTGTAGGCTGCTTCCCCGGCACGCACAGGGGTTAGGCTCTTGAGAGGCGTCATGATCTGGCGAACGGGCGTCCAGCCCCAACGTTGGCGCGGTATCTGCCGGATCTGGCCCAACGTCGCAAGGCCCTGTGCCTGCTGGTCCTCAGTCACCACGAAGCAATTCTGTCCATGGGGCACCACATAGTCGCGCACAACCCAATCCAGCGGCATATTGCTATCCACGGTCTGGCAGCCCGAAGACGCAAAGTCTTCGGCTTTGTAGCCATTCAGCGCTTCACGGATCCACGCCTGCTGCCGGCTCTGGCTGGCGGCGTTGTCAAGGAACCAACCAATGAAGGCCAGCCACAAACCACTACCCCAGTCACCGGTCAGGACCATGATCCCACCACTGACGATCATCAGAATAGCAATGACCCGGCCGGCCGTTGCCGCCCAACGCGTTGCCCGATTCATGTCGCCAGTCCAGGCCCAGACTGCAGACCGAAAAACCCGTCCGCCATCCAGTGGAAAACCCGGAATCATGTTGAATAGGGCAAGCAAGAGGTTGATGGTGGCCAGATAGAAGCCCAGGCCCTCCAAGGCTGGGAGGCCAAGAGATTGTCCAGTCACCCACAAGATAGCAAAGCCCAACGCCAGCAGCAAGCTGGAGATTGGCCCTGCGATGGCTATGAGAAACTCTGCCAGCGGGCGGTCCGGCTCGCGCCCGATGTTGGCCACTCCGCCAAAGATAAAGAGGGTGATACTCTTGACCGGGATGCCCCAAGCCAGGGCAATGACACTGTGCGCCAGTTCGTGGACAAGAACCGAGACGAAAAAGAGCCCACTAGTGAGCAGGCCAATACTCAGGTAGCCCGCCAGACTCCAGTCTGCATAGCGGCTTGGGAAGTAGCCGGTTGCCAACGAAAGGGTGACCAGGGCAAAGACGATAAACCAGGTATAGTTAATCCCGATGGGTATGCCCAGTATTCTGCCCAGTTTCAAAGAACTCTTCATACGCTATCCTTCCCTTCCTATCCCCATTCTACCATGCGAGTGTTAGAAACGTGTTATAATAGCATTAGAGAATCGTTAAACTCCTGGCGAAGGGAGCCTTCGCACTCTGATTGTCATAGGTAGCTTATCATCTACTTGGTCTGGATGCCTGACAGCCACACGACAATTGTCGGATGACCAAGACACAACTATCCTGTGGAAAGGCAGTACTCGGGTTTGCGAGCCCAGGATGTCCCAGTACTGTTTCACCATTCGAAAATGGTCCTGGAGGGGGGTGACTTTCTCCGGTACGATTTGATCTTTTGTGGACTCGACCTTATAATGGACTTGCCCGCCGACTACACAAAAACTCTGCAAGACCGAGTTGCACGACACTATACGTGGAAAACCTGTAGTTGCTACTTCTGAGGTGGGATAGATGGAGTCTGCCTATTCTGCCAAGATGGGAAATCATG
>JANQED010000081.1 GCA_028278545.1 Anaerolineales bacterium
CGCCCCCAACTCCACGCCCAAATCAATGGCCTTCATTGTCTTTTGCAATGCATATGCCCGTACTCGCGCATCATTGGAAGAAAAGGCGCCATCTTTGAATGCCGGGTCGCTGAACAAGTTTGTGGTCGCCATTGGCACTGTCATATCGGTTTCATCCAAGGCCTTCTGGAATTTGGTCACGATCTTCTTTTGCTCGGATGGCGTGGCATCGATGGGGACCAGATCGTTATCGTGTAAGTTCACTCCGTAAGCACCTACATCGGCCAGCAGATGGACAAGTTCCACTGGTGTCAGCGCTGGCCTCACGGGGGATCCAAATGGATCGCGCCCCACATTGCCAACCGTCCATAGACCAAAAGTGAATTTATGTTCCGGCTTCGGCTCGTACATCGTCTCTCCTACTCAATCTGTACCCTGCTGAAGAAGACTTTTTCCGTGGTTACGTCACGAGGCTCTCCCACTATCTTCAATGAAGTGCGGAAGGCGATACTCTCTGAAGAAACACCAAGCATCAGGTCCACATTCCCCGGATGCACCTCATAGGCAGAGCCGTTCTTATAGAAACCCAACTGATGTGAATGCAAAGTGAACTTCATTCTCTTCGTCTCGCCTGGCTCAAGGGTTGCACGAGCGAAGCCTTTAAGCTCTCTCCGAGGAAAGGTCACATCTCTTTTATGACGAACATACAACTGCACGACCTCATCGCCCTTCATGTCGCCTGTATTGGTTACATCGACACTGATCTTCAATTCCCCTCCGATGGCAATCTCTGCCTCGGCACTGAATTCGGTTAGGGAGAACGTGGTGTAGCTCAACCCATGCCCAAATGGATATAGCGCCGGCCCTTCAAAGTATCGATACGTGCGGCCAGCCATGTCATAATCCTCAAAAGGAGGAATATCGTCGATTGATTTGTATATTGTGAGAGGAAGCCTTCCAGCTGGGTTGAAATCGCCAAATAGGACGTCGGCAATAGCCGCTCCGCCTAACTCACCTGGATACCAGGCTTCCACGATAGCAGGCACATTGCTTGCCGCCCAATTTGTGGCGATCGCGCTTCCATTCAGCAACACCAGCACAATGGGTTTCCCCAATTTGTGAACTTGCCTGAGGAGTTTCTCTTGGTTTCTAGGCAGATCAATGGAGGTCCGATCTCCCCCGGATACAACTCCCTCCATTCCGGGGATTTCCTCTCGTTCCACACTTGGAGATAGCCCCATAATGGCAACAACCAGATCAGCTTGTTCAGCGGCGCTTATCGCCTCCGCCTCGAGGTCGCGGCCTGGCAATGTCCATAGCAATTGAATCTGAGGATCAAGGCTTTGATTTGCGTATTCCAGCCGAAGAGCATAGGGTTTGCGCTTCTCGAACTTGAATTTTCGACTAGTCAGAATGGGATGATGAATGAAATCGCTCTCTAAGACCAATTCGTCTTCAAGATAGAAGCGATAACTGCTGACACCGTTAACTGCAAGTGAATATTCGCCACTTTCAGGCGGGCAGAGGTAGCCTTCCCACTTGGCGCTGAATTGTTCACCCCAACGCCCCGAGATGGGCCCGCTATCTTTCCAATGGAAATCGATTTCTCGATCAA
The DNA here is from genome assembly GCA_028278545.1 of Anaerolineales bacterium. Lineage (GTDB taxonomy): Bacteria > Chloroflexota > Anaerolineae > Anaerolineales > UBA11858 > NIOZ-UU35. The sequence goes on from JANQED010000081.1 coordinate 1,595, forward strand.
TACGCCCGAAGGCTTCATCTCCGGCAAAAGCAAGGTTGGAATAGTAGGCACATGCTAAGCCGGTTGTGTTTCCGTTGGACAGTGTCGGACGTAAATGGGCTGAAGGGACTACATCTAGGAGAGGCAGGTTTTCTTCAATTGCACAACCTGGAGCATAGAAGACTTGGGCCTTCGGGCCCAATTTTTTCCGAATGCCCGTAACGGGGGTTACGAATTCTTTTGGAGTGCCGTTGTAGTTTCCCAGAAGCGCCGATACATTGTCTGCATTGGGACCAATAACTGCAATCGATTTCAAACCCTTGCTCAATGGGAGGAAGGAATCCTCATTCTTCAGCAATACAATGCTTTCCCTTGCAGCTTGCAGAACAAGTGCCTTGTGCTCAGGGGCGTTGAGCACCTCAACCGGGATAGTGGTATACGGGTTGTTGTCTCCTTGATCCAGCATGCCCAGGCGGAAACGGACATCCAATAAGCGTTCCACCGCCTTATCAATCAATTCTTCCGTGATCAATCCCTCAGCTACCGCCCTCTTCAGCGCGGGGTAGACTTGGCCACAATTCAGATCACACCCATTGCTAACTGCCAACGCAGCTGCAGCAGCCGGTGTCTCCACCACCTTGTGATGCAAATAGATGTCTTCGATGGCTCCACAATCGGAAACCACATAACCCGTGAAGCCCCACTCATCGCGCAGGATTTTGTGCAACAAGGTTCTACTGGCACAAGCAGGCTCGCCATTTACCCGGTTGTAGGCGCCCATTATTGAAGCGACATTCCCCTCTTTCACCATAGCCTCGAAGGCGAACAAGTAGGTCTCGCGAAGAGTACGTTCATCAACAATCACGTCGAATTCATGGCGCATAAGCTCTGGTCCGCTGTGAGCGGCAAAATGCTTAGGCGTAGCGACTAACTTCAGAAAATACGGATCGTCGCCTTGTAAACCTTTAACGAAGGCTAAACCCATGACTGCCGTCAAATAAGGGTCTTCTCCGTAGGTTTCCTGGCTCCGTCCCCAGCGAGGATCACGCAAGATGTTGATATTCGGGGACCAGAAAGTTAGGCCTGTGTACATATCCCGCATTCCTTGGCCTATTGCAAGATGGTGTTTGGCCCGCGCCTCGTCTGAAATGGCGGTTGCGACCCGCTGCATCAATTCCGGGTTCCACGTCGCGGCCAGGCCAATGGCCTGTGGAAACACGGTGGCCAGTCCAGCCCTGCCTACCCCGTGAAGCGCCTCATTCCACCAGTTGTACTTGGGTATGCCTAGCCGATCTATCGCAGGTGAATCATAGGTGGTTTGAGAGATCTTCTCGTCAAGTGTCATTTCCCCCACAAGATCCTTAATCATTTGTTCATGCCTTTTGTGCAAACCCACGAACCCGCTCCCATCTCCTTTATACAGCCTTCAAGCAAAATCTTGCCGCGCGTAGATCTCCTTGGCTTTCAGCCTTTGATCGCTCCTGCAGTGAGACCAGAAATGATTTGCCGCTGAGCTGCCAAGTAAAACGCAATCGCTGGCAGCATTGAAAGCGAAATAAATGCCAGGACCTTGGCGTAATCAGTGCTGTACTGCGTGCTGAACTGCATGACGCCAAGGGGCAGCGTATATAGTTCCTCGGTTGCTACCAACAACGGCCAGAAGAAAGCATTCCAGCTAGCAACCATCGTGATGACGGCCACAGAAGCCAGCACGGGACGCATGATAGGTAGGATGATCGATACAAATATGCGCGTCAGTGAGGCGCCGTCGATAGCGGCAGCTTCCTCTAGCTCCTTTGGGACCTGGGCAAAGAAGCCGCGCAAAATCACGATCGTACCGGGAAGGCCAAATGCTACTTGGGGAAGAATAATCCCCCAATAGGTATCAATGAGGTTGGCATCCCTTACCGTCAGATAGAGCGGCAGGATCGCCACTGCGGCCGGGAACAAAAGGCCTAGCGTGAAGAAGTTGTAGATCAACTCCCGATAGCGAAACTTAAGCCGGGAAAACACATAAGCAGCCATTGCGGAAAGTGACACCACCCCAGCGGTGGTTCCCACCATAACTATCAAGCTGTTGCGTAGCTGGCGCCAAAAATTGTTTCCAAGAAGGACATTTGTGTAATTTTCAAGATGGATTTCCTCGGGCATGCCAAATGGTTCGAGTAATAACTCGGCGTGGGTCTTAAACCCGGCGAACACGACAGTGAATATAGGAACAATGATGATGGCGGCAAAAAACAGCGCAATCAGCAATTGCAGCACAACACCAATGCGAAGGATCCTCGGAGTTTGGTAATGGGTTGTCATCTCAGTAAATCCCTTGAATGTCACGTTTCATCGCGAAGCGCTGATAGAGGAGAGAGAAGATGAATGCTGAAATGAAAATGACGATGGCCAACCCGCTGCCATAACCAAGCAACTGCTTCGTAAATCCGGATCTGAACATATAGGTAGCCAGCGTTTCACTGGCGTGGATTGGCCCTCCCCGAGTCATGGCCCATACCAAATCGAAGACCTGGAGAGATCCAATAACCGAAAGATAAACCGTAAGCCGGATCGTGGGTTTCAAGAGAGGTAGCGTAATATGCCTGAACACCCCCCATGAACCGGCGCCATCTACCAAGGCGGCTTCTTCCAATTCGTTGGGGATGCCTTGCAGGCCCGCCATATATAGGATCATGTGGTAGCCAAAGTATTTCCACGTAAGTGTTACGAATACGGCATACATCACCAGGTCTGGCTCGGCCAGCCAGGCTGCGCCATCCAGATTAAG
>JANQED010000143.1 GCA_028278545.1 Anaerolineales bacterium
GCAGATCCGCCCCGTGACGCTTCAGGCTAATCCCCATCCCCTCGGCCAGGCGTTCAAGAGATATCTCCTGCTTTAACCGCTCGATTTGCTCCTCGGGGATACGCGCCATGTCGATTCCTCCTAAAAACGGGTTTTTGCTAAAAACCTGTCAAGCCGTAATTTTGCTGTTTTTATAACCGCGCTTTTGCTATATTGCAACCCGTAAAAACGATGGAGGGCCTTATAGTGACCGCGTCTCATCCAACCCCAACGTGGCTCGCTATGGAGTTTTCAGAACGCTTGGCCGCCCTGCGCAAGGAGCGCGGACTCACGCAAAAAACCTTGGCAGAGCAGGTCGGGGTGCACATCACCCAGATTCAGCGCTATGAGAACGGTTCGATCCAGCCCACACTGGATGTGCTGCGGCGGCTCGCTGTGGCTCTGTCGGTCAGTGCGGATTTGCTGGTTTTCGATAAGGACGAACGCGGCCCTGACGATGAGTTGCGATTGCAGTTTGAAGCCGTCTCTAAAATGCCCAAAGAGGAGAAGAACATCATCAAGGCCCTGCTCGAAGGCATGATCATCAAGTATCAAGCGAAGCGGGTCCTGGGAGGCATGAACCGCTAAAAGAGCCGATTCTTTAAGGCGCTCGGCCGGGATGTTGGCCCATCCCGACCAAGCTAACCACCACCGACTGACAAGGAGTCGATCATGGCTGACGCGTATTCTATCTGGTTTACCCACCGATCCCCGAACCCAACCTCATCGCAGGGAGGGCCAGGACGATGATCGAGGGTATCAGCACCGAACAACTACAACGCTATGTGGCCATGCGGGCGCGCTTCGACCGTGAGGCCAGGACGCTGAGCAGCCTGACCAGTCTGTTATCCCTGCTTCAGCACTGTGGGGATGATCGGGTCGAAGTCGATCCCGTGGCGCTGGGCCATGTGCATCAGATGATGGAGCACTGTGTGCTCAACCTCTGGGAAGTGCTCGATGACTTTATCTTCCTCAGCGCCGCGCAAGTGTCACTCAACGAACACGACGGCGACTAAAGTAAGACGCTAACCATAATCAGCCCCGGTACTGCCGGGGCGGTGCGCTATTCCTTTCACGGATACCCACCGTCATACAACAGGTATCCCTTCCGATTACTCCACACCACGATGGACACAACTCCGCATCGCCGGGAACTCGATTCGATCACGCGTTGTGCTTCAACCACTTAAGCCACGTATAACATTCGTCATACACCGGGAACAGTTCAGCGTATACGGTTTTTCACCATCACAACAAACACTTGGTTCGGCAACAGGGGTTGCGTCGGGTGTGTAACCA
>JANQED010000193.1 GCA_028278545.1 Anaerolineales bacterium
AAGGATGTAAAAAGCGAATCCATTCAACCCCAACATCACGATTCCTACGCCAGCGGCAGGCAGAATATCTCCGCTTTCTAAGAAAAGGACTACACCAAGCATCATCGACAGCAGGATCCCGAACAGCAGGATCGCGCGCAGCAATTTTGCACGCTGCATATCGATTTCCTCCTCAAAGTTCAAGGGCCTAGATTGTTGGGTTGGGGATTGCATTGGCTCTGCCCACCGTAAATGCGGCTCGTTTCCTCTTAGACGCTCAACGAAAATGATCTCCTTTCCACAATGATATCAAAATAGTTCCAAGGAATAAATAACAAAATCGCAACGGATCGGCTCTTCACAGACTGCAGTCTAATATAATCCCCTCATGCGACCAGAAACACTGGCTCGATTATGCAACCCTTATACTGGTGAGCCGCTCAAGCTACAAGGAAGCGAACTGCTTGGGCTTACTTCTGGGCGGCGTTTTCCGATCCAGGACGACATCCCTAGCTTCATCTCGAATGCCGCACTTCCGCCGCGCAATCGCTTCTGGCGCTGGTTCTACGATATATCATCCTTCGCCTATGATTTCACGGTCGCTTTGGGAGACAGACTAAACTACGGTGGAGAAGGCATCACCCGCCGCGCTTATGTCGCCTCTTTTGCCATCAACCCCGGCGACTGGGTGCTCGAGAGCGCCATTGGCACGGCCAGCAACATCAAGTTCCTCCCCGACCACGCCCATTTCTACGGCGTAGACATTTCCCGCAACATGTTGCGGCGCGCCCAACACAACCTTGCAAGCTTGGGGCGTGCCGCCGAGCTCTTCCACGCCGATTCCCAATTTCTCCCCTTTCACGACAACACCTTCGATCTAGTCTTCAGCATGGGCGGCCTGCAGTTCTTTTCCAACCCCTTCCAGGCAGTTTCAGAGATGGCCCGGGTGGCTAAAGTTGGCGCTCACGTGATCGTCCTCGACGAGACCCGTCGCGCTGCGGCCACCCTCAAACGACTTCCTGCTCATGCCCGCTATGCAGCGGATGGACGGACCTCTGTAGAGGCCATGCTGCGCCTGG
>JANQED010000013.1 GCA_028278545.1 Anaerolineales bacterium
ATTGCGCTGGATCCCGAAGGGCATGAGAAGTTCCGCCGCGCGTCGGGCAGATATTTCTTTTTGACAAATGCTATGCAAGAGCTTTTCCTGGACTGGGCAGCGAAATCGCCAGGGCACTTGACTTATGGCTTCATCGACTTTTTGACACTGCCCCTCCTGAAACAGATGCAACTGCGTAATCTGCAGGGGGGGAAATCACTCGAGAAGATTATCGAGGATCAGGAAACGAATATGGAAAAGCTGGAGGAATTCGCTCTGGCGATCTTTTTAGTGGCTGTAGAGGACGTATATCCTGAACTCATGCACCGCTTTGAACCCCTTCCATGGTTGAACGCCTGGAAAGTCAGCTTGAACCCGGATAAGTGGGATGAGGACGGGCTTTTTGAGCCCACCACCCCGAAACGCAACTGGAGCCAAACCCGGGATCATGTCAGGAGCTTCTTTAGGCTCGATGGCAAGGGGCAGGATAACGGCAGCGCTCCAGGCAAGACCGTTCAGGCGCAGCAGAAGTGACTGCAATCCACCTGAGGCAACTACGATGAGGGCGAACAGAAATAGCGTAGCGAACTTTGACCCGCTGAAAGACCTCTTCACAGCGCAATCAGAGAGACCAGCAAAGCTGGGCGAGCTCAACCTTCGGGCGCTGCACCCTTTTCAACGCGCCTTGCTCACAATTGACGGCACTGTCACTCGCTTTATTGAGGCCTACATGATGGAACCGGTCGAAGTCCAGCGCCTCAGTCAAAACACCCAGAAGCTGCCCAGTGACCACGCGTGGCTCGAATCACCTCAGGGGACCGAGGTGATTGCAAGAGAAGTATTACTGCAAGGCAGGTACAGCCGAACGATCTACGCATATGCGGTATCTCTTACCGTGTCAGAGCGTTTAGGTGACAACATCACGAGCGCCCTGGAAATGGATGGGGAAGGATTGGGACGCCTGCTGCGTGAAAACCACCTTGAAACCTACCGCGAAATCCTATGGTACGGCAAGGAAGTGTCCGATTTACTTCCAGAGGAGGTTCCAAACTCAACGAGCATATTTATCAGCCGAACCTACCGCATATTTTTTAACGGCGCACCGATCATGCTTATAAATGAGTATTTTCCGATCTGGGAGGATCGACTTCCCGCGCACCAGTAATCGCGCGATGAAAAAGGCTAATGGAATGATATTCGAGTCATTCTTTTCAGCATAGAGCAAGCAGGAGCTATCATGGAGATAAACATTCCACATTATTTTATTGAAACACTGGGCCGCGAAGCCGTCCAACAGATCCAAGTAAAAAAGCTCCAACTAATGTTGGGGGATGTATTGGCATCCAATCCTTATTATTCGCGCAAACTAAGAGAAGCCGGCCTGAAGCAATCTGAAGATATTCAGGGCCTGCAAGATCTATATGAGTTGCCATTCACGACCAAGGTGGAATTGTCCCTTGACCAGACTACGCAGCCTCCCTACGGGACGAATCTGACCTTCCCGCGGGAAAAATATACCCGCGTCCACCATACATCGGGCACGACCGGGGAGCCCTTACGCATTTTGGACACCGAACAGAGCTGGAACTGGTGGAAATATTGCTGGGAATCGGTCTACAGGGCCGCGGGAGTGACCGAATTGGATCGTGTTTTCTTCGCATTTTCGTTCGGCCCGTTCATTGGTTTTTGGAGCGCTTTCGAGGCCGCGCATGAGATTGGGGCTTTGGCGATTCCCGGGGGCGGTATGTCATCAAGCCAGCGCGCCAAAGCAATCGTAGATAACGATATTTCAGTGCTAGTCTGCACTCCAACCTACGCTTTGCACCTCGCGGAGGTGGCCGAACTGGAAGGCATTGATATCGTCAATTCAAACGTTCGAATCACAGTTCATGCCGGTGAACCGGGAGCAAGCATTCCATCTACCAAGCAGCGCATTGAGGCGACCTGGAACGCACGCTGTTACGACCACCCTGGCGCCACAGAGGTAGGGGCCTGGGGATTTGAGTGCCAGTCACAAACCGGCGTGCATTTGAACGAAGGAGAATTCATCTTTGAGGTGATTGATCCCGAAAGCGGCAAGCCAGCTGAGGAGGGCGAATTGGTGATCACCAACCTGGGGCGGGTAGGCATGCCTGTAGTCCGCTACCGGTCGGGCGACCACGTAAAGCTTTGTCCCACGAATTGCGACTGCGGCCGAACATTCAGGCGCCTGGACGGGGGTGTGATGGGAAGAGTGGACGACGCGATGATTGTGCGCGGTGTCAATGTCTTCCCCAGTGCGGTTGAGAATATCGTGCGCCGCTATCCGGAGGTTGCA
>JANQED010000087.1 GCA_028278545.1 Anaerolineales bacterium
GCGCACCATCTTTTTTACGGAGTGCAAAGGATACCATCTCGTGTCCACCAGCAAACCTAAATCTGCACCGCCAACGCCAAACGCATCCACTTTGCCGTCCAGTTCCTTATACAGTTGGGCAGCTTTTTCCATGTTTCCGTCTGTGCCGATGCGCTCGATCAGCACCTTCTCCCCCAGCAGTTCCACCTCCACGGATTTGTTTCGCTTTGATGAGCCGATGCTCACGCTCACAGCTCGTTTCATGCGCTTCGCCTCCTCAAACGAATGGCGGTTTTACGCCCAGATTTGCGCCCACAGTATACCCCGAACCAAACAAGCTAATCGTTTTGAGGATGCCTTTGGCTGGCTTCACGCTCTCCCTCGTGGAGGGCAAAGCTTTTTTCGGGAGATAGGCGCTGCCCCCTGTTTATTGGGAAGGCAGGCGAAGGTAAGATAACTGATTGCTGTTGCATCCTCGTCGCAAGGCCCTGATCATCTCCACCTTGACAATAGCGATTTAACTCGTATAATTATTATCACTTTTGTCATAAAAATTAAAACCTATGTTATTTCAAATTTGCATCTGTTTGGGGCGGGGTATCTAACCGCCCTCCGTAGCTAAGACCAACCCAGACCGAAACGGTCAGCGGACAACGGGCGGTTGGCTCCCCGCATGCGCAAGACGAGGCTCGCATTGCGCAGCAGCCCCCGCCTTTTTATTTGTCTGTTGATCGTTTTGTCTTTTAGGAGCAGAGCAACTTGTTGAAAGCAGCACCCACTTCAACTCTAGAAACCCCAGCCCATTCTAGTTTGGTCGAGGCGGTCGGAAATACCCCGCTTCTGCCGCTACGCCGACTCACCGCTATGCTTAACCCGCGGGTTCAAGTTTACGCTAAGGCCGAATGGTTCAACCCGGGTGGATCGGTTAAAGACCGCCCTGCGCGCAGCATCCTGCGTGCTGCATTAGCTTCGGGTGAGCTTGGGGAAGGGCGCCGCTTGCTCGACTCGACCTCCGGGAATATGGGCATCTCCTATGCCACCCTGGGCGCCGCTATGGGAGTGCCGGTCACCCTGGCGATTCCCCGCAATGCCAGTCCGGAACGCCTCAACATCTTGCGCACTTTGGGCGCTGAACTGGTTTTGAGTGACCCCCTCGAAGGCTCGGACGGCGCCATCGAAGTCGCTCGCCAGATTGCGGCGGATGCGCCTGAGCGTTTTTTCTATGCCAACCAGTACAATAACCCCGTCAACTGGCAGGCTCATTTCGAGACCACCGGCCCGGAGATTTGGGCGCAAACAGGCGCTGCCGTGACGCACCTCATCGCCGGTCTTGGTACCACAGGCACCATCACCGGCACGACGCGCTATTTGCGTGAAAGGAACCCCGACTTGCAAAGCATCGCCGTACAGCCCGATTCTCCGTTCCACGGCCTGGAAGGCCTCAAACACATTCCCTCCTCTCTGCAACCAGGAATCTACGATCCACATTTGCCCGATCAAACCGTAATGGTCCCCACTGAGGCAGCCCAGAAGATGACTCTTCGCCTGGCGCGTGAGGAAGGCCTATTCGTT
>JANQED010000089.1 GCA_028278545.1 Anaerolineales bacterium
ACCGAAAAGACTTCCACCATGTTGTCGCCGTGGTCGCCATTGTAGCTGTCGGCGCTGTTCAGCTTCTGGCGGTTCTGTGTCAGCGCGCCGGAAACACTCGAGAATAGGTCAATGAGGTTAAGTTGTTGTTCAGCCATTGCGCGGAGCCAGTTTAATCGTCCTTGAGATTGTCGGGCAGCTCGGGGATCTTGAGCTCCATCCCAGGGGCCACACGGTTTGGATTGTCCCCGATCACTTCTTTGTTGGCTTCGTAGATGACGCGCCAATATGGTTCTGTGGCATGGCCATAATATTTGAGCGAAAGATGGCTAAGCGTTTCTTCAGACGTCAAGGTGTGCATGGTCTTGACTTTGGGTTTGGGCGGTTCCGCCTCTTTGCTTTGGATGATCTTATCTCTAAGCGCAGCTGCGCGTTCGGCTTCTTCTGCCTTTGCGCGCTTTTCTGCCTCAGCTTTCTTTGCCTGGTTCCTGGCGATCTTGCGCCGCGACTCTTCCAGCCTATCGTGCTTGGGATCCATTTATCTCTCCTTTTCTTAAGTGGTTTGTTTCTAAATGGTCCTGAAATTATAACTTAAGCTGCTTTGAGGATTGAAATACTATGGTGATCGGGCAGTAGGGGGAACTAGCGAGGCCAGCAAAACTATTTGAAAGCTTAAAAGCAAAAGCCCCGCTGTGTAAAAAGCGGGGCCTTGTCTTAGTGGCGAGGATTTAGCCAATTACGACAACGTCCTGTGCCTGAGGGCCTTTATCGCCGTCGACGACCAGGAATTCAACGCGTTGGCCTTCATCAAGAGATCGGAAGCCGTCTGCGCTAATGGCGGTGTAGTGCACAAAAACGTCGCCGCCGGTGTCGCGCTCAAGGAATCCGTACCCTTTGGGGGCATTAAACCACTTGACAGTGCCGGTCTCGCGCTCTGCCATGCCCTGATACCTCCTTACTTAGATTTACGGTTGGTCGAATTCGTTCCTGACTCATCTTTAGCAAGAAGGTACTGCGTGAGAACGGACTGCCAACTGCGCAAAGATTCTCGCATGGAGGGCGGAATTTGTCAAGAATCGGGAGAATCGAAAAAGCCGCTGCAATCAGGCAAAGCGGCAGAAAAACCATCCCCCGCCTGGAGAGGGAGGCCAAACCATGAAAGAAGCTTGGGACTGCTATAATCTGCGGCGATGGCGAAGGCAAAAGCCGAGCTTTGGTTTTATTTAGCAGCAAGCATATTGGGAGCGCTGGGGGCGGCATTGGTCTGGTACAGTACTATTTGGGGGGCCGGATTGATCTCGGATAGCTTTCAATACGTCTCGGCGGGGCGTAACTTTGTGGCGGGGGAGGGTTTTGGCTATTCTGTGGGTGAGGGGGTTCACCCATTGGTACACTATCCGCCTTTGTTCGCGGCAGTACTGGGGGGCTTTGAGTTTTTTGGCGTCGATGCACTTGTGGGGGCGCGCCTGTCAAACGCGGCCCTCTACGGCCTAAACATCGTGCTGATTGGTGTGAGCGTGCGGAAGATCAGCGGATCGGATTGGTTCGGGTTGTACGGCGCGCTGGCCGCGGCGACATCCGCTGTGCTGCTGGAGGTACACAGCTGGGCGTTGAGCGAGCCGCTGTTCATTTTCCTGGGACTCGTCAGCTTCCTTCTGCTGGCGGAATATGCAGGAACAGGTGGGAGGAAGCCGCTGGTGATAGGAGCGGGAGTCGTGGGTTTGGCGTTCCTGACGCGCTACGCGGGCGTGGCTTTGGCGGCAACCGCTTTATTAGGGACCGTGCTGATGTCGCGGGCGAGGGGACGAAGAATGGTGGAAGATGCAATCGTATTGGGGACCCTCAGCCTGGCGCCGATAGCATTGTGGGCCGCCCGGATTTGGGTTGTGGCGGGGGATTTTGGGGCGCGGGAATGGCAATATCTGCCGCTAACGGCGGGTAACGTGCGCTCGGGGCTGAACAGCATATTTACGTGGCTGATCCCGTTCCCAATCGTGGACGGGCGCGAGTTTGTGGTGCTGAGCGGGGCGACTGCGTTGCTCCTGGCCTGGGCAGCTTTGCGCTTCTATGCGCGATTTTCAGAAAGGGGGAGCGTCGAGATGCCCGAAAGCGAATTGTTCCGCTTCCATGGACTGTATCTGCTGCTGTATCCTCTCGTAGTGGTGCTGGCGAAGGTGTTCCTGGATCGCGGCATTGGGTTCAATGACCGCATGCTGTCCCCCATGCTGGCATCCCTATTCGTCCTGGGGGTGGGCGCAGCAGCTAGTGTCTGGCGCAGGTCTTCAAATAAGCTGCTGCGCGCAGCACTGCTTGGCGGGGGCACGCTATTGCTGCTATTTTATGCAATGGAAACAAGCTTGTTCGTGAGGGAGTTTCGTACAAACGGGATCGGGCTGGCGCGAGCGGAATGGCATCGGGCCGAGTCCATTCAGCGCTTAGAAACCCTCGGGCCGGAGCCGATCTATTCAAACTCGGTTTCGACGGTGTATTTGTGGAGCGGCCGTCCGGCAAGAAATTTGAACGCGTTCGGTCGCCTGGCGGAAGGCTCCGCTCCAGAAGCGGCAACCCTGGTGGTGTTCAAATTCGTGCCGCGGGACAAGAACCTGGACGAATGGGCTGAAAGGCTAAAACTTGTGGTGGAAGACGAGGAGGCGGCGATCTATTATTTTGTGCCGTAAAGGATAAGCAACTTAGCGGTGGCGGGGGATGGAGGCTGAAAAGCGAAAAAAGGTAGTTGGAAAAAGAAAGCGTGGGGAGTGTCAATAGCTTGACATATTTCGGTTTTAACTTGATTAAATGAACAAATGTGCTATATTTGACGGGTTGGAAAGGCGGGGAAGCGATTTGAAATACAGGTGTTGGGAAAATTATTAAAGGACAACGCAATGGGTGAAAAAAGCAGGTTGAGTGTGGAGATCAACAAAGCGCGGCAAGAGGGAAGGCTGAAGGATGTGGATGCGCTGCTCAAAAAGCTGATCCCGCGCGGGCGGGAGGAGGCCGAAGCAGCGGCGGCGGCGAAGGCTGCGGCGCGGGCGAAACGAGCGCCGCAGGAGAAGACCGTCCAGATTCAGCCCGAGCAGCCGACCTATAAAGTGAAAACGGGGGACAATTGGTTCAAGATCGCGGAAGAGGTCTATGGGGACCCACGCATGGCGCTGGCGTTGGCACGAGAGAATAAAGGCTTCTATGTACTGCATGCCGGGATGGTGTTGGACCTGCCGGAATACCGCTACAAGGAGGGGGAGCTACCTGGGCTCAGCTATGAATTGACGGCGGAGGAGAAGTGGAAAATGGATGAGCTGGCCGAAACGATCGTGGCAGCAGACCCGGAGGGCATGTGGTCGCGAGACCCGGAGAGCGTGGCGGAGCTGCTGAGGCAGCATGCAAAGGTGCAAGCGGTAGGACCGACGGAGAAGGGGCCTACGGGCGGGGTGAGGGCCTTGCTGGATGAGGGCTATTCGCCTGAGGAGATCGATGCGATCTACGAAGGGTACGAGCCGCGTAGGACGGAGGAGCCGCTGCCTGCGCCGTTTGACAAGCCGTTCGACGAGCTGACGGAGGCGATAATCAACAGGATGGCGGAGAAGGGAGTGCTTCCGGAAAAGGTGGAAGTATTGGGAGATGTGGGGTCGGAGGAGCAGGATGAAAAGGAGATCAAAGGGAAAGTGGGCACCCTGAAAACCATATCACAACAAGGAGAAAATGAGAAGACAGCGGAAGAGCTACTAGACATCAGGCTTGAAACGCAGATCGCGGACTTGCTGCTACTGGGTGAGGAGAATTTTGGGAAGAGTTACGCCGACATTCGAAGAGAAGATGATGAGTTGCGAAAGCGGCTACAAGATGGTAGTGTGACGCCTAAGCAAATAGAAGAATTAGTGTATGGTCTTTCTGCGGAGAGTTCGATTTTGGTCCCTACTGCAGAATCGACCCCAACACCTTCACCGACAGCAACACCTACACCGGGCCCAACACCATTTACATACATAGTTCAAGAAGGTGATACAGTTAATTCCATTGCGGATAGGTTTAATGTACCTTCTGAGGACATCATCGAACTCAATAAGTTGCCAAATCCTGATGAGATATTAGTTAATCAAGAATTGAAAATTGCCGAACTCCCACGTTACCCAACCCCAACGCCAGTACCAGCTTTACCGCTCGCTGACCGCGAGGGATCCCTCTATCGGGAACTGCACGAAAAGCCACTAAACTATCCAAAAATGATCGGGGGACATAGATTTATTGGACGCGATGTGTGGGGGGCAAAAGACCTGAGCCCCGGATATGACCCAATAAACTCTGAGGGTCTATATGATAAGGAGAAAATGCCCAAAGGGTATTATGTCTATGGAGAGGATGAACCCCTAAATGAGATCTACTACGGGATCGTGATCCACGATACGGGTGTTTTGCGGGCGAACTGGCCTACGACGAGCATCGGACAGATCCAAAGCATTCAAGAATTTCACCAAAGTCCACCCGCTAAAGACGTTTATGGTAATTACATCGCTGGCACTGGAAATGAATTTGCAGATATTGGGTACCATTTCCTAATCGCCACAGATGGGACTATCCTTGAGGCACGGGATATTCGTGCTCGGGGAGCCCATGTCAGCCCAGTGGTCGATCAACAAACGGGGGAGGTGTTTGGTAACACAGGTACCATAGGGATCGCCTATGTCGGTGATGACTCTCAGGAAGAACCAACAGCAGCGCAGTTGGATGCGCTGAAAGCATTGGTAGGCCACCTAGTAGAAGAATACTCCAATATCACAGTTGTTGCTGGACATGGAGGGATCAATGCAGAGAAAGAGGAAGAGGGGAATGAAGTAGCAGCGTGGCTCGCTGAACAATATGATACACTAGAGGTAAAAGATTTTACTCCTTGACGGGTAGAGGGTAAGATACTGACCAAGTTGAAACGTCGACTTTTTCTACTCCCGCTTCTTCTTGCCACGATAAGCCTCGGGGGCATTATGATCGTGGTGGGGCGGTCAGACGTAGCCCTGGCGATGGGGGTGATACGACGAGCTTCGGGTTACCCTAAAGATGATTGGCGTGTGGAGTTGGCGAGCAAGTACTTGATCTGGGCGGAAGATGAGGATACCTATGAGCCGTTGAGTAAATACTTGTGGGTCTGTGATTTCGCCACGGAGTATGAGGACTATCGAGCGGAACAGGCGGCGAAGATCCTGGGCGCCTATGAAGGAGAGGGGGCTTTTGATGCCCTGGTGAGCGCGCTGACAAAGGATTTTGGGATGGAAATGCGGCCCAGCTGCATGAAATACGTGTGGTTGGGATTCGAGCTGAAAGGGGAGGCAGTCCACGACTTTATGCTAGATTTGATGCAAGGGAAATACCCTGATTATTACATAAGAGGTGGCGCCATGATGCTGTTGGCCAGAACGCATGATCCCAGGTTCGTTGAGCCGATCGCGGAGTTAGCCCAGAATCATGAAGACCCTGTGTGGCGATCTGGTGCAGGCTCGGCTTTGCTCATCCTGGGGACCCCAGATGCGTTGGAGGTGGCCAGGCAGGTTGCGGATGAGGACCCGAGTGAGCGAGTGAGATGGTATTTGAACGAGCATTTAGAACATCTGTGGCCAAAGTGAGGGCGTCGTCATTGCTCGATGAGATAGAGTAAACGCCGGGGGGTGGAAATTTACATGATGGGGTTTATGAGAAGGAAGAAAGAACGGACACCGGGAAGGTGTCCGTTTTAGTTAATGTAAGAATCAGATGCTGCCTTGGCAGCGGGCGTGTGCACTATAATTAGTATGACTGGGAGCAATAAGGGTGTGAAGAAATGGGAGCGAAAATGCGGGCACCAATCTCAATTCTAGTCAGTCTGGGTATTTTCTTAGCTGCGTGCACAACCGAAGATTCAACGCCTACCAGACCGGTTCAAGCCATGAAAGTGGAAGAGGCCACTAACACGGCTACTCCAGCGACTCCTACAGCAACCAAGCTGCCGTCGCCAGAAGCCTTGAGTACAGCTCAGGCTGGTTCGACCGAGGGTCCGGTAAGCCTGGTGGAAGCTGAAGTGATTTATCCGGAGATTGAAAGTCGCTGCTATGGTGGAATCGGAGAGAACTTGAACGAGTTGGACCTCAGTCCGACGACGCGTTTGCTGGTGGAGTCAGTCTACGACGAAGACGGTCCCTGGTTTTTTCTCGGCAAAGACAGGCAACCAGAGATGATCGCCAGCATTCCTCCGGGGGCAAAGTTTGTGACGGTCAGCCCAGACAGGCGCTGGGTCGCATATAGAGAAACAACCAAAGACAGTGGAGATGCTTTGTGGGTCAATTCAATGGGTGGCGAGGCAAAGTTTTTCCTGATGGATGGACTCAGCTACCGGGATAGTTTCATTTGGCCCGGGCAAAGGTCTATTATGCGACTGTTTATTCTAGGAGCGCCCGGAGTGGCCCCCTCTCTCAAACAAATGATTGATCCATTCACGGTAGCCTCGGAGGCTATGCCCAATGTAGATCTTTACTCTTTTATCTTTGACTTCGGACCAAATGCGAAACAGCTAATTAGTTTGGATAGAGATTTGGAACAAGGCTTTTACTATGAGAAATACGATCTTCAGACTGAGAGTTCAACCAGGATATTTTCTTGGTTAGCGAGCAATAAAGGTATTGATGCTTTTTCAGCAGAAATCCACTGGACAGAGCAAGGGATATCGTTCGCGTGGTCAGAGGCTAATGGTGTCAGTTTGGCCCTTAAAATACCACCCAATAAACTAGACAGCCTCGAGATTCCACTCTATCGTGTGATGCTCGATGCTAAGGCCATAGACGGATGGGCAAGATGGTGGTCCAGTGATCATAGCTTGTTGTTACTTACACAAAGACTAGGTGATCGAAAATTTCCGGTTCGGAAGCACTATATTTTGGATACAAATAAATGGGTGGTGTATGACTACTGCTGGAACGATGCTATCTCTCCGTCCTCGGTGAAGGCCTCATTGGATAATAGACACCTGGCTTGGACGAATTATCTCCCAGGAAGTATTCCACTGGGAACATTTGTGCTTGAATTGGAAACTGGCAAAATGGTATTCCTGAGGGATTGGCGATTGTTGCAGTGGGCCGAAGTGGACTGAGAAAGAGTGGTGGTATTTCTTTATGAAGAGGC
>JANQED010000020.1 GCA_028278545.1 Anaerolineales bacterium
AAGACCATCGTGCATTTCACGCGCGATGCGCGTTCGTTCCTCCACGATGGAAAAAGACTGCAGTTTGGAGGTCATCAAACCGTGCTGGATGGCAATCACTACTTGGTCGGCCAGGCCTTCTAACCACACCAGGTCTGTTTGGGTGTAGTCCTCCAACTTCTTTTCGCAGCGAGCGATCCATAAAGCGCCCATCGGTAAATTGTCAAGTTCTAGGGGCACGACAGCGAGAGCTCGAGCAGATCGGTCCAGAACCGGGCAAACGCGACCTATCTGCTTTCCTGCATCTCCTGAGTGGGAAAGGTATGTGCGATTGAAGGTCACACACTCAATGATGATGGGATTGTCAACGACCTCCGCTGAGCTTAGGATCTCGGAATGGCTGCCATGGCAATGGCACTTCAATAATACTTTTGTTCCATCTTCGCCAAGTAGACCCAACCCCACAAAATCTGAACGTAGAAGCAAACTCGCAGTTTCCACAATCTTAAGAAGGATCGTGTCTACGTTCTCAAACTGGGTGATATTGCGATTAATAGCTACTAACGCGTCAGTCCAATTCTCCGCGGTCTCCCGGGCGGCGCTTTGGGCCTGATAAGCTTCGTGTTGCGCACGATCGCGTTCTGATTGCAATTCTTTTACCTGCCGCTTGCGCATAGCTTCAAATACACCCAGGCCGCGGACGACGAAATAGGTGAGGGCAAAAGCTGACAGCATACGCCAGAACTCTATGGGCAGCCCAGTGAAATCCAACACGCGCTCGTAATCCAGCCAGGCTGTCAGGCCGTAGGCCCGGGCTGGAATGGCCTGCTCCCCAATGAAGGCGTTATGGACGACACGATCATAGTTGTAATAGGAGGCGGGGCCGTAGGGAGCTGCCGGTACGATCAAGCCGACAACGAAGGCTTCAAATAAAAAGGCAAGTCCCGTCCCCAGCATGAGTGTGGCCACATCGTTTATTTCCTCCTGGCGATAGATGTGCCATTGCCGCAGAAAGCCGGCACCAGCGATCATGCTGCCAGGCAGATATAGCAAGTAGCGTGACCAAATGTCTACCGGGATGGCGATAGGGGAAGGGGTGATAAAGGTTGTAGCTGCGTAGGTGATGGCGAAGGCAATGGGCACAATCATAATTCCGGGAATGAAGCTCATCCAGGCAGGCAAGGGCGCCAGCTGTTTCAAGATGCCCCAACCGAACATGAGCAGAATGAACCCGGTGAGAGGGTGCAACACCAGAATCAATGAAGAGAGTACAGCATACAGCGACTCGTTTACGCCACTGCTGATGAACATCTCAACCCAGCTGGTCGCACCACCAGCGATCCCAAACGCGGCCAGCCAGGGTAGATGCTTGCGCAGAGGAAAATCTCCCCCCT
>JANQED010000146.1 GCA_028278545.1 Anaerolineales bacterium
AGGATCAGCACAGGGTAGAACAGCGGATTAGATAGTAAGGCCTCAAATCCAATTCCCTCAAACAATTCCGCATTGATCGAGGTGGCCAATAAGCCAATCGATGCCAATCCGATCCCAATTACGCTGCCCCACCAAGTCATCCTGGATGGTACAGACTTGCTCCTGCGTAATTGCCAGGAACTGAGCGCAAGCCATGCACCAAAGGCTGCATAACCCACCAGAATAGGGGGCAGAGATTGAGCAAAACTGATCGCCCCAAAAAGGATCAAGAAAGAGGCGCTAGAGTTAGACAGGATTCCCAATAATCCTGCAATAAGAGCCAGGGGGCTGAACACTGGAGCGCTTTCTTTGGATACCTGATAATGGATCAACACCGTGGGCAGCATGACCAGCGTGGTCAATGCATTTGAGAAATCGCTCAACGCACCAAAGACTGAGCCGACCACATAGAACATCGTGACAGAGATTGTCTGCAGAATCCAAAACACGCCGCTGGCGATCCACGCCCAGCCAAGGTATTTGATGATGGCTTGATTAGTATTCATATTGTCATTGCATTAATCTTGCAATACGACCATCGAAAACCAAATACCATTTAGCTTGAACGGCATTTTCTCCCAAGTATCCCCATAATCCACTGTGTGCCAAATCTCCCCATTCTTCAACCCGGCATAAAGTTGTCCGGCGGCGCCTGGCATCGTGACAAGTGCAGTGGGCGTTTCAGATAGCGGATGAACCTCCCAGCCGATGGGTTCCCAGCTGCGTGAATCTCGCGTGCGATACAAAAAGCTCTGGGGCTTGTTCCCGAATGCTTTTCCAGGGCCAGAGGCCACGCAGGCATACCAGGTCTCCGGATCGATAGGGTCAGCGGCGCAGACAATGCCATACTTCTTGGCCATCCCCTTTGATGTCTTTTGCCAGCTGCGCCCGCTGTCCTGGCTATAGGAAGCGCCAGCGCCCAGGCCGGCCCCCGCTTCATATACCCAATCACCATTTGTCGTGTGGAATTTGAGCACATGACAATCACGCAGCGCTCCGCGAAGATGCCGCGACCAGGTAGACCCGCCATCCTCACTGCGCACGACGGCCCCAAACTCTATCCCGGCCACGATCACCTCTGGATCTGTTGGTGAAGGAGCAATCGCACTGATATAAGGCCGCCAATCAGGAGGTTCTGCAGGCGAGAACCACCACCAGCGATTAGGGACCTTGCGAAAGGAAGTTAACTCCCACCAGCTTTTTCCCCCATCCTGTGAGCTAAAAAGCCGTCCTGGTTTTGTGCCCGCATAGAGAGTTTTTCCTATTTGAGGGCCATTCTTCTCAGGCTGCGCGGAGATCGCCAGCGATTTGACCACCGGCCCTTTCAGGCCCAACTCCTGCCAGCTGCTGCCGCGATCTTCAGAGCGCCAAACCCCCGTCTCGCGCGTCCCAGCATAGATTGTGTCGAGATCATTGGGATCCTGAGCCAGGCAGGTGACCTTTAATTCCGGGATTTTGCTTTCGACTGACCAATTCCCATCAGGTTGCAGCTCGGCACGCTGTATGCCATTTTCGTAAGAAGCGAGAAAAACCTTGCCCATAATCCTTAAGCCTCTGCCACGGCCATGCGCTCCGGCCGGAACAATTGCAAGCTTAAAGTTACCGCGGCCAGCAGCCCGAAGACTAGGTTTAGGTTGTTGGCTAGATTGAATATTCCAGCCTCAGCCTGACAGGCCGCCGGACAATACACGAAAGGCCAGCTAACCGGGACAGCCAGCAGGATCAAAGCATTGATGACAAACGCGGCGATCAACCCCCGCCGACTGCCCTGTGCAGTTGCGACGATTGACCAGGCCCAAGCTGCAAACAACACTGTGTAAACAATGGCAAAGGCCTCCATGAGGGCGCGATCCCCAAAATCTTCCGGCAAAACAAACATAGCATCCAGGAATCCTCGCCAGGCTTCGCTAAGCAGAGCCAATATGGAGAAAGTCACAGCCGCGTTTCGGGAGGTAAACCAGCTCTTCATTTCGTACTCCTTATTCTGAAGCGGTTTCCAATGGCGGCAGGGATTGCAGGTATTGCCAGATGGATCGCAGTTCCTCTTCCGTCATTCCACGATAAGCTTTCCACGGCATTGTCTCAGCGAGCTGGCGCCCTGTGGGTGTCATCCCTTCTCGGATCGCCAGGGCAAAATCCTCATAGCTCCAACCCACCAGCTCCCCACCCTTTGTCAGGTTGGGCCCGGGTGGGGGTCCATTTTCCTCGATGCGCCCGGAAAGATTCAGCCCATGACAGTCGCGGCATGCGCCAATGTCCACCAGATATTCGCCGGTTTCAATGCCTACTTGTTCACTGAGCCGCTCATCCCAATCCCTATCGTGGTCGATGAGATCATAGGCGCTGGGGAACGCCCCAACGCCGATCAGGATACTAAGCGAAACGGTGGCATTTCGCTCGGGAGTGGGATTGTCGACGGGGGGCAGCGTCTTCAGATATGCGATCACTGCGGCCAGGTCTTCATTGGTGTATTCGGTATAGAATTGGGATGGCATTAGCAGCAAAGCACGTCCGTCCCCACCCACACCATGGCGTAGAGCTTTTATCCAATCACTGTCGCTATAGCTTCTTCCAACTCCTCCTTCCCCTGCTGTGAGATTCGGCGCGTAGAGGACGCCCAGGGACGGATCATCGGAAAACAAAGCTCCTTCAAGGTTTTCACCATGACAACCGGTACAATCACTGACCGTTCGGACAAGATGCTCGCCCCGCGCTATGGCCTCTTCACTGCTTGGTATGCTGATCTCCACCACGGCCACGCCATAGGCCCGGTTGAGTTTGCTTCGCCCATTAAAAAATACGCCTAGAATAACCACGACTAACAGACCAACCAACACGCCGATCCCAATTCCTATTCTTCTTATATTTTTCCTCATAGCTACTCTCCTCAAAATGAATTACTCCTGTAAGTAAGTTAACCGGAGGATGTCCCTTTGTCATGAGGCTGGAGCCATAAATTCTTTAGGACTATTTGTCCCAAAGAATGACACGCGCTGGGGGGACTCTAAGCCGCAAACAACCGCTGAAGATCGAGCTGTAGCATTTACCCAGGCTTAAGTAGAAGGGATTTCCCTCACGCGGAAAGGAGAAGAAAATGACAAAAAGGCGACCATATATTGGTCGCCTTTTTTACTTAAAGCATTGCTGGGTCGGGGATAGTTTGGCTGAGATTATGCTCTCAAATGAGTGCTCACAACGTCTTGCAAAACTTGGATGGCGGAGGGTATTGCGGCCTGCACGGCCGGACTCACCCCCTTTCCAAGTTCGGACTGTCCCACCTCAATTCCCAAAATGACGAGTGCGGCCGGCAAATCGTCCTGGCCAAGTGTCTCGGCCAGCGCCAAGGTTTCCGCCACGCCCCATCCATGGGCAGAACCTGCGCCCTCTGCGAAACTCGCTAAGTCGTCCTGGGTCAAATGGTGCAGCGTCCCTGGCGTTGCGTTGCTGAGCACAGCGTCAACCAGGATGCCCGCCTGCGCGCCTGCAAGCAGATCAAGCAGCTGCAACCCGGGCAATTCGCTGATCTCGACATGCACCTCGGGGTGCGCGGCGGTTTCGGGATGTTGTTTCTCCCAGCGCCTGACCACCTCCACACCCACGGCGTCATCGCCGCGCAACCTTTGCCCGATCCCGATCACCACCAGTTTCATGTCCTAATCCTACCAAAAGAAAAGCGGGGATTCTCTAAGAGAATCCCCGCTTTTGTGCGTAAGCTTTCTTACACATCATAAACCTTTAGCTTGAGGAAGTGCGTGGCGCAAGAGATGCAGGGGTCGTAGGCCCGCAGCAGGTGTTCAC
>JANQED010000157.1 GCA_028278545.1 Anaerolineales bacterium
TAGATGCTAAAGAGGTTGTTCACACGGAGTCCATCGTAGAGACTGGTGTTTACCAAGACATCGGAATCTACATTTGGAGGACCGCATGAACAACCATCATCAGAATGCCAGGACCACGTTTCATAGTCGAGCCCTGATTGTGCGTAGAGTTTTGAAGGAAGGGAAAAGCGCCAGGGAAGTGGCTGATGGACTTGGTATCAGCCGGCGCACGGTCTACAAGTGGCTGGCCCGCTACAGGGCTGGCGGGGAGAGGGCTTTGCATAACCGTACCTCCCGGCCTCGGCGCAGCTCCCGGCGCCTGCCGGTGGAGCGGGTGGCAACCATCGCTGCCTTGCGTCGTAGGCGTATGAGTTCGTTGGAAATAGCTTTTTCCCTTTCCCTACCTCTTTCCAGCGTCACGCTTGAATTAAGACGCTTGGGATTGAATAGGCTGTCTCGCCTTGAGCCCAAGCCGCCGGTGATCCGCTACGAGTATGAAAAGCCTGGTGACATGATTCATTTGGATATCAAGAAGTTGGGCAGGATAGAGGGGGTTGGCAAGCGTATCCATGGAGACCGTTCCAAGCGTGCTCGTGGTGCGGGTTGGGAGTATCTGCACGTCTGCGTGGACGATAACAGCCGTCTGGCTTACACAGAGCTATTACCCACCGAAAAGGCCACCAGCGCCACCTGCTTCCTGATCAGGGCGGCAGGATGGTTTGAACGTCATGGAGTTAGGGTGCGGCGTGTAATGACCGACAATGGCAGCGCTTAGGTATCTCACCTTTTGCGGACCGCCGTGGAAGACTACCTGGGGGCACGGCATGTGCGCACCCGGCCCTATACGCCGCGCACCAACGGCAAGGCCGAGCGTTTCATCCGTACCAGCCTTAAGGAATGGGCCTACAAACAAGCCTATGAATCATCGGCCGAGCGGGAGGAATATCTCCAGCCCTGGATCGACCGATACAACTACAGGAGGCCACACACCTCCTTAAAAATGAAACCGCCAGTCTCAAGACTGCTTAACTGTGAACAACGTCCTTGCTAACTACA
>JANQED010000173.1 GCA_028278545.1 Anaerolineales bacterium
GGTAGTCTCCCGCTCAAGTGTTGTTAGGGAGGGGGAGATAAGATAAGAGTTCTTCAATCGACCAAATGTGGTCGGTCAGACCCGCCACCATGGCCGGCGAGCGTTGACGCCAGCGACGTGAGCCATCATTGACTTCCAAACGCAAGGTTTTGACATGATGCGCAAAGTTGTACACAACATCCTCCCAGACACAGGCCGCCCGCAACATGTGCAAGCGCTTGGAGAACCCCAAGGTTTTGCGCACCAAGCGCCCATTCATATGCCGCATGGTCAGGTGGGTGCGTTCGATATAGGCGGTGTGGTTGCTCAGTTCAGCCATGACCTGGCGTGGGTCGCCAAAGATGACACGCGGTGTCACGCCGATGACACGGCCTTGCTCACGTTGCTTGGCCATCTGCAAGTACTGCCATTTGTCACTGGGCTGCTTGCGCACGGGTGGTCGTCCACGCCCCTGGTAGGCTGGCACTTGACCATACACCTCAATCAAGGCTTCCCGATGACCGCCCCAACCATCCGATACCAACGCTGGCGGCGCATCGGGGTGACCGCGCTGCTTGAGTTCAGCTAGGAGTTCGATGGATGCTTGTGTCTCGGTTTTTCCAATCCCACGCCCCACACGCAGCCGCGTCTCAACCTCGATCAGGGTGCAGCGCCAAAACTCGCCGCGCTCGTGCTGTTCAACGTGCCCCCTTTATGCCCTTTGTGGCCCACATAGGTCCACAAGCCATCCAACTGCGCCTGACTAATCCGATAGTCTTTGAGCAACACGGCCTCAACGTCTTCAGCTTGCCGAGCCGCACTGCGCAACCACGCCAGGATCGTGTCTGCTTTGATCCCCTTGGCTCGCGCGATACTACTGATGCGCACCCCTTCGGCCAACAGCGCCAGGGTCTCCAGGATCGTTTCGCGCGAGGCTTGACGGCGGTAGAACAGGGTGCCGTGCGTTTGGGTGAATGTCTGTCCGCAGTCCTTGCATCGATAACGCTGGGTGCCATTGCGAGTTTTCCCGAAGCGGATGATCTGCGCTGCTTCGATCTCACCATACAACGCACAGTATTCGTTTGGGCAAAACTGCCCAACTTGAGACAGGTTGTTCATCATGTATCTCCTTCGAACTCTATTCCTTCTTGCCTCAATTTTACCAACAACACTCTTCAGGGAGACCACCT
>JANQED010000016.1 GCA_028278545.1 Anaerolineales bacterium
TGCTGGCGAGGCGCTTTCTGCGATTGCTAAGCTTAAACCTGATGTGGTGCTGATGGACATCGGCCTGCCGGATATGTCCGGGATCGAAGCGACCAAAGAAGTAAAAAAGCGCTCACCAGAAGCCGCCGTTGTCGCCTTGACCATCCATGAGGACGAAGAGTATTTCTTTAAGATGCTTGAAGCTGGCGCCAGGGGCTATGTACCCAAACGCGCCGCTCCCGAAGAGCTGCTCACTGCCATCCGCACCGCGGCGGCAGGAGAGGTGTACCTGTTCCCTTCTCTCGCCAAGCTGCTTGTGCGCGATTTCCTAAAGCACGGCCCTGGAACCACAAAAGAGCAGGCCTTGAACGCCCTGACACCCCGCGAACAGGAAGTGTTTACCCATCTTGCTGATGGCGCCACCAATGGAGAAATCGCCCAAACCCTGCACATCAGTCCTAAAACCGTAGCCAGCCACCGCGAGAACATCATGCGCAAACTGGACCTGCATTCCAGGGCCGAGCTGGTCAAGTACGCTATTCGCAAAGGCATCATTACACCCTAAAGAAGCGTGGTTTTCCGGAGTTAATGTAGCCTTCAGAAGGTTTGAAACCTTCTGAAGGCTATTTTTTCAAACTCAAGAACCTCCATTCATGGGGCGAATCACCCAAAAACTCCTCTGAATATCCCCTTTTTAATGGGGCAAACACCCCATAGAAAAACCCTTCCGATTCCGGATTTACTCGCCAAGCATCAGCCTCTACACTTGAAGCAGATGTTTGTTCCTTCATTTTGGAGGTGAGTGATGTTCACCGGATTAGAAGCTGCCATTACGGTTTTTGTGCTCTTCATGCTGAGGTTGCTGATTCCCGCTGCACTTTTCCTGGGGATAAGCTACCTGTTAAAACGTCAGCCGGCGCGGAGGTGAGGTCATGGAAGGTATCCTGACAACCTTTGGTCTGGTCTTCGGTTTCGTGTTGCGGCTCGGCATCCCTATTGGCGTGACGCTGCTGATCGGATGGTACTTGAGACGCCTCGACTCCATTTGGAAGGACGAAGCCGAACAGCAGGCCCTCGAAGGCCTTGCGCTGGAGGGGAGTTACTTGCAGGGGCCTTGTTGGAAGATCATGGATTGCCCTCCCACTCGACGGGATAACTGTGCGGCTTTTCAGAATCCGGAAATTTCCTGCTGGGAATCTCGCAAATCAAACGGGCACATACAGCCGGCCTGCAAAGACTGCCAAGTCTGGAAAGAGGCCCTAAGGCTTGCCAGCCTGCAAGGCGCTGAGGAGAAAACACATGCTTAGGAAGGCCTTTGCCAGGCTGTTGGGGGGTCTTTGTTTTGCCCTGCCCCTCGGCCTGGTCACAGCAGCATTCGTTCAAGCCAGCCCACAAGTGCAAGACGCGCCTCCTGATGACTGTCAGGGATGCCACCGCATCATCCAGACTCATTGGGAGGAAAGCGGGCACGGGCAGTCGATGAGCGACCCAGTCTTTTTGGAGGCCTGGGATGCACAGGGTAAACCGGACTCTTGTTTGGCCTGTCATGCCTCTGAATTCGATGAGCAGACTGGAACTTGGGCTGAAGAGAGCGTGGCCTGCACCGTGTGCCACAATCCCATTCCCAGCGATCACCCTGAGCAGGTCATGCCCACCGAGATCTCGTCCCGCTTGTGCGGGCAGTGCCACCTGGATACCTTCAAGGAATGGCAGGACAGCACCCACGGTCAGGACGGCTTGACCTGCGTGCGCTGCCACAACTCGCACACCACCAGCATCCGCGCTACCGGCGTTCAGGAATTGTGCCAGGCCTGCCACAACGAGGAGGTGCACTTCTACAGCTACACCGCTCACGCTGAACAGGGTTTGCTCTGCGTCGACTGTCACCTGCGCGTTTCCGAGAGCCAGGTAGGTGAGGGTCACGGAGAGCGTGTGCACAGCTTTTCGGTCGATTTGCACACCTGCAACCAGTGCCACGGTGAGCAAATGCACTTCCCCGCAGCCTCAAACGCGATGGAAGCCAATGCTCCACTACAGGCCGGCCTGGATTTCCCCTTTGAAGAAACCACCCTGAACGAAGAAGCCAATCCCGTTAGCCCTTTGGGCTTCGCCGTCGTCGCCGCCCTCGTGGGCATGGCCTTCGGCATGCTCATGTCCCCCTGGTTGGAGCGCTTTTATCAGCGGCTACGCCGGGACGCCGAGTGAGGTGCATTCATGAAAAGCGAGACCATAAACCGACTTGAATTCCTAAAGATCACCCTGATAGGCGGCGCCGCGGCGGCGGGTTTGCGCATGTCGTCCAAGTCGGCCGCCTCGGCCAAGTCCTCTCCATCGGCGGAACATCGCTGGGCCATGGTCATCGACCAGGAGAAATGCAATGGCTGTGAATACTGCATCCTGGCCTGCCGGGCAAACAAT
>JANQED010000046.1 GCA_028278545.1 Anaerolineales bacterium
TCTTCGATTCCCTGGCGCAGCATCAAGTAGGCCAGATAAACCAATTCCATGATGGTCGCCGTCACCAGGCGCGGGTCCCAGGTCCACCAGGTGTTCCAGATGGGGCGCGCCCAGATAGCACCGGTGACGATGTTGATGAAAGAAAACACCAGGCCGATCTCAATACTGGCCAGACCGATGGTATCCCATTTGCGGTCAGCCGTTCGCAGGTAGGCGATCCCTGCAAAAACGGCCACCAGCAAACTGAGCATCCCCACCCATCCCGTGGCAACGTGGAAGTAGAAGACGCGCTGCACGTTGCCCATTACGGCTTCCAGGGGTGCGTAGACGAACACCATGCCAGTGGCGGCAATCAACAAAATGATGGAGAGTCCATCTAAAAAAGTGAGCAATCTTGGTTTTGCTGCCATAAGAACTCCTTAGGCCATCTCTTATTCTTGCACGATGAAATCGAAAGTCATATAGCCTACGGCGGTAAAGATAACATCAAAGGCGATCAACAGGTTCAAACTTGGCCAGATAAATTCCATACCCAGACCTTGCAAAAAGGCGCTGCTGGCGCGCACAGATGCCACCAGCACGGGAACGATCACCGGGAAGAGCAATATGGGCAGCAAGATGTCGCGTGTGCGCGCGTAGACTGCCATGCTCGCCAAGAGCGTGCCTACAACCACGTAACCAATCGAGCCGAGCAAGATTACCAACAAGAGCCCGGGAATGAACAGGTTGATGTTGTAGAGTATGCTGAAAACGGGCAGCACGATGATTTCAATAATGAGCATGAAAGCCAGATTAGCAATGGCTTTGCCGAAATAGATCGCGCTGCGATCTACCGGAGCGAGCAGCAGGCCATCGAGGCAGTTGCGGTCCTTCTCCACGGCCATAGAGCGGTTGAGGCCCAGCGTGCCAGCAAAGGCGAAGGTCACCCACAGCACCCCGGCGGTGACTTCGCCTCGTTCGCGGGCGTTGAGTTCCAGTGCAAAATTGAAGATCAAGATCACCAAGAGGGCAAAGACCAGCATGGCGGAGAGCAGCTCGCGCCCGCGCAGTTCAGCGGCCAGGTCTTTCCAAACCACCGCCCAGACAGAGCGCAGAAAGCTGGGGCCGCCCTCGAGAACCAGCGGCTGGCTGCG
>JANQED010000078.1 GCA_028278545.1 Anaerolineales bacterium
TGCTCGCCGGCTTTGGGCTTTTGGCTTTGCTGTGGTTGATCCTGTCGTTGATCGAGTTGTGGGTCAAAGAGGACTCTTCGTAGGTACTTATTGGATAGCGCCTCGTCGTGCTTCATTCTGTCCAGGTGGTCTGGCAACCACGATGACACGATGCGTGTTGCCCGGCCACTCGTAGGGCCAGCAGGTCACCAAGGTCAAGCGCTCGTCTCCGGTGGGCATGATCCATTGAGCGTTCTTTTTCCTCACGTCCAGGGACATACCAGATTCCTTCAGTATGTACTTTTCTGAGACTGTATAAGTGTACGGCGTTTCTCCGACGTACATGGTGATCTCGTCGCCCATCGAAAGGTCTATGACGTGGCGAAACACTTTCCCCTTGACATTGTGGTGACCCGATAGCACCACATTCTCTGTGTTCCCGGGCAGGGCCGAGTTTATGTGCCAGCCCGCTGCCCCAGTAGGAACGATCCATTCCGACACTAAGGTCCCGCTATAGTCCACCATTTCCCATCCCATGGGCACTATGTCGGCATCCAGGTCAATGGCTGGCGCAACTATTCGGGTTGGAGGTTCCTCCGCCTTGGGTAGAGGCGTTGGTGTAGAGGTGAGGGTAGGTGGTGGGGGCTGAGGAGTGGAAGGTTCTATCGTTGCGGTTGGCTCTTCCGGTGGCTGTGTGACTGTCCATTGTGGAAGTAGATCTGGGGTCGGACCCCTATCCTTAGCCGGTAAGGTTGGCAGCGGGGTGAGAGTGGGAGTCGGTGTGGAGGTCGGTGTAGATATAGGTACGACGGGTGATGCCTGCGTGGGCCGCTCGGCAGGGGCGGCGGTCTCTGCCAGCACCACGGCGCCCTCGTCCGTGAAGGTTGGGTCGGGTGGGACATCGACCCGAGACCATATACCCCATCCCAGCCCTGACAGGACCAGGATCCCGCCCAGAATTAACATAACCTTGGATAAAGTAGGAGCACTCTTGCGCATTGTGGCCTATCCTAGCGAAACAGCCTTTTCTTGTCAAGTCAGTTTGCCCTGTGGTATAATCTACAGGCAGCCCAATCATAGTGAGGAGGTGCCTGTATGTCTGTTGTAGAGCTTACGTATCATGGCCATGCCTGCTTCTCAATTGATGTTGATGGTACGCAATTGTTGATCGACCCCTTTTTGAGTGGCAACGACCTGGCAGATGTCAGCGCTGACCAGGTGGCCGCTGATTATATCCTGGTCTCTCACGGGCATGGCGATCATATCGGTGACACGGTTGAGATTTCTCAGCGAACTGGCGCCATGACCATCTCCAACTTTGAAATCCAGGCCTGGTTGGCTGGCCAGGGTGTGGAACGATCCCATCCATTGCACATTGGCGGCGGTTATGATTTCCCTTTCGGCCGGGTCAAGCTGACCATTGCCCATCACGGATCCGCCCTGCCTGATGGCAGCTATGGTGGCAACCCTGCCGGTTTTCTGTTGACCCTGGATGGCAAAAAGATCTATCATGCCTGTGATACAGGACTCTTCTATGATATGAAGTTGATCGGGGATGAAGGGCTGGACGTGGCCATCTTGCCCATCGGCGACAACTTTACCATGGGACCAGATGATGCCTTGAAGGCTGTGAAATTGTTGGAACCCAAAGTTGTTATCCCCATCCATTATGATACGTTTGACGTAATCAGACAGGATCCCCAAGCTTTTGCTGGCCGTATAGAATCTGAAACAGCGTCAAAGTGTGTAGTCTTGAAACCTGGTGATACCTATCGACTGTGATACACATGTATCAATCGATGAGGCCCCATACTCTGCGCATGGGGCCTCATTCTATGTCAGGGGTGTGAGGAATGTTGTTGTCAGAATGCTCCTGTCGCGACGCCAGCCCCGAGCCCAAATATCGAACCAATGAGCAGGGCGATGACCAGGGCGACGACCCAACTGACCACCACCGTAATGATGGCGTGTAGGGTCTCGAACTCCATAGCTTCCCGGACCGCGATAAAGCCGGCGATCAACGATAGAACCCAGCCTGCCAGGGCAATCAACCAGCCTACGCAGGGGATGAACCCCAAAAGCCCCAAAAGCTTTGGGGCACTCGCGTAACCCAGCACGCGCATCATCTCCTGGATATCGCTTTGACCTTTGAACAAGAGTTTACCGACAAAGTAGGTGAGAATGGCCCATCCGATCCAGCCGATGAGAATGCCATTGATCAGCCAGTTGACAAAGAAACCACCGACGACTGTGCCTGCTCCCACTTGGGCAAGCAAAAGCCCGCCGGCTCCGCCCAAAGCTGCAAAGAAGGAAACGACGACCACGATGATGGCAGCTTCTTTCATCGCGTTTTGGTCCTCGGCTATCTCGCGATAGACAAGGGGGTTTAACCGAATGGCGCCAAAGATACGATCTAGCATGCTTGTCCTCCTTTGAATTCTATGATTGAACAGAAACTGATCTCACACCCCTTTACGCAGGGATTGGATTTCCGTTTCAGCCTCGACGCCATTTACACTCTCTCTATCTGAGCCCCCAACGCCTGCAATTTGCGCTCTATCCGCTCATAGCCCCGATCGATTTGGTGGATATTGTGGATCGTGCTTTGACCGTTCGCACAGAGGGAAGCGATGAGCAAGGCCATCCCCGCACGGATATCTGGACTGTGGAGGGTTTCTCCGTGGAGTTTTGATGGGCCGACGACAACGGCGCGATGAGGATCGCACAAGATGATGCGGGCACCCATGGCGATGATCCGGTCGACAAAGTAGAGCCGGCTGTCGAACATCTTTTCGTGGATGAGTACAGTGCCCTGCGCCTGGGTGGCTACGACCAGTGCGATGCTCATCAGGTCGGTGGGAAAGCCTGGCCAGGGGGCATCGTCGATCTTGGGGACTGCCCCTCCCAAGTCATCCACGATAGCCAATTCCTGATTGGCTGGCACAAAAACGTCGTCCTCTCTCACCTCAAAGTGAACCCCCAGCCTTTCGAAAACCATGCGGATCATGCCCAAGTGCCCTGG
>JANQED010000090.1 GCA_028278545.1 Anaerolineales bacterium
CCGGTGATCAACGGCGCGTTTGCCGCTGGGTCCCAGGTGACCCTGACCGTGCAGGTGGGCCAGAACGATGTGCCTGCCACCGGCGACCCGGAATTCGAGGGCGAGTACGTGGTCGAGAGCTACAAGCCGGAGATTCAGGCCGGGGGCGCGATCAGCTTCACCGCCACCCTGAAACCGGCCACCGGCACCGCGCCCGCCTGGGGCACCGTGGCCTAACCAACAACTGAATATCCCTCCCCACTCCCTCGCCTGTATATGCAGCGCCCGGGTGAGTGGGGAAGGGCGCTGCCGTGCGGGGAAAACGGCCACCCACACATCGAGCGAACGCTGGCGACGGTTCCCTGCACGGCAAACCTACCAAACTAGACTTTGGCGCTTGTTACAAGGCAACACAAATAATGAAAAATAGGAGTGTACGATGACTAAAAAGACCAGCAAGAACGCGGCCAAAACAGACAAAAACGAAATTGTGGTGAGCTTTGAGGGCGTGAAGATCAAAGACTTCCGCGCCTATTGGGATGCCGTGCGCCGGGGCGACTGGAAGGGGCAGGATGCCTTCTTTGCCAAGGTGGTCAAGAGCTGGCCGTATGATCTTGACCCGGCTGATGTGGAGTCATATGGGGAGCTTGAACTGACGGGATATTCGGCTGTGCAGGCTGCAATCAAAGAGAAATCAAGGATGGCAACGCGGAAGTTTATGAGAGTATCCGATTAGTTTCTGCTGAATTTGTCGATCAAAAGTACGATCAGGACAAGCTCTGCTAATGCTTGAATCATAAAAATCCGAAGTCTGGTTTCCAAACTTCGGATTATTGAGACCTATTATATCATCAGAATTGGAGATGAACGATGGCTAACGAAAACCTGTGCTCAGAAGTTCTACAGTGCTTAGTACCCTATAGTATCGAAGACCAAGACATTGATTGGACCTCGGCAGGAGCCAGTGCAGCAGCTGGCGGCACCAGCACACTTATTCCTCTTTTGGCTGCTTCTCTCGCGTCACTTGAGCCAACGCCCTTCGGCGAAATATTGGTAATGTCAGTGCTTCAAGCAGGAATATGGGGTAGCGCCGACATACTTGGTCAGGGTGGTGGAGGTGGCCCTAACTACCTGACAGCATTCGATAGACAGCTGGATTTGCAGGAACTATACCCGCTGGCGGTAACAGGAGAATACCCAGCGTGGATTGACACCGTAGAGCATGTGGCGAAAGGTACAGGCGAAGGGGATGCGATTCTCTTTGAGGAGCTGGATCTTTCCGATGATTTGATACAAAGTGTCATAACTCTAGCATCAGAAAACCCATTCTTTTTCGAGGACTTTCGGCCCAATGTTCCCTTCCCATACCCTGATGGAACATACTTTAGCTATGACTATTATGGTGATAGTCTACAAGATTTTGTTCTTGGACGGTCTGATAGTCGGATGCCAGGTGATTTGATAAATATAATGACGGATTCTTACGCTCCCAGCGCATATGCACTGGCATATTTGTCAACACTGTTAGGGTCGGATCGTGTATCAGAACTCAATGAATATGACCTGGAAGCAATCGAAGTCAGCTTGGGTTCTATTCTCGGCAGCGATTCCGAATTAGCAAGAGATTTCACGAGAAGTTTGGCCGATGAACTGATCTTCCGACAATATGATGAAGAAACAGAAAGACCGCGCCTAGAAGCGGCTATTGCCACTCTGACGGATCAAGAAACCGTCGAGGTATTTAGGACGCTGGGAGACCCTGAAAAAGTCAAACCACTGCTCTCGATACTCAATGAAATATCGCCAGAGCAAGCAGGCGATTTGCTGATAAATCCATTCTTGCTTGACCCTCTCAGTGAATCGGTACAAGCGTCTGAAGAGATAAAACTAATTGAAGAAAAGCTGAGCCTCACGGTGGAAGAGGTGGAGGGGTTTGTAGATCCCGTATCCTTTGAGGTGGCTCAGGAACAAATGAATGTCCGTCTTGCAGAATTAGAAGGAAAGAGCGGTCTTTGGGAACTTGTCCAGGATGAAGATGATCCTACACTATTGCTTGAAGAACTTGCTGATTCGCCGGTTCTGACTCAGACACTGTCCGAAATGTTTGCTTCCGACACCCTTCAACAAGTGATGGCCGACACACTGGGCGGCGAGATCTTTAATTTCATCGGTGGGGAAGAGGGGTCGGCACTGTTCGATCAGGCGATGCAAGATGCGGTCAATAGAGCGCTTGATCGACCTGACGAAATACTTGAAGAACAAGGCCTTTATCCAGGCAGTGAGGGGGAATTTCAGGACGACTATCAGGCAGCGTCGGCAAATCCACTGGCTATGATGCAAGCGAATATTGACGGCCAGGTGATTGCTGCTGAAGATGCCGCCACCCGTGCCGAGGGATCTGCGACCGACGCCGAAACGGCCCAAAACAAAGCAGAAATCGCACGAAACCATGCCTTCATTTCGGCAGTCGCTGCGGCGGTCTCGGCAATGCTGGCGGGCGGTTCGGCAGTTTCTGCGGCAGCTTCCGCTGAAAGGGCACACGATTCATTCGTCGCTACCAGCCGTCTTGGCTATGGTCACAATATATAGGAATAGGAGAGCTAACCATGAGTACAACCTGGACCATTGCCGTGGATTGGGATCGCAACGGCGGTTTCGACGGCACCTATGATGATGTGACCGATGATGTGATGTATGCCCGCTGGTTTCTGGGCATGCGGCAGCCCTACCAGGTCGATGCCGATGACTCGATGCTGGAATTGACCCTGAACAACGCCGACAAGCGTTACTCCCCGGAAAACACGGGCGGCCCGCTGTCGGGCAAGCTGGCCCCTTTCCGCCGGGTGAAGGTGACTTCTGATGATGGCACAGAACGCACCCATTGGATCGGCTGGGTGGAGAGTATTCAGCCCGACGTGGGCAAATACGGTAAGCGGGCGGTGACCATCCAAGCCGCCGGGCCGATGCAATTTTTCAAAGCGGCGGAGACCAACATTGCGTTGCAGGAGAATCAGCGCACGGACCAGGTGGTTGGCAAGCTGATTGAAGAGGTGGTGGTGCCGCCGGGCCTGTCCGATGTCTGGGTATTAGCCATGGCCGGGTACAGTGAATTGGGCACCGGGACCGAAGGCTCGACGATTCTGGGTAGCGCCAGTGCCGGTACCTCGTATAAGGACCTGGACACCGGTGATGTCACTCTGGCCATTGCCGCCGATAACTGGGTGCATCGGGATCGCCAACACGATACCTTTAACGTGTACCGGGCCATCAGCGATATGGCCGCTGCTGAGCGGGGCCGGTTCTTCTTTGACCGGGAGGGCCGGGCGAGGTTCTGGAACCGCACCCGTCTGCAAGATGAGATCACCTCTTCGCTGACTTTGAACGACGACATGACCGGGCTGCGCTATGCCTATGCCGGGATCGAAGCTGACTTTAAAAATGACGTGATCGTGGTCTGCCATCCCCGCGCATTGAGTGCGGTGACTGACGAGGTATTGTGGCAGCTTCAAGGCGAAGTGCGCATTCCCGCTGGGGACACCCGCAATGTCGGTGTGCGTTATCAGGACCCGGACACCGGCAACGCGCGCATCGGTGCCAAAGACGCTTATGTGGATGGTTTGACCTTTTCTACTGGCACGGCGATGGTGACTCTGGATGCCAAGGCCAATAGCGCTACCCTGGTGGTCAAAAACGACAGCGCGGAAGAAGCCATTTTGACCGCCGCGACCGTGCGTGGCCGCAGGATCACCGATTATGGTCAGATGGAAGCGGAAGCGCGGGATGGACTGAGCATCGCCAACTACGGACGGCGCAGTCTGAAGATGAACCTACCCTCGGTAGATAATCTGGTCTATGCCCAGGCGATCGCCGATTATGAGTTGGATCGGCGCAGCACGCCCCAGGGCACGGTCAAGGAAGTCACCCTGGTCAGTCATGGTGAGAACGGCGGCGACAATCATGCCCACCAACTGGCCCGCACCATCGGTGATCTGATCACCATTAGTGAGACTCAGACCGCGCACGCCAGTAAAAAGTACATCATCATCGGCGAAGCTCACAAATTGAGCGAAGGGGGCGCGTTATATGAGACCACTTGGTATCTGGAACCGGCAACAGACTCCCCTTACCCCTGGAAGATGGGTGCGACCAACCGCTCGGACCTGGGCACCTCGACTCGCTTAGCCTTCTAATCCCCCCCTCTGTTCAGTAGCAACCGGATACCGCGTGCTCACACCAGCACATCGGGTTGCTATTGAACAGAACATATGTCTTAGAGAAAGGGGCTACATGGACGCAATCACAACCCAACTCTTAACCCTGCTCCTGGCATCATTGGCGATGCTGGTTTCTTTGGGCA
>JANQED010000127.1 GCA_028278545.1 Anaerolineales bacterium
AGAGACTTCACCAATTCCTTTCGCAGTTTTTGGGGCGGCACACAGGTCATCACGTTGAGGGAGGCTTGATGGCGATAGTTGATCCTTATCTGTATCCGAGTCACCGTGGGCCGCGCATCGACGAAGGCACCCGAAGATTGGTCCGGATGGCGGCGCCTTCAGACTCACAAGCGTTGACCGGCATAGTTCTGGGTAAGAGGGCAAGCGATCTTGAAGAACGAACGGCGAGAGCACTGTACAAGATGAATATAGACTTCTTGTTTCAGACGGAAATACCTGTAACCACGAGTGTCCTCGGAAAGGGTAAGGTAATCGATTTTATCGTCGACATCGGCATCTCACAGCCGTTGGAAGTGGACGGGCCGCTTGGGCACGCTACCGCAGCACAACAGGCAGCGGACGCCCTAAGAGATAGCCTGCTGGAGCCCGTTTTATTAGGCATGGGTATGAGGCCCATTATGCGGATTAAATGGGACAAACTTCAAACACAGGTGCAGGCAGATCAGAATATCCGCGAGGCATTGTTCCTATGAAAAGTCTTTTTACCCAGCAAGTTGTGCAAGCCATCCTGGCTTTTGACGAAGACACTTTGGATGAGATGGGCTATCAGCATCCACAGATACGAGTTGTGCAGGGAGACGTAGTAAACGAGGACAATTTACGCAGGCTGTCTCGAGAAGAGGGTGGAACCAGGCAAAGTAGCCGCGGTGAGACGACCGGCTCAGTCCGCCTGTCGCGCCAGCGCAATAGGGCAGAGGATCTGCGTAGGGACAGACGCGACGAGCGCCGAGAATCCAAGGAGGGGCGAGGGGGCGTTGGGAGCCGGCCTGCGATTCGGCCAGCGACAGAGGAACAACGCGGTGCTAGAGGTGGGTCTGGCGATGGCAGCGGCGTGCCCACAGGTCGGGGCGGCGGGGTTTATATCGTTTGAGAGGAGAATACTATGGCCAGTGGATTTTATAACAATGGACTGCAGGACATTTTGGATGGCGGCACCGATTTGCTCAGCAATAGCATCAAGTGCGCTCTAGTTACATCATCGTATACCTTCAATGCCGACCACGATAACTTCGATGAAATTACCAACGAGGTCAGCGGCAGCGGTTATACGGCAGGGGGAGAAACGTTGGCGTCGAAGGCCGTCAATAAGGACACGACCAATGACCGTGCAGAGTTTGACGCTGCGGACATCACGGCCTGGAGCGGCGCATCGGGCTGGACGGCAAGGGCTGCAGTTCTCTATAAGGATACGGGCACAGCAAGCACAAGCACACTGATTTGTTACGTTGACTTTGGCGCGGACAAGAGTGCCCCTATTTCGTCCTTGACCTGGAACAGCGAAGGTATTTTTGCCTTTGGCCAACCTGCATAAGGGAGCTTGAAATGGCAGAGGAAGTGCGCATGAACTATCCGGTGCGGGTAACTCTGATTCTTGATGATACTGTGATCCGCACCGTAGATGATGGCTTTGGGGGGCGATTCGCCGTGCGCGCCATCACTGGTATCAAATGGGAAAACGTGGATCGGGATCAGAGGGAATATGAGGTGGTGGCCGAAATTCCTGACGAGTTGGCATCAAGCAGGGAGGTCAAGACACCCCCTATCCGTGCTGATGAACTGGCCGAGTTTATCTTGCCTGTGGAAGAACGCTTCACCAATGAAAATTTCATCCTGCGCCTGCGGCCAAAACCACAGTCACAGCGAATAGGAACACAGCAAGGCTAGTTTGTGGCCCCTCCCGCTAATGTCTCATTGATGGATAGCGCCACCGCGTCTTCTGGCGGCGCGAGCGCCACCTCGTCTTCGCTCAGTCCTAGCGCAAGCGCCCTGTTGCTGGTGGCTGGCACAGCAGCGCACTCGATCAGTGACCTAAGCGTTTCATCGGTTACGGATACGCTCACTGGCATAGGCTCGTGGACGATACGCCAGAGACAGAGTTCACTATCTAGCCGCTTTGTCACCTGGTGGGCCTGGGCGGTGGCAGGCGCTAGCCCGGGGAGCGGCACGATCACTGTCAATTTCAGCCCTGCTTCGCTGCGCTATGCT
>JANQED010000018.1 GCA_028278545.1 Anaerolineales bacterium
ACCGGGGCACTTCACGACTGCTGCAATGGGAAGACGGGCGCAAGATCGAAGCCCAAATCCCCCCGGGGGTCAAGACGGGGTCTAAAGTGCGCCTGCGCGGTCAAGGGCAGCCCGGCGCGATGGGCGGCCAGTCCGGTGACCTGTTTTTGAAGGTCAAGGTGCTCCCCCACCCGCTCTTCAAACGTGAGGGCGACAACCTGCGCACCAATGTCCCCGTCGGCTTGTACGATGTGCTTTTGGGCGGTGAGGTGGAAGTCGCCGCCATTGACCAGCACGTCAAGCTGACCATTCCCCCCGAAACCGAGAACGGCAAAACCTTTCGGCTGCGCGGCCTGGGGATGCCCGGATTGCGCGATCCCAAGAAAAGGGGTGATCTGCTGGCCAAAGTGAATGTACTGCTGCCCAAGAATTTGAGCAGCAAAGAGAAAGAATTGTTCAACCATCTACGAAGAATGCGCTGAAGGTCCCTAACTGAATGAAAAACATACCGAGGACGAAAACGGCGGCATACGGTGGGGAAAAGTGGTCGCCAAGGATTCTGACCCATCAGGAGGAGATCGGCTCGCTTTGGAGTACCTGCGGCATCAACAATGAATGGGGGGAGCTCAAAGCCGTTTTGCTTCACCAACCGGGCGTGGAGTGGGAGAAGATATCCGACCCCAACGCCGTTCAAATGTTGGATGTGCCCGATCTGGCGCTGGCCCGCGCCCAGCACGCTGCCATCGCGCAGGCCTATCGTGACGCGAGAGTGACCGTCCATTACGTCGAGCCTGACCAGACCCCGCCCCCCAACCAGATGTTCTGCGCCGATCTATTCGTCATGACCCCCGAAGGAGCCATCCTGGGGCGGCCAGCTTCTACCGTGCGCGCCGGCGAAGAACGCTGGATTGCGCGTAGACTCGCCGATCTGGGTATTCCCATTATCCGCACGCTGCGGGGGGAGGCCACCTTCGAGGGCGCCGATGCCCTGTGGATCGATCCCCAGACGGTGCTGATCGGGCGCGGCTTGCGCACCAATGCCGAGGGCGCCTCGCAAGTCAGTGCAGCCCTCCATGAGATAGGCGTCGAGACGATCGTGGTAGATTTACCGATCGGCACGATGCACTTGATGGGCATCCTGCGTTTCCTCGACGAAAACGTGGCTATCGCCTGGCCCTATCGTTTGGCATGGGCCGCTGTTGATGCCCTGCGTGAGCGTGGCTACGAAGTGCTGTTTATCCCTGACGAAGGAGAAGCTTCGAACGGCAGCGCCCTCAACTTCGTCACCCTGGGGCCGCGGGAAATCTTGATGGCCGCGGGCAACCCGGTCACTCAGCGCTTCTACGAATCCCAGGGGGTCAAATGCCACACCGTCGATATCAGCGAACTGGCCAAGGCCGCCGGCGGGATAGGCTGCCTTTCGGGGATTCTAGAGCGTTCAAGCACTGAACGTTAGACCGTTTCGGATGTCCATACCCAAGATCGACTCCTATCAATTCGGCCAAATCACCATCGACGGGAAGCGCTACACTAAAGACCTGATCATTTTTCCAGACAGGATCATGCCCAACTGGTGGCGGGAGCAGGGCCACTCTCTGAGCGCAGCAGACCTCCAGGAGGTGCTGACCACCCCTCCCCAGGTTCTGATCATCGGCAGCTGGGCCAATGGGCGCATGCGCGTCCCCGAAAATTCTTTGATCCCCCTCAAAAAAGCAGATATCGAGGTCATCATCCTGGAATCCCAAGCCGCTTGCCAACGCTACAACGAACTTCGGGGAGAAAATGTTGTCGCGCTTGCCATTCATCTCACCTGTTGACCAGTAAATGACAATATCCACTTGCGAGGGAGGAAAGTTTCTGGAATAATCCTATCAGGCACAATACAATCGATCAAAGGAGAGAAAAATGACCGTTGTTCTGGATGGCTCTGGATTGACCATTGAGAAACTGGTGCGCATTGCCCGCCACGGCGAAAAGGTGGAACTGCACCCAGAGGCCCTTGAACGCATCAAAGTCTGCCGCGCTATGCTGGAGGAGAAGATCGAGGCGCGTGAGATCATGTACGGTGTAAACACCGGCATCGGGGAGTTTTCTGAGGTCGTCCTGACGGACGAACAGACCAAACAATTTCAGCGATATTTAATTTATAACCATGCGGCGGGGATTGGAGAGCCAACACCCATTGAATATGTAAGGGCCGCAATTGCAGGCCGCATCAATGTGCATGCCCACGGCAAATCCGGCTGCCGGCCCGAGATCACCTTGACGTTGATCGAGATGCTCAACAAAGGCCTCACCCCGGTCGTCTGTCAGAAGGGGTCCGTTGGGGCTTGTGGTGATCTTTCCCCCATGTCGCAGATCGCCCTGCTGATGATGGGCGAAGGAGAGGCTTTCTACAAAGGTGAGCGCCTTCCGGGGAATGAAGCCATGGATCAAGCTGGTATCCCCGTCCCAGGGCTCAAAGCGCGGGACGGATTGGCGGTCATTAATGGCTCTAACCTGCTCACAGCTATGAGCGCCATCCAGATTTACGAAATGGAGCGTTGGATCAAGCAGGCCCAGATCGCCTGTGCGATGACCCTGGAAGCCCTTTACGCCAACATGAAGCCCTATGATGTGCGGCTGCATGAGGTGCGCGGCTTCAACGGCGCGGTGAAGACCGCTCAAAACTTGAACAGGCTCATCGATGGCAGCGATCTGGTCACCGGAAAGATCAAGGTCAAGGTGCAGGATGCCTATTCCATGCGCTCTACACCGCAGGTCATCGGAGCAGCCATCGACGCCATCGCCTACGCCCGCAGCCAGGTAGAGATCGAACTCAACGGCGTTGGGGACAATCCCATCTTCTTCCCAGAGCATCAGCTTACCCTGACCGGGGCCAATTTCCAGGGCACCCCCGTCTGCCTACCTATGGATATGGCTGGCGCGGCTATCACCATGGTCAGCGTGCTCTCAGAACGGCGCTTCAACCGCCTCACCAATCCGGCCTTGAGCGTCGGCCTGCCACCCTTCCTGACCAAGGGGGCCGGGATGATGTCGGGGATGATGCTCAGCCAATACACCGCCGACATGCTGATCGTCGAGCAGCGCATCCTTTCGACACCTGCCAGCATCCAGTCCATCCCCGCCGCGGCCGACCAGGAGGATTTCGTCTCCATGGGGATGAACACCGCTCTTAAGAACGACCAGATAATAGATAATGCCTATGGCGTTTTAGGCATTGAGTTCATGGGCGCAGCACAGGCCCTGGATCTCCGCGACTTCATGCCTGGGGAAGGTGTCCAAGCTGCCAAAGCGGTTGTCCGGGAGCATGTGGAATACCTCGATGAAGACCGGCCTCTTTACCCGGATCATAATGTGATGAAAGACCTGATCGAGTCGGGTGAGATACTGGAGCGGGTAGAGAAAGCAATCGGAACGCTGTCCTAAAACGCCCTCTGAGCAGGGCAATTGCATTTTGAAACGGCAGTTGTGGATGAGAACGCCCAAAACAGCCTTTTGGGTAATCAGCCAATCGCGTTGGCAGCCGTATCAAGCGAAACAGATGTAGCTTGGCAGGGGCCTCGCTAGCGCGGGCGGAAATCGGGTAAAATGGACTCAAAATGATGTGGAAATTAACCATACGATCACCGTTGAATACGCCCCGAGAGTACGTTTTAGCAAACGGAACACACATCCTTGGGCGTTATTCTGACAGCGAAATCGTCGTCAATGATGAGTCGGCCTCTCGAAGGCACGCAGAATTCCATTGCCAAAACGATTCGCTGACTGTTCACGACTTGAACAGCACCAACGGCACGTATGTCAATCGAATTCGTATTCAAGAAGCGCAAGAACTCAAGGACGGAGATCAAATTAGGGTCGGTTTTCACATCGCCAGCGTCAAATACCAGAAAACCGAGGGGGCAAAACCTGAAACCGACCGCAGCAGCATTACCGATACCCAGCCATTCACCCGCGATCTACTGCTTGAAGCCATCGACAAAAATGCTGTGCTCGTGCATGAATTCTCCAACCGGTTGACTTCCATTCTCGATTTGGATTTGGTGCTGCAGGAGATCTCGAAATTTTTCCAGGTGGCAATAGGGGCAGATCAGTGCCAGGTGATTTTGGCCGATCAATTCGACCAGATCAATGAGCTCGGGTTTTCAAAGGCCATAGCAGATCAAGCCATTCAAAAGCGTTCGGTCATCGTCGTTCCAGATACCTACCATATCAAGTCGATCAGCGATAGTGCCCATCATTACCGCATCCGAACGGCATTATGCATTCCTGTAATGCACAAACAAGAGATCATCGCGCTGGTCTACGCATACAAAACAGACGCAGAGGCACGCCCCTTCGATCAAAATGATGTCCACATATCCATTGCCATTAGCCACCAGGCCGCATTGGCCATCCAGCGTTCCCAGTTGATTGAAAAAGTGCACGGA
This sequence comes from Anaerolineales bacterium, assembly GCA_028278545.1. Lineage (GTDB taxonomy): Bacteria > Chloroflexota > Anaerolineae > Anaerolineales > UBA11858 > NIOZ-UU35. Next base: position 4,413 of record JANQED010000018.1, read on the forward strand.
CTTGAGCAGTTGGCCCTTAAAGACAGCTTGACCGGCCTGGATAATCGGCGTAGATTCCTGACCGAGGCGAAAGCTGAGGTAAAAAGAGCGCGACGCTTTAACCACCCCCTGACGCTGTTGATGCTGGACATCGATAATTTCAAGAATGTCAATGACACCTATGGTCATATCGCGGGCGATCAAGTGCTGATCGCTGTTTCTAACCGATTGCAGAACAATTTACGCAGCGTCGATTTGCTGGCCCGCATTGGCGGGGATGAATTCGTCATAATGTTAGTTGAGGCAGATGAAAAATATGCAGAAAGCATCGCAAAACGTCTGCTTCGAACTATCGTAAGCAGCCCAGTGAAGTCTGACCGTGGGGATATCGACATCACGATAAGTGTGGGAATCGCCACGCTGAACGAAGGCCATGCAACCGAACTAGCCCTGCTCCAGACCGCCGATGACGCACTCTATGCTGCCAAAGGTGCCGGGAAAAACCAGATCGAAATCGCAGCAAACGGATAATCTCACCCTAGAATTGGGGGCTTTACCCAATAAAAAGGGGCTTTTGTAGTAACTCGAATTGCAGGGTTAGCAAGATGCCGCTCGTCAAGCGGAAGAATCGCCCGAAACAGCCTTTTGGGCAGCCAGCCAACCGCGTTGGCGGCCTGATCAGGCGAACGATTGCCCTGAAACCTGCACCCAATTGAGTCCTTGCTGGAAGACAATACGGTAAAATTCAGAGTCTGTAATGGGCCACTGAAAACCGTTTACTGCATATTGATGACTGCACTATGCGTCTCTTCTGGCAACTGACCAAAACCTCTTTCCAACGTCATCTGACCTACCGGACAGCCGCCTTGGCTGGGCTGATGACCAACTTCTTCTTCGGTATCTTGCGGGCAGCCATCTTCGTGGCACTGTATGACCTGCAAACTGAGGTGGAGGGCATCACCCTTGAGGGAGCTATCACCTATGCCGCCCTCGGGCAGGCCATGATCGGATATTTGAGCCTGTTCTCCTGGTTTGAGCTGATGAACACCATCTACACCGGCGATATCGCCTCCGACTTGCTCAAGCCGATGAATTATTTTGGCTTTTGGATGGCCCAGGATTTAGGGCGCGCCGCGGTCAACTTTGCCCTGCGCGGCGTGACGGTCATGATCGGCTACGCCTTCATCTTCGATCTCGTCTGGCCTCGGGGTGTCACCCGCATCTTCGCTGTCGCCGTGAGCTTGTTGTTGAGTTGGTTGATCAGCTTCTCATGGCGCTTCCTGATCAACTTGTTCTCCTTCTGGACGCCCAACGCCCGCGGTATCTTGCGTTTCTTCTTCGTGCTCTCCTGGTTCTTCTCCGGGTTCCTGATGCCCCTGCGATTCTTCCCCCAATGGGTGATCAGCATCAGCTATCTAATGCCCTTCCCGCATATGTTCAACACCGTGATCGAGATCTATCTGGGAGTCTTAAAGGGCCCGGAGATCATCCTGGCCTTGTTCCATCAGGTGCTCTGGGTACTGGGCCTGATTCTCGCCGGGCAGTTGGTGTTGCGCCTCGGCATACGCCGGTTGGTCATCCTGGGGGGCTGAGCTATTCGCCCTCTCTATGGAAAAAAATGTTCCAAACCATTAACCTCTACCGCCGCCTGATCGGTGTGCAAATCCGCAGCCAGATGCAGTACCGCTTCTCCTTTTTCATGGAGTTAGCTGGCACTGCGCTGATCACCCTATTGGAGTATGCCGCGCTGGCACTGGTCTTCGCTCGCTTCGAGACCCTCAAAGGCTGGACGCTCGGACAAGTTGCTTTCCTCTACGGCCTGGCCGAACTCTCCTTCGGGGTCATGGACCTGGTTTTCAGCGGCTTCGACCCAGGCTTGTTTGGCTGGCAAGTCCGCCGTGGCCGCTTGGACCAATTATTGCTGCGCCCGGTGAATATCACCTTGCAGGTGCTGGGGTCCGAGTTCATGCTGCGGCGCATCGGCAAGATCGTCGTCGGCTTCGCTATATTCCTCGCCGCGCTCAGTATGAACCCCATCGATTGGACACCTCTCAAAGTCCTGCTGACCAGCCTGGTGGTCGTCAGCCAGGTCATCTTCTTCGGGGGTCTGTTCATGATCGGAGCTACGATCACTTTCTGGACTGTCGAATCCATCGAAGTGGTCAACATCTTCACCTACGGCGGCAGCTATATGATCTCCCACCCGATGCACATCTTCCCGGATATCATACGCCGCTTCTTCACCTTCATCATCCCGGCTGTTTTCCTCAACTACTACCCGGCGCTCTACATCCTCGAACTGCCTGACCCCTTCGATATGCCGGCCTTTGCGCCCTTCCTCACCCCGGTCGCAGGCGCCTGGATGCTGGCCCTGGCGCTGGCCTTTTGGCGTTTCGGCATCCGCCATTATCAATCTACGGGAACATAAAAATGTCCATTATCAGTGTCAGCGGGCTGTCCAAATATTTCAAGGTGTTCAAACACCACCGCGGCGGGCTGGGCGCAATCCGCAATCTCTTCTCGCGCCAGCACAGCATCGTGCGCGCTGTCGATGATATCAGCTTCGAGATCGAACCGGGCGAACTGGTAGGATACATCGGGCCAAACGGTGCCGGGAAATCGACGACCATTAAAATGCTGACAGGATTGCTGGTCCCAACGAGTGGTGAACTCCTGGTGAATGACCTGATCCCTTGGAAGGAGCGTCAGACCTACGTGGCTCGCGTGGGTGCCGTTTTCGGGCAGCGCACTACGCTCTGGTGGGATCTGCCGGTGATCGAATCCCTGAACCTTTTGCAGCATATTTACAAAATCCCCAAGGAGAACTTTGAGGCCAACCTGGAAGAGTTCCACGAGACCCTGGAATTAGGCCCCTTCCTGGATACGCCGGTACGGGCGCTCTCATTGGGCCAGCGCATGCGCGCCGACCTGTGTGCCGCCCTACTCCACAACCCTGATCTGCTCTTCCTGGACGAACCCACGATCGGTCTGGATGTGGTCGCCAAGGAGCGCATCCGCCAGTTCATTCAGAAGATCAATCACGAGCGCAACACCACCGTCATCTTAACCACCCATGACCTTTCCGATGTCGAGAAGCTCTGTCAGCGGGTGATGATCATCGATCAGGGGAAACTGCTGTTCGATGGGGAATTGAGTAGATTGAAAGACAAATTCGGTGGCCAACGCGAACTGGTGGTTGATTTCTCTGAAGAATATCGGACATACGAAATTGCTGGGGCAACGATCACCGCGCAAACTGATCTCCAGGTGACCTATGCTTTCGAGCGCGGCATGATTACCGCCTCGGAGCTGATCGGCCGTCTCTCTGCCAAATACCGCATCCGCGACCTGGAAGTGCGCGAACCGGAAATCGAGGAGACCGTCCGCAGGATTTATGAGGAGCGCTTGTTGGAGTAGGAGCATCTATAATGATCAAAGCCATCGGATTCGACGCAGACGATACCCTCTGGGATTACGAACATATTTACCGTGAAGCCAAACCAAAGATCGCCCACATCCTGGGAGAGGGTTACGACTATGGTCAATTATTCTACAAACTGGATCAGGCAGAGGTCCGCAATATTGATCTATACGGCTACGGTGTTAAAAGTTTCGCCCTCTCGATGCTAGAAAATGTGGCTCGTTTCTCTAAACGACCTCTCGAAAGCGACAAACTGCTCAAACTGATCGACCTGATTAAAGATATGCTGAACACGAACTTCAAGATCACCCCCTACGCGGAAGAGGCCCTATCAACATTATCAGCCGCTTATGAACTGATTCTGATTACCAAGGGAGAATCCTACGAGCAAGAACGAAAGATCGAGCGTTCAGGGTTGGCGGGCTTTTTCGCTGCGGTAGAGGTCGTCAGCTATAAAACCGAAGATACCTATCGCAAAGTACTGCTGAGGAATGGGATTGCTCCAGAAAACTTCCTTATGGTGGGCAATTCCCTTAAATCCGATATCCTACCAGTGATCAGGATTGGGGGAAAGGCCGTTCACATCCCTCACGAGGTGGCCTGGTTTCACGAAGAAATCACCGAAGCCGAAATGTCATCAATCGAGTATGGGCAGCTTGAACACCTAGGGCAGTTGCCAGCATATGTGAATCAGTTGAAGTGAGTAATCCCACCCCTGCTCCCCGCTTCACAGCGCCTGATATAATTCGGCTTGCAGTTTAATTCAAGGAGTTTGACCAACAATATGTCCAACAACTTCTACATCCCCGAACGCGCCATGGTCGTCATGGCCCACCCCGATGACCCCGAGTTCTCCTGCGCTGGCACGGTGGCCCGTTGGTCTCAGACTGGCACAGAGGTTTGTTACGTGCTCTGCACCAGCGGCGATGTGGGCATCGCCGAACCGGGCATGACCCGCGCAAAAGCCGCTACAATACGCGAAGCCGAAGAGCGAGATGCCGCCAAAATCCTCGGCGTCAAGGAAGTCGTTTTCTTGGGTGAGCCTGACGGCTTGTTGCAGCCCACCCTGGAACTGCGCAAGAAGATTGTGCGCCAAATCCGCCGCTTCCGCCCGGAAGTCGTCATCACCGGCGATCCCACTGTGGTATGGGCCAGCGAAAGCTATATCAATCATCCCGACCATCGCGCCGCTGCCACCGCCGCATTAGATGCTACGTTCCCCGCAGCCGGGCAGCCCAATCTCTTTGAAGAACTCGAAGAGCAGGGCCTCTCCGCCCACAAGCCCCGCAAGGTCTACGTGACCACCTGGGGTGATCCGGACATCTTTGTCAACATCACCGATACCATTGATCTCAAAATCGAAGCTCTGCGTGCCCACAAGAGCCAGATGAAGGACTGGGACCCTGAAGAGATGATCAAAAATTGGGCCGCCGAACGCGGCAAGGGCAAAGAAATGGCCTATGCCGAGGGCTTCCGGGTGATCACCCTGGTCGATGACGAAACCTGGGAGAAAACCAAAGGCCAGGTCTTGCCAGAAGAATAATCACACTCGGATGAAAGGGAAAATTATTCTTTAGCCGTCCGTTAAAGCCATGATATCCGACAACACTTTAGGAGACCACATGCAATTTGCCGAACTGATCACCAAGCGCTACAGCGTGCGCGCTTATAAACCCGATCCCATCGAAGACCAAGAGCTTCAGCAGGTGCTCGAAGCCGCCCGCATGGCCCCTACTGCGGCCAACTTGCAGCCCTTCCAATTGATCGTCGTCCATACCAGAGGCAGAGAAGAAGAACTGCGCCGCATATACGACCGGGAGTGGTTTACGCAGGCTCCCCTGATCATCGTTGCCTGTGGGATTCCCTCCCAGGCCTGGGTACGGCATGACAAGGCCAATTACGGCGTGGTGGATGTAGCCATCGTCATGGATCATCTTATCCTGGCGGCAGCCGACCAGGGATTGGGCACCTGCTGGGTCGGTGCATTCGACCCCCAGGCCGCTCGCCAGGTCCTTGGCATTCCGGAGGATGTCGATCCCATCGTGATGACTCCCTTAGGGTATCCGGCTGATCAACCGGGGCCCAAAGTTCGTAAACCGCTTGACGAATTGGTCAGATACGAAAGTTGGTAGTCCAGGGAGAGTCAGAACAATCTAAGCCGGGATGCTCTTGGCAACCACCTCCACCGCTTTGTTGACCACCTCCTCAGGGGTGTCCAACATACCGCGAAAACGGATCGTGCGATTCCCACATTTCAGCGCCTTGAGACCGTTCTCGGACAGCTTATCGATCATCGTATCCCGGTGCACCTGATCGGGCAGATCATAGGCGATCATCATGCCTTTACCGCGCACGTTGGTCATCATCCCTTTGGACTCCTCGGCAACGGCTTGCAACTCGCCGAGCATCATCTCGCCCACTTTAGCGGTGTGCGCCAAGAGATTCTCTGCTTCAATGATCTCTAGATAGCGCGTGCAGCGCACCATATCGACGAGATTGCCACCGAAGGTCGAATTGATGCGGCTGGATTCCTCGAAAACGTGGTTGCTGACCTCTTCAATGCGTTTCCCCGCCACGATCCCACAGACTTGCGTCTTCTTCCCAAAAGCGAAGATATCGGGCTGGAGATCAAAGTGCTCAAAGGCCCACATTTTCCCGGTAATACCCATACCCGACTGCACCTCATCGAAGATTAGCAGGAATTCATACTCGTCCGCCAAGCGGCGTAATTCACGCATGAATTCAGGCCGGAAATGATTATCTCCACCCTCGCCTTGGATCGTCTCGATGATCAGCGCGGCAATATCACCCTTGTACTGCTCCGCCGCCATCTCGATCTGGGACACGGCCATTTCCTCTAACCTGTTCACATCATCGATGACCTCATCGGTCACAGGAAATCGCAGCTTGGGGTTGACGATTCTCGGCCAATCGAATTTGGGGAAATACATGAATTTGCGGGGGTCATCAGTATTCGTCAAAGACATGTTATACCCCGAACGACCATGAAAGGCCTCACGAAAGTGGATCACTTTAGTCCCCAGCCCTTCGACCATGGCTGGGATGGCCTCCTGAAGGCTGGCTCCCGCAATTGCAGCGAAGTTCTTGCGCACTTTCCAGTCAAAGGCCGCTTTGAGCGCGTTTTCGACAGCCAGGGAGCCCCCGCTGACCACAAAGAGATGGGGCATAGCCTCTGGTAAGGCAACACGGCCAAAAGTCTCCACAAATTCCGCCATCATGGTCGTGTAAATGTCTGAATTAGACGGTTTGTGGATAGCTGAGAGAGTCAGCTTTTCCAGGAACTCGGCATCTTTTAGTCTGGGGTGATTGTAACCAATCGGAATGCTGGCAAAGAAGGTGAAAAAATCGATATACTCACGGCCTGTGACCGCATCGACGATATAAGAGCCATGCGACCGCTGTGCATCAAACACAATCGGGCTGCCATCAGCGAGCATATGCTTGGCAATCGTTCCATGGACCTGTGCTGGTTGCATAAGATATCCTCTCCGGGAATGTTGTTTACAGGGTATCAACCCACCGCTGGGATTATATCTCACTAAAGGGTAAATGCAAGCCAGGTGTATTTCAGGTCTATTGGGCTTGATGGTATCATTTGTGGAGTCATGAACCGCCACGCTCCTCCCCTGCACCCCTCTGACCTGGGCTTGATCCTGTCGTACAAATGCCAGTGTGAATGTGCCCACTGCCTGTATAATTGCGGGCCGACATGGCGCGATTGGATGTCCCCCGAAGAAGTGCAAGAGGCGCTGGAAGCCACCCTCCATTGGGAGCAGCCCTATCAGGTACATCTCACCGGGGGAGAGCCATTCTTAAAATTCTCCCTGCTCCTCCACGCTGTTGAGATAGCCACGGAGTTGGGCATTCCCGTATATGCCGAGACCAACGCCGGCTGGTGCGTGGGCGAGACTCTGGTCGAAGAGCGTTTCACTGCCCTACAAGAAGTTGGGCCGAGCGCGCTACTGATCAGTTGTTCCCCATTTCATGCTGAAACTATTCCCCCAGCGCGCACCTTGATGGCTATACGCAAATCCTTGGAGGTTTTTGGGCCGCAGCGCACCATTGTCTATATGTCGGGCTGGCTGGAGCAAATCCAGGCTTTTGGAATCGATGCGCCTACCCCGCTGGAGGCCTATTCCCAGGTTTTTGGTCGGGAAGAGGCCGGGCGCATGTTCTGGCAGGGGTACAGCTTGATCTCCGGGGGCAGGTCCGGCTATCGGTTAGGTCATCTCGCGCCCAAACGGAGTCCGGAAGCCTTCCAGGGGCAGACCTGTCATCGCGAACTGCTCTACGCCCACCATTCCCACTTCGACTTGTATGGAAATTTCATTCCTTCATTTTGCGGCGGTCTGACAGTTGGTAACTGGCATCAGCTTCCCCAATTGATAGCAGATTTTCAGTCAAATATCTTTCCCGAACTGATCGAAATACTGATCAAAGCGGGCCCCTATCGACTATACGAAGTGGCCAAGGAATCTTACAATTACCAAGCGCCGGACGGTGGCTTCGTGGGAAAATGCCATCTCTGCGTGGATGTGCGCCGTCATCTGGTCGGGTCGGCGGACTTCCCCGAACTGCGCCCCGTGGAGTTTTACGACAATTTTTAGTGACCTCCGACCGAAGTCCCAGTGCCTCGCGATGCACCTCACCTCAGCCAATCAAGGTTTATTTGGAGAAACTATGAAAGTTCGCCAGATCGATACCAACAATTCCAGTGATGTACGCCGTTTCGTCCGTTTCCCTTTTGAGCTATACCGGGAGAACAAATTCTGGGTACCGACGATGGAAGCGGAGATGAAAACCGCCCTTGATCCGGAGACGCACCCCTTTTATCAGCACTCTGAGGCGGCCTTTTTCCTCGCCCAAAGCAACGGAAAGACCCAGGGCCGATTGGCGGTTCTCGATAACAAACGCTACCGCCGGGCACTTGAAAAAAGCACTACCGGCTTGTTTTATTTCTTCGAAGTGGTAGAAGATATCCAAGTGGCAAAAGCCCTTTTCGAAGCGGGTTTCCGCTGGGCACGCTCCCGTGGCATCGACACGCTCATCGGGCCAAAAGGTCTCGCGCAGGGCGACGGCATTGGCATGTTGGTAGAAGGCTTCGACTACCTCCCCGCTATGGGTATATCCTATAATCTGGATTACTATCCCGATTTCATGGTCGAACTCGGCTTCCAAAAAGAGTCCGATCTGCTCTCAGGCTTCATTTCGGCGGACGAGTATCAATTACCTCAACGCGTTCACGATCTCGCCAGGCGCGTTAGAGAACGTCGGGGCTTCCATGTCAAGAAGTTCAACACCAAAGACGAACTGCGCGCATGGATTCCCAACGTGCGCGAGGTTTACAATCAGGCTTTCGCAACCGTGCCGGAGTTCGTGCCCATTACCGAAGAGGAAGTTTGGGTAATCGCCGATAGGATCCTTTCAATCGCCGACCCCAAGCTGCTTAAACTGGTATTCAAAGGGGATACGCTGGTGGGTTTCCTTTTCTCCTACCCAAATATCTCCAAAGGCCTCCAAAGAGCACGCGGTCGCCTCTGGCCCTTGGGATGGTGGCATTTGATGCGCGAATTCAAGCGCACCAAGATGCTCGACATCAATGGGATTGGGCTGCTGCCGGGACATCAGGGTGTCGGCGCGACAGCGGTGCTCTATTCAGAATTAGAAAAGACGGTTCGGGAATTCGGCTTCGAATATGCCGACCTGGTGCAAATCAACGAAACCAACCTCAAGAGCTTTAGCGAGTCGGACCACCTCGGCGCCACCTGGCACAAACGACACCGCGTTTACAAAAAGACGTTCTAGGAAAGCCCTTATAAGGAGAGGCCGATGATTTCTGTTGGCGACAGCGCCACCCTGACCAAAACTTTCCGCGATGAGGATGTCCGCACCTTCGCGGAGTTATCCGGCGACAACAATCCTATCCACTTAGACGACGAATACGCAGCCGGCACCCGCTTCGGTCGGCGGTTGGTGCATGGCATTCTGACGTCCGGGCTGATCTCAGCGATCTTGGGAACACAGCTCCCCGGGCCGGGCAGCATCTATATCAAACAGACGATCAATTTTCGCGCCCCCGTGTATATTGGCGAAGCCATAACCGCCACGGTGACCGCAAAAAAGATTCGTGACGACAAACCCATTGCCACCTTCGAGACCGTCTGCAAGAAAAAAGATGGTACGGTGGTCATCGATGGCGAGGCAGTACTCTTATTGCCCTCGGAATAGACTCCAGCAAGAGTTCGGGATTCCGAAATCTCCTGGTTTCGATGCGGCTGGCCTTGCCACGTTCGTTCGGCTCCATCACTCAGCACCCTGAACGGAGCGCAGTCGAAGGGGGACAACTTTTCTCTAGAATGCTTTGTCTACGATCTGCATGTTGACTTTCGGGCTGCCAGACCTTTAGAAATACATCAACGATTTGGGGATCGAAATGAGACCCAGCTTGCTCTTCGATATAAGTCCTGACCTCATCATCGGCCCAGGCGGGTCGATAGGGACGGTCAGAACGCAACGCATCCCATACATCCACAACCGCAAAGATGCGCGCAGCCAGAGGGATGTCTAGTCCCATGAGTCCCTGGGGATATCCAGAACCGTCCCATTTCTCATGATGGTAACGCGGGATATCCAACGCCGGCGCCAAATACTCGATCGGCGAGAGCATTTGATACCCGTAAGTGGTGTGCATACGCATAATCTCCCACTCAGCTTCATCCAAAGGCCCATCTTTTTGTAGTATCCGGTCCGGCACACCCATCTTGCCAATATCATGCAGTAGGACACCGCGGCGGATGTGTACCAACTCTTCATCCTGAATCCCCAACGCCTGGGCCAACCGAACCGTCATGTCCATAACGCGGCGGGAATGCCCCTCCGTCTCTTGGTCTCGTAACTCTAAGGCACGCGCCCAACCCTCAAGTGTGCGGTCATATGCCAGCGAGAGATTCAAGTTGGCGCGCTGCAAGTCTTGGAACAGCTTGGCATTGTTGATCGCAATGGCGAATTGCCCGGCCAAGGTCTCCATAAAATCGATCCATTCGCGATCGGGGTCAAGGTGCTGGCGGTGGAAGATTTCCATCACACCTACCACATGCCCCTTTGCCAGCAATGCAAAGCCGAAATAACTCACGAAACCTTCGCGCAAAAAGACTTCATGCCGAGGGGATCCGTTCGTCGACTCTCTGATAGATGGGATTTGAACCAGTCTGCGTTCCTGGACTGCTCGGCCCGCGTAGCCTTGATCGATCCGCACATGCATCCGAGAAATAGCATCCGAACTGAATCCTGTGCCCGCGCCATACTCCAACATCAATGTATGAGGATTGAACAAAAGCACATCAGCAGCATCAACCTTCAATTGGCCGATCACCTGATCGATCAAGACTCGCAGAGTGAATTTCAGATCCAAACTCGCGGTGATCGCCTGGTCAACTTCACGCAGCGCTGAAAGCCGCTGTAGACTCAATTGGGTTTTCTCGTGTAGGGTAGCTCTTCGAATGGCGTTAGCCGCGATATGGGCAATCGAAGTCAACAGGTCGATTTCCTCAACACCAAACGAGCGCCCTTTCCGCAAACCAATATTCATTACCCCGATCAAATCATCGGTAGCCAGAAGGGGCAAAGTGAGATGAGCGCCTACATCTTTGATGAATTCGGCTTCTTCGGGATGGATCTGGGCGATGGGGTCATTGAGCAAGTCCTCTGTCAAATACATCTCCCTGGCACTGGCGACATACCCGGTTACCCCTTCCCCAGGACGATGACTGAGTCCTACCAGATCAGGCCTTGGCGGGCTCCACTCTCTGGCAACAAGGTTTCCAGAGACCGGGTCGGCTAAATGGATGACTCCAAATACTGCCTTCGTAACCTGTACGGTTTGGTTGAGCAGGATGGGCAGCATCTCTTCAACGGACCTCGCCTCCCGCATGGCCGACGAGATATGGCCAATCGCCTCCAACTCATTCAGGCGGCGTTGGGCTTGATCATACAATTTTGTATTTTCCAATACAGTAGCGGCGAGAGAGGCCAACATCTCAAGGTTAAATTGATCTCCATCGGAATAAACATTAGCCTGATAGCTCTGCGCAGAAAGCATACCCAGCGCGTTACCCTTAATCCGAATGGGTACTGCCAATATGGAGCGAACATGCTTGGATCCACCCAAATGGAAAACTTCAAAGTCGCCATCATAGGCAGTTAAGTCCGGTATCAGTAGTGGCTGGCCGTGGCTAATCACCTGTCCACTCAAACTGGTGCCTTGTGGAATTCGCGCCGGCGAGAGGCATTTTTCACCATCGTAGGCGTAAACAAGTTCAATCTCTTCTAAATCATCATTTAGCAGCGAGATCAGGAACACTTCCGCTCGCATCATCCTTCGCGTTGCGCCATGAAGCACCCGATAAGCGCTATCAAGATCTTGGCTGGCAGCCACAACCTCCTGACTGACATTATGAAGGGCGGCCCATCTATGAGCGTCCTCAAGAGCGGTTTCGTACAGCTGTACATTCTCCAATACCGCAGCAGCATGAGCGCCCAACATCTCTAGCAAATAGAGGTCGTCGAGTGTGTAAGCATTTGGTGTGCTGCTTTGGGCAGACAGCATCCCGATAGTTCGGTCAGAAACTTTGATTGGGATGGCGATCAAGGATTGGATATAGTCGGGATCGCCAATGATCTGCACATCGAAATCGCCCTGGTAGGTATCAATATCATTGATATGCACCGATACGCCATTGTCAATCACATAACCGCTGACACCAGAATGTGCAGGAATAGCACCCTCCGGAATGATTTCATCTTTTTCTACAGCATATGCCAGCCTGATCTCCGACCCACCATTTTGCGCCAGGGAAATGATGAAAGCATCTACACGCATAACGCTCTCCACAGCCCGGTGAATGGCTTGATAAACCAGTTCAGGGTCACGGCTGGCCATGATCATATCCTGGCTGGCTTTATACAAAACCATCCGCCGCTCCGCGGCGTCTAGCGCATCCTGATATAGGCGTGCGTTATGGATAGCGATTGCTGCCTGTTCTGAGAAAGCTTTTAGGTGCTCAGCGTGAATTTCAGAATAAAATCCCGGCTGACTGTGATTCAAACTGATCAGCCCAACAATCTCCTGGTTTTTCTGAATGGGTGCTGCCAGATAGGAAGCAATCCACTCTACCTTGGAGCGCGGTACCCATAGCTCGCTTTCATGAGTATCAGGAACCACCAACGTCTTTTTCGTCTGGAGAACTCGCTGGATCGTTGGAAACTCAGCGATTGGGAACCTCACATTTTCAATCCATTCACCGAGGTTTCTGGCCTCAAACCCCCTGTGCCTCATGAACCTTGCCTCTCCTTCTTCGATTTGCATGATATTGGCTGCTTCGTAAGGGACAACCTGCTTTACAGCATCAAGGATCTGGTCAAATATCTCTTCAATATCCAACGTGCTGTTGACTGCGGCAGCGCTCACTCGCAAAGCATGGTTGAATCGGCGCTGTTCACGCTCTGCAGCATCGTTTCGTAGACGCTCGATGGCCGTGGACAGTTGCCCCGCAACGATGGTCAACAAACGTAGGTCTTCTTGCGAAAAGAATTCACTCTGGTCGCTCTCCGAGTTGATCACACCGATAACCCGGTCACTAATCCTGAGCGGAACTACCAACTCACTTTGAGTTTTGCCAACCACCTCAAAATAATCGGGTTCTGTTCGCACATCCCTGACCAAGATCGCTTCTCCCGTTTCCGCAACCTTTCCCGCTACACTTCCTGAGCCTAAGGGCACAGCAAACTTCCTGGCATCTTCGGGTATTCCTCGATAAGATGGATGAGGACGAAGCACTCCTTCTTCTTCCTCCAGCAGCAAGATACCGACATTTTGCGTATACAAAGAATCCCCGATGATTTGAGTAACTCTAGCGATCAGTTCGTCTTCATCACTCGCTTTGATTCCGGCGGTAGCCACTTCATGCAATGCGCTTAGCTCGATCAGTTGGTGTTGTGTTGCCGCGAAGAGATTAGTCTTGTCAAGGACTACATTAGCCTGGTTTGCCAAAATGCTCAATAAACGCACATCCCGTTGGCTAAAGCCCCCCGGTTTATTGGCAGCAATAATAATCCCACGGAATTGATCTCCTGATATCAGCGGGACTGCCACGAAAGACTCGACCGCGAATAACTCTGCCAGTTCGCCAAATGGAGCAGGGATCAGCGAGGCGTCATTGATGGATAGGGAACCCTCTTCGGCCAGATTCCCCGCCTCTTCAGCCCAACTGCGCGGATAACGTAGTTTTGCTAACAATTCCTCAGAGACCCCATATGCCGGAGCGATCGCACGCATTTCATCGGTCGTCTGGTCAACCAGCACGAACGCACACATCGATGCGCCAATTAGACCGGCAATTTTCTCGGTCAACTGCCCATAAGTTTCCTGAGCATTGCTGAGCGTGCCAATCGTCTTTGATATTTCATAGAGCCCCGATAAATCTTCGGCCCGAGTTTGCAATTGTTCTTCTGCCCTCTTTCGCTGAGTGATGTCCATAGCACCGACCAGAACATTGCCCAACTTCTCCCGCTCGGCAGGAATGGTCATGGTGAGCAGTATGTCCTTTTTCTCACCCTGCAAAGTCCGGTTTACCGTCTCCCCACCAAAGTAAGTACGGCCTTCAGCAATCGCCAGAAGCTCTTCCTTCAGGATCTCACGTGTATCATCGAGGTATATCTTCTCGAGTGAACCCAATAGTTCTTCTTTGCTGCTGGCTCCATACATCCTGAGCGTAGTTTCATTGACGTCTAGGACATTTATTTTCCCAGCAGCCTGATCCAAGAATTCTGGATGTTCATCCATATAGCTTCTCAGGTCCTTTGCACCCTGAACCACTAAAGCATCCATCTCAGCGATGATTTCAGTAAAATCTTCCTCCCATAGGGATACGGCCGAAGTCTCAAAAATGCGCCGGTATCTTTCTTCACTCTCGCGCAGGGCGTTCTCCGCTATTTTTCGCTCTGTGATATCCTCTACAGTGCCCTCGTAATGAAGCACCTGGTCATTTTCATCGCGAACTACCCAGGCGCTTTCCCGAACGAAGAGCGTGTCGCCATCTTCGCGCACCCAGGCCGCTTCAAGACCGATAATCTCGCCATCTTCTTCCAACATCTCCTTGAACACCGCGCCTGAATAATCAGGCGAATAACTTCCTCGCGTTAAATTCCGTTCTAAAAGGTCTTCGAATGAGGAGTACCCCAGCATTTTGACCAGAGTTGGGTTGGCAAATAGGATGTGACCATCTGGGCGCGTTCGATAAAAGCCAATCGTCGCATTCTCAATGATGGAGCGGAATTGCTTTTCGCTCTCTTTCAACTCAGCGAAGAGACGAGCATTATCTATAGCAGCAGCGACATGCCCGGCAAAGACTTGAATACAGGGCATATCGGCTTCAGTTAACTCTTCACCAACGATATTGATCACCCCTCCGACCTCTCCCCGGCTCATGAGCGGCGCATATATCCCTGGCTGCCCACCAAAAGCCCTTAAAATCCGCTCCATGATCGGTCTGGCAACCTCAGGGATTAATTGCTTGATGACGATGCTGCTATCGGGGACAAAAACCACCTCGCACGACCCTACCACCCGACGGTAAACATCCACGTCAGCAACAGAAAACGAGAATCCTTTCGCCTTGAGGCCAACGACCTTCTCTAGCTTAGTCAGGATCTTCCTATGTTTTCCACTTTCGGCCACGGAGATAACGCTCAAGCGCCCTTTTGTCTTGTCCAGAAGATGTAGGCCGCCCCTTAATCCCACCCTACTGATCTGCTGATGGAAAACACGCCCAATCTCCTCTTCCGAGTAAGTCACTCGTTGAAGGGACGCAGCCGTTTCACTGAGCGCTTGCACCAGGCTGACACAATCTTGCGTTAGTACAGACAGGTTATCTCTATCTTCCATCAGAATCCTAACGATAGCTGCCAAAACAGAAATCATAAATGGTTGTCAGATCATTAAAAAAGTATCACACCTTCTCTGGGAAAGCAACGGGGAAAACCCTGACCTTACATAATCGTAAACTGGACAATTTCTCTGGATTTAGGTTTGTTCATTTTAGCTCGGTTGTCCTGCCGATCTATCGAAAACCCCTTATCATCACAATAAGGTGACACAAGCCGAAATCGAAGGTGACGCGCGTCACGTCTCTCCAGCAAGCGATGAATCCTTGTGGTGAGGTGCACCTAGCTGTGATATGATCACGCGTATGAAAGAGAGAGGCATCGAACCCGGGCTGTTGCGCATATTTCGTTACTTCACCGGAATCGCTATGATCTACTACGCTGCTCTGGTCGGCTATACTGCCATCCAAACCGGTGAAGGCGATACCATCCCCCAAATTCAATCCTATCTAAATTTCGGCATCAACGCCATTCTCTTAGGATACCTTTTCTGGCGCTGGTTGGAACGCAAGCTAAAACGCTATTACTTGCCTCTGGCTTTGATAACTGCCACAGTCGTTCCCATCTTCAGCAACCTGATTTACCTGGCCGAACCCCAGGAAGACGCCTACCTGACCATTATGCGAAGCTGGCTCTTGTTTCCCATCATGGTCGTGCCCCTGGTTTTGATCGCCTGGCAATACCGTTTCCGGTATGTGATCACCTTTATCCTATTTGCCACTATCGTTGAGTATTCCGTACTGCTGCCCAAGATTTGGCCGATATACTTTGAAACCGCACCCATCCTGGGCGTACCACTGATCCGTGCCTTTGCCTTCGGTACTGTTGGACACATTGTCACCCGATTGATCGACACGCAGCGAATGCAACAAAGAGAACTCATTCGCGCCAACGTGCAGCTTGGTCAACACGCCAACACTTTGGAGCAGCTCGCCACCAGCCGCGAGCGCAACCGCTTGGCACGCGAGCTGCACGACACCCTGGCCCACACCCTCAGCGGACTGGCAGTCAACCTCGAAGCGATCAAATTCATTCTGCGCAGGGACCAATCCGAAGTGCGCGAAATGCTGGATCATGCTTTACGCAACACCCGGGAGGGATTGATGGAAACCAGGCGCGCACTGAAAGATTTGCGCGCCAAGCAGCTCGAAGAGCTTGGCCTGGGCATTGCCATTCGCAATCTGATCCACGATGGCGCCTCGCGAGCCGGGTTCGAATTCAAGATAAACATCAGCGGCAATCTGGCCGATTTGACACCAGATGTCGAACAATGCTATTACCGCGTTGCCCAGGAGGCCGTGCAAAATATCGTCAAACACGCCAACGCCATCTATGCCAGCGTCAAACTCGTGGAGGACAAAGGAGTTCTGACTCTGGTTATCGGTGATGACGGCTCCGGGTTTGACATGTCAGATGTGGATTTCGAGGATAACCTGGGCCTGAAGGGGATGCACGAACGGGCTTCTATGGTGGGTGCCAAACTCGATGTCTCCAGCCATCCCGGAGAGGGCACAACCATCCAACTATCAATGGAGTTGCCTTATGGTCAAGGTCTTGATATGTGACGATCAAGTTATTGTTTGTGAGGGATTGCAAACCATCTTGAATGCCTCCCCAAAGATCGAAGTCGTGGCTACCGCACATGACGGCACCGAAGCGCTGACCCTGATACCGGAGGTGAACCCCGAGGTTGTGCTCATGGACCTGAAGATGCCGGTGATGAATGGCATCATTGCCACGCGCAAAATCCGCGAAAAGTACCCCGATATTCAAGTACTGGTACTGACGACCTATGACGACGATGAATGGCTTTTCGATGCCGTGCGTAGCGGCGCGGCTGGCTACCTGCTCAAAGACACCCCTCCAGAGGATTTGATTGAGGCCATCTTGGGCACTGCAGCCGGCAAAACCTACGTAGACCCCAACGTCGCTGGCAAGTTGCTCTCCAGCTACAGCGACAAAGCCCCCACCCAGAAACTACCGACCAACTTCCAGCTCAGTGAGCGCGAAATCGACATCCTAGAACTTCTCGCCAAGGGCCTCTCCAACGCCGATATCGCCCAACAGCTCTATCTCACCGAAGGGACGGTAAGAAACTACACCAGCGAGGTCTTCAAAAAGCTGGGGGTTTCCGACCGGACTCAGGCGGCGGTATTGGCGTTGCGATATGGGCTGGTCGATTTAG
This sequence comes from Anaerolineales bacterium, assembly GCA_028278545.1. Taxonomy (GTDB): domain Bacteria; phylum Chloroflexota; class Anaerolineae; order Anaerolineales; family UBA11858; genus NIOZ-UU35. The sequence continues at coordinate 21,959 of JANQED010000018.1, forward strand.
AATGAAACTCTCCAACGTCGGATTCCGAAATCAGGAGATTTCGGCGCGGCTGGCCTTGCCACATTAGTTCTGCTCAGCAGTCGAAGGGGGAGTTGTTTTCCTTACTTTGTGCATGTTTAAGTAAGACTTCCCCGTCATTTCCCATCATAAATCACATGAGAGACAAACCATACGACTTGCTTATCATCGGTGGTGGCTCTGCTGGCCTCACAGCCGCGAACTTTGCCGTTAAACTTGGAGCCCGTGTTGCCATTTTAGAAAATAACAAAATTGGCGGCGACTGCACCTGGACGGGCTGCATTCCCAGCAAGACTTTACTCAAGGCTGCCCAAGTGGCCCACACCATGCGAACCGCGGACCAATTCGGCTTGGAAGCCGCTTCACCGGCGGTTGATCTCGCCTCGATAATGAAACACGTGCGCTCTGTTGTCGATGACATCTATCAGGAAGAATCGCCCGACGTGTTGCGATCCAGGGGCATTGATGTATTCCTGGGAGAAACCCATTTCATCGATTCTCACACACTGTCCGTCGGAAACGAGATCGTTGAAGGGAAGCATATCATTATTGCCACGGGAGCCAGGATTTTCGTCCCCAAAATTTGGGGCATTGAGGATGTCAGGTATGACACCTACGAAACCATTTGGGATTTAGAACAACTCCCCGAAAGATTGCTGGTTCTGGGTGCAGGGATGGTGGGTTGCGAGTTGGGCCAGGCATTTCAACGTTTGGGATCGAAAGTCACTTTGATAGAAGCCAGGGAATGTATCCTTCCCAAGATCGACCGCCAGGCAGCGCAAACTATGGAAGACATCTTCGCCGCAGAAGGGATTCGACTTTTCCAAAGCACCGCCATAGACCGCGCCTGGCGCGATGAGGGCGGTATCCACTTGAAGAGCGGAAAGCAAGAATTCACTGGGGATGTTTTGCTCCTGGCTACCGGCCGGCAGCCCAACAGCAGCGGCCTGGGATTGGAAAATGCCGGTGTCAGCTACGACGCTAGTGGAATCCATATTGACAAGAATCTGCGCACAACCCAAAACCACATTTTCGCCGCGGGAGACTGTACCAACAGCCCCCAATTCACGCATGTGGCCGGCTGGCAGGGCTTCATCGCCGTTCGCAATGCCCTGCTCCCGGGTAACGACAAAAATGACTTGAAAGCACTCCCATGGACCATATTCACAGACCCCCAGGTCGCTCAGATAGGCCTCAATGTACAAGAATCCCATGCCCGCTATGGAGAAACGCCCTGTCCACAACTTGGCCGTTAACGCGCGTGGATCGCGCCCATACTGAGGGATCGAAACAGGGATATTGCCAGGGGATTTATAAGCGAAATGGGCAAATTTTGGGCGCTACCATCATCAGCCCTCAAGCTGGTGAGCTGATCAACGAGTGGGCGCTGGCCATCGCCAGGGGACTTAAGCTGTCCGACATCGCCAAAACCCTGCACGTCTACCCCACTTATGGGATGTCCAGCATGCAGTTGGCTGCCGAGGTCGAAATCGAGAGCGCCTTCAGCGGCACTTCAGGGTGGTTCTTACGAAAATTAGCGCGAACCGGATAAAGAATCCATCCCACCCACCAACCCAGTCATCTGGGCGCTAATTTCCCACAAACGCCTCCAATCCTCCTCCCTGTAAGTTGCCGGATCAGATTTGGTCTCTCTTTCTTTGAAGAAATACTTCCCTGTCACCCCTTCGACCTCCGCTGAGCTTGCCAGGTAGACGACCGTCCGGGCCCCCTCTTCAACGGGAAGGCCCCTCCTGAAAATCAGCGGTTGAACAAGCTTTGCCAGAATACCGTTATCCCTCCCGATATTAGTGGCCACCAAACCTGGGTGCAGCACATTGGCAATGACACCCGTACCCTCTAATTTGCGCGCCAGCTCATAAGTGAAGATGATATTCGCAAACTTGGACTGACCATAGGCATTTCGAAATACATAATTCTTCTCCGCTTGCAAATCATCGAAATCGAGCGGGCTATTTCTATGTGCTCCTGAAGCGACATTCACAACCCTTGAAGGTGCGCTGGTTCGCAAAATATCCAATAAGAGATTGGTCAACAGAAAATAATTCAGGTGATTCAACGCAAAGGTCATTTCGATACCATCGACACTGGTTTGACGCCGCAGAAAGACTCCCCCGGCGTTGTTCACCAATACATCCAGGCGGTTGTATCGTCGTCGAAACTCCGCGGCTAAATCTTGAACCTGCTCTTGGGAAGACAAGTCTGCTACGATGAAATCGACATCGGCGGTTGGTACTTTAGCGTTAATCATTTCCGATGTCCTCATACATTTTTGATGGTTGCGCCCTACTAGAATGACTGTGGCGCCCATGGCGGCTAACTCAAGGGCGGTCTGTTTGCCTATCCCCGACGTAGCGCCGGTCACCATGCAAACCTTCAAGAGCATCGATAAGTGCTTCTCACCAATCATCTGTGCTTCCTCCTCGCTGTCGAATATAGTATACCCAATATTGAGATATAATCCATCCCAATATGCCTAAATACATCCGCCGCTCCATCGCCATCACCAACGAACACGGTTCCTGGGTCTTTTTGCTCAGCCCCTTGATGATCGGCCTGTTTGCGGGGGGCACTTTCTCCCCAGCGGCTGTTTACTTCATATTCGCTGCGTTGTGCGCTTTTCTCATCCGACAGCCCATCACCGTCGCCGTAAAAGTCTACAGCGGTCGACGCTCCCCACGAGACCTGCCCGCGGCCCGCTTCTGGATTGCTATCTACGGCGGAATTGGACTGATCGCGCTGCTCAGTCTGATTCTGCGGGGTTTCGGTTTTCTGTTCTATCTGGCTCTTCCCGGGGTACCCGTCTTCGCCTGGCACCTTTATTTGGTCAGCAAGCGCTCAGAACGCCGCCAAATGGGGGTCGAAATCGTCGCCAGCGGCGTTTTAGCGCTGGCAGCCCCAGCCAGCTATTGGATTGGAGTGGGCCAGCCGGAGATCACAGGTTGGTGGTTATGGGGTCTGACCTGGTTGCAATCCGCGGCATCCATTGTATACGCCTATCTGCGATTGGAACAACGCCAGTGGGAGGAAAGACCGTCCCTGCGGGCGCGCTTCAGGCGCGGGCTGCGCGCGATCCTTTACACAGGCTTTAACCTGACCTCGGTGACGATCTTGGCCGTTTTGGGGATTCTGCCTCCATGGATATTCACACCTTATCTTGTCCAATGGCTTGAAACCCTCTGGGGGACATGGAATCCCGCTGTAGGAGTCAAACCCGCGACAATTGGCTTCCGCCAAATGGGGGTCAGCATCATCTTCACCGTCATGTTTATCCTCACCTGGGAGTATTAGTCAAACACGAGACAAGGACACTAGGTGTGAGGTCACAAAACGCAGAGGTTCATCGTGTGCTCTCGCATGAAAACAGTTCGTAACCAAGACTAGATAATGGGGTTATCAGGGTAGAATGTCTAGGCAAGTTTGATGGATTATTGTACAATCCCATCAAAGCAACTTCAATGGAAAATCAATACAATAGTATGCGGAGGATAAACTGATGACCGAACAACCCATCAATCCCGAAATCACGAGTGACGACAAACTTTGGGCCGCGCTGGGATACCCTATTCCCTTGGTTGCCGTTATCGTCCTCTTGATGGAAGAAAAAAAGGACCGCCCCTTCATCAAGTTCCACGCTGTGCAGTCGATCGTTTTTAATATCGCCCTTTGGGCCATCATCCTCGTTTTGAGTGTGGTTACATTAGGCATTGGTGCAGCCTGCGCACCACTGTTCTGGCTGGTGACCCTATGGCCAGCATTCGACTCCTACAGTGGCAACTACACCGAAATCCCCGGAGTCACCAACCTGATCAAAGGTCAGGGTTGGGTCGATTGAAATCAAACCAAATATCTACACGAGTGGGGTGCACTTAGTGTGCACCCCACTTTCCGTTAACTCGCTCTCACCCGCGGACATATCGGTTGTGAAATGCTATCCAACGCGGCAATACCTCTTCCAGCAGCGATTTAGACGGCAAGAAAGCGATTCGCAGGTGATGCGTACCATCCCGCTGACCAAACCCGGAGCCGTTTACCGTACATAACCCGGTTTCCTCCAGGAGGGCCATACAATAATCGAAATCAGTTGTCCCTTCGGGGAGCTTATTCAACCTGGGGAACAAATACATCGCTCCGGTTTTGCCAAAACATTCTACGCCATCCATCTGCTTAAACGCCTCCCGGATCATCGCCGCTTTTTCACAGAGATCGCTCAGGGTCTGGTGCTTCTCCTCGACAAACTTAGCATAGGATTGGCTGCCTTCCGCAGGCGGGCTGACCATCAAATAAGTTAGTACCTGTCCAGCCGTGTTCGAGCACAAGTTCACTGAAGCCTGTTTGAGCAGCAAATCCATGAAATCGAACTCGCTGCCCCGTACTTTCGGCGGATTTCTCACTTCCAGATAGCCGCCGCGATGCCCACATTCACCGTAGTATCCCTTCGAGATGCTGTGTAAACTGAACAGAGGCACTTTCTGATCGCCCAATGCCTTAGCAAAGGAAATAAATTCACCTGCATAGATGTTCTCCTGGTAAACTTCGTCAGCGATGATGACTAACTGGTTTTCTTCCGCGAACTGGATCACCTCGTCTATACTCTGCCTGCTCTGCAACGCGCCGGTCGGGTTGCCGGGATTGATGACCACAATCCCGTTGACGTTGACTCCCACTTTCTTGGCCTCGGTCAGCGCATCTTGGAGCATCTCCCTATTAAAGGCCCAGTCATTGCTCTCGTCAGGATAGTAATTGACCTGCACGCCGCCGGCCCGCTTGATCGATGCCGAATAGAGCGGATACTGGGGGATCGGGATCATAATGCCATCGTTCTCATTCGCGATGAGTAGATCGACCACAAATCTGACCCCTTCGCTGGCACCGCTGGTCATGAAGATCTTCTCCGGGACAGATTTGACGCCACCAATGCGCTCAACGTCGTCCCGCCTATCGATGAATCGAGCAACGGCCTCCCTGATGAAGCGCACCCCCTTGCTCTCTGTATAGGCCCCCATCCCTGTCTTCATCATGTGGATGATGTTCGCGCTGACGTCCAGGACATCATCAGGGATGAAATCTTCTTCTCGCAAACTACTCAAAGGGTTTTCCTCGAACACATCCTTTAGCTGCCGCTCACGTTGAATTTTGGAGGGGTCTTCAACCAGACTAAGCACCTGTCGATAATAGGTCATGGGGGGCTGACTCAATGCCTGGGGGTTTCCGATATTGCAAAAGATCACCGATCTCCCTTGTTCTTGCAGTTCTGCCGCTCTTTGAGGAATAGGCCCTCTCACCGCATATTCCATTTCTAAGATATTTCGGTTGACATCCACAGTTGGTTCGAAAGAAGTGGTCACGGAAATCTCCTCTGCCGGTTTCTCCAGTGTACATCTCGATTAGAAAAAGTATATCGTAGTTTCCCAAAAAAAAGCCATCCCTCACCCTTTCTCCCCTAAGAATTTGGGGCTCATCTTTCCGCTCAATGCTGGGCACGCCCATAGTGACGCGGAGAAAACCTCCGCGAACCCTGCGCACTCTGCAGTAAACACTTGATTCCAAGATACTTCATACGAAAGCCCAGGGCTTTTTTCTCTCTTTGCTTGACTTTTTACGCCAGGCCATCTAAAATTAATCAGGCCAAAACCGAATAACCGAATACCGGGGAGAGACCTGGATTTCCAGGCACCGAAGGGGCAAACCCCGAGCGCAGTCGAAGGGTGAAACTCTCAGGTAAAAGGACCCTGTATTCGCAAACCCTCTGGAAAGCCGCATCGCCGTTTTGCGGCACCGACGGGGCAAATCCTACAGACTGTAGGGTGAATCTCTCAGGTCTACGACAGAGCGCACGCTGCCATTTTACGCGTGCGCTCTTGCTGTCTCTAAAGAGGCAATCCAATGATCCAGCCCATCACAGAATTCCCGAGGCTGGGCAGTTACCAACCATTTATCCCCGGAGGCAAATATGAACTTCCCCAAAGAACTGAAGTACACCAAAAATGACGAATGGATCCGCATCGCCGGCGATGAAGGGACCATCGGCATCACCGATTACGCCCAAGACCAACTCTCAGACATCGTCTTTGTCGAATATCTCGTCGATATTGGTGATTCGGTGGACAAGGACGATACCTTCGCCACCGTCGAATCGGTCAAAGCTGCTGCCGATGTTTATATGCCGGTCGCCGGTGAGATCGTCGCCGTCAACGAAGACTTGCCCGATGCCCCCGAGCAGGTCAACAGCGACCCATATGGCGAGGCCTGGATGATTAAAATCAAGGTCAGCGATTCCTCCCAACTGGACGACCTGCTCGACGCCGGCGGAATCGAAAACCTGGAGCGAGACCACTAACCAATATCTAATACCTAGTACCCAGTATCCGCAAAAAATCAGTCTTTAGTCACAAGGACTGCTTGCTGTCAGCGCCTACTGGATCAAAGGAGCGAATATGTTCTTACCCCATACCGATGCGGATCGGGAGGCCATGCTGCACACGATAGGCGTGGAGAAGATCGAAGACCTCTTCAAAGGCCTTCCCGAAAAGCGCCTTTTCCCAGAGGTGAACCTCCCTCCTGGAGTGACGGAGATCGAAGCGCTTGAGGAACTGCAGCATATTTCCGATGCCAATGAGACCACTGGGGAATTGATCTCATTCCTCGGTGCTGGCGCATACAACCACTACACCCCAGCAGTGGTTGACTCCATCCTGCTCCGGGGCGAATTCTACACCGCCTATACACCTTATCAGCCCGAGATTTCCCAGGGCACATTGCAGGCCATCTTCGAATATCAAAGCATGATCGTCGCCCTCACCGGCATGGATGCATCGAATGCCTCGCACTACGATGGCGCCACCGCGGTAGCCGAAGCCGTCAACATGGCCTATCACAACTTCCGCGGCAAACGCCAGAAGATCATCCTCTCCCCGGGGCTGCATCCCCACTATCGGGAGACCGTCCACACCTATATCGTCGATTCGGACATCCAGATCGAGGGTGAGGATACCCCCCTCGAAGCAGGGCCGGAGGCCCTCATCCCCCTCATTGACGAGGACACCGCCCTCGTGGTTGTCCAATACCCTGATTTCTTTGGGCGGGTTCACGATTTCAGCCAATTTGTCGCGGCTGCCCACGATGCCAAAGCCCTGGTCGCCGTCCATGTCAACCCGCTGACGTTAGGCTTGCTCAAGCCCCCCGGTGATTTCGGCGCCGACATCGTCACCGGCGAAGGGCAAACCCTGGGTATCCCGCTGGCATTTGGCGGGCCATACCTGGGCATTTTCGCCACTCGCGACAAATATGTGCGCAAGATGGCCGGTCGCATTGTCGGTGAGACCAAGGACACCCGCGGACAGCGCGGCTACGTGCTCACCCTGAGCACCCGCGAGCAGCACATCCGCCGCGAGCGGGCCACCTCCAACATCTGCACCAACCAGGGGTTGCTCGCCACAGCCGCCGCCATTTACATGAGCCTGTTGGGAAAGAACGGTCTGCGGCAGTTGGCCGAACTCAATTATCACAAAGCCCATTACGCTGCCGAGCAGATCGCCTCTCTCAAGGGTTTCGAACTCGCCTACACAGAACCATTTTTCAACGAGTTCACCGTGCGCTGTCCGAAGCCGGTGTCCGAACTCAACGCAGATTTGATCCATTTCGATATTCTGGGCGGTTACGATCTCGGCGAGAGCCACCCTGGGTTAGCCGATCACATGCTGATCGCCGTCACCGAGATGATCTCTCGGGAGGAAATCGACCACTTCGTAGAGGCCCTCAAGGAGGTCACCAATGCCTGAGCCAACTATTTTTGAACTCTCTTCCCCTGGTCGGCAGGGTGCTTACTTCCCTGAGCCGGACGTACCCCGCACCGAGATACCCGAGGAAATCCTCCGAGATAACTTACCCCTCCCAGAGATTGCAGAGGTCGATGTAGTGCGGCACTTCACGCGCCTCTCGCAGTTGAATCACGGTGTGGATACAGGGTTCTACCCCCTGGGGTCTTGCACCATGAAATACAACCCCAAGGTCAATGAGCAGACAGCCCGTTTGGGCGGTTTCGCCAAAATCCATCCCCTACAGCCCGTCGAAACCGTGCAGGGCGCTGTTGGCCTGATGTACGAACTCCAGGAATGGCTCAAAGAGATCAGCGGATTCTCTGGGGTCAGCTTGCAGCCCGCTGCTGGCGCTCACGGCGAGTTGACCGGCGTACTGATCATGCGCGCCTATCACAAATCTCGCGGGGATCATAAGCGCATCAAGATGTTGATCCCCGACTCGGCCCACGGTACGAATCCCGCATCCTCGGCGATGAGCGGGCTTAAGATCGTCGAAATCCCCTCCGATGCCCGCGGCAACATCGATATGGATGCCTTGTGCGCCGAGTGTGATGACACCCTGGCGGGCATCATGATCACCAATCCGAACACTTTGGGCCTGTTCGAAGAGAAATTCATGGAGGTTTGCGACTGCGTCCACGAAGCAGGCGGCCTGGTTTACGGCGACGGCGCTAATCTCAATGCCATTATGGGCATCTCCCGCCCCGCGGACTGCGGCGTCGATGTGCTGCACTTCAACCTGCACAAGACCTTCTCCACACCCCATGGCGGCGGCGGCCCAGGTTCTGGGCCCGTCGGCGTGACCGCCGAATTGGCCCCGTTCCTGCCCGGACCCATTGCCACGGTCATCGATGAAGGCGGCGAGGAAGAACCGCCGCTGTATGGGCTGGTCAACCCGGAAAATAGCATCGGCCGCGTCAAGGCCTTCCACGGTCATTTCAGCATCATGGTGCGGGCCTTTACCTACATGATGATGTTGGGCGGCGAGGGCCTTAAAGCAGTTTCCGAGCACGCCGTTCTCAATGCCAATTACCTGCAGGCGCGTTTACGCGATACTTACAAGATCCCTCACGACCGCATCTGCATGCACGAATTCGTCGCCGAGGGCCATTGGGAGGATGTCCCCGACGTCCACGCCTTGGATATCTCCAAGCGGCTGATGGATTTCGGCTTTCACCCCCCCACCAACTACTTCCCCCTGATCGTCCCCGAGGCCCTGATGATCGAGCCAACGGAGACGGAGTCCAAAGAGACCCTCGACGCTTTCGCCGACACGCTCATCCAAATCGCCGAGGAAGCGCGCACAAATCCCGAGATGTTGCAGACCGCGCCTCACAACACTCCGTTTGGGCGTTTGGATGAAGTCAAAGCAGCCCGCGAATTGGTGCTGTGCTGCTGGTTCCCAGAAGAAGAGGAAGACTAAACATCAAGAGAGGCTCACTTTCTAATGATCACAAAAAAGGGTTCGAGCAGCGCTTTGCGCTAACTCGAACCCTTTTTGCGAATCTGTGAACAAATTTCAGTCACCTATATTACAATTGGAACCAACGGCCAACCGAGGAGGTTCGTGCAGATCGATGTCAAAATACATCACCAGATCAGAACTCGATGAACTGAGAAAGGCCCCAGAGTCTTCCCGATTTCATTTTGTCGAGCCCCGCGAGACCATCGAAGTCCACCTGCCGGACGGGCGCGCCCTTTCCGGTCCGCGTGGGGCAACCGTTGGCGAGTTCCTCGTCGCCCTTGAAAGCGAATATGATGTTCCCATCGTCGGTGCCATCATCAACGGCTCGCTCCGCGAACTGACCTTCCCGCCCGAATTCGACTCGCTGGTACGCCCCATAACCATGCGCGACGCGGATGGGATGCGTTTTTACCGCCGTTCTCTTACTTTCCTCCTCGAAAGCGCCTTCCACCATCTCTACCCAAGAGCGATCCTGGCAATCGATCATTCGGTCGCTTCCGGCGGTTATTTTTGCCAGGTTTTCAATAGCCCTTCGCTCAGCAAGAGGGAGCTTGCCGCGCTCGAGAATCACATGCGCGCGCTGGTTGCCGAAGACCTGCCCTTTATCCGCGAAAGAGTCCCCTTGGATGAGGCCGTCGCCTATTTTCGGGCAAAAGGCTATCAAGATAAAATCCGCTTGCTCAATCACCGCAAAAAAGAGTATCTCATCTTGTACAGTATGGGGGATCACCGGGACTACCACCACGGCTATATGGTCCCTTCAACTGGGTATTTAGAATGGTTCAAACTCACTCCTCTGGGAGATGGCTTCGTAACTCAATTCCCGCGACGTCATCTGCCGACAGAAATCCTCCCCCTCCCCGATTATCGCACGTTGTTAAATACGTTTCGCCAATACGGTGACTGGCTACAGCGTTTGGGCATCGACAATGTCGGCACGCTGAATCAGGCCATCGATGAGACTCGCGGCCGGGAGGTTATCCTGGTTTCCGAGGCCCTGCATGAGGGCCGCATCTCGGAAATTGCCAGCCAAATAGCAGACCGGGTCAATGATGTGCGTGTGGTGTTGATCGCAGGCCCGTCATCCTCAGGAAAGACCACCTTCTCCAAGCGCCTGACGATCCAGCTTCTCGCCAGGGGCATCTCCCCCTATCCCCTCGAAATGGACAAATACTTTGTCGATCGTGAGCTTACCCCCACCGACGAAACCGGCCAGTACGATTTTGAGACCATCAAAGCCGTCAACACCGAGCAGCTGGGGAGGGATTTGCAGCGGCTGGTCGAAGGAGAGCGCGTTCAGCTGCCCCACTTCGATTTCATTTCTGGGAGAAGCTTGCCGGGAGACACTGTCCAGCTCTTGCCCGGTCAGATCATTATTTTGGAGGGCATCCACGGGTTGAACCCCGAACTCATTCCCTCCATCTCGCCGGAGCAGACTTTTCGTATCTACGTCTCGGCACTCACCCAACTCAACCTCGACTGGCACAACAGGGTTTCCACCACCGATACTCGTCTGATACGACGGATTGTGCGCGATGCTCGTGAGCGGAACTATTCAGCCCAAGATACGATTGCCCGCTGGGAATCCGTTCGCCGCGGTGAAAAGAGATATATCTTCCCCTATCAAGATAACGCCGATGTCATGTTCAACTCGGCGCTGGTCTATGAGCTGGCAGCCCTGAAGTCATTAGCTGAACCGGTCTTGAGGCAGGTCCCCTCCGGGACTCCAGAGCATGTGGAGGCGAAAAGGCTGTTAGCCCTCTTAGAGTGGTTCTTGCCCTTGGATGCGGATATGATCCCCGATAATTCGCTGCTTAGGGAGTTTGTAGGAACGTCGATATTGAAAGATTTCAAGATTTGGGAGCGGTAACCAACCTCTCCAACTCTTCGCGGAACAGTGCTCCCAGGCGAGCGATACCTTCACGGATCATTTGTGGCGATGCATTAGAGAAATTGACTCGCATGGTATTCTTGCCGCTGCCATCAGGGTGAAAAGGCTGGCCAGGCACATAAGCAACTTTGCGTTCCACAGCTTTAGGCAGCAATTCTTGGGCATCCAAACCTTCCGGTAGGGTCACCCACAAAAACATCCCCCCTTCTGGTTTCGTCCATTCCACGCCCTCGGGGAAATGCTCCTCCATCGCTTCCAACATCAGCAGTAATCGTTCCTTATAGGTCGCACGAATGGTCTTTGAATATTCATGCAAAAAGCCATCGCGGGCGACTTCATAGGCGATCATCTGATTGAAAGTCGGGGAGTGAAGGTCGGCGCCCTGTTTGGCGAAAACCAGCTTACGGATGACCTCGAGTTCGGCAATCACCCAGGCCATGCGAATGCCCGGAGCCAGCAGCTTAGAGAAGGTGCTCATATAGATGACATTACCTTCTACCTCGTCGCCGTTCCCTCCCCGGTACTCTTGATCAAGCACGAAAACAGGCGCGATATTCTCACCAAAATAGCGCAGTTTTCCATAGGGGTCGTCTTCGATAATGGGAATCCCATACTTGTCCGCCATTTCCACTAATTCCTGACGGCGTTCCAGGGGCAGCGTCACGCCGCTGGGGTTCTGGAAATTTGGCAGAACATAGATGAATCTGGGCTCCTTCCTTAGAACATCTTCGAGCAGGTCTGTACGCATCCCCTGTTCATCGGAGGGCACGGTGAGATATCGTGCGCCGTAGGCGTTCCAGGCCTGCAAGGCCCCCAAATAGGTGGGATTCTCGACGACGACATAATCCCCAGGATCAATGAAGAGCATCCCCAACAAATCCAGGGCTTGCTGGGAACCTGAGGTGAGCTGGATGTTTTCAATCGGCACGCGAATCCCATAACTGGCCGAGTGTTCAGCGATCACCTCTCGCAAAGGCACGAACCCTTCCGTGGGGCTGTATTGCAATGAGGCTGGCCCGGCCTCATCGAGCACGACCTCACAGGCTCTCTTGAACTCAGCGACCGGGAATACATCTGGAGAGGGCAATCCGCCAGCAAAGGAAATTACCCCTGGCGCACTGGAGTACTTAAGGATTTCTCTAATCGCCGAACTGTCGATCAGGCCCGCCCGGTCAGCGAAACGCTGCTCCCAAGATTTCTGCATTTTCAGCTCCTCTGTTTTGGCACGTGAAGTTGAACTTCTTTTCTTTTTTCTCGATCATAACATAAGACCGGTGCTGCATCTGCATGGCACCGGTCTAGGGTGAAACTACTTTGGAAAGCGGTGCAAGACAGCCGCCGCGCTGGGTAAGGCCACCCGATCACCCATACTAAGCTCTGCGGGAGCTTTGCCGCCCTCTTTCGGCGCGCCCTGATAAATATATATTGGCGTGCCCACTTTAGCAAATTTCAACTGGACGAAGGCCTGCCCCAATAGATAACCTTCGCTGTCAGCCGCGCAGCTGGTGACAGTGCCAATCATGCGCCCGCGCTCGTCTACCACCGGGTCTCCCGGGTGCGCTATGCGTACGCGCTGCTGATCGAAGCGGAAGCGCACCACCACACCCTGGCGTTTTGCTTCGCGGGCCAGGTAAGCCTCCCGGCCAATGAACCAGGGTTTGTAAACCTTGACGTAGGAACCAAATCCGGCCTCAGCCACGCCCAAACCGAGGTCGCCTGCCATCTCATGGCCGTAAAGGGGTAGACCGGCCTCGGTTCTCAAGGAGTCACGCGCCCCCAGGCCGCAAGGTTTCAACCCGAACGGCTCGCCGACTTCGAGAAGCCTTTTGAAAAGGTCGCTGGCTCGGTCGGGGTGGACGAAGAGTTCGAAGGCCATCTTTTCGCCGGTATAGCCCGTGCGCGAGACGATCAGGTCGAATCCCCCAACGGTGGCATCACATAACTGGGTACGCTTGAGCTTCAGGATGCGCTTCCGGGTTTCGTCATCCACGCCCAGGGCCAACAAAATCTCCCGGGAACGCGGCCCCTGCAAGGGGATATCCACCTGCATGTCCGCCCCCTCCTTAGGATCACGCAAATTGCGCAGGATCACCTTCCGGCCAAAGGCGGTCGCCCAGGGCCGGTCATTATCCACTTTCACCGCCCCTTCGCGCACTCCATTCAGCCAGGCCCAATCCTTATCATCATTGGAGGCGTTGACGACTACCAAATATTTTTCTTCCCCCCGACGGTAAACCAACAGATCATCGATCACATTGGCATCGGTGTCCAAAAAGTGGGTATACAGCGACTCGCCAATGCCCAAGGAGGCGATATCGTTGCCACAAACGCTGTCCAGGAACGTTGCTGCGTCCGGGCCTTCTGCCTGATAAACGCCCATATGGGCGGCATCGAACAACCCGGCAGCCTGGCGCACGGCCATATGCTCTTCCATCACCGAGCCGTACCGCACCGGCATTTCCCAACCCGCGAAAGGCACCATCCGCCCCCCCAGTTCGACGTGCAGATCATAGACTGGTGTGCGCTGCAACTCTCCCTCAGGTTCATCCCACGAAAATTCCTTTTTGGGAACCCCCTCCCCGGGCTTGATCCCGATGTAATAAGGCTTCTCAGTCTGGATGGTGTCCGCCTCTATGGGGGGATCTGGATTTTGGCTGGATTCTCGCACCCAAACCGGGCCTGGGGCTTTGCACAACAGGTCATCGTCAAAATGGATGTACCCATCAGAGAGATCGCGCAGCCAGGCCGCTGCCAGGCCTGCCTCTCCCGCCTCCAGGCTCAATCGATAGGCGCGTTTTCCGGTACAAGCGAGCGTGGCATCAATGACGCCTTTCGGGGTGAACAGGCACGTTGGCTGTGTGTCCCCGGGTTCGAGAGCCTCAACATCGCTGGCTAAAGCGACATTTAGAAATTGCTGCACACGCTCTCCGCCGATGTCGAAGGCGACGCGCTTCCCCTTGTACTCGTCATCCAGATAGCAAAAATGGGGATAGCCATGTTCGGTAGGCACAAAATCGATCCCTGCACGCCCAGCTAACGCACGAATTTTGAGTTTGGCCTCTTCCAGCGCAGCAAAGTCAACCTTGGTACGCAAGAGACGCCCCTGGTAATACGGTTCATTGGCCTGAAGCAGGTCAGCGATGATGTCAGCGAGCTCCGTGACCTCCTCCTCCTTGAATCCACGCTGGGTCACCCAGGGCATCCCCATACGCACGCCGGTAGGCCGTAGTGCAGACTTATCGCCGGGGATGGTGTTGCGGTTGGTGGTCACACCGGCGATATCCAGGATGCGCGCTGCAAGATCACCGCTCAAAAAGGCACCGTCTTTCCCTCTGATCGATTTGGTGTCCAGATTCATCAAGTGGGTATTGGTGCCCTTAAAGGGGATTGTGAAGCCCCGCTCGATAAAACGCTGCGTGAAAGCGGCGCAGTTCTTGACAACTTGAGTTTGCAATTCACGGAACTGGTCCGTCCTGGCAATCTTGAACGCCAGGGCCATGGCCGCGAAGACATTCACGTGGGGGCCGCCCTGTTCACCGGGGAAGACCGCTCGGTCGAGTTTGCTTGCCAACAGACGGTTGGTGGTCATAATTATCGCGCCGCGCGGACCATTCAGAGTCTTGTGGGTTGTCGAAGTAACCACATCAGCAACGCCGATTGGCGATGGGTAAATACCTGCCACAACCAGTCCAGCCACGTGGGCGATGTCGGCGAGCAGGTAAGCGCCAACTTTGTCGGCAATCTCACGAAAGCGCTGCCAATCGATCTGCCAGGGATACGAAGAGACGCCCGAAATGATCATCTTCGGCCGGTGCTCGAAGGCCAAAGCCTCAACATCATCGTAGTTGATCTTTTCAGTCTCCGGGTCTATAGAGTAAGAAACGATATTGTAGTATTTCCCCGAGCGGTTGACTGGCGAACCGTGAGAGAGGTGCCCGCCATGGCGCAAATCCATCCCCAAAACGGTGTCGCCGGGTTCTACCAAAGCATGATAGACGGCATTATTAGCTGGCCCGCCGGAAAGTGCCTGCACATTGACGTAGATATCATCCGCTTCAACCGCTTCCAGCGTGGCAGCAAACGCCTCCGCGCAGCGTCGCCGGGCCAACGCTTCCACCAGGTTGGCATACTCCACCCCCTTGTAATAGCGCGGGTCGGAGTAGCGCCGGTCTTCGGGGATGCGGGCATCATAATCCAAAATCTGATCTTCGGTCAGCCAGCGGGTGTGCTCTGGAGGATAGCCTTCAGCATAGATGTTGTGGAACGCGCTTGCCAAAGCCTCTCGCACAGCCAGCGGCGATGTGCTTTCACTGGGGATCAGGATCAGCTTTCGATATTGGCGCTCGGCTTCTAGTTGGGTTAGCTCGCAAAGCTGCGGGTCCAAATCGGCGAGATCGCCGCGGAATAGATAGTCGGTCATGCGTGTCTCCTAAGAATTCACTGGTTTCAAAACAACTTGTCTGACAAGTGAATTGTAGTACTGCGCCAAGACACGGTCAAGTTACATAATTCACTTTTAGATCTTTCCCAGCCCCATCAGCACCCTCTCAGGGGTCAGTGGGAAGTCGTCGAACCAGACGCCAGTGGCGTCGTGAACCGCGGCGATAATCGCTGGAGCCAGGGGGATATAGGGCATCTCGCCCATCCCTCGCGCTCCCCAGGGGCCGATGGGATCGGGGTATTCGAGGATCACCGAGCGCACCCGGTCTGGCACATCCAGGACACCAGGGATCAGATACGTCGATAAGTGCGGCGTCAGCACGTAACCATCTTCCTGGATGAACTTCTCCATGATCGCGTATCCCGCCGCCTGCACGACTGCCCCCTCGGTTTGACCCTCGACCTGCTGGGGGTTGACCGCCTTGCCGACATCATTAGCCGAAACCACATCCAGGATGCGGATTTTCCCAGTTTCGGTATCCACTTCCACATCGACGGCCTGAGCAACATAGCCGTAAGAGAAATTCGGCACACACTCGCCGGTTTCAGAATCGAAGGGGGTGGTTTCCGGGGGACGGTATTGATATCTGGCAATCGCCGGTCGCTCTTCATCCCTCCATTTTTCGAGCGCCAGTTCAGCCGCGCCCCTGACCGCGTTCCCCGACATGAAGGTCATCCGCGAAGCCGAAACGCTGCCGGCGTTGTCTGTTTCAGAGGAGTCTGCTGTGACCAATTCGACCATTTCCACCGGCACATCCAGCGCTTCCGCGGCCATCTGATGGATGACCGTATGCGTACCTTGCCCGACCTCGGAAGCCCCATGGCGCACCACAACCCGCTCGATCTCCACATCTCCATGCAGCTCCACTGTTGCCCAGGAGTTCTCAGGAAAGCCGTAAGAGAAGCCCACATTCTTGAAACCGCAGGCAAACCCGCGGCCGCGCAAGACAGACAACGGGCCGCGATCTTCGGGCCGCCCCCCGTTGCCGCCCCATTGAGCCTCTTGGGCGCACTTCTCCACCACTAACGGCATACTGACGCCTTTGGGCAGCGGCGTATTCACGGAGAGCAGTGAACCCTCTTTGAGAATATTGCGCATCCGAATCTCGACAGGGTCCATCCCCAATGCTTCAGCAAGCTTGTTCATCTGGCTTTCGGCAGCAAAAGCCCCCTGCGGGCCGCCAAAGCCGCGGAAAGCGCCCCCGGGGATGTTGTTGGTATACACCGCGTAGGCATCCACGTGGACATTGGGAATCTCATAAGGCCCGGTGCACATCAGCGTGGCATTGCCCAAAACCTTGGTGGTGGTGTAGGCATATGCACCGCCATTGGCGACCAATTCCGCCTCGACTGCCACCAATTTCCCTTTTTTGTCTGCCCCCCAGCGGGTACGGATGTGATATTTATGGCGTTTGTGGTGACCAATGATCGATTCTTCCCGACTCCAGATGATTTTCACCGGTCGATGGATGCCGCGTTGGTGCAATCGCCAGGCTGCCAATGCCAAAACGATCTGCACAGACAGATCCTCGCGCCCGCCAAAGGCGCCGCCAACAGCCGGGTGGATGACGCGCACTTGTTCTTCTGGCAGACCTAAAGCATGGGCAATCTGCTCGCGCTCCTCATGCAGCCACTGGCTGGCAACCGCCACCGTGACGCGTCCCTCCTCGTCGATATATCCTACCCCGGCTTCTGGCTGCAAATAAGCATGTTCTTGTTCGGGGGTTTCGTATTCCCCTTCGATGATCACATCCGCTTGCTCGAAACCATCCCCCACATTTCCCTTGCGGATCTTGTAGTGCAAGAGAATATTGCTCTCTTTGTCGGGATGCAGCAAAAGGGCACCCTCTTTCATCGCCTGACGTGCATCTGTGAGCACCAGCAGATCTTCGTAATCGACCTCGATCAAATCGCGTGCTTCTGCGGCGATTTCTTCAGTTTCAGCCACAACGCAGGCCACCTGGTCGCCCACAAAGCGCACCCGATCCGCATAGGGCTTATCAGAACCCGGCCCGCACAGCACCGGTTGATCTGGCATGATCAAGCCATATTCGTTGACAGGCACATCTTTGGCTGTAAAGACAGCGATCACGCCATCTAGCGCTTCAGCCGCACGGGTATCGATGCGCTTGACAACCGCATGAGGCCGGTTAACGAAGAGTATCTTCATATACGCCTGGTCTGGCATGTGGATATCGCCAGGGAAGAGCGCCTCTCCGGTCACTTTTTCGTGGGCGTCTACTCGTTCAATTGATTTTCCAACAGATGACATATGCGTTCCTTTTGGGGGCATGTAGATGGAAATTAGGTTTTTGAAATCCTTTGCTGTTCCATGAGAAGAATACGCCGCAAGATCGCCAAGCTGGTGGCATAGGTGGGGTCCATGCCGAAATAGGATAATGAGCTCTCGCCCAAATTTTTGCCTTTGCTCAGCGGCGTGTCAGAGGCGTAATGCAGCAGCCCGAAATCGAACGGTAAATTTTGCAAATAGACGATCTCGTCAATCGGATGTCGTTTGGGGCGATACATCTCATAAACTGCCGAGAGATATGGGCCGGCTTCCATCTCGATATCCGTATAACCCTCTCTATAAAACACATCCATATAGGTGGCGTTTTGCAGAAATGTCCCTTGCACGGTGACCGCTTTCTGGTTATCAAGAACCGTCCCATAGACCAGATAGGGTGCTACATCCGCAGCCGTGAAAGCGTTCGAGAAGATAAAAGTGTTGCGGGTATGCTCGTCGTGCACGATATTAGGGATCATCACATCCCCAATCACGCCGTTAAGGGTGGCCGACTTCCCCATGACATACACGCCCAGGATATCTCCGGCGTGGGTGGCGACCTCGGTAAGGATGTTATAGGCCCCCAACCCCAGCGGGTAGTCGATGTTCAGGATCAAAGCATCGCTCTCAGCGAGACGATCATAATCCCTGTCGCAGATGCGCGGGTCCATCCATTCAATAGATGCCTTGGACAATTCGATGATCTGGGCATCCACATCGAAGAAATGCCTACTGTCTACTCGCTCAATGCCGATAGATCGTTCGTGATCCCTGCGCGCCGCCTGATGTGCCTGTCCCTGAGGGGTCTGCAGGAACTTCTTCATCACGTAATAGAGGAAATTCTCCTGGCTGGAAGGCACCATCTTCGCCTGAATGTCCTCCCATTCCCGTAGCAAGCTCTTGTCGGCGGAATTTTCCAAATACGCTACGAGCAGATCACGGTTTTGCAGTGCATACCCCGAAAGCAGGTTGATCAGGCTGTGCGTATTGCTGGAGACGAAGTAAACCGGCCGATTCCTCACCGAAGGGAGCACTTGCTCGATATTCTCCCACCAGGCATGGGTCGCC
This sequence comes from Anaerolineales bacterium, assembly GCA_028278545.1. Classification (GTDB taxonomy): domain Bacteria; phylum Chloroflexota; class Anaerolineae; order Anaerolineales; family UBA11858; genus NIOZ-UU35. Next base: position 40,966 of record JANQED010000018.1, read on the forward strand.
CGGCGGTATTCGGTGAGCGTGCCATCTAATAACTGTACCTGGAAATGAGGGGCTGTGGTCGCCATCCTCTCCAAATTGGGCAAGAAATCCTCACCCCACACCGTGCGCAGACGTTCTAGATCCTCCAAAGAGATATTCACAGCATTGGCTAGTTCGGTTGAACTCTCTGCGTCCAACTCTTGGTCTCGCAGCGCGGGCAAATCAGGGTGCATGCTCAGTAGATGATGGAATTTTCCCCATTCGACCTGGTACGCTGTGATTAATGGCACGACATCGTCGATATCCGACCGGCTGGCAATGATGCATGCCAGAGTCTCGTCGCCATCGTAATAGCAGCGCCGCCGCCGTGCCCGCGCAGTCACCATCTGCCAGCTTTCAATATTCCCAATCCCTGCCCGCTGAAACACTTCAATACTCTGCCCAAGGACGATCGTTTTGACCTGGTTGATGCACGAAGGCAGTCGCAAAATGCTGTAGATAAAGGCCGAAAGATCGGGTACATCATCGCGCGCGCCAGCATGCAGCAAAGAGTTCATCCCCGAATGGACTTCCTCCAGGGTGCGAATCTGCACCTCAGAGGTAGAGCGCAGAAGGGAGTAATAGGTCCGTAGATATAGTTCGACTTCTTCAGAAGCAGTATAAGGAACGGTTCTTTCCATCATCAAATTTCCTGTGTTGCCTGGAGGATCCCTTTTCTCTTGATCGGACGCTCAACCAGATACACACCCAGAAGGATGCCCCCACCGCCTAAAATCGAAGCCAACAAAATGGGCTCACCCAAAATAACACCGGCCACGGCAACCGCAACCAGAGGCTCCAGGTACAAATATGCGCCGATCTGAGAGGCCGGGATAGCCTGTAAGCCGTCATACCAGAATACATAGGCCAGACCGGAACAGGCAATCCCCAAGAAAGCGATGCCTCCCCAGCCGCTTAAGCTGAGCTTTCCGATTTCAGCCCATCCTGGATCATAGAAAAACAACAAGGAGGTGAACAACCAGCCAAAGCCCATCACATAGAACATCATTCGGGCTGGAGGATGCTGGCGCAGCCCCCTGCGGGAGAGCACTGAGAAAATCGCCCAGTTGGGCGCGCTGGCAAGGATATACAGATTGCCGGGCATTCCCGTCTGATCTAAACCCAATGCACGCAGATCACCGCCCGAGACCACTACCAACACCCCAAAAGCCGCCAGGACAATCCCCATGATCTGCACTGTACCCAAACGCTCACCGAGCACCAGCCAGCCCAGCAAGGCCATGAAGATCGGCGTCGTAGCGACGATCCAGGCCGTTGTCGAAGCCTGGGCTGTCTGCAAGCCGGTCGATTGCAGCCATTGATGGTAGGCAATTCCCAGCAAACCCAGCAGCGCGAAATACGCCGCCTCGCGCCACGAGGGCAGCACCAATTGACCACGCGCCGCCACCGCCCCGCCAATGATCACTACGCCCATGGCAAAACGCAGCCACACCACAGTGACCGGAGAGACATCTCGCAATGCCACTTTTGTAGCGATAAATGAAGCTCCCCAAGCCACCACGGCGAAGAGCACTTTAGCCACATTCAAGAGTCTGGCCGACGGCATGTTAGCGTTTTACTACACTAGACTTATCTGATCAGCGCGCCCAGGGGATCGCCACCAGGATGACCAGTGCAGACAAAGTGAACCAGATCGCCGCCCGGCGATGCTTGTCAACATCCAGTGTGACCCTCTTGGATAGCGCGCTGCTAAGGTGCCCAAACACAACCGCCAGGACCATCGGACCGACATGCTCCATATAGAACCGCCCTGGAATACCGGATAACCCTCGCAGGAAGATCAAGATGATACCCAAGAGCAACTGAATGTCGATCGACGATGTAAACATCATCCCCGCCATGCGGTCTGTCTTCTCCCAGGGCTTCTTTCCCAGCCAGCCCCTGTATGCGCGCCACAGCACCAAGAGAGCCAGCAGCAAAACGATCCAGCGGACAAAGTTATGGATCGATAGAAATATGGATATAGCCATGTTGAACTCCTATTATCTTCTGCGTTTTTTCACCTTGCGTGGAGGAGGCGCGTCCGTGGGGCCATATTTGGGCGGCCCGAACAGGCTGTATACAATCGAATACAGGATCGTTAAGACACCGAATCCAATCACCAATAAGATCACGCCCACGGCAAGATAAGCGTATAAGTCTTGTATTGTGCCTATATACGGAAGGGTCACTCTTCCACTCAGTTCTGACGGCATTCTCACCCAGCCATTCTCATAGTTGGCCTTCACCAGTTCAACTGCACCGGCATATGCCATCACGGGCATCACAATGATCATCACACAACCAATCCCCCGCCAAATGGGATGCAATCCTTTCTTCTCCTCTACAGCCCTGGGAGAATAGCGGTCATACCTACCCATGCTGAGCCTCCATTTGGCTGGCTTCTTCAATCGCCGTGACGATCTTATAGTATCCTGTGCAGCGGCACAGGTTTCCGGTAATCGCCTGTTTGATTTCGTCACGCGACGGCTGGGGGAACTCCTCCAGCAGCTTGGCTGCCGACATCAAAAAGCCCGGTGTGCAGTACCCGCACTGCACTGCCCCTTCGTGGATAAAAGCATCCTGAACGGGGTGCAATCTTTCCGGTTGCGCCAAGCCTTCCACAGTCTCGATCTCCGCCCCGTGCGCGCGCGGCGCCGGCACCAGACAGGCCATCACTGCCACGCCATCCAGGAAGACGGTGCAAGCCCCACATTCTCCCTCCGCGCAGCCCTCTTTCGTTCCGGTCATCCCGGCCTCATCCCGCACCAGGTGCAGCAAGGTTTTATCGTATCCCCCGGAAAAAGTATATTCCTGACCGTTGATCGTAGTATGGATTATTTCATCCCCGGCAAATTGACTGCGCCCATTGCGGCCCGCGGCATCCCCCGGCGTGACCTGGCCCCAGAGCAGGACGGGGTCGGACGGGAATTCTAGCTGTTCTTCGTTCCTGGCGATGGCACCCAGCCCCCGGGCAGTCATCACGCGCACCATCTCCCTGCGGTAAGCCGCCGACCCGCGAATATCATCAATCGGCCGCGAGGCCTCCATCGTCAGCCGGGCAGTCTCCTGAACGGAATCATCGTCGAGCTGCCGCCCCTTCAAAAAGGCTTCAGCCTCAGGGGCGTGGATGATCGTCGGCGCCACCGCCCCGAGGGTGATCGCCACCTCGGAGACCGTATCCCCCTCAAAGGTCAGCAGCAGGGCCACATCAACCACCGAAATCGCCTGAGAGTGTCGTAATCCCAACTTCATGAACGTTCCCCGCTGGTTCTCCTCCATCGCCGGGAAGGCGATATCCACCATCATTTCATCGGGGCGCATCACCGTCCCGCGCACCCCGGTGTAGAACTCCTCTAAAGGCACCTCCCGATGGCCTGCTTTCGAGCGCAGAGTAACTTTCGCTTCCAGGGCCATCAGCGGGGTGATGGTATCGTTCGCCGGGGAAGCCGTGATCAGGTTGCCCGCCACAGTGCCCCGGTTGCGGATTTGGGGCGCTCCCACTTCCCAGGCTGCCCGTGCCAGGGGGTAAGCCCGCTCACGGATCAACTTGGAGGCCACACAATGATTGTGCGTAACCATCGGGCCGAGATGGATATTATCTCCTTCGTCCAGCACAATCCGATCCAACTCCGGGATGCGGGTGATATCGATAACCACGTCGATCCCGGTGCGGATGCCGCGCTCGATCTCCAGGATCAGATCGGTCGCGCCTGCCACAATCCGGGCACGCTCCCCGTGTTCCGCTAACAAGTCTAAGACTTCATCGATCTCGGTTGCATTAATATACTTTTGCCACATAGTTTCTCCAAAGAACTCATTGTGTCATCATAAAATGGCATATTTCATCGAAACAGGCTGGCCAACCAACCGCGTTGGCGGCGTGTCGACAATACTCATAACCGCGCATCCGTGATTAACACCAACAACCTACCCAGACATCTGCTCACCATCGCCGCCCCCGCGCAGCATGATGATCTCGGCCATAATACTGACGGCAATCTCCTCTGGGGTTTCAGCGTTCAGTTCCAGGCCAATCGGCGAGCGGACGCGCGCGATCGCTTCTTCCGAAACGCCAACCTCACGCAGAGACTGCACCGTGGTAGCCCAGCGCCGCCGCGAGCCAATCACACCGATGTAGGATGCTTCACTGGCTAACAAGGCCGGCATTCCCTCAGCATCCACATCCGCGCCCCTGGTGGTCAGCACGATCGAAGTCCATGGGGTGATCTCTAGCTGCTCAGGGAGTTCAGCCATCGGCACGGGATAGAATTCATCGGCTTCAGGGAGAATCTCAGGCGTGCAGAACTCCGGTCGATCATCGCTCGCCGCCACCCGGAATCCCAACCATTTTGCCAGATGGACAACCGCTTTCCCCACATGCCCACCACCAATAACCAATAACAATGGATTTGGCACAATCGGCTCCACAAACACCTCCAATTGTCCGCCGCACACACCCGGGTCGCCCAATTCAGGATCATTCATCTTATAGGACAATTTGCGCGGCTTTCCGTCCTTAATCGCCTCCAGCGCTTCTTGGATGACGCGATTCTCTAACGCGCCGCCACCTACCGTTCCGATAAAACCCCCATCTGGATAGAGCAGCATCTTGCTACCTGCGCCGCGCGGCGTCGAGCCTTGAGTCCAGATGACGGTGCACAGTGCGCCAGCGCCGCCTGAACTCTCTAATTTCGCGATAGCGCTGTAAATAGATGTTTCCATTTCCTTACAACCAGGTCATAAGTGTTCTGCAAAACTAATTACCGAGCAGCCCTAAGATTGCCGGCAGCAGTTGCTTCTTTCGCGAGACAACGCCTCTTGCGCGCCGAGTGCCGTCGTCTTGCCGCGGGTAGGGAAGATCATCCAGGATGGGCGGCGGATTGCTCAAAATCAGGCTGCTAGACCCTCGCACCACATCTGTGACCATCAGCATCGCGAAATCAAGCCCGCGGCTCCTACGCAGTTCTTTCAACGCCTTGGATAGCGGTTCTAAGTGCTTGCTTAGCTGCATCAAGTCGGTTACCTCCACCTGGGCCACGGCGAATTTCATCCCGGCTGCCTCGTAGGTCTTCAAGTCAGAATCGACGATCTCGTCAGGGTCGCGTGTGGATAGACCCGCCCCGGCTTCCAATACTTGCATGCCGTAGGATTCTAGATTCTCGTCCTTCAACGGACTGCCCCAGGCAAAAGCCCATCGCCCAAGCCGCTCGGCCGCCCGGCGGTCACGCGGCGTCGTCGTGGGCGATGTAAAAAGCAGCGTATCAGAGATCAACCCCGCCAACAGCAAACCGGCGATATCTGGAGGGGCGCTCAAGCCTGCCTCCTCGATCCGCTCTGCCACCAGGGTGCTTGTGCTCCCGACGATATCCACCGTAAACCGGATCGGCTCGCGGGTGGGCGGGTTGCCCAGGCGATGGTGATCCAATATTTCAACCAGCTCAGCATCTTCGAGAGCGCCGAGGGCTTGTTCCGCCTCGTTGTGGTCAACCAGGATCACGCGCATACGTGGCGGATTGAGCATATCCCGCTGTCGGCATACCCCAAGATAAAGCCCGCCCTCATCGATCACCAGAAAATGGTTGCGCTCCTCCCGAAAGATCAACGGCAGCGCATCGCGAATTCGCGCCGCAGCAGGAAATTTCGGCACGCCGGTGTCTGTGGCCTCATGACAGGGCATATCCAGCATCTCGGTGATCCCCACTTCCTGACGCCTGGGGTGGGAGCCGACCATTTCTCCAAGGAATGAAAACAGGGTCAATCCGGTGATCAGGCCATACGGCGTACCATCGCCATTGACCACTGGCGCAACGCCTCCCGTGCGATTAGCAATCGTCCAGGCCTCTCGCAGGGGGCTTTCCGGGCTGGCTGTATCCATGCGCCGGGCAACATTTTTGAAGCGCGGCGAAGCATCCGTGAGCAATTCTGGCGCCTCGAGCGAAAGCCTGTCCAGAACCCAATTCGTCTGCAAGTTCGTCGCGCCCACCCGGGCCGGGATAGCTTCGATCTCATCTCGCTCACGCAGCAACCAGGCATATCCAATCGCCGAAGCGATTGAATCCGTGTCTGGGTTGACGTGGCCTACAACATACGTGCGGTTGTTCATAAATACTTACTTAAGCCTAATTCTTCTCCTTCAGCGCCCGCCAAACTTTCTCAGGGGTGACGGGATTATCATCAATATGCACGCCAACCGCATCGAATACAGCGTTGCCTACCGCAGGAGCGACTCCATCGAGGGGGATTTCGGCGACCGCCTTGACCCCGAAGGGATGACTGGGCTCGAAGGTCTCCACAAAGATCGTCTCCAACTCAGGCATTTCATGTGCCATGAAGATATGGTAATCCCTGAAATCCTTTTCGCGCGGCCGGCCCTGCTCATCGTAAACCATCTCCTCACAGACCGCATACCCCAACGCCTGGGCCATGCCGCCCTCGATCTGTCCTGAGGCAGTGATGGGGTTGACGATCACACCGGAGTCTACTGCCATCACCAACTTGTCCACGACGATTTGCCCGGTCTCTGTATCGACGGTCACCTCAGCGAATTGAGCCGCGAAGGGGGGCGGCGCAACCGGAGAGACGTACGAACCAACCGCCATGATCTGCTCTTGATCTTCATGGTGGAGGGAATTCAGCGCGATTTCGGCCAATGTGATCGAACTGCCATCCTGAGCAACAGCCTGTCGGTCTGACAGCCGAATAGTCTGGTAATCCGGTGCATTCAGCATCTTGGCTGCGCGTATTTTTATGCGCTCGGCGACCTTTTCAGCAGCATCGACCACCGCCGCGCCGGAAACATACGTCGTTGATGAAGCATAAGCGCCCACATCAAAGGGCGTAAAGTCGGTATCTGATGAATAGACGAGCACATCATCCACAGGGACGCCTAAGATTTCCGCCGCCATCTGCGCCAACACCGTATCCGACCCGGTACCCAGGTCTGTCGCGCCGATCAACAAATTGAAGGAGCCATCGTCGTTGAGTTTGATACTGGCCCCGCCCATATCGAGATAAGGGATCGCGGTCCCCTGCATCACTGTGGCGACCCCAATACCCCTGCGCAAGTGGGGCTTTCCGGGCACGGCGTGCCAGGCCTGGTCGCCAAATTTCTGATCCCAGCCAATGGCCGCCTTCCCTTGCTGTACACACTCTTCCAGACCGCAGGTCTCGATGGTCTCAGGCCGGGGTTCGCGGCCCTCGCTCCAGGCCGTGCTGAAAGGGTGCAGCTCACCGGCCCGCAGGGCATTCTTCATGCGGAATTCCAGCGGATCAAATCCCAATTCCCTGGCAATCTTCTCCATATGACGCTCTACAGGCCAAAATCCCTGGGGGACGCCGTAGCCGCGGTACGCGCCGCACGGTGGATGGTTGGTATAGACGATATCGGCATAAAAGCGGATATTCGGTGACTCCCGGTACTTCCCATCCCCGACATATAACGCCATGGATTTATGCCCGGTATTGCCGGTAACTGTCAGCGCATGAGCGCCATTAGCCCCAGTGTCGCTCAAAGCTACCATTTCGTTGGCGGTGATCGTGCCATCGTTCTTGACGCCGGTCTTCAACTGGATGCGCATGGGGTGGCGCGAGCGCGAGGCGATGAACTCTTCCTCGCGAGTGTATTCATAAATCACAGGGCGCTTTGTGGCAATGGTCAGGTGCGCGGCCACATCCTCGATGAGCATTTCCTGTTTGCCGCCAAATCCGCCGCCGATGCGCGGCTTAACCACGCGAATGCGTTTCACCGGCAATCCCAACACCGGGGCGATCATCCTGCGCACGTGGAAGGGCACCTGCGTGCTGGTACGGATCACCAAGCGGTCGTCTTCATCCCAATACGTGACCACAACATGGGGCTCGATATGAGCCTGCTGCACCTTGGGGACCACATATTCGGCTTCGAAGACCCGGTCCGCTTCCGCAAATCCCTGAGCCACATCGCCGATATCAATGCGGATTTCCGCCGCCAGGTTGCGGGTGGGGTCTGAATCCGCGAAATTCACATAATCAGGTTCGTCGTGGATGATCGGCGCTCCCGGCTGCATGGATTGGCGTACATCCAAGATCGGTACCAGAAGCTCGTATTCCACTTCGATCAACTTCAGCGCCTGCTCGGCGATTTCAGGGGTGTCGGCAGCCACAAAGGCCACCCGGTCGCCGACAAAGCGCACTTTGGTATCCAGCGAGAAACAATCCAATGGCCCTGGGATGGGATCCGATTGGCCGGCGGTCGAATAAGCCACGCGGGGGATATCGTGATATGTCAGTACTGCTGCTACCCCCGGCAAAGCGCGCGCTTTGCTGGCATCGATAGATTTTATGCGAGCATGGGCATGAGGGCTGTGCAGCACCTTTGCATACAACAGGCCGCGCATCTCTATATCGGCTGCGAAGGCCGGTTTCCCCTGTACCAGCTTGACCGCATCGACCTTTGTCTCCGGTTTACCCACTTGCTGCCACGCTTCCGTCTCCGGGGTGACCTTAATTTGGGGCATCACCTGGGTTTGGGTTGCAAATCCGCCGTCAAAACCTCCCGGTAGGTCGCCAGGAGATTCTTCTGGAGGCATCCACTCAGCGGGCGCAGGTATGGGTGGTTGCGCAGAGCCATCAATGGGGTCCACTGTCTCGCCCCGCAGCACAGCCGCCGCCCGCAGCACGGCCTGGACGGGCTTCTTGTACCCTGTACAGCGGCATAAGACGCCTGAAAGGGCATCACGCACCTCCGCCTCACTGGGGCTGGGGTTTCGCTCGAGCAATTCTTTGGAAGCAAGTATCTGGCCCGGGGTACAGTAGCCGCATTGAATGGCGCCCGTCTCCACAAAAGCCCGTTGAAGGGGATGTAATCCTTGAGTCAGCTTCCAGCCCTGCTGTGGGTGCTCGCCCAGGGCCTCAATGGTCGCGATTTTATGCCCCTCCGCCTGGGCCGCCAGATAAAAACCGGCATTGATCGGTTTCCCATCCAGCAAGACGCTGTCCACCCCGGTTTCTCCCCCCTCAGACCCGAACTTGACTCCATAATATCCCAGGGAGCGCAGCACCTTGTATAGGGTATCGCCTGAGGCAGCTTCGACCTGGTGCTCGATCCCGTTGATAAGCAATGTTAGTTTCATGATCACCTCGCAGGCTGCTCCTTTATCTCATCCAAACACCGTTGGGTCAATGTGGCGGCCACATCACTGCGGTACTCCGCACTGGCCCAGGGGTCGCCAGCCTCACGATAGGCATCCTGGGCAGCGATGATCGCACCCTGGGGATTAGGCCCATCCATAGCTAACAGCGGCGCTTCTCCATAGCCACCCAGGACAACCCTGGTGCGGCCTGAAGGCCATTTCGCCACCGCCGCACAGACAATCGGCAAATCTGCGGGAGCGCGCGCTACATATTGATATGCCAGTTGGACGTTCAGTGGAATTGCCACTCGCGTGATCAGGCATCCGGGCAATTTCTCATCTCGTAGGGGCAATACCTCACCATAGAGGACCTTTTCATCACCGGGTTGCAAGGTCAATTCCGGTGCTAACGCCAGCATCGCCGTAGCAAAGGGAGAGCGACCATCAGCAGCAACCAAAGCGCCGGCCACGGTGGCTGCCTGGCGAATATTGTACGTCGCTTCGTGGCGAATGGCCGCCTTTAGTCCCAGGGGGACTTCGGGCGCATCCAGCAGGGATTGCAGGGTTGCCGCAGCGCCAAGATCAAGGGTACGGCCACGTGATTGAATCAAATTCAACCCCAGCGACTGCAAGTCAACCACAGCGACCTCGGTTTCCGAAGGCTGGTTGAGCACTGTCCCTCCCCCAAGCGGAACGGTCACAGGCTCTTTCCTGGCCAGCAAATCCAGCGCTGCTACTAACTCATCCGGACGATGATATTCAATGATCATAATCTACTCCGGTCTTATTCTTCATACACCTTCCACCCCAGTGCCTCCATATCTAGCTCCGCAATGATTTCAGAAGGGACATCGACGAGAATCGCTTCCGCTTCGGCCAGCAGTTCTCCATCCGGGCCATAGACTTCAGCCACAGATGTGGCTGTACGGCGTTTGCTTTGCACTGCGCGGCCTACGATCTTGATCGGTTTGCCGGTGGGCACATTCTTGCGATAGTTCACACTCATCTTGGCCGTGAACATGAAACGCGGCTTGGACGGGTCGCTTCCCATATGCACCCGACCAAGCACTTCATCCACCAGGGATGCGACGATGCCGCCATGAACGATCCCCGGATACCCCTGAAAATGGTCTGGGACCACATAATCGACGGTGACTTCTCCAGGCTCGGTCTCATAAAACTCCAGACGCAAACCATGCTCATTTTCCTTACCACAGACGAAACAGTGACGTGAATTGGGTAGTTTCAACATTGAGGGCAGAACGTATCGATAAGTAGTTTCAGGTTCCCACCCACCGGATACAAAATTGGGCAGGTGGCTCCGTGATCGATATACTCTTGGACTTTGGCAACGGCCTCATCGGGCGTGCCCGAGGCGGTAATGCGGTAGATCAACTCTTCGGGGACGAGATGCTTTGCGGCCTGGATTTGCTCGTGCGTTGCCGGCCAACCTAAGATGGACTGAATCTCGGCAACCACATCATTGGAGACCCCAGAGGCCTTGGCGATATGCGGCTGCTGGGCCAGATATTGGGTGAGCAGGACGCGCGTCGCTTCAATGGCCTCATCGTGATCGTGTTCCACCGAACAGACGACTAGCTGAGGACGTTCGATGTCATCAATAGTACGTCCTGCTTTGCGTGCCCCCGCGGCCAGGCGATCCATGGCTCTATCGTTGTATTCAACCGGCACGCAGTAATTGAGCACAATCCCATCGGCGATCTCTCCAGCCAGCTCCATCATCTTGGGGCCCGTTGCCCCGATCATGACGGGCACATGGCGCGGCTCGCGCCGGCCATGAACCACATCTAGCTCGATATTCTCGACCTGGTGAAACTCTCCATGAAAGGTTACCCGCTCCAGACTCAACAGACGCTTGAAGACCTCGACGGTTTCGCGCATTGCCAGGAGAGGTTTGCGCCGCTCGATGCCGACGTTCTTAGCCAGTGGGTCCCACCAGGCCCCAATACCGCAGATGATGCGGTTGGGTGCCAGGTCATCGAGGGTCAAGAAGGTGGAGGCCAGCAAGCCGATATTTCGGGTCCAGTTGTTGATCACACCCGAACCGACGTAGATGCGCTCCGTTGCCGCCGCATAGGCTGCCATGGGGACAATCGCATCGCGAACCAGCCGGGATTCAGCCTGCCACACGGCTTCGAAACCCATTTCCTCGGCATAGCGCACACAATCCACCCCATCGCGGATATCATGAGCGTCTTGTAAATACAATCCTGCGCGTTCCATAGTAATCCATCCTTCCAATACCGATAAAAATATTTTTGTCGCAGAGACGCAGCATCACGTAAGCACACAACGTGACTACGTCTCCACGATACTTAACTAGTGTTCCAACAGCATCTCGTGCTCTTCAGGGGTGCGTTCCCGCATGGTGATCGCGCCGACGAAGCATTTCTTGGCGCAGATCGAGCAACCAATGCACAGCGCCGGGTCCGAATGGGGCAGGCCACTTCTGTCAAGCTCAATGGCGAAGTAAGGACAGCGGGCGCAGTTGCCGCAGGAGACGCACAAATCGTGGTCGAAAGACGAGATCTTCTTGACCGGGGTCAAGGCCATGAAATCGGTGATCGGGCTGGGCTGGGCGATGCCGATCAGCTCGTCCATGGACTTTATGCCGCGCTCCCGCATCAGGAAAGCCGTGCCCGACTCGAGCTCTTTGATGATGCCGTAGCCGTGCTTCATGGCGATGGTGCAGAACTGCACATTCTTGACCCCCAAGGCCAGGAAGTTCATCGCCGCCATGTAATCCATCGGGCCACCATTACCGGAGATCATCACCCCGTGGGGGACGGCATTCGCCAGAGTCAGATACGAGATGGGCGCTACACCTTCACCGCTCATCCCCACCACGACGCCTTCATCCCAAGGGCTGTCCCCGTTGGTCGGCCTGAATGCCAGAGTCGGGAAGGTGTTCGCCAGGGTGACGCCAGCCTTCTTCTCGGGGTACTTCTCAAGCACATCCCGGATGGCCCAGATGATGGGCACTATCGAGGTCACCGCAGCCGTCAATTTGAAGAGCTTGGGAATGTCACCATCCCCAACCTGCATAATCCAGTCGATGATCTTGGCAGTCAAAGCAGCATTCTGAGAGACGATATCGCCCTCGGTGCCGTCACCGCCCTGCGGGCAGGATAGCGAATACTCAATACCCATGGCGCCAGCCGCTTCGAGCATCCGGGTATTCGACTGCCAGCCGGCAGCATCGGCTTCATCATCGCCGGTCACCGGGCCGCCGGTTGAGCCTATCGTCAGCCGGTCGGGCCATTCCTTGATCAATTGCTCGATCTCCCGGCAGACCCGATCCAGCGGATGCCCGGAGACGTTGTCGCAGTTGCCGTAAGTGTACTCTCCGAAGGTGACCATGTACTCCGACGGAATATGGATAGGGAGGTTATCGAAAGCGGTCTTCATAATGCCGCCGGCCCAGCCAGCCTCATAAGCCGCGGTCATCTGCACATGCCCATCCGTTGGCGGAGCCGCGGAGAGCAAATACGGTGAGCGGATCGGGCGACCGAAGAAATCCGTCTCCAGGGATGCTGGCACCCGGTCGAAACCCGGCAAAGAGAAATAAGACTTGATCGCCTTTTCGATAACCGGTTTGCTTTTGCCCTGGATGTAGGCGTCGATCTCCAAAGCGATATTCTTTCCAGAAGCGGCGGCCTCGACAACGGTCTTGGGGCCAGTCTTCATATCCCCGGCGTAGAAAACGCCCTCGATATCATCAAGCGCTATCTGTGAACGCATACCAATGGCGATCACAACCGCCTCAAATCCATCTCGGACGGCTTCGCTGCCGGCGGTATCTTCGACATTGGCCGGGCTGAATGCCATCCCGTCTTGCAGTTGGACCTTCATCGTCTCAATGACCATGCCAGGCCGGATGCTTCGCAAACGGATGCGCCCATTGACCTCGATATCATACTCAAGCAGTTCTCCTCGCTCTTTGGCCGTCAGCGGCATCTCGGCTAGTTTTTCAAGCATGAACAACTCGACATGTTTGGCGCCGCGCGCTTTGGCGGCAACAGCACAGTCCAGGGCGGTCGCGCCACCCCCAACCACAGCCACTCGTCCATGGAAGTCATACGCCGTCGGATTCGAGAGCAGATCAGCCATCCCGATGGTCAGTTCTTCGCCCTCAATCCCCAACTGAATAGGCTCCCACAAACCGGCAGCCACACATACGGCGTCATAGCCCTTCCCCAGCAATTCTTTGGGACCCTCGACCGCCGCGCCGGTTTTCACATTGATCTCGCCTAATGACAGGGCAAATTCGATATCGCTGCGCATGACTGCTTTGTCAAGCCGGTGATCCGGGATCAGGGCCATCATACCGCCAAGCTGATCCCGCTTTTCGTAGACATCTACAGTATAGCCAAGCTGCGCCAGAGAGCCCGCCGCAGCGATCCCTGCCGGGCCGCCACCGAGGACGGCCACTTCCTTCCCATTCGGTTCGGGCGTCGAAAATGTTGGAATGCCGCCCAACCGTTTGGCCATCTCAACAATGGTTGCCTGTACCTTGGGGATATCGATAGCCCCATCAAAGAGTTTGCGTGAGCAGGCCGACATACAATGGTAATCCGGGCAAACCATGCCGCAAACACCGCCCAGAGGGTTATTGCGCATGATTTCACCAGCAGAACGCCTGATGTCCGAGGGCAGCCCTTCGCGGGCCGCCATGATGAAATCATAGGGCGAGCAGTTCACCGGGCACGCCTGCGTGCAGGGTTGTTCTTCACAATATTCACAGCGCATCAGTTCAACCATTAACTGCGCTCTGGTCATGAGCAATGGGTCCCCGTATTTCTCCTTTAACATAGGTGCCTCCTAAGAATTGGACAAAAATCCTAAACGCTCTTCCAGAAGTGCCAGGTCTTCGGGTACATCTAAATCTAAAGTCAAAGATGGCAATTCACAGATTTCGAGGCGCGCGCCGGCCTGCTTCGCCAGTTCACAATGTTTGGCGAAGGAATCGTCGCCATAATGGTATTCGATCAATCCCGCCGGGCAGACCAACAAAGCGTTGGTGCCGCTTTCGTGTCGATCGGGGGCGACCACAACGACTGGCGGATCGGTGGCTCGCTCCAACATTAAATTGACATCTTCCGGAGTGATCAACGGCAAATCTGCCGGCAGGATCAACACCCCGCGCGTCTCATAGGTTTTCGCCACAATGGTAGCGCGCTCCAGGGCGATGTTCAAATGGGGTGTCCCATTTTCCAACACCGTGCGTGCGCCCAAATCCCTCGCCACGGCCAGTGTAGATTGATCCCGACTGACCACCAAAACATGTTCGATCTCCGGTATATCTTTTAAGGTACTGACCGTATTTTCCAACAAGTGCCGATTGAGATCAGCACGCTCCTCCTCCGAAAACACGCCTGCCAGACGCGACTTCCCCCGGCGCAAGGGCTTCACGGGTACGATCGCCCAAATGGTCATCCGATCTGCACGCTCCTTTCACTGCATAACCAAAGTTCATTCAATTTTATCAGAGATCATCTCCTCGCCAAATTGCAATACTTCCTCTGCTAATCGTTGACGATCCGCTGGCGTGGTCATAATCGTGTCGGTGACGAAGGGCGTCATACCCAAAGCCTGGATACGGCTCACATCGTCTTTGTCAACGCTGTCGATGACCATGCCAGCCAGGCAATCCACATAGTGTTCCGCGACCGCGTAAGCCGAGGGTTCGATACCCAATTCCACGTACATCTTGGCCGCTGGGCCTTTGAGGGCCTTTCCCCCGACGATGGGGGACACTGCGATTATCTTGCCCGAGGACAGGGCGTCCCGTATCCCCGGCACCGCCAAAATCGGGTCGATGCTCACCCAGGGGTTGGAGGGACAGATAACAACCAGGTCAGCCTCATAGATTGCCTCTAAAACACCTGGCGCAGGTGTGGCAATATCAGCGTTATGGTATTCGAAATCGCTCACGCGCGGCTGGCATCGCTGACGGACGAAGTATTCTTGAAAAGGCAGCCAACCCAACTCCGTGTGCACCATGGTCGGGATGGGGTCGTCGCTCATCGGCAATATTGAATGGGCGATGCCCCACGCCTCGCAAAAATCCCGCGTGATCTCGCTCAGTTTATCGCCCTGGCGCGACCGGCGGGTGCGCTCCAGATGCGTCCCCAGGTCCCGGTCGCCGATACGGAACCAATCCGCGCCGCCCAGTTGGCTAACGTTCTCAAAAGCCAGCCAGCTCTCGTCAGCGCGGCCCCAGCCCGTCTCCGGGTTCGCCAGACCGGCCAAGGTATAACAAACCGTATCCAGATCGGGGCAGACCTTCAAGCCCCAATGCTCGAAATCATCGCCGGTATTGACGATGATGGTCAAATTCTCAGCGGGCAAGGCTTGAGCCAGGCCATCAGCCAGCTTGGCGCCTCCCACGCCACCTGCCAGGGCAACTATGTTCATATCATTTCGGCAGTATTTTGAAGATCACCCGTATATCGTCCGGCGGGCCCCAGAACTCGTCATTCCCTGTATATTTCTTGCACAAGAAGTTGATATGCTCGCGCCCGCCGGCTTCAGTGATCTCAACTACACGACCGCGCACTTGCAGGTAACGCAGCACGTCATTGGGGTCCAAAATGGTCAGCGCGACATTGGGGTTGGCGCGCACATTGCGATCCTTGACCCGGCCTTTCACAGAATTGACCAGGAGATGCTCACCATCCGTGCTGAACCAGACCGGTGTCGCCTGGGGTGAACCATCCGGCATAATCGTGGCTAAAACCGCGTACGCTTTGGTTTCATCTGCCAATAAGTATTGATATTCTTCGGGTATATTTTTCATCACCTAAACTCATCGAAATAAATCTTCATCTTTTGGGCGGATCAACTCACTTAGCTTACCTTCCCGTAAAGGGTAGGGGAAGCCGCGCGCGTGGACGACGGGCATCCCTTCGGCTGCCTGTCCCATCATCAGGGATGCCGCCGCTGCCAGTTCATCTGCGACCCCAACTTGAGTGACCTCCAGGGTTCGATCAAACAAATCTGCCTGGCCGCGCAGGTCAACTAGGCCCGGCATCCCGGAGAAACCAATCGCGACGCCTGCGACGCCCAACCGCCAGGCGCGCCCGTGAGAGTCAATGATCAGCACACCGATCTTCGCCGCCGCTTGAGCTTCCAGCCGTTCCCGCAGGGCTGCCGCCGATACATCAGGGTTTTCAGGGAGCAGCAGCACCCATTCCCTGTCTTCGGGATTGCGAGAACCCACATTCGAGTGATCGATTCCGGCGTTGGCGCAAACGAATCCCAACTTGTGCTCCACCACGATCAGCCCCGGGCGCGTACGAAGCACCTGTTTGCTTTCGCCCAGGATCAACTCCACCACCCGCGGGTCTTTATGGGTCTGCTCGGCTAATTGGACCGCTTTCGCGGAGGGCATCACCGTCGCCAGTTTAACCATCCGTCCCTCGGTTTTGGAAACGATCTTCTGAGCCAGGACGAGGATGTCGCCGTCCTGGAGCGTGATGCCCGATGCAGAAAGCACATCGAGGATGAGTGCCGCCAGATCGTCGCCAGGCTGAATAAGCGGTATGCCGGGAAGTGGGCTAAGGATAAGCGTCATGTTTTCCGGGGCTTCAACGTCAGGGAAGGCAATCACGCCTCCCACATGTCGTCTAAATGCCCGTAATCCCGATGCTGGCTGTCTTGCTGCGATAATATTTGTTCATGCTGATCAAGATCGCCGTCAATCCTTCTATCGTGATAGCGTTTTTCAGGCCGCCAGCGTAGAAAGCGCGCATCCCAGCCGCTTGGGTAAGCTGTATCACCTGCTCAGCGGCCTCGAGATGATCTGCACAGACCAAAACATCGGTATCGATCGAGCTGCCTAGATTCTGCTTCAACGTATGGGCCGGGACGTTCTGGTACGCCGCCACCACGTGCGTCTCTGGCCCGAGGATTTCTTGGGCGATTTCAGCCGCCGCCGGTGGTGCCGGTGGCTGTGGGTCGCGGAAGTCGATCCGGGCGGTGGCATCCACCAGGATCTTGCCGCGCAAGGCCTCCACAAGGCTCTCCAGGGCGGCTTGATGAGCCGTTGCCACCACAGTCAGCACGCTGATGTCGGCCGCACTCGCTGCATCAGCATTTTGCAACCCCATAATCGTATCGAGGCCTAGTTTTTCATTCAATTCGGCGGCTACCCGTTGGGCCTTTTCAGCTTGCCGGGAGCCGATGATGACTGCATAGCCAGCCTTGGCCCAGCGCATGGCCAAGCCAGGCCCTTCCTGACCCGTTCCACCCAGAACGGCGATGATCGGTTCCGATTTTGTCATATTCCGGTCTCTCTAATAGCGGTTACGCTCATCCGTAAGTGCCAACATACGATTCGTAGCGCTCCCAGATGGCCGGGGCCAGGGCCCGCGCCTCAGCGGCGATGCCTGCTTCGTCAAGAGTAAGTATCTCACCGTCCTTCATCAGCACTTTGCCAGCGGCGATGGTGGTGGTGATCATGCTCTCGTTGAAACCGAAGATGATCTGCCAGGGTAAATTGCCCGCCGTCAGCGGCGTGTGGGGGTGGTAATCGACGAAGATCACATCGGCGTGCGCGCCGGGCCTCAACACGCCCAAAGGCGCTTCTGGGAAGAACTTGCCTGCCAGCGAGGCATTGTTGTAGACGCCCATCTGCACGATATCCATGCCGTTCATGCGGCGTGGGTCGCGGCTGACGACTTTGTGCAGCATGTAAGCGAACTTCCACTCGTCCCACATCGTAGATGAGAATCCATCCGTCCCCAGGCACACCGGCACGCCCATGCGCAGCATCGATTCAACCTGCGCAGCGCCGACCGCGTTATTCATATTCGAGCGGGGTTGGTGCGTCACCCACGTGCCGGATTCAGCCAGGATAGCCGCTTCTTTGCCGTCAATGTGGATCGCATGAGCGACAATCGAATCCGGCCCGAGAATGTCGAACTTCTGCAGGCGGTCCACTACGCGCATGCCATATTTTTGCAGGCTATCATACTCGTCGGCCTCATGCTCTGCCACGTGAATGTGGAATCCAGTTCCCTGGGGAGCGGCTGTGCGGCAGGCCTCCATAGTGGCATCTGATATGCTCAGGGCGGCATGCATCCCAAACGTCCCTGCCAGCCGCGAATTACCTGCCACCAGATCAGATTTCAAGAAGCGGACGTTTTCCTCGATACCTGCCTTGGCCCCGGCCTCTCCATTTCGGTCGGTGACTTCATAGCACAGCACCCCCCGCAAACCCGATATGTCCAGGGCTTCGCCAATCACATCAAGCGAGCTATCGATGAAGTTGGGCGAGGCATGGTGATCGATCAACGTCGTCGTACCGTGCTTGATGGCATCCACCAACATCACCAGCGCCGAATACCGCACGCCCTCTTCATCCAGGGCCATATCCAGGGGCCACCACAACCTTTCCAGAATTTCGGGGAAATCCTTCGGAGGCGGGCCAGGGATGCCCATACCGCGCGCATAAGCGCCGTAAAAATGAGTGTGCGCGCAAATATTCCCCGGCATCACATACTGCCCCTTGGCGTCCAACTGCTCTTCCTCGGGGTAGCGCGCTGCCAGTTCATCCTGGGGGCCAATCTCCTCAATCAGTTCACCCTTGATGTAGAGCGCCTGATCTTCCAGTATTTGATTCTCTTTCTCCCAGGTGATGATTTTTCCGTTGGTAATCAGCATGGTCTTCTCCTAAAAACTAAACACGAAAGCTCATGGATTCCGTGCCTTGGTGGACCGGAAATCCACCACGAACGTTTCTTGGGCCGGGTTCTCCAATGCGCCTGGGACATAGCTGCGCACCCAGTCAATCGCTGCCCTCCCCTCCAGGTTCAGGATGTTTTTGGCAAGGCAGGCCAGAAAAGTGCCCGTTCGCCCCAACCCTGCCAGGCAGTGAACGGCGACATTTTGCCCTTCTCGCAAGGCGTTTTCCACGTTGTCCAGGGCGGTATTGAATGCTCGCACATCCTTGGGGACGTGAAAGTCTTGAACGGGCAGGTGGATTGCCTCCATCCCGGCAGCTCGATAAGCCGCCAGCAGGTCTCGGCGGGCATGTACCAGATGTTCTTGAGGCTCCGTCAGCACGACGACCGTATTCACCCCCAAATCCTGGTAAGCCTGCCAGGCCTCATTCAGCGGGTCATACGCGCTGAATGGCATGGGACTGCGGTAGATTTTGCCTTCCAATCCAAAAGGCAGTTCTTTCACTCGCGAATTTGGCGGTTTCATTCAAAGATCGTTGGCAGACTATCATCTGCAATACTTGCAAAGGCATCCCGGATATGCCTCAATCCGGTCCTTTCAGTGGACAGGTTCGCTGGGAGATCGGTTTCAGCGAAGAAGCCAATTTCAGAGGTTTCATCGCTGGGGGTGGCTTTGCCGTCCAGGATATCACAAAGGAAAAATATCTTAACCGCATGATATAAGGCAAGCGGCTCAATGCGGTTGGCATCATAGATTCCGATCAATTTCTGGGCCTTGACCCTAAAGCCAGATTCTTCCCACACTTCCCTCTCCACAGCCGCAGCAGGCGAATCGCCAACATCTGCCCAGCCGCCCGGAATCGTCCAGGCATCATCGAGTCGTTCGCGCACCATCAGCAGTTTCCCATCTCGAAAAATCGCCCCGCGCACATCCACCTTGGGAGTAGCATATCCTGGCTGGACTTTGAAACTCTCATAGATCGGCTCGATGGGATTATCAGTGTGCTCGCTGATGATTTCTGCCGCGATCTTCATCAACCGTTGGTAGCGCTGGCTCTGCCATTGGTTCATCGCGTACGATGCTCCAGTTTGGGCAAGGGCTTGGATTTCGCGTGCCCATTCTAACCAGCGGGGAATAGATGGGTTACTCATAGGTATTGGCTGGAAGTCAGGCTTTCGACAGGGGTATCCCTATTTTCCCGACCTTCCTAATTCTCTGACGATAAACTCCTGATCTACCGGCAGTCTGTCAACGCGCACACCCACCGCGTTGTAGATCGCATTGGTGATCGCCGGGATAGTGGGGATGCTGACGATCTCGCCGACCCCTTTTGCCCCGTAAGGCCCATCTCCTGTAGGGTGCTCGACGATGAAAGAGATGATCTCAGGCGTTTGGGTGATATTGGGCATCCGGTAGCGCGCCAGATGATCGGTAAAAGGGATACCTTTCTCGACGATGAAATTCTCGGTGAGCGCATGACCCACACCCATGACCACGCCGCCTTCGATTTGGCCTTGCAACCCCAGGGGGTTGAGCGCCTTGCCGACATCGTTAGCAGCGATCACCCGCAGCACGGCTACCTCGCCCGTGCGGGTGTTTACTTCAACTTCCACGGCCTGGGCTGCGAAGGAAAAAGCAAAGTGCATATCGCCACCCTCGCCTAAGGGCTTGGTTTCCGGTGCCCAGTACTCATACATGGCGCGCGGCTCACGCCCTTCCGCGCGCATGAAATCGACCACATCGCCCAACGGCACTTTGTGCCCGTTGACCTGCGCCAACCCCTCTTCAAAACGAATTTCGTCAGGGGGCTGGTCATATTTCTCGGCCAGGGTGGTAGTGATCGCTTCTCGCAGTGTCCGGGCGGCATAACGGGCCGCGTTGCCTGTGACGTAGGTCTGGCGGGAGGCGGTTGTCGGTCCGCCATCGGGGGTCAGATCGGTATCCATCACCCTTACATTGACCTGTCGGCTGGGCATCGCGAATTCCTCGGCGACCACCATCTGCAAAACAGTGACCAAACCCTGGCCCAATTCTGCCGAGGCGGTACGCACCTCCATGGTCCCGTCGGCATATAACTCGACTTCGGCACCCGCTTTGTCCGGCGCGCCTCCGCCCAGCCCAGTGTTTTTGTAGGCCACAGCGAATCCCCAGGAGCGGGATAAATGGGGAGCATCAGGCACCCCATGGGGCTTGAACGGGTCGCCGATCCCCTCCTGCTCACACAAACGCCTCAACTCTTGATCGACCTTATCGATACACTCCATCAGGCCCACACTCTCACGCAGCAGTTGACCCGTATTGGTGACGCTACCAACCTTCAGGGCATTTACCCTGCGCAGCTCTACGGGATCGACCTCAACTGCTTCGGCCAATCGGTCCATCATATTTTCGATCGCGAACTGTCCTTGCAGAGCGCCGAAACCTCGGAATGCGCCCGCCGGAGGGTTGTTGGTGTACATGGCATAACAATCAGCCCGCACGTGAGGCACATCATAAGGCCCCGAAGAATGGGTGGTCGCTCGCCCCATCACTTTTTCGCCCAACGATGCGTAAGCCCCCGTATCGCCGAAAAGCTCTGCTTCCACAGCCGTCAATCTGCCATCTTTTTTAGCGCCAACTTTGACGCGGATTTGGGTCGCATGGCGTTTGGGGTGCACGATCAGGCTTTCGTGACGGTCGAACAGCACTTTTACAGGCCGGTTAGTCGCATTGGCGAGCAGCGCGGCATGGATTTGTCCGGCAATATCTTCTTTGCCTCCAAAGCCGCCGCCCATTAGCTGCCCAATCACCCGCACCCGTTCTTCGGGCCAATCCAATGCTCGCGCCACCTGATGGCGGTCGTTGTAAGGGATCTGGGACCCGACATAGATCTCCATGCGGCCGTCTTCAGTGGGCCGGGCGATGCTGCATTCCGGCTCCAAAAAAGCATGATCTGTGGTCTGGGTATGATAGGTGTGCTCTAGGACGATATCAGCATCGGCAAAGCCTTGAGCCAGATCACCTTTGCGCACTTTGATATGTTTAAGCAGATTCCCCCTGTCATGGAGTTGGGGAACAGAGGCTTCCCGGGCCTGCACAGGGTTATCGATGGCCTCTTGGGCCTCGAAATCGACTTCGATCAAACGCAAGGCTTCCGCCGCGGTTGCCTCGTCATCGGCGGCCACCAGGGCAACCGCATCTCCCACATAGCGAACCCGCTCGCCAACACCGACTAGGCTGGGCCAGTCGTTGATCACGATACCATGGGCATTCACCCCTGGGATATCGTCCGCGGTGAGCACCGCACGTACACCCGGGAGACTGCGCATTTTCTCGATATCAATGCGCTTGACGATGGCATGAGGCACGCCCGCTCGCTTCACCCTGCCAAACAGCATCCCCTCAAAGACCAGATCATCGGTGAACTTGGCCTTACCGTTGGCTTTGGCGATGGCGTCGGGCCGGATAGTGACTTCACCAATGGTGTGGAGCGGCTCCGCTGAGAGATCGACTTGAGGGTGCGGGACGGGCCTGCCGAGACGCATGGCCTCCGCCGCGGCCAGGATGGCGTTCTCGATAGACGGATAACCCGCACAGCGACACAAAGTATCTTTCAGGGCTTTGCGGATGTCTTCGGAGGTTGCGTCGGGGTTCTTTTCCAGCAAAGCGTACGCGGTCATGATCTGGCCTGGCGTACAGAATCCACACTGGATAGCCCCGTGGGTGATGAAAGCCTCTTGAAGGGGGTGCAGTTCCACTCCTAACTCATCACTCCTAACCCTAACCCTAACCCTTTTGTGCGAGCTGGGAGTTACAGTTGCTAATCCTTCTATTGTCAAAACATCCTTGCCGCTCGCGCGCGCCGCCGGATATGTGCATGAGACCACCGGCTCGCCATCAACCAGCACCGTACAGGCGCCGCACTCGGCTTCTTCACAACCGATCTTAGTACCAGTCAACCCCAGGCGCTTACGCAGTAAATCCGCCAGGGTCTCCCCAGGCTGAGCTTCGATTTCGACAGGTTTGTCATTTACCAATAAATTCATCGGGATATTCTCTCCCTGGCAGCTTGCCAGGCCAACGCTAAAGTTTCTTCCAATAAAATGCCCGCCATGTGATGGCGATATGCTTGTGTAGACCGGTGGCGGCTGGTGCGGAAGCTGCTCTCCTCGAGCAGGGCCTTGACGGCCTGGCCGACAACCACTTCGTCATAGGGTTGATCTCGCAGCACAGACTCCGCATTGCGCAATCGGCGCGGCACAGGCCCCGATGGCCCCAACGCGATATGCACATCCGTGATGCGGCCATCATCACATTGCAGCCAGACAGCGGCGTTGAGAATGGCGATGGCGACGCCTTGGGGGCGCATGACGCGCTTGAAGGCCGAGGCCTGGTTTGGCCCCCTCAAGGGGAGATAGAA
This sequence comes from Anaerolineales bacterium, assembly GCA_028278545.1. GTDB lineage: Bacteria > Chloroflexota > Anaerolineae > Anaerolineales > UBA11858 > NIOZ-UU35. Next base: position 64,204 of record JANQED010000018.1, read on the forward strand.
CCCCACCAGGAGTTCCCTCCTCGCTTCCAGGCTTGATTCTCCCGGCCCAAGGAATAGTTCATCCATAGGGACTCTTCGGCGTCCCCCCAGGCTGGCGACTTCGGCTTCAGCGTCCAGTGCCGTCAATGCGATGGTGCCGTCTGCGGCGGGCAAGGCATGTCCCACGTTGCCCCCCAGGGTGGCCGTATTCCGCACTTGAGGGCCGCCGATCAAGCCGCATGCGGTCGCCAATGCGGCCGCGTGTTCTCGCACAAGAGGCGATGTGGTGATCCTGGCGTGAGGCACCGAAGCCCCAATGAACAATTCCCCCTCTCGGATTTCCAGCGCTGTCATTTCGGGGATAGCGGTTACGTCCACAAGGGTGTGGACGGGGGGATGATTCCCCTGCTGCAAGTCGAGCATCAGGTCAGTGCCCCCTGCGATCAAACAAGCCCGGCCCGGAGCCTCAGCCAATACCTGTAACGCATCGGTCACGGTTTGGGCGTTGTGGTAATGTTTCCAAAGGTTCATAGGATCGGCGCCAAGTACACTAGGATGGCGGCACTTTTCGAGGGGCGATTTCTCTTTACCCGACGCCGTCGCTGCCAACGTTAAACTGCGACGACCGCCGATCTGAACGCCACCTATTCTATCACGAATCGCCATTTCTCATAAAACCCAAACCCAATTTTTTCCAAAAATCGTTATAATCTACGCGTCTTGCGGCTCAGCACCAGACACACATGATGTGCTCATGGAAAACTACAAATCTACACCACCCATCTCACTGCTGCTCACCGGATTTGTGCTTCTCCTCTCGGCCTGTACGTTAAAAATCTCATCACTGGGCGCAACGCCCACGGTCACCCCAGACTTAGAACAAACCATCACCCATGCCGTAGAAATGGTTTACGCTGAAGCCACTGAAACTGCGCGCGTAGCCATACTCTCCGCAACGGCCACTTCTACGGCGACATTTACGCCTACAAGTACGCTTACTTTTACACCCAGCCCTACGATCACGAACACGCCCAGCAATACGCCCACCGAAACCCTAACTGCCACCCCAGTTCCAGGCAAAGGCATCCCCGAAAATGCCATTGTGGCCTACTTTGTGATCATCGATTCGGGCGGCCCGGTCGGTTGCGGAGACTCTGTAATCCCTGTGCTCACCGGACACTACAAAACCGGGAACACCGAACAAGACCTCAGGACGGCGCTCAACTATCTCTTCTCTGCGGGGCGGTATGTGCTGGGGCTTTACAACGCCACATACACATCCAGTTTGCAAGCGATGACCATCGATTTTGAAGCTGGAAACGGCAGCGCGGTTACCCAGTTGTCAGGCAGCTATGTGCCCCCGGAAACAAAGTGTGATGCGCACCGCTACCGCGCTCAAGTTTGGACCACGGCCTATCAGTTTGATGAGATCAAAGATTTTACCCCCTATGTCGGCGGCGCGTTGCTCGGCGACCGCTTATACGCCGCCATGTTGAACGCCGCCGACGAATAACATGATTCTTAGTGTATTTTAGCCAGGAGGCCACTCTACAATGCCTGATCCACGATCATCCGCCCTTGAATTCGCCAACCAGCACAAGCAGCGCTTTCTCGATGAACTGGTTGAGTTCTCGCGCATCCCATCGATATCCACGGATCCCGAGCGGAATCCCGAGATTCAAGCTGCAGCCGAATGGCTGGTTGAACATGTTGGTGATATTGGACTTCAGAATGTCAAGATTTATCCTACCGCCGGGCATCCAGTGGTATACGGGGATCATCTGGCTGCGGGGCCTCAAGCCCCCACAGTGCTGATCTACGGTCATTATGATGTGCAGCCCGCTGAACCCTTGGAAAAATGGGACACGCCCCCATTCGAGCCCACACAGCGCGGCGAGAACTTATACGCTCGCGGCGCTTCGGATATGAAGGGACAGGTGGCGGCCACCGCGAACGCCGTCGCCGCTATCCTCCAGACTGGCTCATTGCCCATCAACGTGAAGTTCATCATCGAGGGAGAAGAGGAGATCGGCTCTCCCAACCTTCCTGAGTTCATCGAAGAACACAGAGAACTCCTGGCCTGTGATTTCGCCCTCAACCCCGACACGGGCATGATCGCCCCCGACCTGCCCACCATCACTTATGCACTGCGCGGACTGGCGTATTTCGAGCTGCGTCTCTGGGGGCCAGACCAAGATCTGCACTCCGGCGTGTACGGAGGGACTGTTCACAATCCTGCTCAAGTCCTCGCCGACCTGATCGCCGGCATGCACGACGAGAAGGGGCGCGTCACATTGCCAGGGTTCTATGAGGACGTGCGCGCCCTTAGCGAAGAGGAGCGCGCCGAAATTGCCCGCCTCCCCAAGACTGCTGACTGGTATTTAGAGAACACCGGTGCCCCCGCGCTGTGGGGAGAAGAGGGCTATACCCCCGAGGAGCGCGTCGGAGCTCGGCCCACGCTGGAAATCAACGGCCTGTACTCCGGCTTCACCGGCGAAGGCTCTAAGACGGTGCTGCCCGCCTACGCTATGGCCAAGATCTCTTGCCGCCTGGTTCCCGATCAAGACCCAGACGTAGTACATCAGCAATTGCTCCAATATCTGGAAGCAAACGCGCCCTCTACAGTGAAGTGGGAGGTCATTACAATGGCCAGTGGGCCAGCCGCCATCAGCGACCGGAACTCCCGCTGGGCCCAGGCATATCTCAAAGCCGCGCAGACCTCCTGGGGCGTGGTGCCCGTCTTCAAACGCGAGGGCGGCAGCGTCCCCGTAGTGACAACATTCCATGAAATTCTCGGGATCGAATCCGTCAATATCGGCTTCGGCCTGCCGACCGACAATTTGCACGGCCCAAACGAAAAATTGCATCTACCCACCTGGTACAAAGGCATCGATGCTCTCATCCACTTCTTCTTCAACCTGGCGAACTAGATGGAAAAACAATTACCCACCTATGGCGGTCAGGCTGTCATCGAAGGCGTGATGATGCGAGGCTCAAGGGCCGTCGCCATCGCCATGCGTGACCCCGATCAAGAGATCGTCATTCACACCGAAGAACTGGGCGGCATCTACAAAAGCCGCCTGATCAAGATTCCGTTCCTGCGCGGTCTGGTCGGCCTGTGGGATGCGCTGGTTTTGGGGATGCGCGCCTTGACCATATCGGCAAACTTGCAAACCGGAGAGGACGAACAACTGGAAGGGGCTGCACTTTACCTGACCTTGGGGTTGTCTCTGGCCTTTTCGATTGGACTGTTCTTCTTGGCGCCTGCCGCCGCCGGTCAATTGGTCGAGAGATACCTGTACCTCAACGCCTGGTGGGGAAACCTCGCCGAGGGCTTTGTCCGCCTGTTTTTGCTCGTCGGCTATATCTGGGTGATCGGATTTTTACCGGACATCCAGCGCGTTTTCTCCTACCACGGCGCAGAACACAAGACCATCAACGCCTTCGAGGCGGGGGTTGAGCTCACGCCGGAAAATGTCGCCCAACAATCCATCGAGCACCCTCGCTGCGGGACGGCTTTTCTACTCACCCTGGTGCTGCTTTCCATTTTGATCTTCTCCATGCTAGGCCCCCTGCCCCTGCACTGGCGTTTGATCAGCCGGGTGGCGTTCATCCCCGTGCTGGCCGGGGTGGCCTACGAAATCATTCGCTGGACGGCCTGCCATTTCGATTCCCCCATCGTGCGCTTTCTCATCAAGCCCAATCTCGCCCTGCAGCGCTTGACTACACGCGAACCTTCCCAAGAGATTATCGAGGTCGGTATTGCTGCCTTCCAAGCAATGCAGCAACACGAACAAAAGCTGATCGCCTGATATCTCCCCCCAGAATTGGGGAGTCGGGGCTGCAACCCAAATCCCTATTCAAACGATAACCATTTACTGGCTATACGCATTTTGCGCCTGGCGATCCCCCGCCTCATGTCAACCGATTCTAACTCACGTTCCTCGTCAAAGACACTGCTGCGCTATACACTGGCAGGGATTTTGGGGATTTTCCTGGCCCTGGGCATCTGGCTGGGCGTAAATCATCCATTTCAGAGCACCCCCACGCCCTCGCTAACCCACTTAGAGGCTGCAAGCGCCCCATCGCAAACCACCCCACCGGATCGTCAGACCAAAACACAGCTACCAACCGAGGTAGCCCTGATACAAAGCACACTATCTCCAGTCTTGCCAATGACTACACGCACACCACTGATCACGCCGACGGACTACCCCATCCCCAGCACCACACGGCGCTCAAATCAAGAGCAAAACCCAAAGCCAAGCCATTTTTGCAAAATAATTGGGTATTCCGTGAACGGGCAACCCCTGGAGGTGTGCACTTTCGGCTCCGGCGACACGGTTCGCCTGGTTATCGCCGGCATCCATGGCGGGTACGAATGGAACACCATCGCCCTGGCAGATGAACTGATCGCCCACCTCGAAGGGCATCCCGATACTGTACCCCCGGGGATCAAACTCCACGTCCTGCGTGTCCTCAACCCTGATGGCGAAGCCCGATCCCATGGCTTTGCGGGCCGCGCCAATGCCAACGGAGTCGATCTCAACCGCAACTTTCCTGCCCTTTGGCAAGCAGAATGGCCGCGGGACGGCTGCTGGGATTACGGCCCCATCAGTGCTGGACCGCATCCAGCCTCGGAGCCCGAAACTATAGCCCTGATGAATTTCATTCAAGCACAGGGCATCGATGCGCTGATCAGCTACCACAGTGCCGCGCTGGGGATATTCCCCGGTGGGCAGCCACCTGATGACCGATCCGTGAGCCTGGCTGAAAGCATCGCCTCCGTCAGCAATTACCCCTATCCGCCTATTGACACAGGCTGCCAGTTCACGGGACAATTGATCGACTGGGCCTCAGCCCAGGGCATTGCCGCAGTTGACATCGAACTGACAGATCACCAAAACATAGATTTTGAACAAAACTTGCTTATTCTATCGAGATTTCTACAGTGGCAGCCCTAGCAACGCTTATTAGGTGCCCCAAACATATGCCCGGGCACGAATCAACACTGATTTCACCGGTTTGATCTTGTCAAATCCGTGCGATCTGTGAAACATACCTCAGGTTTGATGATGAAACGAAGAAAACTCTGGATTTCCTGCATCTTTATCTTGGCCATAATCGCTGCCATCGTCCTATGTGTCGGTGGTGTTTGGCTCTATCAGCGTCTGCTCCCCAGTTCAATCCAAGAAACCCTCTTCCAGGGCGTGGAATATATCCGCGATGTGCGCAGTTCCCCACGCAGGATCGTGATCCACGTCATCAAGGTCGATCTGCGCGCAGATGGCATCCGTTTATTGGTGACCCCAGGTGACTCTGACGCCGAACTGCCTTTCAAAGCGCGCACCACATCCCTGTTCTTGAATAACTTTGACCTTCAAGTAGCCATCAACGGTGATGGCTTTCAGCCCTGGCATGATCGCGGCTTCCTTGATTATTACCCGCACAACGGCGACCGGGTAGATGTGATTGGTTTTGCGGCATCCGAGGGCACGATCTACTCCCAAGATACAGATAACGAGCCCCGCCTCTATCTGGCCATAACAAATGGCGCCCGCATCAACACGCCCACCGGCCAGAACTTCAATGTGATTTCCGGAAATCTGACCATCGTCAAAAATGGGCAGCCCGTGGGCGACCTGGGCGGCTCGCCTGACCCCAGGACAGCCGTGGCCCTTGACCGCGCTAACCGTTATCTCATCTTAGTGGTGGTGGATGGGCGTCAGCCAGGATACTCCGAAGGGGTCACGCTGCAGGAGTTAGCCGAGATCATCATCTTCCACGGTGGCTATAACGCCATCAACCTGGATGGCGGCGGGTCATCCACAATGGTGGTCGAAGGGCCGCTTGGAGTTGCCGATGTGCTCAACTCGCCCATCAATCACCGCATCCCAGGGCGCGAGAGACCTGTGGGCAACCATCTAGGCATCTACGCCAAACCTCTGAAGTGATCTGAAACTTCCAAACCCGGTTCACTCCCCTATCATCTGCACCACCAACTCCCGTTGGCGGGGGCGGTTATCGAAATCAACATAGATGATCTGCTGCCAGGTCCCCAGGGTCAGGCGCTGCTGCACGAAGGGCACCGAAAAAGAAGGGCCCAACAAGGCCGCCCGCACGTGGGCATGGCCGTTGCCGTCATGCCAGCGAGCGTTATGAGCATAATGTCGATCAGGGTTCACAATTTCGTCGAATAACCTGCGCAGATCGCTGATGCAGCCCGACTCAAACTCGATGGTGGTCAACGCGCTGGTCGCTGAGGGGCAGAAGATCGTTACCACGCCATCGCTCAAATCAGATTGGCGCACCACGTCAGCCACACCATCGGTGATATCATGAATATCGGCATCGCCCCGGGTTTCCAACAGGATAGAAGATGTCTCGACCGCCATAAGGCCTCCTAAGATTATTTCTCGGTCGGATTATAGCACGGGGATATGGACGTTCTCCAACCCCCAAGGTAGAATGCCAGTACCCTGGATATGGGTACTTCTATGACGGCAAAACTCATCTTGCGGAAAGAAGAATTCGAAGTCAAATCTGGTATGACGGTTCGATCAGCTTTGGAGAAGCTGGAAATCGTGCCAGAATCCGTGATTGCCACGCGTCAGGGCGATTTGATCACCGACGACGAACTCATCGAAGAAGGTGACGTGATTACACTGATCTCCGTGATCTCCGGCGGCTAGTCCATTCCATGAAATGTAGGAAATGCGGCGCGAAAGCCGCCATCAACATGCGTCAGCACAAGCTGGCGCTTTGCAAACAGCACTACCTGGAATGGATTCCGACCCAGACCCAGCGCTTCATCGAGGAGCACCACATGTTCTCACCGGAGGACAGAATTCTGGTAGCGGTCTCGGGCGGCAAGGATTCGCTGGCTTTGTGGGATATCCTGACCCGGTTGGGATATCAGGCCGACGGGCTGTATATAGGACTGGGCATCGATAGTGGCTTCGGCTACTCGGATAAGTCCTTACATTTCTGCCAAAAATATGCCGAAGACCATCGCCTGAGCTTGATCGTCGTTGATGTCAAGGATGCTTACGGCAGCACAATCCCCCAATTAAACGAGAAAACACCGCGCGGCAAAGATAAACCCTGTGCCGTTTGTGGATTGAGCAAGCGCAACATCATGAATCGCGTTGCCCGTGACGGGGACTACGATGTACTTGTGACCGGACACAACCTGGACGATGAAGCTGCGGTCTTATTCGGCAATACATTGAACTGGTTAGGGAGCTATCTGCTCCGTCAGGGCCCAGTCCTGGAAGCCGATCACCCAGGGCTGGTGCGTAAAGCCAAGCCATTATTTCGTTTTTACGAGCGCGAGACCACAGCCTATGCCCTGCTCCGCGGCATCGAATATATCTATGATGAATGCCCCCACGCGGAAGGGGCCAAGAGCATTTACTACAAAGAAGTGCTCAATCAGCTAGAGAGAAATCGCCCCGGCACAAAACTGATCTTCTACCTGAATTTCCTGAAGGCCAAAGAAGGGGGCTTATTCGCTGAACAAGCCCCCGAAACCGACCCATTGAACACCTGCCTCACCTGCGGGCAACCGACCAGCTCTCCAGAACAGTGTGCTTTCTGCCGCCTTGTCGAAAGAAGCACGCCCTAGAGAGCTATTCATGAAAACTTCTCTGCTCCTGGCCGCTCAGCGGTGAATGGCTGGTTCAGGCAACCTCTAAATAGCGGTTGACTTCCCAATCCATCACGGTCATGCGGTATTCTTCTACTTCGCTCCACTTTGCTCGCCAGAAGGCCTCATACATTCGTGAGCCAAGGGTTTCCTTGAGCACAGAACTACTGTCAAGCTCGCGCATAGCGTCAGCCAGGGAACTGGGCAGTTCCACGATATCCCTGGCAATGCGCTCCTCAGGGGTCAGTTGATAAATGTTGACGTTATTCAGCGGGGCGGCGCATTCGTATTCGTTATCGATGCCGTCCAAGCCCGCAGCCAGCATCGTTGCAAAGGCCAGATAAGGGTTCGCTGAGGGGTCAGGACAGCGCAACTCAGCCCGTACAGATTTATCGCGCCCCGGGGTGTGCCGAGGGATGCGAATCAAAGCCGAGCGGTTGATCTGGGCCCAGCCTACGTAAACGGGCGCCTCATAACCGGGCACCAGACGCTTATAGGAGTTCACCGTGGGCGCGACGATGGCCGCTAAAGCGCGCGCGTGTTTTAGCTGCCCGGCGATGAAGCCATAAGCCACTTTGGAGAGCTTGTATTCATCCTCGCCATCGAAGAAAAGGTTATTGCCATCTTTATCAAACAAAGATTGGTGGCAGTGCATCCCTGAACCGTTGACGCCAAAGATCGGCTTCGGCATGAACGAGGCAATCAAGCCATGCTGGGCTGCAATGGCCTTGACAGTGTACTTGATGGTCAGGACATTGTCGGCCATGCGCAGGGCGTCCCCAAACCTGAAGTCAATCTCATGTTGGCCGCGCGCCACCTCATGATGTCCGGCTTCGACTTCCAGGCCCATCACATCTAAGGCGTTCATCAGCTTTGTACGCACGATGACCGCCTCGTCGCTGGCCGAAAAGTCGAAGTAACCGCCCACGTCATGGGGTACCGGGTGAATACTTTCAGGGCCGTTCCTCTTGAACAAGAAGAACTCCGGTTCAGGCCCCACGTTGAAGGTCCAGCCGCGCGCCTCGATTTTTTCGAGAACTCGCTTGAGCACGCCGCGAGGGTCTCCAAGGAAAGGGGCTCCGCCAGGGCGGTAGATATCACAGAAAATGCGCGCCCGCCTCAAATCAGGGGGCGACCAGGGCAGGATCGCATACGTGGCCGGGTCGAGCGCAAGGCGCATGTCGCTCTCCTGAATGCGCGCAAAGCCTTCCACGGATGAGCCATCAAACCAAACGCCTTCATCCAGGGCACCCTCCAATTGACCAGGCGGGATATCAACGCTCTTCACCGAGCCGGTGACATCGGTGAACTGCAAAGAGATGAATTTGACATCATCTTCTCGAACCCGTTCTAATACTGTTTTCTTGTCCATGAGAATGCCTCCTGTGCATTAACAAAAAAAGGGTATGCTTGGGCATACCCGGAATATAAAAACAACCTCTTAACGGCAGCCCTTCCAAAATTACACGCAAACAAACCTGTGATTTGCTTGCACCACCATGTCGATCTTTGGCCCAACCATTGCTGGATGGTTTTGAACCGACACTCTCAGGAAGGGAAAGAGAAGCCCGTGGTCAGGCTTCAGAGGCATCCGCTGATCAATTCGATTTTCTCCCGGTGCTGCCGGAATTAGCGCTCCCTTCGCAGGGAGGAACCTCCACCTCGTACCCCGCACTGCGGGGTCAGCCGCTATCTCTCCGATATTCAGTTGTCAAGCTATCAAGATGCCGAATGATAGCATAAAAAAGAGTGTTGTCAATAGCAAAAAGCACCCTCGCGCCTAAAGGGAGGGTGCTTACAAGAGTGAAACTACTCGAACTTGGGATTTAAGCAGGAACGACGCAATCGACGGGGCATACCTCAACACATTGGTTGGTGTCGAAGTAGCCTTCACAATCGATGCACTTATCGGCGTCGATCTCGAAGATCACATCGCCTTCGAAAATGGCATCCACAGGGCATTCCGGCTCACAGGCTCCGCAGGAAATGCACTCATCGGTTATTGTCATGGTCATGGTGAACCTCCAGATTGTCTATGCTCATATTTCCACCTCAGGTTAATTGATCTGCATAGCTTCGTCAACAGTCAATTGTCATATCCAACTGTTGACAATCATCTTGGTTAGTTGCGCCGGTTTTCTGCCACAATCTGCCCATTCATCTGCGGTATAATCGCTGCACATCAGCACTTGCCAACTCGGGGGTGGTTGAGTCCCGGTGGGCTCCCCGGTCTTCAAAACCGGTGGCGGGTCGTTCTGCGAGCCGCGGTGGGTTCGACTCCCATCCACTCCCGCCTGATTTATTGGTAAAGGAACTTCAAGAACCAGAATCTATGACAGCAACTGAACCCGCAGTACAAGAACACGCACAGATCCTCGCCCGCATTGTCGAACGCGTCCTGCGCATCGAGGACACCACCTGGGGGTCATCCAAACAGGGCTATCTGGCCCGCTTTCGAGGGCAGTTATATGGCGACTCCGCCACGGCCTACGATCAACTGGCCGAGGCCCTCCGCCTTTACGAGATTACCCCCGTGTTCAGAATGGAAGGCGACCGGCATGTTGTGCTTTTGCTGGAGGGGATCAACCACACCACCCCCTCCAATCCCTGGGTCAACGTGGTCTTATTCCTCCTTACCCTGTTCAGTGTTTTGTTTGCCGGCGCGCTGTATGGCTACGAAGGCCCCGTCACCGGGGATGTTTTCAGGGATATCATGCACATCCTCGGCAACCTGGGCAACGGATGGCCTTTCGCTGCCAGCATGTTGGGCATTCTCTTAGCCCACGAGTTCGGGCACTATCTGGCCGCCCGTTACCACAAGACGGATGTCACCTTACCATATTTCATCCCCTTCCCCTTCAGCCCCTTTGGCACCATGGGCGCGGCCATCCGCTTGAAGGAGCCGCCCAAGAACAAGCGCATATTGCTGGATATTGGCGTCGCCGGACCTTTAGCCGGGTTGATTGTCGCCATCCCGGTTCTGCTCATCGGTTTGAGCACCTCAGAAGTCCAACAACTGCCCGAAGTATTTCCCCCAGGACAGGGCTTTGAGGGCAATTCTATTCTCTATTTGGCCATCAAATTCCTGGTCACCGGCAAATGGCTGCCGGAACCGGCCAGCTTCGGGGGCCTAAACCCCATCATTTATTGGATTCGCTACTTCTTCACCGGGCTGCCGCTGCCCCAAGGCGGGATTGACGTGACTCTGAACTCTGTAGCCTGGGCTGGTTGGGCGGGCCTGTTGGTCACCGCGCTCAATTTGATCCCCGCCGGCCAGCTCGATGGTGGTCATCTCATTTACGTTCTGCTCGGTCGGAGAGCGCGCCGCCTGATGCCCTTTATACTGGGGGCTTTGCTGCTGCTGGGGCTGGTCTGGTCCGGCTGGTGGCTGTGGGCCTTTTTGATTTTCATGTTGGGCCGTGCCTACGCCGAGCCCCTGGATCAGATTACCCCCCTTGACCCCCGTCGCAGATCCATTGCCCTGTTCGGATTGGTCATTTTCCTGCTTGTCTTCACTCCGGTGCCCCTGGCTACGCCTTTTGGCGGGTAATCTGTTCGACCACATAACGGCTGCATCATCACACCGCATGAAAACCCTTTGCCTATACCACAACGACGCCGATGGGCGCGCCTCAGCCGCGATCGTCCGCCGCGCCTTGGGAAAAGAGATCACCCTTTGCGAAATGAAATATGGCGACTCCCTTCCCCTGGAGGAAGTGCTCGATGCCGACCATATTATCATTGTCGATTTCTCTCTCCCCCGCGAGGACATGGAACGTCTTTCAGCATATCACCAGCTCACATGGATCGATCACCACAAAACAGCCATCCAAGAGCTGGCCGATATTTCTGATCAATGGCCGGGGGTCCGCGATACAAACGAAGCTGCCTGCGTGCTGACCTGGGGACATTTTTTCCCTAACCAATGCGTTCCTTTGACCGTCAAGCTGGTCGGCGACCGCGATATCTGGCGTTGGGATCACAAGGAAACGGGCGCTTTCAACGAAGGTCTCTTCCAACTCAACACCAATCCCCACAACGACAGCCTGTGGAAGCCCCTCCTGGACGACGACCAATCGCTTCTCAACGAGATCATCGAGCACGGCAGGGCCCTCAGGGGAGCGCGTTTGAAAGCCATTCAGAGCTCCACTGCCCGTTATGGTTACCCGGTGAATTTTGAGGGCTACCGCACTTTGGCGATCAACATGCGCGGTTCCGGTGACCTGGGCGAGCACATCCGCAACCACGGCTATGAAGTCGCCTACTGCTACATCGACAACCTCCTGGACGGGGAGTTGTACACTTTCGTCTCTCTGTATTCAGACGAAATCGATGTGGCGGAGATCGCCCGGCGCTTCGGGGGCGGCGGCCACGCTGGGGCGGCCGGTTTCCACTTCAAACGCCGCACCAGCCCCTTCCCACCTGGTTCAAAAGTAGAATTCTAATCATGACACTGCCCTATCGTGGGACAAATCGCAAACGCCTGGGACGCGGCCTTTTGCGTATTTTGGGCCGCTTGTTTTTGCCGCTCTTGTTTCGCATCCAGATTCACGGCGCGGAGAACTATCCCAAAGAGGGGCCCTTGATCCTGGTTGGCAATCATAACGCCGCCATGGAAGGCGCTCTCATGGCTATCTTCACACCTTGGCAGGTCGAAATGCTCGGTGCGGGCGATATCCCTCAAGAGAAGATCACCGAAATCCTGGAAGCGCTTTACGGCTATATCCCCATCCGGCGCGGCCACATGGACCGCCCGGCGCTCCAACAGGCCCTGGATGTTCTCCAATCAGGGGAGTTCCTGGGCATCTTCCCCGAGGGCGGAGTCTGGAATCCTGGACAGATGCGCGCCCAATCTGGGGTCGCCTGGTTGAGCTATCGCTCCAAAGCGCCGGTTTTGCCGATTGGTTACGGCGGGACAAGCGGCGCTCTCGACGCCGCTCTGAAATTCAAACGCCCGCGACTCTCCATCAGGGTTGGTGAACTGATCCCTGCCGCAAAATTACCCAAAGGGCAGGGGCGCAAGACCTACTTCGAAGAATATGCTGCCCAGGTGATGGATCGGGTCAAAGATTTGCTGCCCGATGATGACCCCGCCCTGGCCGTCAAACTTAAAGATGAGCGTTTCGAATTACCAATTTCCGCTCACGATTCCGCGGGGGTAACTCAGGCTATTCCACCGGGAAGGGGCATCACCCACCCAGAAGCATTGGCAAAATTCTTCCACCGGCCCATGATCTTGAAGATCTTCCGCTTCAATCTCAAACTTCCCATCCACGCCTTAGAGCAGCTACACAATAAACCCACCCCGGCCGAGATCAAGAAAGCCCTTAGCCTGGTTCTTGATAGCATCACCGAGAGCTATCCCTATTTGCTCACCTATCGCTTTGGCCCCAAGGAAAGCGAACGTATGTTGCAGGGGCTACAAGAGCTACACACCCTGGCGGATTGGGCGGCAGAAAACAACTTATCATTGAAAATTGCTCCCGTCCGCCGATATTACTCCACTGAAGAGGGAAAAGAAGTCGTTCAGACCAGGCAAGAGATAACCGAAAGCTGGATGTAGCTAGATTTGTAGCAGATGAGAAAAACGCCCTTCGGGTAAGAGGGTACCCAACAAGCCCGTCCATTTGAACATAACCTGCCTGATCAAAGGAGGCGATTATGTTCAATCCACGATGGCTCATTGGGCTGCTTTTCGTGGCCCTGTTGGCCGCGGCGTGCTCTGGCCCCCAACCCGACGTCCAAGCACCTTTAGCGCAAGAGGCCGGCGAGGCCGAGCCCGGCGTCGTTGAAGATGCCCCTCAAGCAACCGTCACGGCTACTTTAGAAGAACCTACCCAGACCCCTACCGAAGCATCCCAGGCCGTTGCTGCCACAGATAGCCCTTATGAATGTGGCGACCCCTTCGAAGGGGCAAGCATCAGCTTCGATCTGCGTTATTGGGATCAAACCGACTTCTGCCAGCACAGCGTAAACTACAGCGAGATCTTTTCAGGCGGCCCGCCTCCCGACGGCATCCCCCCTATCGACAAACCCACTTTCGAGACCGTTGAATCCGCCGACGCTTGGCTGGAAGGCCTGGAACCGGTCATCTTGTTAGCCCTCGAGGACGATGTGCGCGCTTACCCGCTGCAGATCATGACCTGGCACGAGATCGTCAATGATAAGGTGAATAATATCCCTGTGGTCGTCACTTTCTGCCCCTTGTGCAACACGGCCCTGGTCTTCGAGCGCTTCCCTTTCAATGGGGAGTTGCTCACTTTTGGCACTTCCGGCAACCTGCGCAACAGCGACCTGGTGATGTACGACCGCCAGACCCAGTCCTGGTGGCAGCAGTTCAGCGGCGAAGGCATTGTTGGCTACTTCACAGGCACCAGGCTGACCGCCATTCCGGCAGCCATCATCTCTTGGGAAGATTTCAAAACCAAATATCCCGACGGGCAGGTGCTCTCCAAGGAGACCGGCATCAGCCGCCCCTACGGCCAGAACCCCTACGTCGGTTATGACAACATCAACTCCTTCCCATTCCTGTTTACTGGTGAAATCAACGACCAGCTTCGCGCCATGGACCGCGTCGTCGGTGTGCTGCTCGAAAGCGGCGAGGCGAGCGCCTACACCTTCACACGCTTGAGTGAAGAACACGTCATCAACGATACAATTGGCGAAACGCCTGTCGTCCTGTTCTGGAAGGCGGGCACAGCTTCGGCGTTAGACACAGCCGTCATCGCTGAGGGGGACGATATCGGCGCTACCAGCGTGTACCAGGCCACCGTCAACGGTGAAGTGCTGGTCTTCACCGATAATGGTGATGGCACCTTCCGCGACGAGAACACCGGCAGCACCTGGGATATCTTTGGTCAGGCTGTTGCCGGGCCGCTGGCAGGCATATCCCTGCAACCTATCAGCCATCACGACACCTTCTGGTTTGCCTGGGCCGCCTTCGTCCCTGGAGACACACTGCAAGAGGGATGATTTCCCCGGATAATTCAGGCGATTGATAAATCAACATATAAGGCCACCCCAACGGGAGTCCCGGACTCCTGTTGGGGTGGTCGGCGCGTTCAGGGTCAGATTATCCCCTGGCTGAGCCCCATGCTATAATGGTCTCGCAGGATGATGAGCGACAAGCCAGGAGGAATCGACATCCCCATGAATGAACGCACGAATGAAGAGTGGCTCGCCGACTTACGCGGGCCGGACAAAGACCAGGCCATAACAGACCTGCGTGAGATTCTGGTGCGCGGCTTGAGCTACTCGCTCTCCACCCGCACGCGCGGGGATATTGACTCCTTGGTGGAAGACTTTGCCCAAGATGCCCTAGTAAAGATCCTGGCCAACCTGGATACATTCCGCGGCGAGAGCAAACTGACCACCTGGGCACAGAAGATCGCCATCAGGGTCGCCTACACAGAGCTGCGCCGCAAACGTTGGCAAGATATCGCCCTGGAAGACCTGCTCCCTGAAGACAGCGGCCCTGACTTCACCCCCGCCATCCTCACCGACCCCGAAGCCGGCCCCGAACAGCAGGCCACCCAGCAGATGATCCTCGAGACGGTCATGAGATTGATCCAGGAGAACCTCACTGAGCGGCAGAAAACCGCCATTCAAGCTGTCATGGGCGGGGGCATGCCCCTGGAAGTGGTAGCAGAAAGGATGGGCACCAACCGCAACGCCTTATATAAGATGATTCACGACGCCCGCAAACGCCTCAAACGCGAACTACACGCCGAAGGGCTCACCACCGAAGATATCATGGCGGCTTTCGATAATGCGTAAGAATGGATACCGAAAAGGCGTCTTTGTATTTGGAGTATGCAAATGGAACTGAATGCTGAAGTCCTGAAGAAGATGACCCGAGCAATCGCCAGCACGCGGGATGAAGAAATCGGCTGTGATGACTGTTTTGAATTCGTCGATATCTTTGTCGAAGCCAAATTGCAGGGCAAAAACCCGGAGGAGGCCATGCCCCTTGTCGAGGCTCATCTCAACCGCTGTGCGAATTGCCAGGATGAGTTCGAGGCCCTCCTCGACGCCATCAAAGCCACCTCAGACGATCCCGATTGATGTAGCAGTTTGTGGGGGACTTTATATTTCCATTTTCAGAGTTGAAATAAGATGAACATTCCCGCCATTACCACCGAGCAGATGCGCGAGGTCGACCGCTTGATGATCGAAAGCTATGGGGTCGAACTCAAGCAGATGATGGAGAACGCCGGCATCAACTTGGCTTCTCTGGCCCGCTCAAGATTTTTGGGAGGAGACCCCAGGGGAAAGCGCGTCATCGTTTTGGCCGGCAGCGGTGGCAACGGCGGTGGCGGTCTGGTAGCCGCACGGCGGTTGCATACCTGGGGCGCAAAAGTCGCAATCTACCTGACAAAATCCGCCTCCGAGATGCGCGGCGTCCCTGGCGACCAGTTGGACATCCTGCGAGAGATGGGGGTGCCTTCCTGCCAGGGCGATCAAGTTGAACACCTCCCCGAGGCCGACCTCATCCTGGACGCCCTCATTGGCTACAGTCTCTCCGGGCCGCCGCGCGGGGCCGCGGCCAAACTAATCACAATGGCAAACCAGCACGGTGTCCCAATCTTCAGTCTGGATATCCCCTCAGGGCTAGACACAACCTCTGGGCAAGCGAATCACCCCCACATCCGTCAACCGCCACGCTGACCTTAGCGCTCCCTAAATCGGGGCTCGTGACTGACGCAGCCCGGAGCATCGTCGGCGAGCTATATTTGGCCGATATCAGCGTACCCCCCGAGCTGTATCGAGCTTTGGATTTGGATGTCGGCCCCATCTTTGCCAAAGAGACAATCGTCAGAATATATTAATCACTGACCCGGTTGACCCTTTAACACAAAACGCTCCCGGAGCGGGAGCTTTTCTTTGTTATCGGTAGTATCGCGATTTATTTTTCCTCAGACTTGCTCTTTTCCTTTTTGCCGTCGCCGTTTTTGCTCGTGGAAGCGCTTTCACTCTCGTCAGATTTGGAAGAGGTGAGCACCTTGGATGATGAGCGATTGTCGGTGGAATAGAAACCAGAACCCTTGAAGACGATCCCCACCGGCAAATACACTTTGCGCAGGGCCTCCATTTTGCATTCAGGGCACACGCTCAAAGGGTCATCAGAAAAACGCTGGCGGCGTTCGAACTGGATACCACAATTTTCACATCGATACGTATAAACTGGCATACCGGAACTTGCCTCACTACTTTCTTCAAAGCACGAGGATTATAGCGCGCTTGATTTTTGCTGGCAAGGGAACCTTAATCTACTACAAAGTGACCAAGAGACGGTCGATATCTACACGCAGAATATCGCTCACGGATTGGTCGCAATCATATGCTCTACAGATTGCTTCACCAACTCTCTCAAGACCTCAAAATCCACATCTTCAGCTTTCTTCACATACAAGCAGGCTTTGCCGGTGGTGTATTTACCAAGCTTGCCAAGCAGATCATCGTATTGGTCAAAGCCGGACATGATATACAGGGTAATACTCTGCTTGCGAGGCGAGAAACCTGTCAGGAACCAATCCGCCTCTCGTCCGCTGGCATACTTATAATGATAACTGCCGAACCCAATAATGCTGGTCCCCCACATCTTGGGCTCTTCCCCGGTTACTTCCTTCATCAGCTCTAGGATCTTGAAGCTGTCCTGGCGCTTCTTCTCGTCTGAAACACTGTTTAGGAAGTCATCTACACTTGCATCGTTGAGTTTTGTTTTTAGCTCTGCCATCCTACTATCCTCACAAATTTTTTCTCATAGTACTCACATATTGGACTACCTGAAGGCTGATCATCTTATCATTGAGCCAGAGTTCTAGATCCCGAAATCTCCCGATTTCGGAGCAGCAAGTCTTGCTACATCTGTTATGCTATGCGAGATTACTTTTGAAGCCCCGGGGCGCTCAACGTCATTCAGGTTGGATCTGCCACCCGACAAGAACCTTTGCCCATGCCGGACGGCATATTCTACACTGCTTATGCGTAGCACAGCACCCCAAGCACGCAAGGAGCATCACAGGCTCTGCCACACCAAGTACGGCAAAGATACTACTCGTTAAACTTTGTCGGTGTCGATCTCGACTGTAACTGGAAAATGATCTGAAGCAAACTCGTGCTTTTTCCAAATCTTTTCACCATCGGGCATAACATTATGCACTTTCGCGTTGTTCAGCCATAGTTCTGGACGATTGCGCGAATAAAGTATGTGGTCGATCCAAACTCTGCGGTATGTGTGAAATATCGGATCTCGAAAGCTTGTTGTATGGATCGAGGAAAGGTCAATCTTCCATCGTTCATCTCCATCGAGGGCATCATATAAAACGTTTCCAAGGCATAGATTTGGCTTCCAAACCGTACCCATCAGCCTCTCGAAACCGCTTGCATTTAGACGTCGCTCGCTTGTATCTTGGCCGGGCCCATCATTGATATCACCGCAAATGACTAATGGGATATCCTTAGTTGAATCATCCGTCAAGTAATAGTCAATGAACTTATGTCGAAGTTGAGTACATTGGGCGACAATCTTCTTCCGATTTGCGTCTGCTTGAGACCACCATTTGGACCATTCGTAGGCTTGGAATATCCCCTTGCTCTTCAAATGCAAACCTACCACCCGGAAGCGTTTACCATTTGCAAGATTTATCTCGACATACAAAGGTTTACGCTCAAATTTGTGGAGTTCTTGGATCTCATCGTCGTCTGTATCAATCGTGAATTCGCTTGTGGCGGTGCTAAGCCGCTCACTTTCTCCACCTTGACCCTCATCGACATGAAACCGTTGAAACGGCGGATCTTCGAAATGGCCTTTATCTGTCCTTACAGCTAACCCAACAATTTGTGATCCACCTTTGGTAGGCTGAACGTCACAGACCCAAGAACCCGCAACATCTGTATCGAAGAAAAGCTGTAATTCGTTGGCTTTATTGGGACCTTCAACGACCACCAATGCGTCTAGGTCGATCTCGTTTATCACCCCAGAAAGCGACTCCCGCCTATGCTTGACTGTAGGTTCGCCCTTCTGGAATTTTGGGTTTGGACCACGTACCTTATCGTCATCAGGCTTGAAACTGGGTCCATCCGTGAATAAATCATTCATCCACTCCATATTCCACACCCCAAAACGAATGTTCGCCATAATATGCTCCTTTCTTGCTGCTTTATCCCATGGTATTGCTAAACTTTGCTGCAATCCAACAAAATCAATTATTGGCGCGACTCGCCTCTGTTGTACACAAAACGTCCAACTAGCGAAACAAATGATTTATCGTACATTGCACCTCGCAACCTAATAAATTACTAAGATTTTTAGTCGCTACTTATCACCAACATATAAACCAACCCTTTCTTGCCAAATAGAGAATTAACAATAAATAACCGCCACAAATAGGTGCTATGTATAATTCGTCACTGAATTGACAATTATCCGGTCACTTTCATATACATCATACAACAAATCTTACCCCAACACAAGAGGCCATCATAAAACTACAGGGCTTCCTAAAGAGCGCGCCGATCTCGGCGCACTTTGCGGTTCAATCCGTGTTCCAAGTTCCTCCCCCATGTTTAGGGGCCAGGGGGGCGTTCCTTCTCACCATTCTTGCAGTTTAGGATGGAGGCAAAACAGACCATCTCCACCAGAATTAGAGGATCAGGGTTCACCCCATGTCACACCAATTGTGACATCCATCACACAAACATGATAGAATCCCCCAAACTTAGCAGCTACCCCCTTTACAATATCCTTCCCCAAGCATTTGGGGGCTAAGAGCCTACCCATGCCGCACCACAAACGACCTTCCCCACTACTCATACTGACGCTCATCCTCAGTCTCTTATTCGCCCAACCCGCCCTGGCCCAGACCGACGCAGACCCTCCTGTCGTCCGCGCGGTACTGTTCTACTCCCCGGCCTGCCCCCACTGTCACCAGGTCATCCAGGAAAACCTGCCTCCATTGATCGAGAAATACGGCGACCAGCTCCTGATCGTCGGCATCAATACCCAATCCATCGAGGGCCAGGAGCTATACCAGGCCATGGTAGAGCATTTTGAACTCCCCGACGAACGCCTAGGAGTTCCCGCGCTGGTCGTCGGCGAGACGCACCTGGTCGGATCGGCAGAGATTCCCCAGTTATTCCCCACTATCGTTGAAGAGGGTCTCGCTGCTGGCGGCATTCCCTGGCCTCCCATCCCAGGGTTCGTAGAGGTCTATACCACTTCCGTTGCTCAGGCGACAGCCCAAGCTGAATCTGAGATCGCGGCCGACCCCCTGCCGGGAGATCAACCTGCCGAACAGAGCCAGGCGGGTTCACCTCAGTCCACTGCGGCAACTCCCCTGATAACACCCCAGGCCGAACTCGCGCCTGTGCAGATGGACATACCGGAAACCCAAAGCGTGGCCGAGAAGTTCAGGCGCGATCCAGTGGGTAACACCGCCTCCGTGGTGGTCTTGTTTGCCATGCTGCTCAGTCTGATTGGGGTTTGGCGGCGTCTCCAACGCCCGCCGGACTCCCCAAATAAGTGGGGGCGCTGGGCCATCCTCTTGCTCTCAGTGATCGGACTGGTCGTCGCCGGATACTTGTCCTACGTAGAGACCACCCAAAGCCAGGCCGTTTGCGGCCCGGTGGGAGATTGCAATGCCGTCCAGCAGAGTCCCTACGCCCGGCTGTTCGGCGTGCTCCCCGTTGGCGTGCTGGGGCTGCTGGGATATGCGGCCATCTTGGCTGCCTGGGCGGTACACTACTATGCTGACCCCCGCTGGCGGGAATGGGCTGCCCATGCCCTATGGGGCTTTGCCCTCTTCGGCACCCTCTTCTCGATATATCTCACCTTCTTGGAACCTTTCATCATTGGCGCAACATGCGCCTGGTGCCTGACCTCAGCCGTTATCATTACCCTGATCCTGTGGGCAGCCACCGACTCCCTTCGCCCAGAGGAATCATCCTGAGAGGGTCGAAAGTCAAAGATTTTTCCAAATTTCTTCACACCATCTTTATCATTAAAGCGCAACTGCCCCGGTGCTTCTGTCAATCCGGGCCAGTTGCTCAGAAAGGAGAATAATCCCTAATCGTCGTGGTGATGATGATGCCCATGTCCTGAATGTACCTCGCTGTGGGAACACGGCTGGGCTTCGGGCAGCTCGCCTTTGAGGTAGCTTTCTAGCGTTTCAGCCGCCGTTCCCGTGCCCCCGGCGGCGGTCTCGATGCCAAATTCCTGGAAGAAAGCGATAGCCCGCCTGCCCATCCCGCCGCAGATCATCACCTCAGCGGTCTGCTCGTGGATAAATCGGGGCACCTGCCCTGGGGTATGTTGCTGGAAATAAGGGTTTTCAATCGTCTGCACGTCCTGCAAATTCCCATCCTCCACATCAACCAGTACAAAATAGGGGCAACGCCCAAAATGGTGGCTTACAGTGCTCTCCAAACCCCTATTTTCGTTCGAAGAAATGGCTATGCGCATTTTTTGCTCCTCATACAGTTAATCTACGGTTGAGTGTAATTTATATTGTAACACCAATCAATTTTATATGACGTGTCGTCTGTCATCCTATTCAGATGACAAGTGAACCTGTTGCTTTAGCCCGAGTTCCGGATTTCGGTGCTGCTGGCCTTGCCCCATTCATTCAGCCCAATCCCAACATCAGCCTCGGAGGCCTTTTTCGAGCAATGATCCAGTTTTTGGGTAGCCATCCAACCGCGTTGGCAACCAGATCATCGAGGGGCGGGAACTCCTCACTCCAAATTCCTCCCCATTTCTTTGCGCCTTTGCGTCTCAGCGTAAGACAAACCTTTTTTCGAAAAACACGTCGGACATCAAAGACTCCCCCAGCATTAGGGCCCCCGGGAGCCTACCCTAAACAGGAAAATGCTCACTTTATACCACCCCAGCCTTATGGTATCCTCACCCCATGCACGAACTGTCTATCACCCAAAATATCTTGGAGATTGCCTTGAAACACGCCCAGGCCGCCAACGCCAGGAAGATTTCCGACCTTTACCTAGTCATCGGTCAATTGTCATCGGTGGTGGACGATTCGGTGCAGTTCTATTGGGATATGATCAGCGAGGGCACAATCTGCCAGGGTGCTGAGCTCCACTTCAAACGCCTCCCCGCCTTGTTGGAGTGCCGAGATTGCGGTGAAAGATACCCTCTGGATGATGGCACATTGACGCCCTGTATTCAATGCGATAGCATAAGCGTCGCCGTCGTCCAAGGCAAAGAATTCCGTTTAGACAGCATCGAGATTGAAGTGTAACTATGCCCAAACGCATCCCCGTGGTCGAGAATATCCTCAGCGCCAACGATCAATTGGCTCAGCAGAACCGCCAGCAGTTGGATCAAGCCGGCATCTTCGCCGTCAACCTGATGGCCTCCCCCGGCGCTGGCAAAACCACCCTCATCGAACACACCGTTCAGAGATTGGCGGGTGAATATCGCTTGGCTGCCATCGATGGCGACATCGCCACCAGCATCGACGCCGACCGGGCTGCCGCCGCAGGGGCTACAGCCATCCAGATCAATACCGGCGGCCAATGTCATCTAGATGCCGTCATGCTGCGAGACGCCCTCCAGCAGCTTGATCTCCACCAGTTGGACCTTCTCCTGGTGGAGAATGTCGGCAATTTGGTCTGTCCTGCCGATTTCAAGCTGGGCACGCATAAGAATGTACTCATCGCCTCCATCCCCGAGGGGGACGACAAGCCCTACAAATATCCGGGCATGTACAAAGATGTCGATGCCCTGGTCATCAACAAGATCGACCTGCTTCCCTACATCGATTTCGACATGGACTACTTCCGCCGGGGCGTCGAGCTGCTCAACCCTGGCCTAGTCGCCTTCCCTATCTCATGCCGCACCGCCCAGGGGCTTGATGAGTGGCTGCTTTGGATCAAGACCAACGCCTCCCCATGAAAGGTGCCCGCATCCACATCACCGGCATCGTACAGGGAGTGGGTTTCCGCCCCTTTGTGTATAACCTGGCTGAAGGACTCGGCGTGACCGGTTGGGTGCGCAACACCTCCGCTGGGGTGGATATTCAAGTCGATGGAGACCAACCCACCCTGGACGCCTTCCTACGATCGTTGCGGGATGACGCCCCCTCGCTGGCTCTCATTACCGACCTCGAGGTTGATCCCTGCTCCCCAAACGGGTTCTCGTCTTTCGAGATCATCCCCTCAGAACCCGTCCCCGGCGCTTTCCAGCCCATCTCGCCGGACGTTGGCGTTTGTCAGGACTGCCTGCGCGAACTCTTCGACCCTCATGACCGCCGCCATCGTTACCCTTTCATCAACTGCACTAACTGCGGTCCGCGCTTCACCATCATCAAGGATATTCCCTACGACCGCCCCCAGACAACTATGGCCCCCTTCGAGATGTGCCCGGCCTGCGCCGCTGAATACCAGGACCCCCGCGACCGCCGCTTCCATGCCCAGCCTGTTGCCTGCGCCGAGTGCGGTCCCCACGTCTGGCTGGAAGCCGCGCAGGGGAGTAACGGCTCGCACCTCCTAACTCCTAACCCGCTCTCATCGGAAGATCAAGCCATCCTCGAAACCCAACATCTGTTAGAACAAGGCCGTATCCTCGCCATCAAAGGTCTCGGCGGCTTTCATTTAGCCTGCGACGCCACCAATTCAGAGGCGGTGGCCGAATTGCGTCGGCGCAAGCTGCGCGTCGATAAACCCTTCGCCCTGATGATGCCCAATATCGAGACTGTTGCCCAGCACTGCTACCTGAAAGAGGCCGAAAGGGAGTTGCTCACCTCGCCCCAAAGTCCTATCGTCCTGCTCTGGCGGCGACCAGAGTCGATGATTGCCCAGGCCGTTGCCCCGGGACAAAACACCCTCGGCATCATGCTACCGTACACCCCCCTTCATTATCTTCTTTTTTCATCCACGGCCCCATTCACCGCCCTGGTCATGACCAGCGCCAACCTCAGCGAAGAGCCTATCGCCACAGACAATCAAGAAGCCCGCCAGCGCCTCGCTGATCTTGCGGACGCTTTCTTGATGCACAATCGTGATATCCACATCCGCTGCGACGATTCTGTTGTCCCAGTTGCACCCCCTAACTCCCAACCCCAAACTCCCAACCCCTACCCCCTCCGTCGCAGCCGCGGCTACGCCCCCTACCCCATCGTGCTCCCGCACGCCACACCCCCCATTTTAGCCACCGGCCCCGAGCTTAAGAACACCTTCTGCCTGACCAAGGACCGCTACGCTTTCATCAGTCATCACATCGGCGATCTAGAGAATTACGAGACCCTCCAGGCCTTCGAAAACGGCATCGACCACTACCAACGCCTTTTCCGCATCCAACCCGAGATCATCGCCTACGATCTTCACCCCGATTACCTCGCCACCCGCTATGCCCTCGACCGCGCCGAATCTGAGCATATCCCCGCCGTTGGCGTTCAGCACCATCACGCCCACATCGCCGCCTGCATGGCCGAGCACGGTTTGGAGGGCGATAGACCTGTCATCGGGGTCTCTTTCGATGGCACCGGCTACGGCGACGATGGCGCTATCTGGGGTGGAGAATTCTTGCTGGCCAACTACACAGGCTATCATCGTTTTGCGCACCTGGCCTACACCCAGCTGCCCGGCGGCGACAAAACCATCCGTGAACCCTGGCGCATGGCCCTGTCATGGCTTTACACCGCCGGCATCGACTGGGCCGAAGATCTACCCCCCGTCATCCACGCCAACTCGCAATCCCTAACCCCTAATTCGCCCTCCCTAACTCCTAACCCGCAACTATCCGCCCTCCACCACCAGCTCTCCACAGCGGTCAACGCACCCCCCACCTCCAGCATTGGCCGCCTCTTCGATGCCGTCGCTGCCCTGGTCGGCCTCCGCCAGACGGTCAACTACGAGGCCCAGGCCGCCATCGAATTGGAAGCCCTCGCCGACCCCAACGAAATTGACCATTATCCATTAGCGATCTTAGCCCCTGAAGCCACAAGCGAAAATAATGAGCATGCTAAACTAATTGACCCTGCCCCCATGTTCCACGCTCTCCTCGCCGACCTCAGATCAGGGACGAGCATCCCCACCATCTCGGCGCGTTTCCACAACGGCCTGGCCCAGGCAGTACTGCTCATTGCATTGGCTATGCGAAAAGAATTTGAGGCCAACACCGTGGTGCTCAGCGGCGGAGTGTGGCAAAATATGACCCTGTTGAACAAATCGATCACCCTCCTCAAAAAGGAAGGCTTCGAAGTCCTCATCCATGAAAAAGTGCCTGCCAATGATGGCGGCCTTTCCCTCGGCCAAGCAGTCATTGCCGCACACCAATTCCAGTAAGCCGTGTACTGCGCTCGCCGGGTTGTCAATCCAGCAATGTGATAGCTTTCACAACTCTGTGAGCAATAGGCAGCATTACCAGTATTTATATTCAAGCAATTCGGAGGTAGTTATGTGTCTCGGTGTCCCCGGAAAGATTATCGAAATCTATGAGAAGCAGGGCCTCAAAATGGGCAAGGTCGATTTTGGCGGCATTGTCCGCGAGACCTGTCTTGATTTTGTGCCCGAGGCCCAAATCGGCGATTACACGGTCATCCACGTAGGCTTTGCCATCAGTCTGCTCAGCGAAGAAGAGGCCCAGAAGACCTTAGAGATGCTGCGCGAGATCACGGACATCGGCGAGGAGCTGGGGCTTTACGACGACCAGCTCCCGGGCGCCTGACCATCATGAAATACGTCACCGAATACCGCGACGCCGACCTGGTCAAAGGTGTCCTCCAACAGATACAGGAAACCGTCACCCAAACCTGGGTTTTGATGGAAATCTGCGGGGGGCAGACTCATGCCATCGTGCGCCACGGCATCGACCAGCTTTTGCCTGACCAAATCGAGTTGGTGCACGGACCGGGGTGCCCGGTCTGCGTGACGCCGTTGGAGTTGATCGATAAAGCCCTGGCCATAGCCTCGCGCCCTGAGGTGATCTTCACCTCCTATGGCGATATGCTGCGTGTCCCTGGCTCCGGGCATGATTTATTCTCCGTGCGCGCAGCAGGCGGCGATGTACGCGTAGTTTACTCACCCCTGGACGCCCTCAAGATCGCCCAAGAAAACCCCGACAAAGAAGTGGTCTTTTTCGCCATTGGCTTCGAGACCACCGCGCCCGCCAACGCCATGAGCGTTGTGCAAGCCAGGGCAATGGGAGTCAAAAATTACAGTATCTTGGTTTCCCATGTGCGGGTGCCGCCAGCCATGCACGCCATCCTCGGGTCACCGCATAATCGCGTTCAGGGTTTCCTGGCGGCCGGGCATGTCTGCGCGGTGATGGGGTACTGGGAATATCCCCCCATCGCAAAGCAATACCAGACCCCTATCTCCGTGACCGGCTTCGAACCCCTGGATATCGCCCAGGGGATCCTCACCGCGGTGGAGATGCTCGAAGGTGGGCGCGTCGAGGAAGTCGAGAATGCCTATCCGCGCGCGGTCACCTTTGAAGGCAACCAACCTGCTCAAAAAGTGATCAACCAGGTATTCGAAGAATGCGACCGCAAATGGCGCGGCATTGGCACCATCCCGATAAGCGGCTGGAGTCTGCGCCCTGAGTTCGCCGACTTCAACGCCGAGATGCGCTTCAATGTCGGCGAAATCCAATCTGAGGAATCGCCTCTCTGCATCGCTGGCGAAATCCTGCAAGGCTTGAAGAAACCCCATCAATGCACCGCTTTTGGTAAACAATGCAAACCCGAACACCCGCTGGGCGCAACGATGGTCTCTGCCGAAGGTGCATGCGCAGCCTATTACCGATATGGCAGAGGGATAAATGAGTAATGACTGACGATCAACAAGCAATGACCAACAACCTCCCCACCATGACCGGTCCAGTCTGCCCGGTGCCGCTGAAGCACAGCGAAAAGATCGTCCTGGGGCATGGCAGCGGCGGCAAGATGATGGCTGATCTGATCGCCAAGACCTTCCTGCCCCCGCTGGACAATCCCGTGCTGCGCGCGGGGAATGACGCTGGCGTGGTCCAGCCTGAGCTCGGCCCCCAATTGGCTATTAGCACGGATTGTCACGTGGTATCCCCCCTCTTCTTCCCTGGCGGGGATATCGGGCGATTAGCCATCTGCGGCACGGTCAATGATGTCGCTATGATGGGGGCAAAACCCCAGTACTTGACCGCCGGATTCATCCTCGAGGAGGGCCTGGATCTGGCTATCCTCGAACGTGTGGTTGAATCGATGAAAGCCGCTGCCGAAGAGGCGGATGTTGAGGTCGTCGCCGGGGATACGAAAGTCGTCCAAAAAGGATTGGCAGATGGACTGTATATCACCACTTCGGGCGTCGGTACGATATTCCCGGGGGTGGAGATCAGCGGAGCCGGAGCCAAATCCGGGGATGTGGTGATTCTCTCCGGGTACCTTGGAGATCACGGGATCGCGGTTCTGGGCGCGCGCGGCGAGCTGGGGTTCGAATCAGATGTTCAAAGCGATGTAGCCCCCCTAAACCACGTCATCGCCGCCATCTTGGCGACCAGTGAACAAGTTCGGGTTCTGCGCGATCCTACGCGAGGCGGCGTCGCCTCAACCCTGAATGAAATCGCGCAACAATCGGATGTCGGCATTACTCTCTTTGAAAACGCCATCCCGGTACGCCCGGCCGTAGCCGCCGCCTGCGAGATGTTAGGGTTCGATCCCCTATACATCGCCAACGAAGGCAAATTTATCGCCATCGCTGGCCCAACAGATGCCGATAAAATCCTTAGTGTCATCCGCAGCCACCCATACGGCGAAGGTACGGCCATCATTGGTGAAGTGACCGCAGAACCCCCGGGGCGCGTGCTGATGAAGACAGCCATTGGTGGCACCAGGATCGTCGACGTTTTAGCCGGAGAGCTGCTGCCCAGGATATGCTAGATGGATTTTGAAGGGGGCGAAACTAAACTTGTCAGCCGATAGCCAAACAAGAAACGCATATCCCTTTCGAGACGTACGTTCATTAGCTAATTTTCACGATTCAAATTAGGGTCATCATCTTCCCCCAATCGCTGGAGCTCAGCGATAGCCGCGCTGAGATAGGCGCCAAAGAGCACCCAGAATCCCAATAGATAAGTCCAAAACAGCAGCGCCGCCACAGCCCCTAACGAACCATAGACCAGGCTGTAGTTGATGAATCCGTTGCGGATGTACCAGGTGAAACCCCAAGTTGTGACCACAATTGCCGTAGAAGCGATCAAGCTGCCCCAGGCCCCTTCTGACCAGGTAACATGGGTGTTGGGAATCCAGCGATATAAAGTCAGCAGCGAGACAAAAAGCGTAACCCAAACCGCGAACTGAGAAAAGAAGCGCATTTGTGTCAACACCTGGGCTGCTCCATTGACCTGCTCAGGTAAAAGACGCGTCAGCGTATTGGCGGTCATCAGCGCTACTATCACGACAAATAACACCACCAGGATCAACAGGGCCATCAAGCGTCTCGCAATAAAAGGTCTCTGTCGAGCAGATGACCAGGCATAGTTGATATTGCGGGCCAAGGTCGCAAAAATAGCCGAACCAGACCAGGCCAAGGCAATCGTGCTGAAAGTGCTCACTGAACCACGAGCTTGCAACACTTGTTGAATATTCCTCTCAATTACCTCGCCCGAAATTGGAAAAATCCCTATCAGAAATTCCAATACTTGTGTTTGCGCTTCAGCGCTTTTGAGAAAGGAGCCACCATAGGCCACTAAGATCAATAAGAGCGGGAACAAAGAGAAGAATCCATAAAAGGCCATCCCGGCAGCGGCTTCGGCTGCACGCCGTTCACCAAAGCCCTCGAACGTCCTGCGAAGGATTTTATAAACATCAACTGTTGTTCGCCCCAACCTCAGAAAATAAGCCTTCAATGTCGTCATTATCAAAGTGATTCTATGTTTCTAAAACCCTCTTCTGCGACAGCAAAAATAAACTTGAGCAACGAGACGAAAGTTTTCGTCGCCCACTTTTGTATCGTCAAGGCTCAAGTCAATCGAGTTATTCTTTCTTATCAGTTTTAGTTCTGGGAGCAATGCGGGATAACTGCTTCTTTGAAACGCGGTTTGTCGTGCGACATTTCGGGCAGCGCACATCATAATGGGCTAAATTCTCTTTTTTCACCAACGCGAGTGCTTCTGCAACCACATCGCGGCCCAAAGCAATCGGCATCTGACACTTATAACATCGGATTTGCATTTTAGATTCCTCTACAGTTGAACTATAAACGTGACCGACACAAGTATACAATATCTAGAGATTTAGGGGTAGACTCCCCCCGGAGGTAGCGCGATCCAAGCGAGAAAGTGCTTCATCGAAAAGGGTATAATTGTGCTTATGAAGAAATATTACACCCGCACCGGAGACAAAGGTACGACTGGAATTCTAGGGGGAGACCGCCTACCTAAGAATCACCCCCGAATTGAAGCGGTTGGTAACATCGATGAAGTCACCGCCGTCATGGGTCTTGCCCGCGCCAACTGCAAAACCGAGCAGGCCGCCGAGATCATCCTGGCAGTCCAACGCGATCTATACGCACTCATGTCTGAAGTGGCCGCGCTACCCGAACACGCCCACAAATTCCGTGAGATCGATGAAACCAAGGTGGCCTGGCTGGAAGAGCAAATTATGCTGATACAAGAAAACGCGAAGCCGCCCAAGGAGTTCGTCATCCCTGGCGATACAGCCAACAGTGCGGCTATCGATCTCGCCCGCACCGTCGTGCGGCGCGCTGAAAGGCGTGTGGCGGGACTCTATCACAATGGCGACCTGGACAACGCGCAGATACTGCGCTATCTCAACCGGCTTTCATCTCTTTGTTTCGCACTAGAATTGCTTGAAACCCAGGCGGGCGGGAAAGATAAACCGACGCTAGTCACAGACTAAATGACCGGTACACTCATCAACGTTGCGACCGTGCTCATTGGCGGCACATTGGGGCTGATCTTCGGTTCCCGACTACCGGAACGCATCCGCAGAACCGTGGTAGCTGGCCTCGGATTATTCACCGCAGCCATCGGCGTGCAGATGTTCCTAGAAACCCAAAATCCAATCATCGTGTTGATCAGTATCCTCGTCGGTGGAATTTTGGGCGAATGGTGGCGCATCGAGGACGGTCTCAGCAACCTGGGTGGATTCCTCGAAGCGCGCTTCACTGGAAGCAAATCAAATCATCTCGAGGCCTCAGCACCCCAATCCCGCGGAGAATCCGCTGCTCGCGAACGCTTCATTCACGGTTTCTTGACTGCTTCCCTGGTTTTCTGTGTTGGGCCAATGACCATCCTGGGCTCCATCCAAGACGGTCTCACCGGGGACTACCGCCTGCTGGCAATCAAATCGGTTTTGGACGGTTTCGCTTCACTGGCCTTCGCATCCAGCCTGGGGATCGGGGTGCTCTTCTCGTCGCTGACGGTGTTGATCTTTCAAGGGGGAATCAGCTTATTGGCTGCCCAGGCGCAAGCTTTGATCACGTCAGCCATGATGAGTGAGATGACAGCCGCTGGTGGACTGCTGCTCTTAGGGTTATCGATCAGCAGCCTGTTAGAGCTCAAACCTATCCGAGTGGGGAATTTCTTACCCGCATTGGTGCTGGCACCGCTATTTGTAGCACTGGTTGAGTATTTGGGAATTGCTTTCTGAAGCCCCCCTTATGCACACAGCCATTTATCGCAATCTACCAGATATCGGTAACACCAGACATAGGCATTCTGTACTTGCGATCACCTTTATTGCCTAATACAAAAACACTGGGACGAGGAAGATATCTCATCCCGGTGTTTTTTCTGTCAAACCCTCGTTCACTGTGACAAAGCAGCATCGATGATCGCTTGAAATTCTTCCGCGGGGCGGTTTCCAATAACCAATTGGCCGTTAATTAGAAAACTCGGGGTGGAATTGATGCCCGCTTGGGCGGCATCAAGCTGATCTTGTTGAACCTGATCTTGAAACTTGTTATCGTCCAGACAGGTGTTAAAAGCATCCATATCCAGCGAGAGTTCTTCGGCAAAGGACTGCATGTATCGATCAACAAGCGCGTTCTGACTTGAATAGAGCGCAATCTGGTTGGCATAGATCAGATCATGATACTCCCAATACTTGTTTTGATCCCCAGCGCAATAGGCAGCTTCAGCCAATTGGGGAGAAGTTGTTGGACTCAACATGCTCCCCACAGAACGAGAGATGAAATACACTTGGCCGTCCGCCACATACGTCTCGGCAATCAGTTCACCCGTGCTCTGAGCAAAATCGGCACAGTGGCCGCAACCATAATCAGAGAACTCCTCGATGACCACGGGGGCGTCAGGATCGCCCATGGCATTGCCGGAGGCATTTGGCCGTGAAGAGAGATCCGGCACAATGATCTCGCCGAGAGGTGTCAACGAGCGCTGAACAGTTGGGATCACAAGAATCGCGGCTAAAATCAAGGCAAACCCACTGACAACCAGAATGACTGTCACGCGCTGCTGTTGCTTACGTTTGCGGCGTCTCTCCTGGATCGCTTGACGGCTTTGCATGGAACACTCCTAATAGAGATGATTTTCAGAAATTAATGCCCCAAATTTTGCCATAGCCAATATGGCTTGTCCAGCCAAAAATGATCAAACTGTGGAAAATCTTATCGATTTCTCATTTGCAGACATCAACACAGAAGGGAAATCGGCAACCATGCTCGCGAAATTGACAATTAAGAGGGATATTTGATCAATGCAAAAATACCGACAAGTCCAACACACCAAACTCGGCGGCAAAATACACTGCTCCAAGCCCCAGCGCGTTGGTGCTCATATGCAAGAGCACCGCCGGCCAAATCGAGCCGCTCAGATGATACAAATAGGCGAAGATCAACCCTAAGATGAAGATCGGGATGATCGCCGTGAGTTGGAAGTGGATCAACGCAAACAAACCGGCGCTGGTCAGCGCAGATTTCTTCCAGCCAAGACGGCCTTGCAATCCAGCAAAGATAAATCCCCGGAAGATAATCTCCTCAACAAGTGGAGCTACCAGCACGCCCCCGATGAACACCAACATTGGAGAAGCTACCTCAAACAAAGGCGTGAAATCCGGTTGAACTTGCAAGCCATACAAACCCAGAAATAAGGCATAGCCCAGGTTAAAACCCCACGAGAGGGCCATCAAACCAAATCCGACCGCGAGACTGCTAAGACGAAAAGGCCGTAAGCCCAAAGTATTCCAACTGGCGTTATATTTCTTGATTCCCAAAACCCATACTGGAAGAAGGAAGATCAACTCACCAAGGATCAAAAACAATCCAAGGCCCAGATCGGGCAGCAAGATGGTCAGGATCATTATCGTAATCAACAAGACAAATAATGCGCCCACCCCCACCCAGGTATCCCTCACAGACCAGGGCACTAAAATCGCTGATGCATATGCATTACCGTGAACATCCACTTTAGCTTATCCTGTAAATCTTAGATGAAGTCACACTTATTCGCTTCTTTGTGATCTGACCTTCGAATTTGGGTGGTCAAGTTGTTCAACCAGGCAGGAAAAACAAATCCGCCACCAATTCGAGCCGAAAACTTATTTCATCATTTGATCAAGCCAGTCAATAACCATCTCAAAAACCTGCCCCTGCTCAGGCTCGTTGTGAAGTTCGTGATAAAGACCATCCCAGACCTTGAGCGTCACATTGTCCCCGGCTTTAGCCGCAAATTCTTTGCTGCCCTCTACAGAGGTAATCCGATCAGCGCTGCCGTGGGTCAACAAGAGCGGCAGAGGAAAATCAGCAGCATGTTCTAAAGCCCACGAACTGGCTTCGCGGATGCCGCTCATGTACATACGCGCGGTGACACGGTCATGCACCAAGGGATCTTCTTCATAACGGCGCACTACTTCTGGATCGCGGCTGAGGGCCTGGGTTTCAAGTCCGCTGGCTTGAGTAAAAGTAGGCCAAATGTTGTTCATCATGCGCCCCAGGGCGATTTTGATGGGCGGTGGCTCAAACCCCAAGCGGAAATTCGGACTGGTGGCGACCACCCCCGCCAAATCCGGTCGGCGGCTGATGACATAGTTAACGACCATACCCCCTAAACTATGCCCGTAAAGTACAAGCTTCTTTCCTGGGTAGCGATCACGAGCAAACTCAAGGAGCAGATCAATGTCCCCAAAGAATGCCTCTGTCGAACGGATATGGCCCCGCCTGCCATCAGATTTTCCATGACCGCGCAAGTCAAAACTGATCAGGGCATAACCTGCTCTATTTAGGGCTTCGGCGAGATGGGCATAACGGCCACTATGTTCTCCCAGGCCGTGCACTAAACAGACAACGCCAAGAGAATCACCTCCCGGCTGCCAACCCTGACCAAACAACTTCAATCCATCGGTTGATTGCAATCTGAATTCGAAATGATCACTCATACTTGATTTGTCCTAAAGATTGGGAAGATTTCTCCAGTCTTTTTGAATCCTGCTTTTTGATACAATAGCAACGAAGCTCGATTATTCTCTTGAGTATTTACTGTTACTTTGAAGATGCCTCGTTTTCTCAAATGGCCCAACAAATCCTGCACTAAAGTATGACCTACCCCCTGGCGTCTGGCCCGGGGATGAACAGCTAAACGGGCTAAATGTCCGTCAGAATTATTTGCCGTGCTGATTTGATAGCCCATGATCCCCTGGCGGTCTTCAGCAACAGTTGCAAAAGCTGCATTCTGAAAAGCGATCTCGAGAAGCTCGATAGACTGACGCCAAACAGGGTCAAAGGCATCACAATCCAAATCATACACAATTTTGAGATCATCATAGTTCATCATGCGGATGCCATATTGCAAATCCTGGGGTACATCTGGGATGGTTTGGCCGGTATCCACCCACTTCATCATCAAGACATCAAAAGCATGGGAGAAGTGGCTGATTTCTAGAAGCCTTCGGAACCAATTCTGGAGAGGTAATGCTGCGATGGGGATCGATTCGCCAATGAGACGATTCGCGACCGGCCACATCATTTCCCAGGCATCGCTGACCGGCATCGCGGTTGAAACGGCAAACAAGCGCAGCCAGGACATATCGGGGATATCAGCAGGGCAAGCTAACGCAGCTAGAATTTGATCATCACGTTCTGCAACCAGATATGGCTCTCGGCCCAACCAATCTAATGGGGATCGCCAACCAAGATGTCTATGCACATAAGGGCTGAAGTGAATGAGGGTGGCTAATTTTTGTCGATCGGCTTCTTGCGCAGGCCGGATGGATAATCGGTTTGGATTGGTTGAAGCATTCATCTTCATTGCAACAATCCGAGTCCTTTTACAGACCCACCAGCCGACCGGGTAATGATAGCACCCGCTTCAAAAATCGTTGTTTGAGATTGGGTTTCTCTACCCCCTCCACACCAGCCTGCATTGTCGCCAGAGCTTCCAAAGAGCGTCCGGTCTTGAGCTGCAGACCTGAAAGCGATTTCATCACATTCAACAGCAAATCATCAGCACCCAACTTTTTCAGGAGGTCGGCGGATGCTTGATAATCGCCAATCGCCTCCTCTAACCGGCCTAAATCTTCTAAAGCTGCGGCGCGATTTCCCAGCGCCATAGCACGGCGACGATCATCCTCAAGATCACGAAATACTTCAATCGTGCCTTCAGCGGATTCCAGAGCCGCTTGAGGTTCGCCGGCTTGAAGCAAAGCTACACAACGATTATTGGCCATCTCGGCAGCTTTTAGGTCGTCGCCCTTCGACTTGTACCCAGCTTGGGCTGCCTCAAATGAATTAGCTGCCTCTAGAAACTGCTCTTGTTGATATGCAGCACTCCCCTCGGTTTCCAATTGTTGAGGGTTGATGGCGTCCAACAAATCTTCCATAGTTACACCCAATTTCTAGAGTGTAATATCTAACAAACCCTCGGCAACCGCCCTCAACTGGTCAACCGACATACCGCTCAACCTCTGAGCCAGCTCTAGATAAGGCTGGTTGATAGGTTTGCCAACAAACTCCTGCAACTCAGCAGGCAATTCCAAAAATTGCTTGATGGCCCTTTCTTGGGATACCCATTGACCCACAGGGCCGGTTTGATCACGGAATTCATCGATTGAGATATTCATCTGCATGAGCATATGCTCTAACTCTGGCAAGGGGATCGGGCGCTCACTACGCTCGTATTGCCGCAACATGCCCACAGAGATCCCCACGCTATCTGCCAGGCCGGTCATAGTAAGCCCGGCCTCCTGGCGAGCTATCCGCAACCTGGCACCAATGATACGCTGTCGCAAGGCCACCGTTTTGCCAATACTGGAGCGATCGAATTGTTTTTCGAAGGAAATCGATGTGTCCCCCCAGAAATGTTCCAAAGGAGCATCCAAATAGAATGCCAGTGCCTCTAATTCTGGAAGAGAAGGTGAACTATCGCCTTTCTCGAAAGATGAGATACGTTTACTGGTCACCCCGAGCACCTCAGCACATTCCTTCAAGGTTTTCCCAGATGCCAGGCGAGCATCACGCAGCAGAACGCCAAGTTTCTTGGCACGAATCTTTATTGCTATATCAGCAGCCATTAGATCATAACTCCAAATCGGATTAGAAGTATACTGCGCTTAGATAATCATCTCCGTCGTCGTCGAGGTCCACTGCGAGATGATTGCAACATATCGGTCGAGACGGCACCAAACACCTGAGGAGTGAGGTTGAACCCCGCCGCGATCAGGCGATCACTAAATAATGGGCGTATTCCGGTAGGTTTGAGTTCTCCAATAATCTGCCCATCGGAGTCGATGCCGGTCTGATCGAACCTAAATATATCGGTCATGACAACGGTATCCCCCTCCATCCCGGCAACTTCCGTTATAAAAGTCACTTTTCGAGTGCCATCCTTCAAACGTGATTGTTGAACAATCAGGTCCACAGCCGAGGCAATCTGCTCACGGATGACTTTAAGGGGCATTTCAAGACCTGACATCAATGCCATCGTCTCCAAGCGAGAGAGGGCATCACGCGGTGTATTGGCGTGAGCTGTCGTCAAAGAACCATCGTGGCCAGTATTCATTGCTTGCAGCATGTCTAAGGCTTCACCACCGCGCACTTCACCCACAATGATCCGGTCAGGGCGCATGCGCAAAGAGTTGCGAACAAGATCTCGAGTATACACAGCGCCCAGGCCATCCACGTTGGGTGACTTGGTCTCCAGACGGACGACATGTTCCTGATGAAGTTGAAGTTCGGCGGCATCCTCGATGGTGACGATACGCTCATCGCTGGGGATGTAGCTGGAGAGGATATTGAGCAAGGTCGTTTTTCCGGAGCCTGTTCCGCCAGAGATGACGATATTCAATCGACTCACAACACAGGCCCGCAAGAAATCGGCCATATTCTCGGTAAGAGAACCCAATTCTATCAACTGCTGAATGGTCAATTTTTCTTTAGCAAATTTCCGGACTGTTATCGAAGGGCCGTCGATGGCAACTGGGGGGACAATAGCGTTGACGCGCGAACCATCTGGCAAGCGTGCATCGACAGTAGGGTTATCCCCATCCACGCGGCGCCCCAAGGGCAAAACGATGCGATCTATGACCTGTAATATATGACTCTCATCTTTGAATCTGACATTGGTTTTTAAAAGCTTGCCATCCCTTTCCACATATACATCATCAGGCCCGTTTACCATCACTTCAGTAATGCTATCCTCATCCAACAATGATTGGATGGGGCCATAACCCAACAAATCGTCCAACACATCTCGGAAGAGTTGATCGCGCAAACTTTGTGCCAAATTGAGATTCGTCCGCGTATACACTTCCTCCAACATAACAAAAGCTACTTGACGCTGCTGTTCGATGGGGATGGGATTGTTTTCGAGTTCCTGAGTCAGGCTGTCGATCAGATAGGCCTTAAGCTTATCGAGATCGACACTCTGGTGCTGATTTGATGGCGTGCTGCCTGCCTCAGTCATCATGAATTCCCCTCAGCTCATTACTCATCTGCCGTATCTGATGGACTCAGCCAAAGGACATGATCCAGATTTACCGTCAGAAAGTCAGAGTGGTAGATCTTTTCTCCCCGGGCATTGATCACATCTGCATCTGTCACTGCAATGAACCTTTCTGACGCATTCAACTCATCCTTCATACGCTCTCCGGGGCGAACATATACATCACCGACGATCCGCACTGTTAAGGTTTGAATAATTGTGCGCACCACATCCTTCGAGACGATATCTGTGAAGTATTTTCCCTTATGATCGACGTGCATAGACATAGACCTGCGCTCCTCGTAACCTTACCAGCTACTGCCCAATCATAAAATGGGGCCAGATTACTCGTCGGGATATGGCATAGTGTACCCCAAACCTGGGCGGGTCACAATATACTGAGGCTGTTTCGGATTATCCTCGAGCTTTTGTCTTAACCGAGAAATACTGACCCAAAGGACTTCCTTATCATCCCGGTATGATTGCCCCCAAACATTTTCCAACAACTCTTCCGAGGTCATCACGCGGCCCTGATTTTGAACGAACTGTAAAAGCAGCCTGTATTCTGTGGCCGATAGCTGCACCTCAGTCTCCCCTAAGAATACTTCCGCACGAGCAAAATCCACGCGCAATTTTTTGTAGGAAAAGGCTGTCTGCTGAAAAGAGCTATCGGCAAACTGCGCCCGACGCAAAACAGCTCTAACTCGAGCTAACAACTCTGTCACGGAATAAGGCTTGACGATATAGTCATCAGCGCCAACGTCCAGACCTCTCACTCGATCACGCTCATCGCCGCGTGCCGTGACCATAACAATTGGCACCGTGGAAAACTTGCGAATGCGCTCGCAGGCCTCGATACCATCCAAACCGGGCATCATCACGTCCAACAAAACCAAATCTGGTTTGTGCGCATCGACTGTATCCACCGCCTCCTGTCCGTCTGACGCTGTGATCACCCTATAGCCTGCGCTAACCAGGTTCGCTTCCATCAAACGCACATATCGAGGCTCGTCATCGACGACTAATATTTGAGCGCTCATGTTTCCAACTCCTGAGGTTTTGACATTCTTTGGCGTGGGAGGATAATGTGAACCGCCATACCCTCCCCTGGGCTAGACTCAGCCTTGATCTCTCCACGATGAGCCTGAACGATCTGATGACAAATATACAAACCCAAGCCTGTACCAGACGCGTTATGCCGATGCTCTGGCAATCGGTAAAAGCGCTTAAAAATATCTTCGAGGTGCTCTTCAGGGATTCCCGGACCGGTATCACTGACAGCAATATGAGCGTGTTCCGATTCCCATCTTAACGATATGGTGACAACCGTCCCAGGGGCATATTTTGCAGCGTTGTTCACCAGGTTGTCCAATATTTGCACGAGCCGAGCCGGGTCAGCGATGATCGTATTTGCCGACTTATCAAAATCTGCCACGATCTCCAGATCAAATCCTCCCGCTTCCATGCGTTGGACGAAATCCCTCAGAACTTTTGCCAGCCTGACTTCCTGGAAGTCCATAGGGAGAGTTCCAGCTTGAAGACGGGAAGAATCAAGGATATTGTCGATGATTTCGGTCAACCGGTCTGCCTCCTCATCGATAATCGCCAAAAACTCTCGCCGGGTTTGCAGGTCCCACTCGGTATCATCACGCAACAATGTGGTTGCATAGCCTTTGATGAATCCCAAAGGTGAACGCAGTTCGTGGGAAACGGCCGACACAAAAAGCTCCTGGAGATGGTCAAGCCGTCTCTCGGCTTCCAAAGCAGCGACACGATCAACAAGCTGCTTGCGCTCCAAAAGCTTCTCGACGTGCTCGGCAATCAGCCTGGCAAATGTAATTTGCTCCGGCAGGAAAGGTGGTCCCCCAAAGCGGATAAAGATCAGCGCCTTGGCAATTTCATCGCCCGTTCGCAGCGGCAGACCCAAAAAATCACGCAAATTCAATCGCTCATCAGAATCACTTTCATGTTCAGTGTCTAATGTTTTGCGCTCTAGGATCATCTCACCATCTTGAATGACTTGGCGGGCTACAGTCTCCCCCCAATCCATATCGGCTTCAATGGATCGACCTCTGCCAAGTGAACGAGCATAGGTCGGGATCAAAGTTTGATCTTCCTGCATTTCATAAAGCACGATATTGTCGAATATAAATGCGGGTCGAGCCAGGCGGAAGATCTCCCTAAGCGCAGTTTCTGTCTCAAGCACCTGGATGATCACACGGCCGATCTCGTAAAGGGATTTATACTCCTCTGGCCGCAGCTGGTCGGCTTGCTTTTCTATGAGTGGGTTTAACACAGCAATCCTGATGCAATTAGTTATCAGCTACAGATAACACGAACTCAAAGTACGAACCCTCTCCCTCTTTGGACCGTACCACAATGTCAGAGCCATGCTCTGACACAATCTGGCGAGCCATCGCCAAACCCATTCCAGTTCCCCCGTATCGGCGAGTTGCTGATCCATCCAGTTGGTGAAACGGCTCGAAAATCTCGTCGATCTTATCGGAAGGGATGCCAATACCTGTGTCATAAACGTATAGTCTTACCAATCTACCAGATACAATGACACCAAGTCGAACAACGCCGCTCTCGGGTGTGAATTTCACCGCGTTATCTATCATATGGAGCAGCACCCAAGGTATTTTCTGCGCATCACCCATCACCGGGGGCATATTGGGGGGGATTTGTGACTGAAAGGTAAGGCCCTTTTCGTCACAGAGGGCCTGTGCTTTCTCAAGCACTTCCACCAACGCATCCGATAAACTAATCGGTTGCATCTGCATATCGAGACCGCCGCGCGAATAGGAAGAAAATTGAATCAGGTCTTCGATCAGATTGCCCAAACGGTTTTCGGCCTTTTTCATCACCCCCACAGCATCAGCCTGTTGGGAGGTCAACTCGCCCAAAGCCTTCTCTTCGAGAAGTTCGATATATCCTTTCAGGTGGGTGAGGGGAGTTCGCAACTCATGAGACACGTTCGAGATGAAATTAGATTTGAGCTGATTCAATTCTGCAAGCCTGTCCATGGCCTGTTCTAACTCAGCAGTACGTTCACGAACCCGCTCCTCCAATTCATCGTTGGCACGCTGTAGTGCCATCTGAAGTTGGAGAATTTGTTCTGTCACCGCCTGGTCCAAAGCTTCTCGGCTGATTAAGTCCAACTCCAGGAGAGCCTGCCCGATCAACTTTGTTTGTCCTGCATCGCGCATCTTCTTCTGATAGGTCAGCGCCTGAACCAAATCATCTGGACTCAATAACTCTTTTTCGACCAGATAATCTCCCAGACGAGGTACCAGCACTTCTGGCGAGAGACTTAAATCTGGTAGTACACCGGTTTGAACCTTCAATTTCTTTTCGGCGAGAATCGCCGATAACGCCATATTGACTCCGCAATGCTCACACGTAGTTGCCGCAGAGTCAACAGGTTGGTCACAGCTTGGACAAGAGATCAATTGTGCGGTCATAGAAAGGAAGACACCCCTTCTCTTGACAATGAGTTATTTCGTCAAGCCAAATTGTTTAACAAAAATCTGTCGATTGATATTATCTTATCCTTTATTCGTTCAAGTTGCAAGTGCTGGTAAAAATGAAAACCCATCGAACCTTGTAAAGTGTTTGTAAGGCCCAAATCATTGATTCTGCATGATAATATTTCCATCTTTTTTGGAGGTATCTTGGTGGCGATAAAAGTACTTATCATCGAAGAGCAATCCAATCAAAACGAAATTTTCAAAGACCTGCGTTCACGCGGGTTCAGTGTCGATAAGACCAGCTACGATAAGAAGTTAGGCAACAATTTGCAGAACTTCAATCCAGATGTGATCATCATGGATTCACATCAACCAGACCGAAATAAGGAAACACCGTACTGGAGCCTTCGTGAAATCAGCAAAGCCCCAATCGTGGTATTGTCCGTGGTAGACGAACCTGGTATTGTCGAGAAGGTATTAGACCTGGGGGCTGATGAGTATTTACTGAAACCAGTTTCACCTAAATTGCTCGTAGCACGCATCAATGCGCTTGCCCGAAGATCCTATAACCAGAACCTCAATCGACGTGCAAAGAGCAAAATAGTAACCTCTCCCCTGAGTAAACAATTTTAGTTTCAGGTTTTCACTTTTCCCCTCATTCCTCTCGAGCAATGGTGAAAACGGGGTGCAAGTTGGCGCGAAACGCCACTTGCACCCCGTTTTCACAGAGAACGACAACCAACAAGCTAACTCGCATCATTTGGAGTAAAATTAGGCCAGCCACTTGACCCCAACATACATCGACCTGAGGAGGCCTGTTTTGCATACCCCATCCCAATTCGACAATCAAGCTGCTGCGGCAGCACTCAAAAAACTCCAGGAAAATCCACGTGTGCGCGATATTCGGCTGGTCGTGTCAGATGATTGCTGCCCCGTCTGCGCGGCTCATGAGGGCACATATGCCAAAGATGAAGTCCCTAATGTGCCTATTGAGGGCTGCTCTCACCCCCATGGATGCCGCTGTTTCTATCAACCGATGTTGAACGTGATCTACCCCTGATAAGCATCCGTTCATTAGAAAGGTAGAGGCCGGCTTCTACAACCTTGCCCCCTATCTCTCAGTCCTTTTAGGAAATTTTTTACAAAATCTAGCGCAGCTTCTCGGTTATTGACCTGCCCTTCTGCCTGGGATTCACGCAGCGCCTCGAGAATCTGCCCAATCTGTGGGCCAGGTTCCAATTCAAATTCATGGATAAGATCATTGCCCGAGATCAGCGCTGGGGGATCGACAACCTCTTCATGATTCTCCCACCAAGCCGCTAACAAGGCCCTGACCACCTCAAGCTGACGAGCCCAACGTTCTTGAGGCAGCGTCGCGCCATAAGTCGCTAACAGGTCAGCCAGCGAAAGCAAACAAACCACCACGCCAGCCTGCGCCGTATCGCGAAAGAAGCGATAGATAGCCCGCGAGCCAGGGCCCTGAGGTTCACGCGCCAGCCAGGTTGGCCGCA
This sequence comes from Anaerolineales bacterium, assembly GCA_028278545.1. Lineage (GTDB taxonomy): Bacteria > Chloroflexota > Anaerolineae > Anaerolineales > UBA11858 > NIOZ-UU35. Next base: position 105,700 of record JANQED010000018.1, read on the forward strand.
TATGATGCTCAACAACGGTCTCGAGCCAATGCACCTCTACATTACTCAAGTGCAAAGCACGCCCGCGTTCGGCAGCAATCAGCGCGCCAACACGTTCGTGTTCCAGAAATTGAATACGACCCGTACCGTTCGGTTGTCTTTGGCACTTGGGCTTGCCAATATCGTGATAGAGGGCGGCCAAGAATAACAGGGAGCGCAATTTCCGGTCTGTAACAAGATCGCTCTCCAACAACTCGCTTATCTGCTCACGATAGCGGCCTAAACGCAGAACTGCCAGGCCCATGAACAGGCTTTCTGAGGCATCGGGGTCGTGCACAGGGCCCAGGACATGCAGCAAGCGCTCCAATTGGTTCAGCGTATCCAGGGAGTGATTCCAGGCATCCAGGGTGTGTGGAGGCGATTGTTCGACCCCCTTCAATGAGGCTAACTCCGGCAATACTGGCTCTAAGGCCCCCAACAAGTCCAAAGCCTGTATGGAGGCCCTCACCCGCGGCGCTCCCAAAATGTTCAAAACTTCATCTCTAAGGCGCTCAGCCGAGACCGTTTCGATCAGGTGGGCTGATCCGCGCATTTGCTCGCGGGTTTTGGGTTGAATAGACAAGTTATATGTTGCGGCTATGCGCACAGCCCGCAGTATCCGCACAGGGTCACTTCTGAAAGACTCCGGAGAACAGGTGCGCAAAGTGCGGGTGCGCAAGTCGGCAAGGCCTCCTAAAGGGTCGAGTAAGGCCTGGGGATCATTTACATCCACAGCTATGGCGTTGATGGTGAAATCGCGGTCTTTCAAATCGGCTTCTAGATCGGGACCGCGCAGCGCGGCGAAATCCAGGATGACCCTCTCCCCGCTCTCGCCGGTATAGATGACCCTGGCCGTGGCGCGCTCGACATCCAGAGGGAAATACGCCGCGCCAATCCTGTCGGCCACGCGGCGGGCCACTTGAAGGGCATCGCCACCCAAGACAAAATCAAAATCATGGCTCTGTTGGGAAAGCAGCGCGTCGCGGACTGCCCCACCAACCAGATAAACCGGCGGATGAGCGGGCAGCGCGCGGCGGATACGCTCAAGGAAGGGCGAAAAATCTAACGGGGTATCTGTTGGCACGTAGAAGACCTCAGGGGTTTCTTTATAGCGAGCGGACCCGGCTATACGAAGAACCTGCTGGGGCATACCGCCCTGAGCGACAACCTGACTTCCCAGGTAGGCAACCCAACGGCCCGCGTACGGGATCAGGTCATCGCTTTGGGGAACAGGACCCCTCCCAAATTCCACCACCGTTCCACCCTACTCAGGGGGCTGGAATCGCTCCGGGTTGACGATCCCAATAAAGGGCAGGTCACGATAATACTCATCCAGGTCAAGGCCGTACCCAAAAACAAAAGCGTCGGGGATGACGAATCCACAAAAATCTATGGGGACATCCACCTCACGCCGCTCTGCTTTATCGAGAAGCGTGCAGACTTTGAGGCTGGCCGGCTTACGCAGGGTGAGCAATTCCAACACCGATGCCAGGGTATGACCACTGTCGACGATGTCCTCGACAAGCAAGACGTCCCGCCCACCAATGTCATCTTTGAGATCCATGGTCAGACGAACCTGACCGCTGGACTGCCGGGCGCCAGCGCCGTAGGAAGAGATCGCCATGAAATCAATGGTGTGGGGGATGGAAATTTGGCGCATCAGATCAGTGAGGAACATGATGCCACCCCGCAGGATACAGACTAGGTGCAGGCTTTTATCCTGGTATTCACGGCTGATCTCTGCTCCCAGAGCAGCAATGCGCTCCTGCAGAGTGTCTTCGTCGATGAGGGTCTCTTGTAGAAATTCTCGATAATCAAGCATGGTCATCCCGCCTCATCAATCAACGCGGCACCTGGTGATGCTGACGGCAGCGCGCCTCGTACATCTCATCAGCGCCCACAATCACCACCGGATCATCATAACGCGCCGGGGAGCCATCTATCAGACGCTGGGTGCGGGAAGCCAGTTCACCACAAACCATGCAGATGGCGTGCAATTTATCCACGCGCTCCGCTTTGGACATCAACATCGGCATAGGGCCAAACGGCTCACCGCGGAAATCCATATCCAGACCAGCAACAATGACACGTATGCCTCGCTCAGCCAGGTCTTGAACGATAGCGATGATCTCATCGCTGAAGAATTGGGTTTCATCGAAGGCCGCCACTGTGGTTTCCGTGTGCAAGTTGTCGAGAATTTCAGCGGCTTGCCTGACCGGGATGGCATCAAACACCATGCCGTTGTGAGAAGCAACTTTCTCTTCTGTGTAACGGTCATCGATGGCAGGCTTGAAGACTTGTATCTGCTGCCTGGCGATGCTGGCCCTACGCAAGCGGCGGATGAGTTCCTCTGTCTTACCGCAAAACATAGAACCGGTGATAATTTCCAGTGATCCAGTGTGTTGCTTCATATTCTCCTCTAATACGTTCGACGCAGACCAGAGGGATCATATATTTACCCCGCTCATCCGTGAACCCAAAGGCTCGCCTGCGGCGATCTGCACCCAAAAAACAAAAAGGCAGACACTTTCGTATCTGCCAGTTAAGTTTACTTCAAAATCGACTTAGCGGGTAGTTCTAGACAGAAATAGCCTGGGCAGCCTCGGGCAGCTCGTACCCCAACCGGCGGAGACTTTTCTTAAGGTCCGCCAGGGATTTGCGCCCAAATCCTTTGATCTCAAGGATGGCCGCTTCGCCCAATTCCAGCTTGGCGAGGGCATGACCAACCTCGGTGATGCCTGCTTCCGCAAGGGTTTTTTCGACCCGCGCGCCTAACTCCAGGTCGGTGATCGGCCTGGTTGGAGATAAACGCTCGTCTTCCTGGGCCTGCTGATCAGCCAAATAGGTTTCACGCGCCTGAAGTTTCTTCATGAAGCGATCCACCTGACCCTCGGTGTCAACGATGCGCTGCTCACCCGTGTAGAAAGGGTGGCACTTGGAGCAGATATCCGTACGTATCTCGGTCTTTGTGGAGCCGGTCGTCCAAGTGTTGCCACATGCACAGGTAACAACGGCATCTGGGTAATACGTGGGATGAATATCTTTCTTCATACCATTAATCCTCTATTGAGCAACTTCAACGCTGACGCGTTTGCGCCCTCCGCGGATGGTCTCGAACAAGACAAAGCCATCAACGGTTGCAAAGATGGTGTGGTCCCTACCCAAACCAACATTGCGTCCGGGTTTGATCTTTGTACCACGCTGGCGAACCAAGATATTGCCGGAGCGAACGTACTCGCCACCGAATTTCTTGACGCCCAGGCGTTTAGATTCACTATCTCGTCCGTTGCGGGATGAGCCGCCACCTTTTTTGTGTGCCATAACCCTACTCCCTATTTCTTCACAATCTTATCGATCCGCACCCGGGTGTACTGCTGACGATGGCCTTGAGTACGGCGATAACGTTTGCGTGGAATGTACTTGAAGACGATGACTTTCTTGGCTTTGAAATGCTCCTCGACAGTGCCTTGAACTTTAGCCCCGCCCACCGTGGGAGTGCCTACCTGAACCTTTCCATCGTCGGAAACCAAGAGCACCTGATCGAATTCGATCTTTGCGCCTTCCTCAACAGGTGTACGGTCGATATCGACCGTGTCACCGGCGACGGCTTTATACTGCTTGCCGCCATTTTCAAAAATCGCGTATGACATAGATTTGCCTCCAACCTTCACTTCACACCGCACGCCCCGCGAGGCTCTTTTGCGAGAGGTATAACCGCCGAGGTACGAGGAAGTTTGGGGGTGTTTTTTAGGGTGACTGTCCTGGGAGAAACTCCGGTAGCAGTCACGATTTCAATACACACACTCGCCCCAGGGCAAAGCCACTGGGGCGGCAGTATTATACAGGGGATATATCGGGCTGTCAACCAGAATTCAGACAGCTACATATAGGCATCGATCTGAGATTTATGGGTTTTCAACCAAGCCGGGACATCATCGGCAGGCAATGGTTTGGCAAACAGAAATCCCTGTCCATAGGCACAGCCCAAGTTCTTTAGGTAGTTGAGCTGCGTTTGGGTCTCAATACCCTCCGCTACCACGCTGACGTTCAAGCGATCCGTCAACGCTACTATGGCATTGAGGATTTCCCTGCGGCGATTATCTCCATGGATACCCTGGATGAATGAACGGTCGATCTTCAAAATTTCCAAAGGAAAATCAGATAAATAGCCCAGAGAGGAGTACCTGCTGCCAAAATCGTCAATCATAACCTGAATGCCCAGCTCCAGCAGCTCATTGATCAAATTGACTGCTAAATCGGTCCGTTCGACAACCGATCTTTCGGTAATCTCGATCTTCAAACTCGAAGGCGGTAGACTGCCATTACCAAATATCTCTTCGACATATTCCAAGAAGCCCGCCTCACAGAGATGGTCGGGACTGATATTGACATTTACACTTAAATTGGGGGCGGCAATAGAGGCCTTTTGCCACTCGCCAAGCTGCTGACAAGCCTTTTGCATTACCCAGCGGTCGATATCGAAGATGAGACCATTTTTCTCAGCCGAGGGAATAAAGTCGTCGGGCAGCAAAACCCCCTTTTCAGGGTGAAGCCACCTGATGAGCGCTTCAAAGCCAATCAACCCCTTATTTTTGAAAGAAACAATGGGCTGATAGTGGAGAATGAATTCACCCCGTTGAATGGCCTTTTGCAAGTCTGAGAACTGTTCCTTGCCAAAATCATCATTTTGGGTGCGCTCGAATTCGATGGCATTGGCAATAGCGATGGCGGCGTAGTCGGTAAGGGAGACCAGCTTGTCCTCCTCTTCATCATCGAATTCCCTGGTTCCGGGACGAGAAACCGACAGCACTCCACGGGCCTCCCCCTCCATGAAGATCGGTAAATAGATTTTGCTGCGCAGGTTGGAATCTCCACAGACAATTCCCTGGTAAGGCTTCTTGCTGACCAGCACCTGGCTGAATTGAGGGATGGCGATGAAGACGCGCAAATGCTCGATCTGGGTCCGAGAACTCATCTTCATGGCTCTCAAATAAAGTTGCTCGCCTGGGCGTTCTATCAGAGCAAGCGATCCCTGGTCCGCCTGGACTAACTCGGTAGCTGAATCGATCACACGCCGCAACACTTCATCTAATGACAAAGCCGATGTTATGTAGCGGCCTATCTTCGACAACGCCGACAAGCGACTCAACTGGCCCTTCAGACGATTCGTGAGGGCTGTGTTCTGATGGCGCTGATACCACTTCTCCAAAGCCTGATCGATCGCTTCTCCAAGGGTGTCAGCATTGACTGGTTTGATGAGGTAATCCTCTACCCCCAAGCGCAGGGCGTTAATGGCAATCTCTTCCGAACCCTCACCTGTTAGAATGATCGCAGGCAATGCGTAGTTCGAGTCCCTCATCGTTTTGAGGATGTCACGACCGGTCATATCGGGGAGCTGCCAATCGAGGATAACCAGACTCAGATGTTGGTGTTGATTCTTGAGGATCTCCAACGCATCTTCCCCAGAATAGGCCGTGATCGCCTGATAGCCTAAATAGGGCAAGACTTGATCTGCCAAGAAATCAGCGATATGATGGTTATCCTCAATGATAAGTATTTTCTCCAAGGTGTCTCCTACAGCGTCAATCACGGTCTGGGTAGGTTTTTTCTATCCAGTGTCTTGTTTTCGCCAGCATTACAGCGATATTCGATCAGCTACGGTAGTTGCAATATCCATTCCTGATGATCAGTACATTTGTTTGGCATCCCAATGACAGGTTTCACTACGCAAAACGGACAAAAATAGTAATAATTAGCGTGTAAAACCACATTAATTAAGGGCCATTTATCAAAGGAGTATCTACATGCCCGCAAAAGGTTGGATCGAGGTAGACGATCTGCATTGCAAGGGATGTGCATTGTGTATCAGCGCCTGTCCACAAGACGTGATCGCGCTGGATATGGAGCGCCTGACCCCCAAAGGCTATCATCCAGCCCATCTGATTGCCGAGGGGTGTACGGGATGTGCCCTTTGCGCGATTATTTGCCCAGACGCGGCGATCACCGTCTACCGTGAAGTACCCGTCCACACCAAAAAAGCCCCTGCATCTGCCTAGGAGGTAGCATACCGTGGCAAAAGAATTACTCAAAGGAAACGAAGCCTTCGCTGAAGCGGCCATACGAGCAGGATGTGAAGGCTTTTATGGCTACCCGATTACCCCATCAACGGAATTCTTAGAATACATGGCCAAGCGTATGCCCCAGCTTGGCCGAGCTTTTGTACAGGCGGAGAGTGAAGTCGCCGCGATCAATATGGTTTATGGAGGCGCCTGCACAGGCAAGCGCGTGATGACAGCCTCTTCCAGCCCCGGCGTCAGCTTGATGATGGAGGGCATCTCCTACATCGCCGGAACAGAAGTGCCCGCGGTCATCGTGAACGTGATGCGCGGCGGGCCTGGACTGGGCAACATCGCTCCCTCCCAAGGGGACTACCATCAAATGGTCAAAGGGGGAGGTCACGGTGACTATTTCCCCATCGTGCTGGCACCAGCTAGCGTGCAGGAGGCGATTGATTATATCTCCCTGGCCTTCGACCTGGCAGATAAATACCGCAACATCGTGCATGTGATCGTGGATGGCAACATGGGGCAGATGATGGAGCCTGCCGAACTGCCTCCCATGCGAGAACTGCCAAAAGACCCCCCAAGCTGGGCGGTTACCGGCGCCGAGGGACGCCAGCCCAACTTCCTCTCCTCGATCTACATCGACCCCGCCGACGAGGAAGTCACCAATATCCGTTTAGTCAAACGCTGGATGGAAATCGAGAAAAACGAGATCCGCTACAGCGAATATTTGATGGAGGATGCCGAGTTTGCCGTGATCGGTTTCGGAACTGCCGGCCGGGTAGCCTCATCGGCCATCCGCGCCGCCCGAGAAGAAGGGGTCAAAGTGGGTCTCTTCCGCCCGATCACGCTGGCGCCCTTCCCTAAAAAGCAAATCGAAGAGATTTCCAAGCGTGTTAAGCGTATCCTGGTGGTTGAAATGAACACTGGGATGATGCTCGATGATGTCGCCGCCATCGTTCAAGGGCGCGTTCCGGTCGAGTTTTATGGTCGCCTGGGCGGCATGACCCCCTTCCCCGATGAGATCTTGGACGAAATTCGTCGAGTTGCGGATAACAAAGCCCCCATTAATGGCGATGCTCGCGCAGAATGGATTTCCCGCCTTGAGAAGATTGTTGAGGAGGGCAGATAATGGTTGCACCAACAACACCTGAAACCAAAGTCGTTTTTAAACGCCCTGAATCCTTCACCGACGTGACTACCCACTACTGCCCAGGCTGTACGCATGGTGTCGCTCATCGTCTGGTAGCCGAAGTCATCGACGAGATGGGGCTGCGCGAGAAAACCATCGGCGTAGCTCCGGTGGGCTGCTCAGTGTTCGCTTATAAATACTTCAACATGGACTTCGTCGAGGCGGCCCACGGCCGCGCCCCGGCCATGGCAACAGGGATCAAACGCGTGCTGCCCCAAAAAACGATCTTCACCTACCAGGGTGATGGCGACCTGGCTTCAATCGGCATGGCAGAGATCATGCACGCCGCCGCCAGGGGAGAAAACATCAGCGTGATCTTCATCAACAACGCCATATTCGGCATGACCGGGGGCCAGATGGCTCCCACAACCCTGCCGGGGATGAAAACCACTTCATCCCCCTTCGGGCGCGATGTGGAACTGACCGGTTTTCCCATACGCATGTCGGAGATGTTGGCAACCATGGACGGTGCAGGATATATTGTGCGGCGCAGCCTGCACGACGCCAAGCACATCCGCCAATCTAAGAAGGCCATCCGCATGGCCATAGAGACTCAGGAGCGGGGTTTGGGCTTCTCAATGGTCGAGTTGCTTTCCTCCTGTCCGACGAACTGGAAAGTCGCCCCAGATGAAGCCCTGAAATTCATCGCCGAAAGCATGATCCCCGTCTTCCCACTAGGAGACTACAAGGTCCGTCCCGAACTGGCTGGTTTGAGGGTTTAAGGAGAGGAACATGGAAGAAACTAGCATTATCATCTCCGGCTTCGGCGGACAGGGGACCCTATTTGCGGGGCAAGTCCTGGCTTACGCGGCTTTAGATAACGGGCAGAACGTTACCTGGATCCCTTCTTACGGCCCAGAAATGCGCGGCGGCACCGCCCACTGCACCGTGATGATCTCGGACGACGAGATCGGCTCCCCTTTGGTGCGCAACCCCGATGTGTCTCTGGTGCTCAACCTGCCCTCCCTGGACAAATATGAAAAGCTCACCAAGCCAGGCGGCGCTTTGGTGGCTAACTCGTCATTGGTCAACCGCGGCCTGGAGCGGGACGACCTGGAACACCTCTACATCCCCGCCAATGAGATCGCCGAAGAAATTGGCCTCGCCAGGATGGCGAATATGGTGATGCTCGGCGGCATGCTGAGGCTGGCTCCCGTTCTGCCTTTAGAAGTGATCAAACAAGCCCTGGCGGCACATATCCCCGAGCGTCACCGCCGAACGCTCCCCATGAACTTCGAGGCCATGGAGCAGGGATATGCATTTGCAGAGCGAACCCTGACCAAAGCCGCAGCCTGAATTCGAAGATCACGTCAAAAGAACAATGCGATGCCCACACCGCATCGCATTGTTCTTGTAAGGCCCTTCCCAAACAGAGTACAATCTCAGTTAATGGCTTACCATCTCAGTATCCCTGCCCGCGTCAACATCCTCGGCAATCCCAGTGATGCCACCGAAGGCGACTTCGCCACGATCACTGCTGCGGTGGATATCTATGCGGAAGCGCGCCTCGAAGAGCATAAACAGATCGTCCTTGAGCAACTCCAACCTGACCAGGATGACCTTCGATCCACCGAAAAGCTGATATTCGAACCCAAACAGATTCCTCTTCCCTATGATGGCTCGCTCGATCTGATCAAAGGGGCGATAAACCGCCTTTATCGGCACAGTCCAGAATTTCAAGATAAAGTCAAAATGCAGGGCTTCCACCTCGCTGTCTGGTCTCATGTCCCCCGCCAGAGCGGCTTAGGCGGCTCGTCGTTGTTGGTGCTTTTGACCCTGGCCGGGTTGCGGTCACAATATGAGCTTGACCCGGATTTTCACAACGACTATGTGCTTTCAGAACTGACCCAACGCGTGGAGGCCAAAGAACTTGGTATCACCGCCGGATATGCCGATCGTTACGTCCCTCTGTTCGGCGGCATCGCCTACCTGGATTATCGCGGCAAGCTCCACCAAAAACACCTTCATGAGGAGCCCTATGCCACCTATGAACGCCTAGACCCCTGGGTAGATGAGATACCGCTGGTGATCATCTCCAGCGGAGTCAAACACGATTCGGGAGATGTGCATGGGAGGATGCGCCCGCGCTATTTAGAGGAGCACAAAGCCTGGTTGGTCAAAGGTGGAGACCCTCCTCCGATGGTGTGCTTCATGCAGGGTGCCTGGGAGACCGCCTGGAAGGGTAAAATCGCGCTGCTTCAAAAAGACTGGGCTACCTTTGGCGCTTTGATGAACCAGAATCACCTGCTCGTCGATGAAATGATGACCTACTGCGGTTTCGAAGACGGGGCTGGCTGGGCGAATAACCTGCTGATCGACAGCGCGCGGGAAAACGGCGCGCTGGGTGCGAAGTTAACCGGTGCAGGCAGTGGTGGTTCGGTCTTCGCACTCACCCGGCCCGGTGAGGAAGAAAAACTCATCGAAGCCTGGCGTCGTACTACGGACGAAGCCGGACTGACGGATGCCCAAATATACCGTCTGAATATTTCTCGACATGGCCTGATCATTGAGAAAAGCCGGTGACGGATCACTCAGGAAATCATCTATGCAAGCAGTTATCTTAGCGGCAGGGAGAGGCAAACGCCTGCACCCGATCACTGCCACGCGCACAAAAGCCATGGCACCCATCCTGGGCAAACCAATCGTCGAGCGCGTCATGGACAAATTGGTCGCCAACGGTTTGCGAGAGTTCATCTTGGTCGTCAGTCCTGACGATGAGGAGATCTTCGACCACTTCCGGCACCGGTCACAAGTAAACGCTGATCTCACATTCGTCGTTCAAAGCGAGCCTCTGGGTATGGGCCACGCATTGCTCCAAGCCGCCCCTCACATCAAACGCGATTTCATGCTGTCGTCTTGTGATAATCTGGTGCCCGAAGGAGACATCAGGAGGCTGATCCAGGTTTGGGAAAACGAACCCTGCCCAAACGGCCTGCTGTCACTCCTGCGCGTGAGGCCAGAGAAAATAGTCCGGATGGGGGTCGTCAAGTTTGATGGTCAATGGATCACGAAGATCGTCGAAAAACCATCCTTAGAAGAAGCCCCCTCAAATATCGGCAGCGTGCCTTTGTATTGCTTCTCAAACGAGCTGTTAGATTACCTGTCGGAACTGAAGCCGTCGCCGCGCGGCGAATACGAACTGCAGCCCGCCATCCAGATGCTGATTCAGCGGACAGGCAAAGTCCGCGGGGCGCAGATCAGCAGGCGCATCGACCTCACCACGCCCGCTGACCTGCTGGCAATCAATAAGCTCTACTTCACGCCCGACTACTCACTCATCGAGGCAGATCAGCGCAATATCTCGCCAGAAGTGAAGTTCATCCCCCCTTATCACATCGAGGCCGGTGTCTCTTTGGGAGCCAATTGCATCATTGGGCCGGAAGTTTATATCGAAAAGGGTTGTACGATTGGGGATAACGTTCGCTTAGAGAATGTGATCGCTCTGCGCGAGCGAGTAGTGCCTGATGGGTCGCAGTTCCAAGATCAAGTTGTCTATTAATGCGCGCTTTTTATGTAAGGTGACCACCTGCAGTCCGGAAACCCCACAGCAGATCATCGACTTATAGAGCAACACGCATTGTCAGGGGGTCACGCCCGTGCCCTGAATCGAGAATGTATACGGATTCTCGTCACCATCATCGTTAGCAATGCTGATGGTGGCCTCACGCAGACCTGTGTCGCTGGGGTCGAAGGTAATTTGGAAGGTGGTCTCTCCACCACCGCTGGACACAGGAGTGGTTGCATCCACTGTCAGCGCAAAGTCAGCCGCATGATCGCCGGCGACCGTCACTATGGGGATATCCGTTAGATTCAGGTTCACACTACCAGTATTTCTGATTGTGAAGGTAAGAGTCACCGAACCGCCGTCCACATCCACATCGCCAAAATCGGTGTGATCGGCTGCATCTGGTGAGGCATCCCCAGAAGGAATGGAAACGCCGTTGCCCAGCACGTCCATCTCGGGGGCAGGATCAGTGCCAGTGCCCTGGATGTCGAAGGTGTAGGGGTTTTCATCCCCATCATTGTTGGCAATACTGATTGTGGCCTGTCTCAACCCGGTATCACTGGGGTTGAAGATGATCTTGAAGCTGGTCTGCCCACCCGCGGCTACAGGGGTGGTGGCATCCGCTGCGAGGGTGAAATCTGCGGCACGTACCCCCCCGATGGTGACGATTGGCGTATCAGGCAAGGTAAGATCGGCCGTGCCGGGGTTTTGAATGATGAAAGTGCGTGTGACCGTAGCTCCATCGGCATCCACATCGCCGAAATCAGTATGATCGCCCGTGTCGGGAGTCGTATCGCCGCTGAAAATAATTTTATCGTTGCCTAATACATTCATCTCGGAGATCGTGGCGCCAGTCCCAGTGATCAGAATATCATAGGGGTTCTCGTCACTGTCATTGTTGAGGATATCGATTTCCAGACTGAAAGCCCCCGCGGCATCAACATCGAAGGAAATCTCAAAGGTGGCCGTCTCCCCGGCAGCTACAGTAATGGGCGTAGCCGAACTCAATTCAAAGTTGCTGACATTGCTTAGATTATCAGCCGTGACATCGCTGACGCTAAGCTGATCTGTGCCAGCGGAGTTATCCAGGGTGTATTGAAGATTGACATCGCCCGTTGATTGATCGCCGAGGTCATCCGCACCCCCATCGGCGATGGAGGTCGCCACCGGTCGTTGAACGTCGATCTCTGGCGCGATGCCGCTACAGGAGAGGTCGAAATTATAAGGATTCTCGTCGGAATCATTGTTGGCAATCGATACGGTCGCAGTGCGCGCTCCGGCACCCGTGGGGGAACAACGCACCACAAAGGTCAAATCGGCAGCGCCAGAGGCAATCAAACCGCTGCCAGGCTGGGCTTGAACGGAATAATCGCTCGATCCAGACAAGGTTACCGCGTCAGGGAAATCCGTAAAATTCAGCGTTCCGCTGCCCTCATTTTGAATGGTAAACGTGCGATCAAAGGTGCTACCCACACTGACGTCGCCAAAATCGGTATGATCCGCCGAGTCGGGGGTATCGTCACCATCCGCGATGGATGTGGCATTCCCTTCGACGTCCATTTCAGCCTCAGTCATGGCAAAGGTGGCCGAACAGGTCTTATCGGCATCCATGGTCAAATCCCCGGTCAGGCTGGTCCCAAAGGCGGAACAGTCACCACCCCAGCCCACGAAGCTGGAAGAAGCATCCACATTGACGTTCAGGGGCACATTGTCATCCAACAAGAAATCCACATCGCAGCGCGTGGCCGGACAATCAATCGGCCCATCCACGGGAGAACCACCCGTGGAAGTCACGGCATCGGAACCCACATTGCCGGAAACACTAATTGTCAGCGTGGGGATCACGATGCTTACGCTCAATGCAGAAGAACTGCCGCTGGAATTCCCGGCAACATCAACCTGGACAGCCGTGATGTCATGAACACTTTCACTCAACACGCTGGTGAGGTTGATATCGTAGGCACCGCCGCTGCAAGTGCCGCTGGGCGATAAATCACCATCGACTGAGCTAGCAAGGGTCACCGCAGCATCCGTCTCGCAGGAGCCAGTGAACTGCGGTGTCGTGTCGCCCGTGGTGTCGTCGGTGTTGGAACTGCCTGTATCGCTACTCGCGGCCAAGTCCGGTTCCCCTGGCACGGCAGGTGCAGTTGCATCTACCACCACACTCAAAGCCCCAGAAGCTGGACTGGTGAGCCCCCCTGCGTCGGTTGCCGTAGCCGTGATGTTGTGGGTAGCCTCCGTAAGCGTGCTGGTGAGCGTGATGTCATAACTTCCCCCCGAACAGACCGTATCGGAGGGGTTCAAAGCGCCATCGACACTGCTGCTCAAATTGATCTTACGACCATCCGAACAGGTGCCAGTGAATTGTGGAGAGGTCGCCCTGGTGATGTTATCAGAGTCAGAACTTCCCGTATCACTGCCCGCGGCCAGATCAGGCGCTCCGGGCGCCGATGGAGCAGCTTCAATCGTCACACTCAAACCGCCAGACTCAGAAGAGACGTTCCCAGCCGTATCTATGGCTATCGCAGTGATGCTGTGAGTTCCATTGCTCAGCGGACTGGTCACGGTGATATCATAACTATCCCCAGAACAAATGGCATCCGAGGGGCTTAAAACCCCATCTACACTACTGATCAGGTTGATTTCATCTCCACTAGCACACGTCCCGGTAAACTGGGGGGTGTTATCGTCGGTGATATTATCAGAGTCAGAACTTCCCGTATCGCTGCCAGGGGCCAGATCGGGCGTTCCGGGCGCGGAGGGGGCCAGGGTATCAATCGTCACGCTTAGGCTGGCAGAGGCTGGGCCGGTGTTGCCCGCGGTATCTGTGGCTTGGGCATAAATGCTGTGCACGACTTCACCAAGCAAGCTGCTGACAACGATATCATAATTACCCCCCGAACAGGCCATATTGGAGGGGCTTAGAATGCCACCAGCGCTGCTCGTCAGGCTGATTCTGTCACCGTCCGAACAAGTTCCAGTAAAACGGGGATTGGTGTCATTCGTAATGTCATCTGAGTTGGAGCGGCCTGAATCGCTGCCCGCAGTCAGATTTGGGGTGCCAGGCGCAGAGGGCTCGGACGTGTCCACGGTTACGTTCAGCCCTCCGGAAACCGGACTGACGTTGCCGGCGATATCAGTCTCTGTCGCCGTAATGGTGTGAGTGCCATCGCTGAGCTGACTCGAGAGCGTAATTTCAAAGGAACCAGAAATACAGTCCCCAACTGGGGTCAGATTTCCAAGAATCGAACTGTGAAGCATAAGCGTGTCCCCGTGTGTACACGTCCCGGTGAATTTTGGGTTTTTATTGCTGGTGATATTGTCGGAGTTGGAACTTCCAGTATCGCTAACTTCTGCCAGATCAGGTACGCCCGGTGCAGGCGGAGGGGTAGTATCCACAATTACGATCAAGCCCAAAGAACTGCTCGTATTTCCAGCGTTATCTCGAGCCCTGGCCGTGATCGAATGGGATACCTCGCTCAGGGTACTGGTCAGGGTAATATCATAGCGGCCCTCCGCGCAGGTCACTTCGGGGAGCAGATTACCATCGGATGAGCTATGGATCGAGATGATATCTCCTGTGTTGCATATCCCGGTGAACTGGGGAGTGGTGTCATTGGTGATATTGTCCACATTGGAGATGCCTGTATCGCTCCCCTCTGCCAGGTCAGGAGCGCCGGGCGCATTGGGTGCGACTGTCTCAACGATCACAACCACAGGCTGAGATGTGCTCGAATTCCCCGCCGCATCCGTTGCTACGGCAGAGATCGAGTGCGTCACCTCACTCAGATTGCTGGTCAAGGTTATGTCGTAGCTCCCCGCAGAACAGATCTGCGAAGGGATTTGGTCGCCATCCACCGAGCTATGGATAGTGATTGTGTCTCCCGGGGTGCATGTCCCTGTGAATTGGGGGGTGATATCACTGGTGATGTTGTCCGTGTTGGAGCTGCCCGTATCACTGGCCCCGACGAGATCGGGGGCGCTTGGGGCCACGGGAGGGACTGTATCGATCGTCACGTTCAGAGCCTTTGAGGGAATGCTGGTGTTCCCGGTGGGATCGGTCGCTGTGGCGCTGATGCTGTGAAAACCATCGCCCAGTGCACTCCTCAGGGTGATGGTGTAATTGCTGCCCGAACAAATCGTCTGTGCGTGATCTAAAACCCCAGCTAAGCTGCTGCTCAGGCTGATATTATCGCCGTTTCTGCACAGGCCAGTAAACTGGGGGATGTTATTGTTGGTGATATTGTCCGTATTCGATGTGCCCGAATCGCTGCTCGCGGCCAAGTCGGGGATGCCGGGAGCGCTTATGGTGGTGCCCAGATTCAGTGGGGGGGCTGCGTCGTCGAGGACCTCTTGGGTTGGGATAACCGCAGGGGAAGAGGGTTGGAGCACAAAGCGATATATGACAAACCCAGCAACGACACAGGAGATTGTCGTCAAAGTGAGGATGAGAATAAAGAGCGCGATGCGCGCGCCGAGCGAAAGATTGGTGAGCATTTTTACAAACGCAGATGATAACATCACGCCCCAGCGTGTTCAAGTAGAAAATGTAGGGCAGTCAAGACCGCCCGCATAGCGGGCGGCTTGCTCAGGCCCTATAAGGGCCTGTCACTTGCAGCACCTCAAGGTGCTGCTTTCACTTCGTTCAAGCCTGGTGCACTGATTACCTAGCTACCCCTAAAGGGGTCTTCCGCCTCTTTTATGCTGATCCGATCCATCATCTGATCATGCTTCTCCTGTTCTCTCACGTACTTCGCTATCGTCGCTTCATTCAACCCCACCGTGCTCACATAATAACCCCGCGACCAAAAGTGCCGGTTCCCAAACTTGTATTTCAGATTCGCATGCCGATCAAAGATCATCATTGCGCTCTTCCCTTTCAGATACCCCATGAAACTCGATACACTGTATTTCGGCGGTATCGACACCAGCAGATGGATATGATCCACCATCGCTTTCCCTTCGATAATTTCCACCCCCTTCCACTTGCATAAATCTTTGATTATCTCCACTATGCTTTCTTTATACTTGTTGTAGATGATCTTTCGCCTATACTTTGGTGTGAACACGATATGGTATTTACACATCCACTTCGTATGTGCTAGACTTTTTGCCATGGAAATCACTCCTTTTGGTTTTTTGGTGGCTTGAACTCTGCCATTCTACCGGAGTGATTTCCGTTCTATAAGCCCTTTTCTTCCACCGGCTAAGCCGGTGGTTTTCTGTTTCGGGCGTCCCGCCCTCAACCCGCTAAAGCGTTAAAAAAGAGCACCCTACTCGCAAGCAGGGTGCTCTTTCTCAAGTTTATGCTACCTTATTAGGCCAGGGCTGCGTGGGCAGCAGCCAATCTGGCGATGGGGACGCGGAAGGGGGAACAGGAAACGTAGTTCAAACCGATCAGGTGGCACCACTCGATGGAATTGGGGTCACCTCCGTGTTCGCCACAAATACCGCATTCCAGATCAGCGCGAGTAGCACGGCCCTTCTCGACAGTCAGCTTCATCAACTGGCCGACGCCATCCCGGTCGATGGTCTGGAAGGGGTTCATCTCCAGGATGCCGTCTTCGACATATTTGACCAGGAAGTTGCGCTCAGCATCGTCGCGGCTGTAGCCAAAGGTGAACTGAGTCAGGTCATTGGTGCCAAAGGAGAAGAACTCAGCCGTCTCGGCAACCTGGTCGGCAGTCAGACCAGCGCGGGGGATTTCGATCATGGTGCCGAACTTATACTCGAACTCGACGCCTTTCTCCTTCATCACCTCGGCAGCGATCTCTTCCAGCTTGGGCTGAATGAAGTGCAGCTCGTTGACGTGGCCGGTCAGCGGAATCATCACCTCGGGTTTAGGCTCAAAGCCGCGCAGCTTGACGTCGGCCGCCGCTTCGAAGATGGCACGCACCTGCATGGAGACGATCTCGGGCATCATCACGCTGAGGCGCACACCACGCAGCCCCATCATGGGGTTGCTCTCGTGCAGGGCTTCGATATCTTCAAGCAGAGATTCCTTTTCGGGGAGGGTTTCTCCCTTGACGCGCGCTTCGATGACCGCCTCAAGCAGCTCGCGCTCATCAGGCATGAACTCATGCAGGGGCGGATCGATCAGGCGGATGATCACGGGCAGGCCAGTCATGGCCTCGAACAGGCCATCGAAATCCTGGCGTTGGTAAGGCAGCAGTTTATCGAGCGCAGCCTGGCGGGTTTCGACATCATCCCCTGCCAAGATCATATCCTGCACGATGGGCAGGCGCTCAGGCTCGAAGAACATGTGCTCGGTGCGGCACAGGCCGATACCCTGGGCTCCATAAGAGCGCGCCCGGCGGGCGTCTTCGGGGTAGTCGGCATTGGCCCAAACTTGCAGACCACGCGTGGGCCAGCCCTCCGGGAAGTCACGGACGCCCTCGGCGGCAGCGATCTCATCGGCCCAGTCGAGCAACTCTAAAAGGTCAGTTTGCTCCTCCAGGCTGGGGGATATAGTATCAATCTGTCCAACAAAGGATTCGCCACTGGTACCGTCCACCGAAATCCAATCGCCCTCTTTGACAACCAGATCGCCAACCGTTAGGGTGCGGGCTTCCAGGTTGATGCGGGCATCGGAGGCGCCCACCACACAGGGGATACCAAACTGACGAGCGACCACGGCAGCATGGGAGGTGGCGCCACCCTCGGTGGTCAGGATGCCCTTGGAGGCCAGCATACCGTGCACGTCGTCGGGCTTGGTGAAGGGGCGCACCATGATGACATCCTGGCCCTCTTCCTTGGCCTTTTCTTCGGCGGTGTCGGCATCAAAATAGACTCGGCCCACGGCCGCGCCTGGGGAGGCGTTGACACCACTGACCAAGAACGAGCCTGCCTCCTGGGCGTTTTTCTTGGCTTCTTCAACAAATTGAGGGTGCAGCAGCGTGTCGACCTGTTCAGGGGTGACGCGCCTGACAGCTTCTTCTTGGGTGATCAATCCTTCGTTGGCCATGTCCACAGCGATGGTCACCGTGGCCTTAGCCGTGCGCTTGCCGTCGCGGGTCTGCAACATCCACAGCTTCTCATGCTCGACGGTGAACTCGACATCCTGCATCTCTTTGTAGTGTTGTTCGAGCTTCTCGCATACATCGAGGAAATCGTCATAGGCCTGGGGGAAGGTGGCCTGCATGCTGGTGATGTCTTCCGCGTTGCGGATGCCAGCGACCACATCCTCGCCCTGAGCGTTCTCGAGGTAGTCACCGTAGATCGCTTTCTCGCCCGTGGCGGGATTACGGGTGAAGGCCACGCCGGTACCGGAGCTGTCCATATTGCCGAAGACCATGGTCTGGATATTAACCCCGGTGCCCAGGTCATGGGCGATGCCGGCAGCGTTGCGGTAGTTGATCGCCCGACGGCCGTTCCAGGATTTGAAGACAGCCTCGGTAGCCAGTTTTAGCTGCTCGTAGGGATCTTGCGGGAAATCAAAACCCATGTGCTCTTTGATGACAGCTTTGTAGGTATCGGTGAGTTTCTTCCAGTCCTCGGCGGTCATCTCAGTATCGAGCCGATAGCCTTTACCCTCTTTGTACTCATCGAGGGGATCTTCGAAGGCCTCATCCTCGATGTTGAGCACCACAGAACCAAACATGTGCACCAACCGACGATAGGCATCGTAAACGAAGCGCTCATCACCGGTCAACTCGACCATGCTCTCGGCAACTTCATCATTGAGGCCGATGTTGAGCACGGTGTCCATCATGCCGGGCATGGAGAAGACCGCTCCAGAGCGGCAAGAAACCAACAGAGGGTTCTTGGAATCGCCAAAACTCTTGCCGGTCTCTTTCTCGGTGGCTTTCATGGCTTCAAGTTCTTGCTCCCACAGGCCTTCAGGGAACTGCTCCCCGGCCTGCAGATAAGCATTGCAAGCTTCGGTGGTAACGGTGAAACCGGGCGGCACCGGAACGCCGATGCGGGTCATCTCTCCCAGGTTGGCACCTTTGCCCCCCAGGAGGGCGCGCGTCCCCTGCCAGCTTCCGACGTATTCTTCGGCCTGTCCAACTTCTTTGAACAGGTATACCCATTTCTTAGCGGACATTTTTTAACCTCCAGATCGAATAGAAAAAATGATGACTCAAAAAGAGTATCGATTACAAGTTAAAGCGGTGCGTGGATGAATGCTCTTCCCTGATGCACATGCATCAGGGTGGCGAAAGGCCTTCAGGGATCACGGCCTTTCGCGCATCGGGGTGGTGATGCAGGCTCATAGGAACTCGCCTGCTTGCCGTGGAAACGGTTCCACGGTTGGCGCAAAAAAAGTACCATCCACTCCATGGCACCAAGGGCATAGTTTACCACATCTGGGTGGTTTCACAAATGACTTTAATCAGGTGTTAGGCCTTCTGACACCCTTTCGGGATGGTTTTTCACTCCAGAGGAAAAGCCCGCCCCCTCCTCGCTCATAGAATCCGACTCATTAAACCCAAATCCCGCTCCAAGGTTGAAGCGTAACCACAAGCTCATCCCCGGAAACGATGAATTCCTCCGATGCTAAGAGATTCCCCACAATGCGCCCGTCGCCCCAGCCCAGGGAACTAACAGGCAGACGCAAGTGACGCCGCGAAGGGCTGGCGTTGATCGCCACCAGCACCGCTTCATCCCCCAAAGTGCGCGCGAAAGCATAAGCACAACGTTCCTTATCGAGCAAGACCTGTTGGTAGTCCCCCCGGCGGAGGCAGGCGAAACGCTTTCGCAGCGAGATCAGCCTTTTGACCCAGGAACGCAGCACTTCACTGCCGTCACCCCTATCCCAAGGGAAGGCCCGGCGGCAGTCGGGGTCCTTGCCGCCCTCCATGCCGATCTCATCTCCATAATAAACCGCGGGAGCTCCCGGATAAGCGAATTGGAACAGGAAGGCCAGCTTGACCTTTTCGATATCCCCCTCAAGCAAGGTCATTAAACGCTCCGTATCGTGAGAACCGAGCGGCACATACATGGCGTAAACATTTTCGCGCGGGTATCCTTCGAGCAACCCCTCGACCACATCGGCAAAATCGCAAGTGGTATCGGCCCCTTGAAGGAACTTCAACAGCGCCTCCCTGACGGGATAGTTCATCAGGCCGTCGAAATGGTGATCACCCACCCAGCGCGGATCGGCCTCCCAGACCTCGCCGACCAGATATGCCTCGCGATTGACGCTCTTAACGACATGGCGGAACTCAGCCCAGAAAGTGTCATCGTCGATCTCATTGGGAACATCCAGACGCCAGCCGTCCGCGCCCTGTTCGATCCAGTAACGGGCCACATCGAAGATGTACTCGCGTACGGCGGGGTTGCGGGTGTTGAACTTGGGCAGACTCTTGAATTTCCACCAGGCTTCGTATCTGGCGGCCTCCCCCGGCGAATAGGCATCCACCGGGAAGCCATTGATATGAAACCATTCGATGTAGGGGGAGTGCTCGCCGTTATCCAGCACATCGTTGAAGGCAAAGAAACCGCGCCCGCAATGGTTGAAGACCCCATCCAGGATCACACGCACCTCATTGCGGTGGGCGACTTCCAGCAAGGCGCGGAAATCATCCATATCCCCCAGCTTGGGGTCAATGCGATAGTAGTCGCTGATGTTGTAGCGATGGTTAGAGGTGGCTAAGAAGATGGGGTTGAAATAGACCGCCGTGACCCCTAGATCGAGCAAATAGTCAAAGCGCTGGATCACACCGCGCAGATCACCCCCCATGAAGTTCCAGATGGTCGGTGCCGACTCCCAGGGGGCGACATTGGGTGGGTCATTGCGCACGTCACCATTGGCGAAGCGGTCAGGGAAAATCTGGTAGAAAACTGCGTCTTGGACCCAATAAGGTACTGTCATGGATGCTCCTAAATGTTTTAGGAGATTCTACCCTCAAACAGGAGGTTCGGAAACCGGTATTAAATGGGGTGGCGTTGGGCGGGGTCGAACTAACATGCCCAAGGGGCACGTGGCCCTCAACCATGCAAGATTTGTTCGTTATGATTAGGAGTGAACAGACCTGCCATCATTGATTATTGGGGAGCATGAGAGTATGATTAACCCGCACCAAGAGCTCATCCAAGGAGTTGTCCCTGTGCCAACACAATCTCTTGCAGGCGTATATGCGGCCGCGCTGACCCCTTTAAAGGCAGATTTTTCAGTCGATCTGGAAGCAATCCCCCCCTTGTTGGCTTTTTATGCCCGGCGAGGCTGCCACGGGGCACTATTATTAGGGACTACCGGCGAGGGGCCTTCCTTGGCCCCTGAAGAACGCATTGCCCTTTACCACGCCGCTCAACAAGTGCGCCAGGAATACCCTGAATTCCGCTTGTTGGCTGGCACAGGCACGCCCAGCCTCGAAGAAAGCGCTGCGCTTACCCGCGCCGCTTTCGATTGCGGTTATGACGCCGTTGTGGTTCTGCCTCCATACTACTTCCGCAAGGCCACCGAGGAAGGTTTGCTAGCCTGGTTCAAGAAGATCATCGAGCGCGCGGTGCCCTCTGATGGGGCATTGTTTGGTTACCATATCCCAGGGGTGTCCGGCGTACCGCTAAGTTTAGATTTTCTCTCTCGCCTAAAAGATATCTATCCACGACGCTTTGTGGGCATCAAAGATTCATCGGGGGATGCCAATCATGCAGAACAATTGGGGGCCACTTTTGGAGACGAGTTCACCGTGCTGACCGGCAACGACCACCTGTTTAGTTTCGCCATCGAGAACGGCGCGGCTGGCTGCATCACGGCGCTGGCAAATCTGGTTTCTCCAGGTCTCAGGAGAGTGTGGGAAGCCCACCAACGCGGCAAAAACGACCCTGAAACCCAAACTCAACTCGACGCTTGGCGTTCCCTCCTGGAACAATATCCTCCCTTTGCGCCCACGCTAAAAGCGCTTATCAGTCATTTGCACGGATTCCCGCTTTGGCCTGTCCGCCCTCCTTTAGTGGCACTGTCCGATTCAGATACCGAAGAAATCATCGCAAAAATTGGTGGTTTACCCCCAGCGGTAGCTACGGAGAATCTCCTGAAACATTTTGACGATAAGACACCCCAAGCTGACGTTGACCAATGATACAAACGACTTCAACCTGGCGTCTGATCCAAACGCCTCCGGCTCCCGGCCCCTGGAATATGGCTGTGGATGAGGCCATCCTGGAGGCCGTCGGACGCAGGGACGCTCCGCCAACACTGCGGCTATATGCCTGGGACCCGCCCTGCCTCTCTCTTGGCTATGCGCAGCCTTTTGGGGACGTTGACATGGCGCGCCTCTCCAATCGGAGCTGGGACGTGGTGCGCCGCATCACCGGCGGACGCGCTATCCTGCACACCGATGAACTGACCTACTCTGTGATCGGATCGCATGATGAGCCCCGCCTATCCGGCGGCGTCATAGAAAGCTATCGAAGGCTGTCTCAAGCGCTTCTCGAAGCATTGCGCTTGCTGGGTCTCCCGGCGGAGGGTTTGCCCAAACCAGCCGGCGACAACAGCGCTGATGCCCAAGAACCGGTGTGCTTCGAAGTGCCTTCTCACTATGAGATCACCGTTGACGGCAAGAAACTGCTCGGCAGCGCGCAAGCGCGCAAGAAGGCCAGCGTAGTGCAACATGGCACACTACCCCTCACCGGCGACCTCTCACGCATCACGCATTGCCTGGGTTTCCCAACCGATGAGGAACGCGCCAAAGCCGCCAAACGCCTGTTGGCTCGCGCCACTACGGTCGAAACCGCCCTGGGTCTGCGCGTCACCTGGGAGCAAGCTGCTGCCGCTTTCCGCGAAGCACTCTCCAAAACGCTGAATCTGGCCCTAGAGCCAGCCAATCTGACAGAGGAAGAACTCAGCAGAGCGGAGAAACTGAGCGAAGAGAAATACGCCCACCAAAGTTGGACGGAACGCATTTGAAACCATACAAACAAACTCGTCAAACATTTAGGAGCGATAAACAATGGATCTTGGAATCACCGGCAAAGTCGCCATCGTGACGGCCGCTTCAAAAGGCCTGGGGAAGGCCACCGCGCTGGCGCTCGCCAGGGAAGGTGCCAACCTGGCAATCAGTGCCCGCAGCGAGGCGCTCGAAGTCACCGCGAAGGAAATCCGGGAGGAAACCGAGGCCGAAATCCTTACCGTGAGAGGGGATATCACCCGGCAGGCCCATATCGATGAACTTGTCCAGGCCACACTCGAAAAATTCGGGCAGATCGATATCCTTTTTGTCAACGCCGGTGGTCCGCCGCCGGGCACGTTCCTCTCTCTGGCGCCGGCAGATTGGGAAGCTGCCTGCAACCTGACCCTGATGAGCGCGGTGCGCCTGTGCTATGCTGTAGTCCCCCACATGCTGGAACGCGGCCAGGGCAGCATTGTCACCACCCAATCGGTCTCGGTCAAACAGCCTATCGACAACCTGATCCTATCTAACTCGCTGCGCATGGCCGTGATCGGCCTGTTCAAATCGCTGGCCAACGAACTAGGCCCTAAAGGTATCCGCGTCAACTCGATCAACCCGGCCTGGACATGGACGGAGCGCGTCGAAAAGTTGATCGCCGACCGCGCTGAGCGCAGCGGCACTTCCATTGACGCCGAATCCGCCAAGGTAACCGACAACGTTCCCCTCGGCCGCATGGGCACGGTCGATGAATTTGGCAAAGCGGCGGCCTGGCTGGCCTCTCCGGCAGCTTCGTTCATTCATGGTCACGCCCTGATGTTCGATGGCGGTATGACCAAGTCGGCGCTATGAAAATCGCTATATTGGGTTTTGGTGGGAAATCGCGAAAACAGGCTGCGAGGGGCATTTGCCAACTCCCAGCCTGTTTTTAACAAAAATCCCCTTCTGTGGGGGAGGAGTATTAAACTCGAATTACTGCTCCACAAAAATCACATCTGGATAACCCAACGTCCGCAAGAAGCGCGAAAGATACGCTTCGGCGTTGGCGCGCGCTAAATCGAGGATACCGTCCTCAAGGGCAGCCTTCTCGATCTCATCCTCAGCAACCTGGCGAGCAGCGGTTTCCAGATGTATGTCGCCCTTGGTGAAAAGGCCGGTGTCGCGGTCATAGACATACGATTTGTCGTTATCCAAGGTAGCAATGAAGACCTCCGCTGGAGGCAGGCCCACATAGAGAATACCGGAATCCAGCCAGAGGTCATTAGCGTTCATCTCGCCTAAATCCACACCGGCGATCACCACGCCATGGGCCACGAAGATCAACTCATCCCCAAAGAGGAGTTCGAGGTTCCCCTGTCCCCGATCAGCAGTGACCACTTTCTCAACGGTATACTGAATGGTTTCCAGGCGTGCAATCGTGCGCACATCCCGGATAATGGTCACAGGGTCAGGCAACACTGTCGGTGTGGGGTTCAAGAACTGATTGACCTGGGTAGCCAATCCGCCTGTCATCTCGTTGACCGGCCCCAATGCCTCCTCCGTCGTGTCGCGCACTGCGCCTGTCATATCACGCACCGCATTGACAACGGAAAATCCCGCCCATCCTACGACGGCCAGGATGCCAATAACCAGGATCCAACCTCTTGCCTCTTTCATAACATCCATTATACTATGGGCGTTCAAACCGAAGAACACCCAACGGAATCGACTATGTCACTTGGCGTCTTGACTTTGCACCTTCACCTGCCAGGCAGTGCCTCGCTGAAAGAAAAACGAAAGCGGCTAAAACCGCTGCTAAACAGGTTGGGGCGCGAATTCAATATCTCGGTGGCAGAGATCGACCACAATGATGTCTGGGGCAGCGCTATGATCGCCTGCGCCCTTGTCAGCAACGACAATGGGCACACCCAGCGGTCACTTCAGAAAATCGCCGGCTGGATCGAAAGGAACTGGCCTGACGTCGCCGTTGTGGACGAACAACTTGAGATCCTTTAAAGGTTGCGTTTTATGCGTTCAATCATCCGTTCCAAAATTCAAAAAGCAACGGTTACCCAGGCAGAACTGCACTACGTTGGCAGCATCACCATCGATCAAGACTTAATCGAAAAGGCTGGTCTCTGGGAAGGCGAAAAGGTCTTGGTGGTCAGTGTCACTTCCGGGGCCCGCCTGGAGACTTACGTTATCCCGGGAGAGCGCGGTTCAGGAGTGATCAGCATCAATGGTGCCGCGGCTCACTTGATCAAAAAGGGGGAAGAGGTCATTATTCTAGGATTCGAGATCACGGACCGCCCTGTGGAAATGAAGAACATTATCGTCGATGACGACAACCATTTCCTAAGATATGTTTGATCATCATTGAAGATGATATTGGGTAAAATTAGTATATCGGCTTACTGCAAATGCAGGACGACTCTGCCATCGCTCCATAACTCTTCCAGGGCATAGTAGTCGCGGCTCTCGGGGGAGAACAAATGCAGGATCACATCCCCGTAATCGGCCAGAATCCAACCGCCATGTGAAGAACCCTCGACGCGCGGGCGCAGGCCATGCTTCTGCTTGACGGCATCAAAAGCCGCCTCCGAGAGCGCATCAATCATCCGAGGGCTGGTTCCTGAGCATATGACAAAGTAACTGGCAAACAGAGGGGTTTCTTCGATATCCAAAATGATGATGTCTTCCCCCTTCTTTTCCTCCAAAGCATCAACAATTGTATGAGCTAATTCTAAAGTGTCCAACTACACCTCACTGAGATTTTGGTCTTTAGTAGAGAATTCTACATCGCTTCTAGAATTATTCACAGGTTAATTTCCTGCATCAAAACAAGCTGAGAACAGCCGGCTGTATACTGCCCCGCCGGGCTGCAAATCACTACGGTAAAGGTGTACTGCTTTGACGCGCGCTACGCCCAGGAAGCCGATCTTCTTGGTGCTCAGAACATCGCCAATGACACGCACATCGCGCGGGGTGGCATTGCGCGAAACTCGTCCCAGAGTTATATGGGGTGAAAACGGGCGTCGATCACGGGCGTATCCCACGCGGCCAGTCTGTTTATCAATGCCGCGTTGGAGCGCCACCAACTCCCCGGGGGCCTCCACGCCAACCCAAATTACACGCGGGCGACGCGGCTTGGGGTACGCGCCCAACCCTCCGAGACTGATCACCATCGGCTCTCGATCTGCGGTTTCCCCTCGCAGGATATCCGTCAAAACTTCCAGGTTGCTCAAAGAGACATCCCCCAAGAATTTCAAAGTCAGATGCATATTCTCCGCGGAGACCCAACGGACGGGCACATCCCCCATTTGCTCTTGCAATTCGTTAGTAACTTGTGCTAGGCGTTCCTGAATATCTGGGGGCAAATCGACAGCGATAAAAGCCCGAACGACGGACATCTAACCTCTTCCCTTGACAACTTGAATTGGGCGAATCTGCTTACCCAGCCGCCTGGATGGTTTTCTGGACAGCTTGATTTAGCTGCTGAAACGTCACTGGCTTGGTGAGGTAAGCAGAAGCACCAGCATCTAACCCCGCCTGAATATCTTGCGGCATGCTCATGGCTGAGACGACGATCACTGGGATATGCGATAACTCTGGATTGCTTCGCATTTGGCTTAGCACATCCATCCCCGACAGGCCAGGCATCATCATATCTAAGACGACAGCATCCGGTTTCTCCTCAGCGATCAAGGATATTGCCGGCGCACCGCCATAAGACTTGAGCACATGATAACCACTCAAACGCATCATCTCAGCGAACATCTCAACGGTATCCGGCTCGTCTTCGATAATAATGATCTTCTTCTGATCGTCAGCCATTCGCCAATGCTCCTTATTTACCCTATTCTACCCGAAAAATAGCATAAGAAAAGTCCTGTGGCAAGGGGAAATGAGTCCTACTTGGCATTCTCGACAAACATCACTCCAATCTATCTAGCAAACGCTGATAATCATCAGGCGTATCGATATCCAAGATCGGCAGATCATCGTGCCATTGCACCCATTCCACAGGGTGTTTCGAGAATAGTTGACGACCACCGACATCGCCAGTGAGTTTCTGGAGATCAGCAAAGGTCAAGCGGTCAAACAAGACCGGATTCGCTCGCTGACCCTGAACCAGCGGGGCGACGATGGGCGCGCGTCCCCTGGCGTGAATCTCAACCAGGTTGCGGATCAACGTTTCTGGAACCTGGGGTTGGTCGGCCAGAAGGAAGAGAGCGCCTCCGCTCTGAGCAGATACGGCCTCTAAACCAACCCGCACAGAGACGCTCTGCCCCTCAGCCCAATCCGGATTGTGTACCAAAGACACCGGCAAACCGGCCAGGGCTTCACGCAACTGGCTGGTGTATGCCCCGCCAACCACCACAATGGGAGATAAGCCAGCAGACAGCGCCTTCTGGGCTACATGCCATACTAGTGGTTTGCCGTGCCAGGGCAGCAGCTGCTTGGGTTCTCCATAACGAACAGCAGCCCCACCTGCAAGAACGACCCCGGCGATAGGCTCGTAGACGGCATGGATTTCAACGTTAGAACGCTGAAGCTCTGAAATATCGAACGCGCTGATGATAACCGCCCCAAACTCAGGCAAAATCTGGTCGGCAATGTTTTTGGCTGTCGATTGCAACTCGAGTGTATCCGCCTGGTTGAGCAAGGCAATCCGGCGCACATTCGGGGGAATATCCTTCAAGCCGCCTTCAGCATGAATCAGCACGCGAGCTAAGGCATCGGGAGTGACAATCTCTCCAGCCGCCAACCCGGAAAGCCGGGCGAAGCGTTCGTGACGGTGCACCCACTCAGGCGTGAGCGGTTTACCTATGCCCGACAACCCGGCGACCACAACCACCGTATCGACAAAATCCGGGATCGGGGGCTCGTGATCAGCAGGCGCTTTCAAAGGCCGCTGACGGGAGCCGTCGGCTTCGATCAGAAGCGGCAGCGAGTGATAGCCGCAGAACTGATCCAGCCAAGAGATGATCCCCTCGGATAATCCCAAGGTCCGATCCCCCTCTTGCGGTCCTGTCAAAAGGATCACCGCGGAAAGCGCGAGGTCGTCAAGGCGATTGGTATCCTCGATCTCTTTAAGGATGATATGCTGATCTGCAAGTTGGGTTTGCTCTATCGCCAGGTGAGTGGTCGCGGCCACGATGACCGGTGAGTCCATTGCACGCGCCAAGTGGAAGAGCGCCGTGGTTTTGCCTCCCGCGCCGACCAGGGCTAACCGGGGATAATCTTGGAGACGTAAGGCCTGTCTCAAGTCCATAAGGTCTGACGAACTTCAGGTTGGGTGAGCAAGGCCTCCAAGACTCCCCCGGCGATCGCCAGCGACTTCTCAGACACTAGGCGGGCATGGCTGGGATCATTCCGAGGGTCCACATCGCCAACTTTCATGCCTTTGTGAACGGGCAGACCATCATGCACTAAGCCCCGCAAAACCCCATTGAAAGGAGCCACAATCGGTTGGCCACTGACCTCAGCGACCCTCTCCCTCTGGAGGACACGCCCCCCAATATCTTTGACGACGCGAAGCTTTCCATCGGCTGGCGAACGCAGCACGCGCTCGCTTCGCTGGCCGTCCACCGGCCCAGGAATCCCGGTATTCGGCTGAGGCGTACCTTCCCAGATCACCCGCCCCAAAGAATGACCCCGGCTGGTCTCGATGACGGCATGACAATTCTCGCCGGCCACGAATCCGGGGCCCAGGCCGATCACCATTGGGGCGGCGTCCATGCCCAATTCTGGGGGCTGTTTGGTCATGCGGGCATCCACGATGGCGCGCACATCCAACGCCCCCGCGTGCCTGATATCGCAATCAGGGTCTACGAATAGGGGTATCTGTTGGGCGTCAAACGCCCCGCGCGCCTCGCCGACATCGGTCACCAGCTTCGCGGTAGTCCCTTCTACGGTGAATTCTCCATGGAAAACAGCACTGGCATACGCCACCAGCCGCCTCACCACCAGGGGCTGAGGCAATTCAGTGATCACCACTTTCAATCCCGCGCGATGGAGGCGCAAGGCAACCCCACTGGCCAGGTCGCCGCCGCCGCGAATCAGAATGACAGGAATTCGACTAGTCATGGGCTGAAAACTTACACCACGTCCTCGTTGGGCTTGTCTCAACGACCGGAGGTCTCACTAATGATAACACCCAACAGGATTTCCTGTCATGATCGGAGTTGGCAAAAAGCAAAAATATCCCTTTCTGGGCGTGTTCTTGTGGGGGGAAAGGACTCGCCCCCCCCCGACATCTTCTTTGCAAGCGCGTCTGGGCGCATTTCTATTGTTTTTATACAGTTTTACCGCAGTTGCACCAGAAGAAACGGAAGGGAAGAAGATAGATCAAAATATTTTGGAATAGGACCAGAACAGAAACACTCCGTCACACTGTAAATTTTCTATCAAATTAATGAAATTATTTTATGTAAAAATTTAAAAGAAAAATACTTCGCTTTGTTTGGTGAAACAAAAAGATTATCTTAAGATCCACAAATTACAATAAACAAAATATTTGCTGAATACTTGACAATAGGTTGCATATCTTTATAATATATTTGGGATATCGGTAACGGGGCTAGTGTTACTAATTCGGATGGGTTTAATATTTTTAAGATAGTTATTATTGCAATCTCACGTTCTTTTCCTTGACAACGATAATTCAATAATCTAGTTCAGGAATTTATGAAAATTAGTATCTATGCAAAGGAGCTCCCATGAACCTAATTACATATAATGTTGAAGTAATTGCTCTAGTTGTTTCATTATTTTCTTTAGCGATTGCATTTTCGTCAGCCGTGATTTCTAGTAAAAGGTTGAAAGCGGCAAATGATCAGCTTATGGTGGCGAAGTCACATTGGGAGGAAAGTCGAAAATTAGACAGGAAAAATGAACGATTAAAATTTATGAAAAATTTTGCTGATGGTATAACTGAACACAGTTGGAAATTTATTGAATATTGGGATTTTCCTGGAGTTTATCCGAATTTAAAAGAACTAAAGAGCGTTATTCCAGATAAATCTGAGGATAATCAAGAAGCTTTTGGTCAAAGAGTTGTAACTCTTGCCCACTTATATATTCTTTTAGGGGTATTCTCTTATCGAGATGTTTTACTTACTCGGGATATTGTCGGGATATCTAATTGGGCAAATAACTGGTTTGAGGAAAGTGAAGAAGCGATAAAAACAATACTTTCCAACGGAGATGTATTCCCGTTAGATTTTATTGATTGGCTTAAAAATACGATATTCCCAGGAAGAGGGCTAGAACGATTAATTGGACCCGATTTGATTACTCGTTTAAGAGAGTACCAAGCAACATAATAGCGGAGGAAATTAATATGGACGAAAAAAGAAACCTAGAAATTCCTGCTAATTTTATCGAACTCCCTAATTTCATCAAAGAAAAGAATGAATACTTGTTACGATTTGATCATCTAGCTTTACTTGTATTTTCTTATGCTCCAGATAGAATGGATCGAATAATTCAATCAGCAAATGTTCAAAACTCGTCCCTATATTCGCTTTCAAATAAAGTGGTTTCTTTATTGAATAAGGAGTTTTTCAACAATATTTATTTAGAAAGAGGAGAAAGAGAGCGCGTAGAGGGGTATATTCCCACAGGTCGGCTAACAATGGTTCACGGTTTGCCCGGCGTTGGGAAAACTGTTGTTCTCATGAAAATAAGGGATAACATCAATTCTCTAGAAAATTCTAAGTGTTCATATTTTGATTTTAAGTCTGTGGGTAAAGATTATTATCGTAGTACAAGAAATAATTTTATTTATAACTTCGAGGAAGCTGTATACCATTATCTCAAGCATCAATACATTGATCAAGTTGAAGAAAAGATAAAGGATTGGATTCACTACAAGATCAACTATGATTATTCTTACTCTAGCGTAAAAGAATATTTATTGGATATTCACCAAAGACCTTTGAGTGATTTTGAGTGGCTTAAATATTTTGAAGAAAAAAGGGTAAGAAAAAAAATCCTAAAGATTGAAGCAAAACCAAAACTTCACACATTATTAAAATTCCTAAATAGTCAATTTGATTTAGTACTCATATTTGACAATGTGGATTTGTTTTCTATTGAAGAGCAAAGACAAATCATGGACGATTGTCTCCATTTATCAAATGGCTCAAATGTGCCCATCGTCATTTCTCTTAGAACACCAAATTTGAGGAGATTATCTGAGACAAGCGTAAATAGTGATTTTGTTTATTTAGAGAAGTTTAGAGAAGTTGGGGGGAAAGAGGAAAAATACGCTGAGTTTCAGGTAAGTGAGCTAACGAGGTCAAATGATAATGATGAAGTACGGGATTCAACCATTAGAGCCACAATCAGAGAACTAATTAGTTTGCGTTTATCATTTATCAAAAAAAATCTGTCCCTTATTGAATTTGATGGATATTTACAGGAACTTCAAAATGCGCGAGGTGCCAAGTTTATCAAAGACTCTTATGTAGCAAAGTTTTGGGAAATATTCGATGTAGTTTGCGACACATTTGTGCAGAGTGATATCCTTCAATATTGTAACTATAACATTAGAAAGATATTGATTTTATATTACTCATTCATAAATAAATTGTTGCTTAATCCTGACCCATTTTATTCTCTTAACGATTTGGTATCCTACGATAAATCCATTGATATTACTCAGATGAGGAATTATTTATACAAATGGCTATTGTGTTTTGATGAATTCTTTCCTTCAGAGGAGAAAGCATTAAACATATTCTTTATGGGCGATGATAACATTTCAATGCTTCCAATAAAAATATTGTCATACCTGTATAATCATCAAAATAATAATGAAATGAAATATGAAGATATGGCAAAAGATTTCTGGAGATTTGGTGTAGACCGAGCAATCTTTAGAAAAGCAATTGATATGCTATCTCAGTATGGGGAGTTTGAATATATATGGCTTGATAGAAAGGATGGAGATAGCAAAAAGATTTCTAGCATTACCATGATGCCTGCGGGAAGATATTTTCTCAACATACTATCAACATCTCGTGAGTATGCTTTTTGGATGTCATTATTGACAAAGATGACAAAGGAAGAGCGCGGGAAAATATTTGGTGAAGAACCA
This sequence comes from Anaerolineales bacterium, assembly GCA_028278545.1. Lineage (GTDB taxonomy): Bacteria > Chloroflexota > Anaerolineae > Anaerolineales > UBA11858 > NIOZ-UU35. The sequence goes on from JANQED010000018.1 coordinate 137,396, forward strand.
ATCGAATATGGCTACACATTCGAGGATGAATATAAATTAACTGTTGTATACAATTTTCTAAAACATATAACCATACCAAGACTAAAAAATGAGCTCGATAGAAATGAAAATTCTTTATACGCTCCAGAGTGGAGAGGATCTGCAACCGGATTATTTCTTAAGAGTTTTGGTGTTAGTGGGCGCTTGTATCAATCTAGAGTCATTGATTCAGTCATCCAGACAATAAAATATGCCAATATTGATGATGAGACGAGAAGAACGATAAAGGATAAGTACGAAAGTCTTCAAGTCCAAGTTGCTGCAATCGAAAGCATGGCCAAAGCCGAATAATCAAGTATCATCACTATTTTTCTAGATTGGGCAAGATTTAACTCAACTGATAATTTCTATTCTGGGAAGCCAAGTCTGCGCTCTTTGAGCGAGATAAAACGACCTGAGCCAATAACTAGGTGGTCCAAAACCCGGAAATCCAAAAGCTTTCCAGCTTCGACCAGAGCGTGAGTGGCCGGGATATCGTCGGCGCTGGGTCGGCGTCTCCGCTGGGCACTTTTCAGCTTTAGCACAACGGAGTGAACCACGATCGAGCCGCTGTGCTATACTTTGGCTCATGAGCATCTACATCGCCATCGACATCGGCGGGACTCAAATGAGAGCGGCGGCATTCCCTCTCAATGGATATGAGCCAGTCGCCGTTCAACGTGTCCCAACCCACAACCCAGATATTTCACCCCAGGAGGGCCTGGTTCAATTAATCGAAAGCGTCTGCCCCCCTGATGAAACGCTCATCTCCATTGGCGTGGCGGCTCCTGGCCCGCTAAACCCTAAAACGGGTGTCATCTACACTGCCCCAAACATCGCGGCCTTCAGGAATTTCCCCATCGTTGAATATCTTCAGGAGAAATTCAATGTGCCTGTATTCCTGGAAAACGATGCCAACCTGGCCGCGGTCGGTGAGTGGCAGGCGGGAGCAGGTCAAGGCCACACACATCTGATCTATCTGACCATCAGCACGGGGATCGGCAGCGGGATCATCAGCGACGGGCACCTGCTGCAAGGTGAAGGCGGTATCGCAGCAGAATTGGGCCACGTCACAGTGATCCCTGAGGGCCCCATATGCGGTTGCGGGCAGCCGGGTCACCTGGAAGCAATTGCCTCAGGGAAGAATATCGCCCGTTGGACAAAGGAAAAACTGGCTAAGGGGGCTGAATCCTCCCTCCAAAATGCCAAAAAGGTCACCGCCAAGAAAATTGCCAAGGCCGCCTACAAAGGCGACGATTTAGCTCGCAAAGCCTTTGAGCGGGCGGGAGGCTATATCGGCCTCACCCTGGCGAACTTCCTGCACATCTTCAACCCCAGCATCGTGATTTTCGGTGGTGGGGTTTCAAGAAGCGGCGATCTGCTGCTCGACCCAATCAAACGGTCCGTCCAAAAGCACGTTATGAGCCCCAAATATATCGACGATCTCACCATCACCACGGCCACCCTGGGAGATGACGCCGGCATGATCGGCGCATTGATCTTGGCCCGAACCGCAACGGAAAAATGAGAACCATTGAAAAACGCTGGCAGATTGCTTCCCGTATCACTGCAAAGGCCGAAGAGGCCTTACACGGCTACCCCCCCATCCTGCGGCAGATATTGTTCAACCGCGGATATGCGGCCCACGCCGAGGCGCGCGCTTTTCTCGAAGCGCAGCCACCTTTCGATACCGACCCCTTCCAATTGAGCGGAGTGGCCGAGGCTGTTGACCGACTCCGAAGCGCCATCGAGAAAGGTGAAAAAATCGCCATCTATGGTGACTACGACGTGGATGGCGTCACTGCCACGGCTCTCTTTTTGCAGTACTTCCATTCGTCCGGTGTGGATGTGCTCGGATATATTCCCCACCGTTTTGACGAAGGATATGGCCTCAACAAGAACGCCATCACTACGCTTCACGACCAGGGAGTGGACCTCATCATCAGCGTCGATTGTGGGATACGCTCCCTCGAGGAGGCGGAACACGCGCGGGGCTTGGGCGTGGACCTGATCATTTGCGATCACCATACCCCCGGAGAGGTCTTGCCCGATGCGCTGGCCGTGATCGATCCTAAACGCCCTGACGACCCGTACCCTGAGAAGAACCTGGCCGGCGTTGGCGTTGCGTATAAGCTGGCGGCTGCCCTGGATAAGGAGATCAACGGCCAGGAAAGCACCATCGAAGATTGTCTCGATTTGGTGGCCCTGGGTACTGTGGCCGACCTGGTTCCCCTTATCGGAGAAAACCGATCCCTGGTGCGCCAGGGGCTGAAGCTGATCCGCCGACCGCGCCGGCAGGGATTGATGTCGCTGATAGGTGTTTCCGGCCTCAAGCCTGCCAATGTCACCGCCACAGATATCGGTTTTGCTCTGGGGCCCCGGCTAAATGCTGCTGGCCGTCTGGACACCGCTCTGGACGCGCTGGCCTTGCTCACCACCCCGGATGTCTTCGAGGCCGGGCGGTTGGCCCAACAGCTTGAAGCGCAAAACCGGAAGCGGCAGAACATCACCCGCGCCATCCAGGCCATGGCAGAAGAACTGGCTTTCGCTGAACATGAAGACCCATTGCTGCTTTTTGTCACCCATCCCGAATTCAACGCTGGCGTGGTCGGCCTGGCAGCCTCCAAGCTGACCGAGCAATATTATCGCCCGGCCGTCATTGGGCACACCGACGACGAATACACACGCGCCTCATGCAGGAGCATCCCTGAGTTTCACATTACCGAGGCGCTGGATCAATGCGCCGATATACTGGAAAAATACGGGGGTCATGCAGCGGCAGCCGGATTCACCGTTCGAAATGAACACCTGCCCATGCTTACTGAACGCCTTCAAGACCTCGCTGAAGAACAATTATCCGATCAAGAACTACAACCCACCCTAAACGCGGATATTGAACTGCCCTTATCAGAATTGAAACCTGAAATTCTGGAATATCTCGATTGGCTGCAACCTACCGGATACGGCAACCCCCAGGCATCTTTTGTCAGTCGTAATGTCAAAGTATTGAGCAGCAGAGCGGTCGGAAAGGATAGCGCTCACCTAAAACTGGTCGTCAGCGATGGGCATATCACTTTCGATGCGATTGCTTTCCAGCAGGGACACTGGTACGGGAATCTGCCCAAAAGCATTGATCTGCTCCACCATTTTGAAGTGAATGAATTTCGCGGCCAAAAAACCCTGCAACTCAACGTGAGGGACATCAAACCTTCAAGCGCTTAATCAACAAAGCGATATTTGATCAGCGCCCAAACTGCCTCGAAAGCATCTTTCAGGCCGATCTTTTTGCCTTCTTCATAATCGCGCGGGTTGAAAGAAATCGGCACCTCGAAGATGCGCACTCCCCTCTTCAATATCTTCGCCGTGAATTCCGGCTCAAACTCAAACCGCTTTGCATGTAAGGGTATTCCCTCAATGACGTCCTTACGAAATAGCTTATAGCCGGTTTCCATATCGGTGAGGATGGTGTTGTAAAGGATATTGGTCATCAAGGTGAGCAATTTGTTGGCAACCATGTGCCAGAACATGGCCACCCGCCGCGGCGCTCCCAAGAAACGCGAGCCGTAGACGACATCGGCCAGACCTTCCTCAATCGGTTGCAGCAGATCGGGGTAATCCTTGGGATTGTATTCCAAATCAGCATCCTGGATGAGCAACAGGTTCCCGGTGGCATGCTTGATCCCCGTACGGACAGCTGCACCTTTACCCTGATTCTGCTCGTGCAGGATCACCCTGGCAACTCCCTGGCCACCCAACTCCTCGAGGATGTCCCGGGTTCCATCCGTCGAGCCATCATCGATCAACAAGATCTCGTCAGCCAACCCCGTCTCCTGGACACGCTTCAGAATCTCCCGGATGGTGTGAACTTCATTGTATATGGGAACAATTACGGTCAATTTCATGCGGGGGATTATACCGCGTTTATCGAGCGCATCTGAACCTTGATCACAATGATCGCCGTGCTATAATCCTTCTAAGTGTATTGTTTGAACGCCACCGGATGGGAGATCAGCATGAGCATAATCAATCCACAAACTGGCCAACTCAATCCTCCAACCCAAAAGGGCACTTTTGTCCCTCCGCCAATCACGAAAATCAGCGATACTGGACTATCACAATTATGGCTACAGGACTTGGTTCTCAAAGTCTTGTATTTCCAAGGCTATCTGACAGGCTTTCAAATCGCGGAGGCTGTTGCGCTGCCCTTTGCGGGTGTCACCGATCAAATTTTGAATGCGCTCAAACGGGAGAAATTCGTCGAAGTGAAATCCTCGCAGATGGGGTTGGGCGAAGGGGCCTATCAATACGCCATCACCGGCGCTGGCATTGCCCGGGCCCGAGAAGCGCTCGAACGAAGCCAATACGCTGGCCCTGCTCCTGTCCCATTGGAAATCTATAACCGCTCGATCAAGAACCAACAGCGAGGGCGCCTGCGCGTGACCCATCGAATCCTGCAGCAGGCCCTTTCTCACCTCGTTCTGAGCGAATCCACTTTGCAGCGGATTGGACCGGCGGTCAATTCGGGCACATCCATCTTTCTATATGGCCCCCCAGGCAACGGCAAAACCAGCATCGCGCGTGCTATCGGCCAGATGATCCTGAGCACTACCATGTACATCCCATATGCGCTTTATGTGGATGGCCAGGTCGTAAAACTGTATGACACAGTCAACCACCAACGCGCTGCCGAGAAGAACACCACCGACAAAGGCACCGGTTCACTGCGCGCCGGTTCACGGCGGGATACGCGTTGGGTGCTTATCCGCAGGCCATTCATTATGACCGGAGGCGAGCTGACGATGGAAGGCCTGGACCTGGTTTTCGACGATGTCAACAAGTTCTATGAAGCCCCCTTTCAGGTAAAGGCTAATGGGGGCATCCTACTTATCGATGACTTCGGACGGCAACTAGTCCGCCCGCGCGATCTGCTAAACCGTTGGATCGTGCCTCTCGAAAACCGGATTGATTACCTGACTTTGCACACAGGCCGCAAACTAGAAGTGCCCTTCGACGTACTGATTGTCTTCTCAACGAACCTGCCTCCCAAGGATCTGGTAGACGAAGCCTTTCTCAGGCGCCTGCGACACAAGATCGAAGTCGGCGACCCAAACTATGAGGAATACCGCGAGATCTTCCAGCGGATGGCAAAACAAAAAGGTGTCGAATATCGCGATCAGGGTTTGGCATATTTGCTCCAAGAGTGGTACATCAAGCGTGACCGCAAATTGCGCGCCTCCCATCCACGCGATCTTTGCGATCAAATTTTGGATATCGGCGAATTCATGTCCATGGAGCCCCAGATGACGCGCGAATTGATCGATCGCGCTGCCGCGGCCTATTTCGTAGACCTGTAAACACCCACCGGGCGCGATGTTCGAACAGCTTCCTCGTCCAACAATCTTCGCTCACAGGGGATCCAGCGCCCATGCTCCAGAAAACACCTTGGCGGCCATCGAGTTGGCCGTTCGTCAAAACGCTGATGCCATCGAACTTGACGCCATGCTCTGCGCTGATGGGCATGTGGTTGTCTGCCATGACAACACCGTTGACCGAACAACGGATGGCACGGGCTCTGTCAATAAGCTATCGCTAGATGCGCTCAAAGAATTAGATGCGGGCTGCTACTTCGACGAATCTTTCTGCGGTGAACGAGTTCCCACGCTGAACGAGGTTTTCGAGGCTGTTGGACAGAAGACCATCATCAACGTTGAGCTGAAGAATGATTCTACGCCTACCGATTCGCTCCCAAAGAAGGTGGCCGAACTGGTTAAAAAGCACGGTTTATCCGAGCGAGTTTTTTTCTCATCTTTCAACCCCATCGCCCTGCGCCGGATCAAGAAATTGATTCCCGAGATACCTGTGGGATTGCTGGCGCTGCCAGGGTTTGCGGGCGCGTGGGCCAGGTCGGTTTGGGGGCGGTGGGTACCTTACCAGGCGCTGCACCCCTCCATCCAGGATACGACCCGCCAACTCATTCAACGGCAGCATCGCCTGGGATACAGGGTGCACGTTTACACCGCCAATCATCCCCAAGAGATCGCCCGTCTCTATCGTTGGGATGTCGATGGTATATTCACCGACGACCCTCTCCTGGCGCGCCGCACCATCGAATCGGAAGAACGGACTGCTGAGGCCTCATCAACATGATCCCGTACCCATGGATAGAAGAAGCAGCCCACAGGATCGCACCGCACATCCGTGAAACGCCTGTCACGTATGATCGTGACAATGATCTTTATATAAAGTGGGAAAACCGTCAGGTCACCGGCTCGTTCAAGGCGCGCGGCGCATTCAACAAAGTCTTAATCCTGGAAGACTGGGAACGTGAAGCCGGCCTGTTGGCGGCCTCAGCCGGCAATCACGGACAGGGAGTGGCGCTCGCTGCCCAGGCAATCAACACCCCGGCGACCATCTACGCACCGGATGAAGCGCCCCCGGTAAAAATCAACGCAATGCGCGCGCTGGGGGCTGATGTCAGGCTCATCCCTGGGGGATATGGGGAGGCAGAAAAGGCCGCTCTGAAACAAGCCGAGGAGAGCGACGCGACCTGGGTATCCCCCTACAATGATGGACATGTCATTGCCGGCCAGGGGACACTGGGTTTAGAGACCCTCCGACAACTGCAAGCATACCCAGATTTGGAGGTTGGAGAATCAGTATGGCTGGTACCTGTCAGCGGAGGAGGTTTGGTTGCTGGTGTTGGCGCGGCGCTAAACCACTTACCCCATCCGCCCAGGCTGGTAGCTGTACAAACTGAAGTTGAACCTTTCATGCACGCCTTGTACTATGGGGACAGCCAAGAAATCACCGTGGATACGCCCACAATTGCAGATGGTCTCTCTGGGCCAGTGGAGGAAAAGGCAATCACGATTCCCCTAATCCGGGAATTTGTTGACGAGATCGTCTTGATAAGCGAAGACGAAATCGTCCAGGCAATTGCCACAGCCTGGCATCAGTATGGCGAACGCATCGAAGCCTCGGGGGCTGTGGTTCTGGCGGCGGCCCTTTCAGGCAAAGTCTCACAACGACCTGCCATTCTGGTGATAAGCGGCGGGAATATCGAGCCTGAGAAACATCAGGAAATCATCTCTGCGAAAAATGATGGCTGAGGATTTCACACCCGCGGAGATCATGATCACCTGCATGGCCCGCCAGGTCGTGGATGGGGAAATTGTGGCACAGGGCATCGCTACACCGCTGGTTGCTGCGGCTTACCTATTAGCTAGATATACCCATGCCCCGAATCTCTATTTTGCCTCGGCCATCGGGCAGGGCATCTGCCGCCAGCCCGCCCCTTTAGGGATATCCAATATCGAAAGCCTGTGGCTGGATCGTTCGATGACCAACGTCGGTTTTGTGCGAACAGCGGCTGATATCCTGCCAAATCTGCGCCCCAAAGAGTTCTTCCGCCCCGGCCAAATCGATGCGCATGGCAACTTCAACAACATTGCCTTTGGGAAAAGCTATACGCAGCCGCGTTTGCGCTTACCGGGCACAGGCGGCATCCCTGATGTGACCACCTTTATCAGCGATATCTACCTTTACATCCCCAGGCATTCGCGGGTCACTTTTGTCAAAGAGCTGGATTTCGTATCTGGACTGGGACACAACCCCGTCAGGAAACACGGTGCAGGGCCGCGATACTTGATCACCGACCTGGGTGAATTCGACTTTGCAAATGGACGCATGAGGTTGCTTTCATATCACCCTGGCAACTCTATCGAACGCATTCAGTCGAAAACGAAATTCGAGTTAGAGCTGGCACCAGGTGTCCGGGAGACATGTCCTCCCTCAGCCCATGAGCTGAGACTTATTAGAGAAGAAATCGACCCGTTAGGAATCCGCAACCTGGAATTGCTCAGCGGCGGCGCACGTAGAAACCTGCTGCGTGATATTCTAGTTCGTGAAAAAGCCTGAATACTAAGCCAGCTTTCGCCAATCGGTGGCTTAGTCAGGTATCGAATATATACTGGAGAAGAATGAGAGGATTACATTTAAGGCGGCTTTTGCTCGTCGTCGCGCTATTGTCGGCCCTGATCCCATCCCAATTTGGTCTGGCAGCCTCATTCCAACAAGAGACGGCCGAAGCGCGCGCGCTAGAACTGCTCGAGCAACTTACGCCTGAGGAACGCGTTGGGCAATTATTCCTGGTAACATTCCAAGGTACAGATGCCGGGCCAGAGACCCAGATTTACGATCTGACCACCAATCATTATCTTGGGGGGGTGATCCTCAGTGCCGAAAATGACAATTTCGCTGCGGCTGACGAGACCATCTCGGGCGCATGGATCTTAACCAATCAACTTCAGAACATTCGCTTCTCCAGTTCTCAGGTCGAGCATATCAACCCCGTCTCCGAAGAAACTTTTCAACCCCAATACATCCCCCTTTTCATTGGTTTATCGCAAGAAGGCGATGGCCCGCCTCACAATGAGATCTTCTCCGGCCTGACAGCCATGCCGAGTCAACTGGCCATCGGGGCAACCTGGAACCCTGAACTGGCCCAGCAGGTAGGCATGATCGCCGGCCGTGAGCTAGCCGCTCTCGGAATCAACCTGTTATTTGGCCCCTCCCTGGACGTGTCTGACATACCTAATCCAGAGGGGGAGGGCGATTTGAACGTGCGAGTATTTGGCGGCGATCCTTACTGGGTGGGGGAAATGGCCCAGGCGTATATTGAGGGAGTCCACGAGGGGGGTGCCAACCATATTGCCGTCGTGGGCACCCATTTCCCCGGCCTGGGAAGCGCCGACCGCTTGCCAGAATTCGAAGTCGCTACCGTCCGCAAATCTCTGGAACAACTCCAGCAAATCGAGTTAGCGCCCTTCTTCACTGTCACTGGCAACGCTGACAAAGAAGCGGCTCGCCTGGACGCGCTGCTGGTATCCCACATCCGCTATCAAGGCCTGCAAGGCAATATCCGCTCGACAACGCGCCCCATCAGCTTCGATCAGCCTGCCCTGACCCTGCTCATGGAACTAGCACCCTTCGCAAGCTGGCGAGAGAGTGGGGGCGTGATCATCAGCGATGATCTGGGAAGCCGGGCCGTGCGCAGATTCCACGACCCAACCGAAGAGACATTCAACGCTCGCCGCCTGGCTCTGGACGCTTTCCTGGCCGGAAACGATATGCTCTACCTGAACAACTTCACCAGCAGTGAAGACCCGGACGCTTACACGACAATTTTAAGCACCCTGGAATTCTTCAGCCAGAAATACCGCGAGGACCCGGTTTTCGCCCAAAGAGTCGATGAATCGGTTTTGCGCATTCTGACGCTCAAATTCCGCATGTATGGGTTTTTCACGCTCAATCTGGTACTCCCCGCTGGCAACCTGGGCGAGCTGAACTCCTCAGAATCTCGTCAGATCACATATGAGGTCGCGCAACGCGGCGCTACTCTAATCAGCCCGCCTTTAAGCGAGTTGGACAACGTCTTACCAAATGCGCCTGATTTCAACGAACGCATCGTTTTCATTACAGATACCTACTCTGTAACACAATGCAGTGAATGTCCACCAGAACCGGTGTTGGCAGTTGATGCCCTGCAACAGTCTGTGATCAACTTATACGGACCGGGCGCGGAAGGATTAGTATCCCAGGCTAACTTGAATTCCCACTCTTCCGAGCAGCTCACTTTGATGCTCGACGGGGCAGACGAAACCGGACTCGTCGAGTGGAACATCCGCCAGGCCCAATGGATTATCTTCGTGATGCTGGACGTAGATGCAGACCGCCCAACATCCCTGGCTTTGCAGCGTTTCCTGGCTGAGCGCCCCGATTTGAGTCGAGGGAAAAACGTGGTCGTCTTCGCGGCGAATGCGCCGTACTATCTCGACGCGACCGACATCTCCAAATTGACTGTCTTTTTCGGCCTGTTTGGCAAAACATCCCCGTTTATGGATGTGGCGGCGCGTCTGCTCTTTAAGGAGATCACCACGCCGGGTGGCGCGCTACCCGTCTCGGTTCCAGGCATTGGATATGAACTCATTTCAGCAACTTCGCCCAATCCGGAACAGATCATCCCCCTGGTGCTGGATATCCCAGCCCCTTTAGAGGGCACAGCTACCCCAGAGGTAACACCCGCTCCCGAATACCGTATCGGGGACACGATTCCTCTAAAAGCCGGTGTAATCTTCGACCATAACCACAATCCAGTTCCCGATAACACTCCTGTTCAATTCAACATCACTGTAGATGGGCAAGAAGCTCCTTCCATCTCCGCAACGACCGTAGACGGTGTTGCCACGGTTAATTTCAAATTCGATAGTTCGGGCATCGTGAATATTTGGGCCATGAGTGGGTCGGCGAGTTCAGAAGCATTGGTCTTTGAAATCCCTCCAGATGAATCACCGTTGGTAACACCAACCGAAATGCCCACGGAGACCCCATTGCCCACCCTAGTACCAACAGAACCTATACCGACTCCAATGCCGGCACTCGAACCGGAGACAGTCCCCCAAAGTATTGGCCTACGAGATTGGGGAATAGCCCTGGCCATCATTGCAGCAGTCGCCTGGGGAGCATCGCGCACCGGGGCCTTGATAGGGCAAGTCCGCCGAGGGGTGCGTTGGGCACTCACAGCGGTGATCACTGGGTTGCTCACCTATACCTATGGCGCGCTCTCGCTGCCTGGCACTGAGTGGGTGATGGAAACCAATCAACACTGGGGCCTGCTCTTGCTAGCCTTCTCAGGAGCAATCCTTGGGTGGGGCGTCAGCGCGTTAATATCGACTAACGATAAAAGATAATCCCCCTGGCGAAACTGCTCCCCCATGATCTAGCGCCAAAGGGTGACGATCAGGCTAATGAATATCAAGGCCATAGAAACCCAAATCAACCTGCGCTCTATGGGGGAAGATAACAGATCAACCAACGTAGGGGTCGGCAAAGGGGCTTTCGGCTGGCTGGACGGGTTCCAATCCCCCAACAGGGCTTGCCTGAATTCCTGCATATCTTGAGGTCGCTCCTCCGGGTGCAGATTCAAAGCCCAGAGAACGGTGCGTTCAGTGCGAGGGCTGATAGAGCTGTTGATCTCTCGGGGCATGCGCAACAACCCTGGTTGCAGAAATCGATCGCGGGCTTCCTTAGGGGGATGATTAGTCAACAAATGATACAGCGTCGCCCCAAATGAGAATATATCGCTGCGCACATCTGTATGACCAGCATCACCGCCGTATTGCTCTAAAGGAGTATAGTGGGCTGTGCCACGCCCCTGCACTACGGTAATCGTGACCTCATCCGTCGCCAGGATCTTCACCAGCCCAAAATCGACCAGCTTGACCACACCCTCCGGGGTCAATTTCAAATTGCTGGGTTTGATATCCCTGTGCACAATGGGAGGGTTCTGACTATGGAGATAAGCAAGCGCATCCACCAGTTGAGCAGCCCAGGTAAGCACTTCTCTCTCCTCCAAGAACTGCTCTTTCAGACGGGCTTCAGTCATCAAGATGCTCAAATCCCTCCCGGGGACAAAATCCATCACCAGGTAATCCCGCTCCTCAATGGAGAAAAAATCAGACACTTTAGGCAAATTAGGGTGATCAAGGCGTGCTAAAACAGTGGCTTCACGCATGAATTGCTCCTTGGTCTGCCGGCGTACAGCCTCTGAGATTTGAGGATCGTGGAATATCTCTTTGAGCGCACACAAACGCCCCTCTAGCCGCAGATCGTCCGTCAGGTAGACGCTCCCCATGCCACCCTGACCGATGATTCGCCTGATTTTATAGCGCTCTTTTAGAATTTCTCCAGCTTGATGAGGTACGGGCATAATCTTTTAACACAACGATCACTGACTGCTCAGCGATGCGACGAATCCATCCGGAAGCAACAATTTTGTGATATTATACTCGGAGAGTTCGTTATCTTCATCAACGATTTAAGGCGGTGAATTTTAATAGCAAGTGACAAGGTTCTGTCGGACGGGCAATTTCACTCGGCAAAATGACTTATAACAATCACGATGTACCGGTTTTAGTCGGGTACGAAGGAAATTTAGACGGCCAACGTTGGATGCTGAAGCGGGAATTGATCCTTGGTCGTGAAGAGGGCTGTGATATCCCGATCAACAACCGCCAGGTTTCCCGCCAGCACGCTAAGATCTCACCGTCAACTGAGGGGGTTATCCTCCACGATTTGGGCAGCAAGAACGGAACCCATTGCAACGGCAAACGAATTGCAAACCCCACCACCCTCCAGGACGGTGATGTTATCTATATCGCTCTGGCCCAGAAGTTCGTTTACCTGAGTTCGGATGCAACCCTGCCATTGGAATTCGAGGACAGCACCAGCCCGGCTCCTGATCGACGCGGGCGATTATTATTGGAGAAACGCTCTCGACGGGTCTGGATTGACGATGAAGAAATCCTACCGCCGCTATCCGCGTCTCAATATCAATTGCTAGAAACACTGTATGACAACAAAGGGCGAGTTGTCCCGCGCGAAGAACTGATGACCGGCATCTGGGGAGAAGATGGCGCTATCGATATCACCAATCAAGCCCTGGACGCCCTGGTTCGACGATTGCGGAGTCGACTAGCCGAACTCGACCCTGACCATACCTACATTGTCACGGTTCGCGGACACGGTTTGCGCCTGGACAACCCGCAGGCAGAATAAATCCAAAAAAGTACTGCTTCAACAAGCTCACTGAGCGCGGAAGTGGGGTGTATCTGAACAGATGCACCCCACTTCCGCTCCGAAAGGACATCCATGGGTCTAAAAATCGGCATCGTCGGATTGCCAAATGTCGGCAAGAGCACCGTCTTCAACGCGCTGACCGGCGCGCAGAACGCCGAAGTCGCCAATTACCCCTTCTGCACAATCCAACCCAATCGGGCCATCGTACCACTGCGCGACCCGCGCCTGGAAAAGCTGCAAGCGCTGGTCGGCGTACCGAATATCATCTATGCCACCATTGAATTCGTCGATATCGCCGGATTGGTCAAAGGAGCCAGTCAGGGAGAGGGGTTGGGCAACCAATTCCTGGGAAATATCCGCGATGTAGATGCTATCGTACACGTTGTACGCTGCTTTGATGACCCCAATGTGGTCCATGTTTCTAGTGAGATCGATCCGCAGGAGGATATCGACACGATCAATCTTGAACTGGTTATCGCCGACCTGGAACAACTGGAACGCAAGATCGACCGGCTGACCAGCGAGGTCAAAGGCGACAAAAAGCTCGTCCCGGTGATGGCGCTGGCCCAATCCTTGAAAGCGCACCTGGAGGCAGACATGCCAGTCTCCAGTTATCCAGAAAGAACAAGCGACATCTTCAAAACGCTGGTTCACGAATTGCGCTTTCTGACGGCAAAACCAGTCATCTTCGTCGCCAACGTGGATGAGGCCGGCCTGACCGAGGAGGGCCCGTACACAGGAGCCGTCAAAGAGATCGCTACCAGATACAACGCCGATTTCATAATCCTGTGTGCCAAACTTGAAGAAGAGATGGTCGATATGAACGCCGAGGAACGCGCCGAGTTCCTGCAACTCGCCGGGGTCGAAGAGAGTGGTTTGAATCAAGTGGTCAGCAAGGGGTTCGCGGCGTTAAATCTGATCAGTTATTTCACCAAAAACGAGAACGAAGTGCGGGCATGGCATATCCCTAAGGGAACGACAGCCCCGAAAGCGGCAGGGGAAATCCACACCGACTTCGAACGCGGCTTCATCCGCGCCGAAGTTGCCTCGTATGAGATCTTCGCAGAGCACGGCAGCGATGCGGCCCTAAAGGCCGCCGGGCAGATGCGTTCCGAGGGGAAAGACTATATCGTTCAGGATGGGGATGTGCTCTTGTTCCGCTTCAATTCTTGAAGCTTTTCTGCATGGATATGCGCAAGGCTGCGTTATACACTTTCTGCAAAGCATTCAACATTTCTTGCTGCTTTTCCCTGGCTTCACCTTTCGCGCTCTCGACGCTGGCTTGAATCTGTGTCATTAAGCCTGTCATTATCTCAAGCAGCCTGGCATTGACTTCATCTGCCTGGGAGCTCAACACCTTAACCAGCGCATCTTCGTCGTCAGCGATTTCCAAAAGATCATCGATCAACTCGAACTCAGGAGGCGCAGTGGCCTGCTCTTCGATAGCCGTCATGATCTGCTGCAATTTGCTTGATCTATCCAGATCACCTGTCTCGCGAGCAGCCTCTAGGGCTTCAGTGAGGACCTGGACGAAGAACTCATCCACCGCAGCCATGTTGGCCTTTATGGTCCCCTCAATATCTTCAGCTTGCAGTAAGGTCTCGAGATTCTGGCGGGCAAGCTGCATCCGTTTTTCGACGGCTACGTCGATCTCGCGCGTATAATCCAGCAGTTTTTCGCGCAGCTCCAAAAGGCGATTTTTTTCTTCACCCTGGCCGCGGTCAATTTTCTCACTTAGTTGTTGGAAGAATTGATAATCCATTCCTGGGCGCGTCATCTGGACATAAGCACGCAGCCGGGATTCGTTCGGCGCATCGATAATCAGATCGAGAAGTTTCTCACGCGTAAGCTCCTCACCAATCTCTTCAAGCGCCTGACGGGCAGCCTGGATCTCTTCAGATTCGGCTTTGATCTCCGCCCCCAATGTGCTGTGCTCTAAGAGCACGTCCTGTAAATCTCGCAGGCTCTCCGCCGCCTCCTGATCGCTGCCAATCAACGCAGCTTCCGCCAAACGCGAGAACAAAGCGAAGAACTCCTCATCAATGAGTTCGTCCTCTTGACCAATGATTTCAACCCGCGCCTGCTCGGATGCCGTCATCAAACGCTGGATCAGGCTCATCTTCTTTTCCTGGGCTTCGATCATCTCTTTGGTGATCCCGTCAGCCTCGAGGATGGTTTCAACCAGGGACTTATGGGTGAGCATCGATTTCGGGCTAAACAGATACCCTTTGCGCTCTTCCTGGGGTAAGCTATCTACAACTTTGTTGATCAATGGCCCGATAATGCGCTCCTGCTCATCGCGCGTCAGGCCTAACTCCGGCGGGACAAAGGTGAGCAGAAGTTCTTTTTCGGGATCATGGTAAACGATAGGTGTGGCTAGATTCCCCTGATATCCACAATGAGGGCATTGGGCAAAATTGGATACGCCAGAGATTAAAGCTTGCTTTGCCCGCGGGTCTTGAGCAACATCAAATAGTTGTTCAACATCAGCAGCAATGGGTTGACTACAGTTCGGGCAGTTGATTTGAGTTCTAGGCATGAATCACTCCACGGGTTTCAATTCTCTTCCAGGACCTTTACCATTATCACGGTTCAAGAATAGAACGGTTTGGATTTCTGTTATGCGCACAAATTCAGTATTATAAAGGATAAAGTTCAAAAAAGAACCCCCACTGTCGCGGGTGAATGATGAATCATATATACGGTGTTCGCGTTCGTTGGAGTTCCTCTGACGCGGCCCTCAGCGTGGCAGAGAGAAACAAATGCGGGCCCCATCCCCAGGCCTGGGGTCCACCCAAATGCGGCCACCGTGAGCCTCAACGATAGCCCGTGTCAGATACAGCCCCAGGCCCGCCCCTTTCGTTGTACGGCTGGCCTCTTCTGCACGGTAAAAACGGTCGAAGATGTGGGGGATATCCCCGGGAGCAATGCCCGGCCCGTCATCCTGCACGCAGATAATCACCTGATCAGCGCGCACCTGGCCGCTGAGACGGATTTCCCCACCTTCAGGAGAGTACTTTATCGCATTGGACAACAAATTCGAGAGCACTTGTCCCAAACGACCTTCATCAGCCATGACTACCGGAAAATCACTCGGAAAATCAATCACGATGGTATGTTTAGATGTCTGAGTCTGAAAGCGATCAGCGAGGCGCTCGACGAAAGACTCGAAGGCCAGGTCGGTCAGGTTAAGTTTAATGCCACCGGCTTGTAGGCGGGAGGCATCCAACAGGTTCTCGATCAAAGAAGTCAGGTGATCGGCTTCTTCTTCGATCACTTCCAGGCTATCTTGGACTATCTCATCATCCCAAGATACATCATCGCGCCTGAGAGTGCCCGTATAGCCCTTAATTAGGGCCACGGGAGTCTTCAGTTCATGGCTGATCACAGAAATGAAGGTGCTTTTTAGCTCTTCGGCTTCGCGGAAATGAGTGATGTCCCGGACAGTAGCGATGATGTTCAACAAGTTGCCTTCAGGAGAAATCAACGGAGCATAAGTAATCCCAACTGCCAAAGGGATACCGGATGGGCATTCGATATCGCCTTCAACATACAGAGTGGCATGAGCGGTCAGGGGCCAGCCTCCCGCCTCAGCCTCCGACAGGGTTGTGCCCTGATCCCTTCGTATCCAGCGGATGATCTCGTCATGAGATTTTCCCTGGATATTTTCTAGTTTCTCCCCCCACAGCTGGGCAAATGCCGGGTTGCAGCGCTCGATGGTTTGGTCAGGGGTCATAATCAGGATGCCATCAGCCGCCGAGTCAAGCAGCGCGTCAAGACGCTGTTTCTCACGCCGGATTTGAGAGTATAGTTGTGCGTTATGTACTGCGATGGCAGCCTGATCGGCAAAACTTTGCAGCAGCGCGCGGTCATTACTGGAGAAAACAGTGCGATACGTTCTGAAAATGAAGGTCAGCCCAACGACACGCTGGTGAGCGATCAAGGGAAGCGCTACGCCTCGGAGCAAGTCATTGCTGACAGAACGCGTCAAGCTCTGCAAGAGACGGTTGATCTCCGGAAGCTCGAAGCGCGCCGGGTCTTCATAGTCGGGGACTTTGGCCAGCAACGGATTAATCTGTTGCAAGAATTCCGGGGTGAGGCCGTGGGAAACGGCAACCTTCCAGCCGCCACCTTCTCCCCGCAAAGCGATGATCCCCGCCTGGCCGGCAAGCATCTCGACAGCCGCGCGCAAGATGCGCTCCATGAGCTTATCGAGCTCAAGCTCCTGAGTGATGGCACGAGCAATTTCAAGCAAATAGTCACGCTGGCGACTGCGAAAATCTGGAAGCATATCTTTGTTAGCAGCGACTCCTAACCAGTGGTTGATCGACTGCCTTTGACCTGACAGAACCGTGATCGGCGGGGGAATTATATCACCCCAACCCGACCAATAAGGTATAATCTACGACCGCCATGGTACAACCCTTCACCTTCGATTTGGTCGCCCAGGACGGGCATGCCCGGGCCGGGATATTCCACACACCCCACGGAGAAATCCGCACCCCTGTTTTCGCTCCTGTCGGCACCCAAGGGACGGTCAAATCGCTCACACCGTCACATCTAGAAGAGATCCAGGCCAATTTGATCCTGGCAAACACCTATCATTTGTACCTTCGTCCGGGGGATGAGCTCATTGCGGAGGTAGGAAGTCTGCATAGCTTCATGAACTGGCCTGGGCCCATCCTGACCGATTCAGGTGGTTTCCAGGTTTTTTCGTTAGCGGGGATTCGAGATATCGATGACGACGGCGTAACCTTCAAGAGCCATGTCGATGGCTCTACGCACCGCTTCACCCCCGAACGAGCCATTGCGATACAGGAAAATCTTGGGGCAGATATCATCATGGCATTCGATGAATGTGCTGAACCCTATGAACGTGCCTACAACGAACAAGCCATGGCTCGCACGCACGCCTGGGCAGAACGCTGCCTGAGGGCTAAAACCAGAGCGGACCAGGCCTTGTTCGGCATCGTTCAAGGGGGTATCTTCCCCGACCTGAGAGCGCAATCAGCGGAGTTCATCACCTCGCTTGATTTCGCCGGAAATGCGATAGGCGGTCTGTCGGTGGGGGAAACCAAAGAAGAAATGCACGCTATTTTGGAAACAGTAGACGGCATTCTTCCAGAAAACAAGCCTCGCTATTTGATGGGCGTCGGCACGCCTGATGATCTGGTCAACGGTATCTTAAGGGGGGTCGATATCTTCGACTGTGTTTTGCCCACCCGCCTGGCGCGGCACAAGGCCGCTTTCCATGGCAGAGGGCGCATAAATATCGGCCAGGCGAAATACGCCACAGACCCCAATTCGCTCGTAGAGGATTGCTCTTGTTATACCTGCGAGAACTTTTCCAGAGCATATCTCCGGCATCTCATCAGCGTCAAAGAGATGCTTGGCTCCACGCTGCTTTCACTGCATAATTTACATACATTAATCCATTTAGCAGGGCAAATGCGCCAAGCAATTATCGATGGTAGCCTTGACGCTTTCCTCAAAAACTACTTCCAACAGCCTTCATCTCACATCGAACAGTGAACTCATGACTCTACTTCAATCCATCATCCTTGGCATTATCCAAGGAGCAACCGAGTTCCTCCCGATCTCCAGTTCGGGCCACCTTGTGCTCACACCACACCTCTTGGGCTGGGAAATCCCTGCTCGCGACAAGTTCGTCTTCGACGTGCTCCTTCAAGTTGCCACGCTGGCAGCGGTCGTGACTTATTTCTGGGATGATCTGTACAAGATCGCAGTGGCCTTTTTGAGAGGGCTTTGGCAGAAACAACCCTTTAGCGACCGCAACGCTCGTATGGGCTGGCTGCTTGGCCTGGCAACTGTTCCGGCCGGGGCGGCCTATTTACTCTTTGCCGACACTTTTGAGCGCGCCTTCAGCAGTCCCCTGGCGACTTCCTTGCTCCTCTTTGGCACAGCAACCTTGCTGCTGATTGGAGAGCGAATAGGGAAGCAGGAGCGTGATTTTACCAACATCAACTGGATTGACGCGATCATCGTAGGTGTTTTCCAGATTCTGGCGATCTTCCCCGGCATCTCCAG
This sequence comes from Anaerolineales bacterium, assembly GCA_028278545.1. Lineage (GTDB taxonomy): Bacteria > Chloroflexota > Anaerolineae > Anaerolineales > UBA11858 > NIOZ-UU35. The sequence goes on from JANQED010000018.1 coordinate 156,098, forward strand.
ATCGGGAGCAACCATCACGGGCGGAATGACGCGCAACCTCGACCGTCAATCGGCAGCTCGTTTTTCTTTTCTGATCTCTTTCCCGGTTATGCTGGCCGCGGGCCTCATAGGCGTTATTGAACTCATCCAACTGCCCAACACCGCCTCCAGGATAGCGGTATTCCTCCCCGGCTTCATCACGGCAGCATTCGTCGGATACATCTCTATCCGCTGGTTGCTGCGTTTTCTCACACAGTGGCCGCTCTACGTGTTCGCCATCTACTGTGTGATTTTCGGTCTGATCAACATCGCCTTTCTCCTGCTTTAGCATGATGGCTATACGAAGATTACTTACTCTTCTCATCTTGCTGCTGGTTTCGGCTTGTGGAAGCTACGATTATGCACCCCCGCCTCCAACGCCGGAGCACTTGTCGATCATCCACACCCCGGCATTGGGATGGATGAGGGAACTTCTGCACCAATGCACGGTTGACCATCCAGAGGTTGCGCTGACCGTCGAGGAACGGCCAGCTACCGCGCTCGAACTCGGGGCTGCCGAGGCGGTTCTCAAGCTGGGCCCTCCTCCCGAAGGCCTGGAAGGCCAGGTCACCCTGTTGGGCTGGGAGCAGATCGTGATCATCTCCGACCCCAACATAGCCCCCTCCCAACTCGAACTGCCAGATTTACAGCAGGTCTACACCTCATTAGCACCAGCTTACCAGGCCTGGAGCTATCCAGAAAATGACGAACTGCGAGTTATTTTCGACGAAGTTGTGCTCACCGGCAAAGAAATATCCCCCCACACGAAGATCGCCCCCAATCCGAGAGCGATGCTGGCATCCGTCGAAGGAGATTCCAACGCGGTCGGTTATATCCCCCAATCCTGGCTGGCCGAAGAAAACATTCAACTCATTCCAATCATCAAAGAGACCGGCGCTGCCTTACGACAACCAATCCTGGCTATCACCATGGGCCAGCCCGAGGGAGTCACGCGCACATTTTTAGCCTGTCTGACAGATGCGATCTCCCAACACGGGAATTCCCAATAATCCCAAATGCCCGATTCCTGGGTTCCACCCGTTGCAAAGTTCCCCTAAACCGCCAGCTTCCCCCATAAAAACCAAAACGAATCCTCGGGAAACCCAGCCCTCAAATCGTGCTCCCAAAGGAAAGCTCCGGGGACGAATTGTGCACGCAGCTTTTGATCCAGTTTGGCTAGAAGATCTGCTTCGCTTTCCGCTATTTGTTCCGTTCGTAGAATCAGCAACGCCAGAAAGACGCGCAAACGCACCTCATAGGCATAATAGGCCGCGTGTTCTTGAGGGTGGCGCTGTACTTCATCGAGATAATTCCCCCACTGACCCAAACGAGACCGAAATTCCCAGTTGGCCTTCTTCTCCCAGGCGACCCGCCACCGGGACTGAACCGCCCCCAAACGATTGTCTAGCCGATCCACAGTGCTGGTTATTTGTGGGGAATCCGCCCGAGCACGGGACCGAGCCAAAGCAAGCAGCACCCCGCCCAACGTCAGCTTGGGGTATGCCGTTCCCTCCGGAGAGGTATGACCGCTCAACGACCAGAATAATTCATCTGAGAGCAGATAAGCCCCCAGCTCTTCGATAGTTGCCTGGATATATCCCAGATCAAATTGCAGAGAGGCAGCCATGCTCATTTATGATGATCGGCCAGAACAGCTTCGATGGCGTCAATCAACTTCGCTGGTGTAGTAGGCTTGGTGAGATATCTGGCAATCCCCAATTCGCGTGCTTCAACTTGCTGATCAAAACCCGTAACGGCGGATAACATCACCACAGGAGGCGTAGGATCTAACGCCACTTGCAGAGAACGCATAATATCAAAGCCGGATCGACCAGGCATCATCAAATCGAGCACAATGGCGTCAATCACCCCTCCGTTTTGATAAGTCTTTTGAACTCTGTCAGCAACTTCATCCCAAGAGGCGGCTGTAATTACCAAATATCCGGCCTTTCTTAACGCTAGACGCAACAGGGTCAGTGTCTCTCGCTCGTCATCGACGATCAAGACTGTCTTCGATGGTGGTGTCATACCTAATCTCCTCTCGCCATATTTTACTACCGTTGCTCAACTTTTTTGGGAAACTGATGAAGTGCACAATCGACCCCATGTGTGTATAATATTGTCACAGTATGAATTGAACTTAGGAGCAAACCATGCAGAAAAAGATTTTCATGATCACTGCCGTCATACTGCTCATCAGCGGAGTAAGTGCGTGCGCCAGCCAACCGGCGGCTACCTCTGAAGTAAGTCATGGTGAGCAAGTGACATTTGCAGTTGAAACGGTATACGCTCAGATAGCGCTGACTTCGGCAGCAGCCGAAGCCATGGCCACCCCAACCCCAGTACCCACAAACACCCCAGAGCCTACGCTGACCCCGACGATCGTCATACCGACCCCAACACCGACAGATGTATTTAGTGATACGACAACAGATGGCGCAGATGATGAAGCCGACACTGCTGTAGATGATACCCCTGCGCAAGAACCCACACAACCTCCAAGCGCTGGAATGCCTTGTCACAAAGCAAACCTGGAGTATGAAACGATTCCAGATGGAACGGAGCTGGCCCCGGAAGTGAAATTCATCAAAGTCTGGCGGATCAAGAATGTTGGCTCTTGCACATGGAACAAGGACTATTCGCTAAGGTTTTATGATGGCGACCTGCTTGGAGCCGAGGCTTCAATCCTGCTCACTGACGAGGATATCCCCACCTGGGGCTATGCCAATATAGAAGTGCCCATGCAGGCACCTGCAAAATCAGGCGTATATAAAGGCTATTGGAAAATCGTCAGTGATACCGGAAAAATCTTTGGGGTTGGCCCAGATGGCAAAGGGTGGATCTGGATCGAGATCAAAGTCATCGAATAGCGAATTTTTGGGTGTGTGATGAAAGTACTTAGAGTTGTGTTGTTCTATACCATTACTGCGCTGCTCTTTGCTGCATGCAAAACCACGCCAGTGAACACACCAACAGTGGACCCTGGCCTCGAAATAACCCAGGCGGTGAAGACGGTTTACGCTCAGGTCAGTGAAACCGCGCGTGTGGCTCAGCTATCTGCAACGGCAACGGACACCGCCCCCCCTCCAACAGATACCCTTATACCCGAGACCGCCACACCCACGCTCACTTTTACGCCGGAATTCACGCTAACACCGTCCCTCACACTGACAGAGACGCTCCCGCCCGTCTCCCATTGTCCGCTGGCAGAGGTCACCAGAGAAACCGTTCCCCCTGGCTCTACTTTCCAACAAGGACAGTGGGTCGTTAAGCAATGGACTGTGCTAAACGCCGGCGACTGCAAATGGACAACGGGTTACCACATTGTTTACTACGATGGCGATCGCTTCAACCAACCCCTTGTCAGGAATTTCCACGTAGAAGTATGGCCGGGCGATTTCATCATCATCACTTTCGAATTCGCAGCACCCGAACAAATCGGCACCCACAAGAGCTGGTGGATGATGCGAAACGAAAATGGAGAGTTGTTCGGCAATGGCCCCGGAGATGCCCCTCTCTACATTGAGATCGACGTTAAGAAGGCTGATGATTAATGGCGGTTTATCGATACAAGCAGGTGTCTAAAATGAAAACGCAGCTTCGATTATCTTTCATTACACTCGCGATGATCTTTCTGAGCGCGTGCAATATTCCCGGGTCTGTGCCAACCGCTTCAGAAGAATCTGCCGATCTGACTTCCGTTGTGCAGACGGTTTACACCCAAATCACTGAAACTGCGCGCGTCGCACTACTCTCTGCGACGCCAACTTTCACACCTGAACCAACTGAGACCCCCACACCGTTACCGCCGACGTTCACCCCGACAGAGGCCTTCACCGAGACCCCAATTATATCCCCTACGGATGCCCCCACAGCGACCCCAACCGTGGACATGCCCTGCAATCGAGCCAATCTGGAATCAAAATCCGTTGGTGATGGTACGGTCGTCTTCATCAACAGGACTTTTACGCAGACATTCCGTTTGAAAAACACCGGCTCTTGCACCTGGGATCAAAACTATGAGCTTAGATTTGTCCAAGGGGACCTGTTGAACGCTTCGGCAGCCATTCATCTGGTTCCCATAGGCACCGTCCCAACCTGGGGATATGCCAATGTCGATGTCCTGATGAAAGCCCCTGCCGAGCCGGGGACTTATAGAGGTTACTGGATGATTAAAGCCGCCAATGGGCAGATCTTTGGCACGGGAACCAGTGGTGCGACCTGGTTCTGGGTCGAGATCGAGGTGATCGATCCAGATGCATAGTTCTTGATAGAACGGAAAAGAAAAACTCTCGTGCCTGGTCATTTGCACGAGAGTTTTCGTTTTCTTACAGGTCAATTTACACCAACAACCTCAGCGGCTCTTCTAAATACTTCACCAAGGCCTGCATGAATCGGGCGGCTTCGGCGCCATCGCTAACGCGGTGATCCACCGAGATGGTGGCCTTCATGCGCAAGCCGGGGACGATCTCGCCATGCTCCACAACAGGCACCTCTTTCACGGAGCCAATTGCCAGTATCGCCGCTTCAGGGGGATTGATGATGGCGACAAAATCCTCAACGCCGAACATACCCAAATTACTCACCGAGAAAGTCGAACCCTGGATGTCATCTGGCTTGACTTTCCCCTCACGGGCGCGCGCCGCCATTGCTTTGGTTTCCACGGAGATTTGACGTAGGGATTTACGGTCGGCATCGCGATTGACCACGGTCAGCAAACCCCCTTCTACCGCGACGGCCACACCAATATTGGCCTGACCATGGTGCAGCACATGGTCTCCCTGCAATGTAGCATTCAAATTGGGGTATTCCCGCAAGGTCAGGGCGGCGGCTTTAACGATGAAATCATTCACAGAAAGTTTCTCACCGGATTCGGCCAGCATGGCATTGATCTGCTCACGCTGGGCCATCAAAGGAGCCATGTCATACTCATGGGTCACATAAAAATGGGGCAATTGCTGCTTGGCTTCCACCATGCGACGGCCAATGGCCTGACGCAACTTTGTCAACGGCACTTTCTCGTCCGCAGGGGGTGGGCCAACAGGCGTGAACGCTGGCGCGCCGACAGCTGTTGGCGTGGGCGGCGCTGCCAGGGTGGTTTCAATATCCTGCTTGACGATCCGGCCATCCGGGCCGCTGCCCTGGATGGTTTTCAGGTCAAGGCCGTGTTCGTGAGCCATGCGCCTGGCTAAGGGAGATGCTTTGACCCCACCGGGAAGAGCGCCATCCCCCGGGGCTTCAAGCGCATCCGCGGGGTCTGCCCCAGGAGTGGTATCCACTTCAGGAACGGGGGACTCATCTTCTGGGGTATCCACCTCAACGAGGAGGCTTTCCACGTCGATATCTCCATCGGCCTCACCGATCACTGCAATGGGTGTGCCGACCGGTAGGATATCCCCCTCCCCAACCAGATGACGATGCATCCTGCCTGTGTGTGCCGACTCGACTTCCACGGTCGCTTTATCGGTCTCGATCTCTGCCAAGACCTGACCGCGCTCGACATCTTCTCCTTCGGCAATCATCCAACGGACGAGGACGCCTTCGGCCATATCAAAACCCAATTTGGGCATCGTGACCACTTCAGCCATCAGAGCACCTCCTTGACCGCCCGAATGACATCTTCGGCATGGGGTAGTGCAGATTGTTCCAGGGCGCGGTTATAAGGCAAGGGGACCTCAGTTTGTGCAACCCGCTTGATGGGCGCATCTACATAGTCAAAGGCTTCTTCATAAATTTGTGCTGAGACCTCTGCGCCCACGCCATACGACCGCCAGCCTTCTTCGACGATCACTGCCCGGTTGGTACGGCGGAAAGACTCCAGCACTGGCCCCATATCCAACGGGCGCAAAGACCGCAGATCGACGACCTCGGCCTCGATACCCTCTTTGGCTAAGGTAGTGGCCGCTTTAAGGGAAACGTCCAGCATTTTGCTGTAAGTGACGATGGTGACATCATGCCCTGGGCGCTGAATCTTCGACTTGTCCAACGGAACTGTATAATCACCTTCAGGCACCTCACCACGCATCTGGTAAAGGGTGGCATGTTCGATGAAGAAGACCGGATCATCCGAGCGGATGGCTGACTTCAACAGCCCTTTGGCATCATACGGTGTGCCAGGAGCGACGACTTTGAGGCCGGGGAAATGAGCAAAAACAGCATCGGGCGTCTGGGAATGGGTAGCGCCCAACTGGCGTCCGCCGCCGCCCACCGTCCGAATGACCAGGGGCACAGAGATCTGCCCGCCGAACATGTAGCGCATCTTGGCAGCCTGGTTGACGATATGATCCATAGCTACAAAGGCAAAGTTAATGGTCATCAACTCAGCTACTGGCCGCAGACCAACCATGGCCGCGCCGATTCCGCCACCCACAATGACCGCCTCAGCAATGGGGGTATCACGCACCCGTTTGGGGCCGAAGTGATCGTAGAAACCTTTGGTGACGGCGTAAGTGCCCCCCCATACTCCCACCTCTTCCCCCATGATAAAAACCCGCTCATCGCGCTCCATCTCTTCCCAAAGTGCCTGTGAGATGGCTTCGCGCATCGTTATCCGTTTGTTTTCCATCATGATTAATTCCCTCTACTCCGCATAAACATCGGCGAATAATTCTTCAGGCGCTGGTTCGGGACTTGACTCGGCAAATTGCACTGCCGCGGCAACTTCTTTGTCAACACTCTCACTGATGGCATTTAATTCAGCTTCTTTGGCAATCTTCTCTTTCAGCAAGTAAGCGTGATAAATGCCTATTGGATCGTTCTCCTGCCACTTCTTGACCTCGTCAGAATCGCGGTAGCGTTCGGGATCACCCACAGAGTGACCGCGATAGCGATAGGTCATAACCTCCAGGAAGTAAGGCCCTTTTCCGCTGCGAACGAACTCCAAGGCCTTTAGGGCAGCGGCGCGCACCGCCAGGACGTCCATACCGTCAACGCGTTCGTTGGGTATGCCATACCCCTCGGCTTTTTGCCTGATCTCTGAGACTGCGGAAGCGCGTTCGATTGTCGTGCCCATGCCATATTGGTTGTTCTCACAGACCCACAGAACCGGCAAATCCCACACCTTCGAGAGATTGACCCCCTCGTGGAAGAAACCGATGTTGGTCGCGCCATCGCCGAACATGCAGATGGTCACAGCGTCCACCCCTGAATATTGGTCACCAAGGGCCATACCCGCAGCAATCGGCAGATGGGCGCCCACAATGCCATGACCACCCCAAAAATTTTTCTCTACATCAGCCATGTGCATAGAGCCGCCTTTGCCTTTGGACATACCGGTGGCTTTTCCTAACAGCTCTGCCATCACTGAATCCGCGGAGATGCCCACATTGAGAGCCACACCATGATCACGATAGGCAGTGATGACGCGATCCTGGGGCTGTCGCGCGGCGATCAGACCAGTGCTGACAGCTTCCTGACCGATGTATAAGTGCAAAAAGCCGCCGATCTTGCCTTGTTGGTATAGTTCAGCCGCGCGTTCTTCCACTCGCCGGATGAGCACCATCTGATGATACAAATCTAAATGCTCTTGCTTATCCATTTGCCCTTTCCTTCAGCTTCAAGTAGTCAATGAATCCAACAATAAATTACAACACACAACAACACCGGGCTAAGCCCGGCGTTGCACTTTATAAGCGCTGTCTTTCAAATCAAGGCTAAATTATACCAAAAGTGTCTGGTTTTGTAAGATGCAATTCAGAGAAGCTCTTCTGGGGGAGCAGCCAGATCGACCATTATAGGCCGAGAACCATGGTACAATTTTTCGGTTTCCAGCCCAACAAAACCCCTGATATATAATGACCCGCCAACCATTAGACGCCAACCCCAACAACACCAGCCCGGCTGTTCGGGCTGCCCGAATGTATTCGAATATCTTCAGCCCCCCGAGTACATTCGCGCTATTTGGGTTCATCATCGCCTGGGTGGAACTGCCCTTTTGGAGGGGCACCCTGCACGCGGCGATTTTCGGCTTTCTGTCAACGCTGGTCCCAATCCTTTACATCGCCTATATGTTGAAGATCGGGAAACTCGATGATCTACACCTCAGCCAGCAGCGCGACCGGCGGATTCCTTACATCATTGGCATCCTTGGCGCGATGGCGGCGTTTTTTGTCTTGCGGGCTTTAGGAAGCTCGACTTTGCTGCTGACCTTCATCCAGACGAATATCATCGCCATCACGCTGCTGGCGCTGATCAACACGCGCTGGCTGATCAGCGCGCACACCACCAGCATCACGACCATCGCCGCCTTTGCAGGGTTCGCTTTCAGTCCCACCGCCGGTTTAGCGATCACACCACTGGTGTTCTTGACCTTCTATATCAGATTGTTCTTGAAAAGGCACAGCATCACCGAAATGATCTCCGGCATACTTCTTGGGATTCTGATCGTTTTGGGCGTGGCGGCAACGGGCGCCTTCAACGGGTGAATCACATGCGTAAACCCAACATCATCTTCATCGTATTGGATACCCACCGTGTTGACCGCCTCGGCTGTTACGGTTACGGGCGCGGCACCTCCCCAAATCTGGATGCCTTCGCTCTGGGTGCGAGCCTTTTCGAGCAGGCCATCGCCCCCGCCCAATGGACGATCCCTTCCCACGCTTCGATGTTCAGCGGTGAGTACCCCAGCACCCACCTCGCCATTCAAGCAAGCAGCGCTCTTGGAGAGGATTTCAGGACCCTGGCACAATATCTAACAGACCAAGGCTATGAAACCACCGGATTTTGCAACAACCCGCTTGTCGGCGTGTTGGAGAACGGATTGCGGCGCGGTTTCGACAACTTCTATAACTACGGCGGCGCGCTGCCTTCTGCGCCATCCCAAAACGGTTATGTGCAACCCAGGCTGGTCAGCGACCTGCGCAACGGCTATCGAAAAGCGCTGGAATGGATCGCCACCCCCATTCAACAAGCTGTCGCTGCCTCGCCGGGCGTATTCCAATTTATCCTGAACCCCAAGCTGGTCTCCTGGTGGACGCGCTACGCCAACTTCAAAGGGGATGGGCCAGCATCCATCCGGGACACAACCCAGTTTTTCCAATGGAAATTGAAGGAAAATGCCAAACCCCAGTTCATTTTCCTCAATTTAATGGGTACGCACTTGCCCTACACACCCCCAGATCGATTCATCCGGGATTTCGCGCCCATCGTCAAGCAGGATGTCGAAGCAGGCGACTTCATGCGGGATTACAACACCCGGGCGTTCCACTGGCTGCTGCCGATGAAAGAACCCTACACCGAGTTGGAAGCCAAAACACTCAGCGATATGTACGACGCTGAAGTCGCTTACCAGGATCACTTGCTGGCACAACTATTCAGCGAACTCGACAAAGACGAGCAGCGCCAGAACTCCATGGTAGTCATCCTCAGCGACCACGGCGAAATGTTGGGCGAGCACAACTTGATGGGACACGGTCTCGGCTTGTATCAAGAATTGATCCACGTCCCCCTGATGATCCGCTTCCCAGGGCAAAAAACCGGGCAACGCGTCGCAGAGACCGTTTCAACCATGCACATCTTCCATACGCTGCTCGAGGCAGCCGGCATCGAAGAAATCGAGCCCTCTTATGCCGACCCCATCAGGACCAGCGAGTTCAGCCTGGGGGACAAAGATCAGGCCAAAATCCCCGCCAGCAGGCGCGTGGTCAGTGAAGCCTATCCTCCGATGAACCTGATCAAAATCATCGAGAAGCATGAACCAGCCATCATGGATGTCTTCCAATGTAAAGCCAATCATTGGGCCATTTTCGCAGACCTACTCAAACTGCTGCGCGTCGATGAGCTACAAGATGAATTGTATAATTTAGCCGAAGACCCCCAGGAGCTGCGGCCTATCAAGGATGATATCGAACGCCTGGGCCAATTGGGGGGCGAGCTGGATGAATACCTGGTCTGGGCTGCCGGTAGGGCCCCGGGAGAATTTGACAGCCTGACCACCGATCTAAACCAAGAGCATGTTGTGGAACGCCTGCGCGGGTTAGGGTATATGGATTAACGAGGAGCAGATATGATCGATCCTGTTATCTTCACATTGGATTTGGGGAGAATACAACTCGCCTTCCGGTGGTACGGCCTCTTGATCGCCATTGGCGTGATGGTCAGCGCCTGGTTGACCGATAGAGAGATGGCGCGACGAGGGGGCAAAGCCGAATTCGTTTGGGATGCACTCATCTGGGTATTGCCAGCAGGGATTATCGGTGCCCGAGTGTGGTACGTGCTCAATGATATATTTGGCGGCGGTCGAACGTTCCTCGATGAGCCGGGGCGCATCCTGCGCATCACCGAGGGGGGATTACATATTTTCGGCGCGGTGGTCTTTGGCTTAGGCGCGGCTTATCTTTACGCCCGGCGCAACAAAGTGGATATGCTCTTGATCCTGGATTCCGTCGCCCCAGCCCTGTTGATCGGCCAGGCCGTTGCCAGGCCAGCCAACTTCATCAACCAGGAACTATACGGCCAACCCACCGACCTGCCCTGGGGCATCCCCATCGTGGGTTCACACCGCATCGCCCCCTGGAATGACCTGACTCTCTACCCGGAAGAGACCACCCGCTTCCACCCCACATTCGCTTATGAAATGGTCTGGAACTTCCTGGCCGCTGGCCTAATCCTGTGGTTGGTGCGGCGCTACGAAGACAAGGTCAAACCCGGGACCGCTTTTGCCAGTTGGCTACTGCTGGCCGGTATTGGCCGGGTGATCATCGAGGCCTTCCGCCCAGACCAGCCGCGCATCCCCGGCACAGACTTGAGCTGGTCGCGCCTGATCTATGCTATCATGGGGGTGATCGGCTTACTCTGGCTGCTGATCCGCTACGAAATCATCAAGCTGCCCTTCCTATCTCCCGGGCCAGAGAAATACAAATTACCCCGCAAGACGACGCACAGGCGCTAGTCTGACCTCGCATTAGGAGCACACTATGGCAACGGTCTTCATGAAGTGGTTGGAGACCAAGCCCAAAGATTACGACAGGGGCATCCAAATACTCACCTTGGGTCGCCTGAATCGGCTCAAGGGCGAAATCGTTCGCCAATACATCAGGGAGGGATCGCGCGTTCTTGAGATCGGCTGCGGCACGGGGACGCTGACGCAGATGATGGCCGAAGCCGGAGCCGATGTCATCGGCATCGACTCGTCCCAGGCGATGCTTGCTGAAGCGGAACGGAAGATCGCACCTGCAACCGGGGGTGGGCACGCCAAATTCGAGCTGATGGAGGCGTCCCAAATCGCAGACCGCTTCCCAGAGACCTCTTTCGACGTGATCGTCTCGACCCTTGTGTTCAGTGAGATGCCCGTTGAGCAGCAACGCTTTGTGCTGGAAGCCTGCCACAAACTGTTGACTCCCAGCGGCCGTCTGCTGATCGTCGATGAAGTCGTCCCAAGCGGATTTCTTCCAAAGGCGCTTTACTACCTAGTGCGGCTGCCATTGGCTCTGATCACCTGGCTGGTCACGCGCACGAGCACGCGTCCGCTAAGGGATTTCAAGAGCACCCTCGAGGGGGCAGGCTTCTCCGCTCAAATCGCCGCCTCAGCGCTGGGAGACAGCCTGGTCCTATTTGAGTCAACTGTCATTCAATCTCCAATCCCTGAATCCAGACCCTCCATCCCAAAACTTCAACCCAAGGTCTCTGTACGCACATTGTTCCTTGACCTGTGGACGCTCTTCTTCCGCATCATACCCCCTTACCCAAAATTCAAGACCGGACTGTACGCTATCGGGGAGCCAAACCGCAAATCGCCCGTGCTGGTGACGGGCAACTTCGACCTGACCGTGCGCCGGGTGGTGCGCGCCTTGCATGGAGAAGTGGACTGCTGGCTGCTGGTAGCGGATTCGGCAGGGATCAATATCTGGTGCGCAGCGGGTGGCGGTTTCTTTACGGCTGAAAAGATCATCGCCGCAATAAGAACCTCGCTTCTCAAGGAGGTCGTAGACCACCACGCACTGATCCTGCCACAGTTGTGCGCCAACGGCGTGGACAGTTGGAAAATCCGCCAGGAAACCGGGTGGGGCGTACATTGGGGCCCAATCGAGGCCGTTGATATCCCAGAATACCTCGCCTGCGACCGGAAGAAGACCAACGACATGCGCTGGGTGGCTTTTCCACTCCAGGCGCGCCTGGAGATGGTCACGGTGACATTGGGTTTTTACGCCCTGATGATCCTGCTGCCCATGCTGATTTTCTGGCGGCACCTCTTCTGGCCTGTGGCGATTGCTTTGTTAGGGCTGACCTATTTTTATGCCGTGGTACATCCCTGGCTGCCGGGCAAAGACGGCCTGTGGAAATCCATTCCCCTGGCTGCAATCGCCCTGAGTGGATTGTTCCTTTATTCAGCAACCTGGGCACACCTACCCCCGCAGAGCCTGTTCAACTGGGCGCTCGGCATTCTGGCCCTTTCCATCTTCACCGGTGGCGAACTCCAAGGTATGTCCCCAGTGATGCGGGGTGAGCAGGCCAATTGGATCCCCGAGGGGGTTATTTTCGCCGCGTTGGGCCTGGCATATTGGCTGGGGCCTTTGGTGTTGAGTTGGAAATGAAGCGCACTGTCAATTGGTGTTTCTGGCTATGGCGAACCCTACGCTTTTAGAATCCCTCACCGAGCACATCACGCTGGCTCGCACGCTGCGTACACTGCGAATCCATTTCGACCCCCAGAAATGCACCGGTGTGTGGCAGTGCTATGAGGTCTGCCCAATCGGCTGCTGGACGCCCGATTATGAACGTCGCCTGGTGGAACACCACGACACAGAGAAGTGCATTGCTTGTGGGGCCTGCGTACTGCAATGCCCGGAAGGAGCAATCGAACTGAAATAATTATGTCCCAAGAACACACTTTACAAAAAATCCCCGATCCGCCGCGCGGATGGCGCGCCATCCCCTGGCGACTGCCGATCTGGTTATACCGTCTGAAGTTGGGCTGGGTGTTCGGGCACAGAGCCCTGTTGCTAACACACATCGGCAGGGTCAGCGGGAAGCCTCGGCAGGCTGTGCTGGAAGTCGTACACTATGACAAGAATGCGAATACCCATTATGTGGCCTCGGGCTTTGGGGAGGGCGCCGATTGGTACAAAAACCTGCTCCACAACCCCAATGTAACCATCCAGGCCGCGGGGAAAAGCATCCCAGTTGTTGCCGAGCGGCTAAACCCCTCCGACGCTGAGGAAATCTATCAGGGCTACCATCGCCGACACCCCAAGGCCTTGCGCAGCTTGGCAAAACTGATCGGCTATATCATCCCCGAGGATGAGGCAGAAATGCTGGCTTTCTTCCGCGATCACATCCCGCTGGTAGCCTTCCGCCCCCGTTGATGTTCCAATAATTACGTTGGACGAAAACGAGACATATCCCCAATTACAAATGTTTTGGAGGGAAGGTCAGCGGAACATCTCGCTGAAAGCGCCCCTCCCTCGTGCCTATTCCCTGAGGACATATCGGCAGGGAGATGAACCGCGCTTCTTCGAGATGATAGAATCCGTCGGATGGCCGGGTTGGGATGACGAGAAGTTAGCGCCATGGCTGCCAAGAATCTTGCCGGAAGGGTGGTTTTTCGTCTTCCACAAGGGGACGGGGGAAACCGTCGCCACATGTATGGCTATGTCCTCAGATGCACATCCAAACGGCGGCGAATTGGGCTGGCTGGCCTGTGATCCAGCGCACCAGGGCAAGGGTTTGGGGTTAACGGTCAGCGCGGCGGTGACGAAACGATTCCTGGATGCCGGATACACAACCATTCACCTCTACACAGAACACTATCGCCTGGCGGCGATAAAAACATACCTGAAACTGGGCTACGTTCCCTGGCTGTTTTCCCCAGAGATATCAGAATTGTGGCAAGCGATCTGCCTACAACTGAATTGGGCCTTCAAACCCAAAGCCTGGGGAAGCTAAACCCTTAAATAATTTGGGGGTCGTTCATCAAAATCGGCGACGTCTATCGTTTATAATTTAGAGGCTGTTGAATTGTAGACGAAAAGGAGATATTCAATGGGCAAGGAAACCAGATTGTTCAAAAGTGAAGAACGCAAGAACCGCGCCGAGGTAAGCGCTTTCCTGAATCAGCTCGCCGATAAGGTCAATCAGGGCCAGGTGGTTTTGCGCCAGGGCAGCGAGGAAATTACCTTGAACATGCCCTCCAGCCTGATCCTGGAAATCCAGGTTGAAGATGAGGACAAGAAGCGCAAAGGCATCCAGCACAGCCTTGAAGTAGAAATCAAGTGGTTTGACGATGACTCCTCAGGCGGACCCTTAGAACTCGGATAGATAAACTAAACACCCCCAAACGAAAAGACCGGCACATCGGGATAGTCCCCAAGTGCCGGTCTTTGGGTATCGAAACAAATTTTATGGCATCGGGATAAATACCATTTCGGCAAACTCTAGGATATAAACCAACAGGTTGGGATCATAGAGTTTATCAGGATCGATCATCAACGTTCCATGTGCACCGGTACCAGGATAAATGAGCAAGTCATCGAGATGTTCCTCGGCGCTTCTGCATGTGCCCGCTGAATAATCTCCATCACCAGCGACACACCTCACCGGGACCATGCGCTCCGCCTCATAGAGGTTCTTCACGTCCTGGGCATAGTTGTTGTCAATGTAGCTCCCCGGAGACAGAGACATCGCACCAACACAGTCTGGGCTACCCAAGAGGTTGTAAAGGTGGCAGGCCAGCGAAACAGCATCCGCACCGATGCTGGAACCAATCCCCAGCATCTTGAGAAGCCCTCCCACAACAGGGGCGTTGCTGGCTACCTTGCCCGGATTAACGTAAGCTGCGCTGCGGGGCATCTCTCCCGCTGTCTTATAGGCGGCCAGTGCATCCAGGCCCCACTCGCCGGGAGAGCCCAATCCGGCTGCACTCTCGCCAAAGTCCCTGAAGTCGAAGGTGAAGACCGCGTATGAAGTGTCTTCGGGCATGGGCGGGAACCAAGAAGGATCCCAGTGCGGCAAGGAGCCAGGGGGCTCTGGACAACCAGGCATCTCCGCAGGATTCTCATCAAGGCGATTCTGCAGCCAGGGCGCAATCCTGCACCAATCGCGCTGATCACCGCCGGCCCAGTGCATCAGCACCACCACCGGCGCATCGGCATACTTGGCAGCGTAATAATAGCCCACCAAGTTCTTGCCATCCTCAGCCTGGAACTCCACCCGTTGAGGATCAGCTGACAGCCCAGATAATTGAACCTCTGGGGTTGGTGTCTCAGTGGGTAGCGGGGTTTCCGTGGGAGGCGCCGGGGTGGGGGTTGGCTCCGGGGTATCGGTGGGCGGCGGGGGCTGGGTCGGCTCGGGCTCCGCGGGGGCTTCTTCAGGTTCCGCTTGTGGAGCCTCTGGCTCCGCAGGGGCCGTGCCAGGACCACAGGCAACCAGCGCAATGGTCAGGGCCAAAACCAAACTAAACGCCATCACAAATTTGAACAGTTTACTCATCACATCCTCCTTTGTTATGTAAATATGAGCATCAACCAGCTAAACTTCCAAATGGCTGACAGGGATTTCGCCTTTCTGATATCACTTATCGACGATTTCTACCAGGACAGCCTGAACGACGGTTCGCCACCAATAGATGTCGCGAGCTTCATCATACCCTTTACAGGTGATCAGTGTGAGCCAATCGTGATCCTTGTGACCAAAAACTTCCCGGTTATTGGGCGACACCCAATGATCAATCTCACGAACTTTGTAAATATAATCCTGTCCCCAGGCGGTGATGATAATCTCATCATCCCAGGAAAGCTGCTCCAGGTTTGCGAATTGTCCCGGGCTGCCATCTGGATCGTAGACATGCCCAGAAATAACGGTATTTCCCTGCCAAGTTGGGAATGCTGTGCCTTCTAAGTAGCCCACCTGACCAGACTCCAGCCAATTTACATCCCAGGTATTGCCCAATTTGGGTACGCCCACGATTTCAGCCCGTTGATCGATGGCGGGGATCGCCAACTGCATCCCACCCATCCCCTGATATTCGAGGTCAACCAGTTTAGGCGCGCGTTCAGTAGTGACGTCAGGGGCGAACCCAGCTTGGGGCAGCGCACCTAACGAAATCTGCCACAACTCAACGCCGTGCTTGCCATCATTGGCGGTGAAATAGATCGTCCAGCCAATTCGATAGGCATTGGAAAGGGTACCCGTAAATTCTCCAAGCCGAAATTCTGGGATCGACCCCCGAGGGCCGGGACGGATATCCTTCAATAAGTGTGCCTGGGTGTACGGGAATTCAGTCGCCCAAACTTCTTCACCATGTTCCTCGTCTTCAGCCGTAAAGAACAAGGTGGTGCCCATTCTCTGGAGGGTTTTGGGGCTCGAATCATTGGGCTCTTTCGAATCATCCAAGCCCGGATAGATATCGGCAACCTGAGTAGCATAACTATATGGCGGCTCTGTCTTCCAAAGTTCTACGCCCGTCTCCCCATCGTCGGCACTGAAGAACATCACCCAGCCCACATCGCCAATCGCGGCGGGGTTAGACCCCTCAGGATCACCATCCGCATCCACACCGGGATTGATATCATCCAATAAGTAGGCCCCCAATTGTTGATCATAGCGCCAAAGCTCCACGCCATGTTCTTCTGTTTCGGCAGGGAAGAAAACCATTGAGCGCGCCAAACGGTTGGACCATCCAGGGTTAGAATCATCGGCACCGACATAAACATCATGGGCCAGCGAAGTGGTTGCTTCATTACCATAACTGAGCCACAATTCACGGCCGTGTACCCAATCGTCAGCGCTGAATACGAACATATTGCCTAGCAAATTGAAACTGGTCGGGTCCGAACTCCTCGGGCCGGCCAAAATATCTTTGACCAGAATGGTGCCACTCCCAGAGCCATCACTGCGCCAGAGTTCGATGCCATGGGCTTTGTCTTCGGCGGTGAAATAAAGTCTGGAGCCGTAGGCAAACAAATAGCGCGGATTTGAATCATCGCTCCCTTGATTAATATCTTTTACCAGCCAGGTGCGGCCGTCGCGCGTATCGTAAGCAAATAATTCACGACCAGTGTTGCCCAATTCAGCACTATAGAAAAGCACGGAACCCATGAATTGAAGCCATTTTGGATCTGGCCCCGTGGGTGCACCCGCTGCGCTCCAATACTCGTGCACGGCAACCGCTTCTGCCTGCCCTGATCCTGTATCATAGCGCCAGATTTGGCGGCCAAGAGCAGCATTCGTCGCGGCGAAGTATATGCTGTTGCCATAAACCGTCAACCATTCTGGATTAGAACTGAGTCCACCCCTGTAGATATCAGCCGCCAGGGTGGCCTTGCCTGTCATGGGCGAATATTTCCACAGCTCGATCCCATGTTGGTTGTCGTCGGCCTGAAAGTATAAATCACCATTGACCTCGACAAACCAGGTCGGATTCGAGCTGTTCCCCCCTCTGGCAATATCCGTTACCCGTTCTACATAATATGGGAGAGCGTAATCATCTGCGCTCAATCCCTGTGAAATTTGAATCCCCAAACTGATGATGAGGGTTACCCCAACACCAACAAACAGGGAAATCAAATGACGGCGTTTATGCAAAGCATGCCTCCACAACTTCACAGAAACCAAATGCTAGCGCAATTGTACCAAAATTCTCATAGGGCAGGTCGGTAATGGTAGAACACTAAATCCAAGAATCAACTGTTTGCTCTTCTGAAGCAGGAATTTCCGATAAAAAAACGATTCGTTCGATTTCATTGCTCCATGCCTCGCCTCGCTTACGGAGATTGAACCTGGGGTTGCGCCGTTAGCTCAAGAATCAACTGCATCTGCTCAGGATTATCTGGGGATGGGAAAGAGACGAAGGTCCCTTCAACGATGATGGATGCACCAACAGCAAAGGCTTCAGGGGCGTTGTCGAACCACACCTTGTGGCTCGGATATTGGCCGGAATCCACAGAAATACCAAGGGTACAGCCATCCCCCGTGAGGTCGGCGTACCAAACATTAGGCACTGTGTCATCGACAAAGGCAATCGTCCCCGACACTTTGGCCGTCTCTCCTACCTGGTCGAGCGTGAAACCGCATGGGGAAGATGCTGATGTCTCATCTCCTGAAGAATACACCTCCAATGAAAAATTATCGAAGTAAGTGATGTCCTCCCCGCTTGTGGCGCTGAGAGAAACGCCTCCGCTGAGAAGAGGGGCACCATCAACATAATCAACCAATTGGACTTCGTTTAGATAGACCTGGATTTGATCGTCAACAAGCTGCACTCGCACATGATGCCAGTCGTCCAAGCCAAGATCTATGGTGTCTCCGGGCAAGAATTCAGCTTGATCGGAATCGCAGGTTATCTTTTCAACAGCTTGGCCAAAATCGAAAATGCTCAGGCGATAGAACGAGACGCTATTCAAACTGCCAGCGGGACAATCAGTGCTGCGCAAGACAAAGACAGCCCCGTACCAGCCATCCGCAACAGAGGGCGCAGCGAGGAACACGTCCGCTTCGAGGGCAAAGTCTTCAAGGGGTGTTTCACCGGCCCAAATCAGCTCTCCACGCCCGTGCGCCGCGTTGGCTCCATTAACCTGCTCAATCGACCAAGACGTATCCCAAAATTCAGCAAATCCCTGCTCGAAATCATCTGCATACTGGGCCTCGATCACCGGTTGTTCAGCGAAATCATCTGAAAGATCCCAAATCTTCAGGTTGTCAAAATTAACCTGAAGGGGCGCGGATCCCTTGTTGCATACCAGGAATTTAAACCACCCACTCGCAAAACGCTCCGAAACACCCTCATCATCGATGTACAGCGCCGGGCTGCCGTTGATATAAAGGGCGATTTGCGTACCCTGAGCAATAACTCTTAGGGAATTGGTCTCCAAACCAGGATTGATCCCCTCCAACCCCTGAGCCATGGCCAAATCAACAGTTTGCCCTATATCACCTCTATTGATGAAAAGCATAGTCCCTGTGTCTAGCCCCGCTGAATACTTGCCGTACTGATTGGTAAGCTCGTTGAACCAATCGCGAAATTGAACTATCAAACTTCCGGTCCCACCGGTGACAAAGCGAGCATCTACGTCCAAAACAAAATCACTATACTGAGGTTCAGATAGAAGACGACCCTGCATACAGGCAGTATCCCCGGATGAGACGGGGCTAAAGGCAGTCACAAAATATTCACCATCGATATAACCACTTTCCCCATAATGCGGCTCGTCTTGCAGCGTACCTGCACTCCAACCGCTGGCCGGATCGCTGAAATCATCCTGAAAATCAGGTTGACGCTCGGCGATGGCAGTCAGGATGGGACTAGCATCAAAAGAGCCTGTCTGATCCTCGGTTGTTTGTCCAAAATTCCCCCGATTAAAATACACCAAAATGGTTTCTGCTGTGGCTTCGATAACATCCAACCAGCCGTCGCCGTTTAAATCAAGCAAAACCACATCGGTACTGATTGTCAGGTTTGCTACGTGTTCAATCTCAGAGAAATTACCCAATCCATCATTCATATAGATGGTATTCGACTTCGGTACACCAGCATCAATCTTTCCATTGACCACGTATGCATCTAGATCACCATCGTTGTCCAGATCCCCAAGCGCAACTACGTTGCTCGTGAGCTGATCGAGACGCTGGCCGCTATCCGCGAATGCCCCTCCCCCATTGTTAAACCAAACTGTATTAGGTTGATCTTCCAGATTCACAACGAAAGCATCCAAATCGCCGTCGCCATCCAGGTCTCCCAAGGCAACATTATTGCTGGGCAAATTCTCCATTCGCTGGCCGCTATCCACGAAGGTGCCATCGCCCTGGTTCAAAAAAACAAAATTAGCACCCCCCACATAATTGGCCACAAAGGCGTCTAAGTCGCCATCCCCATCAAGGTCACCCAGGTCAACACCAACACTATCTCTCCCTTCATAGACATCTCCATAAATCGCGAAATTGCCTTCGCCATCATTCTTCCAAACAAAATTCTTTCCTCCAGATGCCATCCAAATATCGAGATCACTATCTCCATCCAAATCACCTGAGGCAGCACCAAATGCCTCGCTGATCCCATATGAGGATGTCAGGACGTGTGATCTTTCAAAATCTCCCGCCCCACTATTGAATAAAACATAACTAGGGGATCCCCAATTTGCCACAAATAGGTCTAGATCGCCATCGCCATCGTAATCACCAGGAGCAACAGTGTAAGTATCATCTTGTTGACTAGATTCGAATCCCTGGATGAACAGATTGCCCCCAGTATTCGTCCATACCAGATTAGTTTGCCAAGAATTACCGGTGATGAAATCGACATATCCATCACCGTCAACATCTCCCGATGCAATCACACGTGTATGTCGGTCACCCAGGCGCAGGCCGCTGTCCAGGAACAGCGCCTCACCTTGGGCGATCACATCTGCCCCTGGTTGTGAAGAAGTCTCTGTCTCCGCCGTAACACTACAAACCACGATATCGTCATACCAGATCGTACCCCAAGAATTTTCAATCGCGATGGCCCCATCTGGCAAGGGATCGGGATCCTGATACTCCAATTTCAATTCTCCATCCAGGTATACGGTGATATATCCCCCAATGGACGTGATCTTAATTTCGTGCCATTCCGTTTGGGAGCTATATGAACCTGTACTGAGAAGGGCGATATCTGGCTCTTTGTATAAATCGATCTGATCAGCAACAGCCAAGAAATAGCGACCAGTTTCACTCGCCCCAAAATTAATATGGGTACTATCGACCTGCATCCCCTTTCGCATCCGTAAGCGGAACTCAATATCACTTTGATTGAAACCCGTATAATACGCCCAGTTGTGCTCATGCGCCTGGATAACATAATTCCCGGTGCCGTCATCGACAATCGACCACGGTTCAGTTTCCACACCTACGGGATTTTTGAAGAGCCAGCCAGCCTGATATCCCGCTTCGAAGTTTTCATACAGCAGCAGGGTTTCGCCTGGGCTGCACAAATTCGCCTTCGAAATCGTTTGACCAACACTCCCCTCTCCTGGGATGACCTCGTAGACTTTAAGGTTGTCGATCAATAACTCGCCATCACCGCCTGGTTCAATCCATAGGTCTCCCCCATCAAATGGATCGGCCGTATCAGTGTAATCGACATACTTCTCCCCATCGATAAAAAGCTGCATCCGATTGCTGATAAAGACATACTGCAACGTATGCCAGCCTTCTGCAGCTATATCTTTGTCGTTTTCCACCAGGTTTTGCCCACTACTACCTGAAACACAGACATCTTTCGTCAGCATGACCTTATCCGTTGATATCAGCACCCCATAGTTTCGCATCGACTGCACTGTTGGCGGGCAGTCTGTGATCCTGCCGCGCAGCCAAAAATAATGCGCCCCAAACTGGTCCGGCTCAGAGAAACGGAAGTCGAATTCGATGGCGTAATTCTGCCAGGTAGTGTCACGGACTTCACCAGTGACCATTTCCGACTTCGTTGAATCGAAAGGTGCAGAACGCAAAACAGTACGCCCCGAATCCCCGTCGATATTCCATGTTGTAGGATGAAAGATCCAACGACTGGAAAGACCCTCTTCGAAATCCTCCTGAAACAAGATCGACCCGAGGGCGCCATCAGTAATGATGGCCGCAGTATCTTCTTCCCCACCGATCGTCGGCACCTGGTAAGTCGTCCCCGGACACCAGGGTGGGATCGGCCAGGGGCCAGCAGGGGGGCAGATATCGAAGACCCACATCAGGATCACGCCGAACAACAAGACACCGACAACACCGCCAAGAATGACGCCAGCCTTCTTAAGCGTTCCGGCGAGAGGGGCGGCGTCCTTGGGTGGAGCGGCAGGCTCCTCCAGGGCTGGCGCGGCCTC
This sequence comes from Anaerolineales bacterium, assembly GCA_028278545.1. Taxonomy (GTDB): domain Bacteria; phylum Chloroflexota; class Anaerolineae; order Anaerolineales; family UBA11858; genus NIOZ-UU35. Next base: position 177,892 of record JANQED010000018.1, read on the forward strand.
CTCAGGAATTTCTACGTCCCTGCTGGGTGCCAGCAAGGAATTCTGCACCCGCTCCAGGGCAGTGATCATCTCGTCTGCCGTTTGATAGCGATCCTCCGGCGATTTGGCCGTGGCTTTCAAGATGACCCGCTCCAAGGCCTCGGGGATATCAGAGTTGGCCTGGCGCGGCATTGGCAGAGGGGCCGTCATGTGCTTGATCACTACCGCCATGGGTGTGTCGGCCCGGAAGGGCACATCGCCGGTCAGCATCTCGTAAAGCATGATGCCCAACGAGTAGATGTCTGTACGATGATCGACACCAGTCCCCTGGCCCTGCTCCGGCGACATATACATGGGCGTGCCCACTCCTACCCCGGTGCCCGTCAGCTGCTGGGAGGCTTCAGCCATCTTCGCCAGACCAAAGTCGGCAAGGATCGGCCAGCCATCTTCAGAGATCAGCACATTGCTGGGCTTGATATCCCGGTGCACAATGCCTCGCCCGTGGGCATAGGCCAGGGCGCGCACAATCGGCAGCACCAACTGGAGAGCCTCTTCAGGCCCATATACCTGCCCTTTGCCCTGTTTAAGGGTGCCGCCAGGGACAAACTGCATGGCAATATAGGTTATATCGCCCTCTTCACCGTAACTGTAAATGGGCATGATGCTGGGGTGGTTGAGCTGCGCCACCGCCTTGGCCTCGCGCCGGAAACGGTTCATGAAATTGGGGTCGCGGGCGAAGAACTGCGGCAACACTTTGATAGCCACATAGCGGTCCAGGGCTGGCTCGTAGGCCTTATAGACCGTAGCCATACCGCCCTGGCCCAAACGTTCCACCAGTTGATAATTCCCCAGAGAATGCCCCACCAGGGCATCTTCCATCCCCAGGATGGTATCTTGCGCGCCAGCTTGCGAAGCACGACGCACCTCTTCAACTCCATTGAGCATCTCGGCCGCGCTCTGCATACGCCGTCCTGGGTCAGCCTGCAAGCACTTGTAAACCAGTTCGTCCAATTCGGGCGACAGGCCCGGTTTCTGGTTCCCCGGCCAGAGATCGCCGGGCTCCAGCTCCAGCCTCACGCCAGTCAGTAATTCATAGAGGGTCCCCCCCAGAGCATAGAAATCCACCGCCGGGGTCAACCCGTCACCGGCGCGCAACTCAGGGGCGTGAAAAGCCGTTATCTCTATCACCTCGTCGGCTAATAATGCGTTCAACGCTATCCCCTGCGCCAGACCAGCATGGCGAACATGTGCCGTCCCCTTAGAAGACAGCAGGATGGAATCCAGGCTTAAATACCCGTGGACTAAATCGGCCTGGTGGAGCTCCTGCAAGTACTCCCCAACCTGTCCGGCGATATCCAATACCAGATTTTCTGGCAACCCATCGCTGTCGGTCAGCATTGCGGCAAGAGTCTGCCCTTCGACTAGTTGTTGAATGACGACGGCCTGCCCTTCATGCTCGCCATAATCCAACAGCGCCGCACCAAAGGGCGAATCCACCTCTTTGAGTTTCTCAGCAACCAACTCAAAACGGGTCAGAAAATCCCTAGCAGGAACGAATTCAGATTTGATAACCGTGGCGAGGATCGCCTGATCGTCTTCAACCCCTACACCAGAGTATTCTTCCCAAACGGCATATTCGCGGCTTTCCCCCTCTAACTGATATTTGCCCAAGATTATGTCATTCTGATTCATGTTCACGGTCTCCATGTCCGGCAAAAGTCATAAGCGAAACCTTACTCGGCCTCATCTAGATTGAAAAGGAGGTCTGTATTCCCCATACTGATCACATCTCCATCCTGCAAGGTTCTGGGGGCCTGCACCATTTCGTCATTCACAAAGGTGTGGTTGGCCGATCCCAAGTCGATGAGCAAAAATTTGCCATCGAGGTATTTTATATTGGCATGTTGGCGCGACATGTGAGAGTCGCGCAATATGATCTCGCACTTCTCGCGACCGAGGGTTTGATTCTTCTTCAAGGGATAAACCCTGCCAGAAAAGCGCCCCGACTTCAAGGTCAGACTCGCAGTGGGGATGGTTTCTTCGAGTTCCGGTGCTTCCATATCGACCATCGTAGCACCAAAAAGGTCGATCTCCGGCGTGGTCTGGGCGATCGCCATAATCTCCACCCCGCACTGCTGGCAAAGTTCAGCACCGACAGGATTCTCAGCACCGCAATTCGAGCATTTCTCCATAGCCTCTCCGATTTCCGCTAGAGGATATCTTTTCGCTTCTGAAGCACCAAGATGGAGATGAACATCACCAGAGATTGAATCCCCAGGACCAACCAACGGTCTTGCACAGTGCCATCGAAGGCCCTCCCGAACTTCTCAAGAATGTTTTTCAACACATTCTCGGCTGCACTGACCGCTTTCTGACGGTTGCGCTGCCAATCGGCCAGATCGTTGCCATATTGATCCAGTTCTGAAGAGAACCCTTTTGCTTGACCCTGCCTCTTCTCCATATAGTTTTCCATGGAAGCTTTTTGCTCGTCTGAGTACTCTGAGAACTGACCCTGCACATCGTCGAAATAGTCCGTCATCTGATCAGAACGCTGATCGTAATAGCTGCTCATCTGTTCAGCGCGCTCGTCGAAGTAGACCTCGCTTTGCTCGAGGCTCTCGTCACGATACTCATCCAACTCATACAGCAGCACCGGGGTTGGCAATGGTGTCGGTGAAGATACTGGGGTTGGTGAGGCCAAGGGCGTTGGGGACGGCAACTGGGTAGGAGTCGGCAAGGTAGTCGGCGTGGGCAGTTGAGTAGGCTCAAGCGGTTTTGCCGGCTCTGCTTGAGCTAACGCCCGCTGAGAAACATCGTCATAGAACTCCGGCGACAACAAACCGGGGATGCCTGGGCACTCCTGGAACAGGTCTGTCCCCATACAGGGGCAACCAGGCTGGTTCTTGTCGATATTGGTCAGCGCGCTGCGCTCCTCTGAGGGCAACTTCCAACAAACATCCTCCGCCAGCGTATCTCCCATGCCCTGGGATATGATAAAGCCCTCGAAGGTCCAACGTGAGAAGACCGCATGGCTGATCTCGTTGCCAGCGGGAATCTCCTCAAGGGGAATCAGCAGCCCACCCAAAAGGAGTTGGGGAACCACCACAGCGATCAAGGCGATCAAGGCTGCATTTTGATTGGGGACCGCGGCGGAAATCACCAAGCCAATTAAATACCCGGTCACCACACCGAGCACAATGGTTATGAAGAACTCAATATAGGTGGCCTTGTCAGGTACCGGCACCATCACCATGAGAAGGGCTATCAGCAAGATCATCCCGCCCTGGTAAAGCGCCATGATCAAACCCAGCCACATCTTCGAGAAAATGTAGGGGAATATCTTCAGGCCCACCGCCCTCTCGCGTTTATAGATATCCGCCTCCTTGACGATTTCGCGCACGCTGCTCATCGCCCCAACGAGCATCGCCACCACCGCGGACATGAACCATAGCCCCATGACAAACTCGATATTGCCATCAGTTGGATCGTAGATATTTCTGCCCCAGATCACGTTCATCAGGCCCAATATCGGCGCTAAGGCGAGTATCAGCGCCAGGGAAACACGATCCTGGAAAAGGATGCGCATATTACGGGCAGACAAGATGGCTAGCTGCTTCAAGGAGGAAATCTTCTTGGCCTGTTTAAGGGATGGAGCCGCCGCAGCGGAGAGCTGAGCCATGCTCAACCCCTCAGAAGGAGCGGCCGGTTCTTCAGCAGCCACCGCCTGGGCCCCATAGACACTTTGTTTGAATCTTTCTGCCCAATCTGCCGGCGTACCCCGCTCAGAGTCTTCCAACAGCCGATAGATCTCGTCGAACTCCATGGCGCGCTCGAGTTTCTCACGTGGGGTGCGATAACCATCGTAATATTCCAAAGCGTCTTCGGGCGCGCCATAGAAAACCAGATAGCCGCCCGTGCCCAGAATGACCACCTTGTCGCACAACATCACATTTTTGGTGGTATGGGTGACCACCATCACCGTGCGGCCCTGGTCGGCGAGGCGGCGCATCAGCTTCATCATCTCGAATTCGGTGCCCGGATCCAGGCCGCTGGTGGGCTCATCCAGGAATAGAAGGCGCGGGCGGGTAAGCAGCTCCACACCGATGGAGACGCGCTTTAACTGGCCGCCAGAAAGCCGCGAGATGACCACATCTTTGCGTTCCCACAAACCCAAGTCCTTCAAGGTTTGCTCGACGGCAGCCTCGCGCTCTTTGCGGGAGGTATCTGGGGGAAAACGTAATTGACCGGCGTAATCCAACGCCATCCAGGGCGTAAGCTCCATGTGTACGATATCGCGCTGGGGTACATAGCCGATGTCATCGCGGAACATGTCGTAGTTTTCGTAGAGGCTGGTGCCATTGACATATACGTCACCATCTGTCGCAGGGCGATAACCATTGATGGTATCCATAAAGGTGGTTTTACCCGCCCCGCTCATCCCCACTATGGCCACAAATTCATTAGCACCGATATCCAGGCTGATATTTTTGAGCAAATTGATTTCCTTGGTGACCCACTTGTGGATGCCCCGGGCTTCTATGGTGTACCCCTGTGAAGGGTCAACCTGAATACCTAAACCAGTGAAGATAAAATCATAGGGTCCGATCTTGATATAATCCCCCTCTTTCAGCCAGGCCTGCTCTTCGATCAGCGCGCCGTTGACATAGACGCCGTTGGCGCTCTGCGTATCGGTAATGCGGAAGCGCTTCCCCATGCGCTCGATGACCGCATGGAAGCGGCTGACCGCCGGGTGATCGAAATGGATGGTGTTATCCGTAGACCGCCCAATGGTTATGCGCTCCTGGCCACTCAAGTCCAGGAAATGCATATCCGTGACCATGGAGGCCTGCGTCATCGCCGGGCCAACGGGAGCTGCTTGCGGTTGAGACAGGCTTTGGTACATGTCCAAGACCGGCTCAGAGACCACCTGCGTGGCAAAGCCAGAGAGCTCCCCTTTCAACGCGGTCTGTACCTGGCCTTCTTTGGAAACCAGGAAAGGTAGTTTCGAAATCACAAAGATGTTCTCAGGTTCGACCGGATAAGGCGTGTCTGGTTCGATCTTCTCGCCGCCTAAGATGACTCCGTTGCTGGAGTTCAGGTCCGTAACCCAAAATTGATCCCCGTCCACCTTGATCTGGGCGTGCCGCCTGGAAACCCCCATGGTCTTGATCTGGATATCGCATCCCGGTTCGCGCCCGATGACATATTCACCATCATAAAGCTGGATGCTCTGCCAGGAATCGTCGCGGTCGCTAAAGATCAAGAAGAAGTTCGGCTGGGGTGCCGGCATGCCGACACCAAAGGTCGCCATCATGGTCTTGTCGAGAGCTGCCTCCGAGCCATCGATCAGCGGGGCAGACGCATCGGGGCGCAAGACGATCTTTTCCGTCTCTACCTGGTCGCCCTCACGATAGGGAGTTATGCTCAACTCGATTTTGGTAATTTTAACAACCTGCCCGGGCTTTAGGGGCATCTTTTTCCTGGGAGGCAAGACTATCTCATCCAGCAGCGTACCATTAGCCGAGCCCAAATCCATGATCGAGCAGCCCTCATCATCGACCTCGATCTGCGTGTGGCGACGAGAGACATTTTCCTCGATCAGCATCACCTCGCAGGTTGGCGCTCTACCAACAATCGTCTTTCCTGGCTTAAGTAGATATTGAACCTTGCCCGCCTCAGAAAATATCGTTAATACAAAACCACGCCCGTCAGCCATCTGTGTCTCTCCTTTTAGCGACACTGCCACGCAGTAACATCAAAACGCGATCCTATAAGCAAAAGTTCTTAAAAATATAGTAGCATATAATCAGTGCTGTAACAAAAAGCACCCAAGTACCTATCACATAAGAAGTGTTTATTCAACCTATATTGTACTATTGAAAACCTCGCAGATAAAACAGAAAGGGCCCGTTTCCCAGGAAGAGTCCTGGAAGCAGCCAGAGAAAGGAGACAAGCATGTTGAAAAAACAATATATCAAATCACGCAAGGTCAGCAAGATCACCTTCGAAATCCCTAAGGATGAACTCCCTGAAGGGCTGGACACGCAGTCTGTCCACCTCGTGGGCGATTTCAACGATTGGGACCCGGCTGCTACCCCGATGAAAAAGCTCAAGAACGGCACTTTCAAAGTCACTATGGAACTAGAGCCCGGGCGCGAATATCACTTCCGTTATCTCGTGGATGGTGAGTTTTGGTGCAATGAGTGGCACGCCGACGGTTACGCCCCCAGCGGCTTCGGCGCCGAAAACTGCATCGTAAATACCCCCACTGAATGATCTGGCCCGAGAAGCCGGGCATCGATCTGGTTCTCCGAACTCCACACTACGCGTAAAAACGAAGGATCCACCGCATGAATTACCATGGCGTCCTCCAACGTTACTGCCACTTATCAGATTTACCTGATTACAGTCAGACGATCACGCTGTTTGAGGGGAATACCCCCCTGATCCCCGCGCCGCGACTGGCAGAAGAGCTGGGAGGCGGCTTCGAGCTTTTCATCAAATTCGAGGGATTGAACCCCACCGGCTCTTTCAAAGACCGGGGGATGACCGCCGCGATCAGCGAAGCGGTGGGACGCGAGGCCAAAACGGTGATCTGCGCTTCAACAGGAAACACGGCCGCTTCCGCCGCGGCCTACGCCGCCCGGGCCGGACTGAAAGCCGTGGTACTGATCCCCCAAGGAAAGGTGGCTGCTGGAAAACTAGCCGGTGCGGTGGCCTACGGTGCACAGGTCCTGCAAATCGATGGTTCCTTCGATGATGCCCTGGCCATGGTCGTGGAAATCTCCGAGAGACACCCTATCGCCCTGGTCAACTCGATCAACCCCTATCGCATCGAAGGGCAAAAGACAGCCGCCTTCGAGATCTGCGATACGCTCAAGCAAGCTCCAGACTGGCTCTGCCTGCCAGTAGGCAATGCCGGCAACATTTCCGCTTATTGGGCCGGATTCAAAGCCTATCATGAACACAAATTTACAGGTCTCCCCCGCATTTTGGGTGTACAAGCCCAAGGCGCGGCGCCATTAGTGCTCGGCCACGCGGTAGAACAGCCAGAGACCGTCGCCACCGCCATCCGCATCGGCCGCCCCGCCCGCGGTGAGCAAGCCCTTCAGGCCGCCGAGGAATCCCGGGGGCAGATCATCGCAGCCAGCGACGAGTCGATCCTGGCCATGCAGAAACGTCTAGCCAAAGAGGGGCTTTGGGTTGAGCCTGCCTCCGCGGCAGGACTGGCCGGCCTGGCAAAAGAGCTTCAGGCAGGCAAGATCAACCTGCAAGGCAAACGAGTCGTCGTTATCTGCACCGGGCACGGCCTGAAAGACCCCGATATCATCACCAAGGCCATGGCCAAACCGAACACTTTGCCGCCCAAGCTCGAAGCCTTAGAAGAGATCATCATTCCCTGAGGACTTATCATGAACCACCAATACACAAAAGTCACCGTACAGGTGTCCGCATCCACAGCCAACTTAGGCCCAGGTTTTGACGCCATCGGGTTAGCCATTGACCTTTGGAATCAGGCCACTTTCGAGCTTATAGAAGAGGGCTACCAGGTTCAGGCAGATGGCGAAAACGCCGAAGATGTACCCAAAGATGAGAGCAATTACATCTTGCAGTCCTTCCTCGATCTTTATCGGTATCTGGGAGAAGAACACCCCTCAGGCGTAAAAGTGCGCTGCATTAACCGCGTCCCTTTTGCATCCGGGATGGGCTCCAGCACTGCGGCATTATTATCCGGTCTCCTGGGAGCGAACGCACTGCTTGGCTCGCCGCTCGACAAATTCGACCTACTCAATCTGGCTACCTCCATCGAAGGCCATCCCGATAATATCTCCCCAGCCCTCTTTGGGGGCCTGGCTATGGGCGCTATCAAGGACGATGGCAGCGTCCTGCTGCACCAGATTCCCATCTCGGTCATGCCGATCTTGATCGTGCTCCCAGATGTGACCCTGCTCACCGAAGAAGCGCGGGCCATCCTACCCGAATTCATCCCCCGCGAAGATGCCATCTTCAATCACAGCCGGACGCCATTTCTGATCGAGGCGCTGCGCTCAGGGAACCTCAGCCTGCTGGCAGAAGCCACTCGCGACCGCCTCCACCAGCCCTACCGTTTCCCGCTGATCCCCGGCTCCCGAGAAGCCCTGGAGAGGGCCAGAGAAGCCGGCGCACTTGCCGTCACGCTCTCCGGAGCAGGGCCGGGGTTGTTCGTTTTCCCTGGAGAAAACCGCCAGGCAATCGCCAAAGCGATGATTGCGGCCTTTTCAGACGCAGGGGTCTCTGCCAGAGCATTTCATTTGGCGTCCAGCAATCAGGGAGCCAGCGTCTCGCCTCTGATGTGAGAATCTATGGGCAAGATTGACAAGATTCCTGCTAACCTGACTCTCATCTTGAAAGCATAAATCATTCACATCCTCTAAACAAATTCTGAACATCATTTTGCTATCCTTTAGGCGGATCCAAAAAAGAAAACCAACTATCAGATTCGTTCATAAGGAGACAAAACGATGTTCAAGAAAAACAAGTCACCCCTAATTATCGTTAGTTTACTGGTCTTGGCCTTGTCGCTGGGCGCGATGGCCTTCACCCCTTCCCCGGTTGCTGATCCCGGCAGCGAAGGCGGACGGGGGCGCGGCGGCTTCAACGACAACACTTACCTGGCGGACGCCCTGGGGATCACCGAAGAAGAACTCCAGGCAGCGTTTGAAGAAGCCCGCTCCAACGCAGACCCCAATAGCGACTTCAATGAAGCATTGGCTGCGGCTCTGGGTATCAGTGTGGATGCACTCGAAACTGCGCGTGACGCCGCGCTGGCCCAGGCCTTAGCAGATGGCCAAATCACCCAAGAAGAATATGATCAAATCCAGGCTCGTCAGGCGCTCAAAGATTACATAGATCGCGAAGCGACCATCGCTGAGGCCCTGGGAATCACCCTAACTGAGTTGCAAGCTGCTCAGGATGCCGGTCAGCACATCCCTGATTTGCTAGACGAACTGGGCATCGATCACGAAGAGTTCCAGGCCAATTTGCGGGCCGCCCATGAAGCGGCCCTCGCCCAGGCGGTCGCCGACGGCGCCATCACCCAGGAACAAGCTGATCAAATCTCCCAAGACGGCTTTGGGGGGCGCGGCGGCCCGGGTAGTCGCGGACCCGGAGGCCCGGGCAAAGGTGGGCAGGGTGGGCAGAATGGCCCCCAAGGCCCAGGAGGCAACAACGGGTAACCGGTAACAACATGAAATCGAAGCAGATAATGAAGAAATTCGATTTCTAACCAACAAATATCAGCAGAGAGAGCGGAGCGCAAACCAGCACTCCGCTCTTGTTGTTTTCCAGGAACAAAAGGAGTTATGCTGTCCCGCAAGCACTGTGCAATATAATGTGATTACGCAGGATAAGCCCCTTCTGCTTGGCGTAATCATGCTCCCGACCCAACAAATCGTTTTTCAGCGAGGGGAGTGCTTAAGCAATTCATCACCGGTATAATCAGTGACGTATGGAACTCCTGATAACCATTTCGATCGGCCTGCTGGCCGGTACCTTGATCGGCACCGTAGGCATTGGGGGTGTATTGCTTGCTCCACTGCTGAACTTCTTCCTTGATGTGGACGTCCATCAGGCTATGGCCAGCAGCAGCCTCAGCTTTTTGTTTACCGCGGTGGTAGGCATCGTCAGTTACGCCAGACGAGGATCCATCTCCTGGGAAATGGTCAAATGGCTGAGCCTGGGCGTCCTACCAGCAGCCATTTTAGGTGCCTGGGTCAATTCCCAGATGCAGACGAGTACACTCTTCTTCATTCTGGCAGTTCTGATCCTGTTCTCCGGCTTGAATACGCTGACCAGGCGATCTCTCCCGCATAAAAAGCCCAGCCTGGGAAACCTATCTTTAGTCCTGATCGGCCTGGGCGTTGGTTTCGGTTCGGCATTGACCGGCACCGGTGGGCCGGTGATCCTGGTGCCTTTACTCGTCCTGCTGAACTTCTCACCATTAATCGCCATAGGCGTCAGTCAGGCCATCCAACTCCCCGTAGCGCTGTTCGCAACCTTCGGATTCGCCCTCTATGGGGATATCGATTGGCAGCTAGGGATCACATTGGGGATCATCCAGGCCGCTGGGGTCTTAATGGGTGCTCACTTCGCTCACCGCCTCCCATTAATACGTCTACGGCAGGTGGTGGCGATGGCGCTGATTGGCGTTGGCCTTCTCATGATCAGACAAAATCTAAGCTAATGACATCCGCTTACAATATGAATATCAGACAAGCACTGAGTGAATACCCCAAAGAAAACCTGACCAGCAAACCAACTCCCCTTCAATTCTTGCCTCACCTCAGCGAGAAATTGCAGGTAAATGTCTATCTCAAACGTGACGACCTCACCGATCTAGCGCTGGGAGGAGATAAACCGCGTAAATTGGAGTACGAAATCGCCCAGGCTAGAGCCAAAGGCGCAGATACATTGGTCACATGCGGCAGTTCACAGAGCAATCATGCCCGCCTGACCACCGCTGCTGCTCGCAAATTAGGGTGGGGATGTGAAGTCTTGCTCAGCCACGATCAGTGGCACGCCATACAAGGGAATCTGCTGACGGTTTATCTAATGGGCGCTAAGGTGACAGTCGTTCACACCGACGATCATTGGGATTTGGAAGAACAGGCCCTCGCACGCTGCGAACAACTAAAAGCTGAAGGCAAGAATCCCCATTATATCCCTGTCAGCGGAACGACCAAGTTCAGTTGCCTCGGTTACGTCAGCGGTGCGTTGGAGATTCTGGATCAACTCGCGGAACAAGAGGTCACACTGGATGCCGTATACACACCTTTCGGCACGGGAGGCATTTTCAGCGCCATGTTGCTGACCTTCCGGGAAAAGGGGTTGGACTGCCCGTTTATCGGTATCAGCGTCAATCGGAAACTGGATCAATGTCTAGCCAACCTGCAAACGTGGTGGTCTGCCCTTTGTGAATTGTTGAACCTGGATGGAATTTTCCCTAAAAAACCCTTTGAAATACACGATCAGTATATCGGCAAAGAATACGGCGATCCCACGGAAGCCTGCCTGGATGCGATCCTGTTCCTGGCAAGGACGGAGGGTATTCTTCTCGATCCAGTGTACAGCGGCAAGATGATGGCCGGTTTTCTGGCGCACAGCCAGGAGGGTCGCTTCCAGGCCGGTAAAAATGTCTTGCTGCTTCATTCCGGGGGTGTTCCTGCGATCTTTGCCTATCACAAAGTGATTGAAGAGCACCTGCGCAAACGCGGCGTCCTGACCTAAAACGTTCAAAATTGAAGAGCACCTGCGCAAACGCGGCGTCCTGACCTAAAACGTTCAAAATCAAAAACGAAGCCCCCAGATCGGGGGCTTCGCACTTTATAAGCTGGCTAAACTCAAAAACTACTTGGAGAGCAGCACTTGAGCGTCTGTCTGGAAACCAGTCTGGAACTCAATGCCTCCCAGCGCTTCGGTGTAGGGGAATACCACACGTTGGTGTGCCAGGTCATGGGTCTGCTTGTAGAACAGGGTGATGTACGGCCGGCGGTCAGCCAGAACCACCTGCGCCTGATAGATCAACTCCTGCGCACGGCCCAGATCACCAGTCTCCATGAACTCTTCCACAATCGCATCGTACTCTGCATCCTCAAGACATGGCGTGTTGTAGTTGCCCGTCTTGGCGGTGCACTGGCTGCTGTGCCAGTAGTCGAAGAAGTAGTTGGGGAAGGCCACATTGCCCAGGCTCCAGCCCAGGATGTACAGATCGTAGTTGGCATCCACGAAGACAGGACCCAGGATGGTGT
>JANQED010000088.1 GCA_028278545.1 Anaerolineales bacterium
CCGTTCGGGCAGTAGTCGCAGTGGGAACTGGTGAGGTAGGCTCAGATGTAGATGAAGCTGAGCAAGACGCGACCAGCAGACCAAAAAGGATCAGATAAATGAAGCGTTTCATGTTTTTTCCTCGAACAGCGAGAGCGCTGAAAAGGTGGATTTCAGCGCAGGGTATAGTTCTCGATACCCTTGATAGAGTTCCTCGTATGCCAGCGTGGCTTCTCCGGGCGAGGTCCTCTCCACTATTGAAATGGCCTTCTTCGTGGCAGAGGATACATCCTTGAAAGCACCTGCCCCACTAGCGGCAAGCAAAGCCGCGCCATAAGCCGCTCCTTCCAAAGATGAGACAGTCGAAATCTCCACATTGAACACATCCGCAAGGATCTGTCGCCAAAGGAGGCTCTTGGCTCCTCCCCCAGTGATACGCACTTCCTTGATCGCATCCAGCCCGGAATTCTTCATCAATTCAAAGGAATCCCGCAGGCCAAAGGCCACTCCCTCTAAAACCGCGCGGGTGAAATGATCCAGTGTGTGGCGAATGGTGAGCCCAATGAAAGCGCCGCGGGCGAATGGATCGGGGTGCGGGGTGCGCTCGCCAGAGAGGTAGGGCACGAAAAGCAAGCCGGCACTGCCCGAAGGGATTTCTTCTGCCCTGGCTATGAGTTCCGCGAAATCCACTTTGGGGGCAAAAACGTCCCTGTGCCACCTCAGGCTGCCAGCCGCGGAAAGCATTACACCCATGAAATGCCACTTATTAGGCAAAGCGTGACAAAAGGCGTGCAAGCGTCCATTGGGTTCTACACGGGGCTCATCGAGAGTCGCGAAAACCACCCCGGAGGTACCCAGACTGAGCGAGACGACACCGGCCTCCACCGCGCCGGTGCCAACCGCTGCGGCGGCTTGATCTCCACCGCCTGCCATGACCGGGATTCCTGCCACGAGCCCCGTTGCCTCTGCCGCCTCCATCGTCAATTCGCCAGTGATCTCGGGGCCCTCAAAAGTGGGTGGCAGGAATTCAGGATTGATATCCAGACTTTCGAGCAACTTGGAAGACCAGGTGCGATTTGCCAGATCGAAAAGTATGGTGCCAGAGCCCCCCGCACGGTCCATTGCGAATGCACCAGTTAACTTATAGCGCACGTAATCTTTGGGAAGCAGGATCTGGGAAATACGACGATATATTTCAGGTTCCTCGTCGCGCACCCAGAGGATCTTTGGAGCCGTGAACCCCGTCAGGGCATCGTTGCCGGAGATTTGGATTAAGGTTTCTTTGCCCACTTCTTCTCTAACACGGTCGCATTGTTTGGCAGTGCGCTGGTCATTCCACAGTATGGCTGGGCGCAGTGGCTCACCGAATTGATCCAAAAGCACTAAGCCGTGCATCTGGCCAGTGAGGCCAATACCTGCAACATCCCGGGGCACTATCCCGCTTTGGGCCAAAATGCCGCGTATACTTTCGATCGTAGCCTGCCACCAAAGATCGGGGTTTTGCTCACTCCACAAAGGATACGGCGTCTCAAAGCTGTATTCCGAAGCCGCCACCGCGATCACTTTGCCCATCTCATCCATCAGGAGAGCTTTGGTTGCGGTTGTCGAGGAGTCAACGCCAATAAAATATCTCATACGAGTATTTCATCCATGTCGATTTTTTCGGTGATTTCCGGCATTGGGTTTTCCAAGTGCTTGTATTCGAAGAGGTGCCAGGTCTCGGAATGGGTGATCGATTGACCCGGCTGGACCGGGCTGATAGGGCCGAGAGTTTCCAGCTCCAGGAATTGAGCGTTGCAATAGCACTCGCTGGAGGATCCTAGATCAAAATACTCCTTGTCAGGATCGAAGCGCGCCCATTTCATGAATACCAAACCACCCAAACAGTAGGCCAGCCATGCGCTGGGATTCGGGAAACCGAGCTTCAAAGGAGAGTCTGCAGCCCTCATCTTGGCCTCAATGCGGCAATAGCTC
>JANQED010000092.1 GCA_028278545.1 Anaerolineales bacterium
TCAAAACGGGCCAGATCCAAGGCGTAATACGCGCATTTGTCAGCCGGGAAATACTTTCATTCGGTTGCCCTGGTGGTAAAGGAGCTTCGGTAAACCAGCACCGAAATCCATAGCCTTGAGCGCACAATAGCCTCTGGCGTAATCGTTCACACCCCCCCTACAAAGCCAAAGCAGAGACAGGAAGAGCGGGGACACGCTGCCCCGAGCGGCGAGCCTTTATAACCTGGGCCAGATAGTTCCAAGGAGAAACCTGACGCTTACGACAGGTCTCCACCACGCTGGCCAGCAGTGCCAGAGCACGGGTTCCATTTTGGCTGCGTGTGCCGTAAGTGATTCGACGAAGAATCACCAAATGACGCAATAACCTTTCTGCCTCATTGTTGGTCAGCGGCAGATGCGGATGGGAAAGCACGGCAAATATCGCATCCCAATCATTGAGAAATTCGCCAGCCAGCGCACGGGTTTTTTCATGCGATGCGGCTCTCATGATTTCGCACAGGTGGCGAAGTTCGTCCAGCAATCCGGCATGAATTTGCTTCAAATCCCCCGGCGGCGGACCTTCCCTGGCCTCATATACCGCCTTCATCAATATCTTGAGTATTTCGCGTGTTCGCCTTCCGAAACGCTGAGCCTTTGGGTCCAGGCTCTCTTCCAAGCCTTTGGTCTTGCGCAGCAGGTGCGCCCAGCAACGTAGTCGGTTGGCATATCTGCGATAAACTTGATATCCGTCGCTCATCAGCCACCCGGGATAGGTTTGACCAAGCAGGTTTTCGATGATTTCGGGATTTCGATAGCCAATGAGATACAGGACCGAGAAACGGGTTACGAAAACCCATAGCCACAGCAAGGTCTTTTTCTCCTTGTGAGTGGTTTCGTCGGCATGCAACAGCCCGCTGTTTACGACTTGTTCGACAAGCTGGTCCTCGACGGGCGCACAAGCCCTGGCCGATTCCTCCATGCAGCGTTGGATAGTCCCTATCGAGAGCTCTATGCCCAACCAATCGTGTAGAAATTCCTGTATCTTGGTCCGTGACATTCTCATCCGGTAGGCAAGAGACACGATAAGCGCGCACAACATGGGGCCAACTAAACGCCACTCCCCCAATCCGACATCTTCCCAGAGCGCGTCATTCGCTTCCCGATGGGGCTCTTGGCGGGTAACATGTCCACACGGACATACGGCTTCGTAATAAACGTGCTTGGTGTTCGTAACCTCGATACCTGGACCGCTAGCTTCCACGTCTATCGTATAAAAACCTGTCCAGGGAACTTGTTTGTCATCCCCGCCAATTTGGCGGGCACAGCCATCACAACACAAAACGTTATGGTGGACAGTGTCGGTTATCGGTAATTGTTGGGTACGACCATATCCAGGCGCCCCTGGTTGCTTTCCAGGATTGCGCTTTATCGGGAGAAGCTTACCCTTCGGTGCATCTGTTTGACTGTCGGCAATTCTCTCTTCGGTATTCGTCGCTTCTTCCCGCTCAGATTCGGCGTTATCGGCTTCGTTTGTTTCCAAGGCTTCGGTGCATTCGTCATCGGTAGCCTCACTTGT
>JANQED010000160.1 GCA_028278545.1 Anaerolineales bacterium
CAGCCCCAGGCTCTTACTCTCGTGCTCGTACCAGGCTGCGCCGATGCCCCAATACGTGCGCCCGCCGGAGAGCACGTCCAGCGTGGAGACAATCTTGACAACGATTGCAGGATGACGATAGATCACTCCGCCGACCAGCAAGCCCAGGGTGATCTTTTCAGTGACCCCGGCCAGGTAGCCCAATGTAGTGTAACCCTCTAACATGTCCTCCTCGGGCTCGCCCAGCCAGCCCCCCAACTGAAAGAAATGATCCATCACCCACAGGCTGTTGAAACCGCCTGCCTCAGCCGCTTGCGCGGTTTCCTTAAACCAGCCTCGCATCGTCTCGGCGCTGCTGGGACGAAAATGAGGTAATTGCAAACCAATTTTCATGAACTGTCCTCCGAAATTGTTTGAAAGAATACGGGCTAATTATACGCTCACCTCAAGCGTTTTGAAGGTACACTGTTGCCCGCCGCCCAGCAAAGATTCAGCAGTTGGCTCGCCACCCATATCAATCCCAATCTGTTGGACCCTCTGATTTTTCTTCACTTCCAAAATGCTTGACGACCGCAGAGGGTATTCCCTGGTCGATGCTGGAAAAATTCTTGACATTCATTTTAGGGCTTGTATAATGGAATCGGCGTGCAATAAACTGTTTATAGTGTGGGAACTTTATCGGTGTGGGGACGTAGATTAGAATCACAAGTTTTGGATTATCGATCCACAGAGGCGGAAAGTGTTCGTTTCACCTGAGTTTCAGTCAAATTTCATGCTGACCAGGGGGCCGTCATTGGGGCATCGATAGCGAAAGCGGCCATTGCGGCCGTTTAGTTGTTTAAGCCATCGACCGGGAGGTGCACCTATCGAGAAAAGCGATCTGCGACTTACTTATGATTCGCTATGTAAAAGATCTTGATTTGAATGGAGGGCAAATTCAATGAAAAAGCTTACTACTCTCACCATAGTACTCTTGCTGCTGATGGCTGCCGTACCGGTCATGGCCGCTCCCGGGCCCTTGGTGGTGGATGACGACGGGCAAGAATGTTCCGATCCCGATTTCAGCACAATTCAAGAAGCCATTGATGCGGCTGACCCGGGCGACCAGATAAAAGTCTGCGCGGGCACATACTTCGGCGCAACGGTAAACAAGGCTGTGCACCTTTGGACCAAAGGCGACGTGGTGATCAACGATGGACCCAACAGCCACTCATTCCTGCGGGCAGGCTTCCTCTTCGCAGATGACTACAGCGGCAGCGGCGCCAGCATAAAAGGTTTCCGTTTTGAGGGTGTGCAGCAATCCGGCTACACCGATGACGGCAGCCTGGACTTCCCGATCTTCAGTCGCGGCGCAAACAACGTAAGCGTTAAG
>JANQED010000034.1 GCA_028278545.1 Anaerolineales bacterium
GGAAGTGCGCGAGGAGTTTTCACCGTTGGTCTACCACGTGGCGAGCAATTTGTTCGCCTCGTACCTGACCACGAAGCTCGGCCGGCTGCTCTTCCGCACTGACAACCCCGCCTCGCGTGAAGGCGCGCCGTCCAACATCCAAGTCGAAGAATAGAGCTTGCGGGTGCAAAGCATGTATAAAGAAATCAAATTTCGCACTTCCTCACGCCAGGAAATGGTCAACGTCATGGACCAAGTCCAGGAATTCGTCGAGGAGAGCAAAGTCCAGGAGGGGCTGTGCTTCGTTTACTGCCCCCACACCACGGGTGGCCTGGTGGTCAACTCCTACAGGGACCCTAAGACCATGGAGGATATCACCATCGAAATCGATCGCATCGTGCCCACACGGGTCGATTTTCTGCACACTTTTGACACGCCATCTGATGCAGCTGGCCACGTGAAGTCCAGCTTGGTTGGCGTGCACCAGACCTTCATCGTACATGAGGGCGAATTGCTGTTAGGCCACTCGCAAGGCATTCTGTTTGCAGAATTTGATGGCCCGCGCGACCGCCGCGTGTTGATTAAATTGCTGGACTCGGCCGGATGACCCGGCTATTAAGACACTTATTGATGACAGACGAGCAAATGAGATGTCCACTGAATTTGTGAACGATCTGGTCTATGGCAAAATCATTATTGACGACGTTAGGTTGGTGGATGGATCGATTGTAGAAAACGTGATTGGTGGGGGCGGTCCCCAGGCAGTCTTTGCCGCAAGCCTGTGGAGCGACTCGGTCGGCTTCCTATCTCGTTCCGGCGCGGACATCGGTTCTGAACACGTGGCTACCTTGGAGGCTTTGCAGGTAGACCTCAGCGGCTGGATGAAATACCCCGACCTGCCTACGCCGCGCACGAAAATGCAATACGATGAAAATGAGTATGGCATCGGGATTGAATTTCTAACCAACCTGGACGAATTCAATCAATTGCTGAATCGAGCCATTGATCTCCCTGCACATTTTCAGCGGCCCCGCGTGATTCATTTGATCACCGAGTTTCCGGAGGAGCCTATGGTGCAGACGGCCCTGAAACTGCGTGAGCAAGGCACCATCTTCTCCCTGGAACCGCTGATGGATTTCCGCAATTGGAAAAATCAGGATGGCATGCTGGCCTTGTTTAGAAACGTTGACCTCGTCACCCCGGATTGGCCCTCAGCCAGCGGCCTGGCCGGATCTGAAGATCCTAAAGAGGTAATGGAATATTGGTCCACATTGGGGCCAGACATGATAGCGATCCGGCACGGACATCATGGTTCCTACACTTGGGATTCCACCCATAGGCAGACCTGGCACATCGCTCCTGTAGCTGTGGAAGTGGTTGACCCTACCGGCGGTGGCAATTCCTACGGCGGCGGGCTGTGCGTGGGTTGGGCTGAAAGCAAGGACGCGCGCATTGCTGGCTGTTATGGGACCGTCGCGGCCTCTTTTTTGGTGCGGCGTTACGGCCTTCCCAAGATGTCGGCCAGCCTAAGGGAAGAAGCGCGCAGTTTGCTAAAAGAATCGCTCCAAGAAGCAGCCCCACTATAGACAATTCTCCTTCAGCTAGAAATCTCTGAATGAAAAATATTTAGGTACAGACAATACGAATGATTGAAACCCGCGAACTTACCAAAGTTTTTGGCTCCTTGAAAGCGGTGGACCAGGTCAATTTGAAGATCGAACCCGGGGAAACTTATGGCTTCCTGGGACCTAACGGCGCTGGGAAGACCACCACTCTGCT
>JANQED010000058.1 GCA_028278545.1 Anaerolineales bacterium
GAAGGGAGCGCGCGGGTCAAGCGTCCGATGCCTGTGCTTGTATGGTCTGAAACGAGTTCCTTGTATGGTCTGAAACGAGTTCCTAAACGGGTAAAGTGAGGCCCACCTTCAGTAACGGCTGAAGGCCCAGGTGCAGTAGCTCGTTCTTTGTGCGGCTCCTCAACTGAGAGACCGGTAACCAGTGGGAGCACTGCATTTCTCCTAAGTAACAACTCGAACAGTCATCAGGGCCTCGAGCCCGTATTGCAAGGCAGAGTCAGCTTATCATGAAAGAAACGATTAGAACCAATATTGGAATAGATGCCAGCAAAGCGCAGCTGGATATTTACGTGCGTGGGCACGATGTGTTCTTCAGCGTTAATAACAATGCATCGGGCATCCGTGATGCCATCAAGCAGATCAAAACCTACCAACCAGAACGCATTGTTATTGAGGCGACTGGCCGCATTGAGCTGGCTTTTGTCATCGCCGCTCATAAAGCCGGTTTACCGCTGGTGGTCAGCAACCCTTTTCACATACGCCGGTTCGCAGGGGCCGTCGGCCAACTGGCCAAGTCAGACCAACTCGATGCGATGATCATCGCGCACTACGGTGAAGCCGTACAACCACGGCTGACAGACCTGAAGCCAGAAAAAGCCCGCCTGATCAGTGATCTGCTGGCTCGGCGCAGCCAGTTGCTGGATATATCGACACAGGAAAAAAACCGGCTGTCGATCTTACCCAAAGCGCTGCATGTGAGCCTGAAGCGGATCCTCCGGCATCTCAGGGCAGAGATCGAACGTATCGAGAAGCGCCTGGATAAGTTGATCGATGACCTGCCCGAATGGCGGGAGAAACGCGATGTGCTGATGAGCGTGAATGGGGTGGGCAAGGTGCTGGCCTATACATTGCTCAGTGACTTACCGGAGTTGGGCACACTGAATCGGAAAGAAATCGCCGCCCTGGTCGGTGTTGCCCCGATGAACCGGGACAGCGGCAGCTACCAAGGCAAGCGCCACATCCGCGGCGGCCGGGCCAGGGTGCGCCGGGTGCTGTTCATGGCAATCATGTCGGCGGTGCAATCAAATGAGAAGCTGAAAAACAAATACCAGGCCCTCAAGGCAGCCGGCAAGCCCCCGAAGGTAGCGCTGGTTGCCTGCATGCGAACACTGCTCACCATCCTAAACGTCATGGTCAGGAATAGTGAGAAATGGAACCCTGAATATGCTTGATCGACTTGACTTGGAACCACAGTCACTGGTTA
>JANQED010000062.1 GCA_028278545.1 Anaerolineales bacterium
GCGCAGAACATCTGGGGCCTGATGAGGGGCTTAGCTTCCGCTGAGCTTTTGCACCAGGTCTGCCATATCATCTTTGCTGAGCGGCTTGTCGGGCGTAAATTCGATTTCAGCGCCTGCGGGCGTTTTGATCCGGATCGTCCGGTCCGTGCCCTCCGAAACCCAGGTTTGCCCCAACTCGACCAGCTTTGGCAGCAGGGTCGGCACCACGGCCAGGGCCAACGCGCCCCAGGTGAAGGGGTCGCCTTTGGCGCCTGGAGGAGCTTCTTCCTCTCCTGAACGTTCCACCGATTCCGCGCCCAGGTCATTCAGATCGCGCATCCAATGCTGTGTGAGTTCATCGAGTCTCTCGGCATCAGCATCGCCTTCCGTGATGCTGAATTGGAGTTTGACTTCAGAAGCGCTCATTTTTCGCCTCCTCCTTCAAAAAGAAGCTTTTTTGGGAGATCGACCCCCACTCTCTCTGCCCTGATATTTTTCTCTAGATTGCTTTGCTGTGCCGGGGTGATGCTCTGCGCTGTTTAGGTGAGTGACAGTTACGACGTGTTCAGTTTACACCATTTTTATATCATAAGAAATGTAATTCTGGCGCTTTTTGCAGTCTCTGAACGGCCAGGATTCACGATACAATACGCCAGCCATGCTCCTAGGGCCTGGTCAAAACGGAGTTCCTTCACCCAACAGCTTCACTTTGGGCATACTCAATGCACAAAATTTGCGAACATTTTCAGGCTGCGCTAACCTCTTTTACTGAACTCGAATACCTATTCCCCAAACCCTATGCATGTTTATTCTTCGTTAATTCTAATTCTCACCGCGTATAATCATTATGCTTTGACCCACGTTTCAGGAGAATGATCTCGCCATGACTCGCAGAAGATGGATCATTATTGGTGCTGTCCTTATTGTCCTCGTGGTTGCCTTCATCGCCTTCGGGCAATATCGCGACCAGCAGCGCAGAGCCGCCCTGCTCGCCGATTTGCAGACCACAGAAGCGCAGCTTGGCTCTCTGATCGCCACTGTCGGCGCCACGGGCGTGGTGCGCGCCAATCAGACTGCTTCGCTGTTCTGGGGTACCTCCGGCACGGTAGAGACGGTTTACTCGGATGTCGGAGACTTGGTCTCGGCAGGAGATGTGCTTGCTGATCTAAAACAGTCCTCCCTGCCGCAGTCTATCATCTTGGCCCAGGCCGATTTGGTCAGCGCCCAACAGGCCTTAGAAGACCTCAACGATGCCTTTACGGATCAGGCGCTTGCCCCAGCCAAGCAAGCCGTCGCCAATGCTCAGAAAGCGGTTGAGGATGCGGAGCGTGTTGTTACCAACCTCAGTTCCCCCGCTCCCCGGCCTGACATCGAGCAAGCGGAGGCCAACGTCATCTTGGCTGCTGATAGGCTGGACGAGGCCCAGGATGACTTTGACCCCTACGTCAACAAACCCGACAGCGTCACCAAGGCCCGCTTGCAGAGCGCCCTCGCTCAGGCCCAGATGGATTACGATGATGCTGTGCGCCTTTTCAACAACCTCAGCGGCATCGCCAGCCAGACGGATCAGGCTGTCGCTGAGGCCGACCTCGAAGTCGCCCGCCAACAGCTTTTGGACGCGCAAGAGGAATACGAGCGCTT
>JANQED010000119.1 GCA_028278545.1 Anaerolineales bacterium
CGGCAAAGATATCGAACCCCAAGCCTTTGTCGATGCCGTCAAAGATTATGAACCCGATATTCTGGGCATGTCGGCCCTGCTGACCACCACCATGCGCGCTATGGAGCACACTGTCAAAGCGTTGGAAGAGGCCGGTGTGCGCGACAAAGTCAAGGTCATGATCGGCGGTGCCCCTGTCACCCAGGCCTTCTCCGATCAGATCGGCGCTGACGGCTATGCCTCCAATGCCGCCTCCGCTGCCGAATTGGCAAAGACGTTCGTTTCCTGATCATTTTCAATTTAACTGAGCGCGAAAGGGCTTCCCAATGGATGGGAAACCCTTTCTTTTTTAAATGCGGGTTCATCAACCATAACTGACACACGCATCCAAAAAATCGTCGTGAAATCTGATATATTTGTGATATACTAGCTAGTATCAACATTCACAACCCGTTCAGCTTGCGAGAAGAGGTGTCCATATGACAGAAAACCTTACCACTGTGGTCTCTTCGAAAACCCAAAACGTTGAGATCAACCGGGGGAAACCGACCGTTATCATCGGGGAACGAATAAACCCAACTGGCCGTAAACTAATGCTAAAAGCCCTGCAAGCGGGGGATTTCGACATCGTCCGTAGGGATGCGGTAAACCAGGTAGATGCGGGAGCCAAGATCCTCGATGTCAACGCTGGCGTTCCCGGCGCTGATGAACCGGCTTTGCTCCAGCAAGTGCTCACCACCGTGATGGAAGTCGTCGATGTGCCGCTGTGCATCGACACTGCTGACCCAAAAGCATTAAAAGCTGCGCTATCGATGTATGAGGGCAAAGCGCTGGTCAACTCCGTCAACGGCGAAGAGCGCTCCCTGGAAGCAGTACTGCCCTTGGTCAAAGAGTACGGTGCAGCCGTCATCGGCCTGTGCATGGACGATGATGGCATACCCGCCACGCCCGATGATCGCTTCAAGGTAGCTGCAAATATCATCGAACGCGCCGGAAAAATGGGCATTCCCGTCGAGGACATCGTCATCGATCCCCTGGCACTGACCATGGGATCAGATCACACCGCCGGGTGGATCGCCATGCAGGCCATCGAGAAGATCGTTGGTGAGTTTGGCGTCAATATCACCATGGGGGCCAGCAATATTTCCTTCGGGATGCCGGATAGAAAGTTTATCAACGCCACATTCATCGCTATGGCGATCCACGCAGGGTTGACCTGCCCAATCACCAACCCCCTGGAACCTGAAGTGAGCATCGCCATCAAAGCTGCTGATCTCTCGATGGGGCGGGATGAATACGGCA
Organism: Anaerolineales bacterium; assembly: GCA_028278545.1. Lineage (GTDB taxonomy): Bacteria > Chloroflexota > Anaerolineae > Anaerolineales > UBA11858 > NIOZ-UU35. The sequence continues at coordinate 1,282 of JANQED010000119.1, forward strand.
TGGCCTGGATCCAGGCCTATCGTCAGCGCCAAAAGGAGCAGGCAGAAGATTGAGCTCACGAAAGTCTCTTTTATGAAGCCAACTGACGCTGAGAAAGCTTATACCCAAATCAAGCGCAAAATCGTCACCACAGATTTACCTCCCGGTTCTGTGATCAGTGAAGCGCAATTGATGGAAGAGCTCAAATTAGGCAGAACACCTATCCGCGAGGCCATCAAACAGCTTCAAGCAGACAACCTGGTCACGGTGACGCCGCGCAGAGGCATGTATGTGGCCGATATCGCGGTCACCGATATGACCCAGCTCTTCGAAGTGCGCATCGCATTAGAGCCTCTTGCGGTTCGGCTGGCAACCCGGCGCATCACGGACGAACAACTTGCCCGCTTGAGACAACTGGCTGAAGAATACCGAGAATCTGGCCCCAGCGACAACATTATGCTCATCGAACTAGATAGCGCGTTTCATGCACTGATCGCCGAGGCCGCCCACAACAAATATCTGCGCAAAGATTTAGAGCGCTACTACAACCTCTATCAGCGAATATGGTATATGGCCCTAAACTACGCCCAACCGGAGGACCTCGATGTCGATGCTCACGTCGAAATCTTGGAAGCGATTGAGGCGGGGGATGCCCAACGTGCAGCGCAAAGAATGAGCACCCATATCGAAGAATTCCATCATACGATCAAACAATATTTATAAAACTTTAGACATGGAGAAAGAAAGATGAGTGAATTGTTTTCTAAACTTTCCACCACCGTCATCGAAGGCAACCTGGACGAGATCGTGGAACTCACCCAAGACGCCCTCGACGATGGCCTCAGCGCCAAGGATATCCTTGACAAAGGCCTCATGCCCGGCATGGATCACGTAGGCGTCGAGTTCAAAGCCGGGAATATGTTCGTCCCAGAAGTGCTGCGCTCCGCCAGAGCCATGCAGTCATCCATGGGCCTGATCAAGCCCTTGCTGGCTGAGACCGGCGCTGCCATGACCGGCAAAGTGCTCCTGGGCACCGTCAAAGGCGACCTGCATGATATCGGCAAGAACCTGGTCGGCATGATGTGCGAAGGGGCAGGCTTCGAAGTCAACGACCTCGGCAAAGATATCGAACCGCAAGCCTTTGTCGATGCCGTCAAAGATTATGAACCCGATATTCTGGGCATGTCGGCCCTGCTGACCACCACCATGCGCGCCATGGAGCACACTGTCAAA
>JANQED010000130.1 GCA_028278545.1 Anaerolineales bacterium
TTCTTTTTGTATCTATCTTGGGGCGGTTTTACCATCCAGCAGATGCAAAAGAATGCCAGTTTTGTGAACCTGATCTCGATTGGCCCTGAACGCGGTGAGGGTTTGCCGGAAGACCGCAGAGGGGCTTGCTCCTGGCTGGGGACACATCCCAACGCCCTGCTCGCTGCAATTGATGGCAAGGCCTCGAACTACTCTTCCGTAATGGCGAGGACTGATCCGACAGGCTGGCACGAAATGTTCCGCGCACCAGTACCCGGCTGGCGGATTCGCAACTTTCATTGGCAGGACAACGCAGACAGACAGCCCATCTTATGGATCGATAATGGCAAGGGCGGATTGCTGTATCAGGAATGGCCCTCGCAGGCTTTCAACCCACTTCGTGATAGCAGCGTTAAATACCAGCACGAGAGCTCACTCACGATGGCCGACATTGATATGGGCAATCCGCGCCTTTCCAAGTTTTTCAAAGAGGTGACCCTGATCAGCGAAAACCTGACCGAAGACATAGAGGTTGCACTTGACTATCAAGCAGATGGTGACATTGGCAGCACAACCTGGGTGCGGGCAGGCACGTTTTATGTGTCGCCAGAAGATACGATCCCGCTAAACATTGGCGAAGTCAATAAGCTGCGCCTACGCCTCAGGATGCTTACGGATAGCGCGACAAAACCGCCCATCGTAAGGGCAGTGATTGTAGAGGGCTTTGCACGGACTCCGTTGAAATACCAATGGAACCTACGCATCAAGGTCAGTGATACACAGCGCAGTTCAAAGGGCACACGTGACCATGACTCGGACGAACTAACTGCCTGGCTGAAGAATGCGGCCCGCAAAGCAAAGCGTATTCGTATGCGGGCGATTTGGGAAGAGATGGATGACGTATTTGTGATCGTGGAACCGCCCACAATTCTAAGAGACTTCACCAATTCCTTTCGCAGTTTTTGGGGCGGCACACAGGTCATCACGTTGAGGGAGGCTTGATGGCGATAGTTGATCCTTATCTGTATCCGA
>JANQED010000139.1 GCA_028278545.1 Anaerolineales bacterium
CCTCGACGTCACCAACGCCGACATGCACACAAGCGCCTACGTGATCTGCCTCAAGGCCCGCCGCAACCGGCCGCTGATCCGCGACTTCTTCGCGCTCGCCGAGGAGCTGGTGGCGGCGCGTGGGGGGCAAGTCAGTTGCGCAGCTTTGGAATCCTAACCGGCCCATTCGATTCCAGATAGAATTGCTGACCGCTCTAATCCGGATCATTGTTGCGCGAATTCCACTCTGGAAAGGTTCTTCAGCATCCTGCTAGTGCATGCCCGATGCGACCCCGATCGCACCGGCTTGGGCGAAGAAACTGTCCGGCGAGACGATTGCCGACACTGTTCTTCCAGCTGTCAGGTTCGTTCTTGTTGCGTTTGGCGGAACGGAGAAAATGAGGATTGTTGTTATAGGACACGGAGCGAACCACGCGACAAGACGGGGCCTTTCAGTTATCGGGCTTCTGGCTCAGCTCAATCGGCCGCATCGATGCAGGATCCAATCAACAAAAATCCGTTGAATTAGAAACAAAACGATTCTAGTGGTAAGGATCAAACGCTTGGACCCCATGCGGCCGATCGACATCAGCGGCCAACTGCGATTCCCATTCGCTTCATCCGATTGGTTTTCACCACTAGTGTCTCATGCTTGGGATATTTCGACATCCGCACGACCAGTTCGGCAACGCCATCGAATCGCAACCAAACAACACTGCACTGCTATCAAGAATAACCTCTAATTATCAGACGCTCAGACCGATACGAAAACCCATCCACTTCCAGACAAAAGAAACGATTTGATATATTTTTCAAATAACAACCAAGAATGGCTTGACAGATTCCGACAAGCGGCAGACGATGGTGCTCGCAGTTTTCGAAACGCTTACTTTTCCTATTTGGTGGTTGCGCTATACATAGTCGTCACGGTTTCTTCAACCACGGATGAGATGCTGCTACGCGCCAGCAATGTGTCCATGCCAATCATAGGCGTAAGCGTCCCAATTATATTGTTCTATATTGTATCTCCAATTATTCTTTTAATACTACATTTCAACATACTAATTCAAGCCATAATGTATGCGAGAAAGATAAAGGATTACGAGAAATATGCGTCTGCTGCTGCTCAGTGCACACGACGAGAGCGACTGGGACTCATATTTCCGGCACCACTGGGTCATTTGCTGGTTGGTGGGGATGCGCGCCCGGGGACGAAATTTCTTTTAGCCTCCATGGTTATAATTACACTAATACTAATGCCTCTTATTTGGCTTGTATATACACAAACCAAGTTCTTGGTATATCAAAACGAATATATAACTTATCTTCATAGAATAATAATTATTATTGATTTATCGCTTTTGTGGTGGTTATGGCCTCGAATCGTTGCTCCTAATCTGACGTGGCGTGAGTGGTGGATTCGTAAGAATTCAAAAACACCCCACAACTGGTTCAAATCTCAAACATATCACTTAACACGCAACACGGTCACAATTACATTCAGTTTTGCAATTCTCATTTTCATATTCATCATAGTGGCGATACCGGATGGATTGATCGACAGATCGTTTCCTCTACAAAATACTCGAGAAAAGATAGATCAAAATTACGTTTATCGATTCTATAGATTTCCAGGGCGTACATTTGTTCGAGACGACCCCCCTGCGGAAATTCTAGCTGCTTATATATCTAAAAGCACTGATGACAACAGAAATATCGATGCTCCCGGAGGCATAGCATGGCGAAAGCACGGCAAGCCAATGCAACTTACTCAGAGAAATTTTCGAAAAGCACAATTATCGAGCAGTTATTTCTTTGATTCGGATCTGCGCTGGACGGATTTCAGCAGAGCGAATCTCTGGCGGGCCAATTTTCGAGAAGTCGAAATGTATAGTTCATATTTTCAGGGCACTTTCTTGGAGCTTGCGTCTTTTCAACAGGCCAATTTGAGCCGTTCAATGTTCCAAGGCGCAAGTATGAAGAATATTCGCCTTGAAGGTACACGATTGGCGGATGCAATCTTTCACGGTGCAAATCTACAAAATGCTCAACTTGAGGGCGCGGATTTGAGGCGCGCCAACTTTGTTGGTGCCAATCTTACTGGCGCGAATTTGAGAGGGGCGTTACTCATTGGAGCCGACCTCCGAGGCGCAATCCTAACGAATGCCCAACTGACTGGAGCAGATCTTCGAGAAGCGTGGGTTGGAGGCACCCGAATAAATGCGGCAAATCTACGTCTCGCTGACTTGAGAAACATCAAATTGGATGAGCCAGACCAGAATTTCTGGGAGAGTGTAGAGAGAGATATATCAGACTATGTCAAAAATACAGGAATTGAATTCAACATTCTGAAGAACATATCACAGCGTAGACGCGATGTGGATGTGTTTGATTTGAGCAAGGCCGCTCAATTGGACGGGTCAATCTGCGATGATAAGGCGCCATTCAAACAGCATTGCAAATTTAAATCGAATCAGGAGGAAGTTTTTTTCAAAGATCTTATACCATTTTTGTCGGATGAGCTGTCGTGTCCTGAAGGCGCTTCCGATGTGGCGGCTGGAATTGCGTATCGGATACACAGGAGATATTTGATAGATAGATCAAGCAGTGCAGAGAAAGCAGCGTTTTCAAAGCTTGCCCGGAAGCTAACTTCCAAAGCCTGCAGGGGCGCGCACGATCTCGCCGGATGGTTGCGCGATCCAATTACGAGAGGATTGGGGAATGCAGATACAAAATGAAAAACAGAATTATTTCTTAAAATCAGAACAAAATTAATAAGATAGGATAATAATGTGTGAGCCTTCTCATCATGAGTTTTACGCTGACGAGTCGGATGAATGCGACAGCGGTTCGGTTGGAGGTTTCATATTCCTTGGACAATCTCTCGTATCGATCGATCCACGCGACAGTACGTTCCAAGACCCATCTCTTGGGGATGACCTCCAGTCAGCGCCGACGTCCAGACAGCCTTCGTGTGCCAATTGCCGAGTGTTCGCAACGCGCTTGCTCTGTGACTCGTACAGAGAGGGCGGCGCGACCTCTGGTCAACGGAAGCTGGCGACGGGGACCGGCTTCCAAGCCATCACCTTGTGTCTGGCCACCGCGGCGCCCGTGGACCCTGCTGCCAAGTCTGTTGCAATTGGCAATCAGGCCACGACAAGCATCGCAGTTCATTCGTCCAGTTGGAACAACCTCACCCAAACGACGGTCAATCCGACCTATTTGTAACCGATCTTCCTCAATTTGGCGATGCATCCAGCTACAGCACTTGTTCCGCGTGTAACATAAGCCCCACCGTTTCTGCTGTAGAAACACTTGCCCGATGAGGAGCCCGCAGCGACGGCAAACGCTTGGCTGCCCTTCCTTAACGTACGGACGTCGTTGTAGCCGGCGGTAGCTATGTCGGCGAAGGTGATGCTGACGAAAGCGACAACGCCCAATGCTGGGAAAGCTCCAAACCACTTCATCACCGCAACCTCCCCTTCTGCGATTGGACCACACTGCACGCCACAATTCTCAGAAGGCCGCGAATCAGATGGCCTGAACGATTCTACTTTGCCAAACGGAGCCGTCCTCTCCTCGCCACTCCCATGCGCACGCTATCGTCTCACCTCAATCCAACCAGGATGCGTTAAGAGCCATCGACTTGGCTGATCTGTCTGCACCAGCAAGACGCGAACGATCAAGCCCCTCCGGCTGCCCCCCCATCCGCCGCCTCGAACGCCCCACTCTCCCGGGCATACCGCACCAGCGCCACGAAACGATAGAGGCCGTGCACGAACTTGCCGTAGGGCATGGTGATGAAGAGGGCGAACACGACGCCGAGATGCAGCGCGAGCAGGACTCCCATGGCGGGCGTCGCGCGCAGCACCAGGAGGGCGAGACCGGTCAGGCTGGTCAGGAACAGCATGACCAGGAAGGCGGCGTCCATGCCGAAGCGCGCCTCGTCCCGCATGGCCGGATCGCGTTTCCACTTGGCCGCCAGCAGGCCGGCGGGGCCAACCAGCAGGCCGATGCCGCCGACGGTGCCGAGCACGACGGGCAAATCGTACCAGGGATAGGGCGCCTCGCGGCCCAGCAGGTAGTGGTAGAGGGTTGCGACCGAGGTGGCCGCGAAGCAGAGCACGAAGCCGTAGAAGGTCAGGTGGTGGTAGAGCCGGCGGGTGTCGGTCGGGCGCTCGTCCGCGTTCATGCAGCCGACACCGCCGCCGTCCAGATAGCGCAGTTGGGCGGCGTCCTTGTCCGCCTGCCAAAGCGAACGCGGCTCCGTCAGCGCCGACAGGGGCTCGCCGGCGGCTTGCCAGAAAAGACGCAGGCTCATGACCATGGCGACGATGGCGTAGAGGAAGGCGGCGCCGAACAGCACCACCATGGCATTGTGGGGCATCAGCCGATAGAAGGCGCCCGGTCCGGTGTGGATGCCGAACAGGACCGAGGCGTCGTTGAAGGCTGCGAAGCCGGCGATGAAGAGCGCGACGCAGAGCGCCGCGACCAGGCTGATCACGAGGCCGTTGCGCCGGAACGTGCCCGCCAGAAACCGCGGCCAGGCATAGCGCTGGTAGGAGTCGGC
>JANQED010000004.1 GCA_028278545.1 Anaerolineales bacterium
CGGTTCCCAAAGAAGCTTATACAGTCGAGATGGATGAACTCTACACCTTTATTGGTGAGAAAAAAACAGGATCTACATCATGACCTTTGTCGATCGAGCAACACGCTGCATCTTGGCCTGGCTGGTCAGTTACAGACGGCGAGGCTACGAAGTTCAAGAGATGTTGGCCAACAGCGTTCAAGGTCATGATTACTACAGTGATGATTATGATGCCTACAAAACGGCCTTATATTCGCCGGGGATCCATTATCCAATGAAAGACAAGAGCGAAACATACTCAGTTGAAGGAGCCAATGCTGACCTGCGCCATTACTTGGCTCGACTGAGGCGCAGATCGCGATGTTTTTCGCGCTGTGAGCATGCTTTGCGTAATACCGTCAAGCTCTTTGTTTTTGCTTACAACCAGCGTCAACTATTCAAGCTGCGCTTCCCGAAGTACAACCCACCGCTCATGGATTTCTCAACACCATGATTTTGGCCACTCCCGAGCAGGCAGAAAAAGAAGATGTAATTGCCTGATGGTAAAATTTGAATTGCTTGCCTGATAAAAGATATCTTTGAAACTATCGGCATCAACTGAGGGATTTTATGCCCACTAGCACTATTTTACTCATCGTTTCAGACGAACAGACAGGTGACCTCCTTGAAAGGGGAGTGTTGAGACCGGCAGGTTATGAGGTCACTCAAGTGAAGGAACCCACTGCTGCAAAATCTATTATTCGATCTTCATCGTTTGATGGCGTTATCTTAGAAAGCGGAATGGGGGGCAAGGATTTTGCATTCGTCAAAGAGCTGCTAGCAACGTTTCCAGCAACGCCTCTGATTTTGATCGGGTCAAGCGAGGACAAAGAGACACACGCTGATGTCTTGTATCAGGGGGTATTAGATTTTCTAACATCACCTTTGAAACCTGATATTGTATTGGAAGCTGTTCAGCGAGCCGTTGATCAGAGAGCTGGCTTGGATTCTTGGGCAAAGGATCGCTATCGACGTGATACAGATATATTGCGGCGCAAGGTAAGCTATCTGGAAACCCTGAGCAATGTGGGGCGCTCTGTCACTGCTTCGTTGGATTTGGATGAAATCCTAAAGCGGGTTGTTGATGCAGCCGTTGAAATTACCGGCGCGGAAGAGGGCAGCCTGCTCATCTGCGATGAGAGCAACGGTGAGCTTACCATGCGCGCATCTCGCAATTTCCAGGAAGAGTTTGTGCGAACTTTCCGGTTGCCAATCAGTGATACCTTAGCAGGTGAAGTCGTTCGTACAGGAAAACCCATCCTGCTAGATGAAAAATCGCCCCAGAAGATCAAAACCGCGTATTTGGTCAAAACACTGATCTATGTGCCCCTGAAGATTCATGACAAAGTGATTGGCGTTCTGGGGGTAGATAATCGGGAGAGCGAACGCTCTTTTACCGACCAGCACATCACCTTGGTTGCGGCGTTGGCAGATTATGCTGCCATTGCCATTGAAAATGCGCGGCTATTTACCGATACAGAGCTCGAGCGAAACAAACTCGAAGCGATTCTCACGCGTATCGAGGATGGTGTCATTGTTGTAGATACCGGTGGAAATGTGGTGCTAGCCAACCGGGTTGCGCGGTCACTTTTTGGTTTAGATGATAACGAGGTTCTCATGAAGCCGGTCGAGGAGGTGTTTGCTCATGAACAGCTTGTCGATCTTCTGAAGAATGGCCGCGAAACCTTCCCTTATCGGTGTGAGATTGAATTGGATGATGAGCAGGTGATCAATGTGCAGTTGAACCTGGTTCCGGATTTGGGCATGACCGTTACAATGCATGATGTGACCTATTTCAAGGAGCTTGACCGAATCAAAAGTGAGTTTGTCAGCACCGTCTCCCATGATCTGCGATCCCCGTTGACGGCGATTCTGGGGTATGTGGAATTATTAGAGCGAGTTGGCCCTGTGAATGACAAACAGCGCAGTTTCATTCAGCGGGTGCAAATGAGTGTGCGCAACATCACTGAGTTGATCAATGACTTATTGGACCTGGGGCGCATCGAATCTGGCTTTGATGAGAGCAAAGTCTCACTATCTTTGCAAAATGTGATCCAGTATTCCGTCGAGAGTCTTAAGGATCGGATTGCCGGGGACGATCATGAATTATCTGTGGACGTTCCCGAGGGTCTGCCGCAGGTCATTGGCGACTCTGTTCGTTTGCGTCAGGTTGTTGATAACCTGCTCGGGAATGCCCTGCGGTATACGCCAAAAGGCGGCAAGATCGGCATTACGGCTCAAGAAGAGAATGACCAGATAATAATCCAGGTAAGTGACAATGGTTACGGAATTCCCGCGGCAGATCGCCCGCACATATTCGAAAAATTCTTCCGTGCCGGCAATGTGGTGGAGAATATATCAGGCAGTGGGCTCGGGTTGGCGATCGTCAAATCGATTGTGGAGAATCACAATGGCCGGGTTTGGGTTGATTCTGTAGAAGGAGAGGGTTCTACCTTCACAGTTGTGCTCCCCATTGTAAGAGACCCCAAATAGTGATTTGAGATTAATCGGGATCAAAGTGAGACTCCGGCGAAAGGGTGCAAGCCGGAGTCTTGTGATTTTGTAGACCAAATTTTGGGGTTTAAGGGTAAGTCTCCATTGGGTGGTGAGGATACTCAATGGAGACTTCGCCAAAGGAGGAAACAGCGATGAATGAAGGGATTGCTCCCCATTCCGCGAGAATAATATCAGAATTGGATTGAAATGTTGATGGTCAAAGATCACCGCTGGCGGGTGATGATGCTCCCTTGGGGATATGACAAATGTTGGACGCAGGTCTGATGGAATTAATCTTTACGGGGCTTGTGTCCAACCGGAGGTCATCCAGCAATTTTGGTGGATCGGGAGCTTGCTATTTCCTGCCTCGCATGGCTCCGATGCGGCTGTCCAGCTCCGTGCTGAGCCGCATCCAATCTTCTACCAGCAGCACAAAACCGGTCGCTTGCGGCAGGAAAAATTGAGTTGGGAAGAAGAGTTGCAGGGCCGCTCGCGGGAGGGGATAACCATTCAATTCAACGGCTACCGCTGTATACCCGTAAAATGGGGCCAGGAACCGCCGTCTCGCCCAACTTTGTCGATCTGGTGGGAAGAGCTGCACTAAATCCACCGGGCGGATGGAGCGTACCCGTCGATAGGCGACATCCAGCTTCAAGAAGGGGGTAGCAATCCGAAAATGGATTGCCTGGGGCTGCACGTAACTCATATTTCTTGCGACCAGGGCGAATAATCCCATCAGGAGACAAATCACGGCTCCCCCCAGGACCCAAAGATTGTCGGCAGTTTCAATAAGGGGGAGTTTTCCGGTGCCTGCTTGCCACCAGGCGATGCTGAGGAGGACGCCTAGAAGGAGGGCAGGTTTCCATAAACGCTCCCAAGAGCGCTGGGCCAGCAAAAGATCGTGACGGTCCCCAGGTTTTGATGTTGACATACTCATTCCTGGTTGGCAGTGGTGGGTAATGTGAACCAGAAAGTGCTGCCCTTATCTAATTGGCTGCTGAAGCCGATTTCGCCCCCCATGATCTCGATCAGGCGTTGGGTGACGTTCAACCCTAACCCCCAGCCGCTCTGCTCGCGCACGAGAGGGGCTTCTGAGCGGAAAAACTGCGTGAAGAGCTTGGTTTGTTCCTCTTCGCTGATACCGATGCCAGTATCAATCACCTCCACACAAATATGGCTGTTCTTAGTAAAGGCTCGAACGGTGATCTCACCCCCCGCGGGCGTATATTTCCAGGCGTTGCTGACGAGATTAGTGACAACCTGCACTACGCGGTTGGGGTCAGCGTAGGCTTGTAGCGGATCTTCAGGGAGATCAGTCACTAAGCTCTGGGATTTTTCCTCGAGTTTGTGACGCAGGCTGCTGAGGGTTTCGAGAATATAATCTTGCACAGTAATGAAACCGGATACTAATTTGATCTTGCCGCGCTCAATCCGGGAGATGTCTGAGAGATCGGAGATCAGGTCGGCCATGCGGCCCACATTTTTGCCGATCACGTCCAAAAACTCTGCTTGCTGGTCGGTGATTTCGCCGACGTTCCCCCGGCGGATCAGCTCAGTGTACCCTTTAATGGATGTTAGTGGAATGCGCAGCTCGTGGGTAACGATGGAGACAAATTGAGACTTGGCTTCATTGGCGAATTCCACGGCTTCATATAGACGTGCGTTCTCCACTGCGGTAGCAGCTCTCCCTGCCAGGCGCGCTAAGAATTGTTGGTCTGATACCGAAATCGTTTGAGGATGTGCTACGATGATGGCGCCGATGGTTTTTCCGGCGTGTGATAGAGGGGCTGAGAAATATGCTGGTTTGCCTTCCTTCGCGGGGATAAGCCCGGAGGCAGGATGCTCTTGAATATTTGATATCAACCCTTTTTCAAGTTTGGGGGCATCCCCCCCACCGGGTCCAGCAATCAGATTAAGGGCGCTGTCTTCGTCATTGTAGATAACTACCCATCCTTGGGCTGCCTCGGTCCCTTTGACGGCCCACTGGCGGGTAATCTCCAAAACGTGGTTCAAATCCAACTGGGCATTGAGCTCTCGATCGATTTGATTGAGGGTCTCTAGCTCCGAGACGCGCGACGCCAGGGCTTGATCGGTGCGGGTGTAAAGTTGAGCATTTTCGATGGCGACCGCAGCCTGGGTAGCGAAGGTATTCAGCAGGTTGAGATCGTCTTTGGTGAATATCCCAGTTCGGGCGCGGTTGTCTACATAAACCACGCCAATGATCTTGCCGCGAGTCCGCAAGGGGGCACACATGATGGAGCGCAGCGCGTAGATAATGACGGATTCCTGCTCAGAGAAGCGGGGGTCGATTTGCGCATCTGTCGTGACAAGGCCTTCCCCGGAATCAATCACCGATTGGGTCACCGTGCGGCTGATTTTCATGTCGTCGCGTTGCAGGTTCTCTTGTTGGATATTCCTGGCGGCGACTAAATTGAGGTTATTGGTATCGGGGTCAATGAGTGTGAGAAAGCCGCGTTCCGCGCCGGTAAGTTGAATGACAGCATCCATCACCTGCGTTAGCACTTCATCTAGGTTTAGGGACACACCCAGGCTTTGCGATACCTGATATAACGCCGCCAGTCGCTCGGCTTCCTCATCTTGCTCAAGAGATTTGATGAGTCGTTGAAGCTGTTTCCGCAGATTGGTGATGACAGCATGGGCTTCGGTGGGTAGGGGCTGTTTTTCGAGTTGATCCAGCGCGCTGTCTAGCTCATTTAGAGTTTCGACCTGGTGATCTTTTTTCATAGTTTGTGGACAAAGATGTGAAAGCTGTTTTTGGTACGGGCATTATAAAGCACGGTGTTGTGTGGGAATGATAGACGACCGTTTCTTGTCATCGTGTTGCGTTCAGCGTTATTACAGGAATTCGGTTTCCACTTCCTGGGCGCAACGCACAAAATCCAGCACAACAGGGACGTTGCGCATCATGTATGTCATGCTGCCCGTTACGCGCAATTTGCGTGTGAGCATGGCTTGCATGGGGTCAAGTTCATTCTTTATGATGCGAGTGAAATTGCCATAAGGCGCGCTGAGCACATAAGCTGGGTCGAGTTCGGCTTCGTGCTCTTCATCGGCGATGAAGGCGTTGCGACATTTGCCGTGCCACAGATCGAGGTAAAGCTTCATAGGGCTGGTTAGCGGTCCATCGGGTTCGATGTTGAACATGATGTCGCCTTCCCATTTCTTGGCGATGCGGGCATATCTTTCATCGCTGTTCAGTTTCTCATCTAATGCTTGCAGCCATTCAGCGCTGGGGAACATATAAGCCATAATTTATCTCACTTTGAGTTGACTTGACCCCTTGTGGTGAGGTCATTTGAAACCTTGTTTGGGGTAAGCATGGTTTCACAAATGGCTAATGGGAGGACCGGGAACACCCAGGTCATATATTGGCGGAATAGAACGGAGTTGAAATCGACGAATATCAGCAGGATCAAGAAGGCCGCCGTGAAAACCTTGATTTTCTTAGCCCATGCTGCGAGAAAGATCAGCCCCATCATTGCCAACATGGGCAGTTTTGCAGGGATGCCTGACAACCCCAATAAGGTGTCGATTGCCGGTGCTCCAAAATGGCTTTCTGAAATCCGAATTGCGGACACGAAAATGGATTTTACGAACCCCTCAGCGTTCCATATCAGAAATGGTGCTGAGACGATCAATGGGACGCTGGCCATGACCAGGTTGAGTTGGACGAATTGCTTGATAGAGCGGTTTTTAACAGATTGCCAAATCCAGATGATGAAGAGGGGGATCATGAACATGGCAATATGTTTGACACTTAAGGAGAGGCCGAACGCTAATAAAGAGATGATCTTATGCCTGGGCCAAAGGATCAGTGAGAGCAGGAGGAAGAATATGGCGATAAAATCGATGTGATAGATCATCGTCATGTGCAGCGTCCAACGGTTGAACAGCCAGAAGACCCCTGCGATAACCGCCAGAGCCAGGTTGTTGTAGCGATGATAGGGCACATAGAAAAGGAGATACGCGATCCCAAGGTTGGCGATCAAGAATATGGCCCGCCAGAAGCCAAGCCATTGGATGAAATCTTCTAATCCTATCTCTTGTGTGAGCCATGCCAGGGTATAAGAGATGGGCAGATAGGTGGCGAAGATCTGATTCCACTCTACGGTATCGAAGTCCAGCGAGCGCTGATAGGGGTTAATGCCCTGCTGAAGCCGGTCTCCTTCGATGAAAATGGCGAAAATATCCTGTCTTTCGAGGTCAAACTTGTTGTCTTGGTTGAACATCGTGTGCTGATCCCAGTCTTCTGGTTGCAACTCCCATAAATAGGAGTGCATCGCCAGTCCGCTGATGAGGATCATGAAAAGCACCAAGACGGCGATTCCGTGAGAGCGGAAATATCCTTTGAAGACCTCTCTATCCTTGAAGATGACCGGGACTGCCTGCCCACACATTAACGTGAACCAAAACATGAAGGGGGCTAATCGTGTAAAGTAGCCTTGCAAAAACAAATCTGTAGTCGTGAACGCGGTATAAAGGAAATAAATGCCGCTTAGAAAGCCGGACAGGGTGAGTACCGTACCTGTTGTTAAATGACCCTCCTGGGTGAAGATACCGTCGATCTTTTGAGTTGCTTTTTGGTACCAACGGGGGTCTTTTTTGGCTTTATAGGTGAGGGTTGAAGTTACGATGAGCAATAGAATCATCGCCATTAGCAGGATCAGGCGGAATTTCGAGATTCCAAATAACCATACGCTCTTGGGATCGCTGGGGATCAGTAATAGCCAGAGTAGAGCGATCATGCCTTCTATCAGCGCGGCGTATAGGTAAGTTTGCAAGGTGAATCTTCTATTCATGGGGCTTATTTTGCGTCGTCAGGGTAGTTTTCGGCGTAATAATCACACAATTCTTGTAGTGGACATATTCCGCATTGGGGCTTACGGGCCTTGCAGATTTCCCTTCCTAAGCGGATGATATTCAGGTGAGCGGCGTAATAGGTTTCTGGGGGAAATATACTCGCAAGATGTTCGTGGGCTTTGTCGGCGTTCATTTTCTGGGGGCGTAACCCAAGGCGACCGGTAATGCGGTAAATGTGGGTGTCCACCGGGAAGGCTGGTTTGCCCAGGGAGAACAGTACGACGATAGATGCAGTTTTTGGGCCAACGCCTTTGAACTGGATCAGCCAATCGTAAGCCTCTTGGAATGAAAAATCTTCCAAGAAGTCTAGCTCCAGAGAGCCGCGCAGTTCGGTTATTTGTTTGAGCGCATTTTGAATGCGCGGCCCCTTCTGGTTCGCCAATCCCGCGGTTCGGATGGCCTCGATGACTTCATCTGAGTCCGCATCCCGGACTTGTTCCCATGTGGGGAAACGCTTGCGGAGGCTATTAAAGGCCCTGTCTCGGTTGGTATCGTTGGTGTTCTGTGAAAGGATAGTGGATACCAATTCGTCTAAAGGGGGCAACGGGTTGCGCCAGACTGGCTCGCCGTAATGATCTAATAAGCGTTGGTGGATTTGAGTAGCACGATTCATGGTGAGAGTCTTTTGTTAGGGGTTCAGGAGGTTCTTCTTGATATTGGGAGGATAGATTTGATATTCAATCGCCCAGGAAATGGTGTATAGTCGATCAGCAACCACAAAATCAAGGCAGCCAGCAGGCCATTGCGCAGGTTGAGAAGCAGAACTCCAAGGTAATGGAGATCGAGGAGCAACCTGAAGCCGGCGGGAAAGATCATCATCGTGAGGAAGAAAATGATGATCAGCAGGCTGGCATAGCGGAACCTCAGAAGCGGCACAAAGGGCAATATCCAGATGATGTACTGAGGGGAGAACACCTTGTTGGTGGCAATGAAGATCAACAACGCAATCGTGGTATAAGCTACAAGGCTATCCGTGGGAATGATTTGGTGTCCTGATTCTCTTCTGAAGTGCATATAGCAGCTTGCGAAAACGAGCGCGAACATGATCGTGGCAAGGTATGGTAGCCATCGAAGGGCAATATCTGCATAAGGTGCGGAGAGATGGAAGGCTGTATAGTTGTAAACGATCTCTGCTGAACCATATCCCAAGGTTTTACCTAAGAGGATAAGCCCGCTCATCAGGCTTTCCACTTCTAAGCCGCGTTGCTGGTGATAGGAGAGGAACGAGAGGAATTGGTTCGGAGAAAGTAGGAAGAAAGGGATGATCGTGAGCACGCTAATCCCGCCACCCAGCATGAAGCGCCTCAGGGAAATGCCATCCTTTTTGGTCAGCAGATACAAACCCAAAACGGGGATGATGACCATGGGGTAGAGTTTGACCCCCACCGCGACCCCGATACAGAAACCCGATGCGAGAGGCTTGTCGGTAATGAGCAGATACAGCGCCAGGATAGTCAGCAGCGCGGGGAATAGATCGTAACGCCACGGCAGAATTGGGGCGCAGACCGCCACTGCGATGGTCAAAAGGGCGATTGGCTTTAACTTGCCGCGGGGCTTAGGTCGCCAGCGTTTTAACAAGAGCATCACAATGGTTGATACGATCAAACTAAGCAAAACGGTCTCGAGGAGATAGAGTCTCAGATATTGAGCAGACGTCAGATTTTGGCCGAACGCCAATAGATAAGGCAGACAGAAGGCCAATAGTGCCAGGGGCGGGTATTCCATGTCGTAATCGCGATATGGAATTTCGCCCTCGAGGAACTTGGTTGAATAGGTGTAATATATGTCCAAAGAATCGTCATGCCAATCGGTATATAGCTCGAAGGCGATTAAAGCCACGATGGTCAGGGCTATCGACTGCACGATAATTAGCCCCACGAGGACGATCCTGTCGCTAATGGACCAGTTTGTTTTCATTCGCGCTACCAGAATTAGCCGGGAACAGATAGAAGAGCGCCATTGGGATGATGAGGAAGCTCAAAGGGAGCATCTGGCGGACCTCTTTGGTGATCCCCGTCAGGAAATGGATCAGAATGAATATCGGTGTGACCAGCGCCGCGCGCTGCAAGAAGGGCGGTTTTCGAGAATACTTGAGCACTGCATAGACCCAGAACGCTCCAAAAATAAAGAAGATATAAAGGTATTCTGCTTTCCAATATTCGAGGGGTGTGAAGCTTAACTGTTCGAGCAGACCTTCAATGTTGTCCGGTAAATGCCAGGCTCCTCCTAGATGAGGCCGGTCTCGGGTTACATAGCGGATGGCGCCAGCCGCAAGGTACGCTGGCAAACAGGTGCCCAGGGTGCGTGACAGCAGTCGAAAGATGTGCTGGAACTCAAAGCGCTTGTAGTTGACACAGAAGTAAACGAAAGGCAGCGCAAGGATGGACTCGTTATTGATCCCGCCGACAAACAAGATGACCATGTACCAAAGCGTTTTCTGCTCACGGATAGCCCAGAGCGCTAATAGAAACGTCAGCAGCAACATAGGAGCACTTTCTTGCAGATGATTGAAGTAGCTCAAGGGCATGATGCTTGCTAAAAACAGGACCCCCGCGAAAGCGAGTTTGGCGTCAAACCATTTTCTCAGGTAGAAGTGGAAACATAGCAGGGCTAGAAAAACGAACAACCACCTTTGAAGGATATAGGCGTTTGGGATTGATATTTCGAAAAGGTTTCGAAACATCTCTGGGATGTAGAACTGGAGCAGCCTCGATTGTTCATTGTTGGTATATTGGAACGCTAAAAGCAGTTGGTGGTTCATCTCTAGCTTTCCGTCAAACCAGACCGGGGTTAAATACAGTTTCACGCGCAGGTTGATGAGTGCCAGGAAGAAGTAAACACCCCCAAATCGAAGGGTTTCGCTCAGGTAAGGTTTACCAAGAAGCGGGTTGCGGAATTTTTTCATCTTCGGGTGTTCTTCATGGATACGGGAGGTCTCATTGGTCCTCGCTGCCAGTGAAAGGAGTCTGCAAATCAGAGATGAGCGGCCGGGCTTCGCCGATGACCAGTTCTCGCCAGTTCTTCAAGGTCATTTTGGGGCCGAAGGATGAAAGGGCTTCTAGTTGTGGCCCGGTCAGGGCGCCGAATTGCTTAAGAATCTCCAGGGCCACGGCAGGTCGGGCGCGAGCTTTCAAGTCGCCATCGGCAATTTTAATCGCTATTCCAATGCCAGGGGATCCGGGATTGATAGCCCCAGGCATGATCCCCAGCCCCAGGTAACCCTCTGCGCCCCCCTTTGCAACGATACTGCCGTCCGCTGTTTGCATCAGGCAGGTGTCGAAACGCCCAGGGCCAGCGACCATTTCTGGGTGAGAAGTCATGGCATCGGTGATGATTTGGCACGCCCCCGCTAGCGTAGGGGGGAGATCATGGGGGTCACATAAACGAGCAAAGCCCAGGGCGGCGTTCCGCAGGGGGATGGCGAAGTTCGGGGCGGAACAACCATCGGTGCCCATTGTAACAGCCTCGAGGTCCACATCGCACATCCCGCTGAACGCCAGGAGGATTTGCTCTTGTACCGGGTGCTCGGGGTTGATATAGTCGCCGATGGGATGGCCCATCAGGCGCGCCAGGGCTAACATGCCGGTATGCTTCCCAGAGCAGTTATGACGTACAGGGGTGGGGCTTTCTCCGCGGGCGCGCAGGGCAAACGCGGTCTCTGCATCGGGCGGCGGATGAACACCGCAGAGCAGGTCCGTCTCGCTGACGTCGATCTTGGTTTGGATTGACTTAATCGTGGCTGCGTGCTCATCGGTTCCCGCATGGGAGGCGCAGATAATGGCTATTTCCCGCTTTGAGAGGCCCCAGTGGGTGTGTCCATCGTTTTCAATCAGCGGCAGGGCTTGAAAAGGCTTGGCCGCGGATCGAAGGTAGACAATCGCTTGCGGGTCACCATGGGCTGCCAGCAGATTGCTGTGCGAATCGACGATTGCAAAAGCCCCAAAATGGATGGACTCGTCAATGGCTCCTCGCGTCAATGCCAGGATGGGGCGATAAGCTGTTGAGATCATTGGTGAAGGAGGTGTCTGGATAGGGACGATTTCCTGGTTGCCGGCCTCTACCCAAAATGACGAGAGTAGTATTGCTGGAGGCCGTACTGCAGGCGCTGGGCATAGAATGTTTCCATCCTAGCAGGATATGAGATCATCTTGAGCAGGGCTGGGATCATTTTTTGGGTGTCTTCAGGTTTGGCTTTGCGTCGTGAGAGGGTTTTCAGACGTCCACCGATCGATTTCAGCAGTTTTCGCTGGTCGCGAATGGTATCGATGGTGACCGGCCCACCGCGACCACAGATGATGGTGTAGTTCGCATATTTCCGGGATGCCAACAGGTTGAGCGTTTCGTGCCAGGTTTCCAGGTCAGCTTTTGCCAGGAAAGGGGGTTGGTTCGGCGTCACAGCGTCTCCGATGAAGAGTATTTTTTCCGCCGGGATATGCACCCAGGATGATCCCGGACATGGGCCAGGGTTATGTTCGATGCGGATCTCAGGGCCACCCCAATGAAGGGATAAGTGATCGCTGAAGGTGATGTTTGGGCGCTCCCAGCGGGTTCCGCTGACCTCCGGGTAGTGTTCCCATTCAGCCCCCATTTCGCTTCCCTGACCTTTGAAGACGGTGGTTCTTTCCTGAAAGGCCTCCGCGGTTCGGTCGTGGGCCACAATTGGAAATTCGATTGCCCGGCAGCCGAGCGTGCGGTCTGCGTGGACATCCAGAACGACGCTGAGTCGATGAGTGCCGTGGCTCTGGGCGAGCAGGGCCGCTTTCCAGGCGCGGGCGTCATCAGAACGGAGCGGGGAGTCGATCAGAAGCGTGCCATAAGGGAACGTGATCGCACCAACCGTTACACCTGCATAAGCATCTTCATAATAGATATTCTCTGCAATGGCTCGCATAGATGTTCCTTGTCAATAATAAACAGCTTACGGGGAGTCTTCTTCCACCATAGGGAGTGTAAACGCAAAGCGTGTGCCACCCTGTGTGGCTTCATCCACCCAAATCCGGCCACCGTGCCCCTCAACAGCCAGTCGGCAATAAGCGAGCCCAAGCCCGATCCCTTTAGGGTCGCCTTTTCCGTGGAGACGAGTGTATTTATCGAAAATGGTGGGGCGTTTCTCCTCCGGAATACCTGGCCCTGTATCCTCAACCCAGAAGCACAACTCCTGGTTAGCGAGCGCCGCGCCAACAGTGATGTGACTCTCGGGGGGGGTGTATTTGACGGCGTTCTCCAGCAGGTTGATGAGTACCCGTTGGATCATATTTTCGTCCACGTCGGCGAGCGGAATGCCCTCCTGGATGCGAATGAAGACTTCTTGATCTTTGTTGTTGGCGATGGGTAGGATCGCGTCAACAGCGCCATTGATGATATCTTCGACTTTGGCTGGCTCGGTGTTCGTAACGGGTTGACCGGCCTCAAGGCGGTTGATATCGAGGAGTGAGTTGGTCAGCCGTTCGATGCGTTTTGTGGAGCGCACGGCGATCTCAAAAAGGGATTGAATCGTGGGATCATGTTCGAAGGATTGGATGCTTTCAAGCACATCCAAACTGGATAACACATTGCCCAGCGGAGAGCGCAGATCGTGGTAGATCATCGACAGTAAGTCATCGCGTAATTGGTCGAGTTCTTTTCGCTCGGTGATGTCCCGAAAGGTCCACTGGAGATAGTACTGCCCCTCAATTTGAACCATGTGCACGTGGACCTCAATGGGGATGATTATTTCAGTGCTGGTTTTTAATTCAGATTCGTACGATATGGTCTCATCTGGGGGAATGAACTCAAGGAATTCTCCCACAATCTCTTCATCGATCTTATGGACTTCATCAATGTGCAGCAGTTGAAGTTGTACGATGGTGAAACCTGTGAAATCGAAGGTCTGGTTGTTGACTTCTAGAATATTGCCTCTCAAATCAGTGATCAAGATGGCGTCGATGCTGCTGTTGTACAGGTCTCGATATCGCTGGTGAGCAGCTTGAAGGTCTTCGAATAGCTGCGCGTGACGAATGGCCGTTCCGGCCAGGCTGCCGATGCCGGAGAGTACGGCGAGGGCGTCTGCCTCGAAACTGCCCTCAATGGGGTTGAGGGCTTGTACTGCACCGATGATATCGCCGTCTGAAATGATGGGGGCACATGCTACTGCGCGGGTTTCAAAGCCGGTTGACTTGTCGAATTCCTCGTGGAACCGTGGGTCAACAGATACATCGGGGACGATGATGCCTTCTTCGTGCTGCACCACCCAGCCGACGATGCCTTGCCCTACATCCACTTTCATTCCCAAGATGTCATCCTCTTTAGAAGTTGTCGCGCAATATTCTAAAGTATTGCCGTCTGGATCTAACAGGGCCAGAGAGACGGCTTTCACCCGGAGGGCTTGGCTGATCTGCTCGAGAATGCGTTGCAGTACATCTCCGAGTCTGAGTGAAGCGGTGATCGACGAGGCGCTTTCTGCCAGGGCGCCCATCACGAGAACTTGCTGCTGGCTTGCATTGTACAAGCGAGCGTTCATTACGGCTATGGCAGCTTGATCGGCGATGGCCTGAACTAAATTGAGGTGTTCATCTGTGAAGAAGAGAGGCACGGGATGGGAGAGGGTGATCACCCCCACAAGCGTATCTCTGGCAATGAAGGGCACGCTCAATGATGATTTGGCCTTGTCGCTGCCCTCGGCCTGCGTCGAGCTTTTTACCCAACGATCATCGCGGCTGGTATTCAGTACCAGCGCAGGCTGGCGGTTTTCCATTACCCAACCTGCCAACCCATCTTTTATGATCGCGCCTATTTGTGCCGTAGAGTGATCGAGGACATTATCCTCGTAGATGATGGTGGATTCGACTGGTTTCCCTTCGTCATTGACAACGATGATGCTGCCGCTCACCGCTCCGATTGTGCGCATAGAGAGGGCGAGTACCCGTTGGAGCACGACGGTCAGGTCGAGGGTTGAGGCAATCTCTCGACTAATGTGGTAAAGCAGCTCCAGCGCCTCTTGCGTGGAGATATACTCACTCTTAATCGGTGCGGTCATGACATAACACTTTCATCTGCTGCCAAGTATAGCATATCGGTGAGGTCTGCTTCAGGATATCCTCCCTGGGATCGTCGATCGTGCATCGAACTATGCAACCTCAAAAAGCTGAGACGGATGGATTGCCTCAGCTCGATAGTTGCAGATTGGCTTGTGCTAAAGATCGGCTGGATCGAGAATATGGATCAGGATATTTCTCGAAATCTGAGATAGATTCGAGACTTTCACTCGAATGGCCTTCCCGTTCGGGTAACCACCAAAGACCAGGGTCGCGCTGTAGTCGGTGAGTTTGGTTAATTCTTCAATTTCGATCAGTCCCAGGGCTGGAAATGTATCCCGATAGAATTGGACGCACTCTTCGATGGTTAGCGATGTGATGAAATCCATGCGCGTTGCATCTTCCATGGAGATGGAGCCGTCTTCGGGCACGGGGATGATGTCGAGGAATTGCTTGGCATCCGTTTCTACGCCCGCCATGGCAGCCTGGAATATCCCACCGGGTGTATCTGCGGGGAGTTCAACAACTTCGACCGTTTCGATGGGTTCTTCGGCAGCGGGGGCTGCTGCTTCGGGTGCGCTGGGGGCCTGACCAGTTTCTGGGGCGCTGTTGCAAGCGGCCAGGATAATCGATACACTTAAAATGAGCAGGGCAATCCGACTAATTCTTTTCATAACTACTCCTCCATGGCGTAAAACGAAATATGAAATGGGCGATCTTGCTCATTATAACCCCACGTCAAGGGCTTCTATGGCATATTTATGTGTTTTTTTCGTAACAGCGAAGCGGTTGGGTTGCTGATTTTGGGCTGTTTTCGGGTTTATGTGCTGGCACGTACTGCGAAAGCTTGGTGCTCCGTGAAGTTGGCAAGTAAATTGATCTAGAAGTTCAACTTCTTTGCATGTGCCATTTTGTATCAGAAATTAAGCAGCAATCGAACTTCTTAAACACAGAAACTAGCCTGGCGATGCGCTTAAGGGATAAAGGGAAGATTCAGCAAAAGCACTTCGGCCGTCAGGCGAGCGTTTGTGTAGCGCTCGAGCCGTGATTTAGTGAGCTCCAGGTTGGAGGCCATTTCCCTGGCCCTCTCGAGGGGGATGATTTTCGCCAAACGGTCGATCTCGTTTTCATAATCCAGGTTTGTGATCGGTGTCTGGGAGCCGCTGACCTTGAGCAGCACGTCCCGCCACAGGGATAACCAGGTCTGCAAAACTTGAAAGAACCCGGCTCTGTCTTTGGCGAGCTTCTCAGCATACTGAAAACGTTCTGTTCGGTTTTCGGATAACAGGCGTTGATGATCGTCGAGCCAGGTGGCACGCTGCTCTCGATACGCCGCGTTCTGGGATAACCAATGCGCATATCCGGGCCGCCCGTTGGATAAATGGGCTAACAACCTGGCTTCATCGTCGGGGATTCCCCACATGGTCTGCATGCCCTGGCTGACTTCCTCGAGGGGCAGCGCGCGCAGGCGAATCACTTCGCAGCGCGAGACGATGGTCGGGAGCAGCGTTTCGGTGTCTTGCGCGGTCAGGAAGAGAACCACCTGGGGTGGGGGTTCTTCCAGGGTCTTCAGGAGGGCGTTGGCGGCGTTGGGGTTGGCCTCCTCGAAACGTAGGAATAATGCGATCTTAAACGGTGCTTCATAGGGCGCCAGGGATATGCCGCGCTGTAATTCCCGCACCTGGTCGACTTTCAATGTACCGCCGACCTCTTCTGCTGCTACGACCGCCAGATCAGGGTGCTGCATGCGCTCGATGCGTTGGCAGGTGTGGCATGTTTGGCAAGGTGTGCCGGGGTTAGGCGGTTGGGGACAATTCAACCCTTGGGTCATGCGCAGAGCCAACGTCTGTCTTCCAACCCCCTGGGGGCCGGTGATCAGATAGGCATGGCGCATGCGCCCATTCGCGAGATGCCCCCTCAGCAAATCGACGGCCCACTCGTGGCCTAGCATACCCCAATTCGAGTCGAAATCCATGGCCTGATTGTAGCGTATGGGGGGGGCTTTGACAACGCTCTGGAGATGGTTTGGGCGCTGGGGCGCACAGGTTATCAGAGAAATCTCCCCTACGACCTTATTCTGGGGACGTTCTGCCCCCTATCGCCTTGCCAAACCATATGCGCGGCGATACAATCCCTCGCATGGATGTGCTCCGCGATCTCAACCCGCAGCAACAGCAAGCTGTCATGGCTGGCACCGGCCCGGTGTTGGTCTTAGCCGGCCCCGGCTCTGGAAAGACGCGCGTCCTGACACAGCGCATCGCCTATTTGATCGGCCAGATGGGGGTGCGGCCTTACCATGTCCTGGCGGTCACATTTACCAATAAAGCCGCCAGCGAGATGGGAGATCGTGTGGATCAGATTTTGGGGCAGCGGAGCCGTGGTCTCACTTTGGGCACCTTCCATGCGATCTGCGGGCGCATCCTGCGCCGAGAAGCGGACCATTTACCCTTTGACTCCAATTATGTCATCTTCGACGCCGACGACCAGGTGCGTGTGGTCAAACAGGTCATCCAGGATTTGAATCTGGATGATAAGCGCTACCGCCCTTATGGTGTCCATGCTTCCATCTCCCGCGCCAAAAATGAGTTGATCTTCGCCGATGATTTCCCTGTCCAAACCTACCGTGACGAGGTCGTCAAGCGCGTTTATCAGCGCTATCAGCAAACCCTTTTGGCCAGCAACGCTGTCGATTTCGACGATATGCTCTTGTGGACGGCTTTCCTCTTGGATGAGATGCCAACTGTGCGTGAGCGCTACGCCCGTCGCTACGAACACCTCTTAGTGGATGAGTTTCAAGACACCAACATGGCGCAGTACGTGCTGCTCAAGCACTTGGCATCTTTCCATCAAAATATTTTCGTCGTTGGTGATACAGATCAATCGATATACCGTTGGCGCGGTGCTGATTATCGCAACGTTCTACGTTTCGAAGAAGATTTTCCCAGCGCGCAGATCATCTTGCTCGAACAGAATTACCGCTCCACACAGATGATCCTCGATACAGCCATGGCGGTGATCGACCGCAATCCCCATCGCACCAAAAAGACTCTCTTCACTGAGCGCGGGGAAGGCCAAAAGATTTTCTTGCGCGAATTATATGACGACCGCGAGATGGCCTCTTTTGTCGTCGATAGTATTGCCGAATCGGTTGCGTCGCAAGGCTCCCAACCGGGCGATTTTGCGGTGATGTACCGTACCAACGCCCAATCGCGCATCTTGGAAGAGGCCTTCCTGGCGGCGAATTTACCCTATAAATTGGTCGGCGCTCAGCGCTTCTACGGGCGGCGTGAGATTAGGGATATTTTGGCCTATCTGCGGCTGGCGCATAACCCCAAAGATGAAGTCAGCATGTTGCGGGTAATCAACACGCCCCGGCGCGGCATTGGGACTAAAACCATTGCGGCACTGCGCACCTATGCCCAGAGTGTGGGCCTTTCTCCGGGGGAAGTCCTTCTGGAGTTGGGGGTGAGTGCCGAGTCTGGGCATTGGGATTCGCTCCCCAACAGGGTCCGACCCACCCTCTCTCAGTTTGGGGGATTGCTCGCGAACTGGTACGCTCTCAGGGGTCAGCTTTCGCCGTTAGAACTGATGGATCAAATTACCAAAGATGTCGCCTATCGGTCGTACATCGACGATGGGGGGGATGAAGGCGCTGAGCGTTGGGAAAACGTCATGGAGCTTCGGCGTCTGGCGGCCGATTATGGAGATAAGAGCCTGGCTGCTTTCTTGGAGGATGTAGCGTTGGTTTCAGATCAGGATACGCTTGACGCCGGCGCGAATGTCCCCACGCTGATGACTCTGCATGCCGCCAAGGGATTGGAATTCCCGGTGGTTTTCATCGTCGGGCTGAACGACGGCACTTTGCCCCACATCCGTTCTTTTGAGGACCCTGAGGCAATGCAGGAGGAGCGCCGCTTGTTATATGTGGGCATCACCCGTGCCAAAGACAACTTATACTTGCTGCATTCGCTCAATCGCTATAATTTTGGCTATGCAGAACCTGCTGAGCCGTCGCGTTACCTGGATGATATCCCCGCGACATTGATCGATGATGGTTATGGTGGGGGGAGGCGTACGCGTTCTCGATCCTCGATCTTCCGCCCCGAGCATTGGGAATCCCCCGCGGAGGCGGATCTGGATGTAGAGCGGGTTTTTGCGCCTGGCATGCGAGTCGCCCATCCAGCTTGGGGAGACGGCATGGTGCTCAACAGCAAGATCGAAGACAATGAAGAGATTGTGGATGTCTTTTTTGAAGAAATAGGGTTGAAGCGGGTGGTAGCGTCGCTGGCGAAGCTCACTGTTTTGTCGTAGAGCGGCAGCGATATTCTCTCGCTTCCCGCTACACGATCTCTTGCGCGCTTTACCCTATTCGAAAACCGACTTATAATCACAAAGGTATGTCCCCCATCCTGGACCCCCATTCTTTGGAGATCATCAGTCGTAGTGTAGAGCAGACCCGGCGAGTGGGTATGCGTTTAGGGGCTTTGTTGCAAGCCGGTGATGTGGTTGGGCTGGTCGGCGATTTGGGTTCGGGAAAAACCACACTGATGCAAGGCATTGCTGCGGGCTGGGGGTCAGTGGATCCCGTTTCCAGTCCCACGTTTGTGTTGGTAAACGTCTACCGTCGGTTTGACGCCCAAAGGCTCTATCATTTGGATGCCTATCGCCTGAGTGGGGCTGCCGAAGCGATTGATCTAGATTTAGAGAGCATGATGGATAGAGGGCCGCTTGTTGTGGAATGGGCGGATCGGGTTGAAGATGCGCTCCCCGATAACCGTTTTTGGGTGAATTTAGAGTGGTTGGACGATACCCAGCGCCAGTTCTTGTTCTCCGCGCGCGGTGATGATTGCCAGGCCTCGCTGCAAAACTATCGCAAACAGGTTTTTGGAGTTCCGTGATGTTATTGGCAGTGGACACATCCACTCGCATGGTGGGTATTGCTCTGTACGATGGGGTTCAGGTGCTCGCCGAGGTGGCCTGGATCAGCCAGAGCTATCATACGGTGGAGCTTGCCCCCGCTGTCGAGGAAATGCTTGTCAGAACGGGGGTGTCAATCGGGGATTTGAGCGCGCTGGGTGTGGCCACAGGCCCCGGCTCGTTTACGGCCTTGCGCATCGGGCTGGCGTTCTCGAAAGGGTTGGCGTTCAGCAAAAATCTCCCATTGGTGGGTGTGCCGACGCTCGATGTGCTGGCCGCCGCACAGCCCATTTCAGATATGCAGTTAGCCGCCGTGATAAAGGCCGGACGTAATCGACTGGCGGTTGGCTGGTATTGTGTTGCAAACGGGTTGTGGCAGTTTACAGGCAGGCTGGAAAACCTTAGTCTTGATGAATTCTCTGCCGGCATCCAGGAACCCACTATCGTGTGTGGTGAATTAGACGAGAATGCTCGCCAGCGATTAGCGCGCAAGTATAAGAATGTTCGGCTGGCCTCACCGGCACATTCGATCCGCCGACCGGCGATCCTGGCTGAGTTAGCCTATCAGCGCTGGGAAGCAGGGGAGACTGACGACCCCGCGACCTTGTCACCGACGTATCTTCACCATGGAGAACCGATCCCTGGGTGAGGAGTTTTAGGAGAATCATGGTATGAAATCTGAAGAAGCCCTTGCTCAAGTGGCCGAGGAAGTTCAGGTTTGCACGAAATGCGACTTGCAGTTCTCTCGCAAGAACGGGGTGCCTGGTGAGGGCCCAGCGACCGCCGAGATTATGTTCATTGGTGAGGGGCCAGGGTTCCACGAGAACGAGCAGGGACGTCCTTTCGTCGGTGCGGCGGGAAGATTTCTGGAAGAGTTGCTAGAACAAGTTGGGTTGCGGCGCGAAGAAGTATTTATCGGTAATGTGGTCAAATGCCGACCCCCTGGCAATCGCGATCCTCGGCCAGAGGAGTTAGCGGCCTGT
This sequence comes from Anaerolineales bacterium, assembly GCA_028278545.1. Classification (GTDB taxonomy): domain Bacteria; phylum Chloroflexota; class Anaerolineae; order Anaerolineales; family UBA11858; genus NIOZ-UU35. The sequence goes on from JANQED010000004.1 coordinate 20,309, forward strand.
GATTTTTACTTGGAACGACAGATTCAAGCCATTAACCCAAAAGTGATTGTGACCTTGGGACGCTATTCCATGGCGAAATTCATCCCAAATGCCAAGATCAGTGATGTTCATGGGCGGGCGATGCGCGTCAAGGGGCGTTTGATCCTCCCCATGTATCACCCGGCTGCCGCCTTGCATCAACCTTCGCTGCGGTCGGTTGTGGAGAGTGATTTCGCGCTGTTGCCAGAGGTGATGGCCTCGGCCGAAAGTGTCCCTGAATATGAGATCGAGACTCCTGAAGATAAATCAGAACCCAAACAACTGAGCATGTTTTGATGATGTATGTCAGAATGGATTATTAGAGGATTTGTGGTTTAATTTACAATCTGCCTGATAACAGTCCATTTAAGGATATGCAATGAATACAAAAGACGCCCTGTTAGCGAAACTACGAGACAAAACTGCTACTGTTGCTGTGCTCGGTTTGGGATATGTTGGATTGCCGTTTGCCGCCGTCTTCGCCGAAGCCGGATTCGACGTGGTGGGCATTGACCCTGATTCGAGCAAGATCGACAAACTAGACCAGGGCGTGAGCTACATCCAGGACGTACCTACGGAACTGGTTGCCCGTCTGATTGAAGCTGGGAAGCTCAGGGCGACAACCGACTTCTCGGTATTGGCAGAAGCGGACGCGGTCAGCATCTGTGTGCCGACCCCTTTGCGGAAGACCGGTGATCCTGACCTATCATTTATCCTGTCGGTTACGCTTGAGTTGGCGAAATATATGCATCCCGGTATGGTTGTGGTGCTTGAGTCGACAACATACCCAGGGACGACCAGAGAGATTTTGCTGCCCCAATTAGGGGAGCAGAATGACCTGGTTGTGGGTGAAGACTATTTCCTGGCCTTTTCGCCTGAGCGCGTTGATCCGGGGCGAGAAGATTGGACCACCATTAACACGCCTAAGGTGATCGGCGGGATTACCGAAGCCTGTTCGGAAGTCGCCTCCACCTGGTACGAAGGAGCATTGGAGACGGTCGTCCCAGTCTCCTCCGCTGAAGTGGCCGAAATGGCCAAACTGCTGGAGAATACCTTCCGCATGATCAACATCGGCCTCGTCAACGAGATGGCTGTGATGTGTGACCGCCTCGGCATCGACGTATGGGAAGTGATCGATGCTGCGGCGACGAAACCCTTTGGCTTCATGAAGTTCACCCCCGGGCCGGGCTTAGGTGGGCATTGTATTCCCATCGACCCGCTCTACCTTTCGTGGAAGCTCCGGTCGCTCAACTACACCGCGCGTTTCATCGAACTGGCTTCGGAGATCAACCTGGGAATGCCTCGTTATGTGGTCCGCAAAGTACAGGATGCTTTGAATGAACTGGGCAAGCCCTTGAAAGGCAGCCGAGTCTTGGTATTGGGGGCTGCCTATAAACCGGATATTGACGATTTGCGCGAATCTCCTGCCCTTGATGTGATTGGTCTCTTGCAGCAAAGGGGCTCCGAGGTCAGTTATCACGATCCATATGTCACCAATATAAGAGAAGAGGAATTCGAGCTGGAATGCGTCTCAGATATGATGGCTGCGGTTCGGGGTGCTGACTGCGTTGTGATCATCACCAATCACAGCGATTATGATTATGATGCCATTCTTGATGCGGCGACTTATATTGTCGATACTCGCAATGCTTTAGGAGAAATTGGGCGAAAAAGTCCCAAAGTTGTACGACTTTAAATCTCGACTTCAGACAATCGACCGCCGACCGCATTCACTGACTTCTTCCAAGATTTGCGCGGTCGGCGGTTGATTATTCAGGAAAACGAGCGAAATTATGGCGAACTACTTGGTTACCGGCGTTGCCGGTTTTATCGCTGCCCGTGTGGCTGAAATGCTGTTAGAAGCCGGGCATACCGTCGTTGGCGTGGACAATATGAACGATGCCTACGATGTGCGCATGAAAGAATATCGTTTGAAAGCATTGCTCGATAGGGACGGCTTTCAGTTCCATCGCCTGGACATCTCTGACCGGGGTTTACTCCAAACGTTCGAAGGCTTCAACGTTTCAACGCTGGATGCGGTGATCAACCTGGCTGCGCGTGCCGGAGTGCGTGCCAGCGTAGAGGATCCCTGGGTCTATGTCGATACCAATATCACCGGTACACTCAATCTTCTGGAATTGTGTCAGCGCTGGGGAATACCTAAATTCATCTTAGCCTCCACTTCGAGCATCTATGGCGCGGATGCTCCCTTGCCAACGCCAGAGACTGCGGACAGCGCGCGGCCTTTGCAGGCTTATGCTGCCAGCAAGAAGGGCGCGGAGGCCATGGCCCATGCCTATCACTATCTTCATGATATCGATGTGAGCATCGCCCGCTTTTTCACCGTATATGGGCCAGCAGGCCGCCCCGACATGTCCGTCTTTCGGTTCATCCGTTGGATAACAGAGGGTGAGACCTTACATCTCAATGGTGATGGCAGCCAGTCACGCGGGTTCACCTATATTGATGACATCGCTCGGGGGGTGATCCTGGGTTTGAAAGAAGTCGGGTTCGAGATTTTTAACCTGGGCGGGCATGAAGAAATTACCATGAACGACTTGATCGGCCTCATCGAGGGAAGCGTTGGACGTAAGGCGATCATCCAACATCATCCCTTTGCCAAGGCGGATATGTGGGCCAATCTTGCCGATGTCACCAAGGCTGGTCAGCTTTTGGGTTGGGAACCTGCTGTGACTTTGCAAGAGGGCATCAGCCTGACGATCGATTGGTATAACGCCAATCGCCGCTGGGCGAAGGAATTGCAGATAATTTGAACAGAGATGCCCAACCTGATGATATGCCCCTAAATCTGCAAAAACTATACTCACGATTTCTAGAAAACGAACTTCTGCGTCGTATCATCACCAATGCCAGCTATTTGCTTAGCGCTACTGGCCTGTCCGCGGGGATGAGTGTGTTTCAGAGTATTCTGGCCGGCCGGCTGCTTGGCCCGGCCAATTTTGGCATATTGGGCGCGATAACCCAGTTTACCAGCGTGGTCAATCGCTTCGCTTCATTCCGCATGAATGAGTTGGTGGTGCGTTATGTCGGCCACTACCAGGAAAATGGGGATGAGCGACGAGCGGCTGCGGTGTTCAAGATGGGGGCACTCCTTGAGATTGGCGGGTCGATCCTGGCATTGGCTTTGATCTGGGGGTTAGCGCCGCTCGGCGCGCAGTTCTTCGCCCAGGATGCCAGCCTGGCCGATTGGTTCCGGATTTACGGCTGCATCATCCTGGCCAACCTGATGTTCGAGACGGCCAGCGGCCTTTTGCAGATTTTCGACCGTTTCCGTGTCATTGCTGTTGCCACCGCGGTGCAGAGCGCGATTACGCTGACATTGATCATCATTATTTTCTTCGCTGAAGGGGGTTTGACGGCGGTGGTGCTGGCGTACATGGTTGGCAAAGTCGTCTATTCACTTTCGGTCACGGTTGTCGCGTTGATCGACGCGCGCAGAGCCTGGGGTGGGGGCTGGTGGTTGACGCCGCTAAGCCTCTTGAAAGATGAGCGGCGCAGTTTGCTGACCTTCGCTTTCAGCACTAACCTCAGTAGCACCGTCAGCCTGGTCGCCAAAGATAGTGAGGTCCTATGGGTTTCCGCCTTCATTGGGCCTGTTCAGGCTGGCTACTATAAAACGGCCTTGGCCATTACCAATCTTTTGCAGCTTCCGGTGAGCCCCTTACCCAAAGCGACCTTTCCAGAACTCGCTCGAGAAATTGCCCGTCGCAATTGGGATAATGTGCGCTATGTGCTTCGACAGGGTTCTCGCCTCTCGGCAATCTATTCTGTGCCGGTCACGTTGGTTTTGATCATTTTTGGGAAGTGGCTGATCGAGACTACTTACGGCCCAGAATATCTGCCTACCTATTCAGCCCTGGTCATCTTGCTTATTGGGTATACCTTTGTAAATATCTTCTACTGGAATCGGGTGGCGCTCCTCTCCCTGGGGCGGGCGGTGTTTCCAACACTGGTGAATTTTACGGGGATGGTGCTTAAGGTATCGGCGATCTTTCTACTGGTTCCCAACTACGGTTATCTGGCCTTTGCTGCTTTGCTCGCCGGCTACTATTTCTTTACCGTTGGGGCGGCGGCGATCCGAGTTTATGCGGATGTTCGCGCAAGGTCCCAGCTTGATGTCGCCCGATGAAGATTTGTCTGATCGCGCCGACTTTTCTCCCAGCTCGCAGGGCCAATACCGTCCAGGTGATGAAGATGGCCCAGGCCCTGACGGCTTTGGGAAATCAGGTGTTGGTGACTGTGCCAGGGGAGCATAAAACCGGGCCTGCTCCAACCTGGAGTGAACTCTCACATCACTATGGCTTGCAACAGCAGTTCGAAGTCGAATGGCTGCCTGCCCGTGGTTGGTTGCGTCGCTACGATTATGGTTTTCGGGCTGTGCGCTACGCCCGCAGGCATGGCGCCGACCTGATCTACACCCGTCTGCCCCAATCGGCTGCCCTCGCCGGCTTGTTGGGGATCCCGACGATCTATGAGGTGCACGATTTTCCCACCGGGCGGGGCGCTAAGATGCTGTTCAGGCTATTTTTGCGGGGGAGCGGCGCGCGCCGTTTGGTGGTGATCACACGTGCCCTAAGGGATGATTTGATCCGCTGGATCAACACCCTGCCAGTCGCTCCCTTCACGATCGTTGCCCCTGATGGCGTTGACCTGGCACGATATGCAGATACCCCCTCTCCAGCCGAAGCTCGTCGGGCGCTCTCTCTCCCCGAACGTTTTACCGTTGGTTATACGGGCCATCTGTACCCCGGTCGTGGCGCAGGCCTGATTTTGTCTCTGGCAGCGCGTTTGCCTGAGATGACATTTTTGCTCGTCGGCGGGGACCCCGAGGACGTGGCCAAAGCACGGGCTGAAGCTGAAAAAGCGGGCCTCAGCAATGTCATCTTGAGCGGATTCGTGGCCAATGCGGAGTTGCCGCGCTATCAAGCGGCTTGTGACATCCTGTTGATGCCTTATCAGCAGCGTGTGGCGGCTTCTTCTGGGGGGGATATCGCCCGTTATCTCAGCCCCTTGAAGTTGTTTGAGTACATGGTCAGTGGGCGGCCCATCATCAGCAGTGATCTCTCGGTTCTCGAGGAGGTCCTCAACCGCGAAAATGCCCTCTTGCTGCCCCCTTCCGACATAGATGCCTGGGCAGCGGCTATTCAGGAATTGAGCATGGATGCCCCACGTCGAGAAGCTCTGGCGCGCCAGGCGAAGGTTGATATCCAGGGGTATTCTTGGAAAGCCCGCGCAGGGAAGGTTCTTGCAGGTCTGTAAGTGTCTCCGAAAAAGCGCGAAAAGCCGGACATTTCCTCATTTAGGGGAATTTTCACTGAGTTATCAAGAAAATCCGACTTCTTTACCCCAGGATGTTAAGGTGATACATTTGTAGGACTTCATGCAAAGGCGTATCGTTCTTATCTTCATCGGATTGATTTCTCTTTCTCTGGCCCTGGCCTGGGTTTCTTCGGGATTCGCATCTCTCCAGGGATGGGGGACGTTTTTGCTGGTGTCCCTTTTGGGAGCGGGCATCCTCTGGGGGGGGCTGCTGGCAACCCAAAGGGAGTCCGTGCCCCGCTGGTTGATCTGGTTGTTGTTAGGGGCGTTTTTCTTGCGGCTCATCCTGGGGGTCTTCTGGTATGTGGCCCTGCCGCTTTGGGGATACGGCAGCAGCGCGGAGGCCGCCGGGTATGTCATGAGCGATGCCCACCAGCGCGATATGGCGGCGTGGGAATTGGCCCAATCTGCTCGCCCCTTGTGGGATGCTTTTGACTCTTATCGTTCAGTCGATCAATATGGGGGCTTTTTGTTCTTCAGTTCGGCAGTTTATCGTTATCTGGGCGGGGATGTGCACCATCCGTTGATGATCGTCCTGCTGACGGCCGCGGTTTCGTCGTTGGCAGTTCTGTTCACCTGGGCGGTTGTTCGGCGATTGTGGGGTGAGGCTCCCGCCAAAGTGGCTGCCTGGCTTCTTGCGCTTTACCCCGAAGCGGTGCTGTTAGGCAGTTCGCAGATGCGTGAGGCATTTACAATGACTTTGGCCGCCGCGGCGGTCTTTGGCCTGGTACTTGCTTTACGAGAGCGGACCTGGCGGGGTGGCCTGTGGTTGTTGGGCGCGTTGTTATTATCGATCCCCCTCTCCCCAGCGTTTACATTGTTGCTGGTGCCCGTGCTTGGGCTTACGGCGGTATTCATGATCCGCCGTCGCTGGCTGCGGGACTGGCGCTTGTGGGCGACCTCGGGGGTGTTGTTGCTCGTCGGGCTGGCTGGCATTTGGTTTTTTGGCGCACAGCAGTCACAGGGGGATTTGACCAATCCGATCACCGTTTTGCAGGACTGGATAGAGCGAACAGGGATCTGGCAGACCATTCTCAGCCAGCAGGCTTCGGGATGGATGTATAAGCTCTCGCAGAGCACCTCCCCGGATTTTTTCAAATGGATCGTCCTTGTTTTCGGGGTCGTTCAGCCTTTCCTGCCCGCGGCGCTGATCGCGAACGGCAATTGGCTTTGGCGCTCGATCGCCATCTGGCGCGCCCTGGGATGGACATTGTTGCTGCCCTTTTTGATCTATGCCCCCTTACGCGCTTTGCGGAAACCGCGCCAATGGCTGATCCTCAGTTTCAGCGCGGCGATCTGGCTGGTGATCTTTGCTGCCTCATTCCGCAGCGGCGGCGATCAATGGGATAATCCCCGCTACAGGGCGGCCTTTGCTTGCCTTCAAATCGGCGTTGTCGCCTGGGTTTGGGTCAGCCAACGGCGTTCGTCTGACCCCTGGTTTCGTAGGATGCTGATCGGTGCTGGCTTGGTGATCCTTTGGTTTGTCCCCTGGTACTTACGCCGCTATACGGTGGTTGTCTGGCCGGTGGTCGATGTCCTTAAGGTGTTTGGGCTGGGCCTATCGAGTGCAATGTTGTATCTGATATGGGATTGGGTGCGCGTAAGTGGTGCTGATCAAAGCCCGCCTTGACCAAGCTATAATAGCCAGTATAATCAGCCGCTGATTGTAGATTGAGGAATATTCATGCCGACCGCTCTCATCACAGGAATCGCAGGTCAAGATGGCTCCTATTTGGCGGAGTTGCTGCTGTCAAAGGGCTATCGAGTGCTGGGAATCGACCGCTTCTCCAGCATGGTGACTTATGAGCATCTTAAGCACTTTCAAGATGAGATCACCTTGCTGGAAGGCAACCTGCTTGATCAGGGTTCCCTGGTTGCCGTCATGGAGCAGTATTCCCCTGATGAAGTCTATAATTTTGCGGCGCTCTCTTTCCCGGCGGGATCATGGTCGCAGCCGGTAGTGACGGGCGATATAACCGCGTTGGGTGTCACCAGGTTGCTAGAGGCCCTGCGATTGGTTTGCCCCGAGGCGCGCTTTTATCAGGCTTCGTCGAGCGAGATGTATGGCAACGTGCGCGAGGTGCCTCAAACGGAGAACACGCCCTTTTATCCGCGCAACCCCTATGGTGCGGCGAAAGTGTATGGGCATTGGATCACGGTAACTTATCGTGAAGAGTACGATATGTTCGCGTGTTCCGGGATTTTATACAACCATGAAAGCCCTCGTCGAGGGATGGAATATGTCACCCGCAAGATCACCCATGGCGCGGCGCGCATTAAACTAGGCCTGGCGGACGAACTGCGTTTAGGAAACCTGGACGCCCGGCGTGACTGGGGCTATGCGGGCGATTACGCCAGAGCCATTTGGTTGATGCTCCAGCAGGATCAGGCGGATGATTATGTGGTTTGCACCGGGGAGACTCATTCCGTGCGCCAGTTCTGTGATGCGGCTTTCAGTCATGTGGGCTTGGACTATCAGGAGTATGTGGTACAAGATCCCCGCTTTTACCGTCCGGCAGAAGCCAACTTGCTGGTCGGTGACCCAACGCGCGCAAAAGAGGTGCTTGGCTGGGAGCCGAGCGTGGGTTTTGAGGAATTGGTCCAAAAGATGGTCGATGCCGATCTGCAATATTTGGGGAAGGAAATCCTCTAGTGAACTTGTGGCTGCGCCTGGAGCGTATCAGCGAGATACCCTGGTTAGCTGAGGGGCTGGGGTTCATAGCAGGGGTTGTTTATGCACTCCAATCCTGGGTTTATGCCCATACGCAATCCTCGATCTTGGACGAAGGCGCCTATTTGTTGAAAGGGTATCTGTTTGCGACCGGGAAATACTTCCCATTTCAGGAGTATGGCCCCTGGAGCAATCACATGCCTTTATCTTTTTTGATCCCAGGCTATATTCAAGCCGTATTCGGGCCGGGATTGCGCACCGGGCGCTATTTTGCGATTGCCCTGGGGGTTTTGACGCTGCTCGGAATATGGATCATCGCTCGCAGGATCGGGGGGAAGTGGTGGGGAGTCGCTGCTGTCTGGTTGGTGGCCCTGAATATCCCTCTGGTCAAAACCTACAGCGTGATGTCCTCTCAAGGCCTGGTGGCCTGCATGTTTGTATGGCTGTTGGTGCTGACCTTGGGCCCTCGGCGGCCAACCTGGCAGATTCTGCTTGGCACTGCGCTGGCGGCTTTGATGATGCTGACCCGCCTGAATTTGACTCCCGTACTGCCGTTCTTGATCTTATATATCTTCTGGGAAAATGGCAAAAAGGCCGGGATTTGGAGTCTGGTAGTAGGGATATTTGTCCTGGTGGCAGGACATGCCCTGTTTTGGCCTGGTATCCTGCGGCTGTGGGTTGCCTGGCTGCCTTTGGAGTGGATTCCACTCCTTGAGCCATGGGCCAAGCCCGCGGGCGCGCTGCCCAATTGGGACCCTGAAGTGAGCATATCCGATCGATTGTTGAGCTTCTTTCAAGGGATTCGAATTCAGTTTTTCGCCCTCGTCGGCGGGGTATTCACCTGGATATTTTGGCCCTCGAAAGATAAATGGCGGTCGGCCTGGCGATTCCGCGCGGCTGTCTTCCTCTCGGTATTGTTGGGGGTACTATTTGTCTTTCATTTTTGGGCTTCTTTGTTGAAGAATTATTGCGTATTCTGCTTCCCCACATACCTTTCCTTTTTTCATTTCCTGGGGATATTCCTTGTGGCGCTGGCTTTCAGCTCTTGGGAACAATTTGCAGATCGTTTTAAGCGATGGATTCCCCCTGTTTTGATCTTAGCCCTGTCTACGGGTGTGGGCTATAGCGCCATTAAGATATGGGCCAGCAAGCGAATGGTCGAACGGTTAGCCGGCGGTTTACTGCGGGTTGACGTCCCTCGATTGAGCGGCCTACGCATCCAACCTGGTACGGTGGAATTGTGGAGCCTGGCTGCCAACAAATTCGGCTGGTCCGAAGTGGATATCTTTAGCACGACCACCGCAGCCTTACGAGCTGCGGTTCCGATGGTCCTGGGGTTGATCCTGGCCCTGCTTCTTTTGCGATTCGGCTCAGTTGGGTGGGGCAAACTCGTCGGCGCTGCCCGGCAAAACAGATTTTCCTCTGCCGCGGGTGTTTTTATCATATTCCTGATCTTTGGAACGCTGGCCTCTTTGGGGATGGGTTTCTCTCCGGGTGATCGTGATTGCGGTTGGGATGTGATCGCATCTTATGAAGCTGGCGGCGCGCATCTTGCAGAGTACGTACCGGCTGGTTCGCAGGTATATTGGTGGGGCGGGCTTTCGACGGTGCCGCTGTTATACCTCCCCGATGTTGAAATCTATCCCCCTCAGATCAATAACGGCTATTCATTCCGACTAGGTGGCGATCCTGATGAGCTGGAACGTTATGGCTGGTGGAGCCAGGAATTGGCAGATCGGTGGGTTCGCGCCGCGGATGTGATTTTGATCGAAGCGCGCCTGTACGGCGGTTTTGCCACCAGCTTTGCAGAGAGCGAAGCCTTTGATGAAGTGTCGCCCACCGCGCCCCTATTGCCCTGCCGGAATAATTCTCCTATTCATATCTTTTTGCGCGAGCAGTAAATGAGTCCGCTGAACCCTCTCCTCATCGACAGTGGTCTCGATAGTGACCTGCGCTAAGGCTTTTGAATGCGTATTTTGGTGCTCATCTATGAATTTCCTCCCGTGGGTGGGGGTGGTGGACGGGTTGCGGAGGATATTTGCCGGGGGTTGGTGAAGCGCGGCCATCAAATTTTCGTTTTGACTTCTCATATCAAGGGTGTCCCCCGCCGCGAAAATCGAGATGGGATGGAGATTTTGCGGGTTCCTGTGGGCCGCCGAACGCCTTTCAAAGCCCGTTTTGTGGATATGCTGGGCTATGTGCTGGCTGGATTTATCCCCGGACTGCGCCTGACCCAGCAGTGGAAGCCAGATGTCATGCACGTCCACTTTGCTGTGCCCAGCGGCGCGCTGGCGCGGCCGCTTTCATGGATCACAGGCGTGCCATACCTGCTCACCGCACATTTGGGCGACGTGCCCGGTGGCGTGCCGGATAAAACCGAGCGTTGGTTTCGCTGGGTATTCCCCATGACGCCTCCCATTTGGAAGAGTGCTGAAAAAGTTTGCGCGGTGAGCGAGTTTACGCGCCAGTTGGCGCGGGAAAGTTATGCTGTAGACGCACAGGTGATCCCCAACGGCGTCGATTTGGAGGTTCTGGATCCCGGCGAGATCACGGTGGGACAACCTCCGAGGATTATTTTCGCCGGGCGTTTTGTATCTCAGAAAAACCCCCTTCAAATCGTGCGCACACTGGGGGAATTGGATGATTTGCCCTGGGATTGCGTCATGGTTGGCGACGGGCCCCTCCGTCCGGCTGTTGAAGATGAGATCGATCGCCTCGGCCTCCGAGATCGCTTTACGCTCACCGGCTGGGTGACACCGGATGATGTCATCGAGTGGTTTGGAAAGAGCGATATCCTGTTTATGCCTTCTCTTGCAGAGGGATTGCCGGTGGTAGGCGTGCAGGCCCTTGCGATGTGCCTGGCCATCGTTGCCAGCCGGGTGGGGGGATTTGTCGATTTGGTTGAGACCGACCAAAATGGTTATTTGCTGGATCACCAAAGTGAGTTTATGGGAGCAGAGGCCCTGCGAAAGCTGATTTCTTCCCCCGAACGCTTAGAAGGATTCCGCAAGAGCAGCCGCCGGCTCGCCAGCCGGTTTGATGTTCAGCATATTGTCCGATCCTACGAGGAGCAGTTGCGGGGCGTGGTTCGCTCGGTGGATGCCGCGGAGGCAGTGCCATAGCATGGGTACGGAATCAACCCTAAAGGCAGCCCGAGACGCCGCCCCGGGGCTCGTCGTTCTGGGGTGGGATGCGGCCACCTGGGACCTGCTGTCCCCTTGGGTTGCAGATGGGAAGCTGCCCAACCTGGCACGGATGATGGAATCGGGCAGCTATGGGCCGATCCGGTCAACTGCCCTTCCGGTCAGCCCGGCTGCCTGGAGTACGATCATCACCGGGCAGAACCCGGCCAGGCACGGTGTTTTTGACTGGTTTGCCCGCAAAGCCGGCAGCTACGACGTGGAGTACGTACACACCGGTCAGATCAAGGCCAGGCCGGTTTGGGAGTATTTCAACGCGGCAGGAAAACGCATTGGGGTGTTCAACCTGCCGATGCTTTACCCGGCGGTCCCCCTGGATGGTTTCATGCTCTCGGGGTTGGCCGCGCCCGAGGCCTCCTCGAGCGGCTTTGCCTACCCAAGGGGTTTGGCGGTGGAATTGACAGAAAACGTTGGCCCGTTCTGGCACGCGGAAACCGAAGTGTACCGATATGGCCGTGAAAGAGCTTACTTGCAGAACGTGCTGGACTTGCTGGAGTATCAGAAGCGCGTGGTAGATTATCTGATCCAAAAGCACCCTTGTGAGGTGTATCTTTTGGTCTTCATGCAGGCCGATCATATGCAGCACAAGTTCTGGCGCTATCTGGATTCGACCTACCCGGGGTATGATCCGGAATATGACGCCCAGTTCAGTGAAGCGATTTTGCAGGTTTTTCAGGCGCTGGACGACCATTTGGGTGATCTGCGGGCTCGCTTTGGCGAGGACACAAATTTCGTCCTGCTGTCCGATCATGGCGGCGGGCCGGTACACGGGATCATGTATATCAACCGTTGGCTGCACGAGATCGGCATGCTGCACTTGCGCAGCAACCCCTCCACGCGGCTGAAGTTCTGGGTTGCGAAGACAGATCTGATTGGCAAAGCTTATCGAGCGGTGAGCAGGCTTGGGTTAGGGAAGATCGCCAACCTGGTCTCCAAACCGGCCCGCGATAAGGTGCTGAACTCGTTCATGTCTTTTGATGATATCGACTGGGCCCGCACCAAGGCCTATGCACGCGGCGCATTTGGGCAGATATACGTCAACTTGAAAGGCAGAGAGCCGGGAGGCATTGTCAGCCCGGGTGAGGAATATGATCAGGTCGTTGATCAGTTGATGGCTGCTCTCGAAAAATTGCCCCACCCGGAAACTGGCGAACCGCTGATCACCGATATTCACAAGAAGGCGGATGTCTTTGACGGCCCTTATATCGAGGGGGCGGCTGATATCATCTTTTCGATTCAGGACTATCTGTACCAGTCCTCGGTGAAGATGGGCCTGGATAGTGAGGGCATCCTGGGGAAATCTGAATACGAAGATTCGGGCGGCCACCGCCCCGATGGTATCGTTGTGATGTCTGGGCCAGGCATTGGAAAGGGTGTATCGATCACTGGCGCGGGAATCGCCGATATTTTGCCGACGGTACTTGCGCTGGCAGGTGTGCCCGTGCCCGATGATTTAGATGGCCGCCCTCTCATGGAGGCCTTTACCGATGCCCAGAGGGGATCAGTCCGGTTTGTGTCCGGGGAGTCAGGCGCATTGCCGGATACGGCAACACCGGAGCTGGATAGTGATGAGTTGGCGGAGATCGAGGATCGTCTGCGCAGCTTGGGGTATCTAGGATGAAAGCCGAAAATATGAAATCATCGCCACCTTTTTCATTCGATATGCGCTGGGTTCGTTGGGCGGGCACGATCCTCTCCTCTGCGCTGTTCATCTGGCTGCTGACCCAGCAAGATTGGCCGACGATGTGGACCTCGCTGAAGCATATCCCCGCCTGGCTTTTTCCGCTGGCGTTTGTCTTATATTTCCTTGGGGTGCTTGCCAATGCTCTGCGCTGGTATGTCTTGCTCCGCGCTCAAGAGGTTGGTTTGGATTATTGGGAAGTGCTTAAGATCGTGCTGGCGGGCAATTTTGCCTCCAATTTTCTGCCCTCGACGGTTGGGGGTGATACGGTGCGCATCGTCAGCGCTTCCCGACACACCGGCTGGTCGGTGAGTTTTGCTTCTGTGGTGGTGGATCGTCTGTTGAACGTCTTTGTGATGATGACATTGCTGCCATTTTCCTGGCTTTCGTTTAGGGCGGTTGGGGGATTGGTCGGGTTAAAATTGCCTTCCTTGGTAGGGGGTGCAGGAACTTGGAAAGCTGCTTTCGTTTCCTCCTGGCTCACGAAGCTGCCCGCTCGAATATCCCGCTGGGTCAAGAAAATTCTGGAAGCCTTTCTGGTCTGGCGGCATCGCAAAGATGCCGTTTTGTGGGCCTTGGGTATATCCTGGGGCGCGCGGTTGAGCGTCTTCAGCGCGGTCTGGATTCTGGCCCGTGGTCTGGATATTTCGGTGACCCTATCCCAGGTGATCGGCGTGGGGGCGATAACGTATGTCCTTTCGCTATTGCCGATATCGATCAATGGCTTTGGCCTGCGCGAAGTCACCATGACCACCCTATATATGCAGCTCGGGGCCACACTAGAGCAGGCCTCGGCCCTGGTTGTGGTCACGCGCTTCATATTGATGGTTGAAACCCTCCCTGGCGCGCTGTGGATTTCGGATATGTTGGTAGCAAAGGATGTTGCGGACACTGGCGCGAGCGAGTAAGTCGATTGGCTTAGCTATGCGCATTGGGTTGGCTTGACCGTTGAATATGGGTGGGCTACAATGCGCCATGCTTGATGAGAAGTAGAATCATATGGAAGAACTATCAGTCGTAATCCCTGTATATAATGAAAATGAGAGCCTGCGAGAGTTGCATGAGGCGCTCCAAAAGGCGTTAAAAACCCTCAATATGCCCTGGGAAATCGTCTATGTGGACGATGGCAGCACAGATCACAGCCTCCAAATTCTGGAGGCGCTGGCCGCCGAGGACGAGGCCCACACCCGCGTGATCGCCTTGAGGCGCAACTTCGGTCAGACGGCTGCCATCGCCGCCGGGATCGATAACACCCAAGGTGATATGATCGTCTTGATGGACGCCGACATGCAGAATGATCCTGCTGACATCCCCATGATGATCGAGAAGATGCAAGAAGGCTATGATGTCGTCAGCGGGTGGCGGGTGCGGCGCAAGGACACCTTCATCACTCGAACACTGCCATCACGCATCGCCAATTGGCTCATCTCCTGGGTGACGGGGGTAAAACTGCGCGACTATGGCTGCACTTTGAAGGCCTATCGCCGCGAGGTGATTACCGGCTTCCGCCTCTATGGTGAGATGCACCGTTTTATCCCTGCGTACGCCGGTTATGTCGGCGCGCGCATCGTTGAAGTGCCCGTACAACATCATCCCAGGAGGTTTGGGAGCACGAAATACGGGATGGAGCGGATCGTAAAAGTGATCCTCGATCTCCTGACGGTCAAATTCTTGATCAGTTATGGGCATAAACCCAACTACCTCTTCGGCGGCCCCGGGATGGCGATGATGGCCCTAGGCACTTTGCTGCTGGCATTTCTGGTCGTGCGCCGTTTGGTGACCTTGGTATCGGTATTCGAATCGCCGTTCTTTCCGGTCAGTTTAATGCTTATGTATATGGGTTTCCAATCCATCTTGATGGGGCTGTTGGCCGAATTGCAGGTGCGCACTTATCATGAAGCGCAGCAGAAGCCCACGTATACTGTCCGGCGTGTGATCAATGGTTCTCCCGAAGAATGAGTGATCTTGCGGAAGAGACCCCGAAAACCTCATACCTGCGTTGGGGTGGGTCGCTTTTAGCCATCGTGTTGTTGGTGTACCTGTTTCGGCGGCAGGGATGGGGGGATATCTACAGCGCCATTCGTCAGATCCCGGTGTGGCAGCTTATTCTGGCTTTCCTGTTGACGGTTGTATCTCGGCTGGCGGTTGCCGGGCGCTGGTATGCCCTGTTGACTGTTACAGAGATGGACGTCACCTGGTGGCGGACGCTGCAGTTGACGTTTGCGGGGCTGTTTGCCTCCAATTTCCTCCCCACGACCGTGGGGGGCGATGTAGTCCGTCTTGCCGGGGCCGTGCAGTTAAAACTGGATAGTGCCATCAGCGCGGCATCCTTGGTCGTTGACCGTCTGGTTGGCCTATTGGGGATGGTGCTGGCTGTCCCGCTGGGTGCGGGGCCTCTATGGGCCTGGCTGATCACCGCCCAAGGGTGGCGGGATGCCTTTTCGACCAGTTGGCTGCCTTTTCTGCAGATTGGGCAAAAGAACCTCTGGACTCGGTTTCGAGATTTATTCAGCCGGGTGGTGAAGTCATTTGCCTTCTGGAGAGATCATCCCACATCGTTGTTGGTATCCTTGGGGATGACCGGGTTGCACATGCTCTGCCTGTATAGTTCCCTTGCCTTGATGCTGCAAGGGATTGGCGACCCCATACCCTTGTGGCTGATCGGTGGTCTGTGGAGTTTTGTCTATCTGGTTACCTTGTTGCCCATCTCGATCAACGGGTATGGCGTCCAAGAGATTTCCCTGACCCTGATCTTCACCAACGTCGGCGGCATTTCCATGAAGAGCGGTCTGACCATAGCTTTGCTCATCCGCACATTGCAGATGGTCGTCAGTTTGCCGGGAGCAGCTTTTGTCCCCTCGATCTTGGGTGGGATTCGTCAGGGTGAGATAGAAAATGCCTGATCGTTCATTTGTGACCGAAGATTTTGAAAAAATGCTGGGCACACACAAACCTACCCGGGATTTGCGGTGGTTGTTGTTGGTGCTTTTCGTCCTGCTGATCGGATCGGCATATCAAATTGCTCAGCAGGTTCTGGCCGTGGGGGTGACGTTCACGCCTCGGGCGCAGCGCTGGCTGATGGTGGTTGGCCTGATTGGTGCTGGGCTTGTTGACCTGGGGGTATTCGCGGCGACCTGGACTTCCTGGTGGGAGAAACTAAGCCTTAGGGTGATCCAGTTCCCGGGTTTTTTGATCCGTTTCCGTTGGTTGTCCTGGTCCTTGTTAGTGATCGCGATACTGGGATTCCCGGTCTTAGTATTGGGCCTGATGGGCGATCTCTTGATCGATGTGTTCCCACGCTTTTTAGCTTTCGGTTTGCTGGTATTTTTAGGAAGTATGTGCTTAAAGGCACTTTTCCCGAGGCTTTCGGCTCGCGGTGCGGGAATCACCACAAGTTTGATTATGGCCTTCGTATATCACATCGCTTCCCTGCTTATCCAGGTGACCGATTATCCTTTCTCGTTGAGTTGGTCCGAGACCAGCCGCTATTATCTGGGTTCGCTGTTTGCTGCCCAGAAGATCTATGGGATGCAGATACCCCCCTCGGTGCTGCACCCAACGCGCTATTTGATGCAGTCCGTCCTGTTTTTTGTGGGGGATTTGCCTCTCTGGGGACACCGTCTTTGGCAGGTTGGGTTGTGGGCCATCTGCGCGATCTGGGCGGCGTACTTGATCGCCCGCCGCTTAAGATTCCAGAACAGGTTGATGACCTTCCTCGTCGCGCTGTGGGTTTATCTCTCTCTATTCCAAGGGCCGGTTTACTATCATTTGCTGGTTCCGGTGATCATCATCCTGGGATGGTTCGACCCGCGCAAGTTCTGGCGCGGTTTGTTCTTGGTGATCCTGGCTTCGGCATGGGCGGGGATCAGCCGGGTAAACTGGTTCCCTGTGCCTGCCATGTTGGCTGCGGCTTTATACATCTTGGAAGAGAAGCAGGGGGATGCTCCCCTTTGGCGCTACCTGACCCCGCCGGCTGTTTGGGGGATCGTCGGGGTATCGATCGCGTTTGCCTCACAAACTTTATACATGTTTGTCTCAGGTAACGATCCAGACGCTTTTACCTCCAGCTTCACCTCGGATCTGTTGTGGTATCGCTTATTCCCCAATGTCACCTACCCTTTGGGGATGATCATCAACGTACTGTTGGTTTCATTTCCTTTGTTGTGGGTTTTGGTGGCGCGCTTTTGGAAATCTCGGGGCGGCTGGTCCGCCATTCGGGTGCTTGGATTGTGGGGGATGATCATCGTGCTGTTGCTGGGTGGTCTAGTGGTCAGTGTGAAGATTGGCGGCGGCAGCAATCTGCACAATATGGATGCCTACCTTGTTTTGCTGGTTGTGGTGGGTGGCTATGTTTATTTCTACCGTTTCGTTAACGAGCAAAATGGGGCTTCTAAAACGGTATATTATTGGCCCAGGACATTGATCCTGGTTGCGATCCCTGTTTTCCTGGCTGTGAGATCGGGTGCGCCATTAGATTTGCCAGCTCCGCGCGTTGTAGCCGCTTCGTTAGATGCCCTTCATCAGCATGTGAACCATGCTGCCCGGGATGGCGGAGATGTGCTGTTCATCTCGCAGCGCCACCTTTTACACTTCGATGATGCTGTTGATGTACCGTTGATCCCGGAATACGAGAAAGTGTTCTTCATGGAAATGGTCATGTCGAAGAACCCGGCTTATCTAAACAATTTTTACGACGATCTTCAATCTCAACGCTTTGCGGCGATTGTTTCCGACCAGGCTCTTGAACACTATAAGGGTCGCGACGAAGCCTGGTCAGAAGAGCATAATGTCTGGGTGCAGTTTGTCTCGCGGCCTTTGCTATGTTACTACCAGCCGCGCCTGACTCTCAGAGTAGTACATGCTCAAGTGTTGTTTCCCAGGCCAAACGTGGAAGGGTGTCCGATCATTTCTGAGAATCAGCAGATTTTTGCTGGTAGCTCTCAGTAACGGCAGTTACATAGCATATCTGTCCAGACTTCGGAAGTCTCGTATGCTGAGATACCGTCATTCTGGCTGATCAATCTGACAAATGCGAATCCTGATCATCAACAGTGAATATCCACCCATTGGTGGCGGCGCGGGGAAGGCCAGCGCCAATCTTGCCCGCGAACTTGTTGGTCGTGGACAAGAGGTATCGGTGTTGACCGCTCATTTCGCCGGTCTGCCGCGCGAGACCAGGCAGGATGGGTTACACATTCTCCGCATAAAGGCTCTACGCCGCCGCCTGGATCGCTCCAGCGCTTTGGAGCAGATCGTCTTCATGTTTGCCAGCAGTTTTCATACTTTGGCCTTGCTGCGCAAATGGCGACCGGATGTGATCATTGCCTTTTTTGGCGTCCCTAGCGGAGCAGCGGCCTGGTGTGCGAACATTTTTTCAGGAATCCCCTATTTTGTATCCTTGCGGGGCGGTGATGTGCCTGGGTTTCGGCCTTATGATTTCGCTATGTATCACAGGCTTGTCGCCCCATTATTGCGTACCATCTGGCGGCGTTCATCTGGATTGGTAGCCAACAGCAGGGGGCTGAAAAACTTGGCCGAGGCATTTGATTCAGATGTGCCCATAGAAATTATCCCCAATGGGGTAGATCTGCAGCGCTACACCCCCGGCGATCGGGATTGGGACCCCCCGCGTTTGCTTTTCGTCGGGCGGCTGGTATATCAAAAGGGGATTGATATCTTGTTAGAGGCCCTGCGGGGGTTGGAATCTCATCCGTGGGAGTTGTCGTTGGTGGGGGATGGGCCGGGAAATGCATCTTTGCGTTCGTTGGCGCAGGAATATGGTATCTCAGATCGTGTAGACTTTGTGAGCTGGTTAGACGGCGATGCTTTACTCGATCAATACCAGGGTGCCAATCTGTTTGTTTTCCCATCTCGCCATGAGGGCATGCCCAATGCTGTGCTGGAAGCCATGGCGTGCGGCCTGCCTGTGATCGCCACCAGGATTGCGGGCAATGAAGAACTGGTGATAGATGGCGAAAATGGGTTATTAGTCCCTCCTGAAGACCCCGATGCCCTGCGCGATGCTATCTATGCGCTGCTAGATGCCCCTGCTGTTCGGCAGCAAATGGGAGCAGCGAGCCGTCAGCATGTTGCAACGCATTATTCCTGGGGGAAAGTGGCCGAAGATTTTTTGACTTTGATTGAAAGCGCGACTCATGATGGAACTGATCGTCAGGATTAATTTGCTGCTCGTCTGTCACCCGTCTCCAGTCCTTTGAACTATGTGCGGAATCTGCGGAATCATCGATACGAAACCCCATCCGGTTGATCAGTCTGCCTTAGAAGGCATGAATGCAGCTATTGCCCATCGCGGGCCGGATAGCGATGGTTTTTACATCCGTCCCGGCGTGGGATTGGCCGTGCGCCGTCTGGCGATCATCGATTTACAGACGGGGGATCAACCGATCTCCAACGAGGATCAAACCATTTGGGTCGTGCAGAACGGTGAGATTTATAATTTCCCCGAGTTGCGCGCGGATTTGGAAAAACGCGGCCACATTTTCAAGACGAACACGGATACAGAGTGTATCGTACATCTATATGAAGAGTACGGCGACGAATGTGTGCAGCACATGCGCGGTATGTTCGTCTTCGCCCTCTGGGATGAGAAGTCCGAGCGATTGCTGATTGCGCGGGATCGCATGGGGCAGAAACCGCTCTATTATGCAAACCAGAACGGCAGGCTGTATTTCAGCTCTGAGCTTACCAGTCTGCTGCTGGCTTTGCCAAGTAAATCAGAGGTCCATTTACCTGCTATTGATTTCTACCTAAGCTTGCAGTATATCCCCGAGCCGCTAACACCTTACGAAGGCGTGTTCAAACTTCCGGCTGCGCACCAATTGACGCTCGAACGTTCGAACCATCAATCTGTTAACGTTCAGCGTTACTGGCAGTTGGGATATGAGCCTAAATGGACAGCCCCAGAAGCCCAGCTTATCGAGCAGTTGCGCAGCCAGCTGCGAGATGCTGTTGTGATGCGCATGATCAGCGATGTGCCCCTGGGTGCTCATCTCAGTGGCGGCATCGATTCCAGCATCGTCGTGGCGCTGATGGCGCAGGCCAGCTCATTGCCGGTGAAGACTTTCTCAGTTGGTTTTGAAGAAGCCTCCTTTTCTGAATTGCCCTACGCCCGGGCGGTAGCAGAACACTATGCGACTGATCACCATGAGTTCACACTCACCTTTGGGGATATCCCGGCCACAATTTCGCAGTTGATTGCCCACTTTGGAGAACCGCTTGCCGATCCTTCGGCGCTCCCTCTTTATCATCTGGCGCGCTTGACCCGGCAGCACGTCACCGTCGCTTTGAATGGGGATGGGGGGGATGAAGCCTTTGCGGGTTATCATCGTTATTGGCTGGACCCCTGGGCCAATCGCTACGCACGTTTGCCGTTGATCCTGACCGAGAAGCTGGTTCCTGCTCTCACGCGTATGCTACCGAACACGAAAGACAACCCGGTGGGCAGTGATCTCGTGGATGGACTCAAGCGCCTCGAGCAGCTCGTTGCCATTGATCCGCGGGCCAGCATCTTGCGCTGGGGCTCATATTTTTCTCCGGCCTGGAAAAGGTCTCTTTGGCGGGAAGAATTTCAAGCTCTGCTGGAAGACCGTCAGGCGGAATCCTTCTTGGTGGGCAAGTTTGAAGAGGCGTTTGCGGAATCCTTCATGGATCGTACGCTCTACGCCGATATCCATTCCTATTTGCCGGGGGATTTGTTGGTCAAAGCCGACCGCATGACCATGGCGCACTCTTTAGAGGGTCGTTCACCGTTCTTGGATCACGAACTTGCTGCCTGGGCCGCGCGCCTGCCAGAGAACATGAAGGTGCGTGGTCGCCAGGGGAAATATTTGCTGCGCAAAGCCTTCGCCGGAGACCTGCCGCCACGCCTCCACACGCGGGGGAAGCAGGGGTTCGGGGTCCCGTTGGGGGATTGGTTCCGAGGGCCGCTTGCCGAATGGGCGCGCGATGTCATCCTAGCTCCTCAGAGTCAACTGGATCAATGGTTTGAATCCCATCCCCGCCAGCAGCTTTTAGAAGAACATGCCGCTGGCCGGGCCAATCATGGCAAACGGATTTATGCCCTGCTGGTGTTGGGTTTGTGGGCCGAAAGCGGTCAATGATTTGTTTCCAGTGGCCGGATGAGGCCTTTCTTGACAAACCTTTTATATGGTGGCAAGATTCTTGGGCTGAATCTAGAAGGAAAGGATAAGTGGGTCGAGTACCCACTTTTATTTCGTAACC
Source organism: Anaerolineales bacterium (assembly GCA_028278545.1). Lineage (GTDB taxonomy): Bacteria > Chloroflexota > Anaerolineae > Anaerolineales > UBA11858 > NIOZ-UU35. The sequence continues at coordinate 41,460 of JANQED010000004.1, forward strand.
AGGACAATTTTTTTCGAAATAGCTTGGGTTGAAAAACCATAGTGACGAAAAATACTATTAGCCCCCACTACCACAGAATCCAGCGCTCCAGTGGCTGGTCGGCGCTCAACATTTTGGATTTGTGGAAATACCGGGATTTGTTTTTCATCCTGGCAATGCGGGATGTGAAATTGCGCTATCGACAAACCGCTTTGGGGGTGACCTGGGTTATCTTGCAGCCGATTTTGACATCCGGTATTTTCGCGGTTATTTTTGGTTTATTGGCGGAATTGCCCTCCGATGATTCGCCATACCTGCTTTTTGCCTTTGCTGGCACATTGCCTTGGACATTGTTCGCCCAATCGCTGCAGCGGGCGGGGGGCAGCCTGGTGAGCGGCCGCGAAATGATCTCCAAAGTATATTTCCCGCGGCTGATCTTGCCGATCTCAAGCTCATTTTCTGTCGTCGTCGATTTCTTGGTTGGCTTAGCATCGATCAGTGTGCTTTTTCTTATTTATAAGGAGCCGCTTACCTGGAATTTATTGGCCATACCTGGGTTAGTCCTGGTAAATCTGCTCATTGCTGTCGGCGTCAGCTTTTGGATTTCGGCTTTCAGTGTCCACTATCGCGATTTCATTTATGCTCTCCCATTTTTGGTTCAGGCGTGGATGTATGCCTCACCGGTTGCCTACGCCACCAGCATTGTGCCAGAGAAATGGGTTGCGCTGTATTCTCTAAACCCGATGGTGGGTGTTATTGAAGGGTTCCGTTGGTCTTTGTTAGGCCAGGGCGAGTTCCCCTGGATTTCCTTCGGGATATCTATTGCCATGGGGTTGGTTATTTTCTTGTTCGGCGCGCTTGTTTTCCGCCGTATAGAACGAGGTTTTGCGGATGTAATCTGATGGCATATCCAGCGATCAGTATTCAAGAAATGAGCAAGGTTTATCGGATTGATCCTGCGACAGGGGGTGCGGCGTCGCGCACGCTGCAGGAAGATCTGGTAGATTTCGCCAGACGGCCTTTACGACGCTCTGCATCTTCAAGGAAGCAAGAGATTTGGGCCTTGCGTGATGTTTCTTTCGACGTCCAGGAGGGCGAAGTTATCGGTTTGATTGGGCGCAATGGGGCTGGTAAGAGCACGCTTTTGAAGGTCTTATCTCGGATTACTGAACCGACTTCTGGATATGCAGATATAAATGGGCGGGTTGGTGCATTGTTGGAAGTGGGCACTGGTTTCCACACAGAATTAACTGGACGGGAAAATATTTATTTGAGTGGTGCCATCTTAGGGATGAGAAGGTCAGAGATCGAACGTAAGTTTGACCAGATTGTCGAATTCTCTGGCGTGAGTCAGTATATCGAGACGCCCGTCAAACGTTACTCAAGCGGCATGGCTGTCAGGCTGGCATTTGCTGTGGCAGCTCATTTGGACCCTGAAATTCTGTTAGTGGACGAAGTGCTTGCTGTCGGCGATGCTTCTTTCCAGAAGAAATCGCTGGGAAAGATGTCCGAAGTCGCTGAAAGCGGCCGCACGGTCATTTTTGTCAGCCACAATATGGGTGCGATCAAAAATCTATGTACGCGGGCGATATTGCTTGATGGGGGAGAAGTGCTGGCAGATGGTGATGTCAATAGTGTCGTACAGCAATATCTAGTCTCATCCAGTGAAAATGGGGAGTGGCATACTGAGATTGCTGAGAGGACTGATCGTCAAGGAAGTGGAAAGCTGCGATTTACTGGATTCCAGTTGTTGGGACTCCAGGAAAGTGTTGTGGATGCTGCCGTGGCCGGTGAGTCGATCGATTTTGCGCTCTCTTATCGGCGGTCTTCGGACACTTTTCAAAGTGCTCGGATCATGATCTGGTTGCGAGATGCGTTTACTAAAGGATTGCTGAGATTCGGAACAGATTTGACCGGGCAGGATTTTGAGAGCCTACCTCAAGAGGGGAGAATCATCTGTCATGTGCCGCGTTTCTCACTCCGATCGGGACGTTATTATATCGACCTGGGTGCTGATGTAGATGGTGTTAAGGCAGATCGCGTTATTAGAGCAGTAACGCTTGACGTAATGGGGGGGGATTATTATGGAAGTGGTAAGATTCCTACGCATCCAAATGATGGCGATGTCTTGTGTGATCATGAATGGACAGTTGAGATAATCGAAGAATGATCAGGACCATCTATTCGGGTTTTACACTTTCATTTTGGCTGGATGTAGCCAAGATCCTGGCTAAGGAAGGCGATTGGCAACCGGTGTACTGGATTGCCGCGCCTGCGATGGAATCGGCTGTGAAGGATTCTTTCCCTGATGCAATTTTCCATTCGTATGTCGATGCTGTCAAAGGCATACCGGCGCTTGAGTTCTCTCAAAAAACCCTGGAACCGCTTGATACTGAGTTCCTGGAACAGTTTTCCAAGTGTCAATTGACTACTTTGAGGATGATGGATCGGATGGATGCTCTTGATTCGTTCAAATACCGAGAGCGAGTAAGGCTGTTCCATCGTCTGTTGCGTTATTGGCGGCTGGTTTTAGATGAGATCCAACCTAAAAGAGTGGTTTTCGGGGTCATTCCCCATATGGTATATGATTATGTGCTCTATGAGCTTTGCAAGCAGCGTGGTATTCAAACTTACATGTATGAGAGTACACCATTACGCGGGATGACTTTTGTAATGGAAGACTTTGTTGATCCTTCGCAGGTTGAGAAACGCTATCAACAACTGCTGAAAAAGCCCATCCCGGAAGAAATTCCCCTCTCGGAAGAGATGGAGAACTATTTACAGGCATTAACGGGCACTTATCGAGATGCCCCCGTGTATGTTAGAAGAATTTATAAAGAAAGGCCCTATGAGGGTTTAACAACTTCGTCGAAGAGTTTCTTTAAGAAGATATTCGATTTTCAGAATTATGGTGCCTATTTCGAGAAACAGAAAAGAATCATTCAATCGAAGTTTACTCCACCAGAGAATTATCTGAAGCAGAACAAGAAGAAACCGGAAAACTCCAACATGAATGTTTTGGAGCACAGGGTTTTCATTGCCCGTGCTCATCGGAAAATGCGCCGTCTGGAAGCTTATTATCATCGGCTGGCAGAAGAAGTTGACTTTAGTCGTCGTTATATTTATGTCGCGCTGAGCTTCCAGCCTGAACGGACGACCTCACCGATGGGGTCGATATACGTAGATCAAAGCTTGATGGTAGATTTATTGGCCAAGTCGGTGCCCCAAGGCTGGCATATCTATGTAAAGGAACACCCATTTCAACTGACGCCCTCGAAATTTTACCGTGCTCAAGGTGGCCGGTCGCGTGATTTCTACGATGACTTAGCTGCGCCCCCCAATGCCTCTTTGGTTCCGATGCCCATAAATTCGTTCGAAATGATCGATAAGGCCCGGGCTGTGGCGGCGATTACAGGCACGGTTGGTTGGGAAGCCCTTCAACGCGGGAAACCTGTGATGGTGTTTGGATATCCCTGGTATCGGGGCTGTGAGGGTGTATTCTCTATTGACACACGTCATAGTTGTGAATCGGCTATTCGGCAAATTCAATCCGGCTATCAAATCGATACTCAGAAACTGCGCCTCTTTGCATACGCGCTTGAGAAATCAGCCATTAGGGCTTCTGTGGAGCGGCATTTACAAATAGAAGCTATTACGGATGAGCAAGCTGCCGAGCGACTCGCACGAGGTATTCTTAACTTTGGGCAGTATAATCTGTGATCAGGTTGATAGCCTGATGGACAGAAGCATTCGTCCACCCACACCACCTTCGTGGGAAAACTCGCTTGAAAGTGAAATATGGCGTTGGCAAATCAGGATCAATGGCGATAGAAACGTTCTCTGCTGGTAGGAAGCAAACCTTCATCATTGCTGAAGTTGGCTCCGTTCACGATGGCAGCTTTGGCAATGCCAAGAAGCTTATCGAGGCTGCGGCTGCTTGCGGTGTAGACGCGGTGAAGTTCCAGACGCATATCCCCGAGGCGGAGACATTGCCCGATGCTCCCATGCCTCCTTACTTTGAAAGTGAACCGAGGTTTGAATACTTCAGGCGCACCGGTTTTTCTTTGGATCAATGGCAAGGGTTGAAAGACCGTTGTGATGAGCACGACGTTGTTTTTCTCTCTTCGCCATTTTCTGAGGAAGCCGTTGACCTTTTGGAATCAATTGGAGTCTCTCAGTATAAGATCCCCTCGGGGGAAGTGACCAACCTGCCCATGCTGGAAAGGATCGCCAGCCTCGGGAAGCCGGTCATTTTGTCCTCGGGGATGAGTTCATGGGACGAGTTAGACCGCGCTGTGGCGGTCATCCAGGAACAGAATGCCCCATTGACAGTCTTGCAGTGTACCAGTGAATATCCTTGCCCCTACGAGCAGGTGGGCTTAAATGTCATGCTGGAGATGGCGGAGCGTTACAACGTGCCAGTGGGGCTCTCCGACCATACATTGACCAATTACGCGGTCTACGCGGCGGTGACCCTGGGCGCCGCAGTGATCGAGAAACACTTTACCTTCAGCCGTGAGATGTACGGCAGCGATGCTCAGCACTCTCTTGAGCCTAATGAAATGGCCGATCTAGTGCAGGGCGTGCGTGCCATTGAGATCATGATGGCAAATCCTGTGGAGAAAGATCAGGTTGCGCGTTATGTTGGAATGAAGCAAATTTTCGAGAAAAGTTTGGTTGCTCAAGCCGATATCCCCGCTGGCACGGTGCTGACTCGTGAATTGGTCGGCATCAAGAAGCCTGGAACAGGGATTTCTGCTGCACGCTTGGATGAATTCCTTGGGAAAAGAGTGCTTCACAACATTGCATCTGGAACGATGTTCTCTGAGAACGATTTTCGGGATGACTAGGCGTTTATGAGAAAAGTTTGTGTCGTCGTTGGCTCACGGGCGAACTATAGCAGCATCAAGAGTGTGATGTGTGCTGCGCAGGGGCGCCCCGACTTGAAATTGCAGGTCGTCGTCGGCGCGTCAGCGCTCTTGGATCGTTTTGGCTCGGTTGTGGAGACGGTGGAAGCCGACGGCTTTGAGATCGATGCCCGCGTCCACATGATCATCGAGGGTGAAAATCCCACCACGATGGCTAAATCCACTGGCCTGGGCTTGCTGGAACTCCCTACTGTGTTCGAGAACCTTCGACCAGACGTGGTTCTGACCGTGGGAGATCGCTTCGAAACCATGGCAACGGCGATCGCCGCAGCCTATATGAACATCCCTCTGGCGCACACCATGGGCGGCGAGGTTTCCGGCACAATCGACGAGAACATCCGTCACGCGGTGACAAAGCTATCTCACATCCACTTCCCCGCCAACCAGGCCGCGGCTGAACGCATTATTCGCATGGGCGAAGACCCTTCCACAGTGCATGTGGTAGGTTGCCCGCGCATTGACCTGGTTGCGGAGATTGTCGATGAAAACAGCCGCTTGCCAGAACGCGCCTGGCTGGAGTATGAAGGGGTGGGCGGGCACATCAATCTGGACGAGCCATTTTTGTTGGTTTCACAGCATCCGGTCACCACGGAGTATGGCGAGGGTGAACGCCAGATCACCGAAACGTTGATGGCCTTGCACGAGTTGCAAATGCCCACGATCATGCTATGGCCCAATGTGGATGCCGGTTCTGAGGATATCGCCCGGGGTATGCGCAAGTTTCGTGAGCACTATGAACATGATTACATGCGCTTCTACAAGAACTTCTCGGTGGAAACGTATGTGCGCCTGATGAAACGCTGTGCCTGCAAAGTTGGTAATTCCAGTGCGGCGATACGTGAAGGGGCGTTTTTGGGAGTGCCTGCCGTGAATATCGGTACTCGCCAGATCGACCGTGAGCGCGGTTCGAACGTGATCGATGTAGATTATGATTGCTCTCAGATCATCGATGCCGTGAAGAGACAGGCACAAAACGGCCCTTACCCCTCAGAAGCGATATATGGAGATGGTCGTGCTGGAGGGCGTATCGCTGAGGCTTTGGCAACCCGTAAATTCAATATCCACAAACGGATGACATATTGATTGTGAATGTGCTTGGCTTGATCCCTGCGCGTGGGGGATCGAAAGCGATTCCCAAAAAGAACATCACTACGCTTGCCGGGAAACCTTTGCTGGCCTATACCTGTGAAGCCGCCCTGGCCAGCCAGCGGCTGACGCGCGTGCTTCTCAATACTGATGACCAGGAGATTGCCGAAGTTGGGCGCGCCTGCGGGGTGGATGTTCCCTTTATGCGCCCTGCCGATCTGGCCGCGGATGATGCGCCGATCCTGCCGGTGATCCAACACACCATAACCTGGTTGGAAGATCACCAGAATTTCCAGGCGGATATCGTCGTTCTGTTGCAGCCCACTTCACCCCTGCGGAAAGCGGAACACATCGATGCTGCGGTGGATTTGCTGGTGGAATCTGGGGCGGATACGGTCGTCTCGGTGGTGGCTGTGCCCCATAACTTCAACCCGGTTTCCGTGATGCGCCTCGATAAACAGGGACATCTGATTCCCTTTGAAGAGGGTCAGTTGATCCTCCGGCGTCAGGCGAAACCCCAGGTATTTGCCCGCAACGGCCCGGCGGTCCTGGCCGTTCGACGCGAAATCATCCAGCAGGGGCGCTTGTATGGGGATGTCGTACTCCCTTTGGAAATGGGCCGGATTGAATCTATCGATATTGATGACGCGCATGATCTGGCAGTGGCTGAATTTTGGCTCAAGCAGTTGGGCGAAGAAGAGCAAGCATGAAATCGGTTGATCTGCTTTATTTTGTCGAGCATGTTGCTCGCGAGCTGGATATCGCTTGCGCGGTCAAGGCGATTTTGGAAGTGAAAAAGGGTGTTTCTGTAAAGATTGCCTCGATCACCCATGGGATTGAAGAGACTTTAGAAGCGTATCAACCTGGGGTGGTGGCTTTGCCTTATTGTGTGGCAGTCAACGAGGCCGGATTAGATAAATTTGTGGCGCGCTGGCCCCAGGCTCGATATATCAACCTGGCCTACGAGCAGGTTTTGGGGAGGGCGCAGAAGAATCTCAATTCCCCAAAAGATGTTTTCGCCCGCGAGTATGTCATGCATCACGCCTGGGGTGATTTCTTTGCGGGATATCTTCAGGCCCATGGTGTGCCCGAAGCCCATATTGTGGTGAATGGCAACCCTTCGTATGCACTATATCGAGAACCGTACATGGGGTATTACGGAAACCAACGTCATCAGTTGGCACGGCAGTTCGATCTCGATCCAGAGAAGCGCTGGGTATTTGTGCCTGAAAATTACGGCTGGGCGTTCTTCCAGGATCATATGGTGCGCGCACGCATTCGGCGAGGTTTCAACCCCGAGCACGCTTACCAGTACCGCGACTTCGCCCGTCAGTCGCTCCACGCGGCTGCCCAATGGTGGCGAGATGCCACTCAAATCGATTCGGTTGAGTTGATCATTCGCCCGCGTCCGGCCATCCCTGCCGAGAGCTTCGTGGAAATGGTCAGTGACATGGCAGGTGGGTTACCGGAGCGGTTACACTTCATCAAGCACGGCACGGTGCGAGAGTGGATCCTCGCCAGCGATATGGTTATCTCCAATTTCAGCACCACATTGCTTGAAGCGGCTGTGGCCCAGAAACCCGTCTATATGCTGATGCCATATCCGTTTCCAGATTTTCTCTATGCAGAGTGGTACGATCTGGCAGCGAAGATCGAAACCAGCGATGCGTTCACCGCTGCACTCACGCAGCAAGGGTTGCCTGAACACTGGAAGGATTTAGAAGTTTGGGCTGTGGATACCATGCTTGGCCGCGGTGATGCGATTTCCGGCCTGGCGGATTGTTTAGCATCCCTCGTAAGCGGAGAGATTGCTGCTCCCCAGGCGCAAGAAATTGCCAAGGATCTCGAACGTCTCAGCTTGGGTCGTGTCATCCGGCAAGCTCGAAAATTCAGTTGGCGTTTGCTAAAGAATTTCCTGTCAGCCACAGAGATCGTGCCCCAGCAACGTAACTGGACGACGCATGAAAGTGATTTGCTGACCAGCCAGGAAGTAGATCAACGGGTTGCTCGCTGGGTTGAAGTTCTAGGAATAAGTTAGGTGTCTCTCGTCAGTGTGATAATCCCGACCTATAATCGGGCCAAGTACATTCTTTCTGCTGTTGAAAGCGTTTTGGAGCAGACCTGCTCTGATTACGAGATCATTGTCGTGGATGATGGCTCTACAGATAGCACAAAGGATTTGCTGGCCCCCATGGTCGAAAATGGGACCATTCGCTATTTTTACCAGCAGAATCAAGGCGAATCTGCTGCCCGCAATCATGGAATCCGTATGGCCCATGGCGATTATATTGCCTTTCTGGACTCCGATGATTTGTTCCTTTCAACCAAGCTTGAGAAACAGGTGGATTATCTGAATAAGCATCCTGAAGTTGGCTTTGTGCACTCTTGGTACAGCAAATTTAGCGATGATGGTCGAGATTTAGGATATCGGGATACCTCGCAGTTCACCGGGCGAATGTACCCCGGGCTGTTGCTGAATTGGTCGGTATTGATGGCTGTTCCGTGTGTCATGGTGCGAAGAGAGGTGCTTGCTGAAGTCGGGGGCTTCGATGAAAGCATGCGTTGGGGGCCTGATTTGGATTTGTGGCGGCGGATTACTCGTTGGTATCCGATTGGTTTGATCCCTGAGGTGTTGAGCAAAGTCAGGGTGCACCCCGGTAATGTCTCTGGCGATAAAGTAGCTGCGGTAGCCTCTTTCGAGAAGTATCTCCGCAAGGCCTTCGAGGACGACCCGGGCCTCGACGCAAAGTTCCAAAGGCGCGCCTATGCTGAACTCTACAGCAACGTCGCCCACAATATGCTTGCGGAAATAGATCGAGGGCAGATGCCCCTGGTTCGAGAGTACAGCGCCAAAGCAATCGTGCGCGACCCTTTTCAATGGAGCGCCTATCTGGGCTGGATGGCGTCTTTTCTCCCTGAAAAACTGCTCGATTGGCTGCTGATCCTTTGGCGCAAATATCGGTATGGTGGGTAGAGGATGGCGAAATCAATCCTGTTCTTAGGCAGCCAGATGGCGGTTGGAGGGGCGCAGCGGGTGTTGCTCACCCAGGCAACATGGTTCCATGCACAAGGCTATCAGGTGACGGTGGCCTTTTTTTACGATAAAGAAGCCCTATATGGGCGGTTACAGGCTGAGTACCTCTTCCCTGTGATCGATTTGTGCGCCCGCAAGGTTGCTGGAAGCGGCTTTGGGAATTCCCTGCGATTCCTGAAAGGGATGATGCGCTTGTGGAAACTTCTCCGCCGGGGGCGTTTTGATATCATCGAGACCTTCACCCCTCACAGCAATCTTGTTGGGCTGCCGTTGGCAAGGCTGGCTGGGGCGCCGGCGCGGATTGCCTCTCACCATGGTGTCATCGAGAATATCTCCCCCTGGATGGAGCGTCTGCATGGCAAGCTGGTCAACTCGGGGATAGTGTCCTCTTTGGTGGCGGTATCCTCGCGTGTGTACAACTATGCTGTCGAGCAGGAAGGGGCTCGGACAGAAAAAGTCAAGCTGATCCCCAACGGTGTTTCTATCCCTCCTGAAAGGGCATTTACCAAGGATGACTGGCTTGAAGTTCGCCAAGGGATTGGCGTTGAGTGTGATGGGGCTTTGGTGATTGCTGTAGGGCGTCTAACTGAGCAGAAAGGGCATAAATACCTGCTTGGTGCGGCCGCCAAGATCATTCGACGCTTCCCCAAAACAACCTTCGCCGTGGTGGGAGATGGCCCACAGATGCCCGCTTTAGAAGAGCAAGTCCGGCGGCTGGGGATTAAAGATAACCTGCGTTTGTTGGGCACGCGTGCAGATGTTTACAGGCTTTTGTACGTCGCAGACATCTTTGTGTTGCCTTCTTTGTCGGAAGGGATGCCGATGGCGTTGCTTGAAGCCATGGGGATGGGCCTTCCGGTGGTAGCGACGAATCTGGCCGGCATTGCGGACGTCGTTGAAGATGGGCGTCATGGCCTGTTGGTGCCGCCAGGTGAGGTAGAATCCCTGGAATTGGCTATTGCCCGGTTGTTATCTGATGCACAACTGAGCAAGCAGTTGGCCCAGGCAGGCCGCAAGCTGGTGTTCGAACAATATACCGTGGAGCGTATGTGCCGGACTTATGAAGAATTGTTTTTAGCGGTGTTAAGCCAGGAGAATATTGAATGAGGAAATCAGCCAACAGCATAACGATCGTGGTGCGTTTGCTGGTCACCATCGTTAGCGGGTTGGTGTTTATTCTGGCAATCCGAGATTTTAGCGAGGTTGCCAGGGGGACGATGAACTGGGTGGGCAAATTCACCCTGACCTGGGGCATCCCTCTGGCGGGCTTGATGGCGATTGGGGTTTTGGCCTTTCTTTGGGGTTTGCTCAGCTTGTGGTTTCCATCTCGAACACATTTCCTAAACGCGCATCTGGCCGGATGGCGTGAGCGCCTGGGTTGGTTGCGCTGGCCGTTCTTTGTGGTTTTGGCGGTTCTCCCTGCGAGGATTTTCCTTTACACGCCCATTGGTTTCAAACTGCCTGGGACAGCCTTTCGCTGCGCGTTTTTCGGCGCGGCGATCGTGGTCATGGCTATTTTAGCCACCCATTCAAAAGAAAATCTTATCCGTTGGCGGCCCGTTTTGCTGAGCACCCTGCTGGCGGGCTGCGTATTTGCTTTCGGCAAAGAGCTGGTCAACGTCTCAGACTATCCGCTGTCGTTGACCTGGTCTGAGGGCAACCGCATTTGGGATTACTCGGTTTTGTACGGGCGGCGGTTATACGATTACCCTCTCGACCAAAAATTCGAGGCCTACATCGACCCCGGGCGCCAGTCTTTGTGGGGGTTGCCTTTCTTGCTGCCCAACGTCACCATCCTGCAGGTGCGCCTGTGGTCGGCGTTGATCTTCACCGTGCCCTATGCTTTGCTGGGATGGATGGTCATCCGGGCGAAATCAGGTCACCTGAAAGAATGGGCCTGGTTTGGCTTGTGGGTCTTCTTGTTTTTGTACCAGGGCCCCATTTACACGCCCCTGGTGTTGAGCGCCATCCTGGTCGCTGGTGCCTGGCGCGGACCGGCCTGGCTGGCGTTGCCGCTGATTTATCTGGCTGGCTATTATGCGCAACTCAGCCGCCTGACCTGGATGTTCGCCCCGGCGGTCTGGGCGACGATGCTGGTTTTGATCGACAGTTCTGCATCGGCGAATGGGCGTCTGGGTTGGCGCACTTGGTTGAAAGCCGGTTCTTGTGGACTGGCAGGCTTTTTAGGCGGCTTTGGGTTTGCCAGAGGGTGGGCGCGTTTGGCGTCTTACTTTGGGGGTATTGCAGAAACTGAGGCCTCACCGCCGACGCCCCCTTATGCCGAGCCGGTTTTCTCTGGCTCGGCCGATGTCGTCGAGACGGTCAGCTCTTCGGGCGGCAGTTTTCTTAGCGATCAACCCTTTCTCTGGGAGAGGCTGTGGCCCAATCCCACCAATGGCTTGGGGATTGTACTGAGTTTGTTGCTGGCAGTTAGCCCTTTGATCCTTTTGATCATTTTCCTGGTGCGCACCCAACGCTGGAAATTGTCCTGGTTGCAGCAGGTTGTCATCTCCGGGGCTTTGCTGGCTTTCCTGGGTATTGGGGTGGTGATCAGTGTCAAGATCGGCGGCGGCAGCAACCTGCACAATCTGGATATGTTCTTGATCGGGCTGGTCTTTGTTGCCGGGGTCGCCTGGGAGCTTGGCGCGGCCAAGCTCCTCGCCGATTTGGAAAGGCAGGACCTGGCGGTAAAAATGCTTTTCGTGCTGCTGGTGATGATCCCTGCGTTGATGCCCCTGGTTGGAGCCACACCTATTGATCTGCCTGAGCAGAAATATGTGGACCTGACCCTCGACCTGATCAAAACCGAGACCGAACGCGTCATCTCCGAAGGTGGAGAAGTGCTGTTCATGGACCAGCGCCAGTTGCTGACCTTTGGCGTTGTCGATGCCCCACTGGTGCCGGAGTACGAAAAGAAGCTGGTGATGGATCGGGCTTTGGCTGGCGACGCCGAGTACTTCACCGAGTTCTACAATGATCTTGCTGACCAGCGTTTTTCATTGATCATCACCGACCCCCAAAGGATTCGGTATGCTGATGAAGACGAAGAATGGGGTGCTGAAAACGATGCCTGGGTGCAGTGGGTGACTGAGCCGCTTTTCTGTTATTACACCCCCAAGTTTTCTAAAGATAAAACCGCTGTGTGGTTTTTTGTTCCCCTTGAAGAAATCGAAGACTGCGCCATCAATCCATAGGGAGTGCTGATTTGTCTGAATTGGTCGTCGCTGATCGCTGGCGCACACGCGGGGTAGTTCTTTATTTGGTTTTGGCCTCGATCGAGGGGGTGGCCGCCTTGATCTATCTGATCAGCATTCCTGGTGATGCTCAGAATGCTTGGTGGTTGGGGCTATCGAAGACTCGCTTGGCGATGGCGGCGGTCCTGTTTGTGGGCACCGCCATGTTTTTGGGTTTGACCTTCAAGGTTTGGCGTGATCCTGTCTGGAGGGGCCGATTTCTGCTCTCGGTGCAAAAAACCCTCGATTTCAAGGCCCTTTATTTTGGCTTGATCCTGACATTATTCATTGGTGGTGTGGCTGCCGGCCATCTGGTGTGGCTGGCTTCGGTGCTGACGGATCAATTCGTCCAGGGCTATCTGCAAAGATTGGCCCCTATTTCCCTTTGGGTTGGCCTGCTTAGCTGGCAAACGATCATCATTCTTCCCCTGCTTCGTTTTGGAAGCCCTTATTTTGGCGAAACCTCTCAACGCAAGGTTCTTAAGGCCAGTTTGATGGTCCTGGGGGTCCTTTTTCTGCTGTGGGCGGTGATCGCCGTCACCGGGATCGGCGTCATACCAGATATCATCCACTGGGAGCCGCCTGGCGTGCCCGTGCAGGCGGTGCAGGTGTGGGGGATCTGGCTGCTGGCGGTTTTATACCTGCTCATCGGAGAGGGTTTCAGCTCAAAGGCTTTGCCCTCCTTTGTGAAACTGAAATGGTTTGATCTGCTGGTTAGTTTCCTGATTTGGATTGCAGCGTTCTGGGCATGGAATGATGCTCCGCTGCCCCCGGCGTATTTTGCACCCAAGCCGCGCGCACCAAATTTCGAGATTTATCCCTTTTCCGATGCGGCCAGCTACGATATCACTGCTCAACGTTTGCTGATCGGTGCCGGTTTTCCCGGTATTCCCCAGAAGCCCTACTATTCCGTATTTTTGGCTCTTGCTCATGCCCTGGTTGGCGATGATTATGAGGGTCTTATCCGTTTCCAGGTTGGTGTCCTGGCGCTGATGCCGGTGCTGGTTTATTGGCTGGCGAAGACCCTGCATCACCGGGTTTCCGGCCTCCTCGCGGCCCTATTTCTGATCGTCCGGGAGGTGAATGCCTTCGCGCTTTCGAGCGAGATTCGCATATCGCACGCCAAATTGCTGTTATCCGATATGCCGACCGCGTTGGGCCTGATTCTCTTAGCCTGGCTGCTGATTTTGTGGTTGCAAAAACCCCAGCAACGCCGGTGGTATCCTATTCTGCTGGGCGGGGTTTTGGGCATCCTGTTGCTCTTCCGCCAGCAGATTGTCGTGCTGGTCGGGGTTGTCCTGGTCTTGCTGGTTATTCTGTTTTTGCGGCGTTTTAGGCTGGCTTTGGTGAACGTGGGCTTGTTCCTGTTGGGGGTGGTTTTGGCGGTCTCCCCCTGGCTGCTGCGCAGTTACCAGCTATCGAGGCGCTTAGCATTGAGCAACCAGAGCCAAGAGGCTTATCATCTACGTTTATACGCCCTGGAGCCAGGTGGAACGCTCTTAGAGCCATTGCCAGAAGAGTCCGATGCGGATTTTCAAACCAGGGTTGCTGAGTATGTCTACGATTACGCGTTGAGAAATCCAGGGAAAATAGCCCGATTCATTTCCGCCCACTTTGCCCACAGCCAGGTCGAGACACTGTTGTCCTTACCGATGTACCCCTGGCTGGTGCAGAACCCCAATACCATTTTGTTCAATTACCAAATGGGGGATTGGCAGCGCCTGTGGGATCAGTGCTGTTCGATCCAGACCTATTTAGCGGCGATGCCTTTTTGGGATCAATGGGAAGGCGATTTGTTGCTGGAACATAAGGTTGCTCTTATCGGCAACCTGGCTTTGTTAGCCATTGGTCTCGGTGTGGCGTGGGTGCGTCGAGACCTGGTTGGTTGGATTCCCTTGTTGATCAGCCTGGCTTATAACTTCAGTACCTCCCTGGGACGGATTTCGGGCTGGCGGTTCCTCATCCCCGTGGATTGGGTGTTGTATCTCTACTTTGCGATCGGTCTCGGGCAGCTCACACTGTGGTTGGCCAGTTATATATCCCACAGCCCCTCTTTTAGCCCCTCGGCTGGTGTTGAACAGCCTACCTTGCGACGCTTTTCCCGGTTGGAAGTGGAATATGGTGGGATTCTGCGACCAATCCTGCTGACGGGGGGCATCTTCCTGATCCTGGGTCTGGTGCCGCTGCTCCTGGAGCGCGGAATCCAGCCGAGCTATGCTCCGCTGACCAAAGCAGCAACCCTGGATTTGCTCGAAGAGGAAGGGGTGTTCGAGCAAGTTCTTTGGCTCGATGATGAACTTCTCCAGCAGTACCTCGCGGATGAGGGGGTGGTTGTGCTCCATGGGCGTGCCCTGTACCCGCGCTACTACCCAGTTGGGGAGGGTGAGTCTGGGGGTGGGTGGCCTGCTTATGCGCCGCGCGAGTATTCCCGCCTGGGCTTCTCGGTGATCAGCGCGGGGCTTGATCAGGTCTTGCTGCCCTTGGAGTTCGCTCCGAGTGAATTTCCTAACGCTTCTGATGTGGTTGTGATCGGCTGCAAGGAGGGTGATCTGGTAGATGCCTTGCTTGTGCTCTTCGAGGACGGAGACCTTCCCCCTTTAGTCCGCTCACCCCAAACGGCGTTAGTTTGCCCCTTCCCATCCCCGTAGAAGCGGTTCGTTGGGGATTTCCTTCTCAAACAAATTTCAGTAATCGAGCAGCGCTGACCGCCATCCGCAGCAGCAGCCAGCCATGCTTCCAGCGCTGGATATTGGTTTCCCCGTAGACGCGCTGACGATATCTGATCGGCAGATCGACGCTCTTCAGACCCAGTTTGGCTGCCCCAAAGATCAGGTCGAAGTCGCCAAACGGGTCGAAATCGCCGAAATATCCCCGATTGGCGGCGATCAGCTCGTAATCCGATTTCCAGAGGGCTTTCGTGCCGCACAGGGTATCTTTGATGGGCTGGCCGAGCAGCCACGAGAAGGCCAGGCTGAAGAATTTGTTGCCCAGCAAGTTGAAAAAGCGCATGGCTTCCTTTTCCATCGGATACACCAGGCGCACGCCGTTGATGAAATCCCCTTTGCCCTCGACCAGGGCGTTGTAGAACCTGGGCAGGTCCTCGGGGGGGACAGTCAAATCGGCATCCAGGATCATAAGCATATCCCCGCTTGCTTCTCGAAAGCCCAACCGGATGGCATCGCCTTTGCCCTCGCCGCTTTGCTGGTGCAGTTGACAATTTCTGTGAGGGTGTTTCGCGATTTCGGCTTTGATCACCTCCCAGGTGTTGTCGCGCGAATGCCCTTCAACGAAGACGATCCCCGTCTCCCGGCCCATAGTGGGGACTCTTTCCAAAATATGGCGAATATTCCCGGCCTCGTTTCGGGCGGCGATCACAACCGATACGGAGGGTTCTTCGCCCCGCTTTTGTTTGGGCTGTGGCCGGGCGATCAGGAAATTCGTCAAAGCCAGAACCCTGAAAGGCCAAACTTTTGCTAGGAACTTGTTGCAAAACGAATCGATCAGCGGGGTTGCCAACGGCCATAGGATTTCCGGCCAACTGCGGATGGTTTCGAAGCCCGCCAGGTGGAGCAAATTGTCGATATCTTCGACTGTCAGCCAATTTTGATATAAGGTCGGCTTGGCCAGTCTGAGCTTTTCGGCGATGGACAGCGGTAGTTCCCATAAGCGGCTGTAAGCGTTGATGATCAGGCGCGTGCGCCGGTGCGAAAGGGGCGCCAACCCTTCGAACACTTTCTGCACATCCCAGAGATCATTGACGATGTCTGAGAGGATGATGACGTCGAAGGGCTCGCGGATGTGCCCTAGTTCATCGGCATCGCCAAGCATGAATTCCAGTTGGGGATGGCGAGTCGAGGCCCTTTCGATCATCCTGGGGGAGAAGTCGATGCCCACCCCCTCGGCGGGATTCATGGCTGCCAGCAAATCACCCTGCCCGCAGCCGATTTCGAGCACCCTTTGGTTCGGAGCCACCCAAAACTGATAGATTTCGATCAAGCGGCGGCGGTAGTAGTTTCCCAGGTTTAACCGCTTGTCCATGCCATCGGCCACCTGATCCCAATGGGCGATGCGTTCCTTTTGATAAGTCTCTTGGGCAGCGTCTGAGATTTTTGAGTGATTTTGTACTGTTGGGGATGAATCCATGGTGGTGGTCAGATGCGCGTAGGTTTGTTTGCTATTCTTTTTCGCCTCGCGGGCTGAAACCTTGGCGGAGGTTGTTGATCAGGACGAAGCTGGCGAATGGCAGTACCCCCAGGGCCGGGATTAGCCATTTCAGCAGGTAGAGGTGGTTCTCTTTCGAACATTGATGGTTGATGTCGATAGTCTCGTTGCCTTCAGGGCCATAGATGTCGATCAGGTTTTTGATAGTGCTCTCGCCGTAACCCTGGGCTTGATAAGCCTCTCGGATAAGTTCCGGGTTGGCTTCGATTTCGTCGATGTCATGTTCGATGACCACGCCATAATCGGCGTCTAGTATCCACCACTCATCCGTTTCCCTATCGACCCGGGCGCGGGCGACGACGTGGCCTTCCAGACCGACGATGTGCGTGCGGACACGGTTTCTCCCCAGGATGTCCGCCAAGATCTTGGATGACTGCGAGCAAACGCAGGTCGAACGTTGGATTGCCCGTTCCGCCTGGCAGAATTCGTAATTATCATTTTCACCCTGGATCAGGTTTATGAAGTAAATCAGGTAATTTTCGTGAATGGGGATACGCAGGTTGTAGGCGTTATCTTCCTCGAATTCCGGCCAGTAGTGGACTGTGCCGTCGAAGATCAACTGGTTCAGGCGTTTGACATACTCTGGGTATTGTTCGTCAATCTCCTCGATCCGGTTCATCTGTGCGAAGACTTCTTCGGCGGAATACTCAAGGTACCGTATTTTCCCGGCATATTCGATTCCCTGATAAACTGCCGGGTTTCTTAGAGGCAATGCTAATCCGATCAAATTGATGGCAAATAAGATCATGCTGATGGTCAGCAGGATGAAGCTGAACAACTTAGTGGAACGCATGGCTTGCTTGACCGTTCCAGGCGGTATCAGCCAACTGCTGATAAGGGTCAAAAAGACCCCCATGACGATGACCGCGATTTGCAGCGTGCCGATCTCGTATAGCTCCGTGCGGTTTTGGATCAGGTCCAGGCTGGCGGCTCCCAAGATCAGCACGATCCCCAGTGCATCCAAGGTTATGGAAAAATATCGTTTCACGAGGTCACGACGTTCGTTTGACATAATCCTAATCGGTAACTTGTAGCTGTGCAGACTGTCACATTCGGACGGTGGTGTTGTGATCGCTGGATGCTCCGCAGGGAGGTATTATAACCGCCCTGGAGCTTTAATGGTATTTTACCTTGACCAGACGCCCTTTTGAGCTATAATTCAGTCACTGAATTATGGAATTTATCAGGTGTAGTTATGGAATTGGATACCACTCGCGAGGAACGCGAACTGATCCTGCTTGAGCAGATCGAGGAAGACCCGGACGTTACGCAGGCTACTTTGGCGAGCAGCCTTGATGTGGCCGTGGGAACGGTCAACTGGCATATTAAACGGATGGTTGCTAAAGGCTATATCAAGCTTAAACGGGCTGAACGTAAGAAGTTGAAATACATCATTACGCCCGAGGGCCTTGCATTTCGCGCCCATCTCACTGTCAAATACATAGAGAACTCGATGATGCTGTATCGCCGAACGCGGCGCCGCATGATCGAGATTCTGGCCGAAGTGCGGGAAGCCGGATTTGATAGCATTCGCATCCAGGGAGATGGCGACCTGGCCGAAGTGATCCGGTTGACATGTTTGGAACAGGGTATCAAGATTGAGAATGGCTTTGGCTTGCCTGCGGTAGAGATACGCGGCTGGCGAGTTTACCTGAACATGGCAGAGAGGGTTGATGGTGGATAAGCACGTAGTCATCACCGGTGGAGCGGGGTTTATCGGTTCGTATTTGACCGGGCAATTGCTCCATGAGGGCTATCACGTTACGGTTGTCGATGATTTGCTCTATGGTGGTGAGTCTTTGCTGTCGTATCTTCCTAACGAGCTATTCCACTTCGTCAAGGCGGACGTGTGTGAGTCGCGCGCTATTCGCGCTTCAATAAGAAGCGACTGGGCAAAACCGCAGGCGGTCATTCACCTGGCGGCTATAGCCGGTTTTCCGACCTGTCAGTCGGTGGGCCGGTTGGTGGCCTGGCGGTACAACGTTGAGTCCACACAACATGTGTTTGAACAGACCGAGGCATTGGGTGTAGATAGATTCATCTATCTTTCTACCTACAGCAACTATGGTCTCTCTGCTGATGGAGAGCCGGTAACCGAGGAGACCCCCCTAAACCCTCAATCCTTGTATGCGGAGACCAAAGTAGCCTCAGAGCGCTATCTGTTGGCACAAACGGAGGGCAGCACCTGTGCCCCCATGATCTTTCGGCCAACGACGTTATATGGCCTTTCTCCTCGACCGCGTTTCGACCTCATCGTCAACCAGTTCGTTTTCGACGCCTACATCCGGCGGAAACTGATGATCTATCAGCGTGGTTATTCGCGTTCCTTCGTTCACATCGCGGACGCCGTTCATGGTATTATTTTGGGTCTTCAGTCGCCAGTGGAGAGCATCCGAGGACAGGTATTCAACGTTGGTGCTGAACGAGGCAACCTGACCAAAGATCAGGTTGTAAAGCTGATCCTCAAGCGCCTGCCGGAAACCCGTATCCAGTATAAGGATATAACTTTCGGAGGCAATATGCGCGATATCAGCGTCTCATTCAAGAAAATCCAGGATGAATTGGGTTTCAAGGCAAAATATTCCGTCGATGATGGTGTGCGAGAAATCTTGCACGCCTTGCAGGATGGACTCATCCGCGAACCGAGTGATCCGCGCTATCGCAACGCGCGGTTCATCGTACAATAAGAGTTGAATTGAAGGGTAAAAGCATGAAAAAAGCTTTGATTACGGGCATATCTGGCCAAGATGGCTCATACCTCACAGAGCTGTTGTTATCGAAAGGCTATCAAGTTCATGGCATGATCCGTCGGTCGAGCACCTTTAACACAGGACGCATCGATCACATTTATCGTGACCCTCACAATGGTGATAAGGCCAGGATGCGGCTCTACTACGGGGACTTGACCAGCACTGATAGCTTGCAAAACGTGATCTCCGAAGTTGAGCCTGATGAGATTTATAATCTGGCTGCTCAGAGCCATGTGCGCGTTAGCTTTGACATGCCTGAATATACCGGGGATGTCACCGGTTTAGGGACTTTGCGTCTCTTAGAAGCCATTCGTCGCACGGGAGCCAAGGTGCGTTTTTATCAGGCTTCGACTAGCGAATTGTTTGGGAGCGCGTCCCCCCCTCAAAGCGAGGCCACGCCCTTTGAGCCGCAGAGTCCGTATGCCGCTGCCAAGGCCTATGCCCATTGGGTCACCCAAAATTACCGCGAGGGCTATGGGGTCTTTGCCAGCAGCGGCATACTCTTCAATCACGAGTCCCCGCGCCGGGGCGAGACCTTCGTCACTCGCAAGATCACGCGTGCCGTGGCGGCGATCCTGGCCGGGAAACAGGAACACCTCTACATGGGCAATTTAGACTCAAAACGTGACTGGGGATATGCGCCAGAATATGTGGAAGTGATGTGGCGCTTGCTACAGCACGATGAGCCTATGGATTTGGTGATCGGCACGGGGGAATCGCACACTGTGCGCGAGTTCTTAGAAGAGGCTTTTGGGTACGTCAATTTGGATTATCAAGACTATGTGCGCATTGATCCCCAGTATTTTCGCCCTACGGAGGTGGATTTCCTGTTGGCGGATGCCAGGAAAGCCAAAGATGTATTGGGCTGGGAGCCGAGGATTCGCTTCAAGGATCTAGCGCGCATCATGATGGATGCTGACCTGGAGCTGCTGGGGCTGGAAGCTCCCGGTGATGGGAAGTGCCTCCTGGCAGAACGCTTTGATGGCTGGCATCGCTGGGAAGATCAAATCGTGAGCATGGATAAATAACGATGGTTGAGAAAGCATATCCTGACCCTAACGAATTTTGGGCCAACCGGCGGGTTTGTGTGACGGGCGGGGCCGGTTTTTTGGGCTCCTTTGTGCAGCAGGAATTGCGGGAAAGAGGCGCGGCAGAGGTCTTCATCCCTCATGTTGAAGACTATGATTTGACCCTGTTGGAAGATACCCGGCGGGTGTTGCGGGATGCCAATCCAGATGTGATCATACATCTGGCGGCATTGGCGGGGGGCATTGGCGTCAACCGCGCCCGCCCGGCCGAGTTTTTCTATCAAAACCTGATGATGGGTGTACCGTTGATGCACGAGGCCTGGAAACACGGGGTGGAGAAATTCGTCGCTATTGGGACGATATGCGCCTATCCGAAATTTACCCCCGTTCCTTTCAAAGAGGAGAATTTGTGGGATGGCTATCCCGAAGAAACCAACGCTCCCTATGGATTGGCGAAAAAGATGCTCCTGGTTCAGGCGCAGGCTTATCGAGAACAGTACGGTTTCAACGCCATCTTTTTACTCCCCGTGAACCTGTATGGCCCGCGCGATAATTTCAACCTGGAGACATCTCATGTGATACCGGCGTTGATCCGTAAGATGATCGAGGCCCAGCAGCGCGGCGACCCCGAAGTGGTTTTGTGGGGGGATGGCTCACCCACGCGTGAGTTCTTCTACGCTGGGGATGCCGCCCGCGGCATTGTGATGGCTGCGGAGCGTTACAATCGCTCTGAGCCGGTTAATCTGGGCTCAGGCATGGAAATCAGCATCAAAGATTTGGCCCAGTTGATTGCTCGGCTAACTGGGTTTGAAGGCCGAATTGTCTGGGATACCAGCAGGCCCAATGGCCAGCCGCGGCGCGGCCTGGACACCAGTCGAGCGAAAGAGTATTTCGGCTTCGAGGCCGAGATGCCTTTCGAAGAGGGCTTGCGGCGCACAATCGAGTGGTTTAGAGAAAACCAGGATGCGGTACCCTGACGTTTCGATATTCTATGGCTGAAACTTCTCTCGTTACCCAACCAACCCCAGAGACGATCATCCTGCGCCCCTCGCGCGGCTGGTCGGCGTTGAACTTGAAAGACCTCTGGCGCTACCGGGAGTTGATCTTCTTTCTTACCTGGCGGGACATCAAAGTTCGTTATAAGCAGACCGTTCTCGGCGTGGCTTGGGCGGTTATTCGTCCGGTGGTGACGATGATCGTTTATTCGCTCATCTTCGGCCAGCTTGCCAGCCTCGATTCTGAAGGCGTTCCATACACCATTTTTACCTATGTAGCGCTGTTGCCCTGGCAGTTATTCTCAAAGGCCATCTCTGATACGGGCCGCTCCATGGTATCGAATCGCAATATGATCACCAAGATATATTTCCCGCGCTTGGTCATCCCGATTTCTACCGTCCTGAGCGGTTTGGTTGATTTCTTTATTGCTTTCGTGATTTTGATCGGGATGATGGTGTATTACGATATCCCACTCACTTCGGCGATTTGGACCTTCCCCCTGTTTTTGCTTTTGACCCTGGTCTCTGCCCTGGGTGTTGGTTTGTGGTTTTCCTCGCTGAATGTGCTGTACCGGGATGTGGGCTATATGCTGCCGTTCCTCACCGAGACGTGGAAGTATCTCACCCCGGTAGCGTATTCGTCGCAGTACATCACCGGAACCTGGAAGTTGATCTACTCACTCAACCCCATGGCTGGCGTCGTGCAGGGTTTCCGTTGGGCACTGTTGGGCATTGAGCTTGACCCTTCAGCGCCGTTGACCATGTCGATATCGGTTGGTATCGCTCTGGTGGTTTTAATCAGCGGCCTGTTCTACTTCCGCCGCATGGAACGCACTTTTGCGGATATGGTGTAGCTATCAGGTATTGGATATTTGACCGTTGTGAAGATGCGTGCTTCCCAATAGATACCCAATGTCTAATAGCTGATATCCAATACCTAATCGATCGATTACAAAGTTTGCATCCTTATGAGCAATCTAGCCATACGCGTAAATGATCTCGGAAAACAATACCGCATCGGCATCGCCCCTGAGCGTTACCGAACCTTGCGAGATTCTTTGGTTAACATCGTCACCTGGCCGATTCAACGCATCCGGCGTGGTCTGGCTCCCTCGGGAGAAGATCAGCTAGATACTATTTGGGCGCTGCGTGATGTTACGTTCAATGTCGAGCAGGGACGGGTATTAGGGGTGATTGGGCGTAATGGGGCGGGTAAGAGCACGCTCCTAAAGGTGTTGTCGCGCGTCACCGAACCTACGGAGGGAGAAGTAGAGATTCGCGGACGAGTTGGATCATTGTTAGAAGTTGGAACCGGCTTCCACCCCGAGTTGACCGGTCGCGAAAATATCTACCTCAATGGCGCTGTTTTGGGGATGAAGCGGGCTGAGATCGATGGCAAATTCGATGAGATCGTGGATTTCTCCGGGGTTGAAAAGTTCATCGATACGCCGGTGAAACGCTATTCCAGCGGCATGTATTTACGTTTGGCCTTCGCGGTGGCCGCGCACCTGGAACCGGAGATCTTGGTAGTGGATGAAGTATTAGCCGTCGGTGATGCTGAATTTCAGCGCAAATGCCTGGGCAAGATGAGCGATGTGGCGCAAGAAGGCCGTACGGTGCTGTTCGTCAGCCATGATATGTCGGCCATCTTGCGGTTGACTGAAGAAGCGATTGTTCTGGATAAAGGCCAGTTGGTTTACCGGGCCCCAACGGCTGAAGCCGTTGATTATTATATGATGTCGGGTTTTTCTGAGGCAGGAGAGCGCCATTGGGATGCTGATGAGGTCCCCCCTTCATCGGCGCCCTTTCGGCCCATCGCTTTGCGGGTGTGCAATGCCAAAGGCGATCATGTCGACGTCGTCCGCTCGACCGAGGAGATTAACCTGGAGGTCGAGTATCAGCTAGACGAGCCCATCCAGGGGTTGCGCGTTGGGCTTTATTTGATGAGCGCGCGCGGCGAATACGTTTTGACCTCCTTCGACACGGATGAGCCTGACCAATATGATCAATTTGGTGTGCGTCCCTCCGGGCATTTTGTCAGCAAATGTACCATCCCGCCGGATTTATTGAACGAGGGCCGCTACACGGTTGGTATGAATGCCAGTTCTTTCCGTGTGAAACGCTATTTTATGGATGAGCGAGCCCTGACATTCACCGTCGATGGCATGGGTGCGCCGGGAAAACAATGGTCTGAAACCCGTATGGGCCTGGTGAGACCCCGCCTGACCTGGCGGATTGAGATGCTGGGATAACTGCGATGGCTGCGAAGAGTACCGCGAAGGAAATCCTTGGGCAGCTCCCTCTGACCGCTGAGGTCTTCTGGTATCTGCGGCAGAGCGGTCAGCCGCCTGTGGGGGGCTATCACCTCGATCGCCTTAAGGGGAATATCCCCGTTTGGCTGTCCCAGGCCAAAAATTCAGCGCGCAACGCTCAAAAACCCAGGCGTGTCATTATTTTTAGTATGCTGAGTTATTGGCTGGAACACAGCCTGCTCATGAGCCTGACGATAGCGGCCCTTGGGCATGATGTCACTATGGCCTATCTGCCCTATGCCCAGTGGAAGAAGCCGGTCAACCGCTTCGATCTTCGTCGGCATAATCTCTATATTCAGGATACCCTCAAGCCGGTAGAGCCGTTTATTACTCTCGTTCCTTTGTTGAATGCTCCGCTGTCCAAAGAATTGCCCGCCGAATTGGAGGCCCTTATGGATGGGGCCGCGTTTCGCGATACCCAATACAGCCAGCTTCGTGAGGATGTCGAAAAGGACAGCGACTTGTATCGCCTGCGCCTGGAGCGCAACAGGGTTCATGCTCGGAGGATGCTGGCCCAAATCGAGCGAGAACGCCCTGATGTGGTGGTAGTGCCCAATGGCAGCATCCTTGAGTTTGGCATTACCTATCATGTTGCTGAATATTTGGGGCTTCCGGTGATGACTTTCGAGTTTGGTGAGCAGAATGATCGCATGTGGTTGGCGCAAAACGACGATGTCATGCGTCAGGATACCAGCAAGCTCTGGGAAGCCAAGAAAGATACCCCCCTTTCTGAGGACGAGTGGGAACGGGTGAGGGATTTCTTCGCCGCGCGGCAGAAGGGCGATCTTTGGGAGACCTTCGTGCGCCTTTGGCAGGGGGACTCGGTTCAGGCGGGAGGGGATGTTCGCCTGGAATTGGGGTTGGATTCTCGACCCGTAGTTTTTTTGCCCACCAACGTGCTCGGAGATAGCCTCACCCTGGGGCGTCAGCTTTTCAGCGACAGCATGACCGAATGGCTCAAGCGCACGATTGAGTTCTTTATCAAGCGGCCAGATGTACAATTTGTCATCAAAACCCACCCCGGTGAACTGATTGGCTGGGGGCCGGCCGTTTACGATATTTTGAATGATATGTTCCCAGAGTTGCCTGAGCACATTCATTTACTGCCAGCCGATGCCAAAGTGAACGCCTATGATTTGGTGGAAATTGCCGACCTGGGCTTGGTCTTTACCACCACCATGGGCATGGAAATGGCTATGAGCGGGTTGCCGGTGATTGTCACCGGTCAGACCCACTATCGGGAGAAGGGATTTACCCTTGATGCTGACTCATGGGATGCATTTTTCGAGCTTCTCCGAAAGGTGCTGGCCGACCCCCGGGCATGCCGGCCAACCCGAAAACAGGTCGAAGCCGCCTGGACGTATGCCTACCGTTTCTTTTTCGAGTATCCCCAACCTTACCCCTGGCATGTACAATATTTTGAGGAAGATATCGAACGTTGGCCCCTGGAAAAGGTTCTGGCGGACGAAGGGATGGCCCAGTTCGGTGAGTCCTTTGAATATTTGTTAGGGAAGCCCATCGATTGGGCCAAATGATATGTCAACGGAACTAGAAGTCAAACAGCAGGTTCGCCAGTTCTACGACCGGATCGGTTGGCAGGAAGTCAGCGAGGGCGTTTATCAAAATGCCCGCTACGAGGACTTACGCCCAGTCTCCCGGGAGTATATTCACCGCTGCCATTTGCGCGTTGGCCGCCACATCCAGCCTGCGGGACGCTTCCTCCTGGATGCGGGTTCCGGGCCCATCCAATACCCGGAGTATTTGGAATATTCGAAAGGATATCGATACCGGGTCTGTGCTGATATATCCCATGTTGCCTTGCAAGAGGCCCGGAAGAGGGTTGCTGACCACGGTCTCTGTGTGGTGGCGGATGTGGCCGATTTGCCTTTCAAGCCTGACGCCTTCGATGGGATTGTCTCGTTGCATACCATACACCATTTGCCGCAAGAGGAGCATGTAAAGGCCTATCGAGAGTTATATCGCGTTCTTACCCCGGGGAGTTCAGCGGCCGTTGTGAACGGCTGGGGAGAGGCGCTTATCCCGCGCCTGTTGTCAAGTCCCATGCGCTGGATGAATCGTCTTTTGGGTATCGTCAGACGGTTATTTGGCATCGCGCAGCCGGAACATCCGGCGAAACCCGCCGGAGCGGTCGATGATCACAAGCCCAAGAGCACCTTTGTGCGTAAGTACGGTGCTGATTGGTTGAAGGCCCAGCTTACACCGTTGATGTCATTTGAGATCTTCGTCTGGCGGGGGGTCAGTGTCAAGCATTTGCGCACCTTTATTCATTCGGGTTGGGGGGGACGCATTGTGTTGCGGTTGTTATTCTGGTTAGAAGAGCAATTTCCTCGTTTCTTTGGTGAGAAAGGCCAATACCCAATCGTTGTCATCCGTAAAACCTAGATATGTTTTGATGGATTGATATCTATGGAGTCGCCCATGAACTGGAAAGATCAAGTCGTTCTTATCACCGGTGGAACTGGTTCCTTCGGAAAAGCGTTTACTAAAATCATGCTGGAAGAATTCCAGCCGGCCAAGTTGATCGTGTTTAGTCGCGATGAATTGAAACAGCATGAGATGCGGGTCGCTGGTTTTGATCACCCAAATCTGCGTTATTTTATTGGAGATGTGCGCGACCTGACGCGCCTGGAGCGGGCCATGCAGGCTGTGGACGTCGTCGTTCATGCCGCTGCGCTCAAGCAGGTCCCTGCCTGTGAATACAACCCCATGGAGGCTGTTAAAACCAATATCCTTGGGAGCAGCAACGTTGTCGATGCCGCCCTGGATACCGGGGTCAAAAAAGTGATGGCGCTGAGCACCGACAAAGCGGTCAACCCCGTAAACCTGTATGGAGCTACCAAACTCGCCGCCGAAAAACTGGTCATCCAGAGTAACGCCTACGCAGGGAAGTATGCCACCCGGTTGAGCTGTGTGCGCTACGGCAATGTGGTCGGCAGCCGGGGCAGTGTCGTTCCGGTTTTCCTTCGGCAGCGGTCGAATGATGGCAAGCTGACGATAACCGATGAGCGCATGACGCGATTTTGGCTTTCCCTGGAGCAGGGCGTCAGATTTGTGATTCGCAATATCGAACAGATGCAGGGAGGGGAAGTTTTCGTTCCCAAGATCCCTAGCATGAGCGTGGTTGATCTGGCGAATGCAATCGCTCCTAAAGCGAAGTTGGAAATGATTGGTGTCCGCCCAGGTGAGAAGCTGCATGAGTTATTAATTTCGCGGGATGAATCTCGATCTACCGTCGAAATGGATGATATGTTCGTTGTTCAGCCGGTAGAAGCCTTCTGGTTTGGGGGAGGATGGCAAGAAATGGGGCAGCCAGTCCCCGATGGTTTCCGCTATTCGAGTGCCGAGAATCCAGATTGGCTCGACGTTGAACAGATACGCCAGATTATTAGACCTTTTGAGGAGGCATTCGCGCAAGGAAAACTGACTTGAGAATGTTTGCCTTGTATACCTTGTTTACTCGAACACGCAAGAAAATATTCTGATCATCGGCCATTGCCCGGTTATTCCGGGGGATTTTCTTCGTCTGACTGAGTGGTCATAGGATATTTTGCGAGTGAGAGGGTAAGCAGTGAATACAGGGTAAAGACGATGCGAATACTCATTACCGGCACGGGTGGCTTATTGGGCAGTAATCTGGCCCTGGAAGCCGCCAGCAACCATACTGTTTTCGGGGTCGATCGGAGTTGCCCTCAGAAAACAACCGCTTTCACTCCTCTGGTTGCCGACTTGCTAGACCCGGGCGCGGTGGAAAGTATCCTGGATGATACTCAACCCGATTGGGTGATCCATTGTGCCGCTCAGGCAAATGTAGATGCCTGTGAACACGACCCAGAGAACGCCCGGGAACTGAATACAGAATTACCGCGTAAACTGGCCCGTCATGTCGCCAGGGGCGGAGCGCGCTTGCTGCATGTGTCCACAGATGCGGTCTTTGACGGTCACAAGGATGAATATACCGAGGACGATCTCCCCAATCCCGTTAATGTTTACGCGCAGACCAAATTAGCTGGGGAAAACGCGGTTTTAGAGGCAGCGCCGGACGCTATCGTCGCACGGATAAACATCTTTGGGTGGAGCCCCACGGGCAAGCGCAGTTTAGCGGAGTTTTTCTTCAACAATTTAGCCGCGGGCAACCAGATCAAGGGTTTTACGGACGTTTTCTTCTGCCCGGTTCTGGTAAATGATATCGCAGACCTTTTTTACCAGATGCTGGCTAAGGGCCTCAGGGGGTTGTACCACGTGGTCAGCAGCGAGAATGTCAGCAAATACGATTTCGGCATAGCGATTGCCAGGAAATTTGATTTTGACCCAGAGCTGATTACCCCCATATCCGTAACCCAGGCTGGTTTGCAGGCGGTTCGCTCACCCAACCTTACCTTGCAAGTGGATAAACTTATAAACGATTTGGGCGTGGTTCCTCCAGCTTTATCCCCAGGGATAGAGCGGTTCTATACGCTTTATCAACAGGATTATCCACAGGTCGTCAGATCATTGTGCTTAGAATAGGGGCCGAAAGTCTCCGCCAAACCCAAAATAGATCATGAACCCAAGAGGTGGCAGAAATGAATATCCCTTCTCCTGAAATTACCATTGCCGACCGCAAGATTGGCCTCAATCATCCCACTTATTTCATTGCCGACATCGCTGCCAATTATGACGGTGATCTGGATCGCGCCAAAATGCTTATTCGCCTGGCGAAAGAAGCAGGCGCGGAGGCTGCTAAATTCCAGAATTTCCGCGCCCCCAAAATCGTCTCGGATTACGGCTTCAAGTCTTTGGGTGGACAGCTTTCACATCAAGCGGAATGGCGTAAATCTGTCTACGAAGTGTATGATGATGCTTCAGTCCCTTTCGAATGGACGCCGATTCTCAAAGAGGAGTGCGATAAAGTCGGCATTCATTATTACTCATCGCCATACGATTATGACGCCATTGATATGCTCGATCCATTTGTACCTGCCTTCAAAGCCGGTTCTGGATTGATGTCTTGGCCGGATGCGTTGGTGCGCATGGCGGAAACTGGCAAGCCGCTGCTTATGTCAACCGGCGCTGCCGATATCAGCGATGTAGTGCGCGCCATGCGTGCTGTCAGGGAGTTCAGCGATCAAATTGTGCTCTTTCAATGTAATACCAACTACACCGCCGCTGACTCAAATTACGATCACCTGCATATCAACGTGCTGACAACCTATGCTGGCATGTTCCCGGATGTCGTGCTGGGGCTCTCGGATCATACCCACAGCCCGGCTCCTGTTGTTGGTGCAGTGGCCTTGGGCGCGCGGGTTATCGAACGTCATTTCACCGATGACAATGACCGCGAAGGCCCGGATCACAAGTTCGCTATGAATCCCGAGAGTTGGGCCGAGATGGTGCAGCAAGTCCGCACGCTCGAACGGGCTTTAGGCTCATTTGATAAGTTCGTCACCGGCAGCGAGCAAGAGACCTACGTGCTTCAGCGGCGCTGTTTGCGGGCTGCTCGGGATATGAAGGCCGGGGAGACGATTACGGCTGAGATGGTCGAACCCCTGCGCCCGGCCTCTACCGGTGCGATCATGCCTTGGGAGTTGGACGATCTAATGGGGAAAAAGGCGTTGGTTGATATGCCCTATGGCATGGACCTTCGCTGGGAGAATATCGGGGCATAAGGCGCGGCGCGCTTTGCCAATGCGGATTCTATACTTCTCCAGAGACTACACCACCCACGATCACCGTTTTCTCGCTGCGTTAGCCCAAACAGAACACCAAACTGGCTTTCTACAGCTGGAACGCCGCGGGCACGACCTTGATGATAGGCCGCTGCCCCCGGAGATTGAGCAAATTCCCTGGGTTGGGGGGGAATCACCGGCAGAACTCAGGCATGGGCCGCGCTTGTTTTCCGGCCTTCGAAAGGTGATCCACTCCTTCAAGCCTGACCTCATTCAGGCTGGCCCTTTGCAGCGCGCTGCTTTTTTGGCGGCGTTGACCGGTTTTCATCCTCTGGTGAGTATGTCGTGGGGCTACGACTTGCTTATGGATGTGAACCGGAACCCTTGGTGGCGCTGGGCTACCCGGTATACGCTCCAACGCAGTGATGCCTTTGTTGGGGATTGTGATACCATCCGTGGTCTTGCTGTCCGGTACGGCATGTCGCCAGAGCGTATTGTCACCTTTCCCTGGGGGGCGAAGATCGATAAATATTCACCGGGTGATGATGGTGGTTTGCGCCAACGCCTTGGATGGGGCAGTGAGACTTTTGTGCTGTTATCCACCCGAGGCTGGGCCCGAATTTACGGGGTCGATGACCTGGCTCAGGCCTTTGTCAGGGCGGCGCATCAACGACCAGAATTGCGCTTGCTGATGTTGGGAGACGGCCCGCTTGCTCAAAAAATCCGGCAGTTCTTTATTGAGGCCGATGTGCTCGACCGGGTGCACTTCCCTGGGCAGATGAACCAGAAGGATTTACCCGATTACTACCGGGCCGCGGATTTATATATCAGCGCCTCTCACAGTGATGGCACTTCGATCTCGCTGTTGGAAGCCCTGGCCTGTGGCAAGCCGGTGTTGCTGAGCGACATCCCCGGAAATCGAGAGTGGGTCTCTTCCTCCGAATCAGAGGAGAGTCGGGTGGGGTGGTTGTTCCGCGATGGGGATGTGGATTCTCTCACTGAAGGCATTCTCCGGGCCGTAAATCATAGGGGGCAGTTAGACGCGATGGGGCAGGCTGCCCGTCAATTGGCAGAATCACGCGCGGACTGGGAAAAGAATTTCCCCAAGCTTTTCGAGGCTTATCGGATTGCCTTGTCGTGACTTCCTCCGAGATCATCCTATCCCATTATCAGGTTGCAGAATTGCTTGCAATGGGAGGGTCGGTCAGGTCTGGAGAGATTTCGCCTGATTTGGGGTTGTCAACTGTGACGGTCAGCTTGGAGAAACAGGCTGTCAAGTTCCCCAACGGCGAGCGGCTTGATTGGGCAGTCATATCTGAGATCGCTGAGAGTGAGAATAGCTGCTTCCGGGTGGCAGGTGGAGATATCGAAGCCATCCAGGTTTACTCGGAGGATTTCGAACGCATGTATACCTTGTATCCAACGCAGGCCGCCCCGACGATGCTCGTTTCGGGCATCCCCATGCACCGCATCAAGGGCACTGACCCCTGGCAGGATGCCAGGAGCAAGATAAAGGCCCTGGGGCGGGTTCATGGGCACGTGCTGGATACGGCGACCGGCTTGGGCTATACAGCGATGATGGCGGCTGAAAGCGCTGCCCAGGTGACCACAATAGAGCTTGACCCGGCTGCGCAAACCATCGCCCGTAGCAACCCCTGGTCTCAAGGGCTGTTCGAGAACCCAAAGATCACGCGGATTATTGGGAACAGTGGCGATGTCATTGAGACTTTCCCCGACGAGAGTTTTTCGATGATCATTCACGATCCGCCCATGTTCAGCCTGGCCGGTGAGTTGTATTCGCTTGCCTTTTATCAGCAAGCTTATCGGGTGCTAAAGGCCAATGGGCGTATGTTTCACTACATTGCCAATCCCGAGAGCAAGACAGGCAGGCGCGTGACCCGGGGAGTCATCAACCGCCTGAAAAAGGCCGGATTCTCTCGCGTGAACCCTAAGCCCCAGGCTTTTGGGGTAACGGCCTACAAATGACTGGGGACGGGAGACCGGGTTGTTTCCGTCCTCGGTCTTCAGTCCAATTCGGAGTGCTGTTATGCTTTCTAAAGACACGCTTATCGAGGAATTTCGAGCCATCGGTGTCGAAGCCGGTGATGCCCTGTTGGTTCACAGCTCGTACAACTCATTCGGCGGTGTGGAGGGCGGCCCGCAGACGGTCATCGATGCCCTTTTGCACGTTCTCGGCGCTGAAGGCACGCTCATCATGCCCACTTTCAATTTCGATTTCTGTAAGGGAGAACCCTGGGATGTGCGCGAAACCCCCTCTCATATGGGCATCATCACGGAGCTTGTGCGCAAGGACCCCCGCAGCCGGCGCGTTTTCCACCCCATTTATTCATTTGCTATCATTGGCGCGCAGGCTGAGTTCTTGACCAGGGAACGCTACAAGAGCAGCTATGAGCGTAATTCGCTGTTTGGGAGGTTGCGCGCGCTTGACGGCAAGATCATGGTCGTTGGCTTGAGTTATAACGATAGCATGACCTTTTTCCACCACGTCGAGGAATTAGAAGGCGTAGATTACCGCTATTTGAAGACCTTTACCGGGTTGGTTACGGATGAAGACGGTAACACCTATGAAGACTCCTTCCAGATGTTGGCGCGCGATATCGAGCAGGGTGTCGAAACGATGGTTGATCCAATGGGGGAGTTAGCGGAGGAAAGAGGGCTGATTAAGGCCTGGCAGATTGGTGAGGCTGATGTAAAGCTGATGAAAGCCAATGAGATTTATGAGTTCACGGCGCGCGAGATGAGAGTGAACCCGCGTCTGTTATATGAGATCAAGGACGAGTAGCACCTAGAGATTTCCCCCATGCAACTAAAGCCGCTTCTCGAAAAAATCTATCCTCTCCACCGCACACTGGCTTCCGATGGCACGGATGAAGCCTTGGGTATTGTCCGTGAAGCCATGCCCTCCGCCGCTGAGTTTACGGTTGAAACCTACACTCCAGGCGCTCCGATATGGTCGTGGCAAGTGCCCGAACGATATCTCGTTCATGAGGCTTATCTGGAAACAGAACAGGGTCAACGGGTGATCGATTTTGCCGATAATCCCCTTCACCTTGTCTCGTATTCGCTGCCGGTTGATAAAACGCTCACTTGGGATGAATTGGAGCCGCATCTCTTCTATAGCGACGAGCGCCCAGGGGCGATCCCTTGGAACTATAACTACTACCAGAGGGACTGGGGGTTTTGCCTAGCGAAGGATGTCTTCGAAACCCTGCCCCAGGACATTCGTTACCGAGCCGTGATCCGCTCGGAGTTCCTCACTGATCCCAAAGATGGCGGCTTTCGCGTGGGGGCGGGGGTGCTGCACCCTGAGGGTGGGCCTGTTCCCGAGGCAGGCGAGTTTCTGATATCATCGCATATTTGTCATCCCATGCAGGCCAATGATGATGCGGCTGGCGTTGTTACCGCGGTTGAGGTTGCCCATCGCCTGGCGGAAAAGCCCCTGCCTCCGGGGTCAATGAGTGTGCGCTTCTGGTGCGGCCCTGAAACCATTGGCACGATTGCCTACCTGGCTCACCACGAGGATTTGATACGCCGGTTGAAGGGTGGTATTTTCGTCGAAATGACTGGCAATGAGAATACGATTGCCTGGCATCACACCCGCCAGCACAACCACCTTTTGGATCGGATTACGGCCCACGTTTTGCGCGATACAGAGCATGTCGAGCGTGATTTCGCTGACTTTCCTCCCAATGACGAGCGGGTCATCAATGGCCCGGGGGTCAATGTGCCGTGTATTTCAGTCAACCGCTGGCCTTACAGTGAATATCACACCACCGACGACAACCCAGATATCATCCATGAGTCTATGCTACAAGGCGCAGCGGATGTTATCGAGCAGATTATACGGATTTGCGCGACCAACTACAGGCCAAAGCGCAATTTCCGTGGTCCACTCTTCTTGTCTGGGAATGACCTATGGGTGGATTGGCAAGAGAACTTTGCGCTCAACCGCTCCTATGAAAAGATTATGATGAGTTTCGAGGGGGGGAACAGCGTTTTTGATATCGCCGAGGAGGTGGGGCTGGATTACTGGATGGTGCGCGAGTATGTGGAGAAATTCCGCGTCAAAGGGTTTATCGAGGCGTTGCCTGTGCCGAGCGAAGCAGATACTGAATGAGAATCATCGCCATCATCCAGGGCAGGATGAAATCATCTCGCCTGCCTGACAAAGTGCTCTTGGATATTGGGGATCGGCCAATGCTTCAATGGGTGGTTGAGCGGACGCGCCAGGCGAAAACCATACATCAGGTCGTTGTCGCCACAACCACGGATTCATCCGATGACCCGGTGGCCGAATTTTGTCAATCAAGAGATATTTCTTTCACCCGTGGCAGCGTTCACGACGTCTTAGATCGCTACTATCAAGCAGCCAAGCGATATCGAGCGGATGTGATCGTGCGTATCACGGCTGACTGCCCGCTGATTGATCCTGAACTCATAGATGAAGCCGTCAACACGCTATTAGACGCTAAAGATCGCAGGTCGGACCTCCAACTTCCAACCTCCAACTTCCAACCTCCAACTTCCAACCTCCAGAGTCCACTCCTCGACTTCGTCGCCAACCGGCTGCCCCAACCCTGGTGGCGCACATACCCTCTCGGCCTGGATACAGAGGTATTCACGTTCGCAGCCCTCGAACGGGCTTGGCGGGAAGCCAGTGAACCGCATCACCGCGAACACGTTACCCCCTATTTCTACGAGGATATCCCTGCAGAAGAACTGCACTTTAGTTCCAATCCGCAACCAGTGGCTGTCTCTGTATCGCCGCGCGGGTTTAGGGTGGCCCTGCTTCACCATCATGTGGAGCTTGGTGATCACCGCTGGACGGTCGATACCCCCGAGGATTTAGAACTGGTGCGTGAGATCGTCGTCCGCCTGCCGAACGATCGGTTTTCCTGGTTGGATGTGCTGGCGCTTATGGAGCGGGAGCCGGAATTGATGCAGATCAATTCCCAGATACCGCACAAGACGCATCTGGATGTAGACGAACGCCCTCGTTGAGTTAATGCCCTTCCTGACCATCTTTACCGCCCCCAAACCTTTCACAGACCCGCATATCGACACCATTCAATGCAATGCCATCCAATCCTGGGAGCAGTTGGGTGCGGATGTCGAGGTGTTGTTGATTGGCGAGGAGGATGGGATGGCTGAGGCCGCAGCGGCGCTTGAGGTGAAGCACCTGCCAGACGTAGCCAGGAATAAATGGGGGACGCCGCTGGTGAGTTCGCTGTTTGCCCTTGCCCGCCAGAACAGCCAGGGAGCATTGATGGCTTATGTCAATGCCGACATCTTGTTGTTGCCGGATTTTTTGGAAACCGCTCGTCTGGTTGCCGAGCAGGCTGAACGCTTTGTGATTGTCGGTCGGCGTTGGGATTTGGACGTTCGTCAGCGACTGACTTTCACCTCAAACTGGGAATCCGAACTGCGTAGGGAAGTTCAAAACCAGGGCGTCTTACACGCCCCTTCGGGCAGTGATTTCTTCATCTTCCCTCGTTTGATCTTCACCGACATCCCAGATTTTGCCATTGGCCGTGCCGGTTGGGACAACTGGATGATCTATCAGGGTTTGCAGCAAGGGTGGCCCGTGGTGGATGCAACCGAGTCGCTGACGGCCGTCCATCAGAATCATGATTACAGCCATTTACCCAAAGGCCAGATACATTACGATTTGGAAGAGACGCGCATTAATGCGGCCTTGGGCGGCGGTATGCAAAACATGTACATGATCCTGGATGCAAGTCATGAATTCGTCGATGGGAGAGTCCGCCGGACGCGCTTCCGCCCGGCGCGTTTTGTGCGTAGGCTCGAGCGTTTGGTTTATTCTCCCGACCAGCAGGGGTTCCGCTGGCTGTTGACGCGCCGCTTGCGCCGGCTGCGCAGAAAGCTGGTTTAGTAGATCGAGGCACATGCCCGAGACCGTAGATCACTGCCCCCTCTGTCAGAGTGAAATCAGTTCTCTGTTCGACCGGCGTCTGTTTCGCGGCCATCAGGTGGTCAATCGCCTCTGCGGTCGATGTGGCTTGGTTTTCCAATCGCCTCGCATGACTCCTGGGGAGTTGGATGAATTCTACGCCCGCGAGTATCGCCAGGTCTACCAGGGCGAAGAAGGGCCCACCCAGAAAGACCTCTTTGTGCAGCACGGGCGTGCCGACGCCTTGTTGGGGCTTATGTCGGCGCATGGTGTTGCGCCGGCGCGCTACCTGGATATCGGCTGCTCGTCAGGTATCCTGTTGAAGCGCTTCATGGAGCACTTCGGCTGCGAAGTGGTTGGCGTAGAGCCTGGGGTTGCCTATCGCGATTATGCCCGGAAGCAAGGTTTGACGGTCTATTCCGATATTACCGAGCTCAAGGGGAGCGCCGACCCGCGGTTTGACTTGATCAGCCTGGCGCATGTTTTGGAGCATTTGCCTGACCTCGTAGGTTACCTGGTTGATTTGAGAGTGGATCATTTGGCTCCCTCGGGGTGGATGCTGATCGAGGTGCCTAATCTTTACGCCCACGACAGTTTCGAAATCGCCCACATGATCAGCTTCAGCGAATGCACTCTGCGTCAGACGCTCAAAAAAGTGGGTTACGAAGTTGTCGCGCTCAAGAAGCATGGCGCGCCTCGCTCGAAGATATTGCCTCTTTACTTGACTCTGTTGGCTCGACCGGCAACAGTCGCCCCCGCCGATATTAGCATCCGGCCAGAGCGCAATGTGGCGCTCAAACGTCGCTTGGGGATGTTCTGGCGGCGGGTATTGCAAAGGCTGTTCCCTCGGCGGGCCTGGGTGCCCATCAACTAAGCCAGGGCAAATTTATGCGCATCGGTCAGAATCCAGCCAAATCCATTCAGAATGTGGCCCAGCCCAATCGGGTGACGGTCGCTCTTGTTACTTACATCCCCACGTTGGGCGGCTACTACGCCGAGAGCCTGGATGTCCTCAAAGTTTGTCTGGGGAGCATTTGGGAGAATACGAACATCCCGTATGACCTGATGGTTTTCGACAACGGTAGCTGCGAGCAGGTGCGGGATTATCTGGCTGAGGCGCAGGAACAGGGCCGCATCCAATACCTGGTGCTGTCCCAAAGGAATCTCGGCAAAGCCGGGGCCTGGAATTTCATCTTCGGCGCTGCGCCGGGCGAGGTCATCGCTTATGCGGACAGCGATGTTTATCACTACCCGGGTTGGCTTGAGCCTCAAATCGACGTATTGAACGCTTTTCCTGATGTGGGCATGGTCACTGGAATGCCCATGTGGACTCCGGAAGAGTTTTCCACGCGCACGGTTCAGTGGGCAGAGGGGAATCCGGATGTTCGTCTAGAGCGCGGCCGCTTGCTTCCTTGGGAGGATTATTGGCGTCACGCGCGCAGCCTGGGGGCTGAGCAGGCCAAAGCAAAGGCGCATTTCGAAGCCAACGATAC
The DNA here is from genome assembly GCA_028278545.1 of Anaerolineales bacterium. Taxonomy (GTDB): domain Bacteria; phylum Chloroflexota; class Anaerolineae; order Anaerolineales; family UBA11858; genus NIOZ-UU35. The sequence goes on from JANQED010000004.1 coordinate 78,117, forward strand.
GCTTTGCGTCTTCGATGGCGAGCGGCAATATTATGTCGGTGCAGCCCACTTTCAATTTGTAGCTCGCAAGGAAGTGCTTCAGAGCGTTCTGCCGATCCCCTCGGAACGCCCAATGGGGCAGGTGCGCCTGTTGGATATTGCCATCAACGAGGGGGGGTTCCTGCGGCTGTGCACATCCCAATGGTGGGTGCAGCACATGGGGAATGTGTTAGAACCGGAGTTCCAGGGATTGATCCCCGGAACATCTGTGAAGGCGCAGACCGGTCGTGCGGGCCGTTTTTGGCGCTCAAAGCCGGTGACCAAATTCCTGCGGTGGCTTTATCATGCTTCTTTTGAAAAATTGTATCGGACATAAACGCACCTATGGCAAAACGAATCTTCATTTGTGCTGATCACGGGCTGGCAGCGATCTATTTTTTGCAGAGCGACGTTGTTTCTACGCTCCTGGACGCCGGTGTTGAAGTAGTCTTGTTTACCGATGATATCCTCAAAGAGGATATTCATCAGCGCTTCGGCCAGCCGGGCTTGACTATTGAAGGTCTGCGTCTGGATCAGGCCAGGGCTTATGAGCGCACTGAAAGGCCGTCACTGCAATGGTGGTTGCATTTCCTGCGCAGGGCCGGGGCTTCCAACCGCATCAACCTCGAAGCGGTGAACGGCTTCATCCGCCAGGTCGAAGACGAAGCCCATGCCAGGCGCAAACGTCTTTTCCCGATGATGGAGTTGGTAGTTGCCCTCCTGCGCAACAGTCGCCCTGCGCGTCAATTCCTGCTTCGCTACCAGAACCGTTTCAACCCCAAACTCTATACGGATTTATTCGACAAATATGCCCCGGATTTACTCGTCGCTAGCACGCCCGGTTGGCGGTTAGACCGCTATCTGCTCCGTGAGGGGAGTTCCCGCGGCGTGACCACCGCGTCGGTGATCGTTGGCTGGGATAACACCAGCAGCTACAGTTTACCTGGCGCTGCGGTGGACTGGATTTCGTGTTGGTCGGAGCTCCAGAAGGAGGAACTCGTCCTGGGCGCGGACTGGCCCCCGGAGCGCGTCAACATTGGCGGGATTCCATCATATGATGGCTATTTTCGTAGAGAGTGGTCGTTACCGCGCGAGGAATACTTTCAATTGCATGGCCTGGATATGGGTCGCAAGCTGATCTCCTATGCCAGCAGCTTTGTGAGTTTCTCGCCGAATATCCAGAACGTAGAGGCCTTGGCCAAATTGATCTCGAAGGATCAATTGTCCCAGCCCGCCCAGCTGTTGATACGCTTGCATCCCACGCATTTCATGGAGATTCCCCGCTTTGCTGACGAACGGGAGCGCATTCGTGCCTTAGCGAGGGAATTGCCAAATGTCCATGTCGTTGAACCAGTGCCATTGGGCGAGGGGGGCATGAGTTATTACTCGGGCGAGGATATGCCTGAGAAATCTTCCATGATGGCCTACTCCGATGTCATGGTGACGGTCTATTCGACGATGGTTGTGGAAGCCTCTGTCCACGGTACCCCGGTAATCAGCCTGTGCATCGATTCGCCGGAAGGCTGGCCGGGCAAGTTCACCTTGCCCCTGACGGAAATCGGGGGTTGGCCCACCCATCAGCGCTTCCGGGAATCCGGCGCTGGGCGTGAAGCGCTGAACGAAGCCGAGTTGCAGGCGGCCATCAACCGCTACCTGGATGATCCGCTGGCCGATCAACAGGCCAGAAAAGATTTCATCGCCCGTGAATGCACGTATGTGGATGGCATGGCTGGAGTGCATACCGCAGAATTTTTGCTTTCATTGCTGAATTGAAGAGATGATCAGAAAAATCGCCAACCGTGTCAAACTAGCGGCTGAAGTGCTCCTCACCGGGCGAGTTTTAACGGAATCGCGCGCTGAAATCCCCCCGATCTCTTCTGAAGAGGTGGCCGAGTTCAAAACTTTTTTCCCTCTGGATAAGTTCTTCGTGTTCGGCCACGCCCGTTCGGGCACGACCTTACTGACCCGCTTGATTCGCGTGCACCCCGAGGTCCATTGCAATTATCAGGGGCACTTCTTCACCCGCAAACCAACCTTAGAAGCCCTTGTCGATAGCGCTGCCATCGAAGCTTGGCTTACGCGCCGCAGCAACCGTTGGAACCGCGGCCGCGACCTCTCCCCGGTGATTTTGCGGGCAGCGGTAGAATTCATCTTGGAGCGCGAGGCCCGGGAAATGGGTGCCCGCGTCGTAGGTGACAAAAGCCCCAATGCCTTATTGAATGGTGAGGCGGTCCAGCGGCTGCATAAGATCTACCCCGATGCCAAATTGATCTTTATTGTCCGTGACGGCCGTGATGCGGCTGTCTCGCATCGTTTTCAGCAGTTTATCGATGCGCAGCAGCATCTCAGCCAACAAGACTGGCGTATCAGGGACGATTTTGCGAATGACCCTGAGTCTTTCCTGCGTGGAGAGCGTTCGATCTTCACCCAGGAGGGCATCCAACGGGCGGCTGAAGGCTGGGTTCGCAATGTTAGCGAAACGAATCGGTTGGGGAGAGCGCTTTATGGTGAGGGAGGCTATCTCTCTCTGCGCTATGAGGATTTGCTGGGATCTTCTTGGGAACAGACCGCCCGTATCTGGGATTTTCTAGGCGTTGATTCGTCGCTGCCGGATTTGCGGGACTTGTTGACTCGAGAGTTGGACAGCAACCCCGATGAAAAATGGCAGCAGCAAAAGGCTGGCGAGTTGGTTGAGCCTCTCAAAAAGGGAAAATCCGGCTCCTGGCGGGAATTGTTTACCGCCCGCGACCGCCAGGTTTTCAAAGATGTCGCTGGAGAGACCCTGATCGCCTGGGGATATGAAAGTCACCTGGGCTGGTAGAACAACATGAAAATCCTGATCGCTGGTTTTGGCTCTATTGGCCGCCGACATTTCCGCAATCTGCTCGCGCTTGGGGAGCGTGATGTTCTTTTTTTGCGCAGTAAGCGCAGCACCCTGCCCGATGAAGAGATTGTCGGGTTTCCTGTCGAGACGGATATTGCGGCTGCCCTGGCTCATCAACCGGATGCTGTGATTGTCTCCAACCCCACCTCGCTGCACCTGGACGTGGCCATCCCGGCCGCTGAGGCGGGCTGTCATTTGTTGCTGGAAAAGCCGATCTCGCACTCCATGGAGCGGATTGACGAGCTGGCTGCTGCCGTCAATCGCGGGGGCGGACAGGTATTGGTGGGCTTTCAGTTCCGCTATCACCCCCAGCTGCGCCAAATCGCCCAAATCCTCGCCAACGATGAGATCGGGCGACCGCTTGGAGCACGCGTTCATTGGGGCGAGTATTTGCCCGATTGGCATCCCTGGGAAGATCATCGGCAGGGCTTCAGCGCCCGCGCGGATTTAGGTGGTGGCGTGATTCTGACTTTGACCCACCCGCTGGATTATTTGCGCTGGCTGCTGGGAGATGTCTCTGCGTTGTGGGCCTTTACTGCCCGCGCCCGTGAACTGGAGATTGATGTCGAAGCGGTTGCAGAGATTGGCCTACGCTTCGCCAATGGCGTGTTGGGCTCGGTGCATTTGGACTATGTTCAGCGCCCACACACCCATCGCTTTGAGATCATAGGCACGCAGGGCACCATCCGTTGGGACTATATTGCGGGCACGCTGCGTGTTTTCAGGGCCTCCAAGGACGAATGGGAAGTATTCTCAAACCCTGATGGTTTTGAGCGCAATCAGTTGTTTCTGGATCAGATGCGGCACTTTCTGGCGGTCGCCCGCGACGTTGAGCAGCCTCTGTGTACCTTATCTGATGGTATTTGGGCGCAAAAACTCGCTATGGCCGCGCATCAGTCGGCCCGTTCGGGAAGTGTAGTAAGCTGGGGTTCGCCGGCCCACTAAGGGGTCGATTCGACGCGTTCCCACAGGATATGGGGCGAATCACTCCGGGCCGAGAGCAGCAGCTCATCCACCTCTACAACCGTGTAGTATTGTTCGATATAGGCATAAGCCACTTCTTTATCGCCCCAAAGCTGCACGATCATATCCGGCTTGAGCTGTCCAATCGAGTAATCATAGTCCCACTTCATATGACCGGGGCGGATATCGTCCAATCCGCCGGGCGGATGAGCGGGCAAATGGGCGATGTAAGCGTCGTTTTTCCCCAGCAGATCGAGGGCAGGGCGTTCGCTGAAATAAGGGATCGCCCCGGCGGTGACGACGGCAATTTGCGCATCGGGGGTGGTGATCTTTCTTACCGCCAGTGCAATTCGGAGGGCCTCTTTATTCCCCTCGATAAAGATAGGCTGCCGCAGCAACAGCCAGCGCTCTAGAGAGCTGACTTCGTTTTGGGTGAAGTTGAAATTGATCAGGCTCGCCAGGGAAATTGCGATCAAGATAGCTTTCGCCAGGGTATCGGTCGAGATGCGGATGTAGGGGATTTCGACGGATTTTTGGATTGCCCGGAGAATCTGATCGACAGCGACTGTAAAAAGGACGAAGAACAGCGGCATTGCCACGGCGATGTATCGATTAGCGCCCCCCTTGTGCTCCCAGGCGTCGCCTCCCACATAAACGCTGTAGGCGATTTGCCCTAAAAAGAGCAGGGCCAGCAAAAAAGCTTTCCGGTCTCGTCGAAAGAGAAAATAGGTCAAGGGGAGCGCGAATAAGGCCCAGTTCATATCCCAGACGAACTGGTAAAGCACATACAGGCCGCGTTTGATGCGCATCAGCAAAGGGAGTCCGCCTACTTTGAGATAGTAAGTATTGGGCAGGGGCTCGCCGTAATACCCCAGGCGGAACAATGTCTGGCAGGCGAGCAGGCCAATCAGCAGACCAAGCCCCCAAAACAGATGTCGTCGGCGGTGATGGGGCATGAAGATGAAAGCGAATCCAAATAAGACCAGGTAAGGCACGGCCATATCTACCCGCACGAGAGTTCCCAGTCCGAGCAGCAAATAGGGATGGGGTGAAAAATGGTCGTTTTGGAGATCAAGCAGCATTTTCCACACGGCTGCGCTGAGCAGCAAGACCAAAATACTCACCTCCATGCCTTGCAGCCCCCAGTTGTTGAGGGGGGTGTAGAAAGCGGTCATCAGTATCGCCAGGGAAGGCAGCAGGAGTTTGTTTGAGAAGTGCTCCGCGATCTTCTTGACGAAGACCAGGTTGATTCCCAGAATGATCGCCCCGCTGATCTGGACGGCCAGGCTGATTTTCGATGCCGGTATCGAAAACAGATGCCAGAAAGCCATGAAGAGCACCCACAGTGGATTCGTGTACCCTTCCACCGGGCTTTCACCTGGGTTCCACACCAGCCCGTGCCCCTCAGCTAGATTCTTGGCATAGCGCATCGAGATCATGGCGTCATCGAAAAGCACGAAATAGCGAGTCCCTTCCCAGATGAAACTTGTTTTGAAGATATACAGGCCCGCGTAGAGAGCGTAGACAGCGAGCAGTGTGATTAACAGCCAGTTCTTCTTGAGAGTCTTCATGGTGTCTGTTCGGGTTCTTGAAAATTGAGTGTGCCAAATTATATTACACCATCTGGATTAACGAAATCGTATTGCCACCAGAGAAATTTTAACCGTGAAAACCCGTCGTTTACTAGTCGTATCGAGTTTTTTCTCGATCATCTTCGCCGCTTGCAGCGTCCAAACAGAAGAAAGATTGCAACCGACCCCGACATCCTTACCGCCCTCAGCCACCCCGACACCTCCTGCGACCGAAATAGCCACGCCGCCCCCAACTCCTTCGACGACGCCTGTTCCACCATCGAAAACACCCACTGAGGTCCCGCCGACATTGTTGGTTGAACTGGATGCGGTTTGCCGTACCGGGCCGGGGACGAACTACCCTATTGTCGGGTACTTGTCAGCGGGAGATGGGGCAGCTATCGATGGTGTCGTTGAGGCTGATCCGGTATGGTGGTTTATTCAGATCGATAATGGTGAGAAAGCGTGCTGGATTTCGGACAATGTCGTGGCTGTGGCTGGGAGCGTGGCGGGCGTACCCCACCTGACCCCACCGCCGACACCGACAAATGAGCCTATATCCGTTCCGCAAGGAGAGGGCATATATTACTTCCTGGTTGCTGTGGGTACCGGCGGACCTTTCGGGTGTGGAGATGACCTCTTGTATATTTATCCTGGCATCGAGCGGACTGGCGACCTGGAAGTGGATATCACCAACGCCTTGACCGCGCTGTTCGCAAACAACTATGAATATTACAATGGCCTGTACAACCCTATGCACGCTTCGTCGCTGCGGGTTGAAGACGTCGAAGCCCTGCCTGGGGAATCCGAGATCAATGTAACTTTGCGGGGCGATTTCGCCAGGCCCAAAGACAGGTGTGATAGCCAGCGCATGCGCGACCAGGTTTGGGAGACGATTGAACTGCAATTTCGAGAAGTGGGACATGCAGTGATCAGGGTGCATCGTGCTCTGCTGGGTGATCTTCTGGTCACAGGTTGGAAATAGGGGCTGGGCATTGATATCTGGTGTGATCTTCACAAGCAATTTTGCCCAAAGCATGTTATCATCTTGGGCCGCCGGCTTTGTGGTCGGCGTTTTCGTTGTCACATAGCGCAAAACTGTAAGGACGTTCATTGATGAGTAAACAAAATAAGGCGGATGCCGCCATTATTACTCCATACGGTGGGGAACTGGTGAATTTGATCGCTTCAGGTGCCGAAGGAGAAGCGATTATCGATCAGGCAAACCATTACCCAGACCTTCAACTATCAGATCGGTCTTCGCACGATTTGGAACTGCTGTCGGTTGGCGGTTATTCTCCGCTGGATCGCTTCATGGGCAAAGACGATTATCAGCGTGTGCTCACTGAAATGCGTCTGGCAGACGGCACCCTATTCCCCATCCCTATCACGCTGACCATCAAGAAAGAAGATCTACCCACGCGCTCGGAATGGATCGCGCTCAGGGATTCGCGCAACTATCTCGTTGCGGTGATGCGCATCGAGGAAGTCTTCACCTGGGACCCGCTCCGGGAGGCGCGCCTCGTGCTCGGGACCACCGACCACCGCCACCCCCTGGTATCGGAGATGGAACGTTGGGGTGACCTTTGTATATCTGGCGAGTTGAAAGTGGTCAATCCCCCTAAATACTATGATTTTCAGGATGTCCGCAAAACGCCTCAGGAAACGCGCGCCCTGCTTTCTGGGATGGGTAACCAGAACGTGGTCGCCTTCCAGACCCGTAACCCCATGCATCGTGTGCATGAAGAACTCACCAAGCTGGCGGCCAACGAAGTCGGCGGCAGTTTGCTGATCCACCCGGTGGTCGGCATGACCAAGCCCGGGGATGTCGATCACTTCACCCGTGTGCGGGTCTATAAAGCGCTGACGGCCAATTATTACGACAAGAACAGCACGGTGCTCAGCTTGCTGCCGTTGGCCATGCGCATGGCCGGCCCCAAAGAGGCGCTCTGGCATGCCATCATCCGGCGCAACTATGGCGCCAACCACTTCATCGTTGGCCGCGATCACGCTGGCCCCGGCAATGACAGCTCTGGCAAACCCTTCTATGGCCCTTATGAGGCCCAGGAGATGGTCAGGCAGTATGAAAATGAAGTTGGCGTCAAAATGGTGCCCTTCCAGTGGATGGTGTACCTGCCGGATGAAGGGAAATACCTGCCCGTGGATCAGGTTCCTGATGGCGCCAAGGTCAACACCATCTCTGGCACGCAGGTTCGAGAAGATTTCCTCGCCAAAGGCAAATTGTTGCCGGAGTGGTTCACCCGTAAAGAGACCGCCGAGATTCTGGCCGAAGTTCATCCCCCCAAACACAAGCAGGGCCTTTGTCTGTGGTTTACCGGCTTGAGCGGATGTGGCAAATCTACCATTGCCAGCGCGCTGATCCCGATGCTCATGGAACACGGGCGTCAGGCGACCGTTCTGGATGGGGATGTGGTCCGCACCCACCTCTCGAAGGGTTTGGGTTTCAACAAGGAAGACCGCGATACCAATATTCTGCGCATCGGCTTTGTCGCTGGCGAGATCGCCCGCCACAACGGAACGGTGATCTGCGCGGCTATCAGCCCCTACTTGGCCACGCGCAACGAAGCCCGCAAGATGTCTGGTGAGGGGCGCTTCGTCGAGATCTACGTCAATACACCGTTGGAGGTGTGTGAGGCCCGTGATGTCAAAGGGCTTTACGCCAAGGCCCGCCGGGGTGAGATCACAGGCTTCACCGGCATCGATGACCCCTATGAAGAACCTGTCGATCCCGAGATCGTCCTTGACACCGTGGTGACCACCCCGGAGGAGAATGCCCGCATCATCATCGATTATCTGGAAGAGCAAGGATACATTCAGTAGGATATAAGATGCCCGAACTACCCGACCTTTTTGACCTAACCGGCCGCGTGGCGATAGTCACTGGCGGAGCAGGATTGTTGGGGGCCGAGTTCTGCTGGACTCTGGCCCGCGCCGGCGCCGCGGTGGTCATCGCTGATTTGGATGGGGAAACCGCCGCCGATTTAGCGTCTTCGTTGTCCCAAAGTGGGTGCCAGGCCCTGGGCGTGGCAGCGGACGTGACCAGTGTTGATTCTGTGCGAGAGATGGTGCACTCGTCCCTGGAGAACTTCGACCGGCTCGACATCCTGGTCAACGGCGCAGCCCTGGACCCCAAGTTTGACCCCCAATCGCAGAAAGCCCATTCGGGGGCTTTCGAAGACTACCCTCTCGAACTTTGGCAGCAGGCCTTGGACGTCAACCTCACGGGGATGTTCCTGGCTTCTCAGGCCGCGGTGCTGCCCATGCTCGATCAGGGTGGAGGGGTGATCATCAATGTGTCTTCGATATACGGCGTGACCGCGCCAGACCAGCGCCTGTACCAGGTTGAGGGGGAGTCTCCCCAATACAAGCCGGTGTATTACACCGTAACCAAAGCCGGGGTGTTAGGTATGACCAAATATCTGGCGGCCTATTACGCCGGAGCGAATATCCGTGTCAACGCGCTGACCCCCGGCGGGGTTTTCAACGAGCACAGCGACGAGTTCGTCGCCGCCTATGCTGCCCGCGCCGTCATCGGGCGTATGGCCGAAAAGGACGAGATGAACGGAGCCCTGCTCTTTTTGGCCTCGGACGCCTCGGGGTATATGACGGGGGCCAACCTCATCGTCGATGGCGGCTGGACGGCGTGGTGAAGCAGCAATCGATGATCGGTGAAGCGGATGATTGGTTGCTGAAGATTGGGTATTGATGACTGAAGTTCTCGCTCTCATCCCTGCCCGGGGGGGGTCGAAATCCATCCCGCGCAAGAATATCATTGATTTTGCGGGCCACCCATTGATTGCGTATAGTATTGCCGCAGGGTTGGCCGCAGAGACCGTCACCCGGGTGATCCTCTCCACAGATGATGACGAGATAGCCCAAATCGCTCGTCGCTATGGGGCCGAAACCCCCTTCACTCGTCCGCAGGAGCACGCCCGCGACCAGACGCCTGACCTGCCTGTTTTTCAGCATGCTTTGGAGTGGTTGGCAGCCCATGAAAACTACCAGCCAGATATCGTCCTCCAACTGCGCCCCACTTCTCCCTTCCGCCGCGTCAGGCACATCGATCAGGCTGTCATGCGTCTGATCGAACACCCCGAAGCGGATGCTGTTCGTACGGTTTGCATCCCATTTCAGAATCCCTTCAAGATGTGGCGTATTGCCCCAGATGGTTTTATGCAGCCGATTGGTTTGGATTTGGGCGTATCCCCCGAGCCTTATAACCAACCCCGTCAGGCTTTGCCGGAGATATACTGGCAAACGGGATACGTTGATGCTGCTTGGGCCGATACCATCATGCTGAAGGGTTCGATGACCGGCGATCATATTCTGCCGCTGATCATCGACCCCAGCGAATGGGTGGATATCGATTCGCCTGACGACTGGAAAAGGGCCGAGAGGCTGTTGACGAGCGAGGATATCACCTTAGACGACTTGGGATTCCACCTGGATGAACAGGTAGACAGGTAGACAAAGTATACAAGTACTCACCTGTTTACCTGTATACATATCTACGTGTCTACTTCAATATCTGCCCCGGAGAATGAACTATGCCTGAGATAAAGATCGGTGAGCGTCTGGTTGGCGATGACCACCCGACCTTCATCATCGCTGAGATTGGCGTCAATCACAATGGGATTTTGGAGTATGCCTTCGAGTTGATCGATGCTTCGGTGGAGGCTGGCGCGGACGCGGTCAAGTTCCAGAAACGCAATTTAGAGAAACTCTACCCCAAGAAATATCTCGACAACGCCAACGTCGGCGAGAAGAACCTCAACTACTTGCTGCCCATTTTACAGCGGGTCGAACTCTCGGATGAGGATTATTTCAAGATCGTTGATTACTGTGGGCAGCAAGGGATTACCTTCATGTGCTCGGCCTTTGATGACGACAGCGCAGATTTTGTGGATGCCTTGGGGGTTCCGGCTTTCAAAGTTGCCTCCGCCGATATGATCAATTTGCCCCTGATCGACTATCTCATCAAGAAAGACAAGCCCCTGATCGTATCGACAGGCATGTCTCGTATGGAAGAAGTCAGGGTGACGGTTGAGTTCCTCAAGCAGCGTGAGGCCGAATTCGCATTGCTGCATTGCAACAGCGCCTACCCGGCGGCTTTTGCAGACATCAATTTGCGTTTCATGGATCGTCTGCGGGAATTTGGGGTGCCGGTCGGATATTCTGGGCATGAGCGGGGCATCTCTATATCGACGGTGGCAGCGGCGTTAGGAGCCAGCATCATCGAACGACATATCACCCTCGACCGCACCATGGATGGGCCAGATCACGCTTCGAGTCTGGAGCCGCACGGATTCAGAAAGATGGTGCGCGACATCCGGCAGGTGACGCTGGCCTTGGGAACCGGCGAGGAGAAGTTTTTCACCATGGGGGAGATTCTCAATCGAGAAGTTTTAGCCAAAAGCCTGGTCGCCACGCGGTGCATCGGAGTTGGTGAGCAGATCACCCGTGAAATGGTCACCGTCAAAGGCCCTGGGCAGGGACTCTCCCCACAACGTTATACAGAACTGATTGGACGCGTGGCCGTGCGCCAGATTGAAGAGGATGAGCCTTTCCTCCCCATAGACTTAGGGCGCAGAGTCACCCTTGATGTGGAGCATACACTGCCGATGGAGTGGGGTTTTGTTGTCCGGTTCAATGATTTTCAGAGTATGCTGAAGTACAAGCCGCCGCTGTTAGAGTTCCATTTCACGGACAAAGACCTGGATGAGCCTTATCCTGGGGATGACCTGGACGTGAAGTTGGTGGTGCACGCGCCCGAGTTTTGGAGCAACCATCTCGTGGATTTATGCACCTTCGATGATGACCATCGTCGTGCTTCGGTGCATATTTTGCAGAGGGCTGTGGATGTCACCCGGGATATGGCCCAACATTTTGTCGGTGTACCCAAAGTAGTTGTCCATCCCGGCGCTGCCAGCATCGATAACCCGATCACCGACCGCCAGGGCTTGTATGACAATCTCAAGCGTTCGGTGGAAGAGCTCGATTTTGACGGTGTGGAGTTACTGATCGAGAACCTGCCCCCTCATCCCTGGTATTTCGGCGGCCAATGGCTGACCAATGCCTTTATGGATACCTACGAGATCCGTGATTTCCTGGATTCGATGGGCATGAAGACCTGCTACGACACCTCTCATCACAAACTGTATTGCAACTGGGCGCATGTTGATTTCTACGAGCAGGTCGAAGTCATTTTGCCTTATATTTCCCATCTGCATCTATCGGACGCTGCTGGCCTCGATGGGGAGGGCTTGCAGATCGGGCAGGGCAATATAGACTGGGTGAAATTCTTCAAGGTCGCCAAAGATTATCATGGCACGATGATCCCAGAGATCTGGCGCGGGCACCAGCGTGGCGGCGAAGGCTTTATCATCGCCATCAACCGCCTCTCGGATGCCTATTTCGAAGCAGTAGGAGATGCCTGAAGCGGCAGCGCTCTCTCAGCAGGGACATAGAAAGGCATTCTCTCGCTTGCGCATCAGAGCGCTGAGATATAAGTCCGATTGGCGCCTCTCAAGGCTGTCGCGAGCGATTTCCCGACATGCCAAGCCTGCCTCGCATCGGCAGCCCATAGCGTTTTTCAACGCCTCCTCGCGTTTAGGTGGACTGAGTCTAAACGCCGCCTTCACACAGCTGACCTCGTGGAGTTTGCAGCTTGAGGGCATCCCGGTCGTCCATTTTTCCTGCCGCGCTGGGATGAGCCGCTGTGTGTTAGGGACCAATCCCGATGACCACATCGCCCCCCCACCTTGTGGAACTTGTATCGCCCAATCGGAAAAGCTGCTGGCATCTACGCCGGCTCATTGGTTTGAATATGCTCCCGATCCTAAGCTGGCAGATGCCTTAAAGAGCCTCGACTTCGAAGAATTGACCAACGTTCAATGGACGATTGACGATTCGCAGTTGTCCATTGATAGGGAGACGATCCCATTGGGGGAGCTGACCCTCCCTTCTCTGCGCTGGGCGCTGCGTCGGCATCACCTTCCAGACACGCAAGCCACTCGGTACCAATTGCGGGAGTATATCCATTCGGCTTACCGCGTTGCTGCGGCTTTCGATGCCTTTCTAAGGCAGGTGAAGCCGGCCGCGGTGGTCCTTTTTAACGGATTGCAGTTCCCTGAAGCCGCTGCACGCTGGGTGGCGCGCCGTCACGGAATCCGCGTAATCACCCATGAAGTCAGCTTCCAGCCATTTTCGGCCTTTTTCACAGATGGGAATGCCACCGCCTACCCTATCGAAATCCCAGAGGGATTCGAATTATCTCCTTTGCAGAACGCCCGCCTGGATTCCTATCTCAGTCGTCGCTTCAAAGGGGAATTCACCATGGCCGGGATTCGTTTCTGGCCGGAGATGAACGGTTTAGATGAAGACTTTTTGGGAGCCGCGGCCCGTTTCAAGCAAATCGTCCCTGTCTTTACCAACGTGGTCTTCGACACAAGCCAACTCCACGCCAATACGGTTTTCCCACACATGTTTGCCTGGCTGGATTTGGTGCTCGAGATCATCGCCGCGCATCCCGAAACGCTCTTTGTCATACGCGCCCATCCAGATGAGAAACGCCCAGGCACTCGCAAACAGAGCCGCCAAAGCGTCAGTGATTGGGTGGCTCGGGAGGGTGTTGACCGGCTTCCCAATGTCGTCTTCATCGATTCCCAGGAATATATCAGCTCGTATGATCTTATTCGGCGAGCCAAGTTCGTGATGGTGTATAACTCTTCCATCGGGCTGGAAGCTACGTTATTAGATACACCTGTCCTGTGTGGGGGGAAAGCCCGTTTCACCCAGTACCCAATCGTCCACTTTCCGGGGTCTCCCGCGGAATATCGCCAGGTTGCCGAAGAGTTTCTGCGCTCCGAGAGGTTAGAAGTCCCTGGAGAATTCAAAGATAATGCTAGGCGCTTTCTGTACTACCAACTCTTCCGGGTATCCTTGCCTTTCGACCAGTTTATCGAAGCCCATCCCACGCCGGGGTATGTGCAGCTCAAACCTTTTTCCTGGCGAGATTTGACCCCCGAGCATTCCCCGACGATGAAGGTCCTGCTGGACGGGATAGTCCACGGGCAGCCGTTTTTAATGCCGGAGCTCGAGTGAAGATGATATCTTGGCTCAAGAGGGCACGCTGGCGGGTTCGCCGGATGAGAGTGGTCGCCAAATATGGTTCTCTGGGGGGGGTGCCTGTTTTCTTCGCCAATTCGTTTCCCAAGAGCGGCACACACCTGCTGGTACAGGTGCTGCAAGGCCTGGCTCGGCTCGGCCCGGCTGTCGATAGCGGCTTGCCTGCGGTGCTGACTTATGATGGGCCAACAGGTCAGCCTCGCCCTCTCGATGCCATTCTGGGAGACTTGCGGCGCTTCCTCCCTGGCGACGTGGCTTATGGCCATTTGCACGCCCAACCGGAGGTAGTCTCGTTGCTCACCCAGGCTGGGGCGGCTTCCTTCTTCATTTACCGGGATCCCCGGGATGTGGTCGTCTCACACGTGCACTATGTCACCGATATGGAGCCTGACCACGTGCATCACCATCATTATCGATACGAACTGAAGACCTTCGACGAACGCCTGCAGACGAGTATCGTAGGCCGGCCTGAGATCGATGTGCCTTTCCCCGATATCCGCGGGCGTTTCGAACCTTATTTGGGCTGGCTCGATAGCCCCGAGGTTTTGGCTTTGCAATTTGAGGATTTCATCACCCAACAAAACGAGACCCTGCTCAGGGTGCTGGAACACGCCCGAGGGCGCGGGTTCCCCATTATTGTTGGGGAGCAGGAAGCACTCGAAGTTCTCAAATCCGCCATTGATCCGCGGAAATCCCCTACCTTTAGAAGCGGCAGCGTAGGCACGTGGCGGGAATCTTTCAGTGAAGAGCACAAGACGTTGTTCAAAGAGATATCTGGAGATTTATTAGTACGTTTGGGATATGAACGATCAGGCGCATGGTAAACGGCCGTTTTGCTCGGTCGTGATTCGGGCCTATAACGAAGAGGAACATATCGGCCGTTTGCTTGACGGCATTACACAGCAGACGATCAGCGACGTGGAGATTGTGCTGGTGGATTCCGGGTCTACAGATGACACCCTTGCGATTGCCTCTCGTTATCCTACGCGCATTGTGCGCATTTCTCCAGAGGACTTCACTTTTGGACGGTCGCTTAATTGGGGAATTGAGGCAGCGCGAGGGGAATATGTGGTTATCGTCAGCGCGCATTGCTATCCTGTCTATCCCGATTGGCTGGAACAGCTATTGAAGCCCTTGGAGGCTGCGCAGGTCGCGGTGAGTTATGGCAAACAGCGCGGTGCTGAAACCAATCAATACTCCGAACACCAGTTCTTCCGTTTGTATTTCCCGGATACCTCGCAGCGCCGGCAGGGACATGCGTATTCTCATAACGCCAACGCGGCCATCCGGCGCGAGTTGTGGGAGAAGCACCCCTACAATGAAAATATCACTGGCTTAGAGGACCTGGCCTGGAGTAGCTGGGCCATACAGGAAGGCTATGACATTGCCTATGTTGCCGAGGCTGAAATTGTGCACGTGCACGATGAAGCGCCGTCTCAGGTTCATAACCGTTACCGGCGCGAGGCCGTTGCCATGAAGCAAATCCTCCCGGAGAGTGAGTTCACGTTGTGGAATTTCCTGCGCCTCTGGGTAGGGAAGACGTTCTCCGATCTATTGCAGGCCCGACGAGAGAATGTGTTCATGGAGCATTGGGCCAGCATTTTGTGGTTCCGTTTTTTGCAGTACCTGGGGACTTATCGGGGGTATCGGTATTCTGGCAAAATTGACGCCCAGCTTCATCGGACGTTTTATTACCCACCGGGGATACTCTCGCAAAAAACGCCGGCTCCTCGCCGGGTGCAGCCCATCGATTATGGAGAGTAGCGGTATAATCGAGCCAGGAGCGAATACCATGGTTGATCGAGAAGAATTGAATGTTTTTCGAGACAAAATCGTTGCCCTCGTCCCTATGCGGCATTGTTCTCAGCGTGTGCCGGAGAAGAACTATCGTCTGCTTGGGGGGAAGCCGCTGTTTCATTACATCATTGAAACGTTGTTGAGAGTCCCTGAAATTGATCAGATCGTCGTCAACACGGACAGTCCAAATATTATCGATGGGCTGGGTGAGCATTTCCTATCTGTTCGAGTGCTGGAGCGACCGAAGTCTCTCCGTGCTGAGAGCGTCCCCATGAACGAAGTTTTGGCTTACGACGCAGCCCAAGTCGAGGCCGAGTTTTATCTACAGACGCACAGCACGAATCCGTTGCTGCGCGCGGAGTCGATCTCAAAGGCTATTCAAGTATTCCTCGAACAATACCCGGCCCATGATTCCCTTTTCTCGGTGACAGGTATAAAGACTCGCCTATGGGATCAACTGGGACGCGCCATCAACCATAACCCCGACTATCTGCTCCAAACCCAAGATTTACCTCCAATCTATGAAGAGAATTCATGCCTTTATATCTTCACAAAAGAGACATTGTTGACGCGTCGGAACCGATTGGGGGAACGGCCTTTGATGTTTGAGATTGCTGCTGCTGAATCTTGGGACATCGATGAGGAGCTAGATTTTGAAATTGTTGATTTTTTGATGAAGAGAAGAGATGAACCGGATTAGGGACCAAGTTGGATAGGGTGTCTCTTTCTCTTCTCTGATACCTGACAGTTGATCACCTATGTACACCATTTTATTCACTGCTCCTTACATGATTCCCTTTCTCGATCGCTTCCGACCTGTGTTGGAGGCGCATGGCATGGCGTTGATCGTCCCCGAGGTCGCAGAACGCCTTGAGGAAGATGATCTCTTATCTTATGCTGGCAAATTCGACGGCACCATTTGCGGGGATGACCACTATTCAGCGCGTGTGTTAGAAGCCTGCGCCCCGCGTTTGAAAGTGATCTCTAAGTGGGGTACCGGCATCGATTCCATTGATCAGGATGTTTGCGCTCGATTAGGGATCAAGATCGGCAATACGCCGAATGCCTTCACGCTCCCGGTGGCGGATTCCGTGATGGGCTATATGTTGGCCTTCGCTCGCCGCCTGCCCTGGATGGATCGTGCCATGAAAAAGGGGCAGTGGGAGAAGATCCCCGGCCGCTCTTTGAGTGAGTGCACTCTGGGGGTGATCGGCGTGGGGAATATTGGCAAGGCGGTCCTCAGACGGGCCAGCGCTTTTGGGTTGACGTTGCTGGGCAACGACATTGTGGAGATTGAGTCTGATTTCGTGCGTGAATTTCGTGTTGAGATGACCTCCCTTGCGGACTTATTGCAGCGCGCCGATTTCGTCAGCGTCAACTGCGACCTCAACCCTACCAGCCGACATTTGATCGATACTGAAACCCTGGCGTTGATGAAGCCTGAGGCGGTGCTGATCAACACCGCTCGCGGCCCCATTGTGGATGAAGGGGCTTTAGTCGAGTCGCTGCGGTTGGGGGAGATTGCAGGGGCGGCGTTAGATGTGTTCGAGCAGGAACCCCTCCCTGACGGCAGTCCGCTGCTCCAAATGGATAATGTCCTGATCGCCCCCCACAATGCTAACTCCAGCCCCATGGCCTGGGAAAGGGTGCATTGGAACACCATCCGCAATTTATTAGATGGCCTGGGGATCGACTCAACAGATATAGGATCGAAAAAATAGCGTATGGAAAATAGTTCGACGCAACGCAGAGCGATGCTTATCACCGGGGCCGCCGGCGGGATCGGGCGCGCCACAGTGGAGTTGTTCAGCGAGAAGGGGTGGCGGGTGATCGGGGTTGATCGATCCCCGTTTGGCGATTCTTTCCCCGAAGATGGCCTCTTCATTCAAGCTGACATCTCAGAGGCCTCGGCGCTGGAAGCGATATTCGAACAAGCGCAGGGTTTCACGGATACTTTAGACGCGCTGATCAATAATGCGGCATACCAAGTCACCAAGCCCTTGTTGGAAACCAGCGTGGAAGAGTGGGATGCCGTGATGGCTTCGAACTTGCGCTCGGTTTTCTTGAGCGCCAAGCTGGCCTACCCCTTACTGAAGAGCCAAGGTGGGGGCGCGGTGGTGAATGTCTCTTCGGTGCATGCTGTGGCTACTTCCAAAGATATTGCTGCTTACGCGGCCAGTAAAGGGGGCTTGCTTGCTTTGACGCGCGCCATGGCTATTGAGTTTGCGCTGGATAATATCCGGGTGAATGCTATCCTCCCCGGCGCGGTCGATACGCCCATGCTGCGGGCGGGTATGAACCGGGATCATGCTGGCGGCGGAAATATTCAACAACGCCTGGAGAATCTGGCTCTTAAGACGGTCAGTGGGAAAATCGGCACGCCCGAGGAGATCGCACAGGCGATCTACTTCCTGGCCGACGGAACCCAGTCATCGTTTATGACCGGCCAGGCCATGATCGTCGATGGCGGCGCGACCGCCAGGTTAAGCACCGAATAACCTTTGACGTTCGACCATACCTTCGACAAATTGTGCTGATGCTCGCCAGGCACATGTGCGGGCGATGGGGAATTGCGACAACATTCGACGCGAAAACCAATGACGGATATCCGAAAAACTGTTAAAGGGATATTCCCGCCCTCAGTGTGGGAGCCTATCAGTAACACGCGCTATGCGCTTCAACGTGCTCTGCAAATGCCGGGGGCAACTTTACATCCCTGGCGTCAGGAGAGCGTCCGGCGGTTGGGGGAACTAAAGGATAGGTATCGGGGCGAGCGCTGTTTCATCGTCGGGAATGGGCCCAGCCTTAAGGATACGGACATCTCCCCATTGAAGGACGAGTATACCTTTGGCATGAACCGCATTTACCTGGCCTTCCCTGATTGGGGGTTTCGCACCAGTTTTTTAGTATCGGTGAATGATCTGGTCAATGGGCAGTGCTACCAAGACTTTCAAGCGTTGGATATGCCCAAGTTCTTTTCTTGGCACTCGCGCTCTTTGCTCTATCCCCAGGGCAGCCCTGATGAGTACACCCATTTCCTGTTTACCACATATACCGGCCCCAGGTTCGCTCAGGATGTTCGCGGCAGGCTGTGGGAGGGTGCCACGGTGACCTACGTCTGCTTGCAGCTGGCCTTCCACATGGGGTTTGACTCTGTATTTCTCATCGGCGTCGATCACAGTTTTGTCAGCGAGGGAGAACCCAATACCACCGTAGTTTCGCAAGGGGATGACCCCAATCATTTTGACCCTGGCTACTTCGGTAAGGGCTTCCGCTGGCAATTGCCGGACTTGGTGACCTCCGAGCAAGGCTATTGGATGGCCCGGTCGGCTTTCGAGGCAGCCGGAAGGAAGGTTCTCGATGCCACAATCGGGGGGCAATTGACCGTCTTTCCGAAGGTCGATTACGCTTCCTTGTTCTAGTGGGTTTAATTTCACTTTTCAACATGCTGCAAAGCCGATCCTCGTCTACCTCCGATCGACAAGCGACTGGACGTTCCCGCTTGGGGTTGGGAGTTGTATTGTTAGCGCTGTTTGTCGTCGGGTTTCTCATCCGCATGGTGGATTTGACGGACCCTCCTTTGGGCTTTAATCCCACCCGCCAACTGCGTTCTGCGATCATCGCCCGGGGCATATATTATGACGGCCAACCGGAAGATGGTGCCCCACAGCGCCAAGTGGCGCTCACCCATTGGAAGATGATGGAGCGCCTGGAGCCCTTGTTGTTGGAATGGATGGTTGCCCGCACGTATCAATGGATGGGCGAAGAACAGGTTTGGGTGGCGCGTATCTACACCTCTGCCTTCTGGCTGATCGGTGCTGCGGCGCTTTTCGATCTGGCTCGCCGAATGTCCTCTGTGCCGGGCGCTTTGCTGGGGTTGGGCTATTTCCTGTTTTTGCCTTTCAGCATCCTGGCCAGCCGCTCTTTTCAACCAGACCCTGGGATGATCATGCTGCTGCTGCTGACGGGCTGGTCGTTGTTCCGCTGGTCGGAGAGGCGTTCCTGGCGCTGGGCGCTGTTAGCCGGGATTTTTGGGGGTGCAGCGGTGTTTGTGAAAGCGATGGCCGCTTTCTTTGTGGGGGGTATGACCCTTGGCGTGGTTGCATATACCCTGGGGCTTTTGTCAGAGTCTGAAATGGATGAGCGTCTAAGGTGGCGGGTCGCGCAATTGAAGGCCGGTCTTGGGAATACCCAGATTTGGGTGATGGCCGGGTTAATCGTGTCACCTGCATTGGTGTATTACCTGGTTGGAATTGGTGAGCAATCGTCGGCTTATTTCTCGGCATGGACGATCCTGTCTCGTTGGCAGGATGTCCTGACCCCCTCCTTTTTTATACGTTGGATGATCCGGGTGAGCAGCCTCATGGAGCCGAGTGTCGTGTTAGCGAGCTTTGTGGGGACGCTGCTGGTTGCCCCTCGGAGCCGGGCTTTGTTGTGGGGCTTCTGGGGGGGCTATTTTCTATATGGGCTGACCTTTCCACACCATATCACTACGCATGATTATTACCATCTTCCCCTCCTGGCGCTTGTTTCGTTGTCGCTGCCGGCTTTAGCGGATTTTGTCATCCGGGGTGTGCAGAAGCACGGGAAATTCCCCCAGGCATTGCTGTTTGCAGTAGCCCTTGTCGCCGCGGTCTATAATGGCTGGATCGGGCGTTCCATTCTGCTTGGGCAGGATTTCAGCGCTCATCCGGCCTACTGGGAAGAAGTTGGAGATGCGGCCCCTGCCGACTCTAAACTGGTAGGGATCACCCAGGATTACGGTTTCCGCTTGATGTATTATGGCTGGCGCACGATCGCGAATTGGCCGCAAAATGCTGGGAGTCAGGGCTTTAAAGAGCAGGTCGGGGAAGCGGGTTTTTTTGTGGTGACCGCCAAAAATCACCTCAGGGACGATCTCAAAGACTATCTTGATACCCATTATCCCCTCTATGCCGGGGGAGATGGATATCTCATTTATGACCTGAATCCTTGAAGGGAAGTTGGTGAATTCTTGCGTGTGCGATTTTTGATGGAGACATGATGAAGCGGTACGAGGAACGCTTTTTTAGGTCACAATGGTTGTTTTGGGTGATCGTGGCCTTGGCGCTCATTTTGGGGCTAGGGATTCGCGTCTATGATCTTACTGACCCGCCGTTTGACTTTCACGCCACCCGGCAGTTGCGCGCCGCGGTGATCGCCAGGGGGATGTATTACCAAGGTTTGGAAAACGTGCCTGATTGGCAAAGGGAACTGGCAATCGACGCGCAACAAAAAGAGGCCATTATCGAGCCTCAGGTGATGGAGCGTCTGGCTTCCTGGTTCTACCACCTGGCAGGTGGAGAGCATCTGTGGATCCCCCGTTTCCTGTCATCGCTTTTCTGGGTCAGTGCTGGCATCGCTGTTTTGCTGTTAGGCAGGGAGTTAGCCACCCTGGATGGCGGGCTTGTGGGGTTGTTCTACTTGCTTTTCCTGCCTTACGGCATTTACGCCACGCGGGCTTTTCAGCCCGATCCCTTGATGGTAAGTCTGACCGCCTGGTCGCTTTGGGGCGTGTTGCGCTGGTATCGGGAACGCTCAATGGGGCTGGCAGTCCTGGCGGGCATTTTGGGCGGCCTGGCGATTTATGCCAAGAGCGTGGCGGTATTCTTTGTCGGGGGGGCGTTTATTGGCGTTATCTTACTGGGCGACGGCTTGCGCAAAGCCCTTCGCGACAAACAAGTTTGGGTGATGGCGGTATTGGCGGTTCTGCCGACGGGATTGTTCTATATCTACGGGCTTTGGATTGCTGGTTTTCTGCAAAGGCAGTTCAATCATCGCTTTTTCCCGGAGATGTGGCGTGATCCCGCTTTTTATATCCGCTGGCAGGAGATGGCTACCAATATTTGTGGTTTTGGGGCACTGCTGGTGGCCCTTGCAGCGTTATTTATGGTACGCGACAAGGCCCAGCGCGGGCTTCTTGCCGGCTTGTGGTTAGGTTACGGCGCTTACAGTATGACCTTCCCTTATCACACGCTGACCCACGATTATTATCAACTCCCTTTGACCCTGATTGTGGCGGTTTCCTTGACCGTTGTCGCTGCCGAGATATTGAAAACCATTGCAGTGATAGAGAAAAGCCGCTGGGCACGGGGGTTTATAGTGTTCTTGCTCTTTACGGGGGCGTTTTTCAAAGTTTGGGATGTGCGCGTCAATCTCATCCGCACGGACTATCGCGGCGATGTCGCCTTTTACGAGGAGGTGGGCGAGTTCATCGAACCTGGTGCCCGGGTTCTTGCGATGAGTCAGTCCTATGGCGACGCCCTTACTTATTTTGGCTGGGTGCCTAATGATGCATGGCTGGGGTCAGGCGATTTAGACCTGCGTGTGCTGGCGGGAGCATCGGCGGAAAAGATCATCGAGAGCAGCTATGCTGCCATTGAAGAGTATGATTATTTCATCATCACCCAAGTTGGGAGACTAAATGATTCTCCCGAACTCAAAGAGCGGCTTTACAGCAACTACCAGGTGTTGGTCGAAGGGGACGGATACATCATTTTTGATCTGCAGAGGTGAGCTAAGTCCTGGTTTTGGAAATGAACCCTCTTGTATCTATCGTCACGCCCTCTTATAACCAGTCCCAGTTCTTGGAAGACACGATTCACTCTGTGCTGGCGCAGGATTATCCCAACCTGGAATATCTCATCGTCGATGGGGGTTCTACCGATGGCAGCGTTGAGATCATCAAGAAATATGCCAAGGATTTAGCCTGGTGGGTGTCGGAACCCGATCGGGGGCAGGCTGATGCTATTAATAAAGGCTTGAAACGGGCGCAGGGGGAGATCGTCGCCTGGTTGAACTCCGACGATATTTACTTCCCCGACGCCATCTCCCGGGCGGCTAAGGCTTTGCAGGACCACCCTGAGGCTGGTATGGTGTTTGGAGACGCCATCTCCATAGATGCCCAGGGGGTCCCATTTCACAAGCAGACCTTTGGTGATTGGGGTCTAGATGAGCTGATGTGCTACAACATCATTTGCCAGCCAGCAGTGTTCATGCGCCGGGAACCCCTGAGAAGGGTTGGGTTTTTAGACGCGGATTACCACTTCTTATTGGATCACCATCTCTGGCTGCGGATTGGGGAAATAGCAGCGATAAAGTATGTGCCGGAAGTTTGGGCGGGTGCGCGGCATCACCGCGCGGCAAAGAATGTGGCTCGCGCCGCCGAATTCAGCACCGAAGTCTTTCAGATACTCGAGTGGATGCAAACCCATCCTTCCTTGGGCAGTCGCTTTAAGGCCCTCCAAAGTCGAATTTGGGGTGGGGCGTACCGAATCAGCGGCCGCTATTTGCTCGAAGGTGGGATGCCGGGGTTAGCATTGCGTGATTATCTCCGCGCTGCCATAGGGGATCCGCGCCTGATTAGATTCTTTTGGCATCGCATTCCCTACGCGCTTTTGTGCTTGTTGGGTTTGAACGGTGTAGCGGATTGGTATTACGCGATCAAGGCGCGCTTTGGGCCGGATTTGGGGGATGATCCGCGTCTGGGAACATGGCCGGGATTGAGACTTGACCGGCAGGAGCGGCCCGGTGGCTGAGTTTCCTCTGGTTACGGTTGTGACCCCCTCATTCAACCAGGAGAAATACTTAGAAGCGACCATGCTCTCAGTACTGGGGCAGGATTACCCTCGCCTTGAATACATTGTCGTGGATGGCGGCTCCACCGATGGCAGCGTAGAGACCATCCGTCGCTATCAAGATCGCTTGGCGTGGTGGGTCTCTGAACCCGACCAGGGTCAGACCGCGGCGATAAACAAAGGCTTTGCCCATGCCTCAGGTGAGATCCTGGCCTGGTTGAACTCTGACGACACCTATCTCCCAGGGGCGGTGTCTGAAGCGGTGGACTTTCTGCGCTCGCATCCTGAAGTTGGCATGGTTTACGGGGATGCGAACTTTATCGATGCAAATGGGCAGGTGATCGGGGCATTCAATGCGCAGCAGACCAGCTACCGGCGTCTCAGGCGAGGAGGCGTTTATATCCCCCAGCAAGCCGCTTTCTGGCGAGCAGACTTGTGGCGTGAAGTTGGCCCTTTGGACCCGGATTACTATTTCGCCATGGACTATGATCTCTGGGTGCGTCTGGCTCAGGTCACAGAGATTCGCTATTACGCCGGCCATACCTGGGCGAACTTCCGCTTGCATGATGATGCCAAAACCATCGTCGATGATGAGCGGTGCTGGCCGGAAATGCTGCGCATCCACCGCCGGGATGGTGGGAGCTGGTTTTCGTGGATATATATCCGGTACTTCATTCGCCGTCTGCTGGCTCCGCTGATTAATTGGCGTCGTCGCAGCATGTTCCGCTGAAAATCCCGGACTCCGGCGACCAGGGTTCATTGGTAATATAATCTGTGGGTGATGTCAATTCATGTATTGCCAATGAGCTTTATGTTTAAATCGCCAGATGAGCAGGGTGTGTTCTATAAATTGAGTTGCCATTCAGGGCCCCAAGGTGCGGGCGGGAGTGTTGCGTAAACAAAATAAGTTGAAGCTGATCACCGCCCCTTCGACTTTGGAGCAGAAGCATCCTGAGCGGAACTTGTGAAGTCGAAGGACGCTTCTGCTCCTCCGCTCAGGGAGCTAATTGCATGCAAATTTACTTTACAGAGTAGTGCCTTTCTCTGGAGAAATCACCCTCTCTTGGATGACTGTTTTTGATCTCTAAAATGAGCTGTTTTCTGTGACGAGCGCAGGCGAAGAACGCCGAAAATGGGATCGCTATTATGCTTCTCTTCCTTCAGTAGAGGAGGATGAGAACATCATCCGGTTCCGCGACGAGTTTGTAGATCATGTCGCCGACCTGCTGCCTGATGGGGGTTCCATTCTGGAGGCGGGTTGCGGCGCGGGGACTCAGAGCCTGGCGTTGGCTAAAACCAGTCGATATGATGTGACCCTGCTCGATTTCTCCTCGGAGGCTATCATCCAGGCGCGCCGGATTTTTGCCCAGGCGGATGTCCCCGCGGAGTTTCTGGTAGAGGATGCTTTTCAGCCCGGAAAACCCGAGTTCGAACTGGTTTTCAATGCCGGCGTCTTGGAGCATTACCCATTTGACCAACAGGTATCTTTGTTGCAGGGCATGGCCAGCCGCAGCAAGCAGTATGTGCTCGTGCTTGTGCCCAATTTCCACAACTATTGGTATTGGCTGTGGCGCATCCAGAAGACCGCTCAGGGTTTGTGGCCCTTTGGGAAGGAGATTCCCTCTATTGATCTTGCTGGGGCCTTTGAAGCGGCTGGATTGCATTACCTTGGGGGCAGATATTTAGGGAGCACCTGGACGGAAAGCCTGATCGCCGGGTTGGAAGGCGTTTCCCCTGAATTGAGCGAATTGTTGCTCCAGGTCCATCGCTCTGGGCTGCTGCCTGAAGCACAGACGAGCTATTTAGTGGCGGCTCTGGGGGGTGTTTCTGATGTACCTGTCCCGAAAGGATGGAGCGCTTCTGCCCATGCAGCCGGGGAAATGCCTTCGTCGGATGTCGAAACCATCACGGCTGCCCTGGCGGATGCTCTGGCTTTACAGGTGGGCAAGGAGAGGGAAGCTGAGTCGCTGCGCGCCGAATTCCTCTACAAGTTGGAAGCTTTGTCGTCTCAGATGCAGCGCATCGAGCAAACCAATACCGTTGAACTGGTGCAAAAGGTTCAAGAGATCGAGGACCACAGCCTGGCTGCGCTGGCAGAACGATATCAAGAGCTTGAGCAGCGCAACGCGGCTGCTATGGATCGAAGAGTTCAGGCTTTTGAAAAGCAGCTGGTCGAGCGCATCCGGAGCATTGAGGGGCAGAGCGCGGCGGTGCTGGCGAAAAAGATTGAGGAAGTTGAACGGGCAAATGCGCGTGCCTTTCAAGAGAAATTGCAGGAGATCGAAAGGAAGAATACGGCTGCCCTGGCTGCCAGGATCAGGGAATTTGAGCGGCAGCGCGCCATAGATCAGGCAGGGGTGGTTCGTCAGATCGAGCACGATCATACCGCGGTGCTCATGGGCAAGATTCAGGAGATCGAGCAGCTCCGGGCACAGGTCGAAGCCCTTCGACCGCCTCCCACGCCAAATGTTAGACAGCGGCTCCACACCTTTCTAATTCGCCTCTTCACAAGGTTGGGTCTGATCTCCCAGGCGGTTAAGCTCAAGAAAATGCTGAAGAGAGTTCGCCACCTCTTTCGCAAGC
Source organism: Anaerolineales bacterium (assembly GCA_028278545.1). Lineage (GTDB taxonomy): Bacteria > Chloroflexota > Anaerolineae > Anaerolineales > UBA11858 > NIOZ-UU35. Next base: position 103,676 of record JANQED010000004.1, read on the forward strand.
AAGTCCCTTCTGAAGTATCGTATCAAGCGCCGGTTTCACCAGGTCATCCAGCCATCCCCCTTGAAAGAAGGGTGGCCGTGCTCACATACACATTCTTTGACTTCGACGGCAATGATATGTACTATGGGGGCGCGGAGCGTTATGTGCTTGAACTGGCGCGGCTGATCCGGGGGTGGGGCTATTACCCGGAGGTATATCAGTGCGGGAACGGCTATTGGGTGCGCTATTATCAGGATTTGCGGGTCACGGGGATCGATGTCGGCGGGGATGCAGAGCGGCTGGCGGCGGAGTTCCAGAGATTAGACCATGCCGAAGCCTTAACGATCTATTCTCCGTTTTCATTGGCTGTGTCTTCTGGGGAAGCCGGTTCTATTGGGATCAGCCACGGGGTCTTTTGGGATTATCCCGGTTTTCAGGCCGATAGGGCCGCCATGCAGGCCGTTGTTGACTCGTGCAAGCATCTGGATGCCATCGTCTCGGTAGATACGAACACTATAAATTGGATGCGTGCCAGCGCGGCTGATGTGGCAGATAAGTTCGTTTACCTCCCCAATTTTGTGGATACCGATGCCTTCGAGCTCAATCCTGCCCCGGACGATCAGAAGATCGTTATCCTGTATCCCCGCCGCCTTTACCAGCCGCGCGGCTTTTGGCTGGTCGTAGAGGTGCTGCCGGAAATTTTGGATCGTTACTCTCAGGTCGCTTTTCATTTTGTCGGCAGAGCGGACGAAAAGGAGGCCGACTATATAGGTGAATTGATCGCCCGCTATCCGGGGCAGATTGAGTGGCGCGTTCTGCCCCCGGGTGAGATGCCCCAGGCGTATCAGCAGGCCCATATCACCATTGTACCCACTGTCCACAGCGAGGGGACATCACTATCGTGCCTAGAGGCGCTGGCTTCCGGGAACGCGGTGATTGCTACCAACGTGGGCGGCTTGCCGAACCTGATTCTGCACCGTTACAATGGGCTGCTGATTGATGTATCGGCGGAAGCGCTCAAAGGGGCATTAGTAGAACTCATCGAAGACCCTAAACTGCGTCGGGGGTTAGCTGAGCGCGGTCGCCAGGTTGCTACATCGTTTTCATTGGAGCGTTGGCGCTCCAAGTGGGAGCAGATCCTATCGGGACATTTGACGATGGGGAAAACACATCAGCCCCAGGTGGCATATTTTCCCGTCGCACCGGGGATTCCTTGGGAAGGGATCAAGCAACGCCCTCATCAATTGGCGGTGCAGCTTGCTGAGGCGGGCATCGAGACGTTCTGGGGGAACCCCACCCGGCGTGTACCAGACCTGCATCCCCTGGTACACATTTTAGGCCCTCAGGATGAGATCAATATCCGCCGCCCGCTGGTTTTCGTCTATTATCCCTTCACGTACACCACTTTGGATCAATTTGATGATCCCTTCATTGTCTACGATGTTTTGGATGATATCAGCATCCACGAGACATCCGATCGAGATTTGCCCGAAGGGGAGCGGGCCGTTGACCATCACCGGCGCTTGCTCGAAGAAGCCGACCTGGTGATCACCTCTTCGACGGTTCTGTACCAGCGTCTGAAACCGGGACGCCCCGATGTGCAGTTGATCCCCAACGGAGTCGACCGCGGGCATTTCCACCCGGCTGTTTCGAAGCCATTTGGGGACTCCCTGCGTCAAGATGAGAAGCCCCGGATCGGTTTTCACGGAGCCATTGCGGAGTGGTTCGATGACGAGTTGTTGGCTGAAGTGGCCAACCTGCGGCCCAATTATGAGTTTGTTTTGCTTGGGGAAGCCTCGATTGAGATTCGGCACCTGAAGCGGTTATCCAATGTGACTTATCAGAGTGCCGTGGATTATGAAGAGATCCCGCGGCACGTTGCTGGTTTCGATGTGGGGATTTTGCCTTTTCGCGTCAGCGCTTTGACCCACGCCGTGCGACCGCTCAAAGTGTTGGAGTACCTGGCCATGGGGAAGCCGGTCGTGGCGGTGCCCTTACAGGAGATTGAAGATTGGCCGGGTGTCTTTTGTGCGGAGACGCCACGAGAGTTTGTTGCAAAAATCGATCAGGCTTTGATCGATAAGAATTCCGTTTTAACCGATGAAGAAGTTCAAGAATTCCTTGCTTCTGCCGCTTGGGAGAGCACGACGAAACCCCTGATCGATATTTTGTTAGCGCGGGTGAATGATTCCGCATAAGAGAATCAGCCTGATAGGTTTAAGGGGAGCAGGGGTCGTTTTTGCTTTAATCGCCAGCATCTGGTTTTCAATCTCTACCTTCCTCAACCCCATGCCCCCCTACGCTGCTTATGAACAAGATGCGCTCATTGCCTTAGGTTATCTGGCCGTTTTTGTGGTCGTCGGCGTTTTGCTCCTGCTCAGGGGATTCCGTTGGCTGACGATCTCGGCCTGGGGTATGGCTGGATTGGTGGTTCTGGTCGCGCTCAAGACGCCGCACCTCGCTGTGAGCCTCCTGCTGCTGACATGGTTTCTTTGGGTCAGTTGGTGTATTGGAGAAGCCCTCCTTCAGCGGATTTTCACGCCCGCGCGGATTCCCGCCGGTGAGCGGGCGGTTCTGGCGGTCGTTTTGGGGTGGGGCGTCTGGGTGGTGTTGACCTTCTTCCTGGGGCTGATCGGCCTCTATCATAAGCAACTCTTTTATGGGCTGTTCTCTCTCCTCGCGCTGTGGGGAATCTGGAAATACGCGCCTCGTTTCATTCGCTGGCGGCCAAAACTTATTCCGAATTCTGGGCTGGCCGCTCTGGGTTTGAGTTTACTGGCCATCGTCGCGGTGGGGAGTTTCTTGTGGGCTTTGGCCCCGGCTGTCCGCTATGACTCGGTCAGCTATCATTTAGCCGTTCCCGTCAGGTATCTCGAAGCGGGGCGCATGGTCGAACTCCCTGAGTCGTTCCAAACCTATTTCGCACATTATGGGGAAATGCTGTATCTGATCGCCTTTGTATTAGGGGATCAACCTTTGCCGGGGCTGATCAATTTTGCCGCCGGAGTCCTTCTTGTAATCCAAACCTACTACCTTGGGAAACGCTTAGCGAACAGCACGGTGGGTGTGGTGGGTGCGGTGATTCTATATTCGATGCCGATTATTGGCATCGAGTCTGCCACGACGTATGTTGACGTTTTCGTCGCCCTTTTCGTCACCTCAGCCCTTCACGCTGCTGTTCTGTGGTCTCAGGGAAAAGGGGATCGGTGGCTTCTCCTGGTTGGAATTTTCTCTGGTTTGGCTTTGGGGACCAAGCTGACGGCCCTTTGGTTGCTATTGCCCTTTTGGGGGCTGATCCTTGTGAAATCTCATCGAGAGGGCAAACTGTCTTTGAAGCGTCTAAGGCCTTTTGCCAGGATAGCAGTTCCGATTGTGTTGTTGTGGAGTCCCTGGCTGATCCGTGACTGGCTTTGGACTGGCAACCCGGTTTTTCCGAATCTGAATCCCATTTTTCAAAGCGCTGAGTGGTTCGACAGAAACTTCTTCGTTTTCCAACCCACGCTGAAGACGCTCCAGGGGGTTCTCTTATTCCCCTGGCTGGGAATAGCTGACTCTCATCACTATTATCACGAAGCCCCTGGAGCTGTACTAGGCGCGTTGCCCATGCTCAGCCTGCCCTGGTTTTATGGGCGGCGCTCTCAAGGAAGAAAACGGTGGCCACAGCGCTGGGTGCTGTTTTTGGCTTCTTTTGTCGCCATGGCGCTGCTCTTCGGGTTTGGATTAAATGCCCGATATCTGATGCCACTTTACCCGTTGCTCAGTGTGTTGGGCGCCTTGAATGTGGTGATCTTTGGCCGACACTTGTTTCAATGGCGCAAATCCCTGGGAGCGGCGTTTCTCTTGCTTGGGTTGGTTTATCTGTTTTCGACCCGGTTGGCGTTCACAGTGCGCTGGTGGGAGATTCCAGAGCGCTACCCTGTTCAGGTCTGGCTGGGCGAAGAAACCCCAGAGCAATTTGTTGATCGCGTTTTGCCGGTCTTTGGCGCTTTCGAGCATCTGGACCACCAGGGACGCTTCAAAGTGCTCTCTGTGGGGAATGAGCTCAGGCTGTACACCGATTCAGAGATATACGGCGTTTTCTTTTCCAAAGAAGCCCATCAAACCTTTCACGCCACCACCGCGGATGAATTGGCCCAAAACCTCAGACAGGGGGGCTACGATTACATTTTGATATACCCACCTGAGCAGCAGCACCGCCCGGATGTTTATACCTCCCCGGCCCTGAATGATGATTTCTTTACCCGTTATACTCGTTTAGAATACAGTCAGAAAGATGTGTACCTTTATCGATTCTCCTCGAAGGAGTAGGTAGTTCTCCGTGAAGCAGTTTTCCATGAACTCTTATGATTCAGCCAGCGAAGTTCATCCCTTTGTGGAGGAGTTTCAGGCATTGATGGCTTACCGGGGGCTGGTGATACAGTTTGTGGCCCGGGCGATAAAGACTCGCTACAAGCGTTCGGTTTTGGGCGTGGTATGGACGATGCTGAATCCCCTCTTGACCATGATCGTGCTCACAGTGGTTTTTTCCCAGCTCTTTAGGGTGCAAATAGAGAACTTTCCCGTATATGTTTTGAGCGGGCAACTGGTGTGGATATTCTTCTCGACCACGACCAGCGGTGCCATGGGTGAGATGATCTGGAGCGGTGAATTGATGAAGCGCATCTTTGTGCCAAAATCGGTCTTTGCGGTCGCGGCCATCGGCACGGGGCTAATTAATTTCCTGCTTTCATTACTGCCGCTGCTGTTGATCGCCCTGGTTCTGGGCGTCAGGCTGAGCCCGGCTTTGCTCACCTGGCCCTTGGTGGTGCTGCTCCTGTCGATTTTCTCCTTGGGCCTGGGCTTACTACTCTCCACGGCCGCGGTCTATTTTGCGGATATGCTGCCGGTATACAACGTGCTCTTGACCATTTGGCTTTACGCCACACCGATCATTTACCCTCTTGAAATCGTTCCCCAGGGGTGGCATTGGTTGTTCCGAATAAACCCGGTTTATTATTATGTGGAGGCTTTCCGGGAGCCGTTGTTGACCGGGGGTATCCCTCGGTGGGAAATCTGGTTTCCGGCAGCGGGATTCGCATTGGCGACCTTCTTGATCGGCGGCATGGTTTTTACCGCCAGGTCGAGTGAATACGCCTACCGTTTATGAGCAATCCAATGACGGCATACCCCATTCATGGGAATGACGATCTTGCTATCCGGGTTGCAGGTGTCTCTGTTCAATACCGCGTCCCCAGAGAACAACTCTCCGGGATCAAAGAATTTACCATCCGATGGCTGCAGAGACGCTTGCAGTATCACACCTTCTGGGCGTTGAATGATGTCAGTATCCAGGTGCCCAGAGGGGAGTTTTTCGGGGTTATCGGTCGCAATGGTGCCGGGAAGAGCACCCTGCTCAGAGTGGTGGCTCGGGTGATCAAGCCGACTTTGGGGAGAGTGGTTGTACAGGGGCGGACCGCGCCGCTCCTCGAATTAGGGGCGGGATTCCATCCCGAAATGACCGGCCGAGAAAACATCTTCATGAACGGCGCTTTGTTGGGGTTATCCCGCAGGGAGATCATCGACCATTTCGATGATATCGTCTCCTTCTCTGAGATCGATGAGTTCATCGATGCCCCTTTGCGGACGTACTCCACGGGGATGGTAGCGCGCCTGGGGTTTGCCGTAGCGACCAGCGTACGACCGGATATTATGCTGGTGGATGAAGTCCTGTCGGTCGGCGATTCCCAATTTCAAGAGAAGTGCCTGGGCCGTATGCGCTTCTTCCAGGAGCATGGCACGACCATTGTGTTGGTCACCCACAGCATGGACAGGGTGGCAGCCTTTTGTGAAAGCGCTATTTGGTTGGAGGGGGGGAAGATTGCCGCTCGTGGAGAAGCTTCTGGGGTGATTAGCCAGTACCAGCAAGCGTTGTAATACAACAACTATGTCGAATACCGCAAAGCGTGGAGTTTTGTTTTGCCGGTCTAATCCCGTCGCCCCAGACCCGCGTGTAGAAAAAGCGGCGGCGGCATTGGCCGAGGTTGGCTACGATGTCAGCATCGTATGCTGGGATCGTACCGGGAATCTGCCTGCGCGCGCCCAGGTAGCTGGGGCACCCTGCTTTCGGCTGCCCCTCGTGGCTCAGTACGCTACGGGAATGGGGAATTTCCCGGCGTTATTGCGGTGGCAGTGGGCCCTGCTGCGCTGGCTGGTTGCTCACCGCCGTGAATATGAACTGATCCACGCCTGTGACTTCGATACAGTCTTGCCGGCGCTGGTCTGCAAGCTTTTTTGGGGGAAGAAAGTCATTTATGACATTTTCGATTTCTATGCCGATCACCTGAGGGCCACGCCCGGATGGATTAGAGGCTTCATCCGGGTTATTGACTTGTTGGTGATTAAATTCGTGGATGGCCTGATCGTCTCGGGCGATTCTCGCTGGGCGCAGATTGGTATTGCCCCGCCATCGAACGGCGTGGTGATCTACAACACGCCTCACGATGTTGCCCATCCCTTTGGGGATGAGAAGCAACCCCACCCCTCGCGGGGATTACGCCTGGTTTATGTGGGTTTGCTGCAAATCGAACGCGGTCTGCTGGATGTTTTGGCGCTTTTGCGCGCGCATCCCACATGGCATTTGGACCTGGCCGGTTTCGGCGGTGACGAAGCGCAGATTCTGGAAGTTGTCGAAGGCTTACCCAATGTAACGTGGCATGGCCGGGTTCCATATCAGCGGGCTTTGGCGCTCACCCATGCCGCTGATGCGGTATTGGCGCTATACGACCCCGCGCTGCCCAATCATCGCTATGCCAGCCCCAATAAATTGTTCGAAGCCATGATGTTGGCTAAGCCTGTGATCGTCGCTGAGCACACCCATATCGACACAATCGTTTCCCAGGAAAATTGTGGTTTAGTTGTGGAGTATGGTTGCCCCGCTGAACTCGAGGAGGCCTTGCAAAGGTTGGGAGAGGATGTAGAATTGCGCCGTGAAATGGGCGCCAATGGGCGGCGGGCCTACGAACGCCAGTACAATTGGCCTGAGATGGAGCGACGCCTGCGCCACCTGTATGCTCGAATGAGATAAAATCAGGTCGATATAGAAACCCATCCCCAATTCTCCCCCTCCTGTCCATGCCGAAGATCATCCTCACTGCGAACACCGACTGGTATCTCTATAACTTCCGCTATGCCTTGATTCATCATCTTCGTGAACAAGGTTTTGAGATCGTTTTGGTGTCTCCTCGCGGCAAGTACGCTCAGCGCTTCTTGGAGGAGGGTTTTTCCTGGTTTCCGTGGCGGCTTCGACGCAGAAGTGTGCTGCCATGGCTTGAGTTGGTTTCACTCATCCATATCTTCCGTATCTACCGCCGCGAACAGCCGGATATCGTTCATCATCACACCATCAAAGCGGTGTTGTATGGCTCTTTAGCGGCTTCTCTGGTGGGGGTTCCTGGGGTGGTGAACTCGATTTCGGGGCGCGGGTATGTGTTCTTAGCCAAGGATCGAAGGTCTCACCTGATACGGGGCCTCATTCGCCCATTTTACCGTTATGCCTTGCAGGAAGCCTCGTCAATGGTGATCTTCGAGAATCAAGCCGATAGCGATTTCTTTGGTGCGGCTGGCTTTGTGTCGCCTGAACGACGATGCCTGATCGAGGGCGTTGGGGCAGACCCTGAGCGCTTTGCGCCGTCGCCAGAACCTGATGAAGCCCCTTTGACGGTCGTGATGGCTGCTCGCACGTTATGGGATAAAGGGGTCGGCGTGTTCGTGGATGCGGCCCGCATTCTGCAAGAACGCTTACCGGTGCGCATGGTACTGGTGGGCGAGCCTGATCCCGGGAATCCCAAATCGTTGCAGGCAGACCTGCTCGAGGAATGGCACCGCCAGAGGGTCATCGAGTGGTGGGGGTGGCAGCAGGATATGGAGCGCGTCTACGCCCAGTGCCATATCGTCGCCCTGCCCACTATGTATGGGGAAGGTGTTCCGACAACGCTGCTGGAAGCTGCTGCCTGTGGCCGCCCCGTGGTAGCTACTGACTTACCTGGCTGCCGTTCCATTGTCCAACACGAGCACAATGGTTTGTTGATCGCCCCCAATGATCCCTTGGCGCTGGCCCAGGCCCTCGAACGGCTTGGCCTGGACCGAACGCTGCGCATGAGAATGGGGGCTGCGGGCCGTGAGATCGTCTTGGAGAGATTCACGCACAAGCAGATCAACCGTGCTACACTGCGGGTCTATCAGCATTTGCTTGAATCCTTTGAGATGGAGTAGAATCCTCCTATTCTGTTGGTATCGAGAGGCCTTGTGCGGTGAAACCTCACGCCAAGACGCCGGGTTGTAATGCAAAGTTCTCTCTGATTCTTTGCGCCTGCCCGTAGAGCCGTACAGCGTGGCGTGCGTGAGACATCCTCTTTGAAAAAAGTACTGCAGATAAGAAAGAATCCCAACTATGACTGATGAACCGAGCTTGCGAGACCTGATTTTCTCCCTCACGCATCGCTGGTACATGATCGCGGCTTGTTTTTTAGTGGGGGCCTTCTTGGGGTGGGGGGCGAGCAAGGTCCTGCCGCCCTTATACCGCGCTGACCTGGATTTGTACGTTGGCATCAATGCCTATCGGGGCCCGCGCGATAGGTATATCGTCCAGGTTGCTCAGGACGAGCTCAGAAATCTTGACGATTACAAGAACTGGCAGATGGAGCAGCTCAATGAACTGGCGTTGACCGATGATTTTTTGTCGGATACCCTGGAAAGGTTGCAGGCCCGGGACGCTTATTGGCTGGACATAACCGTAGCGGAGCTTTCTGCTCAGTTGCGCGGGTCCTGGCGGAACGCGGGCCGCTGGCACTTGGCGGCTGAAGCCTCCCGCCCAGAACTGGCGATCCAGGCCCTCGAAACCTGGGCTGAGGTCATTGATGAGCGGGTGAACGAGGGGCTCAGTCATGCCCGCCAGCTTGTGGCGGTTGATGCTTCTTTAGTGGCAGCCGCCGATGAGTTGACCGACTCCCTGGCTCGTTTTCAGACGCTGTCTCTGGTGAAGTCGGAACTAGAAAGCGCCTGGCTGTCTTTGGAAGATCAGGCGGCTGACGAGCCGTGGACTGCTTATGACCGTTGGCTGTTGTTATCCCAGGTCGCACGCGCCGCAGACTGGCACCCGGGTTGGGGTGCCCTGCTCGATGCTTATCCTGCCCCCGAGGCTTCTTCAGATGAATACCTGCTCTGGGTGGAACGCGCCCTCTCCGTGGTGGACAGCGACCTTGGGGGTCTGCCTGAGCGCATCGAATACCTGGAGAACCAACACCAGGCGCTATCTGCGCGCTACGCTGAATCTGCTGAGAAGAGTCTTGGGCTTTCGGCGGCGATGGACGTAACGTTGTCAGAAGAGATTTCACCGGGGGTTGAAGATGTCCGGCCCTCGGGCACATTGATGTTAGTCGGTGGGACTTTGCTGGTTGTAGCCTGGCTGCTCATCGGGCTGGTGCGCTTCACCCATCGGGGAGCAGAATAGTGCCTTCATCCTGGCTTGCCAAGGCTCAAAAAGTCGTTTGGGCGGTATTCCTGTTCACCTTGCCGGTGACCAGTTTCCCCTTCTTCCCCGGCGGGATCGGCGGGCGCACGGAAGTGCGGCCCTTATCTCTCTACCCCTTGATCCTCCTGCTCTTTCTGGTGACCCTGCCGCGCTTATTCAGCAGGCCCATCCCTCGACCGGCGTTTCCGTTGGCAGCTTTTGTGTTGGCGGCTTTTGCCAGCACGGTCTATGCCTTTACGCAAGGGATAGACCCCGATATTAATATTACCGTGGCCGCGCGCGCCGCTCGTATGCTGGTTACTTTGGGACTAGGGGTCGCCTTCTACTTGACCGTCGCGGTAGCCCCATCTTCCAGGGATGAACTAAGGTTCTCGCTTCGATGGTTATATGCCGGTTTTGCCATAGCCCTTTTATGGGGATCGATCCAGGCGGGGTATATTCTTTTTTATACGCCTGAATATTTCGACACGATAGAGTATCTGCAAGGCTTCATCTCGGTGCGCGGCCTGTTCGAGACTCGTATCTCTGGCATGACCTACGAGCCAAGCTGGTTCGCTGAGCAGATCGCTTTTTTGCTGATGCCCTGGCTGTTTGCGGCAGTGATGTCCGATCACACAGTATTCCGTTGGCGCTGGCGCTGGTTGACCTTCGAAATGCTGCTCTTGGCCTGGGCTTCTGTGGTGCTGATCTTTACTTACTCGCGTACGGGTTATGTGCTCTGGGGCGTGCAATTGTTCTTGGCTTTCTTGTTTCGACCGCCCAAAGCTAGACGGAGCGATAGCCGCTGGGGGTTGATCGCCAGGCGCGGGCTTCAGTTTGGCTTTGTCCTCTTGATCCTGGTGGTCGTCGTGTTTGCGGCTGGTTCGGGGAACAACTATTTTTCCCGCCTGTGGAGTTATTGGATCGATGACGATATCACCGGGACGTATTTGCAGTTCATCTCCGTCAGCCAGCGCATCGCCTATTGGGAGACCGCCTACCGCATTTACGAAGATGCCCCCTGGTTGGGGATTGGTTTAGGTAATTTCACCTTCTTTTTTGAAGAGAAACTCCCTGATCGCCCTTTGTTCCCTACCCCGGAGCTGCTTTTTAAGCTCACCCCGGCTGAGGGCAGGAACCAGGTCGTGGTGCCCAAGAACATGTTTTTAAGGGTCTTGGCCGAGACAGGTTTATTAGGCACCTCGGCTTTCCTGGCCTTTCTGGTTGGGGTTTTGGGCTGTGCTCTGTATCTCTTTTTGGGGGCGCAACCCGAAGCCCGATTTTTTGGCCAGGCTGGTTTGTTAGGGTTGGTGGTCTTTATCGGAGTGGCCTTTTCGGTTGATTCCTTCGCCGTGCCCAATATGTGGGTTCTGTTCGGGTTAGTAACAGCCGGCGCGCGGGTACACACCCGGCAGTTGGTTAAGGAGTCCGGCGTCTCCTGACGTCGGGATTGAGCAGAACAAACGATTGTCCGAAATCTACTCATGAAAAAAGGACTTGAGCGCAAGATATCGATTAGCCTGTTGGTTGTGGGGGGAGCTTACTTCGCCCTGATGGTGTTCCCCAATTTTACCGGCGCGGCGAATGTCAACATGCTGGCGGTCTTCGAGAAAGATGAATTCGCCCAGATCGAGCACATGCTGCGTATGCTGACCCCCGGCGAGACGCTCTACGGTACGCTGCGGCGCTTCTTCGTCTACTTGCATTATTTCTATGGTTATCCGTTCTATCTCTTCTCTGCCGTCATGCTTTTGCCTTATCGGCTGATCACTGGCGTTGATTGGGGGGGAAATATCGCCGTGACCATGCTGCTCTTGCGGCAGTTGGTCAGCGTTCTTCCGATGATCGTTTCCATCGCCTTGATGGTTGGCCTGCAAACCAGAGGGAAGTCGATCTACAGAGTCTTGGGGTTGTTCATATTTTTGCTTTGCATCCCTGCTGTTGTCTTGAATAATTTTTGGTGGCATCCAGACAGTTTGGCGATGCTCTTGGTGGTACTTACCCTGTTTTTCGTGGATAGGGATCAGTTTCGGTATGGAATCTATTTCTACTTGGCCGCTGTCACTTGTGGGGTTGCCTTTAGCGTCAAGTATGCGGGCGCGTTCTTTGTTTTGGCGGTTCCAGTCTATCTTTTTTGGGGGCTGGTGGCGAAAAGAATCCGTTGGCAGCGCGCTTTACTTCTAGCGCTCTCTTTCCTGGTGGTGATGTCCGCTGCGTTGGTTGTTTCCAACCCCTTGCTGCTCATCCCCCAGGTGCGCCAGGAGATCATCGCCACGCAACAACTTCAGTTTGTGCAAACTCGCATTGGATATTATTCTGTCAACCCGGATTGGAATTTGACCGCCGAGAAGATCGACCGCATCGTCTGGCCCTTCTATGCCCGATGGTTTACGCTCATCCTGATGTTTGTGGGCCTGTTCAAAGGGATTGCCTCGTCGCGCTTCCGGTTGATCAACCTGATGATCTTGATGTACATCCTGCCGTACCTGCTCACGGTGGGCACTTCTTCGATTCGCCCGCTCTATTTCTTGCCTGTGGTGATCCCCCTGGCGTCGAGTTTGGTGCATCTGTTTCCAGAGCGGATTTCTTTCGGGGCAAGTGTTTGGAGGCAGATAAACCTTCAAAACCGGGTTCAAGGCCTTCTTCCATGGGGTTTGATGATCCTGCTTTTGGCGCAGTTTGTGATCTACATCCAAAAGGATATCGAAATCTACAACGATGTGCTCCATCGGGAAGAACGTTCGCAGAGCATCGCCTTCTACAAAGAGGTTGAGGCGCTTTTGGTTGAGCACGATCTCGACGACATGCCGCTGAGGGTCTATCGCGATCCCACCGCCTATGTGCCCCCAAAACCCAATTATGAGATACTGATGAAGTGGAAGCTGGCCTCGTATGATTACCTAAACGCCCAACAGCCCGATCTGCTCCTGCTTGAGATGGACTATATACTGGAGTTTATCAAGCCAGGTGCGGTGGAGAATGCCGTGGACCCGGGCGATATGATCGCCTGGCAGCAGTTTTATGGAGATGCCTATGCTGATCAATTGCCCGGCTATTCGATTTTCTGGGGGAATGAGTACGGCCTGGCGTTGATACGCACTGACCTGTTGGAGTAGCTCTTATGATCGTGATTTGGCATTGGCCGGCCGGGAACGGCGAAAGATCACAATGAATCGTACTTTTATAGTCATTTTATTCGTTTTGGTGTTCGCGCTTCTTTGTTGTTGTGCGTGTTTCATCCTGGTCGCCGCAGGGGGGATCGCCTTTCAATCCTTCCAGGAGGGTGGTGTATGGGATTTTGAAGCGGGCCCGCCGACGGAAACCCCGGTGGTTTTGCGCCCCACTATCGAGGGCCAATCCGATTCCGGGGATGGCTCTCCGAAAGTTGAAATGGTTGAGGGTGCGCTGGTGCCCTTGGATACCCTTCATGCCTTGGAAGAGGCGGTTGTCCCGGCCAACGACTTGATTGAGTTGGCCGAACGCCTTCAAGGGAAGGAGAATATCCCTTTGACCATGGCGCCGCCAGCAGCGCCATTACAAGTAGGTGCCCGAGATGTCATGTGGGTCACCAATGTGGATACCAATGAGAACTTCCAGATCGGCGTCACCTTGCAATACGTCACCGAACATGTTTATTTCTGGATCGAAGACGGCGTTCCCTTTGACCGGGACGATCTGGCGGACTTGGTTGAGACGTTCGAGACGAAGATTTATCCCACCAACCGGGAGTTCTTTGGTAGTGAATGGACGCCCGGGGTCGATGGTGACCCTCATCTGTATATTATCTATGCCGATGGCCTGGGACATGGTTTGGCCGGTTATTTTTCTTCCGCAGACGAGAATCATCCTCTGGCTCACGAGTATTCCAATGCTCACGAGGCCTTTGTGCTCAACGCCGACAATCTCAGGCTTTCCGGCGATTTCACCCTGGGGGTTTTGGCGCATGAGTTCCAGCATATGATCCATTGGCACCGGGACCGCAATGAGGCCTCCTGGCTCAATGAAGGATTCTCTGAGTTAGCCGCCTTCATCAATGGCTATGATATCGGGGGATTCGATTACCTCTACAGTTGGAACCCTGACCTCCAGCTCAATGACTGGCCCAATGACCCCAGCGCCACCTCCCCTCACTATGGCGCGGCCTTCCTCTTTGTGAATTACTTCCTGGATCGCTTTGGAGATGATGCGACCAAGGCATTAGTCGCTCACCCGCAGAATGGCCTCGCTAGCGTTGATGCTGTGCTGGACGAGCTGGATATCACGGACCCCATTACAGGAGCGCCCATTCAGGCGGATGATTTCTTCATGGATTGGATTGTAGCCGCCTACCTGCAAGATGAGACCGTCGCCGATGGTCGCTACACCTACCACAATTATCCAACTGCGCCCTCACCTGCGGTTGAAGAGCGCATCGATTCTTGCCCCTCGGAGATGTTGACGAGGGATGTGCACCAGTACGGCGTGGATTATATCCGCATCACCTGCCCGGGAACTTACGATCTGCACTTTGAAGGGTCAATTCAAGTGGGCGTGCTCCCGGTTGAAGCCCACTCCGGTGAATACGCCTTTTGGTCGAACAAGGGCGATGAATCCGATATGACTCTCACGAGGAGCTTCGATTTCAGGGACTACTACGGCCCGCTGACGCTCACCTATTGGACTTGGTACGACCTCGAAGAGGATTATGATTATCTCTATCTAGAGGTCTCCCTGGATGGCGAGCATTGGCAGATCATCACCACCCCCTCGGGCACCGCTGAAGACCCCTCTGGGAACAGTTATGGTTGGGGGTACAACGGCCTCTCCGGGGGCGATGGAAGCTGGATTCAGGAAGAGGTCGATCTTTCCCAATTCAGTGGCGAGCAGGTGCTGATCCGTTTTGAATATGTCACCGATGCCGCGGTCAACGGGGAAGGCTTGCTGCTCGATGATATCGCCATCCCCGAAATGGGCTACTTCTCCGACTTTGAAGCTGATTCTGGCGGTTGGGATGCCGCTGGTTTCGTGCGTATCCGCAACATTTTGCCCCAGACCTTCAGGTTGGCAGCCATAGAAATCGGTGATTCTATCGAGATAAACTTCATCCCCCTGAGTGTGGACAATGTAGCTCATTTCCCCCTTGAGATTGGTGATGACGTTGAAGAGGTTGTTCTGGTGGTTACCGGCACGACCCGCTACACACGGCAAAAAGCAGCTTATCGCTTCGAGATTATCCCATAAAAAGACAGGCCTCAAGTTTTTGAGCGCCTGCCAGTTGGACTGAGTATCCCGGCATGTAATGTCGGGATATCTATTAAGAGAGATTGGGTGGCTATGGCTTCCGCAGAGCCGCTAATTGCTGCTCCAGTTCGGCTCGCCGGGTTTGGGCCGCCGCCGTGACCTCCTGTTGGATGCCCTGAAAACGTTCCTGCAGTTGAGAGCGTATTTCATCGCCGGATGAGGGTGTGAGCAGCAGGATCAGGGTAGCACCGATCACCCCACCAAGAATAAACCCAAAAATATAGTTGATCGCCCGCTTCATACACATCTCCTTTTTGCTTTTATGATTTACATTGATATTATAATTGACAAATCGATTTTACGAGCAGATATCTATAGTTGCTCTGCTTTCATGTCCGCGTTTCTGCCCTTGTAAACCAAATGTCTACCCAGCCGGTTCGTAAACCTGACCCCTCTCCGCGCAAAGATCGTCCCATCCGCTTGCTGTACGGGCTCCTCGTGGTCCTGCTCTTACTCTTTGCCGGGACGATGGGCGCCTTGGCGGGCTATCAGGATGGCATGCAGCAGGTAGCGGACCTTCAAAACGTAAGCGGCGTTGACTTGGTTCAGGAGCAATTCGAGTTGGGCGTTCAGGACTATGAAGCCCGGCGATATGGTCTGGCCCGCCAGCGGTTTGAGTATGTGATTGCCCATGCTCCTGATGATTATCCTCTGGCCTGGAGCCTGCTGGGTGAGATCTTGACGATTCAGAACGCCACGGCTACCTTTACTTCGATCCCGCCGACGTTGACATCTAGCCCCACCATCACCATCACGCCCACTCGCGACCTCAGCGGTGTGGATTCGATCTTCAACCGCGCCCATGCTCTCCTGGCGGCGGGGGATTGGGATGGGGCTATCGAGGCGCTGCTTGTGCTGCGCGATGAAGAGTTGTACTACCGGGTGGTAGAAGTGGATGACAGTCTCTTCACCGCGCTGCGAAACCGTGGGGAACAGAAGATTCTGCTTCTCGGCGACCTCGAAGGGGGCATCTATGATCTGACGCTGGCCGAACGCTTCGGCCCGTTGGATTACAGCGCCAACAATTATCGAGATTGGGCGCGGCTCTACCTGTCAGCTCTAGGCTATTGGGAGGCCTACCCTGAGCAGGCCGTCCGATATTTCGGCCAGATCGCGGCGGCGATGCCCGGCCTGCGCGACGGCTCGGGCTGGACTGCGCTGGAACGCTACCGTCAGTCTTTGATTCATTACGGCGATCAGTTGGCTGCTGAGGAACAGTGGTGTCAGGCGCAGGTTCAATATGAGACTGCCCTGGCTATCCGTCAGTTGGAGGGCGTGTCTTTGACGTTGACCCACATAGCGCATATTTGCTCTCCTCCTACGTGGACGTTTACACCCTCCCCGGTGCCGTCCGGCACGTCTACCATAACTCTTACACCTACGGTAGGCCCCTCGCCTACCCAGACCCAAACAGCGACGTCGGGTCTGCTGACAGCGACCAGCACACCAACACCAAGTGCGACTCCTACCCTGATTCCCACTGAGACCTCAACGCTGGCGGCGACTGAAACGCCATCCCCGCCCCCCACTGAGACCGATACGCCCCTGCCATCCCCGACAGAGACCGCCACCTCGCCGCCGGCTCCAACAGAGACCCCGTCGTCGGTGCCCAGCGAGACGCCTTCTCCGCTCCCTACGGAGACACCCACACCCTAGCTTATGCAGCCCGACCAAACCAAATCTTCGCCAAAGAGACCGGCAGTGAGCCGCAGGAGGTTGATCCAGGGATGTGCCTTGGGGGTGATATTGCTCATTTTAATGGCTTTTGTGGGTGCCACCTCTTATGCCGTCACCCGTGAGTTGGTATTCTTCCAAGCCTCTGTTCCTGAAGAGCTTCCGGTGGCCGGTTTTACCCCCCAAAATCCCACGCAGACCATCGCCGAAGCCCTCGCTTCCCCATCTACGCCTGACCAGCCGACCCCACCACCGGTGCCGCTGGACACAGTTGCGCCGGAACCCACCCTCGTCCCTTGGGATGGTAAAGAACGCGTCACTATTCTGGTGATGGGCGTTGACTACCGGGATTGGATTGCTGGCGAGGGTGCAGCGCGTTCGGATACGATGATGTTGTTGACCATGGACCCGGTCACCAAAACCGCGGGCATGTTATCGGTGCCCCGGGATCTGTGGGTGGCTATCCCAGGCTATATCCATGCCAAGATCAACACGGCTCACGCCGTTGGCGGGCCCAGCCTGGCGGTCAGGACAGTTGAGCTAGTGATCGGTGTTCCCATACATTACTATGCTGTGGTGGATTTCGGAGCTTTCGTGCGCTTTATCGACGAATTGGGCGGGGTCAAGCTAGATATCCCCTATGAGATTGAAGTGGACCCCATTGGGGACGATAATAAGACCATCCGGCCGGGTGTTCAGACCTTGCCTGGAGATTTGGCCCTGGCCTACGCTCGCAATCGCAGCACAGGAGATGGCGATTTTGGCCGCGCCCGTCGCCAGCAGCAGGTCATCTTGGGGATTCGCGACCGCATTCTGGATTTTGAGATGCTGCCTACGCTGATAGAGAAGGCCCCTACGCTTTACCAGGAACTCGTTTCCGGGGTTAACACCAATATGCAGTTGGATGAGTTGATCAAGCTGGCCGTGTTGGCCTCACAGGTGCCCGATGAGAACATCCGCCACGAGGTCATTGATACTCGTCATGTTGCCTTTGGCTGGTCGCCTGATGAGTTGAGCGTCCTGGTCCCCTACCCGGATAAAATCCGCGTCTTGCGAGATGAGATATTCGCTACTTCAGGCTCGCTTGGGCCCCTCGCGCCGGGGGACGAGCAGGAACGCATGTCCCTGGAGTCCGCCAGCATATCGCTGCAGAATGGCAGCAGCGACCCTGACATCGCCAGGCGCACGGCCAATTACCTGCGTGCCCAAGGAGCAACAGTTGCCGAAGTTCGTCAGGCTGCTGGAAGCCAGACCTACACCACGGTGATTGATCACGTCGGACGCCCTTACACCGTCAAGTATTTGGTTTCACTGCTGGGGGTCGAGGGACGCAATATCTCTTACCAGTATGATCCGAGCTATCCCTTTGATGTTGAGGTCATTCTGGGGAGTGATTGGGCGGCCGGTAACAACTTGGGTGCGCCGTAAACTCTCAAGGATTGCATCGGGATTCTGGTTGCCGGGGGTGAAATTTCGGTTATGATTGTGTGAACCTGACCAGTGCTGGTAAAGCTAATCTAGAAGTTCAACTTCTCTGCATGAGTTTGTTTTCGCCAGATAGTTAAGTAGAAGTTGAACTTCTTAAACACAAAACTAACCTGGCAATGCGTTAGAGCCAAACCCAAAGATTGATTAGGTACACTATGATCGATCCGAATTTCCCTCTGATTGATTTACACCGCCACTTAGACGGTAACGTCCGACTGGAGACCATCCTGGATTTGGGGCGTCAGCACGGTCTGCGTCTCCCGGCTTGGGATGTAGAAGGCCTGCGCCCGCATGTTCAGATCACGGAGCCGCGGCCCGGTGTCATGGCCTTTATTGAGAAGTTCAAATGGATGGTGGGGGCCCTGGTGGATTACGAAGCCTGCCGGCGTGTGGCTTATGAAAACGTCGAAGACGCCTTGAACGAAGGCATAGACTACGTGGAACTGCGTTTCAGCCCCTGGTTTATGGCCGAGTCGAACGGGCTTGACCCCGCTGGAGTGGTGGAAGCGGTCGTTGAGGGGGTTCAGGAGGGACGAAGGGATTTCGCTATCAAAGTCAATCTGATTGGTATTATCAGCCGCACTTACGGCACCGAGACCGGGGAGAAAGAGCTGGCGGCGCTGCTGACCCAAAAAGATCACATCGTTGCCCTCGATTTGGCCGGTGATGAAGAGAATTATCCCGGAGAGTTGTTCGTCGATCATATTTGCAAAGCGCGCGCTGCCGGGTGGCGGATCACTGCCCATGCCGGGGAAGCCTCCGGCCCCCAAAGCATCTGGCAGGCCATCGATGGGTTAGGCGCCTCTCGCATTGGACATGGTGTCAGCGCCATCCGCGACCCGGGGTTAATGGATTATCTGGCTGAGAAGCGCATCGGGATCGAGGCCAACTTGACCAGCAATGTGCAGACCATGACGGTGCCCGATCTAGCCAGTCACCCCATGAAGGCCTTCTTAGAGCGCGGCCTGTTAGCCACCCTCAACACCGACGACCCGGGCATCAGCGCCATCGACCTGCCCTACGAATACGAAGTCGCCGCGCCCGCTGCAGGCCTCTCCCTCGAGCAGATCCACCAGGCCCAACGCAACGCCCTCGAAGTCGCTTTCCTCTCCGGTCAGGAAAAAGCCGAACTGCAAGCGCTGAAGGCCAGGAGCAACTGAAGTCCAGCCCTGTTCTCGACATGCCGCCTGCCAACTTGCTATTTGCTCATTTGCCCACTTGCCATTTGCTCTCTTGCAACCTTATTCCCTTTACGGCATAATTAACCCGCCGCCCGGATCGCCTCGTGCGACCGGGACGAGCTGATCACAATTTGCTGTCCACTGAATCAGGCCCCTACCTGAAAGGAGGGTACCTTGTCCACGCTCCCTGTTAATCCCCCCCCCTCGCGCCAAAAGATAACCACGCGTTCTTTCCGTTTGAAGAAACAGCGCGCTGAGCCGATCACCGTGCTGACGGCTTATGATTACCCTACAGCCCTGGCCATCGATCAGGCCGGGATCGATTCTGTTCTGGTGGGCGACTCCTTGGGCATGGTGGTGCTGGGTTACGAAAATACGCTGCCGGTCACCATGGAAGACATGCTGCATCACTGCCGGGCCGTGGCCCGCGGTGTCCAATATGCGCTTCTGATCGGCGATATGCCCTTTATGTCGTACCAGGCGGATGTGCCCGACGCGGTGCGCAACGCAGGCCGTTTTCTGCAGGAAGCGGGGATGGACGCGGTCAAGCTCGAGGGTGGCCGCGAACGAGTCGAAGCGATCCGCGCCATCGTGGGGGCCGGCATCCCGGTGATGGGGCACCTGGGCCTGACCCCGCAGAGCGTCAACCAGTTTGGCGGCTTCCGCGCCCAGGGGCGGACGGCCGTGGGCGCAAAGCAGCTCCTGGATGACGCCCTGGTGCTGGAAGAAGCGGGTTGCTTCGGCATTGTGCTTGAGTCCGTACCTGTGCGCCTGGCGGAATTGGTTTCCCAACGCCTGGAAATCCCCACTATTGGTATTGGCGCTGGCGCAGGCTGTGACGGCCAGGTGCTGGTCACTCATGACTTGCTGGGCCTGTTCGACCGCTTTACGCCTCGCTTCGTCAAGCGCTACGCCAGTTTGCACGAGGAGATGAATAAGGCTTTCGCGGCCTACAAAGCGGATGTGGAAGATAAGGCCTTCCCTGCTGCCGAGCATACCTTCACCATGGATGATGACCAGTGGGAGGTGCTGCTGAGAGAGCTGGGGGATTGACCATGATCGATTCAAACGTTCTGATCGTTGGCACGGGTGCCCTGGCTAATCTCTTTGGCGCGCGTCTCTCGGCCAGTGGGATTTCAGTTGCCATGCTGGGGACCTGGGCAGAAGGTCTGGCCGCCTTGCAGAGAGATGGGGTTCAATTAGAGGACGCTGGAGGGGCGCTGAGCAGCTATCCTGTAAAGGCTACGGATGATCCCCGTGATTGCACTGGAGCTTCGCTCGCGCTGGTGTTGGTCAAAGCCTGGCAGACCGAGCGGGCCGCGGGCCAGTTGGCTGAGTGCCTGTCTCCCGAAAGCATTGCCCTGAGTCTGCAAAATGGTTTGGGCAACAGAGAGATTTTAGCCAAATATCTGGGGGATCAGCGCGTCGGGCTTGGAGTCACCACCACGGGGGCAACCCTGCTGGGGCCAGGCCGTGTGCGTCCCGGTGGGGAGGGGATCATATCACTGGGATCACATCCCCGCCTCGGCCCGTTGGTTGGCATCTTAGAACAGGCCGGTTTCAAAATTGAGATCACCTCCGATCTCGATGCTCTGATCTGGGGTAAATTGCTGATTAACGCCGCCATCAACCCCCTGACGGCCTTGTTGCGCGTCCCCAATGGTGAGTTGCTGGCCCGCCCATCGGCACGGGCCTTGATGAGCAAGACCGCCTGTGAAGTTTCTGATGTGGCCTCGGCCCAGGGGGTGCGCCTGCCCTTCGATGCCCCGGTGTCCGCCGCCGAAAATGTCGCCCGTCGCACCGCCGGCAATCGCTCCTCGATGCTGCAAGACGTCAGCCGCGGCGCGCCTACCGAGATCGACGCCATCTGCGGGGCGGTAGTAAAATCGGGTCGGAAATACAATGTCGATACCCCGGTCAATCGCAGTCTGTGGCTGTTGGTGAAGTCGATGACGACGGGTCGCGATCAATAAACCAATAGGATAGCTGCTGATTATGGAAACCGTTACGTCCCTCTCTGAACTCCGTGCAGCCCGCGCTGAACTCCCTGAGCATGTGGGGATTGTGCCCACTATGGGCTATTTGCACGACGGCCATCTTTCTCTGGCTGAACGTGCCCGGGATGAGTGCGCCTCGGTGGTGGCCACGATTTTTGTCAACCCCACCCAATTTGCCCCCGAGGAAGACCTGGATGCCTACCCGCGTGATCTGGAGCGTGATCTGGGATTGCTGAAGGAAGTAGGCGTTGACCTGGTTTGGATGCCCGCACTGAAAGGGATGTACCCGGATGAGTTCCAAACCTGGGTCACTGTGGATGACCTGACTCAGGTGCTCGAAGGGACCAGCCGTCCGACGCATTTTCGCGGCGTCACCACGGTGGTCGCCAAACTCTTCAATGGAGTGCAGCCCCAGAAGGCTTATTTCGGGCAGAAAGATGCTCAGCAGGCTGTGGTCATCCAGCGCATGGTGAAGGATCTCGACTTCCCCATCGAGATCGTCGTCTGTCCCATCGTGCGTGAAGCTGACGGGCTGGCTATGTCCAGCCGCAACACTTACCTGAACCCCGAGCAGCGCCAGGCCGCCACGGTGCTTTATCGCTCCCTGAGCGCGGCGAAAGCAGCGTTCGAAGCAGGCGAGCGTCAGGCCGAAAAACTGCGTGCCGTTGTCGCGGAGATGGTCGATGCAGAGCCGTTGGCCCAGTTGGAATACATCTCCTGCGCCCACCCCGAAACTTTGCGTGAATTGCAGGGTGCGGTGGAACGCGCCTTGCTCTCCATGGCCGTCCGTGTGGGCAAAACGCGGCTGATAGATAATCTAGAAGTTGGAAGATAGAGGTTGGAAAACGATGCTCCTAACAATCGATATCGGCAACACAAATATCACCCTGGGCCTCTATGACGGGGAAACCCTCGGCCCGCGCTGGCGCCTGGCGACCAACCATGAGCGTATGCCCGATGAATACGGCTTGCAGATCGTCGGTTTGCTGGAACACAGCCGCTGTGAGCTGGAAAGTATCACCGGGATATGCCTGGCTTCGGTGGTGCCGCCCCTTACCGCCAATATCACTCAGGCCTGTCGGGACTATTTAGGCCACGATCCCCTGGTAGTTGATGCCGGGGTCAAGACCGGTGTGCGTATTCTGTACGAGAATCCCCGTGCCGTCGGCGCTGACCGGATTGTCGATGCCGCCGCAGTGCAGCGGCTCTATGGCGGCCCGGCCTGCGTGGTTGATTTTGGCACTGGCACCACATTCGACGGCATTTCCGCGGATGGTGACTATCTCGGCGGGGCGATTGCCCCGGGCATCGGCATTGCTGCCGAGGCGCTTTTCACGCGGGCGGCCAAGTTGCCGCGCGTAGACCTGAAACGCCCTCCCTCGGCAATTGGCCGCAACACCACTCATGCCATGCAGTCGGGCTTGCTCTTTGGCTATGTAGGGCTGGTCGAGGGCATGGTGGCTCGCTTCCGGGCCGAACTCGGCCCCGAGATGAAGACCATTGCCACTGGCGGCCTGGGGGAGATCGTCGCCCGCGAGACGGATGTGATCGATATCATCGCCCCCTGGCTGACACTGGATGGATTGCGCATCATCTGGGAGCTGAATCAGTAACCAATATCCAGTATCCAACAGCAGATCGTAAACTATCTTTATCACTCACAATACAATAATTGACAATGAACACACCCAAATTCCCACCACGGATACCCAAGTCGCCCACCACTGGTGAGAAAGCGTCTTTTACGCGCACGCTCACCGAGGGAGATGTCTCGCTGTTCATCGGCGCTACCTGGGATGTCAACCCCTATCACACCGATGAGACCTTTGCCCAGGAGACCCCCTTCAAAACGCGCATTGTGCCCGGCTTGCTCACTGCCAGCCTGCTCACTCACCTGGGGGGGCTGTGGGCCTTCCTGGCTACCGAGATGAAGTTCGAGTTCTTCGCCCCGGTGTACATCGGCGATACCATCACCGCCGAAGCCGAGGTGATCGAGGCAGATGAAGCCCGCGGCTGGGTGCGCCTGGGCTGCCGCTGCATCAATCAGGCAGGTGAAGAGGTTTTGCGGGCGGATGTGTCGGGATTCCCCGGTCAGTTTGAAGATTGACAGGGGGTTTCAGCCCTTCGTTTCGGCCCAGGGCCAGGCTCCGATCCCCAAAACCACTCTGTTTGACAGTTGAATCGGCGTGAGATATGATCTCCTATCGGTTCGCCGCTCGCTGATCGCTATCCACGATAAATATGTTTTCTTTCGCCTCGAAATTCCTACCTCTCTTCATCTACCCCCTTGGGCTGACCTGGATTCTGCTCGTTTTGGCGCTGCTGTTGCGCAAGAGACCGGGCTGGCAGAGGGCCGCTATCCTCCTGACCATCGCCGTGATCTGGATCGCCGGCAACAACTGGGTCGCCACTGCCCTGGAGCGCACTCTGGAATGGCAGTACCTGCCCCCAGAGGAATTCCCCGAGGTCGATGTCATCGTGGTGCTTTCGGGGGGTACTGAACCGGCCCTATACCCGCGCAGCACCGTCGAAGTGGGCAGTGCCGGGGACAGGGTCATCTATGGGGCGCATTTATATCATCAGGGGGTCGCCCCCCACCTTTTGGTGACTGGGGGCAGTGTTCCTTATCTTGGGGAGAGAGTTCCCGAATCCCAGTTGATGGCGGAGTTGTTGATGATGTTGGGCGTCCCGGAGAGCGCCATCTGGCAGGAATCCGTCTCCCGCAATACCTATGAGAACGCCCTTTACAGCTATGAGTACCTCCAGGAGAAGGGCATCCGTCGCATTGTCCTGGTGACTTCGGCTTTTCACATGCCCAGGTCGGTGATGCTGTTCGAGCAGCGGGGCTTCGATGTCATCCCCGCCCCCACGGATTATCACATCACCGAAGAGGGCTGGGCCCGTCTCTGGGAGCCGCATTTTCTTACGCAGCTATTCAATTTCTTCCCAACCGCCTCTAATCTAAGCAGTACAACCCATTCCTTGAAGGAATATCTGGGGTTGCTGGTCTACCGTTTGCGAGGTTGAAACGAATGACCACCGGGCCAAACGGGTTCATCGTGCACGTCTGTACCCAGGGGGATTGGGAGGCCGCCCAGGCCGCCGGCGAGTACCGCGCCGCTTCGTTGGAGACCGAGGGCTTCATCCATTGCTCACGGCCGGATCAGGTGTTGGACGTGGTCAACCGCTTTTATGCGGATGTGCCCGACTTAGTTTTATTGTGGATCGATCCCCAGCGCGTGGGTGCCGAAATTCGCTGGGAGCCTGCTGATGGTGATCTCTTCCCCCATTTGTACGGCCCGCTCGACGTTCAAGCTGTTGAGGCCGTGATGGGCCTGATCTTCCTTGCCCGCCGACGCGCCCCCTAAATACAGAAAACGTGCACTTCTCCCGGCCCGTGGACGCCGATCGTCAGGGTCATCTCGATGTCGGCGGTGCGCGAGGGGCCGCTGATCAGTGCCACCAGTGGCACTTCCTTGACCTCCTGCAGCTTTAGAACCTGCCGGAGGTTTGCATATATGGCGCTCTCATGTAAAACGGCGATGTGGATGTCCGGTAGCAATGAGACGGATTGTGGACGCCCCGGCCCCGAGCACTGGACCAGCGTCCCGGTTTCGGCGACAGCCGCCGAAGCGCCGGTCAACCCGGCCTGGATTTCGGGGTGGGGCGAGTGCTCGATGCGGATGCCTTGCTCTCGGAGCGTACCCAATAAACCATCGGGCAGGTGATCCTGTTCCCAGGCCATGATTTCGGAGATTCTGCGCTCGTTTAGCAGCGCCAGGATTTCGACTGCCAGGGAGTCGGGCGAGCAGCGCGTGAAAATGCCCCCCAGGAGGGTCAGTTCCTCTTCAAATCTGGAGGTTAGATGTTGGATGTTAGGAATTGCTTCTTCCTTGAGTGCGGATGGGGTGCTTGTCACTCCGTTCCGGTTGATTTCCTCAGCGGATTCTATGTTTCCCTCGTGCGAATTGAAGCGTTCGCGAAAAGGACGCGCTGCCGGGCGCGGGAAATCCTTCGCATAGCCCCAACCTGTGAAGGCTGGCAGCTTCATATAGGCGGCGCGCGGGGACAGGATGCTGCTGAAAATGGCAGCCACCTTCTGGGTGAGTCTGAAGCGCCATGTTTTCGACGCCGCCCAGGTGAACAGGTGTAATCCAAACCGGGCGCTGAAAGGCAGCCCGATGCCCGCAGTCCCTCGCGCTCCATTCTCAGTTTCCCCGGCCCTGATCCGCAGCAGAATCTCCGGCAGGTCGATATCAATTGGGCAGGCGTCCTTACAGGCCCCGCAGAGAGTCGATGCCTGCGCCAGATGGCCGAACTCGGCCTGGCCGAACAGCCCTGGAGAGACCACCGAGCCAATCGGCCCGGGGTAGGGCGTGCCCTGGCCGCGCTCTCCGACATAGGCGTGCCCGCCAAGCTCGCGGAAAATCGGGCAGGCGTTCAGGCAGGCCCCGCAGCGGATGCATAGCAGAGCATCGTTGAGCGGCGTGCCGCGCAGCTTGGCGCGGCCGTTATCGACGATCACCAGATGGCGTTCTCGCGCCCCGTCGGTTTCGTCTTCGGCGCGCGGCCCGTGGATCAGTTGGGTGTAAACCGTGGTCTTTTGACCCGTTGCCGAACGGGGGAGCAAAGCCAGCATCAAGGCCAGATCATCCAGCGTGGGCACCAGGCGCTCTAGGCCCATCAGGGCAATGTGTACTGGCGGCAGCGTAGTGACCATGCGGCCGTTGCCCTCGTTGGTGACGATGCAAAGCGAGCCGCTTTCAGCTACCCCAAAGTTGATGCCCGATAGGCCGATATCCGCTTCCAGAAAGGTCTGGCGCAGGGCTGCTCGGGCGGCGTCGGTCAGGGTGGGGATGTCGTCAGTTTCAGGGATGCCCAGCTTCTCGCTGAAAGTCTCTCCAACTTCCTGGCGGCGCAGGTGCACGGCGGGGGTGATGATGTGGGAGGGCGGCTCGTCGCGCAGCTGGATGATGTATTCTCCCAGGTCGGTCTCTACGGCCTGCATCCCGGCGGCTGCCAGGGCCGGGTTCAGCTCGATCTCTTCGCTGACCATGGTTTTTGATTTTGCAATTAGAGTGGGCGCGTTTTTTCCCGTGCGGCTTTGGGATGAATTTCGAGCGATGTCGAGCACGATCTCGCGCGCTTCTTTAGCGTCTGCCGCCCGGTGGACGATGATGCCGTTTTCTTCGGCTTTGGAGATGAATTGTCCCAGGTAGCGGTCGAGGTTTCGGATGGTTTCCGAGCGCACCTCATGGGCGCGCTGACGTAAGGTCTCCAAAGGCTCAGGCAGGGAAGCGTACGCGCTTTGCCGCGCTTGCAGGCGCTTTTCGGCGTTAGCGTCTAGCGCGGCCTGCAAGACCGGGTCGGCCAGGGATGTTTTGATTCGTGTGTGGAAGGGATTCATTGGGCGTTTTTCGTTTGATGTTGAGCTTGGTCTAACACTTCGGCGATGTGTTTTACGATGGGGTTTTTCCCTTGCCGGTGAAGGCCGCCGTTGATGTGCAGCAGGCAGCCGGTATCGCAGGTGACCACGGTCTCTGCGCCGCTGTTTTCGATGTGTTTGATTTTTCTGTGCAGCATTTCGGCGGAGATTTCGGGGTGTTCTACGGAAAACACGCCCCCGAAGCCGCAGCATTCCTCCCCGTGTGGCAGTTCGTAGAGTTCTGCGCCCCGCACATGGGCTAACAGCGCGCGCGGCTGGTGATCCACGCCGATGCCCCTCAGCAGGTGGCAAGAGGGGTGGTAGGTGATCTCCCCGGGGAAGTGAGCCCCCAAGTCGGTGACGCCCAACTCATCCACCAGGAATTCAGTGAACTCGAAAGTGCGTTGGGCCAGGGCCTGGGCGCGCGGCAGCCACCGGGGGTCATTCGCGAACAACTCAGCATACCCATGCCGGATCATGGCCGCGCACGATCCAGAGGGGATGATGACCGGGCCAGAGGTTTTCTCGAATACCTCGATGGTATGCTGGGCCATCTTGCGGGAATCCTCGCGCATTCCGGCGTTGAAAGCGGGTTGTCCGCAGCAGGTCTGGTCTTTGGGGAAAGCGGCGCGGACCCCGGCGCGCTCCAGCACTCGAACCACGGCCTCGCCGATTTGGGGCTGCAATGTGTCGATCAGACAGGTTACGAAGAGTTGAACAACTTGTGTCATGGGGGTGTTATGGAGAGAGCAAGCAGATTATTACATAGAATTGCGAACCATACTTACATACCGGTTTACCTGTATATTTGTCTACTTCTTTACTTGTATACTTGTCTACTTCTCTACTTTCTCCTCAAGCCCAATTTTATCGTTCGCAGGGAGATCATACAAGCGGACTTTGTTCAGTTAACGTCAGAAGCTTCAGCTTGAATTTGTCAGCATACCGTTTGGATGGTAAGATTAAGCGTTCTTTCCAACAAGCAAATAGTGATATTAAAAGGTAATCTATTATATCCGGATGGTCTCCCAGGTTATGGCTGCGTGCCGATTCTGGGTGATTTTTATGTTGACGAAAGAAACATCTTTTCCGGGAGGTATGTGAATGAGATCCTTTCGAGCAGAGCCTGTAAATCATTTTAGCTTGCCGCGCCGTATTCGACGTCTAGGGGAATTGGCTTACAACTTGTGGTGGACGTGGAAGCCCGATGCCCAGCGTCTGTTCCGCCGGATCGATCATGATTTATGGGAGCGCACATACCATAATCCGGTTCAGTTTCTGCGCCAGATCGAGCGCCCCCAGTTGAATGCCGTTGCTCAGGACCGTCACTACCTGGATTTTTATGACCGCATCTTTCGCATGTTCGATCAGTATATGCGCGCCGAAGAGACCTGGTTCTTGGGAGAGAACCCTGGCCGTATTCATTCTCCAATTGCTTATTTCTCGACAGAATTTGGCTTGCATGAGACCTTGCCCATCTATGCTGGCGGCCTGGGCGTGCTCTCTGGGGATCATCTCAAAGAGGCCAGCGATTTAGGGTTGCCCTTGGTGGCAGTAGGGTTCCTCTATACCCGCGGGTACTTCTCCCAGCACATCACCGAAGATGGTTGGCAGGAAGCGCGCTTCAAGCGGCTCCGCTTCGAGGATATGCCCGTCATGCCGATCCTCGATGAGAATGATGACCCGCTCACCGTATCCGTAGAACTGCCTGGGCGTGAAGTTTTTGCTCGTTTATGGGAGATTCATGTTGGGCGGGTGCCGCTGTACCTCTTGGATACCGACGTAGAGGGGAACAGCGCCGAAGACCGCGAGTTGACCTCTCGTCTCTACGATAGCGATTTGGAAGCGCGCATCTCTCAGGAGATCATCCTGGGCATTGGGGGTGTTCGTGCGCTGCGCAATCTTGGCTATAACCCAACTGTGTGGCACATGAATGAAGGGCACTCGGCCTTTTTGGGTCTGGAACGCGCCCGCGAGATGGTTGCTGCCGGCCATGCCTTCGAAGAAGCCCAGGAGAAAATCCGCCAGTCAACCATCTTTACCACGCACACCCCGGTGCCGGCGGGCAGCGACGAGTTTCCGCTCTGGCTGATTGACAAATACTTCTCTCACCTGTGGCCCGAAATCGGGTTGGATCGCGATCAATTCATCAACCTGGCGCGCCGCGAGATGTCTTGGGGAGAGACTTTCAGTATGCCGTTGCTGGCTTTCCGCTTCGCTGAGCGACGCAATGGTGTTTCGGAGCTGCACGGCCAGGTCGCCCGTAAGATGTGGCATTTCCTGTGGCCTGACCAGCGAGAAGAAGAGGTGCCGATATCCTATGTAACCAACGGCATTCATACCGGAAGCTGGCTGGCACGCCGGCTTGACGTTCTCTTCCGCCGCTATTTGGGACGCGATTGGGTGAATCACCTGGATGATCCCGATCTTTGGGAGGATGTCGAGAACATCCCCGATGAGGAGTTGTGGGTGGTTCGCCGGCACTTGAAGCGCAAACTGGTTTTTTATATGCGCGATCGGGCCCGCGAACAGTGGCTCCAGGATGGCGTACACCCTGTGCAGGTAATCGCCTCGGGCGTGCTGCTAGACCCTTACGCCTTGACGATTGGCTTTGCCCGCCGCTTCGCGACGTATAAACGAGCCGGCCTGGTTCTGCGGGATTTGGATCGTCTGCTTGGGTTGGTCAATAAGCCCAATCGCCCGGTGCAGATCGTCTTTGCCGGGAAGGCCCATCCCAGTGACAATCCAGGTAAGATGCTTATCCAGGAGGTTTATCGCTCGGTCAAGAGGGCCGAGAATGGCGGCCGCCTGGTCTTCTTGGAAGATTATGATATGAACCTGGCGCGTTACCTGGTGCAGGGGGTCGATGTCTGGCTGAACACGCCCCGGCGACCCAACGAGGCCTCGGGCACCTCGGGGCAGAAGGCCGCCCTCAATGGTGTGCTCAACTTCTCGGTTTTGGATGGCTGGTGGCGAGAGGGATACAACGGGATGAATGGCTGGGCCATTGGCGATGAGACCGATCATGAAGATCCCGATGTTCAGGATCAGATGGATATCGAAAGCCTTTACGATATCCTGGAGAACGAGATCGTTCCCTTATATTACGACCGGTCGGAGGGCAACTTGCCCCGCGAGTGGATTGCCAGGATGAAGGCCTCCATTCGCACCCTCGCCCCTCAGTTCAGCATGCGACGCATGGTCAAGGAGTATTCCGAACAGCTTTATCTCCCTGCGATGGAATAGGAACGTTCATCTGAAAAGCAGAAAGCCCCGGCGTTTCATAGATTGCCGGGGCTTCATTTTTAACCAGCGCGGCGGACAAGAAAACATCAAATCTCTGAGCGGAGCGCAGCGTAGTCGAAGAGATAGCGATACAGAGAATGCGGCGTTTTGACTTCAGCTTATTTACGGAAAAGTGTGTCGCACTGCTGGGTTCAGGGGACAGCATCCCCTTCATCAATGCCGTACACGCGCGTGCCGGGATACCAGTCCTTCCAGCCAAACCAGAAGGAAGAAGTGCTCTTGACCCGGGTCAGCATTGACCCTTCCAGAGTCCCTTCCAGGGCTTCACCGGTCAGGCCATCCCAGGTGGTGCCGGTTTGATCATCGACCAGCGTCAGTCCCTCTTGGGCCTGGAAAGTCAGGGCTTGGCCATCGTTTTCCCGATTGAAGACCACGCCCGTGCCTGTCTCCTCGTTGAACACAACCAGCAGCGGGACTCCACCTACGATGTCATTCACCACGGGCTGGCTGTTCAGCACGCTGAAGGGGTAGGCCGCCGCCTCGCCGTTTTGCTCCACACCGATGACGAACTCTTTGACGTACAGGCGCTCGTCCAACACCGTCTGGCCGATCACCCCGCTGCTGGCTGAGGCGTAGTAGCCATCATAGGGGTCCCTGCCTCCGTAATAGCCCTTCCGCAGGGCCAGGGTATCGGGGTGTTTTTCCTTCCAATCTGCCCAGGTGGTTTGCCAGGCGGGCAGGAACTCAAGCTGGGTGCCTTTCAACTCACCTTCCACAGCTTCGCCAAGCAGCTGGCTCCACAGGCTCTCTGTTTGGCGGTCATACATCACCAGCACATTCATGATCAGCTTGCCGCTGACGCCAAAGGTGTACTCTTCTCCGTCGATGATGCGGGAATACACGATTCCCGTGAAGCAGAGCGGTCACCACGTGACGGCGATTTTCACGCCGCCGACGGTATCATTGACGATCTCGTGAGAAGATAAGTGCGGGATGGAATAGGCCCGTGCATCGCCATTGAACTCCACACCGATGACCAGCTCATCAGGCTCGTATTCCTCATCGGCCTGGCTGGCGTTCAAGAAGTCGGGGTCATCGATAGCTGGGATGCCGTCGAACGGCAGCAAAGTGACGATTTCCAATTCGCGCTCCTCGGTGGATTCGGCGTCCGTCTGGGTAGATGATGGCTCTGCTTCTGGTATCTTTATGGTCTGGGTGGCAACGGTGCAGGCAGAGAGCATCAGGCTCAGGGCCCATCCAAAGAATAATGCTGTCGGGGTCTTTTTCATCGGAAGTCACCTCAGCTCTCTGTTTGATAGTTCTTTTCGCCGGCCTTGATGGGCACTTTGAGACGATTCTCCCAGGGGGTCAGCGGGCAGGACCAGCGGTCGTTGTAAGCGCAGTAGGGGTTGTAGGCCAGGTTGAAATCTACCAATAGTTTGCCATTCGGCAGCACGTCTGGATCGAGGTAGCGCCCCGCGCCGTAGGTTTCGCGCCCAGCCTGGGAGTCCACGAAGGGGATGAAAAAGCCGTGACTGCTTTGATAAACCGTCAATGAGGCCAGTTCGCCCTCGACATCGAAGTGGATTTTCCCATAGCGGATGTAGTGCTGGACATCCCCGGTCGATGTTTGGATTTCGATCTCCTCTTTTTGCCCGAACTCGTCGATCTCCAGTGCCAGACGCAAGGTTTCGTCCTCAGGGAAATAGCTCAACCCTTCGAAGTTCTCCCGCTGTGCATGGTCAAGCGGACTTTGGGGGTGGTAGGCGAAGAGATCGTCTTTCTCAGCCCTTGCAATTGCCAGGTTGGACATAGGATTGGTGCTCCATCGATAAACGGTTGGCTGTGCTGCGACAGACGATTTCGATTCATGATCTCTTACCCCCAGAACCCTGTTAAACCCAACCGCCCCGTTGGAAAGGCTCCTTTTCCCTTGGGGGCGGTTTGAGTGTATGAGGAGAATGCAATTATTATTATAAGCACCTACATAAGGAGAAGATGAAAAGAAGATAAAGGCAAATTAAAAATCAGCTTTGAGCCTCATGAGCGATGTCAAACTTCTTTAAGCGCGTTTTCCATCGCTTCCCATGAGATTGGCCCTTCTCGCAGCACGCTTGGTGCAGGAGCAGTGCAGTCAACCACCGTGGAGGGTTGCCCTCCCGGCGTCTCCCCCCCGTCCAGGATCAGATCGACGCGCCCCTTCAGTTGATCGAAGACCTCTTTGGCGGTGCAAGCGTTTTCTCCACCGGAGAGGTTGGCGGATGTCACCGCTAAAGGCCCGGTGACGTCCATCAGCACCAGCGCATCGGGGTGATCTGGGACGCGCACGCCGATAGTGGGCAGCGGGCTGAGAAGATCGGGTAGATCTGGGTGCCTGGGGACCACCAGGGTGAGCGGGCCGGGCCAGAATCGTTCGGCCAGCTTCAACGCAGATGAATTAAGGTCCGCAGCCACGCCTTCAAGGTCTTTGGCGGAGCTCATCAAGACCGCAATGGCCTTGTTTTGATCGCGTTCTTTGACCTCGAACAACCTCTCAATGGCACTGATATCGGAGATCGCTGCCGCCAGCCCATAGACGGTGTCTGTGGGGAAGGCCACCAGCCCCCCCTGGTTGAGCACACGGGCGGCGCGCCGGGTCGCCTCAGGGTGTTTTGTAGGTAGGATCTCAATTTTCATGGTTTGTTTCAACGCGCACCAGGCGGTCGTGTCCTGCTAAATCGGTTAGTATCTGTATGTCTGCACCGGCGAAGGCTTCCTGAGCCAGGGCCAGCGCAGAGAGGCCCTGAGAAGCGCCGATCTCCACCACCACCAGCCCGCCGGGGGCCAGACGCTCAGGGGCCTCTTTCATCAATGTCCGGATGACCTTCAAACCATCCGCGCCGCCGTCTAAGGCCAGGGTGGGTTCGCGGCCGTACACTTTTAAGGAGTGCAAGGTGGCGGTGGAGATGTAAGGTGGGTTGGCGCAGATCACGTCGAACAATGAGCGTTCAACATTCAGTAAATCGGTTTGAATAAATTCGATTTGCTGATCCACAGCATGTTTCTCGGCGTTAGCCTGGGCAACTTCCAACGCCTCGGGCGAGGTGTCGGTGGCGGTGACATGCAAGTCTGGGATGTGCTTCGCCAGGGCGACGGCGATGCAGCCCGAACCGGTGCCGATGTCAGCAGCCGCCCTTTGATCGGGATGAGCGCGCAGCCATGACAGCGCAGCCTCCACCAGCAGCTCAGTCTCGGGGCGGGGGATCAACACCGCCGGAGAGACGCTGAACTTCAGACCGTAGAACTCCCAATGCCCGAGCAGGTAGGGCAGGGGGGTTCCGCTTTCTAGCTGGGATAGGCTTTGCGAGAGGGTAACTTGTTGATCGGGGGAGAGCCGGCTTTCAGGGTGCGCCAGGACCCAGGAGAGCGGCTTTTGCAGGATATGCCCCAACAACACCTGGGCGTCGAGGGATGGGCTGTCGCTGTGAAGGCGGGTGATCTTCTGAGCCTCCCTGAGAGCCTCAGAGATTGTCAGTTGGCGGTCGTCAGAACTCAAGGGTTAGTTGTCTAGTCCGGCTTCAGCCAGGCGTTCGGCCTCGTCTCGGGTTGCCAGTTCTTCGATGAACTCCTCGATATCGCCATCCAGCACCGCGGCCAGGTTGTAAGACGATACGTTGATGCGGTGATCGGTCACCCGGGATTGGGGGAAGTTATAGGTGCGGATTTTCTCTGAGCGTTCACCCGTGCCGATTTGTGAACGGCGACTCTCCTCGATCTCAGCGCGGCGTTTGGCTTCTTCCATCTCGAAGAGGCGCGCTTTGAGAATGCTCATCGCCCTTTGCCGGTTTTGAAGCTGCGAGCGCTCGTCCTGGCACTGCACCACGATGCCCGTGGGCAGGTGCGTCAGCCGCACTGCGGTGGAGTTCTTCTGCACGCTTTGCCCGCCGGCCCCGGCTGATTTATAGACATCCATTTTGATGTCCCGGTCCGGGATATCGATTTCCACGTCGTCTACTTCGGCCAGCACCGCCACGGTGGCCGTGGAAGTGTGAATGCGCCCCTGGGATTCGGTCACCGGCACTCGCTGTACGCGGTGCACGCCCGACTCGAATTTCAGTTTGGAATACGCGCCTTCGCCTTTGATCAGGAAGGAGACTTCTTTGAAACCCCCGACCCCGGTCTCGTTGAGCGAGAGCATTTCCGATTTCCAGCCCAGATCGTCGGCGTAACGGGTGTACATGCGGTACAGATCCGAGGCGAACAACCCGGCTTCATCCCCGCCGGTGCCCGCCCGGATTTCCATGATCACGTTACGCTGGTCACGCGGGTCCCTGGGGAGCAGCAAGGTCTTGATCTCCAGTTCCAGTTCGGGGATGCGTTCTTCCAAATCCTCTAGCTCCATGGCGGCCAGTTCGGCCAACTCGGGGTCATCACCGCCCTGTAAGACCTTGGCCTCCTCTAAGCTTTCGACAGCTTTTCGATATTCAGCGGCTTTTACGATCAGCGGCTCTAGATCGGCGCGCTCCCTGCCCAGATCGGCGGCGCGTTGATAGTCGTCGCCGACTTCCATCAGCGCCTGGTTGATCTCTGCGTAGCGTTCTTCGATGCCGGTTAGTTTGTCGAGTAACATGCGGCGATTATACCATCGCGGACTTGTTCTGGCCCTTTTGTCCCTCGGGGCGAATCCCCGCCGTGGGATTCAAGGGCCACCCCGAAAGGACGGTTGAACGTCCCTGTTTTGGGTTGGCTGCCGCGTTCGGTGGGGGTTCTGTACCCGATGATCGGCGCGAAAATGATCTCCAAAGTTGGTTCTAATCCGCTTGCCACCTTTATTTACCCATGCTATAATTTTATCGAGGATTCCCCCCTTATTGGAGTTTATAACAGAATTAACCGCGTTGATCACTTCCCTGTTTCCCGCGCGCACTGGCGCGTGCGTTCAGCAGTGATGCTTGAATAGCCAGCGCGGCATAGATTTTCCCCCGAGTGGAGATATATGGACGTATTAGAACTTGAACAGAAAGCGTTAATCGAGTTGCGTCAAATTGCCATGGACTTCAATGTCCCGCAGGCAGCCCAACTCAAAAAAGAGAAATTGGTCATGCTCGTTCGCCAGGCCCAGGCGGAGCGCGAGGGTTTGGAAGTGCGCGGCGGCATTTTGGAGATTATGAGCGAGGGCATCGGCTTCTTGCGCTGGGATAACTACCAGCCCAGCTCGAACGATGTCTATGTCTCGCAGTCGCAGATCCGCCGCTACAAGCTGCGCAACGGCGATATGGTCATCGGCCATGTGCGCCCGCCGCGCGAGTCCGAGCGCCACTATGGGCTGCTCAAGGTCGAGACCGTCAACGGTTTAGACCCCGAGGAGGCCATGCGCCGCACCCGCTTCGAGCGGCTGACGCCCATTTTCCCGGATAGACGCTTCGACCTGGAGACAGATCGCCATCTTCTGGCTACCCGTCTGATCAACCTGGTCACACCGGTTGGGCGCGGGCAGCGCGGTTTGATCGTCTCTCCCCCGAAAGCGGGTAAGACCACCATCTTGAAGAACGTCATCAATGCCATCTCCAGTCAGTACCCCGAAGTCAACTTGATTGTGGCCTTGATCGGCGAGCGCCCCGAAGAGGTCACTGATATGGACCGCTCTGTGGATGCCGAGGTGATCTCCTCAACCTTCGACGAGCCGGTCTCCTCTCACGTGCGGGTAGCTGAGATGGTGATTGAGCGCTCCAAGCGCCTGGTCGAAGCCGGGCGGGATGTTTTCATCGCCATGGACTCGATCACGCGGCTCTCGCGAGCCTATAACCTGGTCGTGCAGCCTTCTGGCCGCACCCTGTCGGGCGGTATCGACCCCTCGGCCTTGTACCCTCCCAAGCGTTTCTTCGGTGCGGCGCGAAATATCGAAGAGGGCGGCTCGTTGACCATCGTTGCCACCTGCTTGATCGATACCGGCTCCCGCATGGACGATGTGGTTTACGAGGAGTTCAAAGGCACGGGCAATATGGAGCTGCACCTCTCCCGCCAGTTGCAGGAACGGCGTATCTTCCCGGCCATTGATATCTCGCGTTCCTCCACTCGTAGAGAGGAAATCCTGTTAGGGCCGGATATCACGCCGCGAGTCTGGTTGATGCGCCGCATGTACGATCAGATGATCGCTTCGCCTCCTCATGGCGCGGGCATGGATGCGGGGACAGCCGCCGAGGCCATCTTTGACCGCCTCAAGAACACCAATGACAACCAAGAATTCTTGATGACCCTGAACGAGTAGTTTCTGCTGGAACTCCCTTTATTGGTAACTGAATGATCACAAGCAGTCGCGGCTGGGTCTATTGGCTGGCCTGGGGGTTCGCCTCTGGGCTGGTGGGGGTTGCCGTGTTTTTAGGGTGGCAGCGCATGAGACCCTCCCAAAGCGATGTGGTTCCCCAGGTGCGGTTATCTCCCCAGGCCGCGCCAACGGAAGTTCCGCTACCCGTGGGGGAAGCCCAACTCCCCGATTTGGGTGCTGAAGTATCCCGCGCCAGCTTGCGGCGCAGAGCGATGCTGAACACGCTGATCCCCTCCCGGCCGCGCACCAAGGTAATTGACTACACCGTCGGTTTAGGGGATTCGGTGTTTGCCATTGCTAACGCCTATGGTCTCCAACCCGAAACGGTGCTGTGGTCCAATTACGATGTCTTGAAGGATGACCCTCACTCTTTATCTGCGGGCATGGAATTGAAGATCCCCCCAGTGGACGGGGTCTATTACCAATGGCGGGAAGGGGATGACCTCGCCTCGGTGGCGGGGGAGTTCGATGTCGCCCTAGAGGACATCCTCGCCTGGTCTGGCAACCAGTTTGATCTGTCGGACCCGCAAATCGAAGTGGGGGGCTGGGTGATGATCCCTGGCGGCCAGCGCGAATTCCAACAGTGGATCGTCCCGGTTCCGGCGCGCGGCTCGGCGGGTGTTTCCACAGGGATCTATGGCGGTGGTGCCTGCCCCGGCGGATACGATGGTCTGTACGGCAGCGGTGCCTTTATCTGGCCGTCGAGCAATCATACGCTTTCGGGCAATGATTATTGGTCGGGCCACCTGGCCATTGACATTGGCGTGGTGATCGGCGAGTCGATCGTCGCTGCGGATGCGGGCGTGATCATGTTCGCCGGGTGGTCGTCTGGCGGCTATGGCTATACCGTCGCCATCGATCATGGCAATGGCTATCAGACCTTGTATGCCCACCTCAGCAGCGTCAACGTGAGCTGCGGACAGAGCGTGCAGCAGGGCCAATTGATCGGCTTGGGCGGCAGCAGCGGCAATTCGACCGGCCCCCACCTGCATTTCGAAGTGCGTTTGAATGGCGGTTTTGTCAACCCGTGGTATGTACTGCCCTAAAGGCAGAGTCGCCGATAGAAGGAAGCAAAAATGACTGACGATATCCCTGAACCCAAAACAAAGACCTTGGCAGAGACCCAGAACAACGCTGCCTGGCTGGCGGAAGAGCCTGATGGAGAGACCACCTATCACCTGGAGCTTAATAACGTTACTATCCATTTCTTTGCCGAGGAGTGGCAGGAGTTCCTGGCCCTGGCCCGCGACCTGGTGAAGCAAAATACCTAGAAGTTCAACTTCTCCGAGAAGTTGAACTTCTGGATGGACGTACGGCAGGCCTCGCCGCATCCGTTTTTCTGAATCCCGATGCCTCCTGACGTCGGATTCCTTGACTTAGACTTCCGAGACTTGTTCTAAAGAACGCCAATAACGCACGAATGTGAGAAAATCTCTGAAGTCTCTTTCAAACGATCATTCAAAATCTACTTAAGGCAAATAGATGGCTGAAAACAACGATTCTTCTGATCACACACATGACCACGACCATCCCCATGAGCATGATCACCGTCATGGGAGAGGCATTATCGGGTGGATTAAGCATCAAATTAAGCCCCATTCTCATGGACATCAAGAAGCGGCCCTCGACGCCGCTCTGGCCACGGATCGCGGCATGTGGGCCTTGAAGATATCCTTCTCAGGCCTGATGCTGACCGCGGTCTTTCAAGTGTTCGTCGTTGCCATCAGCGGCAGCGTGGCCTTGTTAGCTGACACCATCCACAACTTTTCTGATGCCCTCACCGCCATTCCCCTCGGCTTGGCCTTCTGGCTCTCCCGCCGGACGCACAATAAACGTTATACCTATGGATATGGCCGTGCTGAGGACATCGCCGGGGTGATCATTGTCCTGATGATCGCCTACAGCGCTTTCGAGGCTATCCGTCATGCCGTTGAGCGGATCATTGATCCCCAACCGATTACCAACCTGGGGTGGGTGGCCGCCGCTGCCGTGATCGGGTTCATTGGCAACGAGTGGGTTGCCATCTTTCGCATCCGGGTTGGCAGGGAAATCGGTTCTGCGGCCCTGGTCGCTGACGGCTATCACGCCCGCACGGACGGCTTTACCTCGCTGGCGGTCTTGGCTGGCGCTGTGGGTGTTTGGGCTGGCTTCCCCATGCTGGATGCTATCATTGGTATTTTGATTGGCATTGCCATCCTGGTGATCGTCTTTAATACGGCCCGGGAGATGTGGTATCGCATCATGGATGCCGTTGACCCCGCGGTCACTGAGCGAATTGAAGGAACTGCCCAGTCGGTTGAGGGGGTTCTGGACGTTCACGATACCGCGGTCCGTTGGGTAGGCCATCGACTGCGGGCTGAATTGCACATCGTTGTCGACTGTCTGATCACCACGCTCGCCAGCCACTACATTGCTGAGGGAGTGCGCCACGCCATCTTTCAGCAGTTCCCGGCTATGGTCGATGTCACCGTCCACGTTGACCCCTGTGAGTGTGACCCAGACGAGCAGTATCACCTAGCCGCTCAACACGCGACATAAATTGCCCCCTTGCCCTGGGGAAAATAGACAATCGCCCCCCAGAATTGGGGGGTTTGGGGGGCAAAAAGTCTGTGTCATCCCTTGAATCCGTGTACAACCCCCCATCAATTTCACCGACGAACGCCTCTGTCACCAAAGATAAGATGGTACGTATCTTGCTCCATAGTCAGCATGTAACAAAAATCCGTTGCATGGGCAAGACCTATGCGGAAAGTTGACAAAAACGGACCATCCTTCGCCAGAGACCAGCGCCGGCGTGTGAACGGCGTCTGGAAGTGGAAAATAGCCCTGGCGAACCCCAAAAGTGCGCTGATTTTGTCCAAAAACCTTTTATGATATACTCTAAAACATGCCTGTCCGGGTTCTGATCACCACCAACATCCGCAGTTTGGGTGAGTTGATGCAGCAAGCGCTGCAAGAAACGGGTCGCTATTGGGTTGAATTGGTCGACGGAGTTGAGCCGACCCTGGCGCGCGCCGGGGCAGAGCACTTCGCGCTGGCGATCCTCGATTTTGGGGCCGTCCCTGACCCCCTGGAGCTGATCACCGACCTCCTTGACGTCTCCCCGGATACTCGGATTGTGGCGATGCCTTCCAGCGCGGAAGAAGAAGATGCCTTCCCTGATCCAATGGTGGTGGATGCCTGGCTTTCGATGCCCTTCTATCTGCCGAACCTGATCGACACCCTGGCCGAAGTGGTGGATGACACGGATATAGAAGCTCTCGAGGCCCATCAGCCGGAGCGGCTTCCGTTTCCATCCGCCTTTCCAACCGAACCGATCTCTCAGCAGCCCGCCCCCGAGTGGCTGCAAG
Source organism: Anaerolineales bacterium (assembly GCA_028278545.1). Taxonomy (GTDB): domain Bacteria; phylum Chloroflexota; class Anaerolineae; order Anaerolineales; family UBA11858; genus NIOZ-UU35. Next base: position 143,087 of record JANQED010000004.1, read on the forward strand.
ATGTCAACCGGGTCGCTCAACACCTCACCCGGCTGTCTCTTGAGTCCGCTGCCCAGGCGGCTTTGATCACGCGCGGCAGCCAGCTCTGGGCCTATGCGGGGCAGCTTCCCCAGCCCGCGGCTGAGGAATTAGCCCGCGCCGTGGGCCATTATTGGAACAACGGCAGCAGCGATCTGGCGCGCTTCATCCGCCTGGACGCCACTCACAGCGAATATATGATGTATGCCACCAGTTTGGGGGATGATTACCTTTTGGCGCTGGCTTTCGAGACCGAAATGCCTTTTTCGGAGATGCGCACCCATGCCGCCGACCTGGCGAAAAAGCTCTTCACGCTTACTGTGGATGATGCGGCCGTGCTCGGGGTGGATTCTACTCCCCGGCAGGAGACTGCTTCCGGGGGTTTGACCCCTGTGGATGAACCTGCCGTCGTTGAATTCACTGAAGAAGGTCTTTCGCCTATGTCAACGGACTGGCCTCCCGACCAGGACGCCGGGGAAGGGAAGGAAGCCGTTTTCGAGGAGCTGCTGGCCTCGCTGGATGCCTCCCAACCCGATGGGCTTGAAACGGACCAGGCCGGGGCATCCGTTCCGCCCCCCCTTTCATTGGACGACCACGAAGAGGCGTTGGATTTGTCGTTGGCCGGGACCCGTCCTACGGTGGTCGATCAGACAGAGCCTCCCCTCGAACCGGGAGCCCTTGAAGCGGATAACTTGACTTTACACAACCTCAGGTATGCTTGTGTGTTAGTCCCGCGCTTGCCTCAGCACCATCTTGTCGGCGATTTGGCCGACTTTCTCACCCAGTGGGTTTCCCAACTTAGTCTGGCTTTCGGCTGGCGTTTAGAGCATTTGGCTATTCGCCCAGAATTCCTGCACTGGGTTGCGGTTGTGCCGCCGGATTCTTCGCCGGGGACGATGGCCCACGATATTCGCCGGGAGACATCCCAAAATATTTTCTCTGAATTTCCACGTTTGAAGCGCGAAAACCCTTCGGGCGAGTTTTGGGCTTCAGGGTTTTTAATCGTAAATGGACGAGACCCTCTCTCACGCCAGATGGTACAGGAGTTCATTGGCTCTGTTCGCACTCGCCAAGGGGCTCAATAGTCAATTCTCAACAGTTCCCTATATAAACCGACGATGCCGCCTATTCTCTATTTAATCGATGGTCACGCGCTGGCCTATCGTACATACTTTGCCCTGACTCGGGGCCAATCCACCGGGCGATGGATCACCAGCGCCGGGGAGCCGACTGCCGGGGTGTACGGCTTTACCAGCGTGCTGCTGCGTATCTTAGAACAGGAAGACCCGGATTATATGGCCGTGGTCTTCGATACCGGCAAGACGTTCCGCGATGAGATCTACCCCGAATATAAGGCCACCCGAGAGAAAATGCCCGATGATCTGCGCCCTCAGATCGAACGCATCCGAAAACTGATCGACGCCTTCAACATCCCCCGTTTAGAAGCGGTTGGCTACGAAGCCGATGACGTTTTGGGCAGCGTTGCCAGGAAAGCGGTTGCCGAGGGGCTGGGGGTGAAGATCTTCACTGGCGACCGGGATTTGCTTCAATTGGTGGACGAGCGCGTGATCGTCAACTTGCCGGGGCGTTCTCTCTCAGAAGCGAAGGATTACCTCGCTGCCGATGTCGTAGAAAGCCTGGGGGTTCGCCCCGATCAGGTGGTTGACTTCAAAGCCCTGATGGGCGATTCGTCGGATAATATCCCCGGTGTCGCCGGGGTGGGGAAAAAGACCGCCGCCAAATTGCTTGCTGACTATGACACCCTGGATGGCGTCTACGGGCATCTTGATGAACTCAGCCCTGGCCTGCAGAAGAAGCTGGAAGCGGGGCGTGAGAGCGCCTATCTCAGCCAGAAGTTGGCCGCCATCGTCACCGATTTGGAGATCGACCTGGATTTAGACAAAGCCCGCCCGGATAATTTCGTCCCCCAGGCAGTGCATGAAGTCTTTCGCGAGTTGGAGTTCCGCTCCCTGCTCAAGCGCCTGGAGGGGCTGGAAGAACAATATGGCAAAGTGACGCCCCAACCTGGGCAGCAGTTGGGCCTTTTTGATGGGGAGCCTCAAGCCGCAGAAGAGCGCCCCCCGCAGGCCGCCCATATTCGGGTGCATATTGTCGATACGCCCCAGGCGCTGAAAGCGTTGGCCGAGGCTTTGGCGGGCGCATCGGTGATCGCCTTCGACACCGAGACCACCTCCACAGATCAGATGCAGGCCGATCTGGTGGGCATCTCCCTGGCCGTAGATGAAGAAAGTGGGTACTACATACCCGTGGGGCACAAGCAGGGCCAGCAGCTCCCTCTGGAAGAAGTGATCGATGCCCTGCGCGGCCCGTTGACAGACCCGGGCATCCCCAAGGCCGGCCACAACCTCAAGTATGATTTCGTGATCTTGGCCCGCTATGGCTTACAGGCTGCCCCTTTGAGTTTCGACACGATGATCGCCGAGTGGCTGATCAACCCCGCTTCGCGCAACCTGGGGTTGAAGAACCTCTCTTGGGTGCGCCTTGGTCACGAGATGCAGGAGATCGAGCAGTTGATCGGCAAGGGCAAGAAGCAAATCAGCATGGCTGAGGTCTCTATAGCGGACGTGGCTTCCTACGCAGCGGATGACGCCGCTGTGGTGCTGCGTTTGATGCCCCAGTTGGAAGCTGAACTCGAGGCAGCCCAGGCTATGTCACTGTTCAAAGAGATCGAGATGCCGCTGATCAACGTGCTGGCCGAGATGGAGATGGCGGGGATTGGGTTGGATATCGAATTCTTATCACGCATGTCCGTCGAGCTTGATACGCGTCTCAAAGAGATCGAGGAGCAGGTATTTCAGGCGGTAGGCGAGCCGTTCAACCTGAATTCCCCCAAACAGCTCTCAGAGGCCTTGTTCGACAAGCTGGGCATCGAGCCTCTTGGTGGCGCACGCCGCACATCCAGCGGATTTTATTCCACGGCGGCCGGGGTGTTGGAAGCCTTGAAGAAAAAGCATCCCGTTGTAGCTAAGGTATTGGAATATCGCGAGCTGTCCAAGTTGAAATCCACCTATGTGGATGCGTTGCCTCAGCAGGTCAACCCACAAACCGGGCGTGTGCACACCTCTTATAATCAGGCAGGCGCTCGCACGGGGCGTATCGCCTCCTCGGACCCCAATTTGCAGAATATCCCCATCCGTACCGAACTGGGGCGGCGGGTGCGCGAGGCCTTTGTGGCCTCTCCCGGCCATCAGTTGCTTGCCGTCGATTATTCCCAGGTCGAACTGCGCATCGCTGCCCACATGGCCCAGGATGAGACCATGCTGGCTGCCTTCCGCAGCGGCCAGGATATTCACGCCACAACCGCCTCGGCCGTCCATGATATCCCCATCGAAGCTGTTGATGGCACTCAACGCCGTCAAGCCAAGGCCATCAACTTCGGCTTGATTTACGGCATGAGTCCTTTTGGCCTGACCCGTACAACCGACCTGACTTTGGCAGAGGCCGAGGATTTTGTAAACGCCTACTTCAGGAATTTCCCTGGCGTCAAACGCTATTTAGATGGCATTCGGGAGACGGCCGCCCAGCAGGGCTATGTCGCCACCTTGCTGGGGCGGCGGCGCTATTTCCCGGGTCTCAAGAGTGCTCAAAATGTCCAGGTTCGCAACCGCGAAGAGCGCGAAGCCATCAACGCCCCTATCCAGGGTACCGCCGCGGACATTATGAAGATTGCCATGCTGCGGATGTCCGAGGCCCTCAAGAAGGCTGGGCTTTCTACCAGGATGCTGCTTCAAGTTCATGATGAGCTGGTGCTGGAATGTCCTGTGGACGAAATTGATGCGGCGGCTGGGATTGTCCGTGATGCCATGGAAGGCGCCTATGCCCTGGACATCCCCCTCCAAACCGAGGCCCGCTGCGGAGCAAACTGGGGAGTCCTGGAGCCGCTGGAGTAATTGCGCGAGATAGGCTATGAGTCAAGAGCAGCGTTATCAGCAGGCTATGAACCGGGGGCATACCGCTGCCTGGGATCAGGAATGGGACCGGGCGGCCTCCTTTTATAGCCAGGCTTTGCAGGAGAGTCCCAAAGACCCCAAGGCGTTATCGAATTTGGCCCTGGCTTTCTTGAATTTGCAGGAATTCGAGAAAGCGCTCCAGCATTATCTGCTCGCGGCGGAGGTTGCGCCCAAAGACCCGCTGCCCTTGGAGAAAGCCGCCACATTGTACAAGCAGATGGGGCGGGCTAAGGAAGCCTCGAAATTGTCCGACCGCGCGGCGCAGTTCTATTTGAGTGAGAAGAACCCCGATAAAGCCATCGAGAACTGGTCCCGCGCCATCGCCTCGGATTTCGAGAACCTGCAGGCACATACGCGCTTGGCGCTCGTGTATGAGCGTATGGGCCGCAAACCCCAGGCGGTACGCGAGTATCTGCATATGGCAAGCCTGCTTCAACATGCCGGTCAACAGGAAAAGGCGTTTGAATCGATAGACCGGGCATTGGGGGTGGATCCAGATAATGAGAAAGCGCAGCAAGCTCAGGCCATGCTTCGAAGCGGGAAATTGCTCCCGAAGCCTTCCCGCCCCGGTGGGCAAACCGGCCCCCTCGGGGGAATCGAGTTGCCTAAACAACCCCAATTGAGTGTGCCAGAGCAGCCGGAGCAGAGCCAGCTAGACCCCATCGAAGAGGCGCAACAGGAAGCCCTCGCTTCACTGGCGCGCTTGTTCTTTGAGCAGTCAGATGAAGACGACGCGCAGACTTCCTCGCCAGGCGATCAGCCTGTCGTGGATGGGGACGCCCCCATATTCGCCAAGAAAGCCGATCGCGCCAAGATCATGCACCATCTTGGACTTGTCGTTGAGCTGCAAACCCAGGGGGATAAGGAGCAGGCAGCCGAAGAATTGAAAGGGGCAGTCCATGCCGGATTGAATATGCCGGCGGCGTACTTTTCCCTGGGCTTTATCCAGGCGCAGACCGATCGCCAGGAGAGCGCAGTCCGCAACTTGCAGCGTTCCCTGCCTCACGCTGACTTCGCCTTGGGATCGCGCTTGCTCTTAGGGGATATCTGGTATCAGCGCAGCAAGTATACGGAGGCGGCTGAGCGTTATCTGGAAGCCCTGCGCTCGGCGGATGCGCAGGTTGTCTCTCCACAACATGCTGACGAATTACGTGAATTGTATGAGCCGCTGATCGATGCACTCTCTCGAGAAAAAGATCAAGAGCGGCAGAAGCAGTTGTGCGAGAACGTCGCCGAGCTGTTGGTGCGGCCCAATTGGCGCACACACATCAAAGACGCCCGTCGGCAGTTAGGCGATCAAGATAACGGCTCCTCGCCTACCCCCCTGGCTGAAGTTCTGATCGAGGCCAGCAGCAGCGGCGTTGTGGTCGCGATGGGCACGGTGCGCAGCCTTGCCAGGGCAGGGCATCAAGGTGCTGCTCTCGAGGAGATCTTGTTTGCCCTCCAACGGGCGCCGATGTATTTGCCGCTGCACATCATTTTAGGTGATCTGCTCGTTTCCAAAGACCGCCTGGCTGAAGCTTCGGAGAAGTTCAGGGTCATCGCCCGCTCGTACAGTTCGCGAGGCGAATCGCGGCGCGCCATTGACATGTTGCGGCGGGTTGTGGATATGGTGCCAATGGATTTGGCCTCCCGGCAGCAGTTGATCGATTACATGGTCTCTTTTGGGGAGATTGATGAGGCGATTGAAGAGTATCTCAAATTAGCTGAAGTCCATTACAGCATGGCCGAGATGGAAAAAGTGCGCGATGTGTATGCCCAGGCGTTGGGGTTGGCGCCCCAATCTACGAATCCCACCAAAGAGCAGGTGCGGGTATTGCACCACATCGCAGACATCGAAACGCAAAGTTTGAATTGGCGCAAGGCTTCGGAACTGTATAAGCAGATCTGCGAGTTAAGGCCGGATGATGGCGTGGCTTATCGCAATGCAGTCACTTTGTTGTTCAACCTTGGCAAACCAGAACAGGCCTTGAAATCGATGGATCAGTTCATCACGCATATGCTTGAGAAGGGGGAGAATGATGCTGTGATCCAATTCTTGGAGCAGTTAGCCTCGGATCAACCGGAACAGGCCATGATCCATTACCGTTTGGCTAGGCTGTATGAACGAACGGGCAATATTACCGGCGCGGTCAAGTCCTATGACATCGCTGGGGAGCTTCTGCTCGAAGCCGGTGACAAATCCGCCGGGGCGGAGATGATCCAGCGCATCATCCAGATGAATCCCCCTGGGGTGGAGAAGTATAAAGCGTTGTTAGAGGCCCTTTAGCCTGTATTGTTGCCAAGTATCTTCAAGTACACTGCAAGGCCCACCGCAATAACGGCAGAAGTTCAACTTCTTCAAGAAGTTGAACTTCCAGATTAATACATAATACTTCCCCGGAGGGGGCTGCTGGGAGAAATAACCCCCGAGAGCGGACGCGCAAAACCCCGCTCAAAACGAGCCTTGCCGATGAGCGCTGTGATGGTTGTCAAGCTAACGTATGCCTTGCGGTTAAATCTCTAAGGATTCCCCCAAATAAGAAAACTTTCACTCACACAGGTTTGCGCTTCGTCCTCAGGGTAGATGCACACATCGTACGCGATAACCGTGCCGTGGGGCGCGTCAATGGGGTTCAGCACCAGGGAAGTTCTGCCGTCCTCCTGGGATGGGGGCATCACATATCGGATATTGATCCTCTCAGGGAGTTTCAGGATCAGGGCGGCCTCGATATTGTTGATCGGTTGATCGTCTTTCTGGATGCTGACGCCAATCGACTGCGGGGAATTCGGGGGGATGAGCGGGTTCTCTTCCCAAACTTTGAGCGAATAGGTCTGCTCGGAGGACGGGGTATCCAGGATAATGAAATCTGCTTCCCGATAATACCTGTCCCGATATAAATACCCCAGCGGTGAAGGCTTGATTTGTTCGCTGTCTGATTTGTTGGGGAAAAAGTCCAGGCAAAGGTTTTCGAAACACTGCCGGAACACTTCAACGCTTTGGCGTGCATAGGGCGTAATCGCTGACCCGACGTAGTTCAATCCCTTATGCTTCTCCAGGTAGGCGGTGAAGTGGTCGGGAATAGCGTGGTCTATGCCTCGTTCGGAGGGGATGCCTAAGATCGAAGGTATGGGGCGGAAGCGGATTTCAGCAAGGTTATCGTTGGAAGTGTACAGCACAACATTTTGAAAGATCTGCTCGATTTTGCCGTCCGATGCGATATGAGGGTTGGCTAAGGGCCTGCCGATGAATTCCGGGTCAAGCGTGTTTATTTGATCGACGAAGGGTTGTACCGCTGTTCTGAATAGGACGACCTCACTGTTTATTGGTGTGGAGAAATCGCATAGATTCGCGCACATCCAGGCCCCATAATGGAGCAAACGTATTTCCGGATTGGAGTCTAATTGGTAGAAGCCCAGGTTTTCGAAGTGTTGTTCCAGCCTGCCTCGCTCGCTGTTGTACTGGACTTTCGTTATTGGAGAGCCGACAATGCCGCCGCCCCCCAGGGATTGATAGAATTCCAAGAACCCGGGGTAAATTTCGATTCCTTTCGCGGGGTTCTCGACGGGCAAGGTATATTCAGTGATCCCCATCTCCGATCCGATGGGCGCTAACTTGATCTGTTGCCCTAGAGGGAGCGTCGGGTTGTAGACGAAAAGCGCTGAAGCAGTGTATTGATAATCCAACCCTTGGAGGTTGAATTTTGGTGAGATCGCAGGGCCTAATACTTCTTCCCCCCCCAGGGCTAGATACCGCCCATTAAACAGGCTGTCCATTTCATAGTAATCGAACCCCACTGAAATGGACGTTGGTTCAGCCGGTCTGCACGTCGTGACCGAAAAAGAGATTATTAAAAGGATAATTACCCACCAGGGGGTATACTTTTTCACAATTAGATTATAAAAACCATATTACACAAAAACAATAGTACCGGAGAGCTATTTGACTGGGTTTCCCCGGCAAGCCGGTGCTATGCGCCGAGCAAAACTCGTGACAAATCTGGCGTGCTTTCCAGTATAAGATGCGCCCCAGCTTGGACGAGTTCATCCTTTTCGCCGAAACCGCATAAGACCCCCACAGATTGCGCCCCGGCTGCTCGCGCTGCCCGAATATCGACGGTGGTGTCACCGATCATCAGGCAGTCATCGGGGCTGACGCCCATTTCTCGAGCGGCCCACAAGATCGGGTCGGGGTAAGGCTTGGTGTGTTCACAGGTTTGGGCCGTGGCGATACATTGGAACAAGGGTTTCAGATCGAATTGATCTAAGAACCAGCCCGTACTGCGCCCGCCGCGCGCGCTGACGACGGCCATCGGGTAGTGGTTTTGCAGTTGAACGAGCATTTCCTTCACGCCTGGGACGAGTTTGAAAGGTTTGGGTCCTCTGCCCAGCCCTAAACGGTATAGGGCGTCTCCCACTGCGGCCATTTCGTCATCGATGCCCAATCGATCCGGCATCCCAAAGAGGAAATTCCCCGGGTTTTCGGTGCTCATCACAACGCGTCTCGCAAACGGCCGTGGGTCTCTGGATGGGAAGAGAAAACTAAAAGGACTCAGCCAGCGGGCCACTTTTTCGACGAATTGATCGTCGGTGTCGCTCAATGTGCCGTCTACATCGAAGCATAAAGCGTGGATGCGCGATTTGTCCAAAGCCATATTATGTTTTCTCGCCGTCGATGGGGCTCCAATGCTCAGGCACTTGCACGGCGAGCACTTCGCCCCGAGCGGTGATCTCGCCCTCCACCGATAGGGTGATCTCCACGAGCACTTTTCGCCCTTTGACCTGCTTGATTCTTCCGCGCAAATTTAGGGGTGGGCCCAAGGGGGTCGGTTTCAGGTAATCCACATGCAATGAGCCGGTCACGAATCTGAGCGGGGGGCCGTCATCCCCCATCTGCCGCCCTGTTGCCTGGTATGCCGCCGCGGCGGCTGAACCGGTGCCGTGACAGTCGATCAGCGAGGCGATCATGCCGCCGTATACGTAGCCAGGGATGGCAATATGATGGGGCTTGGGATGATAAGTGGCCCATGTCTCTCCCGTATCTTCATCCCAATAGCTCTTGATTTGCAGGCCGTGCTCGTTGAGCCGGCCGCAGCCGTAGCAGTAGCTCCATTGATCGGGATAATAGTCTTGGAACGCTTTCTCGGGCATACCTCCTCCTCGCTCATTGCAATGCTTGCTGTTTCGCTTCGATGGCCTCCTGACCGGGGCAGGAATCCAGGGTTTTGGTGCTTTCTCCCCGATTTTAATCGCCTCCATTTGAATAAGCAAGCCGGGCCGACCACAGGCCGGAGTATTCTTCGCTTTTTCAATGCAAGAGATCCTATAATTGAATGACCTTCTCCAATTGTTGGTTTACAATTAGGCGGTTCGCAAACTTCGTGAGATACGTGAGATGAATAGTTTTCAATTCAATGAATTAATCGTCGGTTACTTTTCAGTCCTGTTGGCTTCTTTGGCGGTGCTGGCCTTCTTTTACCGCCAGGAGATGCAGGGCTTATTCGTCTCCCGCTGGATGCGCTATGCGGTGGTGTTTTCGGGTATCTATGCCTTCATTTCCATCTTGATGTATGGCTGGTGGCAGCTAGATTTTTCGCGTTTGCTGAACGCGCATAGCCTATTGGCACAAATGATATTGCTGTTCATCCTGCAGGAGTTATTCCACTTTCCAGGGTATGCGGTTTTTCATCCCTTCGTGTCATTGCAGCGTTGGATGACTTTTGGATTCTTGGTGGGCATCCTGGTGGGAATGATAAACACCACGCTAGCTTTGACGGGCCGCCTTCACGTGCCGCTTTCATTGCTGGTTGGCGGTATCGTTGCGGCGGAAATGCTCTGCCTGGCGATTGTGGCGCGCTTACGCTTGAAGCATCTGATTGACCACGCTCACATCGATGATGAGTTGGAGGAACTGGATGTGGTTAGCTTGGAACGCGTCCAGGCCACCCTGCGCCGTTTGATGTGGTTCTTCGGCTTGCCGGCCATCTTTACCCTGGTGATGATCTTCTCTCGACAATTCTCGCCATCTTATTCTTACCTCAGCCAGGTATCCCGCGCCTATATACTGCTGATCGTTTTCTTTGGCCATATGCTGATCTATATGAGCACTTATAAAGGGCGCGCGGAATTGATCGAGCGTGTGGTGTTAATTATTTTGTTGATCATCTACCTGGTTATCGGCTTCGCTTCCCTTGTACAATCGCTGCTGCTGCGCCAACCCGAGAGCAGCTTACTGCTCCAAAGCGAAGTCGATACCCTAATCCATCAGATTAGCTTGCCGGTTGTAGGGATGCAGTATGTCTTGACCGCTGCCATTGCGCTGTTTTTACCGGGCATGTTGAAGAAAATGCTTCCTGATGATCCCCCGGTTGTTCGGGAAGAAAATCCAGTTGAGCCGCTGAAGTTCACCGGCCGCCAGTTTGAAATCCTGGGGATGTTATCGGACAACCTGTCGAATAAAGATATCGCCCGGCAAATGGTGGTCACAGAAGATACGGTCAAATACCACGTTAGCAATCTGCTACGCAAGACGGATTTTGAAAACCGTTATGAATTAGCCGGTTATGCACGCGAATTGATCCAGCAGGGCAAACTGCAAAAACAGCCGGGGTGAATCAAACATTAGGACCAAAATGCTTCTATGAGGAAACCAGGAAATTCTTTCAGGCATTCCTGGTTTTCTTATAATTATCGATATCCAAAATGGTTCTGACGCTTGATGGGAAATCTTGCTTTTTAGCAGCTTGATCTACAAAAATTTTTCAGAAAACTTCATATCAGGGGTTTAAGCGATTGCGCAATATTCTGTGCGATTTCCTTTGCGCGCGCAATATAGTTCTGTAATTCAGCAGTCGAATCAGAAATACTACACTTTTCCTAGCCTCCACAGGTTCCCTAAATCTCTATAATCCTAATAGATTTTGTGCGCGAACGATCTTGAAATTGCGCCGTAAAAGGATACTGGCTTTGAAAGCCGAAGGAAAAAGGAGTAGTTTGATGGAGAAGAAAAGATTTGTAGGTATGGGCATCATCGTGTTATTAGCAGTAGCATTTGCGCTGCCCGGCTCGGCCCTGGCCGACTGCCAGGATGTTGGCGATACCGCCGATGGCGGCGATGTGATCACCTGCACCGGCGAAGATCCTGATGGCTATACTGGAACGCCCAACAGCGACGAGATCACCGTTGAGGCCGGCGCTTTCGTGGCGAGGGATATCTTTAATCGCTCAATTTCACCTGGCAATGGAAATAATACCGTCATCAACAACGGCACTATTGATGGGAATGTCAACCTGGCCAGTAGTCAAGGCAACAATGAAATCACCAATAATGCAACCATCAAACAAGATATCTATCTCGATGGCAGTACAGGCAACAATAATATCACCAATAATGGTACTGTTGATTATATTGATTTGGAGGGCAGTACAGGCACCAATACCGTCACCAACAATGAAACCGTCGGTAACGATATCGTTGGGGGTGATGCTACGGATGAGATCACCAACAACGGTACGGTAAATTTTATCGAAACCGGCTCGGGGGACGACACCATCACCAACAGTGACACAGTGTCCAACAATATTGATGCGGGTAATGGTGACGATACCGTGACTTTGACCGGTGAGCAGCCCGATGTGCAGGGTAACATCGATGGTGGGGAGGGTGGTGAGGATCAAGGCGATACGTTGGAGTTCAACATGAGCACAGCAGATGAAGCCCAGTTCAACCAGGCTAAGGCTGATATCGCCGCCGCTGACCCGGATGCTGGCACGCTGAACTGGGGTGCCAGCACCTTCAACTGGTTCAACTTCGAGACCCTGGTGGATAATCTGCAGCTGATCGTCGCGGCTAACGGCAACGCGGGCGATGGCAACGCCGGCGGCGATGCGGGCGGAGACGATGGTGACTCCACAACCTATGCTGATGTTTATGTTTCGGTGCTTATGAAGGGCGGCACCTTGTATTTCCTTGGCAAGAACGGCAGCTCTGATATTCTGCTGGCATCCTTGAATCAGCCAGATTATGCGGGTGCTTCCGCAGGCCAGGTATTGGTTTCTGAAAGCGTGGATGAACTGGGCGTTCTGCTCTACGTCGAAGTGTTGGGCGATGGGCAGTTGCTGGTGCAGTACTATGCCACAGATGACGGATCTCTGTTGACCAACGCCGTCATTTCCGTCTAGTCGAATTTAGAAGGTATCGGAGTAGATGGGTGGGAATAGCCCCCTCTACTCCGATGAAAAAGAATCTGGTGACGGACAAAACAATTTTTGTTCTCCTGGGGATTGCAGTGTTGTTGGGTTTAGCACTGGGTTTAACATCCCCAACCCGGGCTGAATGCCAATACATGAGCGAAACAGCCGACCACGGCGACGTGATCATCTGTAATGGAGACAATCTCGACGGCTATCGTGGCACTGTCTATAGTGATGAAATCACCGTAGAGAGTGGTGCTACTGTTGTGGATGACATTGTGGGTGGTTCTGGCAATGACACCATCATCTTGACCGGTGAGCAGCCGCAGGTGCTGGGCACCATTGATGGTGGTGAGTCTGCTGAAGGCCAGGGGGATACGTTGGAATTCAACCTGATCACCTCCGATGAAATCCTGTACTACCAGGCCAAGGATGATATCGCTTCAGCCAACCCCGATGGTGGCACGCTGACCTGGGGAGCGAGCACCTTCAAGTGGGTCAACTTCGAGATCCTGGTGGATAACCTGCAAATGATTGTCACCGACAATAGCGCCCAATCAGGCGGGGAGAATTAGGTTGTGGTCATGACTTCTATATCGTTTCGGAATGTGCGGAATAATGAGAGTGTTGCCGAATGAAAAACTCATTTAAAGCCGAAATAATATCGTTGCACGCCCAACTTTGCAGCGGGCTATCTGATCCGACTCGTATTCTCATACTTTATAGAATTAGTGAAACACCCAGCAATGTTAGCGACCTTGCTGCAGCCCTTGAAATTCCTCAGCCAACCGTGTCTCGTCATCTAAAAGTCTTGCGAGAGCGATATATGGTTAATGCGGAACGCAAAGGACAGTCGGTTTATTACTCATTGGCCGATGAAAGGATCATTCAGGCCCTGGATATATTACGGGCCGTTTTGGCCGACGCGCTGGAGAATCAGGCGGCTTTGTTTGACACAGAGGACTGGTAGATCAGGTTCATCCATAATGCTCAATGATCAAAGTGGCGCCTTTCCCGGAGCAGTTCTGTTGCCGATAGGGTAAAAAGTATGAAACGAATAAATAGAATGGAGCAAAAATCACAAAAATTATGCAAAGCACGATGATGATTTATGTTGACCCCGCCTGCAACATTCTCTACTCTTCGTATTATCTATACGGTTTTAAGAGGCGATATAAGTGCAGGATCAAATTCGTTTCGAGGTATTTCGAACATATCCAGCACAATAATCAGTTTACGGCCCTGGTGGTTGAGCGTAATGGTAAGTCAAAGAATGTGATCATTGACTTTAACACGCGAAGCAGTATCGATGACTCTGCCCTTGCATGGTGTGACGTTTACGCGAAGGTAAATTTGGACTTGAAGGATCAGTTCACCAAGAAAATACTGGCTATCGGCCCCTTGATGGCAATTAAAGTATTTTCCTTTCCACAAACAATTTGGTATGCAGCAAGTAACCTGGCTCGATCCCTAAATCGAGTATCGAATGTCAAGCAGTTTTTGTCACATTACCGGGCGCAGCTGCTTCGTCCGGAATATTCAGATTACTCCCCAATGCCATCGAAGAAGAATTACGTGTTTTTCATATCCTCGTTGTGGAAAAAAGAAGCATGGGCCAATGATCTGAGATCGAATTTCATAACCAGTTGCAAGAAGAATGAACTTGTTGACTTTGAAGGTGGCTTTGCCCCGCGCAGCACTAATGATATCCAGGGCTATGAATTCAACACCCTTCCTTCACGCATCGGAATGAAGGAGTATATGCAGAAAACGAAAAGATCAGCGCTGGTTTTCAACACCCCTTCGAACGATTTCTGTAATGGTTGGCGGTTTGCTGAATACCTTTCATTGGGAAAGGCGATTCTTTCCAGCCCTTTGCGCAGAGTGATGCCTGGCGATTTTCGAGATGGGAGACATGTCATCTTTACGGATGGTACTGAAGAAGATATAACCACCAAAGTAAACCAATTAATATTGAACGATAAGTTAAAGTCTGATCTAGAGAAGAATGCGTTTGATTACTTTCGCCAGTATCTTGCCCCGGAAGCAGTGGTCGAAAGGATTCTCACCGCAGCCGGTTTCTAGAAGTTCAGTAATGAATTTCAAATACAGGTATTTCTATCGAGTATGAAAAACAACATCAGAATTGCAGATTCCATCGCAGATTTGAAATCATTTCTCGAATCTACCAAAGAAAAAAGTGATTTCGAATTGTCAAACATAAAATTATCACAGCAGTCCGATTGGGTGTTGCGAAAAGGAGTGCTATCCCATACATCTAATGGTTTCTTTCATGTAACAGGGCTTCTGGATGTTCAGAATAACAGGGAACACCTGGTACTATTTCAACCTCAGAGTGCACTGACAGGATTAGCATTGTACAGGGATGTCCACAGTGCTTACGTTTTGTTGCAGGCCCGCATTGAACCCGGGAATGTGAATATCTGTCAATATGGCCCAACGATACAGTCCACAAAAGCTAACTACTTGCGTTTCCATGGGGGCAGAAATACCAGTTATCTGGAATTGTTTGACGGGTTTCATCCGAATGCCAATCCCTTGAGTCGATCTCATCAATCAGACCTTGGCAGGAGATATTATCTAAAGGACAAAATTCATAGTTATGTCGAATTAGATCAATTGATACCGACAGATGAGAATTTCATATGGGTTCCGCTGAAGGTCTTGTTTGAATCGGTGAGATGCGACAATTTCTTGAACACAGATTTGAGATCACTAATCAGTTGTTTCGATTGGGACTTGTACCTCCATGCAGAGCAATATCATAAGGGAACCATCGCCCTTAATGAATGCCATGGTTATGAATATTCGGGAAACGGTATTGGATATTCAGATTATCGGTTGGTTCCCTTGGATCAATTGACGGGTTGGACAGTGACAGATGAAGGGGTTAAACGCGCCCAGGAGTCGGGGATTTGGGTGGATATGTTCAAAGTATCTTGTTCCATCAGGGAAAAGCAGGTTTGGACACAACCACTAATGTGTTGCGAGACGAGGGGTTTGAACACGCTGATTTATCGCCGAAAAAATGAACAATTCGAGTTTTTGCTGACAACAGACTCTGAGTTTGGGATTAGTGGTGGATTCACATACTTGCCCAGCAATCTGCAATACCCTGGGGAGCGATTGCTGCGAGAGCACATCCTCACCGATTCGATGAAGCCGGAAATATCTCTGTTTCAGTCTGAAGAGGGCGGGAGATTCTATAGAAATGAACACAAATATCAGATCATTGAATGGATGAATGGGCAATCGATAAAAGAAAACCAGAAATGGGTTTCTGTCGGACAACTGAAACATATCCTAAAATCGTCGAACAAAGCGAGTCTCCAACTGCGCTGCATTGTCTCGTTAGTGATAGATAAGCTGAACCCACTTACCAGTAGTTGTTGAAGCGCATATTCGAAGATTGGGGCTGTTCAGGGGCTTCTATTCCAGATTCACCGTTTCTAAAATGCGATTGCCTTGGGCAGGCGGCGGGCACTATTGCCTAGGCGGGGCTTGTTTGTTATAGTGGGGTGGGCATTAAAGTATCGTTCATTTGGAGGCCAGGTTATGCTCTCAGGTTACACGCTGCGTTACCGCTTGGGGAAAGGTGAATGGCGAGAGTTCCAACTATCGAAAGAGAATACGCTGATTGGGCGAGGAGCAGATTGCGATCTGACATTGGATCACAAGGAAGTTTCTCGTAGGCACGCCCGCCTCAGCCTTGTTGGGGGAGAGATCTTATTGACCGATCTTGGTTCAAGCAACGGTACGTTTATAGAAGGAGAATCTATCGCGCCGAATACCCCCGTCCCGCTTTCGGCTGGCAAGCACTTCGAAATTGGCGGGTTTGTCTTGACATTGCAGGTTGCCGGTGTCGAAGCCACGAGCGTGGCTGATGATCAAGCCCCCTCGCGGGAAGAGGTCTTTCATTTGCGCTATCGCTTAGCTGGCGGAGAGTGGCAGACTTACATCCTCCCGGATGGAGAGACTTCGTTTGGGCGCGGTGGGGAGAATGACTTGGTTTTCGAAGATGAAGAGACCTCACGCCACCACGCTGTGCTGGCTTTCGCCGGCAACAAACTATTGCTTACCGATCTAGGCTCTACGAACGGCACCTACGTAGACGGCGTGCAGTTGGCCCCACATCAGAAGCATCCCCTCCAGATTGGGCAGTTCATTCTCATGGGCCAGTATACGTTGTACGTGGAGTCGCCGGGCGTCGTTGGCGTGATGCACTCCGCCAGCGGGACCATGGTGATGCCTGGAGCAGCGCGCGCTTTGGAAGATGCTGGTGCCCCCAAGACGATGCTGGATGTTGAGGTAGCTACCCTGTCCACCTCGGTGCGCACCATGGACCTGGGCGGCCACGACAAAGTGACCATCGGGCGTGCTGCGGAGAACCAGGTGGTTCTGAATCACCCTTTGGTGAGCCGTTACCACGCGGTCTTGGAGCGGATGGGCAAGCGTTTTGCCATCAAAGACCTGCGCAGCACCAACGGCGTGTATGTCAATGAGCAGCGCATCGACCGCGAAGCCTACTTGAAAGATTGGGATCAGATTCGGATTGGGCCGTATGTCTTTGTTCTCTCCGGTCAGCAGCTTCAGGGCCAGATAGAGGAGGGCATCCGTATCGAAGCCATGAATGTCAACCAGGTGGTTTCTAGCGGCCTGAACTTGCTCAAGGATATCAGCCTGACCATAGAGCCGAACGAGTTTGTGGCGCTGGTGGGCATGAGCGGCGCGGGGAAATCTACCTTTATGAATGCCATCAATGGTTACTGGCCTGCCAGCCACGGCCAGGTTCTGGTGAATGGCATAAACCTGTATGATCACTATGATATGTTCCGTGACGATATCGGTTATGTTCCGCAAAAGGATATTGTCCACGCCGAGCTGACGCCCGAGTCAGCCCTGGATTATGTGGCCCAGTTGCGCATGCCCCCAGATACTTCGCCCCAGGAACGCCAGGCGGTGGTCAGCGAAGTGCTCGAGGATCTCGATCTCACCGAACGCAAGGATATCCCCATCGCCCGCTTGTCGGGCGGCCAGCTCAAACGCGTCTCGATAGGCGTCGAGCTGCTGACCAAACCACGCCTGTTCTTCCTGGATGAGCCTACCAGCGGCCTGGACCCCGGCACTGAGTACGACATGATGAGATTGATGCGTCGTCTGGCAGATCAGGGGCGCACAATCATCTTGATCACCCACGCGACCAAGAACGTGATGCTCTGCGACAAGGTCATCTTTCTGGCCCGGGGGGGCAACCTGGCCTTTTACGGCGCGCCGGAAGATGCCCTGGCGTATTTCGACCATTATCGCACCGACCGCGAGCGCCGCGAAAAGGACATGGAATTCGACGATATTTATCGTATCCTGAACGACGAATCCCGCGGCGCGCCCGAAGCCTGGCGCGAGAGATACCTGCAATCGCCGGTCTATCAAGAGCTGATGGGTCGAAGTGGGCCGCAGGAAGCTCTCCCCGCCCCGGGGAATATGGTGCAGGCAGGGAAAGTGCAGGGATCAAAGAGGCGCATTTCCTCTCTGCGCCAATTTAAGGTTCTGTCGGCCAGGAATTTGAAGATATTGGTTGCCGACAAAATTTCTTTGGGCTTGATGGTTGCTTTAGCGCCTGTATTGGGGCTGATGGATTTCATTTGGGGCAATGATCTCTATGACCCCATCGTTGGCGATGCTTCAAAGATCGTCACCCTCTGGTTCATGATGGCTCTGATCACTGTGCTCGTCGGCGCGATGAGCAGCGTCAGGGAGATCGTGAAGGAAGTCGATATCTATAAGCGCGAAAGGGCGGTCAATCTAAAGATTCTCCCTTATGTTTTGTCGAAGATTTGGGTGGGGATCGTATTGGCGATGTATCAGGCTGGCGTTCTGCTGCTGTTTCGCATCTTGTTCGTACAGCCGAGCGTGCCTTCGGGTGCTGCCTATTTCTCCCTTTACATCACCTTGTTCCTGGGCACATTGTGCGGTTATCTGATTGGATTGGCGATCTCTGCGGCGGCCCCCAATCAAAATTCAGCTATGATGTTGATTATTGTCGTCTTGGTGCCGCAGTTCCTCTTCGCCGGTGCCCTGCTCCCCTTGGATTTGATCCCCGGCGGAGAGCAGATCAGTTTCCTGATGCCCACGCGCTGGTCCTTTGAGTCCTTCATGCGCATTACCGGCGTGGGGGAACAGATTGCTGAAGACCCCTGTTGGATCAGCTTTCCCAAGGCAGATCGCTTGAAACTGCCCGAAGAACTCAAGGCGGATTGCCCGTGTATGGGCGCGAGTATTTTCACAGCCTGCGCCGACTTCCCGGGGATTCTGTCAGAGGATTTCTACGATGTCAACGCCCAGGCGGCTATCGCCAACCCTGAGCCGGTTGAACCGGCGCAGCCCACGCCTTATCCCTACCCCACGGCTTATCCCTCCCCCACGGCCTTGCCTACCCCCACGCTGCTGCCATCGTTGACGCCTTATCCCACCCCCTCAAACCCGCGCGACATGGATTCTTACATGGACCTTCGCGAGGAGCAGGGCCAGGAATACCAGGACAGCATTTTGGGCCAGTTTGACGGGTATCGAGAAGACAGCCAGGAGCAGGGGGCAGAATACTCAACTGTGCGCACCGGGCAGGGTGACCAATATGCTGCCCTTCGCGAGGCCCAAGGGGATGAATACGCGGCTGCCATGACAGCTTATGGGGATGAGCGCGCCGAATGGCAGGAATCTCGTGAGAAGGCGATCAACAGTGCCGAGGCGGTGCTGGGGTCCATCTACGACAACTTCCAACAGGCGTTTGGGGGAACGGTTGTCGGCCGGTGGACGATCATGGGCGTGATTATGGCTGCCCTGATGGGGTTGGTGCTGGTCTTCCAAAAACGTAAGGATGTGGTTTAACACCCATGTCTACGTCAGACTTCCGAAATTTGCTTACCCCGAATTGCGCTTGGTGAGATGCCACTCGTTGAGCGGAAGCTTGCCGCAGGCAAGCTGAAGTCGAAACGTCGAATTTGTTCCATCGTTCTCCCTTCGACTGCGCTCAGGGAGTTGCTGTTTTCTTGTCCGTAGCTCAGGTTACTTATAAAATTGTTTTCTATGACTGCTTTGAAGAACCAATCGGAAACGAAAATCTATCCTCCAGAATCTGCCGACCCAGGTACCCTGCGCGGCCGCCTCGTCGCGGTGATCGGTTATGGCAATCAGGGCCGGGCCCAGGCCTTGAACCTGCGCGATAATGGGGTCGCTGTGATCATCGGCAACAACGCCGACGGGTACGCCGAGCGTGCTGCGGAAGATGGTTTCGAGGTGCTGGACATCCCAACCGCTGTTGTCAGAGCTGAAATCGTCATGTTGCTCATCCCAGATGAAGTGCTCACGGCGGTTTTTGAAGAGCGGGTGAAGCCGCACCTGAAACCGGGAAGCGCCCTGGTCTTTGCCAGCGGATACAATATCGCTTTCGGCCTGATACAGGTCCCAGCCGATGTTGATGTGATCCTGCTGGCGCCGCGCATGATCGGCGTTGGCATCCGCGAACGCTTTCTCACCGGGGAGGGCTTCTATTGCCTGGTTGGGGTTGAGCAGGATGCCAGTGGGACTGCCGAGGAGATCATGCAGGCCCTGACCTGGGCCATCGGCGGGTTGCAAAAACCGGCCATTGCGGTGACCTTTAAGCAGGAAGCCGCTCTCGATTTGTTCAACGAGCAGGCCTTTGGCCCCGCTTTTGGCCGTGTCCTGCTGACGGCTATTTCGGTCTTGCTGGAAAAGGGGCTGCCGCCCGAGGCGGTCTTGGTCGAGATGTATATCAGCGAGGAGATGGCCTATACCTACCAGAAGATGGCCCAGGCTGGCTTGGTCCGGCAGACCTTGTTCCACTCACCGACCTCCCAGTATGGCGCCATGTCCCGGGGGACGCGCTTCCTGAGGATGGGCTTGCGCCGCAGGATGAGCAGGATTTTTGACGAGATCGAGAGGGGTGACTTTGCCAGAGAATGGAGCGGCGCCTTCGCCCGCTTGAAGTTCAAAGTGATCAAGTATTTCGCCATGCGCCAGTCCATCAACCGGGTTGAAAACCAGGTGCGCGAAGCGTTAGCAATGCAGCCTTTTGAAGGCTATCAGCCGGCAAAGGATATCAACGCCATTTTAGAAGATCCCGAAATCCAGGAGCATCTAAAAACCTTCCGAGAGACATTTGAGTTTTAGCAGTTGTATAGATGAGAACAGCCGTTACGGAAAATGGTATGCGGACTGACACGGATTCCAGGGATTTTGTCGATACTTAGCCGGCGTTAGAACATCGCAACCCCGCCATCAGGCGGGGTTGTGCGCGCCGCTCGTTTGCCCGGTCAAATGTCGGCGAGGTTGGCCCCAAATTTCTTGCTGGGCTAGAGCCTATTGCTCATCCTGGTTTTCTTCGTAGGGCCAAACTTGTGCTGGGTTTGAACTCAATAATTCCGCTGGCCCTGGATTGAAAGTGTTTGGGTCGCCGCTGGTGAACTCATATACCTTGCCTTCTGCACTGCTGGCACAATCGCCATATTCTGAGCAGGCGATCATGCCAGTCAAGCCCTGGAATCCCTCCAGGACATAGAGTGCATCCCGGACCGCTAAAGGATCGACCATCAATGATCCATCCTCTCCCTGGACAGCAACCTGAGCGATTGCCTTGAGAAGCAATGTGGCGGCATCATAGGCGTATGAATGGTAATTGGAAACCGGCTCTTCGTCATAATTGGCACGGTGAGAATCTAGGAATTCTTGATAGCTTTCGGCTTCTTGATCGTAATCGTAAGATGTGGCCGACACATAGACACCCACTGCATCTTCGCCAGCCTGCTCCAGGAAATTAGGATTCATATAGATTTCCCAGACAAAAATGGCCGCACTCTCTAAGTCGGCTGATGTTCTGGCTTCAGCGAGAAAAGCCGCTCCCTCTTCAATACCCCAACCCATGAAGTAGATGACATCTGGGGCAGCTTCAACCAGGCTGTCGACAACTGGGGCAAACTCAATACTGTGGCCTTCCATTGCTAATTCTAGAACACATTCGCCGCCTAAGTCCGCAAACGCTTGGCAGAGTGCTTCACTTTTCACCATTCGCAGTTCATCGCCTTCAACAAATACTGTTGCCAACTTTAGCGCACCGAGGTCATTGTATGCATACTGAGCAACGCCTTTTATTTGGTGGAGGTCATTTGGCGCGGTGCGGAAATAACCCGGTGAACGGGATTCAGGATCCGTTAGCTCTAGGCTGGTATTTGAAGGAGAAACCATAACCTTGTTGCCATCAGAGATGATGGATGATGCCACTAATGCGTTTTGTGAGCAGGTGGTCCCTAAGACCCCGACAACGGCATCATCCTCCACGAGGAGTTGTGCGCCGCGCTGTCCTGCTGATTCGTTGCATCCTGAATCAAACCTTGTGAGTTCAATCAGATGTCCGTAGAGTTCCCCGCCGAAATCATCAATGGCTATTTCAATGCCTCGGATTGAGTCGATGCCCAAATAGTGGGTTTCCCACAGCAAGTACCCGATCCTGATAGGTTCACCCTTGGCAAATTCGAGCGTATCTGGCGAAAGAGTAGGCGTGGGGGTCATATCATCCGGTGTTGGCGTACTTGTTTGCGCTAATCCCACATTCCACGTTGCAAGCAACAAGAACGTCATCATTAAGATGGTAACCACAAGTATTTTCTTCATCTGTTCATTCCTCCTTTTAGAACATACGATGTTGTGGCGGCCCCATCCCAGCATACAAGCGTTTTACGTCTAAAATTGCCACCAATCTATTACAGCATAGCACAATTCCCCTTCAAGTCAAGAAAACCCCGTCCCCGCCCCCACCTCTTGACCCCCAAATTACTCAACTGAATTCAGGCACTATCCAACATCTAATCTCCAATATCTAACCTCCAATCCCCAAATCTCCGCGCCCACTGCGCTCTCCGCGGTTTATTACCACCGCCGCGGCGAACATGAGTTACAATATCCCCACGCCATGCCTGAAAAACCAACGCCCGTGTCTGGCAGCCGCTTCGAGCTGCTTTACCAGCTATCCCAAACCTTCAACGCCTCCCTCGACCTCGACGAAGTCTTAGACCGCGTCATGGACGAGGTCATTGCCGCCGTTGGGGCCGAACGCGGCTTTGTGGCCCTCAAAGACGGGCAGGGCGGCCTGGACTTCCGCTCGGCGCGCGGCATCGAACACACCTCCATCGAAGACCCCGAATCCCAAATCTCCCACAGTGTGATCGAAGAAGTCCTGCAGAATGAAGAGCCGGTGCTCACCCATGACGCCCAAAGCGACGACCGCTTCAGCGACCGCGCCAGCGTGCTGGGTTTGCAACTGCGTTCCATCCTCTGCACGCCCTTGAAACTCAAAGACAAGATCCTGGGGGTCATCTATGTCGATAACCGCATCTTCTCCGGTTTTTTCACCGACGCCGAACTGGAACTGTTCAGCGCCATCGCTTCCAGCGCCGCTGTAGCCATCGAAAACGCCCGCCTCTATGAGATCGCCGTAGAAAAAGGCCGTATGGAACGCGAACTGCAAATGGCCTACCGCGTGCAGTCCAGCCTGATCGCCGAGGACCTGCCCTCCTTCCCCGGGTGGGATTTCGCTGCTTCCTGGCAGCCAGCCAGGGAAGTCTCCGGGGATTTCTACGACTTCATCCCCGTTGATGACGGGGGGCTATGTCTGGTGATCGCCGATGTGACCGATAAAGGCATGCCCGCGGCCCTCTTCATGTCTCTGACCCGCAGCCTCGTGCGCGCCAGCCTCGATCAGGCCGGTGCACTCGCCCAAGGGATCGCTCGTGCCAATGCCCTGATCTGTGCCGATTCGAATCTCAGTATGCCGGTGACCCTGTTCCTCTGCCGCCTGGATGGGGATCAAGAGATCACCTACGTCAACGCCGGGCATAATCCCACCCTCCATTACGATGCTGCCAAAAACCAGCTCAACAAACTCACCCGCACGGGCATGTTTCTGGGCTTCGACGAGGGAGCCGAATACGGCCAGGAGACCGTCGCCCTGAAAGCGGGCGATTTCCTGGTTTTCTACACCGACGGCGTGCCGGATGCCGTCAACCAGCACCAGGAGACTTTCGGCATGGAACGCTTCCAGCGTGTGATCGCAGAGAATCACACCGCGGCCGCCGCAGACATCCTGACCTCTGTGGAGAACGCCGTCCGAGACTTTATCGGCGATACCGCCCTGTATGACGATCTCACCTTATTGATCGCTAAGCGTACCTAATGTCAACCGCACCCAGCCCCCGCATCCCCAGACGCTATCGGCTGCTCCTGGCCATTGCCAGGCGCTTCCGCCCCGGTTTGGATGAGATGCAGATCGAGCGGCAGATCGCCGCCGTGGGGGATATCGTCTCCTGCCTGTATGCCCTGCCCCTGGCCGTCGCCGGGCTTATCTGGCTGGTCGTCGAAACCGATGCTGCTCTCCTGCGGGATCACGCCTGGGAGCTGCTCTTATTTACGGTTCTGTTCTTCGTTTTCAACTACCAGCGTTTTTTCCTGATCGTCGAGCTGAGGGCCAACCGCTACGGCAGCTCGGACGGCTCGCTGGCCGGCATCATCCTCTGGTCGGGGGTGCTGCTCTACGGGCCGACCCTGTTTTGGCTGGCCGTGCTGGGGACGCTGTTCGAATTCATCAGCAATTGGTTCAGCACAGCCTCCCTCACCGCCCGTTGGAGCCAGGCGCGCAACCTGGCCCTAAACCTGGCCGGGAACACCACCGTTGCCCTGACGGCTTCCACCTTGTACCAGCGCTTTGGCGGGACGTTCCCATTAGGCGCGATGAGTTTGAGCACTGTCGCCCTGGCCTTTGGCCTGCTGCTGGCTAATTTTATCTTGCTGATCGCCCTGTGGTCGGTTTACCTGGTATATGCCACCTGGTCTCAGCGGGTGCTGGCGGGGTCCGATCAGGTTTACTCGGTGCTGTATTTCTTCTTCCTGTCCATCGGCCTCCCCCACCTGGCCCACCCCTTTGCTATCCTGGCCGCCGGCCTCTACACCGAGAGCGGCATTCCGGTGTACCTTTTTTTCATCAGCGGCATGTTGATCGTGGCCTTCCTGACGCGCCAGTTGAGCTGGTCGAGCGAGAACAGCCGCCAGCAGTCGCGTATGCTGCAAAACCTGGAACAACTGGGCCGCGCCATCATCGACGCCCCTCCCAACACAGAGAACCTGCCCGAGATTCTTGCCGAGCACCTTCCCCACATGTTCCCCGCTGGACGCCATGTGGTCTGGATTTTCCCCGAGGAAGAGCTGGCTAAATACCCCCCCGATTGGCAGCCCGATTTAGAGGGCATCTGGCCCTGGCTGCTGGATAAAACCCAGGGGGAGACCTTTCAGGCCCATGAGCCTTTGCCCTGGGATGGTCGGGTTGAACAGCACAACCCGATGGTGATCTCGCCGATCATGGATGGAGAAACGGGGCAGACCTTTGGGGGTGTTTACTTAGAACTTTATGCTTTGGCCCAACCCTGGGATCGGAGCGCCCTGCAAAACCTTTGTCCCGCCATCCAGTCTCTCGGCGCGCAGATCGCCTCGGCCACCAATCAGGCCAGGGTCTACACCCAATCCCTGGAATATCAGCGCATGCGGGAAGAGTTGAAACTGGCCTGGCAGATTCAAGACAGCCTGCTCCCCATCACCTTCCCCGATATGTCCGGCTGGCAGTTTTCTGTCACTATCGTCCCCGCCGGAGAGACCTCCGGAGACTTCTTCGATGTCATCCCCCTGGAAGACGGCCGGGTCGGTTTTGTGCTCGCCGATGTGCTCGATAAGGGCATCGGCCCGGCCTTGTTCATGACCCTCAGCCGCACCCTGCTGCGCACTTACGCCCTGGATTTCGAGTTCCAGCCCGATATCGTCTTGTTCGCCACCAACGAGCGCATCCTCAAAGACTCGCGCGCCAACCTCTTCGTGACCGTCTTCTACGGCATCTTAGACCCCGGGGCCGGCACGCTGACCTACGCCAACGCCGGGCACAACCCCCCGATCCTGCTGCGTTCAGACGACGAGGCGGAGATAACGCTGCTTGAGCGAACCGGGCTGCCCCTCGGCATTGAAGAGGAGACCGCCTGGGAGCGCGCCACCGTCCAACTGGACCCCGGGGATGTGCTGGTTCTGTACACCGATGGCATCCCCGAAGCCCAAAACGGGGCTGGCGAGTTCTTCAGGCGTCAGGCCCTGGAAGCGGTCATCAAGGATAACATCGGCGAATCCGCCGAAGGTTTGCAGGGGGCTATTCTGGATGCCCTTTACGATTTCCTGGGAGAAGTCCCCCCGCAGGACGATATCACCCTCATGGTCATCAAACGAGACAGGAATCCCGCCAACATTGCTCTCCCCCGGACTTAATTTCGGTTGAAAGTTGACTTATTGCGCTCTCAAAGAGTGGGATTCTCTGTGAAAAAACAGGCTGCGAGCATCGCAGCCTGTTTTTTCGCCTGTTTCCCCTCCCCCGACTCGGGGGAGGGGCCAGGGGTGGGGGTAGATTTTGGGCAGTTTGGGTGTCAGAAAAGCAAAGTTGGGGTTTCCCACACTCTGCGTTTCGTTCATTTACGTTTCTTCATGGTGAGCATATTCCCCCCGCTCTTATCGAATCGGAAATCCACTTCATCCATCAGATTACCCATCAGGAAAAGCCCCGCGCCCCTGGATTGAAGCTTTTCAAGAGGCACATCGTAATCTGGATCAGGGATTTCATCCGGGTCGAACTGCCGCCCCCAATCTTGGATCACGATGGTGAGCCCTTCTTCCGTGCTGTCGCAGGAACAGACGATCTCCCCGCGCCCCTCACCGCCGTAGCCATGTTCGATGATATTCGTGCAGGCCTCATCGACGGCCAACTGCACAGAGTAAACCTGTGACGAATCAAAACCTGCTTCTTCGGCTATTTTGCGGACAAAATCACCGATTTCGAGCAGGTTCTCGTATCGCCCCGGGAATTTCCGTGTGGGCATTAACAATTAGAAGCTTCCTACCGCGGCTGTGACATCTGCGTAGATCTCGAGGAAGTGCTTCACCCCGGCCAGATCGAGGGATTCCATCATATCCTCAGCCACGTTCACCAATGCCAGCTTGCCTTTCTTCTTCTTGCAGGCTTTCTGGGTCTCGAGCAGCACCCACAACCCCCGGCTGGAGATGAAATCCACCTCAGCCATGTCGAAGACGAAGCCCGATTTGCCCCCATCGATGAGATCATTGAACGCCTTTTCCAGGTCTGGGGCGGTGTTGCTGTCTATGCGGCCAACAACCTTGATCAAATCACAGCGATTGTACGAAGTTGTTGAGATTTCCATTTTGCGTGCTCCTCAGAGTGATCGTCTCTTCAATTAACTTGGATAGTATATCACGGTTCATCATTGGGATGCTATAATCGAGGCGCTCTCTGGCACGGCCTTGCTTAAGCCGCCTGGAATCAAATGTCAACCGCCAAGTGCGCAGAGTCCGCCGAGATTTTTAAGGGGTTTTCTCTGCGCCGCCCCTTTGACTATGGAGCAGGAACCCCCCTAACTGCGTTGACATAACGAATCTCCTGGATTAAACTCACATCCCTGGCAAAACTGAAAGTATGTAGAGATACCATGATTTATTCACGCCAGCAGCTCGAAGCGTTGGAAGATCGAGCCCTTGCGCCTTACGGCATCCGCAGCAAAGATTCCCAGGGAAGGGCCATCCCCGAGGACGAACCCCGTTTTCGGACCGTCTTTCAGCGCGACCGCGACCGCATCCTGCACACCACCGCCTTCCGCCGTTTGGAGTATAAGACGCAGGTCTTTATCATCTCCGAGGGCGACTACTACCGTACCCGCCTGACCCACACCCTGGAGGTCGCCCAGATTGGCCGGACGATCGCGCGCGCTTTGGGCGCCAATGAAGACCTGGTCGAAGCGACCTGCCTGGCCCACGACCTGGGGCACTCCCCCTTCGGGCATTCCGGCGAGGCCATCCTCGATGCCCTGATGGAAGACCACGGCGGGTTCGACCACAACAAACAATCTCTGCGCATCGTCACCGAGCTGGAAAATCGTTATCCCGAGTTCTCGGGGTTGAACCTGACCTGGGAGACGCGCGAGGGCATCGTCAAACACGAGACCGAATACGACATCTCGGATGCCTCGGCATACAACCCGGAATTGCGCGGGCATCTGGAAGCCCAGATCGCCAACATCGCCGACGAATTGGCCTATTCCGCGCATGACCTGGATGACGGCCTGCGCTCTGGGATGATCACGACGTCGATGCTGGCGGGCATTGCTCTATGGGAGATGGTGCTTGAAAGCGTCGGATTGCGCCCTGCCGACCTCGATGAACTCAGCCGCCATCGTCTTATCCGCCGTCTGATTGGGCTGGAGATCTCCAATATGGTGGAGACCACCAGCCAACGGCTGAAAAAGAGCGGTGTGCAGTCTGTGGAAGACCTTCAACGCTTGGATCACAATGTGGCCGCCTTCAGCGGGGAGATGGGTTCGCAAAACCGCCAACTGAAAGACTTCCTGTATGCCAACCTTTATCGCCATCCTCGCGTGGTCCGTATGCAGGCCAAGGCCGAGCGGGTGATCCGCGATATCTTTGCGGCCTATCAGCGCGAACCGGCCATGCTCCCTCATCACATCCAGAAAGAGATCGAGAGGGTTGGGCTGGAACGCACCATCTGCGACTACATTGCCGGCATGACCGATCGATATGCCGTCGAAGAACACAGTAAACTTCTAGACCCTACCGTGGGCCCCTGAATAATCCAAAGAAAGAGTTCGTATGAGTACCCAATATTTAACCGTTGCAGGCGAAAAAGAGCTCAGAAAAGAGCTGGCGAAGCTCAAGGGCCCTATGCGCCAGGAGATTGCCAGGAGATTGAAGAGCGCCATCGAGATGGGCGACCTCTCTGAGAACGCCGAATATATCGCCACCAAAGAAGAACAAGGCTTCATCGAAGGCCGCATCCAGGAGATCGAATATATCCTCCGGGAAGCGGTGATCATCGAGGAGAATAACATCGGCCGCGAAACCGTCACCGTGGGAGCGAAAGTCACCATCCAGGAGGGGGACTACCCGGCGGAGATTTATCACCTGGTTGGCAGCAAAGAAGCCAACCCCAGCAGTGGCCGCATTTCGAATGAGTCCCCCATCGGGCAGGCTTTACTGGGGAAAAGAGTCGGGGACAAGGTAGAGGTGCAAACGCCGGGCGGGACGCTGGCGTTCAAGATCCTGAAGATCGAGTAAGCCGATCAATCGGCGACGAGCGCCCGTAATCCACCCCTGGGCGCAAAAAACCCCCGGCTGATCAATTTTAGCCGGGGGTTCGGTTTTTAGCTTTGGCTAGACCTTTTGCCAGATCGCCAGTTCGAGCGTCAGGCGTTCGAAATAGCTCTGTGGGGGGGTGGGCCCGCTCCCATAAGCCATATCTACCACCCGGGCGACCAGCCGCAAAGTCGCCGTCTCGAGGATCATCTCTCCCCCGGCCTCTGCCTGGAAGGGTTCCCCCTTCGTCTGCAAGCGATCGCGCATCGCGCCATCTTCGTAAGCATATTTGCTCATCAGCACCTTGGTGACGGTTTGGATGTCGTTCTTATCGAAGAGCCACACTTCGTAAGCGGCGACCTTCTTGGGCTCACCCACGCCGATAGCTTCCGATATGCCCACACCGCACTCGCCGAGGAATTCCCCGGTGGGCGAATCGATGCTGAAGGAGTCATCGAAGAGATCGTCTCCCAGCATATACGTGGTCATGAACTGCGCCATGGGCGGCATCTCGCCGCGCGCCGAGAAGTCGGTCGGTTCGGTCGGCTCAGTGTACTCATCGACCTGAGCTATGGGCGCCGCCTCGTCAGAAAACGGCCGGCGCTGCTGGAAGAGGAACAGATAAACCGCTACCGCCACGGCCAGAATGGATACCACCCCGCACATGACCAGGATCAAAGTTGTGCGTGAGAGGCCGGTCCCTGAGGCGGCTTCTTCGCCAGCTTCAGGCATTAGTGTGGCCGTAAGCACCTCTCCCTCCTCTGGAAGGGCCTCTGTATCTGTAGATGGGGGCACCTCGACAGCGACCTGGCCGACGACTTGCCGGAAATTCTGGATGTTCTCCATGCTGCGCGGGCCAGGGTCGGCGGCCAGTTGATTGAGCAGTTGGGGAGCATCGGAGCCTAGACCAGTCCAACGCGCCACGGCGCTCTCGGTATCAGGTAGCGCGGCGTAAGAGTCCACCATCATCAACAGGTAGTCTTCCCGCCAGGAGGTCTCTAGATCAGCCGGGGCAGCATCCGTCCAGGTCACTGGCCAAATCCCCCAACCGATGATGATCCATCCAATCAGCAGGCCCACAACCAGGCCCACCACGCCAGCGACGAGTGGGTTGCTGAGTCTTTCGCGGGTCACTTCGCGGATTACGTCCATAACGTCTCTCCCAATCAAGTGTTTTGATTTTACTGGGGCCACAAAACCGCTTTGGGAGTATAGATATAGGGTCTAAACGCCCAAATGTTCGCTTTTCTAGGAGTTGCGCCGCTCGGAATCTTTTTGGGGTGAAGCCCCCCAGTTCTGGGGGGAGATCATTCATTATGCCCCCATGCTTGGGGGCAGCTGCGCAACCCCTGTTATTGTAGACCAGACCTTGAAAACGTGCAATCCCTTGTTATCGTGCAAGCACTATGCCAACTCGGTGACGGTGTCCGCCGCGTCATCAGGGACGAGATCGTCCCGCAGGAACTGCTGCTCGCATTGCGAGCAAACGGCCTGGTTCTTGTTTTCGGCCACTAATAGCCCCCCGCAGTTTGGGCAGGGCACACGCAGCGGCAGCTTCCAGGAGGAGAACTCACATTCGGGGTAGTTCGTGCAGCCATAGAAAACCCGCCCCCGGCGGGTCTTGCGGATCACCAGTTCCCCGCCGTCCAGCGGGCATTGCACGCCGATCTTCTCCAGCCAGGGCTCTGTGTGACGGCATTGGGGGAAGTTGCTGCAGCCGATGAACTTGCCGTGCCGCCCCCAGCGGATCACCAGATCGTTGCCGCACTCCGGGCAAGCGCGCCCCACAGGTTCAGGGCCGGAGTTCACCTCGGGCATCTTTTCGATAGCCAGCTCCAACTGCTTTTCGAACGGGCCGTAGAAATCCTCGACCACTTCGACCCAGCTCTTCTTGCCGGTCGCCACCTCATCCAGGTCTTCTTCCATCCCCGCCGTGAATCGCACGTCAACGATATCCGGGAAATGCTCCACCAGCAGGTCATTGACCAGGATGCCCGTCTCCGTGGCGTACAGACGGCGCTTTTCACGGGTGATATAGCCCCGGTTCTGCAGCGTTGAGAGGATCGGTGCGTAAGTCGAAGGGCGGCCAATCCCGTTCTCTTCCAATTCGCGCACCAGAGAGGCATCCGAAAAGCGCGGCGGGGGCTGGGTGAAGTGCTGCTCGGGGATCAGGCGGATCAATTTCAACAACTGCCCGACGGTGAGATGCGTGGGCACCGGCGTTTCCTTCCCGTCGTCCTTCTTGATGTCCTTGTAGACGACCAGGAAGCCCGGGAAGCGGATGGTCGAGCCGGCTGCCCGCAGCAGATATTGGTGCGCGACTCCTGCGCCCTCGATTTCCACGGTGATCGTGTCGTAAACCGCTGGTGACATCTGCGAGGCCATAAAGCGCTGCCAGATCAATTGATAAAGCCGGTATTGATCGCGCGACAGGTGTTCCTTGACCGATTTCGGCGTGCGCCTGACCGAGGTGGGCCGCACGGCTTCGTGGGCCTCTTGCGCGCCGCGCGCCCTGGTTCGGTAAACAGGGGGCGCCTCAGGGATATATTCATCGCCGTACTGCCCGACGATGAACTCCCGCGCCTGATTTTGCGCCAGCCCAGAGACATTGGTCGAATCCGTGCGCATATAGGTGATCAGCCCCGTCTGGCCGCCGTTCCCTACATCCACCCCCTCGTAGAGCTGCTGCGCGATGCGCATCGTCCGGCGGGCCGTGAAGCGCAGACGGCGGGAGGCCGACTGCTGCATGGTGCTGGTGGTGAATGGGGCCTGCGGTCTGCGTTTTCTGGTGCCCTTTTTGGTCTTGCTGACCGTGTATTTCGCCGCTTCCATATCCACCAGCAGTGGTTTGACATCTTCTTCGGTGGAGAGCACCGGCTTTTCCCCGTCGATGCGCGCCAGTTTGGCAATGAATTTATCTTTCTCGCCGTTCGGCGAGAACTCAGCGCTGATCGACCAATACTCCTCAGGCACAAAGGCCTCGATCTCGCGCTGTCGCTCGACGATCAGACGCAAGGCCACAGACTGCACTCGCCCTGCCGAGAGCCGTCCGCGCACCTTCTTCCATAATATAGGGCTGATTCCGTATCCCACTAGCCGGTCCAAGATGCGCCGGCCTTGCTGGGCGCTGACCAAATCCATATCGAGCGCCCTTGGCTGGGAGAAGGCCTCTTCGATGGCCGGGCGCGTGATCTCATGGAAGATCACCCGTTTGGCGCGTTCCGGTTCGATCTCAGCCGATTCCAGCAAGTGCCAGGCGATGGCTTCCCCCTCTCGGTCGAGGTCCGTAGCCAGATAGACCTCCTCGGCTTTGGTGGCCGCCGCTTTGAGCTTCTTGACCACCTCCCGCTTTTCATTGGGCACGCGGTATTTCGGCTGGAAATCGTTCTCGACATCGACCGAGAGTTGCGACCGCAGCAGATCCCTGACATGCCCCACCGAGGCCTCGACTTTATAGCCCTTCCCCAGGTAGCGGCCAACGGTCTTGGCCTTTGCAGGCGACTCTACGATCACCAGCTTCCCCGAACGTTTAACCTCCTTCTTCTTGCGCGCCCGCTTGACCGCCGGGGGTGGTTCTAACCCCTCGTGGGCATCGGTGCGCCCCATGCGGTACACCCCCGTGCCGCAGACCGGGCAAGTACCGCTCGTTGCCGGGGTCCCTGTGGCGGTGAAGACCGCCTGCGCCTCCTTGATCTCACGTTTCTCCTTACACTTTACACAATAGGCTTCCATACAAAACTCCACAACGGGATTTTCAGTTACAGATAATCGTCACCCGCATTTTTCAATTGTTCTACCACCTGACGCACTTTCTGCGCATGATCTTTCTTACAAATCAACAACACATCGCCCGTATCCACCACCACCAAATCCTGCACGCCGATGGTCACGATTAATCTGGGCGATGATTTCTTATAGACCAGCGTGTCCCGGGTCTCCAGGGGGATGAAACCCTCTCCCAGGACGATATTGCCATCCTCGTCGGCGGGGAGCACCTCGAAGAGCGCCTCCCAACTGCCGACGTCGTTCCAGCCCAGCCCCTTCGCGGGGATCACGACCACATCGCGGGCCTTTTCCATGATCCCGTAATCGATCGTTTCCGGCTGGATTTCCGGCCAAAGGGCCTGGATCACGGACTCCCTTTGGGGCTGCTCCCAGACCCTTGAGATTTCCTTGAGCCTGGTGGTTAGATCAGGCATTTGACGCTCGAACTCTTCCATAATGCGCCCCGCCCCCCACACAAACATCCCCGAATTCCAGGCGTGATCGCCGCTTTCGAACATCTGGCGGGCGCGGTGTTCGTTGGGCTTCTCGACGAAGCGCAGCACCTGGAAGACATCCAGACCTCGATAAGTGCCTGCCTGATCGCCCTGGTGAATGTAGCCGTACCCCGTCGAGGGAAAGGTGGGCCTGATCCCCAGGGTCACCAGGTGGCCCTCCTCGGCAGCCTCATACGCCGAGAGCAGCAGCTCGCGGAAAAGGGCCTCATTCTGGAAGATGTGATCCGCGGTCAGCACCGCCATGACCGCCTGGGGGTCGCGCTGCCCCAGGGCAACCGCCGCCAGCCCCACCACAGACGCTGTGCCGCGCGGCATCGGCTCCAAAAGATAGTTTTCCGCCGGGATCTCCGGGCATTGTTCCTGCAAAGCCGCTGCCTGTTCCGCCACGGTGACCACGTAGATCTTATCCGGCGTGAACACGCCGTCCAGGCGGTCCACGGCGATCTGGAACAGGGAACGCTCGCCTACCAGGGGCAGCATTTGTTTCGGGCTGGACTTGCGGGAGAGCGGCCATAAACGGGTTCCCCCTCCCCCGGCCATAATCACAGCATAATAATTCTCGAACATCATTCCTTCTCACTCAGCGAGCAAATTGCAGCTTGCCCACTTGTCTACCTGTTTACCTGCCTACTTGCCTACCTACCCACCTCATACCCCTCCCCGGCTTCCCGCACGGCATAGTAGCGCATACCGCTGACCTGCCGCACCATGCCTTTTAGCTCCATCATCGCCAGGGCCGCGGTCACTTTTTCGATGGGCAACTCCACTTGGGCGCGGATTTCGTCAACGTGCACAGGCTCGTGGTCCAAAGCGGCGAAGAGTTGGGCCTCGGTGGCATCCGTCGGCAGCACCAGGCGCGCTTCTCGATATTCTGAGACCAGGGACAACTCCAGGGTCTCCAGGATTTCTTTCGGGTCCAGAAGCGGGTGCGCGCCCTGCTGGATCAGGCGGTTGGTGCCCTTGCTTTGCGGTGCCAGCACATTCCCAGGCACGGCGAAGACCTCGCGGCCTTGTTCGAGGGCGAAGTTGGCCGTGATGACCGCGCCGCTCCTGGCCCCGGCTTCGACGACCACGGTCGCCAGCGACAACCCGGAGATGATCCGGTTGCGTGGGGGGAAGTTGCGCGCCTCTGGCGGGGTGCCCAAAGGGAAGTCGCTGATCAGCGCGCCCTGGGCGATCACCTGCTCTGCCAGTGGACGGTGCTCCGGCGGGTAGATGCGATCCACCCCGCTGCCCAGCACCGCCAATGTGCGCCCGCCTGCGTCGATGGCTGCCTGGTGGGCGATGGCGTCCACCCCCCGGGCCAGGCCGCTTACCACGGTCACGCCGCCGCCTGCCAGGGTCTGGGCGATATGCTCGGTGACCTGGCGGCCATACGCCGTCACCCGTCGAGTCCCGACCACCGCCACAGCCCATTCGTCCTCCGGCCGGTACTCCCCACGCAGGTAGAGCACCGGGGGCGCGTTATCCAATTCAGACAGCCGGCTGGGATAGCCCTCGTCTTCCCAAGTCAGCACCTGGACGCCCTGCGCCTGAAGTTCTGCCCAGACCTTCTCCAGGGAGACCTCTGCTCTTAGTTTTTCAAGGTTCTCTATCAATCGGGCGCTCAGCCCTGCCGAACGCAGTTCTCCAACGGGAGCATCCCAGGCGGTTTGCAGATCGCCAAAAGCATCCAAAAGGGCGCGCAGGCGTACTGCGCCGATCCCCTTGACGAGACAAAATCCAACCCAATACTGCCGAAAGTCGTCCAACACCTGCCCCCAGCTGATCAGATACCCGAACACAAAGGCCTATTTCCAGCGAAACAGGCCACAGAACGAGCATCAGAATACCATATCGTTTTTGAATGTGTCAAGACGCGCCTATTCATCGGGCAGTAGCCCCGGCAGCAGATGCACGCGCATCTCACCGCCTTCGGTGTCGATATCCAGCACCACCGGTTCGATATCAGGGAGCAGCAGCTCCGTGCCGTCCTCGGCGCGCACCAGGAAGACATCGTTGGCGCCCCCGGTTTCGATGATCTTCGCCACTGTACCCAGCACGGCGTCGTTGGCATCGTCGATCACCCGCAGACCCAGCAGTTGGTGCAGGTAGTACTCTCCCTCTTCCAGCGCCGGGACGTCCTCCGCCTTCACAAAAACCAGTTGGTTGCGGAGACTCCCCGCCTGTTCCCGGTCGGCATAGCCTTCGAAGGCCACCAAAAACCCTTTGCCGTGCTGGCGCAGGCTCCGCACCTGCATTGGCGTTCGATCCTCGCCGACGTACAGGCGCACGCCCGCCGTCAGGCGTTCGGGGAAGTCGGTCCACACCGACATGAGCATATCCCCGCGCAGTCCGTGGGGGCGGTGCAGTTTACCGACAACTAAGAACTCAGGCCCGCCAACGTCTGGCGAGCCTGGTTTATGATCAGGGGAGTGCACCTGTCCTGGGTTCATTGCGGGTCATCGATGTCCAGCGAAGCATGCTTGCCCTCTTGGGCCGCGGCCACCCGCAGCAGTTGCCGGATGGCGTTAGCCACGCGCCCCCCTTTTCCGATCACCCGCCCCATATCTTCTTTCGCCACCCGGAGGTTCAGGTATACTTTGGAACCCCGGCCCCGCTGATCCACTTCCACTTCCATGGGATCATTCACCAGGGAACGAGCAATAAACTCGATTAGTTCCTTCATGCGCCACCTCCCAGTTGCTTAGTCAACAGCCAAAGCAGCCGCCTCTTACTCCTGGGCTTCTTCATCCTCTTCAGCTTCCTCTGCCTCGGGGACGTCCTCGGCCTCGTCAGCCTGCTCTGGTTCTTCGGGAGCTTCCTCGGCCTCTTCCGTTTCCTCCGCCTCGGGGGCATCCTCAGCTTCGTCAGCCTGCTCTGGTTCTTCGGGAGCTTCCTCAGCCTCTTCGGTTTGCTCAGCCTCTTCGGGAGCTTCCTCGGCCTCTTCCGTTTCCTCCGCCTCGGGGGCATCCTCAGCTTCGTCGGCCTCGTCAGACGGCTCTGGTTCTTCGGGGGCTTCCTCGGCCTCTTCCACCTCTTCGGCCAGTTCAGCCTCTTCGGCTTCTTCCGCCTCGGGGGCGTCCTCAGCTTCCTCAGGGGTTTCTTCGGCCTCTTCTACTTCCTCCGCCTCCGCGGCCGGGGCATCCTCGGCCTCGGGGGCCTCTTTGGCCTTTTTAGCCTTCTTGGGCTGGCCGATCAAGTCATCATGGCGCGTCCGGGGATCGACCCCTCGGGCTTCCTCCGCGGCCGCGGCTTCTTCCAGGAGTTTGGCGACATCCTCGCCGTCCTTGAAACGCTGATAGCGGTCCCACAGGCCCACCTGGTCGAACAGGCGGCGAACCGCCTCCGAGGGCTGGGCACCGACGCTCAACCAGTGGTAAACACGATCCTCCGTGAAGGTGATCGTCGAGGGCTCGGTGCGGGGGTTGTAGAATCCCAGCACTTCCAGAAACCGCCCGTCCCGGGGGGATTCCCTATCCGCGGCTACCACTCGGTAGCTGGGCTGCTTTTTTGCGCCGACTCGGCGCAATCGAATACGAACCATGGATCTGTCTCCTTCAAATACAGATAGCTTCTTGATTTTCTATCGTGAACGGGGACAATTAGAGGGGTTGCGCTGAAGGGGGCGCAGTATTGCTCCCGTTGAAACGATTTTACCCGAACAAACTAGGCATGCCGCGCCCACCCGATTTTTTGATCCTTTTCATCAGGCGGCGCGCCTCCTGGTATTGCTTGATTAGTTGATTGACGTCTCTAACCTGCGTGCCAGAACCGCCGGCGATGCGCCGTCTGCGGCTGGCGTTCAAGATTTTGGGCCTCTGCTTTTCT
Organism: Anaerolineales bacterium; assembly: GCA_028278545.1. Lineage (GTDB taxonomy): Bacteria > Chloroflexota > Anaerolineae > Anaerolineales > UBA11858 > NIOZ-UU35. The sequence goes on from JANQED010000004.1 coordinate 179,610, forward strand.
TCCGCTGTCATCGAACTAAGGATGGCTTCCGTTTTCTTGAACTGGCTCTCTGCTTCATGGGGGTCGATGGCGTTTGCCATGCCGCCCATGCCCCCTGGCATCATATCCAGCAGTTGGCCGATCGGCCCCAGCTTGCGGACCTGTTTCAGTTGATCGGCGAAATCCTCCAGGGTGAACTCGCCCGAGAGCAGGCGCTTGGCCTGCTGTTCAGCGACTTCGACATCCAGGGATTCTTCGGCTTTCTCGATCAGGCCGATCACATCGCCCATCCCCAGGATGCGCGAGGACAAACGGCCGGGGTCGTAGACCTCCAGGGCCTCCAGGCTCTCGCCCGTGCCCAGGAACTTGATCGGCACGCCGGTCACAGAGCGGATCGAGATCGCCGCGCCGCCGCGGGCGTCACCGTCCATCTTGGACAGGATCAACCCCGTCAGCGGAACCGCATCCCGGAAGCCCTGCGCGATGTTGACAGCCTCCTGCCCGATCATCGCGTCGACCACCAGCAGCACTTCTGCCAGGGGCACTTCCTCGTGGATGGCCTGAAGCTCGTCCATCAGTTGATTGTCGAGCTGCGAACGCCCGGCGGTATCCAAAATGGCCGCGCTGAAGCCGCCCTTCTGCGCCCTGGCTTGGGCCCTGCTGACGATCTGCGGCGGGGCAATGCCCGGCTCGGAGAAGACCTCGGTACCCAGGCGCTCACCCAGCGTTTGCAATTGCTGCACAGCCGCCGGGCGGTAAGGGTCCGCGGCCACCAATAAAACGCGTTCTCCCTGGCTGCGCAGGATGCGCGCCAGCTTTCCCGCAGCGGTGGTCTTCCCAGAGCCTTGCAAACCCGCCAGCATGATCAGGCGCGGTTTCGGGCCGCGCAGGTCCAGGGGGGCAGGCTCGCCCAGCGTGGCGATCAGCTCCTCATGGACGATCTTGATCACCTGCTGACCGGGGTTGAGCGCCCGTGATACCTCGTGCCCAACGGCGCGCTCCCGCACGCGGGCCACAAAATCTCGGGTAACTTGGTAATGTACGTCGGCTTCCAACAAGGCCAGGCGCACTTCACGCATAGCCGCATCGACATCGCCTTCAGAGAGCTTGCCGCGCCGGCGCAGCTTGTCGAAAACACCGTTCAGGCGTTGAGTCAGGTTCTCAAACATAAGACGCCAAAAGAACGGCTGGCATCCTACGAACGGGCCAGCCGCGAAGTTGGATTTTAGCTTGGAAGGATTGATTGGTCAAGGGAGTGTTTCGCATTGCCCCCCTAAGTCTCCTATGGTACAATCCAGGCCGCTTGGGAGGGCTTCTCGCGACCCACACCCCGGAGGGATGGCCGAGTGGACGAAGGCGCCGGTCTTGAAAACCGGTATGGAGCAATCCATCGTGGGTTCGAATCCCACTCCCTCCGCCAGATCGATTAACAATTGAAAACCACCTCGGGGAGGTGCCAGAGTGGCTGATTGGGGCCGCCTGCTAAGCGGTTGTCGGGGTAATTCTCGACCGCGGGTTCGAATCCCGCCCTCCCCGCCTGATTCAGTCATCAGTACGCCGTGGATGATGCTCATAGAGAAGCGCCTGCTTCACCGGCTCCTGTTTGCTGAATACGGCTCACTGAAAAATGCCCTCGTAGCTCAGTGGATAGAGCACTTGGTTGCGGACTAAGGGGTCGCGTGTTCGAGTCACGCCGAGGGCGCCAGTTGGAGCGGGTCTGTCCCGCTCCTTTTATATTGGATCAGGTTGGAATACACTTCCGGCGGAACTTGCAATGGATCACCGCCCCCTTCAACTTCGAAGCAGAAGCATCCTGAGCGGAGCGCAGCGCAGTCGAAGGAGCCTGCCCTGAGCCTGTCGAAGGGGAGCTAACCACATAAAACGTACTTTGCAGAGCACTTATTTCATCCTATGAACACTGACAAGACTCACATTCTGCTCACCAACGATGATGGCATCCAGTCCCCGGGGCTTTGGGCCGCGGCCGGGGCGCTGGGAGCGCTGGGCTACGTCACGGTTGTCGCCCCCAGGGAACAGAGCTCCGCCACCGGGCGCAGCATGCCCTCCACGTCCGATGGCATCATCACCCCTCAAGAAGTGCAGATCAACGGGGTAACCTGGACGGTCTACGCCGTTGGCGGCACCCCGGCCCAGGCCGTTTTGCACGGCGCGCTGGAAGTGATGCCCCGCAAACCAGATTTAGTGGTCTCGGGGATCAACTACGGTGCCAATATCGGCACCGGGGTCACCATTTCGGGAACCATCGGCGCGGCCCTGGAGGCCGCCGCCCTGGGGGTTCCCGCCCTGGCGATCTCCCTGGAAACAAAGCCGGAGAACCACCTCACCTACTCCACCGAGGTCGATTTTTCCACGGCGGCGCACTTCGCAGCCTTTTTCGGGAAGCGGCTGCTGGAGAAAGCCATGCCCGCCGATGTCGATGTGCTCAAAGTAGAAGTCCCCGCCAGCGCCACACCGGCTACTCCCTGGGAGACCACCCGCATCTCCCCGGTGCGCTATTATCATGAAGTGCCCCCCGAGCGGGACTCATGGGATCAGCCTGCGAAATTGCGCTATCGGATTGCCGATGACTGGGATAAGACCCCCTCAGACTCCGATGTCCATGTCCTGTATATCAAGAAGATCGTCTCCGTAACCCCCCTCAGCCTCGACCTGACCTCGCGCCTGCCCCTGGACGAGTTGGATGCCCTGCTCCGGGGCTTAAACCCCTGATTTTCCCCCGCCCATCACAATCGCTCGTCGTTCTCTTGATCGAGGATCTTGTATAGCTCGTCGAGTTCCTCCTGGATTTCCGAGCGATGAGCGCGCGCTTCCTCCAATATGGCCTCGAAAGCCGCTTTCTGTTCCTCGGGCAGCGTTTCCAAGAGACGTTTCGTGCGCGTGATCTGCTGGCTCTTATGCCGCAGTTTCTCCTCCAGGCGCTCCCGGTAGCCGCGATAGAAATCGCCCTCGCTCATCGGCGGAGGGATGGTCGGCGGCCCCTGGGTCAGGATTTCCGCCACCGTGAGCAGGAATTCCGGCGTATCGACCGGTTTCTCCAGGAAGCGCGCCGCCCCAAGTTCCAAAGCGAATTTTTTATCCTCGGCGCTGATATAGGTTGCCGAAAGAAAGATCACCGGGATGCGGCTGGTTGTGGGCTCTTTGCGCAGGTTGTACATCATGGTAAAGCCGTCCATGCGCGGCATCAGCACGTCCGTGATCACCACGGCCGGCCTTTCCTTGGCGATCATCGCCAGGGCCTCTTCCCCGTTGGCCGCCGTGACCACCGGGTAGCCCTTGAAGCGCAGGGTCACCGCCAGCAACTCTAAAATATGGGGCACATCCTCGACAACCAGGATCGGCCCATAGGGGACAATCATCGCGCCACTCCTGCAAGGTTTACAGGGCTATTGTAGCCCCTTTTCAGACGAGGGACAAGCCGCCCTTACGGAACTGATAACCCGCGCCCATCTCCTTACGCAGTTTTCTTGACTTGAAGGGGAATTATGCTATGCTGAAATATGTTAGGAAGATAGAAATTCTCATGCACAAGATTATCAGTTTGAGCAAGCTCGAGCGCTGAAAAGGGACAGCCCTACCTATGTCGATGAAAACACCTTTCCTTGGGCCCCTCTTGGCCGTAGGGCGTACAGCCGAAGTTTATGCAAGGGACGAAGGCCAGATCGTCAAGCTGTTCTATGCCTGGTGCCCTTCCCATTGGGTGCAGGATGAGATTGAAGTCGGCCGGGTGATCGAAGCAACGGCATTGCCCACTCCCAGGCTATTCGATACCCTCGAAATCGAAGGGCGGCAAGGGATCATCTACGAGCGGGTGGATGGGCCTACAATGTTAAGCCTGTCGAACGCAAAACCGTGGCTGCTTTTCCGCTTTGCGCGGCAGTTGGCCGAACTTCATACCGAGATTCACGAGCAGAGCGGGAACGGTCTCCCTGCGCTGCGATCATCTCTCCGCGAGATAATTCAGCAGGTAGAATGCTTGCCATCTGACTTGAAAAACGATGTGTTGAAGCTGCTGGAAAAATTACCCGATCAGAATGCGCTTTGCCATTTCGATTTTCACCCCGATCAAGTGCTCATCGCGGGCCAAGGCCCGGTGATCATCGACTGGATGACGGCGCATCAAGGACACCCGCTTGCTGATGTTGCCAGGACATGTGTCATGCTCAAGTACGGCCAAATGCCTTATGGTAGCTGGGCGATGCGAACCCTTGTCAACTTCTGGCGAGGGTCTTTCTTGCGAACCTACATTGCACGCTATCTCGAACTGCACCCCGGCGTCTCCTGGAAGGAGATCGAAGACTGGATGATCCCTGTTGCTGCTGGGCGTTTAGCTGAGGGGATTCTTGGAGAACAGCAGCCATTGCTCCGTTTTATTCGGTCGCATTTAGCAGCGCATTAGGCTGCATATTGAAGGCAGGTGACTTGGGGGACGCGGCGCGAAAAACCACAGTCGGCTGTGGGTAAATTGTGTAGAATTACAAAGACGGCGGGCTGTTAACGCCCCCGGTTGGCTGTTTGATACTGGGCGGCAAGAAATTGTGATTACTCGCTCTGCCGATCATTGAGCAATTCGTTTCTCCCTGGCGAATCAAATTCTAATATTGACAATTAAGGCCTAAATTAGTATGATGCTTTTCTGGGTCGTATTCAATAAGTGTTATGGGTAGCGACCACCTTTTATCACAACGAAAAATGAGAATTACTAGTGTCAACAATTTCTTATTCACCAAACAGGAGAAAACCTCATGAAACCTAAATTGCTGTTCACTCTCGCGGCTATCTTTATGGGTCTCGTCGGAATTGTGATTCAGGCAATACCACACGTCCCTTTACATCTGCCTCCAGACGCTTCAGCTTCGTTGATTGCCAATATACGAGTCCCAGCCAGTCTGCTTTTAGCTTTTGCCGTGTTGAATTGGTTTGCTCGAAACTCGGACGCTTCCAGCGCGCGCGATGCCATCTTTATCGGTAACACCGTTGCGTTTGCCTTGATTACAATAGGGGATACCCTTGTTACCATAGTTGATGCTGCTCCTGAAGGCTGGGTGTTTGTTACGATCAACCTGCTCTTTACGATTGCCTTCTTCGTGGTAGGTCGCGCCAATAGGTCGTCCCTTACGAAATAGAATTCAATATTAAATCCTTCTCCTGATGTTCAGCACGATGGGAATGTCGGGCGGAAGAAGATTAACACATGCCCCAAGAGCCGCCCAACAAAGCGTGCGTCTAACACTGGGGTTTTAAGCTGCCCGCCATCCTCGCCAGCGCCGCTACAGCATGAGACAAAGAAAATCTCGCTAGCGCCGGTCAATAAACTAGCGACAATCCCGCTCGCCCTTGACCGGGCTTGCCTTAGACGCGCATTAAGTCGAAACAACAGATCATCGAACAGCAGATATCAACACCAACAGACGATCTTCGCTCGAAGATCGTCTGTTGTTTACATGCGGAGCAGAGTCTGTCAGACTCGCCGCCCTTCCAGGAAGCTGTCAACATGGGTTTCCAGATTCAACGGGGGGACGGCGGCCTCGGGAAAGGCGTTTTCAAGCAGGCTGGTGTAAATCACCGGGCCTAGTAGAGCCGCCAGGGCGTGCAGCGGGGGTTCTGGCCGCAAAACACCCTCCTCCTGGTAGCGCGAGAGTACCCGGGCGAAGCGTTGGAAAATGTGGTACGGGGCGTCCACCAGATCCGCCATTTCGGGGTAGCGGCGTATCTCCGCCAGTAGGATGGCGAAGAATTGACCGTGATGAACGGCAGATTCCGAATACGTTTTTACGATCCGCATGATGTCAGCGGCGGCATCGCCGGAGTATTGCGCGGCAGCGTCGAAGTTCGTCTGCGCGATGATCGCCGCGATGGCCTGCTTCACCAGTTGGGGTTTGCTGCCATATTTGCGGAACAGGGTCACCTCGCTGATATCAGCCGCTTCGGCCATCTGTTTGGTGGTGGCGCCCGCATAGCCTCGCTCGGTTACCACCTGAATGACCGCCCGATAGATATCGGCATCGTTTAGCACTTTTGGCATCGTATCTCCTGACCGATCTCTCGCCCTATTCTATCATATGTTAGTGTTGACTTACAATAAGAAGTGTGCTATATTATAGTTAGTAAATACTAACAATAAGGATGACCCATGAAACTCAAACGCCGCCTGCTCAGGACCTTCAAAGACCGCGTCTTGAAACCCCAACTGAACAGACAAGATAGATGGGAAAAGAAGGTGGTCGATACCCCCGGGGCCACGCGCGGAGCGGAGGACTCTCCGGTGCGCTTCAATATCCCGCGCCAGGCGATCGAGACAGAAGGCGATCACCCGCCCCTGCCGGGCTTTCCCGGTTCGGCGCCGCAGATCATCAGCAGCATCATCAACATTCGCAAATCCGTCTATGATCTTGAGCGCAACCCGGCCAATGGGGAGAAACGCATCGATGCCAAAACGCTGGATGAGCTGCGAAGTTTCGCCAGATCAGTGGGGGCCGATGAGATCGGCTATGCCCCGGTTCCCCAGGAATGGGTGTTTCAGGACACCGCCATCCGTTACACGCAGGCTATCGTGCTGACGATGGAGATGGACCAAGCCCGTATGGACCTCGCTCCCAGCCCGGATACTGCCGTGATGGTGCATGAGACCTATAACCAGTTGGGGCAGGTATCCAACAAAATCGCAGATTGGCTGCGCCAGCGGGGGTATGCCGCCCATGCCGGGCATCCCTTGGGTGGAATGGCCTTATACCCGCCCATGGCCCAGGCAGCTGGCTTGGGCTGGCGTGGGATCAGCGGCCTGGTGATTACTCCCCAATTTGGCCCTCGGGTGCGGCTGGCAGCGGTGTTCACCGAGATCGAAAATCTGCCAGTCTATGAAGGCGATGAGCACGCCTGGGTGCTGGATTTCTGTGAGTCCTGTCGGCGCTGTATTCGCGATTGCCCGCCGGACGCGTTCTATGATCACCCCGTTCAGCATGAAAACGGCCTGGTTACCGTGCTCGATAATGGGAAGTGTTTTCCATATTTTTTGACTTACCACGGCTGTTCGGTGTGCATCAAGGTTTGCCCGTTCAACCAGCAAGATTTTTACAAGATCAAAGCTAGTTTTCTCGATTCTCAAGTGGATAGAACCCCGGTATCACCCACAGCCGGGAAGTAAGGGGGCACAACCACGCGGATTGACCGGTTCGAGGGGGTCAGCAGCCCTGGCCGATAGACCTGGGTTGAGTCAGCCCGGGGGCAAATAGGCCGCAGTTCCCTGCCGCCCACCCATTTTTCGCTTATTTCTACTCGAACTGCACCAGCAAGGGGAGCAGGGGCCGTTCGATCCTTTCCGTCAGGTATAATATCCACACTGTGGAACAAGCCATAGTTTGTGAGATTTGCATGTCACGGGGAAGGCAATATGAATGAGCGCAGACGGATCTTTTTCTTGATATTGATCATGAACTTTGCCGTGCTGGTTGTTTGGGGGGTTTCGATCTATATTTTGTATCAAGCAGCATTGGAAGAAAGCAAGGAGCGGTTGAGAGTGACCGCCCAGAGCCAGGCCAGGCTGATAGAAGCTGTGGCCCGGTTTGATCAGACCTACGCGCAGGATCACCCCGGCGGCCCAGCCGAGGGCACTTTGAGCCAGGTTCGTGATTCCCACGAGCAATATGAAGGTTTCGGTGAAACTGGCGAGTTTACGCTGGCGCGGCTCGAGGGTGAGTTGATCGTATTCTTGCTCAACCACCGACATTTTGATTTCGATGTCCCCGCGCCGGTGCCCATCGCCTCTGCGTATGCCGAACCGATGCGCCAGGCCCTCTTGGGGAATTCGGGCAGCATGATTGGGTTGGATTACCGGGGAGAACGGGTGGTGGCAGCCTTCGAACCGGTCCAGGAGCTGGATTGGGGTATTGTCGCCAAGATAGATTTAGCAGAGGTTCGCGCTCCCTTTATCACAGCCAGTGCATACGCCGGGCTGATCGCGATTCTTATTGACCTATCAGGGATCATCATCTTCCTGAGGGTGAGCAACCCGATACTAAAATACATTGAAGAAAGCGAATGGCAGTTCAGGCAGATCGCCAGTCAAATGTCGGGGGCCATTTATCGGTTTAGAGCTGACCCTGGGGGGGACTTCTCCATGGATTTCCTGAGCGAAGGCGCGCAAGACTTGTTCGACAAACCCCTCTCCCAATTGATGGGGCCATCAGACCTGTTCGCGGACCTGCACCCCGATGACTACGAGCCGTTTATGGCCTCTCTCCAGAAGTCTATGGAGAATTTGACGCCCTGGAATCACGAATTCCGCGTCATCTGGGAGAGGGATCAGTCCCTCCACTGGATTCGAGGCCGATCGAATCCCCGCAAAGAAGCCGATGGTTCGATTCTCTGGCATGGTGTTCTGTCCGACATCACGGAGCGCAAACACGCCGAACAGGCCTTGCAGGAGGCCCACAATACGCTCGAGCAGCGCGTCGAGGAAAGGACCAGGGAGTTGCAGAAGCTGGTCAATGCCATGGCCGGCAGGGAAGTGCGCATGGCCGAACTGAAACAAGTCATCCAGAAGCTGCGCAGGCAGTTGATGGATGCCGGCCAGCACCCCACCGCCGACGACCCTCTCAACGAAATGCCGCCTTAGCCCTCCTGACGGCACACACCCTGGTCAGGGAGCTACTTAGTTACGAATGATGACGAATCGAGGAACCATGAAAAATGAATTTGTGCGCCAGTATGCGCATACCTGGAGAGTATTTGCCCGGCTCGTAAATGATTTTACCGATGAAGCTTGGCTCCACACTGGCCGAAAAACGATAACGCCGGTGAGGTTGTCTTTCCACATATTGGGAGCGATGAAGTACTATCTTGAAGATCAGTCGGAAATAGAGTTCGTATCGGGAAAAGCGTTTGATGTGGATAGCGCAGCAGCGGAAGAAGATGACCTTCCTTCGCGCGAAGACATACTGGATAGCATCGAGTACTTTTCAACAAAAACTGAAGAATGGCTGACAGAAATCGACTATCTATCATCAAATGAGACTTTTCCGTGGGCAGGAGAGACAAAGCTGGGTGTTGTTCTCTTCCTATTGAGACACAGCCTATATCATCTTGGGGAGCTAAGCTCATTGCTGAATGAGAGCCGGGGTGGAAATGTAGACGACAATTATGTAAAAGCATTAGAAGGGGCCTGATAGATAAGTCCGACGCCCCCAACCCCGCCACAGATGATTGGGGATACGCGGCGCAAAAAATCAAAGTTGGTTGTGGGCAAAGGACATTCAGGATCGCAGCCGCCCGGCGTGTGATGCACAATTGCGACTGGAAATTTGGCGGGTAAAATATAGCAGGAGATTGCCATGACTACATTTCCGTTTGACGCTGAAACATTGATAAGAATATGTTGTCAATAATTAATTTTGGGAATAAAAATTATGAATGATGCAGTAGTCTTATTGCACGGGTCTGGGCGTTCACTGCACTCTATGAGTCGGATGGCAAAGGCACTGGCACAACACAATTATAAGGTTTTCAATCTTGGATATCCATCGCGCCGATTATCAATTGAGGGACTTTCAGATTTTATTGGCAATCAAATTGCTGAACTCAATGTCGATCAGAATACAAAAATTCATTTTGTGACTCATTCCCTCGGTGGGATTGTGCTTCGCTTTTATCTGAAATCTAATCATCTTCCGAACTTAGGTCGAGTTGTTATGTTGGCGCCGCCTAACCAGGGCTTGGAATTGGTCGATATTTTCGGACAAAATCCAATATTTGATTGGCTGATCGGTCCGGTAGGAAATCAACTTGGAACCAATCCTGACAGCCTGCCAAACAGTCTTGGTCCTGCGGATTATCCGGTTGGGATCATTGCTGGCAATATCAGTATCAACCCATTCTTCTCTCCACTAATTCCTGGCGCGGACGATGGCCGAGTTAGTGTTTCAGGTGCTAAATTAGCCGGAATGGCAGATTTCTGCGAAGGTCCCTACATGCACACATTTATAATGTATTATCGGCATGTTGTTCAGCAAACTATTAATTTCTTGGAACAGGGTTCTTTTCAAGCCACAGTGCGATAAGAAATGATAGTGATAGAAACATAAGTGAATGGCGTTCTAACCCCGCTTGCAGGCGTGCCCGGTAAGCAACGCCAATTTTCACGATTGGTTGCCGCCAAAGGGAACAGTGCCGTGCCTCAGACGTCCCATAAGGCAGCCGAAACAGAATAAACTCACCCCTTGAAGCAACTACGGCTTTGCCGTACAATATGGTGGAATGGAATTCATTGAGACATCCCTTTTTACACGACTGATCTATGACTATCTAGATGAAGACGAGTACTTGGGTTTACAAGTTTATTTGCTTCGCCACCCAGATAGCGGAAGAATTGTTCCAGGCTCAGGCGGTGTTAGGAAAATCCGCTGGGCAATAAAAGGCAAAGGCAAAAGTGGTGGCATCCGAGTGATATATTATTGGAAGATGAGCGATGCTGAAATATGGCTCCTGACTGTTTATGGAAAGAGTGAACGAGATTCGATCCCAGGCCATATATTGAAGCAAATTGCAGAGGAAATCAAAAATGTCTGAGAGAAATATCGGTCAAGAGATCTTAGATGGTATCCGCGAGATCAAAGCCTTCAAAGAGGGGCAAGTGGATTTGGTGAGGCGTGCACTTAGCGAACCTTCTGATCCAAAGGAAATTCGTGCGAAGTTAAATTTATCTCAATCGGCATTTGCCGGTTTAATGGGCGTTAGCGTTCGCACAGTACAAGATTGGGAACAGGGTAGGCGAGAGCCAAGTGGGCCGGCAAAATCGCTGCTGCGAATTGCCGAACAGCATCCAACGGTGTTTTTAGAAATAGCGTAATACTCACGAAAAATGCGAATTGGTGTCCATACTGAAACTATGGAGTCTCGTCACACCGCCGGGCTGCTAACACCCTCGTTGGTTGGCTTGTTGAAACCCAGGATCGAGAAAATAAAACTTCTTAGGCGAAATGTGTTACAATGGAATTACGTTGAAAATACATTTTCGAAAGAATGTGGATTATGAAAACATCGACCATATCGGCAAGAATTGATCCAGAATTGAAGCAAAAGGTGGAACGTGTATTTAGGGAGCTTGGGCTTACTTCATCCCAGGCGATAACGCTTTTCTACAAACAAGTAGAACTCCAACAGGGACTTCCTTTTGTCGTCAAAATTCCGAATGATGCCACTATAAAGGCGTTGGAGAATGCGAGAACGCGAAGTGATTTGGAGAGTTTCAATACCGTCGAAGACCTTTTTGACGATTTGGGTATTTGATGAGAGCGGTCAGGCGCACAACCCAATTCAAGAAAGATGTGAAGCGCATGGGGAGACGCGGTAAGAAGTTCGAAGAATTTAAGGAAGTGATCGGGAAGTTGGGTTCAGGAAAGGCCCTGGAAACCAAATACAGGGATCATTATTTGGTGGGGCAATACAAAGGTAGCCGTGAGTGCCATATTGAGCCGGATTGGTTGCTCATCTACGAAATAACTGACGAAGAACTCGTTCTTATTCGTACGGGGACTCATTCAGACTTATTTCGCTAGTTATTGAGCGCAAGAATCCTGAGATCATTGCGCGAGGAGGGTAATCAACGAGTGTGGAATGATGTCTGGAATCCCCCTCCTCCCCTACACCCCGCAGGTGGCGCAGGAGCCTGCGCTGCAGCTCCCGCACCCGCTCGCCGAGCTGCTGCCCGCCACGATCCGGCCCCCGCTGTGGGCGAAAGCCGTGGTGACCGCCCGCTGCGTCTCGACGCTCTGACAGTTCTCGCATGAGATCGGGTCGTCCGCCTTGGAGAAGCTGCGGATGGCCTCGAATCGGGTGTCGCACTCGGCGCAAAGATACTCGTAAATCGGCATCGACAAATTCCTTTCTTGGGGCGCTCCCGATTCTAATCCAGCCGGGGGAGCAGGTCAATGATGGGGGGCAGGATTCTCAGCTTGAAGCCAAATAAAGGCTTTTTTACCGCGAAGTGCGCGGGGAACGCGAAGATTCATAAAATTTTCTCCCCGCCCTCGGCCATCTCCGCGGTAAATTCACGAAAGGGGATATAATACAGGAGCCGCTTTTCCAGCCATCCCCGCCGGCTTCCTCGCAGTAATGACAGGTCTCAGGCTTTAATATGCCTTCTATAACTACCTTGGCAGGGGCCAATCTAATACACTATTATGTTGGAATGAAACCGGTTCCACGACGCATTATTTCTAACAAATTCGCCCTTTTGGCGAGTATTTATGGTCAAACGGAGACCCAACATGGCAAAAACCATCAAGACACTGGACGGGAACGAGGCGGTCGCCACGATTGCCCACAAAACTAATGAAGTGATCGCCATTTATCCGATCACCCCTTCATCCAACATGGGCGAACACGCCGATGCCTGGTCCGCGGTTGGCAAGACTAACATCTGGGGGACGGTGCCCGAAGTCATCGAGATGCAGGCCGAAGGCGGCGCCGCGGGCGCGGTGCACGGCGCCCTGCAAACCGGCGCGCTGACCACCACCTTCACCGCTTCCCAGGGCCTCTTGTTGATGATCCCCAACATGTACAAGATCGCCGGGGAGCTGACCTCGGCGGTGTTCCACGTCTCGGCGCGCTCCGTGGCCGCCCAGGCCCTCTCCATCTTCGGCGACCACTCCGATGTGATGGCGGCGCGCTCCACCGGCTGGGCTTTGCTGGGCTCCGGCTCGGTGCAAGAAGCCCACGATTTCGCCCTCATCTCCCAGGCGGCCGCGCTCGAAGCGCGCGTGCCCTTCCTGCACTTCTTCGAGGGCTTCCGCGTCTCCCACGAAGTCAGCAAGATCGAGATGATCCCCGACGAGACCATCCTTGCGATGATCAACGATGAATACATCCACGCTCACCGGGCGCGCGGCCTTTCCCCCGATCACCCTGTGATCCGCGGCACGGCCCAGAACCCGGATGTCTTCTTCCAGGCTCGCGAGACCGTCAACCCCTATTACCAGGCCTGCCCCGCCATCGTCCAGAAATACATGGACCAGTTCGCCGAACTGACCGGCCGGGAATATCAGATCTTCCAGTATGAAGGCGCGCCCGATGCCGAGCGCGTCATCGTCGTGATCGGTGCTGGCGGTGAGACCGCGGGCGAGACCGCCAAGGCCCTCAACCAGAATGGGGAGAAGCTCGGCGTGCTGAGCGTGCGCTTGTACCGCCCCTTCTCCGTCAAGGATTTCGCCCAGGCCCTGCCCCCCAGCGTGAAAGTCCTGGCCGTGCTCGACCGCACCAAGGAACCCGGCGCGGCCGGCGAACCCCTCTATCAGGACGTGGTCACCGCCGTCAACGAGGCGTTGGCCGAGGGCATTGCCCCCTTCGAGAAGGCCCCCCGGATCATCGGCGGGCGCTACGGCCTCTCCTCCAAGGAGTTCACCCCCGCCATGGTCAAGGGGATTTACGACGAGATGGCGGAAGCGAAGCCCAAAAATCACTTCACCGTGGGCATCAACGACGATGTCACCCACACCAGCATCGAATATGACCCGGCCTTCTCCATCGAAGGGGAAGACACCGTCCGGGCGGTTTTCTTCGGCCTGGGCGCCGACGGCACCGTGGGCGCCAACAAGAACTCCATCAAGATCATCGGGGAAGAGACCGAGAACTACGCCCAGGGCTACTTCGTCTACGACTCCAAGAAGTCTGGCGCCAAGACCATCTCCCACCTGCGCTTTGGGCCGAACCCCATCCAGGCCCCCTATCTGATCGATCAGGCCAACTTCGTGGCCTGCCACCAGTTCAACTTCCTCGAGCAGATCAACATGCTCAAATACGCCCAACCGGGGGCCGTCTTCCTGCTCAACAGCATCTACGGGCCTGAAGATGTCTGGGAGAACCTGCCCCGGGAAGTCCAGGCGGCGATCATCGAGAAGGACTTGCAGTTCTACATCATCGACGCCTACAATGTGGCCGAGCAGGCCGGCATGGGGCGGCGCATCAACACCATCATGCAGACCGCTTTCTTCTATATCAGCGGCGTGCTGCCCCAGGATGAAGCCATTGCCGCCATCAAAGACTCCATCCAGAAGACCTACGGCAAGCGCGGCGAGACGGTGGTGCAGAAGAACTTTGCCGCCGTCGATGAGGCCCTGGCCCACCTGCACAAAGTCGAAGTGCCGGAGGAAGTCACCAGCCAGCTGACCATGCGCAAACCCGTCCCCGACCAGGCCCCTGAGTTCGTGCGCCAGGTTGTGGGCACCATCATCGCCGGGGATGGCGACAACCTGCCCGTCAGCGCCATGCCCATCGACGGCACCTATCCCGCCGCCACTACCCAGTGGGAGAAGCGCAACATCACCCTGGAGATCCCCGTTTGGGAAGAGGACCTCTGCATCCGCTGCGGGAAGTGCGTCTTCGTCTGCCCCCACGCGGTGATCCGCCAAAAGGTGTATGACCCTGCCCTGCTGGAAAATGCCCCTGAGACCTTCAAGCACATCGAGGGCAAATTCAAGGAATTCCCCGGCTGGGTGTACACCCTCCAGGTGGCCCCCGAAGACTGCACCGGCTGCGAACTTTGCGTCCAGGTCTGCCCGGCCAAGGATAAATCGCAGCCCAAGCGCAAGGCCCTCAACATGGCCGACCAGCCCCCCATCCGCGAGCAGGAAGTGGAGAACTGGGACTTCTTCCTTTCCATCCCCGAGGTGGACCGCACCAAGGTCGAGCCTAAGAACGTCAAGAACTCCCAATTGTTGCAGCCCTTGTTCGAGTTCTCCGGGGCCTGCGCCGGCTGCGGCGAGACCCCTTACATCAAATTAGCCAGCCAGCTCTTTGGCGACCGCATGGTCATCGCCAATGCCACCGGCTGCTCCAGCATCTACGGCGGCAACCTGCCCACCCACCCCTACGCGGTCAACAAAGATGGCCGCGGCCCGGCCTGGTCCAACTCGCTCTTCGAGGATAACGCCGAGTTCGGCCTGGGCATGCGCCTGACCATCGACAAGCAGAACGAATATGCCCGCGAACTGCTGCCCCAACTGGTCGATAAACTCGGCCAGACCCTGGTGGACGACCTGCTCAGCGCCGATCAGAGCGACGAAGCCGGCATCCAGGCCCAGCGCCAGCGGGTCGAGCAGGTCAAGCAGAAGCTCCAGGGCGTTGATGACCCCAAGGCCAAAGACCTGCTCAGCCTGGCCGATATACTGGTCGAGAAGAGCGTCTGGATCGTCGGCGGGGATGGCTGGGCTTATGACATCGGCTACGGCGGGCTGGATCATGTCCTGGCTTCTGGCCGCAACGTCAACGTGCTGGTGCTCGATACCCAGGTATACTCCAACACCGGCGGCCAGTCGTCCAAAGCCACCCCCATCGGCGCGGTAGCCAAGTTCGCCGCCAACGGTAAGGCCATCCCCCGCAAAGACCTGGGCATGATCGCCATGTCCTACGGCTATATCTACGTCGCCCAGGTAGCCATGGGCTCCAGCGATATGCAGACCTTGCGGGCTTTCCGCGAGGCCGACGCTTTCGACGGCCCGGCGCTCATCCTGGCCTACAGCCCCTGCATCAACCACGGCTTCGAACTGAGCGAAGGCCTGAAGCACCAGGACTTGGTCGTCAAGTCGGGCCTCTGGCCGCTCTACCGCTACAACCCCGACAGAGCCGATGCCGGCCAGAACCCCCTGACCCTGGATTCCAAGGACCCCAGCATCCCCTTCAAAGAGGCTGCCTACAGGGAGACCCGCTTCAGTATGCTGGCCCTCAGCGACGAAGCGCGCGCCGAACAGTTGATGCAGTCCGCCCAGGAAGAGATCAACTCCCGTTGGCAGCTCTACAAACAGATGGCCGCCATCCGCTACAACGGAAACGGCCAGGAGTAGAGTAGAGCAGCGCAGCGGCGGGGGCGGTATCGCGCCTGCCTCGGCCTCCCACCCCAGCCCCCAGCCTGTTTCTGAGGAGATAACCATGACCGACCTTTCCACCCATTATCTAGGTATCCCACTCAAGAATCCCCTCGTCGCCTCTGCATCCCCGCTCTCAGAGAAGGTCGAAACCGTGCGCCAGCTCGAAGAGGCCGGGGTATCGGCGGTGGTGGTGTATTCGCTCTTCGAGGAACAGATCGTCAAAGAGAGCCTGGAGCTGGATCACTTCCTGAGCCGCGACACCGAGAGCTTTGCCGAGGCCCTCACCCACCTGCCCGATATCGGCAAATACAGCCTCGGCCCGGAGAAGTACGTCGAGCATATCGGCCAGCTCAAAGGGGCTGTGGACATCCCCATCATCGGCAGCCTCAACGGGGTCTCTAGCGGCGGTTGGATCGACTACGCCCAGAAGATACAGGCCGCCGGGGCCGATGCGCTGGAACTCAACCTTTACTACCTGCCCACCGACACCGCCCTCTCCGGGGAAGCCGTCGAAGAAGCCTACCTTACCACCGTGAAAGACGTGCGCGCCAAGATCAGCATCCCCCTGGCCGTGAAACTGAGCCCCTTCATCACCTCGATCCCCAACTTCGCCCAGAAGCTAGCTGACGCCGGGGCCGATGGACTGGTGCTCTTCAACCGCTTCTACCAGCCCGATTTCGACTTAGAAGAGCTGGAAGTCGTCCCTGATTTGGTGTTGAGTGCCTCGCATGAGCTTTTACTGCCCCTGAGGTGGATTGCCATTCTTCATGGCCGCGTCCCCGTGGACTTTGCCCTGACCAGTGGGGTGCACACCGCCGAAGACGTGCTCAAAGCGGTGATGGCCGGCGCCAAGGCCGCCATGACCACCTCGGCCTTGCTCAAGAACGGGGTCGATTACGCCGCCCGCCTCCTCGACGACCTGGCCGCCTGGATGGTCGAGCATGAATACGAGTCCATCCAGCAGATGCAGGGCAGCCTCAGCCAGGAAGCCAGCGGCAACGAAGCCGCCTTCGAGCGCGCCAATTATATGAAGGTGCTGGGCTCGTATTAGGGGCGTTGTCAGATACTTGAGAAGTTCAACTTCTTTTGGAGAAGTTGAACTTCTTGGTTAATCTGGGGGCGATTTGACTGAGAACTAAGATTTTCGTCCAAAGATAAAAACCCCGCCATCAGGCGGGGTTAGCCATCATTTCCATCAGGAACTTGATATTGTCTGAAAAATATTTCCTAACTCAGGGTTTACAGCAATATCGCCACGGCTGAGACGATCAATCAACAAATTCTGGAGAGCGGGCCAATCACCCAAGTTGTGCTTGGAAGAAAATCTCTTCAGTAAATATCGCCCTGGAAACAGTATTTTCCATCCATCTCTTTCGTAATCAATAGCCGTTTGAACTTCTTCCAAACATTCTCCGAATATTCGTTCAGCGTTGCTTTCAGAAATCCGATAGGTTACTTCAGAATTTACACCTGCCATTTGAGTAAATAATGCTGTTTTTAGAGGGTCAACTACCTCATGATTGATCGTCAGATCATCAGTAAACGCTGCCAAGCCATTCGAGTGATTGCCTATGCTGCAATCTTCAGATTGATATAATTCTCCAAATCGATATACAACCAAATCACGAAGAAAAGCAGCAGAATTCGCTCGAGCTAACTGATATAAGTCTCTTCGAACTTCTTCTTCAGAAATTTCGCGATGAAAGACTGAGCGCAAAATATCAGCAATAGCAAGATCGTCGAGAAGATAATTTTCAATATGGTAACGTGATAAAACAAATAGTTGGTTCGGAGCAATAGTCCGATGCTTTTCAACACTCTGATCGCTAAGATAATCACGATCCCTGATCAAATAGAATTGACAACGAGCGATATCAGATTCAAGCAAGGCTAATATTGCTCTGTTTATCCGATAAAGATTGTTCACTGAACCAACAGGAATAAGCCTGATCTCTCTTGCTAATTCGGGGAATAAATAAACGAAAGTTTTTCTGTCCGCACTGCTTTTCAGGCCTTCCGAAAAAACAATATTCCGAGAAATGCCAATATAGCCTGAATAACCAAACATATCCCGTAAAATTTGAATTTCCGCACCTTCTTGAGTAGCCGGAATACACTCGATTTCACTTCGGTCATCTGAAGTTTTTAGGAAGAAAGTTCTTTCTCGTCCCGCTTCATCAACAATTTCCGCACTGTGGGTTCCACACCAAATTTGGTTACGTGGACGTATTGAGCGCATTAATTGTAGGAGTTTTCTAGCCAATTCTGGATGTAGATGAAGTTCAGGTTCATCAATTATGATTATTGAATCAGCGATATTGTGTCGAATGAAGAAGGATAATATGAAGAAAACTTCTTTCTCTCCAGAAGATAAATCTTGGAATGGAACTATATCGCCCGTAGGCAGCTCAACTCTGAGCGATAAATTATCTGCCGATGCATCAACAAAAGAATATCCAGGAAATAATCTTCCAAGCAGGTCATTGTATGGTGTTAGAGGATCATTTGGTTTTTCGCTTGGAACTCCATTTTCGAGATTCTTGAAATGCATCCCCAAGGCATATACATAGTGATAACTTTGCTCAACCAAGAAATCATACATGTCTTCATATTGTTTCGATGTTGATTGGTATGAAATGTTATTAAAATGCTGTGGTTGAACTCTAGATTTCCAATTAAATAATAGACGATTATTGTAGTTTCTTGCTTCGTAACTTCGATCTGACCGAATAAAGAAACCAAGTTTTCTAGAAAAATTTTGGTAACGTTGAGAAACAAGACCATGAACTCTTTCGTTTATTGGTTGTATATGATCGTCAAGCAGGTCCGGCATATTAACTTGCATCCAATAGCCACATTCTCTGTTCATATATTCTTGTATCTCGGTTTGCTCAGTTTCGTGAGACACCGCTTCTATTTCTTCTCTTGTTAATCCGATTTTAATGGCAAAAGAGTGTTCAGTAATTTTCCGACTATGATAATATTGCCAACTATATCTATTGGTCAGGCCGTAAGATATTAACTCCAAGACTGAACTCTTGCCACCACCATTAGGACCTGCTAAAACTATTAGTTCTGCTAAATCAGTAGGCTCTCGAAAAGAGCCAAATTCGGCGTCTTTGAGATGTCGAAATTTGCGTACAATCATTCGTTCAATATACATGTTTGTAACCCTCAATCACAGAAATTACGGAGTTAATGCCACCCGATCCATGCTTTAGCAGCCATTTTGCACCATAAGCAGCTATATGCAAACAACTTCCCGCTTTTGAACAAAATAATTGCCGCCTGTCATAATACAGCATAGCATAAATCCCCCTCTCGTCAAGCAAAAATGTGTTCAAAAAACCAAAAATCGCGCCGCTCGCCGAAGGCAGAGCGGCGTCATTCGGTGCTTGGCCCCAAATGCTCGGCTAAAAGGTGCCACCTGCCATTTTCCATGATCATCGTAGCAGTCCCTCGGCCCGCTCCACGGGCCTGTTCGCCCCTGATAAGACCCTGCCACCGAAAAGCGTAGATGCACACAGCAAATTGTTCACTCTTGCGAACCCAGTGCAAATCGAAAATGGCGTACTGTTCATTTTGAATCAGCTTGAAATTCCTTTCATAGGCTTTCTGCACCTCGGCTTTGCCTTGAAAGTAATCCCCATTGCTGAAGGTGACACACGCATCTTCATGGATATAGGGTGAAACCGCCTGCCAATCCTGGGTTGCTAAAGCTGCTTCATACCCTTCAATGAATTGTTCTGGACTCATTTTGTACACTCCAGTCCTTTTTTATCTCCAAAAACTCGCCCCCGCGGCCAGCCCTGTCCGGGCCCAACGGGGGCCCTAATAGTTTGTTGCCGGCCAGAATGAAAAAACACTCAAAACCAACCAGGTTATCACGATGATCCAGTATAGAACCGGGTTTTCAGCCCTGGTGATCCTTTCCACAAAATACGTTTCCTGGTTGAGCAGATCGAAAACGCCCCAGAACAAGAACAATATCCCCCAGACCCATGACCAATTCATCACGATGGCGATTATGAGCAAAATCAGCGCCAAAATCGTCTTCCACTTGAAATTTGTTGAAGCTTTCATGTTGAATCCTTCCTGCACAGGCGGGCTTTTCACCAGTTTAGATGCTTTTCTGTGGAACCAATAAGCCCCTGTCTCCAACTCTTTTACGCTCATATTCTTGGGTTCGAACACAACATGAACCCCATCATATTTTGACCAGTCCTTGGTTAATATCCGGCCTTCGCTTTCGAATTGAGCGAAGGTCCTGGTTCCAGGGAAGGGAATCAGGATCACCGAGTGCACAGAGTCGATCCCAATCTCTTTGGCATATTGATAAGTCGTCTCGAATATCGATGGATCATGTTCATCGAAGCCAAACAAAAACGATGAGTCCACGATCACGCCATAATTTCTCAATTTCTCTACGAATTCCCTGACTTCGTGGACTTTGACGAACCCTTTTCCGGCTTCTTTCAACGCTTCCTGTGACGGGGTTTCCAAACCAAGCAGCAGATACTTCAAGCCGCTCTCCACCGCCAGTTGCAGCAGCTCATCGTCCTTCGCCAGATTGATGCTCGTCTCCCCCATCCAATGGATGCTCAGTGGTTTCAAGGCTCGAAACAGCTCAAGGGCATATTTCCGATTGACTAACAGGTTATCCGAATGGAGTTCGATCCATTTAGCGCCGCTGTTCTTGATCTCATCGATGATCTCTTCGATGGGGCGGAAGCGCATCGAGCCGAAAAATTGATGGACCGTGCAAAATGAGCACTTATACGCGCAGCCCCGACCGACCACGACGCTCCAGACATCATCATAGTGTTCTTTGCTGATCAGATCGGTGGGGTAGGGCTTGAGCTGTGCCAGATCGAATGGCTCGTTTCGCTCATACTTCTGCTTTAGTTGCCCGTTCTCGAAATCGCGCAGAAGCTCTTCCCAGATTCCCTCCACTTCTCCTATTAAAACAGCGTCGCCATGCTGCAGCGCCTCATCCGGCAAGAAAGTGGCATGCAGACCGCCAAATATGATCGTTTTGTTTTTGGCTTTGAATTTCCGGGCGATTTCATACCCGCGCCGCGCGTCCGGCGTAGACATGAAAATAGCCACAATGTCCGCATCTGAGCGATAGTTCACTTTCATATCGACGGTTTCATCCGTCGCTTCTAACGCAACATCATCGGGCGTGGCTGCCGCGGCGGCAAAGATATTCTGCGGCGGGGCCCCCATATACTTCTTATACGCTTTGAAAGCACCTGGTGCTGACGCTTTGATGAGATATACCTTCATCTACGTTCCTCTATGTTTAGCCGCGCAACGGCGACATAACCGGCTTGAGTGTTAACAAAGTGCGCTGCTTCTCAAATCTCTAAGCGTTCCCTGGCTTCAATGCACCATTATCGGTCAAACAGATTGATTCCCATGCGTTTTAGGGTATTTCCAATGGTGAATTGGTAGAGAAATACTCCGGCCAGGTGCAAGAGGAAGAGCAGCACCGATGCAGATGAGAGCAGCTCGTGAAAATCTTCAAATCTATCTGTTTGCCACAACAAAACGCCAGAAGAGGTTACCAGCAAAGCAGCGAGCATGATCAACCAGTGATTCCATTTGATTGCCGTTTTGCGCCACTCTAGCAGGCCCGGTAATGGATCAGGTGTTTTATCGGCAAAATGCCAAGTAATCTGAATCACTGTAAAGGCCATGGCAGCCAATCCAACCATAATGTGTCCCCAGTAGAATAGAGCACTGTCTTCATCAAAATTAGATGTTAGCCAAACAACAATGAGTAGAATTGCATTTGCCCAATGCAATATTCGCGCTATATAACCGTAGGATAGTGTTGAATTTCTCATGACGATCTCCTTTGCTGCAATCAATCGCGAAAATCGCGCCCCGCGCGCCATGCCCGGCCTGGCTTAATTGGGGGTGGGGCGTCTACCGCATCAGCGGCGGCGCCTTGCCGCGCCGCCTCCACTGCCTCCAAAGGTGATCGATGCCCCCAGCAGAAAGCCGAAGTTGTACCAGCCCCCATTGTTATGCACTTCATAGATATGCACCGTATCGGAGAACAGGGAGATCACGAAGGCTATGGGCGAGATCATGCCATGCCACAGGCCCCGCCAAAAGCCGGCCACCATCCCCTCGTCGTCGGGCACATTCGCCAGTTTGTTCGGGCTGGCTGCACACCCGGAGACGGCCACCAACATCACAAGTACCATCAGCAGTACGAGGTTTTTCTTCATGTCGAATCCTCCAGGATAGACGGACTATCCTCTACATCGCGCTCACCAACGCATCCAATGCTTGAGCGACTTCAACGAGTTTATGGTTATCAATCATATCAGGAGTATCCGCAGGTGTGTGGGCGACAGTGCGCATGAGTTCCGGCATATATTCCGCCGTGAACGCGATGGATGGAATCTGGCTTTGCACGAAGATCATGTGGTCGCCGCTGAACCACTGCTCGCCCTGCACAAGTCCACCAAAACCCTCGAAAACGGCTTTCGCTTCTTGCTCGAACTCGGGGGAACACTCATAGAAAGAGTATGCTGATCCCCCCTTCTTGTAGCCGACGCCGTCCACATTGATTGCTGCGGATATTCTGTTGAAATCAATCCCAAACCTATGGATGTAATCCATCTGGCCGCCGGCGCTGTAGTGATCCTCTCCGTTAAGGGCCGCTATTTCGATGCAGTGATCCCCGCGATAACCAGAGAGCATTTCGGCCAGCAGCAGCAGCACAACGGTGCCAGAAGCGTTATCCGAGGCCCCTGGGGTATTCTCGTATGCGTCGATATGCGCCGTGATGACGATCTTCTTTAATGCTTCGGGATTCAAACGCGCGATCACATTGTTTGCGCTCGATGGCAGGCGCGTTCCGTCTATCTGCAGCCGAAACACTTCTCCCTGCTTTCCGGCAAGCGTCTTTCCAACCGCATCTTTGCAATAGACATTGGGGATGTCGAAATCACCATCCAGGATCAGCGGAAAGGGATCCAACGCCCCGGCCTGTTCCGGTTTCTTCTCGGTGGCGGTGATGATCCCCGCTGGCTGCTGGCTTTCCAACAGCCCGATGATCTGCTGGTGGTGCGCTGGATTGTAGAACACGAAGTTCTTGGGCATCAGTTGCTCTGAGCATATCTCCCCGTGCAGCAGCAGGAGCTTGCCTGCGCCATCCGCGTTTTCCAGCTCGCTGATTGTCGAGGCGGCTATCAGCTCAGCAGCAACATCGCATCCCAAAGAATACGGACTGACGTGTACGTCAAAGGCCTCTTCATTGTGCGTCAATAATGGCTCGCCGCACTGATAATCCAAACAGTTAAATGGAGAAGTATCGACTTCGAACCCAAAAGATTGTACGGTGCTTGCAAAGAAATCGGCTGCTTCCTGGTTTCCCGGTGAGCCTGTTCGCCGGTTTGGTTTCACATTGCACAGAGTATCCAAATACATCTGTGATTTCGCTGCAAAGTTATTTATTTCCACGATCTCTGCCTTCCTGCGTCTGTTTGATGTTGTTGGCAGCCTAACTAGGGTTCATTGCCCGCGGCAAGCCCGGCCAGGCTCGATTTAGGGTGGGCAGCCGTATGCCAGTTATGATGTGCTCACGAAAGGTTGTTCATACACCTTTACCTCGCGATTGATTCGTTCGCGCAGTTCATCTTCTGCAACTTCAAGGTCATATCTTACCTGTAGGCGCAGCCATACTCCTGCGCTTGTGCCAAAGTAGCGCGCTAGTCTCATGGCTGTATCCACAGTGACCGCCCTCTTGCCGTTTACGATCTGGCTGATGCGAATCGGTGTCACTCCAATATCTTTCGCTAACCGATATTGGCTGAGACCTAAAGGTTTCATAAAATCTTCCAGCAGCACTTCGCCGGGATGAATGGGGGGGAGTCTCTCTTCCATAATTTTTCTCTCAAGAATGGTAATCTACGATTTCTACTTCTTTGGCGGAGTCATCACGCCATGCAAAACATATTCGCCACTGATCATTGATACGAATACTATATTGCCCTGCTCGGTCGCCCGATAGTTTTTCGAGACGATTCCCAGGGGGCGCTCGCAAATCCTGAATATCTTCCGCATCATGTAAATAGAGCAACTTACGACGGGCAGTCCTCTGAATATCTCTCGGCAGCTTCCTTGAAACTTGACCCTGAAATATCTTTTCGGCTTCTTTGGATGCGAAGGATTCAATCATCGGAAAATATTATCATTTCTCGATAGTATCGTCAAGCAACACCAATCAATATTGTCTGTTCCGTCCCCCATTCTTCTAGTAACTTAGCCGCCTACAGCGGCGTTGCCCTCACCCAATCGCGAAATCTCGCGCCGCACCCCCAAAGTCGCTCGCCCGCGGGGTCAGCCCCCGACAATTTCTCGAAGATTCCACAATTGCTCTCGTAATGCTTCCCGGTCCCGAAAATACTCCAACGTCACCATCTTCGGATCGCTCCTCCCCAGCACCCACTTCAAGATCGCATAATCTTCGGCTTGCAGCGACTCATGGGCATCCCGGAGATATCCTTCCTTTTCCCTTGCGCCGCTCACATGCACTTGCTCTACCCTTGCGAGGGGTAATTTGTTCAAATACTCATGGATATCCATCCCCTGGAAGCCCGCTGCTACGCGCGCATGGGCGATATCCAATAGAAGACCTGAATCAGCAGCTTCAACGATCTCTGTGATGATGTCTGGGTCCGCGGCATAGGCATATTTCGCGCCCGGTAAGGATGGCAAGTTTTCGAGGATGATCGGCACATCCACAGCCGCCTTGACTCTCTCGAGGGCGCGCAGAAAATCTCTTCTTGTTCGATGATGCTTGGACGGGTTCAAATTCCAACCCCATAGCGAATTAAGCAAATAGACATGAAATGGCAGAATTTCGATGTGCACAGAGACCCATCGGCTTTGCGTACACGCCTGATATTCCCCTAATCGCTTGAGCGATCTGGGCCAATAACGCACTCGCGAGATAAAACTGCCCGCATGAAAATGGAACTCCCAGCCTGGCAACTCAGTCTGAAATCCCTTTATTTCCTTAGGGGAAAACCACGGGCCGACCTCGATGCCGTCAATCGGGGCCTCATCAGCGCGGATGAGCGCTACCAGAGCTTTGGAGTAACTTGCTGTCAGTTGAACCATCGATCAAAACCTAACTACATAATCACGCCGCAAAAAATTTGCTGCCAGACCCAATACAGCATAGCATAAAACCCCTTCCCGTCAAGCAAAGTGCGGCCCCCTTGCCCTCCAGGTTGCGCCTCCGTTGAAATCAGCACCCTCCACTACCCAATATCCACTATCCAATATCTAACCTCCAACCTCCAATCTCCAATTTCTAATATCCAACCTCCAAAAAACCCTTGACAGCCATCGCGAAACCAGTATAATTCCCCGCTGTCGAACACAACACCAGATCTAGCCCCGCAGCTAGCCGGGCAGATCGCTCAAAACCGAATAGGCGCTCCATGTGCCGATATCAAGAGAACGGGTGTCGGTGCTATCTTTGTGTCTCAAGAACCTTGACAAGCTGGAGCGGTGTTGATACAATCGACGATTGTCCATAAATACAGAACCTTGACAACTGAAGAGTGACAGCAAGCAAAAAGCCTAGTCAATTTCAAGTAAGTCTCACGTAAATCCCGCATCTTCGGATGCGATTTTTATGCGGAGAGTTTGATCCTGGCTCAGGATGAACGCTGGCGGCGTGCCTAATACATGCAAGTCGAACGAGGAGCCTCAGCACCTGTATTCGTACTCGTGCAGAGGATTTCCTAGTGGCGAACGGGTGAGTAACGCGTTGGTGACCTGCCCCGAAGAGGGGGATAACTCCGGGAAACTGGAGCTAATACCCCATGTGGTCACGGTCTTTAGAAAACCGTGTCTAAAGGAGTAATCCGCTTCGGGAGGGACCTGCGTCCCATCAGCTAGTTGGTAGGGTAATGGCCTACCAAGGCATACGGGTAGGGGACCTGAGAGGGTGGCCCCCCACACTGGAACTGAAACACGGT
>JANQED010000010.1 GCA_028278545.1 Anaerolineales bacterium
CATGAATTTCAGAACCATTTCAATAATCAATTCGATAGTGTGCTGGCTTTTTGGGTTCAGCAACATGTTTATCCCCCAATTTTTGTGGGGATTCTATGGTATTACACTTAGCGATGGGGGAGCCCTACTCGTTCGAGTGTGGGGAGGAATTCTATTCGGCTATGGGATTCTAAGTTGGTTTACAAGAAATGCTGCTGATTCAGATATTCGGCGATCAATTAACTCAGTGTGGGTATTCGATTACGCTGTTGCTTTCGCCGTTCTTCTGTATGGTCAGTTGGCCGGATTAACGAGTCTCCTGAATTGGTCAAACGTCCTTCTGTGCCTGCTACTAACTCTGGGCTGGGGTTATGTCCTATTCAAGCCACGCCCCGCTATGATTTCGCAGCCAAGTTGATTGAATAGCTAGGGAAGGGTGGCGTACCCAGAAGGATTCGCTAGATATTAAACTAAACAACCTCTCACAAGGAGGGGTTGTTTATATTCCAAGGGGTCTTCCTAAGCCATCAAGGTCGGGCTGGTAATCTCATACACTCCCTGAGCATACTCCAGCAGCTTCTGCTCGGCCTCAGGGTCGCCTACCAGGTTGCTGTACTCTAGCAGCGTGCCCTGCCAGCTCTCGGTGAACCAGCGCGCCCCATGCGGCAGCTGCTTATCGGTCAATTGGTCGCCCTCGAAAGGCCAGGGGTTGCTGTAGAAATATGGTGCGGGGTGCGAGGACTCTCCCGGAGAAAAGCCCAGGTTGAGCTGCGCGGGATACTCCTGCATCTCGCCGTTTTCTTCATGCCGCTCTACCCGCGTCCCGAACCACTCGAATGCCAGATCGAAGCCGTGCGGCCACAACTGCACCGGCCCCCTTTCACCGCTTAAGCCCTCGCGCTGTTTCTTGAAAACGCGGTCGGCGATCGTCACCACCCGGAAGAACGCCGCGGCCTGCTCTTTGTTGTATGCTCTCGGCTCATCGTTCTCGAACTTCTCGCGCTCGTACTCCCCTTCCAGCCCCAGATCAGCCACCGCCGCCAGGATTTGGTCGCCGAACTGCGTGGCCGTTAAGCCCGCTGCCATGCCAAATTCCTTGCTCTCGCCCCTGCTCGTTTCCAACACCACGGCATGTTTCCCGAAATCCATGCGCAGCTTGAAACTGCCCCCATCCGGCAGCTTGATCTCGTTGCCGACCAAACCCTCGGGCGTCACTTTCAGCGTGATGTGCCACCACTGGGGGTGAAATTTTGCGTGGGCGCGCGGCACCACGCTCATGGCTAATGCGTATAAGTGCAGACTCTCTTTCGTCGCTTGGCAATCCTCCAACGGGGGGAAAGTCTCCTTCATGCGCTACCTCCTGATAGAAAATGCTTTTCCTACTACATACTCGAGTAATGCCAGCTTACACGAACAGGCCTAGCGCAGCATCCACGGACCAGGCCGCCCAGGCGCTGGTCAGCAGCAGCACCAGCTGCGGCACGATCATGTTCCAGTTCTGCCCCTGCTCGCATTGGTAG
>JANQED010000030.1 GCA_028278545.1 Anaerolineales bacterium
CCTCGACAACCAGGGCACGGTCCTGGCCGACGATCCGAGCCGCGACTTCGAGCTTGATCCGAGCGACAGCGGCATGACCAACTCGGGCGTGATCCGGGCCACCAACGGCGGCACCCTCAACATGCGCCCCGCCCCTTACGACAACACCGGCGGAGTGATCGAGGCCATCGACGGCGGCGTCATCGAGCTCCACGGCACGACGGATATCGTCGGCGGCACGCTGCAGACGGCCACCGGCGGCGAGATCAGGTCGATGAGCAGTTCGGCCGGCATCTCCGACCTGACGCTGCTGGGCCGGCTGTACGTCACGAACGCCCGGCACATCCACGCCAGCGGCACCATCTCCAACCAGGACACCATCCACCTCGACTCCACCTCCACGTGGACGGTCCTGCGCACGGAGAACGGGCCGACGACCCTCGAAGGCGGGGGCGTGGTCCGCGGCGGCGTGCGCTACGCCCAGGTCACCAGCTCCGACGACAGCCGGCTGATCAACGTGGACAACACCTTCGTCGGCGCCATGTACCTGGGCTACAACAGCATCGGCATCACCAACCAGGGCACGTTCGTGAACGACAATCCGGCTTGGCCCATGATCGTGGACCCGAGCGACGACGGTCTGATCAACACGGGCCTGATCCGCGCCGAGAACGGCGCCGTGCTGCAGCTGGAGGGCGGCGATCACGACAACACCGGCGGCGTGATCGAGGCCGTCGACGGCGCCACGGTCGAATTGCGCTCGTCGGCGCTCGTCACCGGCGGCGTGCTGCAGACCTCGGGCGGCGGCGTGATCAGGTCCACCAGCAGTTCGCCCGCCCTGATCGACCTGACGAGCACGGCCTCGATCCGGGTCGACAACGCCGACGCGATCTACCTGGAGGGGACCATCGCCAACCAGGACACCATCCATCTCGAGTGCACCTCCACCTGGACCCACCTGCGCGCGCGCAACGGGACGGTGACCCTGACCGGCGGCGGCACGGTCGTCGGCACCAACCGCTACCCCATCATCAACAGCACCGACGGCAGCGGCCTCGTCAACCAGGACAACACCATCGTCGGAGCGATCCACATGGGGAACGGCACCATGGGCATCACCAACGCCGGCACCCTGATCGCGAACAACGACGACTGGCCCATGATCATCACCGCCAACGTGGACGGCTTCCTGAACACCGGCACGGTCGAGGTGACCGGCGCCGCGGGCCTGTCCATCACGCACAGCTTCCCCTTCGAACAGCAGGGCGTCTTCGGCATCGCGGCCGGTTCCCGCGTGGACGACAACGACGACTTCGTCCAGACCGCCGGCACCACCACCGTGGACGGCCTCCTGGACATGACCAACCTGGCCGACACGGTGGAGCTGCAGGGCGGCGTGCTGCAGGGGGCGGGCCAGATCGTCGGCCACGTCAACAACACCGGCGGCACCGTGGCGCCCGGCGGCGCGCCCGGCGTGCTGAACATCGACGGCGACTACACCCAGGACCCGGGCGCCACGCTGGCCATCGACATCGACGGCACGACCCCCGGCACCGGCCACGACGTGCTGGAGATCACCGGCGACGCCGTGGTCGCCGGCGAGGTGGACCTGAACTTCCTGGCCGGCTACACGGTGGCCGTGGACGACACCTTCGTGGTGCTGACCGCCGCCTCGGTCAGCGGCGAGCTGACCATCGCGCCGGGCGGCAGCTACGACCCGGGCATCGTGCCCTGGGTCGCGGTGCGCGAGACCGACGTGGTGGTGACCATCGAGCAGATCAGCATCACCGGGGTCGAGGACGCCGAGGACGCCCTGCCCCTGGTGCGCCCGCTGACGGTCACGCCCAACCCGAGCCCCGGCGGCCAGGTGACCATCGACTTCGCCCTGGCCGACAAGAGCGCCGAGGCCAAGGTGGTCATCTACGACGTGGCGGGCCGCCGCGTGCGCGAGATCGACGCCGGCGCCACCGGCGGCGCGCGCCTCAGCTGGAACGGCCGCAACGCCGACGGGCGCCCCGTGGCCGCGGGCGTCTACTTCGTGCGCCTGCAGGCCCGCAACGGGCACCACGAGGTCAAGCGGGTGACCGTGGTGCGCTGATGCGCACCCAACGCCGCACGCGCGGAGGGGACGGGCCGTGGCCCGTCCCCTTCCCCGTCTACCGCGGCCGGGCTCAGTAATCAATCGGGTATGGGATTTAACTGATTGGCAGCGCACGCCTTATCGCTGCAAGAGCTGAATAGACAAGCTACTAGGGATGGAACTCTTGTCCGCAGGGATCCCCACTGCTCCCCAAGAATCAGCCTGGTTCTTGGAGACATTTTGGAGACGGGGAGCAGGGTTAGTTTCCCGCGTCCTCACGTATCTCCGGAAACCGTTTAGTAGCCTTGTCGTGATACGATAATTGACGGGCACCCGATCTCCCAGATAAATGCAGCGGATTACATCACTGCCGGTTAGGCATCCTCACGAGTACAACCTCGAGTGGCTCGACATCGCCTAGACCCTCCCGCTCTTCCTCGGGGAGCAAGGCGGCGTGAATCGCTTTCGCCGCGTCCTCGTGGTTCTTAAGAACGAGGAAGCTGACGCCGTCCAAGAATACCAGGGCATCCTGTTCCGGATCAAATCCAGCGAAGGTGAGGGTCAATTCTTCCATGTACTCACCCTCGGGCGTGATCACGTCGTAGCGACCGGCGACGTCTTCGGCGAGCAGCCCGGGTGCATTGTGGCAAGACGTCAGGAAGAGGCGACCGTCTGAGGCATACTGCAGATCGACGATGGCCGGGTCGTAGTCGAGGGGCTTCTTCTCCATCGTCGATCTGCCGGTGGCTACAGCGATACGGATGCTCGACGCGGCCTCTTCCCTCTCCTCGTCTGTACGCCTGCGCGGCTCTGACCGGCGCTTCATGACGCGCAGGAGCTCTCCATCGAGGCTGCGTACATTCACGGCCCAGGTGTCTCGCTCCGCGACAGTCGCAACCACGCCGTCGGGGCTGACCGCCCAGGACGCGAACTCGGCCCAGGAAGCCGCCTCGTCGAGGTCGATCTTCATGATGCCGCGGGACACTTCATGTGTCACCAGTTTGGTTCCGAAGACACCCTCCACATCCATGACCGATAACGTCGCGCTGGTAATGGCCTCATCGGCATCGAAGTCGATGCTGGTTCGATCAGTATGACCCACCAGCACGGTGCCGGCGCACCGCAGAGTGCGCACGGAGTAGTGGCCGCCCGCCTCCTCACTGCCAAGCGTAAATCCACCGGCCGGCACTCCGCCCCGGTCCACGTAGACCACTTTGCCGGGATAGCCCTGGACCAAGCCGACCCGATCGCCCGCCAGGAAGATGCTATGCAGACGGCGTAGTTCGCCGGGACCATCTCCTTCACGGCCAAGCGTGGCGGTCACTTCACCCTCGGGAGATACGACCAGCACGTGGGCGAGCTGCTGATCCGCGAGCAGGACATTGCCATAGTCGTCGATCACGCTCGAGGCGATGAGGCCGAGCAAGATGTCCTCGTCGTCATCCCCTATGCGCCATATTTCTTCAAGTTTGACGCTTCGTCGCGAAGAGGGCTCAGAGGGTAAGTCGATGTACTCGGTTGCCAGGACGGAGTGCGGGATCTGTGATATGAGCAATATTGCCAGAATGACAGAATACGTGAGCCGGTCAGACATATCGCCCATGACACCCATCCCCCCCACTACACGAAGATCCGACATACTACTCATGTGTAGACATGTCGTCTGGAGCATCTTGACCACATATTGGCCGTAGCCTCTACGTTTGATATGACTCCAGGTTTCCGCCTACACCTCCGGCCTACACAGATGTAGGCTTTTCGAGATGTCGGAAAAACCGAGGCAAGTACAAATTGGAAGTCATCGCCCTGTGCGATACCAAGATATACCGCCCGAAAATACCCAAGGTCATCAGGCACCTCATCATTATCTAGGAAATCACATATTTCCCGCAAGGTCCCTTCGCTGAACAAAGGATCCCGCACGGTCAACAAAAGAACACCCATTCCATATTCCTCATAAACCTCCCTGTACGACTCCTTCCTAAGCTTCTTGCTCATCACGCGGTTCACCGCATACGCTATCCGCTTGTTTGGCTCTACAATTGGCCCCCCTGTATGCGGTATTGTCTCTTCTCCAGGTGTCGCATACGAGAAATCCTCACGGGCTTCCTCCATGCTTCTATAGACATCAGCATGCTCGACCCACATGTAGCGTTTACCGTCTTCGAGCACAGCATCTGGTGGTTCGCTAAAACGCCTTGGGAGGGGCTGATACTCCATCCCCTGTGCTTGATTGATGAATTCCGTGAACTGACCGATTACATGGTCCTCATGGCCATGCTTCACACCCCCCCTAGGACGCATGTCTACTCCATTCTCACAACAGACACATGTTCTGGTCACACCATGTTGTCACCTCGAACACCCCCACGCACATGAGTCTGCCAGGGACATCAGTGGACATTCAAGACTATAATTTTTGTTTTTCATCATTTTTTAGTTATAACCGAGGCAATCGAAAGCTTTATATACCATATCGAATTCACAACTACACAATGACATCAAGGCTAATCGCCATTGGATCTGCAGTAGCCCTTACAGCACTACTTGGTTGCAGAAGCCATATGAAGGGTAGAGTAGAGGGTGTAGTCGAATCCGAGTTTGGCAGCTTGCCTCATCTGACCCAGTCAGCAGGTAGGCCTTTATCAAATGAGACGGTCAAGATAACTGAGCCAACATATGGCCTTGTGATCAACACAGCTGAAGGTACTTACACGATATCAATATACGATGTCAGAGGCAAGCCAATATCTGCCCTAGAATACGCAATTGACCCAGGCGATAGCGTACGTTTTACATATGACAACTCCATGAGAATGGAATTATATCCTGACCGTATTGGGAGCATCCCCAGCACTTCAATTGAGCTGCTATCTAAATAACAATCACTGGTCCATCTTTACCGCAATTCGCACAACATGCTCATTGGCCAATGCCGCCACTGGAGGGCTTTTCGTAGTACTCTCTCCAACCCTTCTCAGCATCAGAATAACTCATGAATACACTACGTATTACAGCCACAAGGCATAATACGTGGAATCCGATGGATGATGATACCTGTACAGTTCGTACTGTGTCTTCGAGCTTTCCTTGTGCCGCCATTACTTCAGGATTCGGGAACATATAGAAATAGCTGGCAGCTGCGCATAGGATAAACAATATAAACATCGGATGTGTTGCATTAGCAATAGCCTGAGCAACCCTACCACCATATGATATTGCCTTGTCCCCAGTTGCATGGTCTATTTCGGTATGGCGCTGTTCACATTTCGCAACTATGAACGCAGAATTTACCCTTTGCAACCACGATTGAATTGCGTACTCACGCGTACACAAAAACAGGAGAATTGGTAGAGCTACAGGAACTACTGGCGCTGCTCCATCAGGTGCAAATCCGATGATGATCCCAAACCCACCAAGACATAGAGCTAAAGTCTGGTATCTACGCTTTTCGTTTTGGTTTATCCTATCAAGCACATGCTTATATTCCTCAATTTCGTAATCTGAATTCATCACCTACCTCCCTACAACACGCCTATCGTTTCTTCCCGAGAAACTTTGAAGCTTGATTACGCCCCCATGTAGCTTGCTTGGTTAGTAAAGAATCGTGCACTCTATATGAACAGCCCTTTCAGCACCATGTACTCATAACAATTGGGAAACAAACCTAACAAGGCCACGCACTTCGTCGGAATACAAATTACTCAGAATAGCTATCACTGCAACGACAATTGCTAGAACGGTCAGTTTCACCGCTGCACCTGCTAGTCCCTCGAGCCTTTTCTGAATCGCGATATTTGTCCTTGCAGCCTGAACACCAGCATAGTCGCGTAGGTATTCCGAAGTCTCGTCAAGCTGATCGATGTGCGACTCCAGCATAGATTTCACTAGACTCAGTACATTTTCATGTTTCACAAGAACTCGTGCAAGCACGCTGCCAATTCCTCTTGCTGCATACTTATCCGTTACAGCGATAGCCATTGGCTCCTGTAGTGCGACTTCTATCATCTCCTTATATACACTGTCACCTAAATTTGTTGACAATTCCGCAACAACACAATTAACACTACTTGCCCCTACTAGAGATCTGCCTTTCTCGACAAGATACTCCGACTCATAGTATCCTAGAAGATCTGATGCTGTCGGGTAGAGCGTTAAATAACTAGCGATGCTACTACCATACAACGGCAGCTTCCTAAGCTGGCTAGGCAGTGCCTCCAATACAAATATTGCGTGCAATAAATTCACAACATTGAAAACCGCACTGGGGACAACATCCAGGCCAGGAACATCCGGTGGTATCACACTTGGTGACGCCACCACAAGACCTGCCTCAGGTATCGAATACCACAAGTTTGGAAAAATGATCATACCCTTGTACATATGCGGCAATCTCGAGCACTCCATGCGCCTCATTTCCGCCTCAACATCTCTCGCAAAGAGGACAATCTCCTCTGGCTGCCCCATAATATCACGATCCGCACCATTCTCGTATTCAACAAACAGCACATTACTGTTATTTCTCATAATCCATCTCGAATGTAAAAGAGGGGTGCCTAACTCCTTCCAGGATAGCGACTCAAACAGCTCATCGACCATCCGTGCTGCGTCGCCATATTCTAGCTGCCAAAACTCGCTTACTGCTTCAGGCTTAATACTCACGATGAATCGTAGCACTAGAGCACCACCTGAAGAAATATCCCGCACTGCAACCAGGCATACTTTATCTTCCCAATAAGTGCTTAGAGCTGGATCGAGCACGGCATACGAGCTGCTACGTCTAATATGGCCTTTCTCATCTACCTCCTGGAATGTGTACCAATCGAATGGATCTCTTATCTGATTATATTGGTCATCTCTCAACGCCTCCTTCAGATCAACATCTAAATACGTCATATGTCCGATAAACGCAGCTCTCTTGATTCGTCCCATGCTTATCCCTTCATATACCGACTCACTCCACCTGCAGATCAACAAGCGCGCGTCAATTGACAACGGACACCCACACGGCCTCAGAAGCCCCAGCACAATAAACAGATGCCGGCCGCAGTCACTCGCCCCGCCCACTGCAAGAAATTTCCAATTGAGACCAAAGGCGCTGTGAGTCATTTTTAACTAAAAGGGCCGGACATAATCTCAACACTCTCAGCGCAGCCAATTGGAAGCACTAGCATGAGAGGGGAAATCAAAAACAAACAACCAATCTAGCCCCAACGGAGCAAGCTCCGACACCTGACCGCTATCTGAACCACAGGACGATAATTATCCTGATATACAGACTCAAACATAACCCAGATAAAAGTGCGAAAACAGTGCCCTAAACCCTATAGACCCCCCTCGACACATTCTTGATCTTCTTGCTAGCCGATACAGTCCGTCGCAACACATTAGCGAAGTTCTTGCTCTTGGACTTGATCAGCTTCTTCTTCTGGATCGTAGATAGAATATCCTGGAAAGCCATTGGCTTGCCGTGAGCCTTAAGAAGATCCACAACAACTGATTCCACTGTTACTCGAGGAGCCTTGGTCGTTTTAGCAACACGCTTCTTCGCTGCCTTCTTAGCGACCTTCTTACGTACTACCTTCTTCTTTGCTACCTTCCTCTTGGCCACTCGCTTCTTGGCAGCCTTCTTCTTGCGCACAACCTTTTTCCGAACAGGCTTCCCACTCAAGAGCTTCTCGATCTCTGCATCTATCTTAGCTATTTCCTTTTCAAGGGTAGCTTTTTTCTTCTCCAGCTTTCCCACCTTCTCCTTAACAGCCAACATCTTCTTCAGCTCAGCCACACTAGCAGCTGCAAGTCCTGTCGCTCTCTTAGGCATAGCTCCTCCTTTAATCACGCCACAACCTGGCAGGGGACTGTATTAGCCCGATAGCTTGGATGTCAAGATGTATATATCTTTCCGCAAGCATGAACTTATGCTACCTTCATCTCATGGTGCAGCTCAGTGCGAGCCCAGGAGGACATGAGCAGTGGACCAGGAACACATCGACAAACAGAACATCGCCACATTGACCCGCTCTCCTCGAGCTTACGGCGGAGCTTCAAATAATCGAATTGATAGCCACGTTCGATTGACTTTTGCATACTAAATAAATAGCCCGCATCGATAAGCCACAGTCTCATGCCTTCCTCCCCAATA
The DNA here is from genome assembly GCA_028278545.1 of Anaerolineales bacterium. Lineage (GTDB taxonomy): Bacteria > Chloroflexota > Anaerolineae > Anaerolineales > UBA11858 > NIOZ-UU35. Next base: position 8,202 of record JANQED010000030.1, read on the forward strand.
CAGCTTAAGCAGATAGGTTCTGATGATCTGAGTTAACCACGATGAAGATGATCCCAAAGACCCGCTATAGAAGAGAATTCCATAGCAGGATATTCCCGCAATACTATCAGATTGTCCAGACTGTTCTCTCTGGCTCCACAATCCCCCAATGATTAGCCGCCCCCCAACTGAATGAGCCCCAGCCAATAGCCAAGGCCCATTCAAAAACACGCACTCTCAAGTGCCTAATAAAACCGGCATCCCTAGAGTCAACTACTCGTACACAGGCACCATCATATCGTGGATTAGCACCTGGCGTGGGCTAGCAGGATCGTACTTGAAAAAGTACTGGTCACCATTGCCATACTCAAAGTGAGCGATATCCCAACATAAGCTTGGATTATCAAGCGCGTAGTGAATCGCTGCCTCACGCTTACGAATCAACTCAACGCTTTCTGAGATACGGTTACACTTACTCGAAGTAGGACGATCAACGAATCGCCGGTCGTACTCCCAATCTGGGTCGCCAGGAACAGACTCGTTCCACATCGTGATGAGGCCTAAGCCACCACCACACGCCTCAAAGAAGCTGGAATACCGTAAAGTGCCAGCCTGCAAATGCTGAACCGCCTGATCAGCCATCGACCTCACGATCTCATGGCTTGGTAGATCGTCCGCACTGTCCTTAGCGAAAATATCGGGCCAGATCACCTCGAGCTCATGATCAGCCACTACATAGGATGCAGCATCCTCAACGACAGGAGCTACAGGCTCTTCAGTCAGGCCTGAACATCCAACAATTACCAGCATTGAAACAAGAGACCAGAACATGCTCTTCATCATCGCCTCCATTCATGTGTCTAGCGTGTAGATCCAGTAAGGCACTTTGCGCAATTGTCATGGCCCGCAGCATGTGCATCTGAAAGAGAATCATATGGCCTATCGTGGCCTGCTGCGATGATCTCATCGATCTGGCAGCCGCCCCCTGAAGTGTCCTCATTATCAAGGTCGTGAACTTCCATTGTGTTCACATTCCCCAAGTACTACTCACCGTTCATGTTCCCTGTCCAGCGCCTAGCCATGGCTGCTCCTTTCGAATAGTGCCTATCTCCTGATTCTAACGAGGATGGAGCACAGACTCGATGCAACCGGTATATAGCTGCAAGTGGTTCCAGCCAACGCTAAAAAAGAGAATCCGATCCCGGACAGAACGCCCCCCTACCTGCAAGGAGCACACTTATATAAGGATCTCCCTGTACATACCCCGTCATAACATAAAGACCCGATAGGGGAATTTCTTTGCACGGCTGCATAAAACCCCTCTTCTGCACATCCTACAGACCAACAGGAAGTAAGTATCAGTTCAAAGCCCCTCCGCTATTTCATTTGCAACACAAACCACACTATCACCGAGTGCCGCAACCCAAGCCTGGAAATGAGAGAGGTTATCGTTCTGGGCTTTCGACACTTTTACCGCCACTAACAGTGTCCTATATGCCTCACTGTCAGAAACAAAAGAACCCAAGGCCTCCAAGTCAGCGTCACTAGCTTCCCAGATCTTCTTGAGGCTGGCCGTTAATTCTCTGTCTGTAGCAACAGATTCCCTGCTTGCGTCTCCACGGAGGTTGGCCTTCAGATCTTCCAGGAAGCCCATGAGGTTTCTCTCGCTATTGGGTCATGCCCAAATCACCTGTTCATTTAGCCGCCCTAACACCGTAGGCGACCAATGCAGATGCCAAGCAAGGCCCATTTGCCCGCAGCAAACAGCCCTCAACAATTACTCACGTAGAGGACAGATGAGAAGTCAGGTTTTAAAGTGGAAATACCAAAGCGTGGGAACCTATAGCAGAGCAATTCGCTTCCACAAGAACCGATCATATCTGGAGCCGGAGAGGAATTTAGCGCCGATGTCTTGCACCCTCAATGTAGGGCACATAGAGCCTATCTTTAGTTTGAATGTGATCTACCAGCCACTGTTTCATCGTATTGGCAACCTGCACTGCCGGAAGCATCTGCCCTGACTCATGCCGCTCCCTGATTTCAGCGACTTGTTTCACGAATTCGTCGTGGAGCTGCTTGTGCTCCGTATATTCCGGATAGCTATGGCTCCTCATGAGCATCTCCTCGAATGAGAAGTGCTCCTTTGTATAGCTGACAACTTCATCTATGACCTTGCCGATCACAGCACTAGCCCTACCCTCTCTCATCGCAGTGTAGAGGCCATCTAGCAGAACCAGCCATTTTCTATGTTGCTTGTCGATTGCCGGAATACCCAACTCATACTCGTCAGTCCAAGTAAACATAGGCATGTGATATCCCCCTCATGATCATGCCGACAACTCGCACGGATATCATATTCAATTGAAAGTAGTATCTCTACAGATTTATCATACGTCAAGCCCTAAGCGATGCCCTCCTCTAACACCTCTCACATAGTTGCTACCCGCTAGAATCACCCTCCAGAAGCAGATTCCCCACCATTTCCAGTTCTAATACCGGGGTATATTCACCCGCGGGAAACCGCGAAACTAGGGAGTTTCCAACACCTACACTCCCCTAGTCCAATGCAATAGGAACACAAGCAATCCTCCCTGAGATCCACTCGAGGCCCACTAAAACATGCCACCTAATAGGACGCCAACACCACCAAGAAGCAGAACCACTAACCTGCAACCAACCATCCGCAATAGCGGACCAGCAAGTCCAGAACAACCCTCTTCTCAGGCCACTGCCCATTCATCCAATTCCAATTCTATTTCCTCATTTAACTCACACGCGAGAATTCGATATCAGGTAGTGCCGGCCGCAGGTAGCCCCTCACCAACCTCCCTCGGCCGGAGAACCTCAATGCTCTTGCCGGCGACGTCCTCCAGAGCAGCCACTATTCTCTCCTGATTCTTCATCAGAGCCAGCAGAAGGGACAGGATACCCTTTCCTCCTTTTACTTCCTCGAACTCGCTCTTGAGGCCTCTGAGATCGCCCTGGAGGCCTTCTATCTGGACCTCGAGCTCTGCCACCCTTCCTGACTCGATCGCTTCTACAACCTTCTTCTGGCCAACCTCACCGCCATACAGGTGGGTCTTGATGTACGTATTGGCTTCCTTGCTCCCAAACCGCCAGCCATAGCGGTAGTAGAACCCAGCAATATTCGATGCCCCGAATACCTGCACATAATGCGTGGCTGAGCTGTGTCGTAGTTCATGCGGCTTGAGCCCATACCCCAGCACCTTCGTGGACATCCTCCTGATGATCTTCCTGGCGTTGTCATAGCGAATCGGAAATAGGTAGTCACCCTCATCGCCAGTTGGGTGCTCCCGCAACCAATTCCCGACCAGTTCGGAAGCTATCGGGATTGAGAACTTCCTGTCTGAATCTTCAGTCTTTGTGCCCCGTAGATGAACCATGAAGTAGTCCTTGTCCTGGCTCATCGTGAGATCCTTCACCCGTATATTCAGAGCCTCCTCTATACGAGCTCCAGAATCAAAGAGAAGCATGAACAGAGATTTATTCCTTAGGACCGACTCATTCTCGACAACCCTTCTTGCTTCTTTGAGTGAGATCGCCTTCTTGGCTGACTTCTTGTAAAACTCTTTCATCCATGCGACATGCTTCTGGTATTTCTTCTTCTCTCTACCACCCCACACCCAGCCCAGATATCTTCTCAGAGCCTTGATGAACTCGTCCTTTGTTGCATCCGCGTAGGGCATCCCATTTCTCCGCCTGATCTTGTCGTCCTGTAAATCAATGTAGAACTGAGTTGCCTCCCCCTCGGTAATCGTGTCCAGATCTTTTCCGAAATACGTCGACAACTCCATCAGATATTGCAGGTAGCTGACCATTCGCTTGGCCTTCACAGTTTTTCCGACTTTTCCAATTCGGATGTCCTGCACGAACCTCTGTATCATCCCGATCTGTCTCTTGCTCATGTTGGATTGCTTGATCCGCTCTAAGTTCCTCTCCATATGAGCTTCTGAGTTGTGCACGTCTCTATAGTCTTCCATCATTCCACAGAGAGGCTGTGGTTTAAGTACTTTGTTCTGATTTTCAGGGAGCATTAGACTGCAGGGGACAGGTTGAAGATAATCCCCAGACAATCAGATGACTCATCAGCAACTCTCTAGGAATATCAATGTACGGCCAACTATATAAACTTTTCGTTCCTCGGCGGCGTGCCTCATCACAAGAGAATAAGAACCTTTCACCAACTCATTTCACCTTGACCATTTCGCTGCGGACTCAACTTGGCGGAGATTCGCCAACATCTCTTTCTTTGGAATTGACGACAGCAATCCCCGAATCATCTCACGCAGAAAGCCCTTATCTCTTCTCATGTTCTCAATAGTAGATGCAGAAAGAGCCATATTCCCTGATTGTCTTCGTGATGCTTCGCCTTTACCAGAGATCCCCCAAAGGGTGTCTATACTAGCACCTGAGAGAGCTAGAATTCGAAGTACAATATCTTCAAGTTCTGCTTTGCAATATTCTTGGCCATAGATCGTTATAGTAGTCATGTATTCAGCAACTTGATGGGGTTTATAAAACTTCTGCGTGTAGATCGACACTAGCCGCCAGAATACACATTCAGTCAACGCCCGATGCTAGGGCTCTCATCTTCGAAATACACGATTGGGCCATATCCAGACACATCGGCGCACCACGCATGTACATGTACAAGCTTGCCCTTGACTAGCACACTATCAATACCGACATATTCTAGCGATCCCGCCTCATACTCACGTATCAAGGAATCACTGTAAGACTCGATGAATTCGTTCATTCCTAGAGTTGGCACAGCACGGGATATTGATACCGGCCAGATCACCGGATCACTGCCGCCGCCTAAGTCGTATTCATAGAATCCAGCATATTCTCCCTTAACAACCCAACCGCATATCCTACGATCATATACGCTCCCTACTGGATATTCATACGAGTCATATGATTTATACATTGCAACGGAGTCTTCGCCTATTATATCGAAATACTTGAATACACCATCGCAGGGCTCAGGGCCTCCAGCATACAATATGATCACTATCATAATCACTACTGATGCAAGCACCGCAGAATGCCGAAAGCGCGAACGCTGGCTCTCCAATCTACTTGCCCTAATCTCTTCAAGGATGCCCTCTGCCACGATGATGTGCCCCTCACCACCTTCAGGCCGATCCTCGTTCTTCATACCCCGATAGCGTAAATATTCAATAATTGCGACACATACAGCAGCCACAGAAGTCGTCACTGCCGCAATAGTTCCAATCACGTTACCGATAACTGCCCCCTATCTAGTCAACATCACCAACCCCTGCGCCCGCTACAAGCTGCACAACGACGCTCATTAGTCCAAACGTTCGCACTGGCCGAAACCCTGTATCTGGATAACTCTCAGATATGACACCTTCATCTTATCGACATATTGCGAAATTATGATACAGGAATATCACCACCGAGTCAAGCCCCCCCCCATTGCGACACGCCCGCTGAGGGATCTCAATCCATCCTACACCATGGAACAATAGATTCTCATTCACCTGTAAGGCCTCACTTGACGAGAGTGACTTTGCCAACAATCTCCTCCCCACCGTACTGAGCACGATAGAAATACACTCCAGATCCGACCGGCCGCCCTTGATCTGTCTTACCAGCCCATCTAACTGAACCTAGACCAGCCTGTTCATCCTTATCGACCAGTGTACAGATATGCTCCCCTTGCACGTTATAGATGCGAATGCAGAGATGCCCTTGCCGCGGCATGTGGTACTTGATCGTGATATCTGGGTTGAAGGGATTGGGGTAGCAGCCGACCTCGAAATGAGCGGGAACTGGAGTCGATGTCGTCCCACCACTACCTGTATGTCCGAAGTAGAGCAGAATCTCATTCAGCATCTGGACACGCGCAGCTAGAGGCGCCAACTCTTTATCTGCTCCACCAGAACTCCAGATACTAGCCAATGCAGTAGGATAATAGATGACACGCGAGCCAGTCCCGATATCGTGATGGAGCACAGCAGCAGCTAAGGTATATGAGCCCGGCAAACCACTCTCATCAGTGAATTCTGCTAGCCTCTCAGCGTTTCCAACAACCTCCACACCATCGAAGGTCCGCGGATAAGGGCAAGATCCAGCAGCAACCCACTCATCTGTTGAGTTGAACACAGTATTTCCATCTAAGGGAACTACCCCGATGCTGGATTGACCACCGACAACAGGAGACAAGTCCGAAGTCACGAGGCCGACCGACAACCAGCCGGCCAGCAGGCCCTGCGCTACTGGGCCAGACATCTGCAAGCTCGAAGCTAGGTTGTCACCCATCAACAACAGATTACGATTACCGGAAGATAGCCAGTCATCCAAGAGCTGCGCATCCGCCTCTGGCACTAATAAAGACCCTGCATCTCCATATGCATGAAGGATGGTCGAATACTCAGAGAGCAACGATAGTGTGGCTACATCAGCAAAGCCGCTATATCCGCTCGCAAAGTCAGTTTTCGAATAGAACAGATCGTAGTCCTCTCCCAGAACATACCCCAGATTCTGCAATGCCATACCCCACTCATCTGCACCTAATGCAAGGCCTATCTCATTCCAGATGAGTATCGGTGGACCATCTAAGGCCTTGGTTTCTGAGACCGAAGGCAATGCACGCGCAACAAAGAGCGCAGGATACCTTCCAATCATGTTGGTGGGATCCCACGGGAGAAAGCTGGGATCCGAGAATCCGGTCGTATCAGCAGGAAGTGTCGATGTGCCTATATCACCATCATCATCATCCTGAGCCTCAAGGTAGAAATGGAAGATATCGCCAGGATAGAAGAATCCGCTCTGCGGAAGCATGAATCCCCAACGATCCTCCCCCAGGTCCTCCCCATCTATGTACCCCTCATTCGGTAGGCCGCTTGTACGTACAGGATCGAAAGTAGGTTCAGGGAATAGCACATAGTTGAGTCGCGGAGCACCAACCAGGACCAAGCCTGCCCGTCGCGCCTTCACAGTCGCAACGACTGCATATCCGTGAGAATCATCTGCCGCGAGCAAGGGGACGTTATTAGCTGCAAGATCATCCTCATCCAAGTATCCGATGGTAGGGAAAGCATCCCGGGGCGAATCAAATTCCTGCATACTTATATGAGGTCCGCTGGATTCGTGTGCGTAGCAATAGACATTATCGAAATATGGCCCAGGCGTAGCCTCATTCCCTGATATACCCCAGCGATAGCCCAGCTCCTGGACTCCGACTGCCAACTGGATATAGGTGCAACCAGGCTCGAGTAGGCCAGTGAGTTCCTTTTCGATATGGAAATACCCGGGACCGCCATAATAGATGCAGCCCTCATCTCGCCATTCAGTCCACCCGCTCGTGCCAGCAGGATCCGCTGTCGACCGGACATGCCACACTGGATAAATCCCACCGAATTCAGCCGTCAGCTCTTCGTGGCAGTAGACATCGAAGCAGAGGGTGGCACTGGAATAATCCCCACTGGGCCACTCAATCGGCGGGGACCACGCCTCATTGTGGAGAAAACCAGATGGCCCAGCCAGACCACCAGTAGAATTCACCACATATCCACCAGGTCCGTAGTTCCATAGAGTGCTCGTTGACGGACCAACACCAGGCACGACAATTCCATCATCAATGAAACCCAGCATGGGCGTATTATTGCCCCAACAGGGATCAATATCACCCAGATGTGCCCATGCCTGTGCAAAATTGCCCACTCTAGCTGCAGACAAGTCATATGTGACCCAACCGCCAAGATCAGGATTACTTGGTTGTGCTGGATCCTGAAATGAGCAATGCGTCATAACATATACATCGCCACCAACTACCGGGAATTCGACCGGAGAGGCGCTTTCAGTAATCCCCAATTGAACGAGCGCTGGGGCAGCTGGGAGAGCCTGCACAACGCCAACTCCATAAGATAATGGCCCGGATATACGAGATACGTTGAGAACTATCTCTGCGGGAGGGCTCCAATCAGTTGCACTTGCATGCACTTCTATTTCCATAGGCACACCAGGACTGAGTGATGCAAAGCCACTAGCATCACTTAATATATCCACACCATCTGTAGCATTTACCGACCAGAATACGTCACAATCACCAGCTATGGTTTCTACAGCCCATACTGCCGAAATATTGCTACCCTCAACAGTGTACTCTGATTGCTCAACAGAGATATCTCTTGCCGGGAATGCAGTCACTAACGACCCTGCCAGGAACTCTCCAACCGGCACGTCCTCTGGCTCTGCGATCATGTATATAGTCACATCTTGCTCAAGAGTAAACACTACATCCTCTTCAAAGAAATTAGATATTGTAGCTGTGAGGTGAAGAGGGTCTACCGTGTAGCAATTCATTCCGCCCGGCACATCGGGCAGGCTTAGTTCGAGGTACAGATCGTTAACAACATCGGCAGGAAAGAATGGAACACCCGTGGGTGCGTGTGATGTGACCGTCCCGAAAGATTCTCTGCCCTCCACTTCTGATAGTGTCACAAATACACGCCCTAATACTGGATGATTCTGGTAGAGCGAATTTCCAAACCACAAGTACGACGATTCTGCAGGCGAGTCATCTAAGCGAAACGCATCACCTCCTCCACGTAAGTCAAATTCCATCATCCCCATTAGCGTGAAATTGGCATAGCAGTTTGCCGCTTTTCCGTTCTTGCAGTTCTGCCACGCCCTAGAGCCTGCGAGCAGACCTCCTGGCAATGCCGTCAGGCACACCTGCACCAGGATTATCGTGCAATACATCAGGGTTTTCCGGATCATTTTACAGCATGTCATATTGTCCCCCTTGTTATATACCCACACGATCGCCGATTTTGAGCTACGCAGTTTATTCTAGTGCTCTCTTAGATTTTCCCTATCATACGGAATCGTCGGCGCCTATTCCCTTCTCCGTCTTGCTAGATAGTGCAACAGCCCTCCAAATATGACCATTCCAAGCACAATTTCTCCAGATACGTATAGGCGAGCTTCAGTTGTCGCAGGCGTGATATCGCCATACCCCGTTGTAGTCACTGAAACAATTGAGAAGTACAAGTAGTCCCAATAGCTGAGATCCCCCTTAAGTGCGAGCTTCTCACGTAGTTTCTCTTTATCCTCCAAGACTTCAGATAACACTATTGTCCACACATACTGATCAGGCGCTTCACAAACCTTATTTGAGACCGTCTTTTTTGCACGCCATTCAATATAGCTCGCAACGACTTTCACCCAGGAAGGCGCAGTCAATGGATTTGCGCGATAGGGCCGATTGAAATACCGATACTCTGCACACGTTGCCACTTTTATATCATAAAATTCCCATCTCGTGCATTCACAATCTAACACCTGGCAATTCAACAAGGAATCCCTTAGAGCTGTGACCTGTGATCTATCCCCCTCTAAATACCTCGCCAGTTCATCTCGATTATAGTCAACAGGGGATATCCCGAATTCCTTGAGCAATGCCAGTGTTGGGCCGTTTCCACCAACAGCGTCAGATTCATACGTGAATGTGAGCGGCCCAAGTGCTTTGTAGATAAATGAGAATCCAACTATCAACAGCAACAACGCAACAGGATAACGCCAGGCCGGAGGAAAGCGAGTACATAGCCACGCAAATACTATAATTCCGAGGAACACAATAAGCAACATTATTGCCATATGGAAATCCACTCCAACTCCATTCATGCTTGATCTATGGAGAAATAGAGCACCAGCACCTCCGAAGAAGCACTGGTACTCAGACCGGGCGAGGGCCAATTGTTTGTCACGTTATATCCACAACAGCTGCATCAGGCCCATTCGCCTTGACAGATTCAATGCCATTATCCCTTGCGCTTGTAGAGGAGTACATTTCGCTCGTGCCGATAATCTCTCCATTGGCGGCCTTGAGGTTGAACATGAATTGGTCATTACTCGTCTTCTTGAGTTCGTATTTCGAAGCCACGCCCCCTCCCTGCAGGACCTTTTCAACTACAAAGAGATCCAAGGTACCTATTCGCCAGAGTCTGTCTGAAACATCAGAGACTGAAGTGGTATCGCATTGACATCCTTTACCCTGATTGCCGTTATCTTGATGTTCCGAACAAAAATCGCCTCTTTTTGCGTGTGCCCATACTTATTCACCACTCCATTCCAAGCTCGCAGTATAATGTCTCCACCACCCTCGCCAAATGTGTGCGCTACTGTAAGAGCCACGGGATAGTAAACAATAGCGCTCCCTGGCCATTCGTCTCCCAATGGCGAGTACACTGAAGAAACATCAACACGGTCTATATCATCACCAGCAACAAGCTCACACCCCATGTTTCCCATGCTCTCCCATGCACACATATTCATTTTGGCTGTTATTACATAACTGCCGGCTGGAACATGCATAGAAGTAAACGCATTACCCGGATGTGGCACTTGCCGTGGAATCGTCACTCTATCCAAGAACCCATATGATCTTGCCCTCATATTTCCGACATATTACTAAGCAACTTTCTTCTCTCGATCGTACTCGTTCGGGCTCTTGTAGCCCAGGCTCGAGTGAAGCCTCC
>JANQED010000035.1 GCA_028278545.1 Anaerolineales bacterium
CGATATAGAGAAGCTCCTGCCACACGCCGTCGAAACCGAGGACGCCGAAACTTCGGACGCAGCCTGATCACGAAGGGGGTTCGTTGATCGCTTACGATCGATCGCGGCGGTGCCGAAGCCGGCAGCCGTGAGCAGGATGATATTGGCCCGCCAAACGTGTTTCTGCGGGCGACTACAATCCGCCACAATCGCCTCAAGCCGTGTGCGATCCGCGGCGCCAACCTCGAAGGAGATCCCAGTGCGCATGCCATCGGCTCGCATGCCTCACGGCAAGAGGGAAACCCCATGCGGACTCAACCGTTAGGTGCGCACCACTAGTTTGGCACGAAGCGAGGAAGCGTCCCAGACACTGCCGCCAAGAATCGACCAAGCCGCTTATCAGCCGCGCTCATTCGTTCTGTCGCCGATATGTGTGTTGTCAAACGCACGAGCGCGCCATCGCTTCGCCCGCGCGCCAGCGAATCCCAGACAGTGTAAGCCTTCACCAGGTAATCACTTGTGAGCTTACGTCCACGCTGCTCGAACCAATAATACACTAGCTGTCGTACGGTACCCTTTCGGATGATGGCACGATTCACATAGACGAACCTGCCATCATCGCCAGGCAATTTGACGGCCCTCTGCTCCCATTTGGACACCTCCCAACCGCCCACCGGAATGCAAACTTCTGGTGAATGAATCCCGCTGCCCTCGGTCTGTTTGTTATACCATGCAACGAACAGATGCACCGGCTCTGCTTCTCTCTGGTTCTCAAAACCTGCCGAAAGATAATCGTCAGCTCTAAGCACTCGCTCTATTCGCGACTCAAGCTTATTGTGTGGACCACCAGCCCATCCTCCGAGCTTACTCGGAAATAGGGCAAGTGGCTGGCGGGCCATCTGAGCCGCCTCCCTAGTTGGTGCAAATTGCCACAACGCTGCAGCACTCACCACAAGGAACGCCGACCAGAGAGCCGCCTTCGATACGCTCAAGGAAAAGAAGCGACGAAGCTGAGAGCCAAAGCCGCCAAAGTCTATGTCGAGAACATCCACCAACGGCCGCGGATTTGAACTGAGCCATTGCAAAAATATTGCCAACATAAACAACAACAAAATGCACGCAACGAATATCACCCAACCTTCGAATGCGTGAAGAAACCCTTCGGCTTGCTCAATTCCATAATACTCCACGAGAATTCCTATGACCCCAATCCGAATCGAATTCATAAATACAGCTATTGGTGCTGCCGATACAAATATTACAATCTTATGCCATTTTGGGCCCATGTATAATACTGAAAATATATAGCTAAAACTCATAATTGGGAACAGATATCTAAGGCCAGAACAGGCTTCGGCAACTTGCAATTTGTAGATGCCCAAATCGATGATGTTGCCGTCGAGATAGACGGGGATACCTACCAACCCAACAATATCTGTTCCAATCACAGATGCCACATACTGCAAATATATATTCATTTTCCAATACAATACATTCGGCAAAGGCAGCATGAATACGAGATGCAAGACACCATGCCAGAGCTTTCGACCTCGACGAAAACCAAAAGCGACAAGTACCATGCCCCAGATCCAGAGGATGAGGCCGTAAGTAACGATATCTGGAATCCGGACGAGATTTCCGAACAAGCCAACTGCCACAGCCATCGCTACGACAAATAAACCTTGCCAACGGTCAGTTGGAGTCTGAGATGGAGGCGGGACCGCTTTCATATCGCGCAAGAATAAGAACAAAGAAAGAAATGGTATCACAGGGCCATGACTGTATTCTGGCGTTTGCCACACTTGAAAAAGAGATTCGAGCCCGGCCCAATAAAGCGCAATCGCTCCAGCCATTGCAATCACAAACAAAAGTGGTCCAGCTCCCCGGAGGCTCTGAGCTGGTCTATGTTCGGTAAGCGTAGTCACGTCATTCGTTTCCTTGAGCCCTGAAGACTTGGGAAGCCCCTTGAACCCCTTGGCCGGATCCGAGCGCTTCACTGTCTCGAGTGGCGCATCGGCTTCACGACACACCGCCGTTGCCGTCTCAACACCCTTAATAGGAAAAGGCGCCATCGGCGATCATCGCTTCGAGGTAGGGGCAATGACGAGGAAGCTCCTTCAGCCTTGGAAGCCAGCCATCGCGGTCTTGGACATTTGCGGTTACAACCGCACCTCTCAGGATTGAGGCCACCGTATCGACCGCTTCGCAGCGATTCCTGCCCTTGATCCTCTTGCACCTGTCCCACGTGTCAACCCCGATAGCAGGCCCCGCTCACTGACTCAACCTGGCGCCCCCTTTTTCGGCACAATTGGCACCTGCTGCAGCGTGCAGACGAACTACTGAGAGCCCGTCCCGAGGGAAGCACGAATCCTTCGAATTGTTTGTGATTCTCTCGCTCGAGATGCTTCACGGAGGCCGGAGATGTGGATGACGGAGAACCGGAACAGCCACGAGCGCAAGACCCGGAGATGCCCAAGCGATCTGACGGACGAGGAATGGGGGCTCGTCGAACCACACCTGCAGCCGGAACGCCGGATCAGCCGGCCTGAGGTTCTGAACGCCATGTTCTGTGGATAGTCCATCGGCTAGTAATGGCGAGCGCTGTCCAAGAATCTGCCGCCCAAGAACGGGGTGCATGACTACTTGGTGGAGTGGCATTGCGACGGCACGCTGGCGCGCAGCCATTACGCGCTCTACGTCGAGGCCCGCACCTTGGCAGGCCGCGAAGCCTATCCAACGCTTGGCGATCATCAACAGTCAAAGGGTCAACGATGATCGAGCAACTAGCCTGTCGTCCGTGAAGAATCCCGAAGGCTCTGAGATCCCTGTCTGATTGGCGCTGGGAAAGTAATCTTTTTTGCGGGAATGCCGCTTGATGGAGGTGGTTTTCCTGCGATTTGGGATTTCCGAATCGGGTG
>JANQED010000055.1 GCA_028278545.1 Anaerolineales bacterium
CTACCGACTACATTCCAAACCGGGATCACAGGGCACCCCCGAGTTGTCGAGCGTAAGCAAACTATGAGGAATAACGTCATGGTAAAAAGTTGCTTGCTAATTTTGGTGTTGGCCGGGCTGAACATTACCTCGGTTCTGGCGGCAACTCCGATCAGTGACCCCGAGCTAGGTGATGGCGTAACCAGACTTACTTACGATGGGTCTCAACAACATATTCTCTGCGCTCCCTATTAAGTTTGCGACATCGCTCTGCAGCCTGGCGAGAAGGTCCTCGCACTCAGTCTTGGACACCGGGCTTGTTGGCTGATCGAATCAGCTGTGACAGGGCGCAGCGAGTCTGAGTCTGCAATTCAGCACTATATCATTAGCCCCCTGGCGGTGGGGTTGGATACGAGTCTGGTCGTGATTACCGACCGCCGTGCCTATCACTTACGGCTACTTTCCCATGAAGACCACTACATGCCCTCGGTGACGTTTACATATACTACCAGTGGGCCGCTCGGAGAAGAATAACCATGATGAGCATGATAAAAGGTCTGTGGCTACTCATTGCGGCGATTTGGATCGGTGGCGCAGTACTGTATGCGCTGAAGCGAATCTCCCAACGTACACTTATCCTGATTAGTGTAGCCGCCTCACTCGTCTTCGGATCAGGCGTAATTGCATCACTCCTACATGGCATGTGATACCTGAAGGCCCTGGGAAGGCCCTGGGATGGTCGCCAGGCCGTCGTCCTCGAGCTCGCGGCCACCAGGCCCGCGCGGGTCGCCGAGCTCCCTGGGTCTCACAGGTAACAACGCGATAGCCTTTTTCTATGAAATTGGTAGTCAATTTGGGATTGGCCGCCGCGATCACGCCCCGAGCTCCCGCGGATCGCACGCCGGCCTGTCGAAAAAGACCACTTTTCTATAGGCTATCTCTATGAGACTCCGCCGCCGAAAGAGGAAGATATGATGGAAAACACTTCTGACTTGAAATCAGGGCTAATGCTCTTTGCGGTATTCCTTGCTCTGTTCCTGATTGTCTTGATCATGCTGGCCCTGCTGACCTATATCGGAGCAGTTGTCGTGATCCCGTTGCTATTCAGCAGTGCCGTAGGAGAGGAGACGCTGGAAGAGGCCATTTTCGGTCTGAAATTAATCCTATCGTTCTGCATACTGATTATGGCCTTGAGTACCATTCAGTGGATCAAGGGGCGGATCTCCAGGAAGGAGTTCCTGATGACTGGCTTAAATATCCTATTCTTCTTATTTTCACTCGGCGGCTACAGCCTATCCATGATTATTGCATTGGATCTCACTGCAACCTTTTTTGACTGGCCATGGCCAGTACCGCCCTGGCG
>JANQED010000098.1 GCA_028278545.1 Anaerolineales bacterium
CCGCGGCGGCTACGAGCGCGGCGGTGCCGGTTTGGGGCTGGCGATCTCAAAAAGCCTGGTGGAGGCGCACGGCGGGGAGATCTGGATAGACAGCGAAGCAGGAAAAGGGACGATGATCGGATTCTCGCTGCCCCTGAAGAAGGGTGTTTAGGCGGCGGCAAAAGCATCGAGTATAATCAAAACCTTGGCCTCAAAGGAAACAAGTCTCCAGGCGTTTTAGTTTTTTGCGTCCCAACCCCCATTCAAGCGTCGTCAGACAAGTCAGCAAGCCGATAAATTACGGCTGCAGCCCGGTGTGAAAGGAGCTGCCTCTATGAGCACAAAGACCTACAGCGGCTATCTGGTCATAGGAGATATCTCCGGATATACGTCCTACGTGGCGTCCACAGAACTAGAGCACTCGCAAGCAGTGCTCACGGAGTTGCTGGAACTGATCCTACGACAATTTCGGCCCCTAATGACGCTGGCAAAACTGGAGGGGGATGCCGTATTTGTGCACGCGCCGGAGGAGCAAATCCCACGGGGGGAGAGCCTGCTTGAGCTAATCGAGTCTACTTACGTAGCTTTCCGCGACCGGGTCAGCGGCATCGTGCGCAATACGACCTGTGATTGCAACGCCTGCAGAGCAATCCCGACCCTGGACCTGAAGTTCCTGGCACACCATGGAAGTTACATCATCCAAGACGTATCCGGCATCAGCGAACTGGTAGGTTCCGATGTTAATCTCATCCACAGGCTGACGAAAAACCACGTCAGCGAGGAGACTGGTTGGGAGGCTTACGCACTGTTCACCGAAACCTGCCTCGAGGCCATCGGCCTGCAGCAGGATGGAATGCACGAGCAGGTGGAGACCTACGAGCACCTGGGCGAGGTCAAGACCTACAACTTGGACTTACACAAACGCTACGACGAAATCATCGATAAGCGACACATCGTGATCTCAGCCGAAGAAGCAGACGCCACAGTCAGGCTGGACTTAGAGGTACCTGCACCGATTTTGTGGGAATGGCTGACAGATCCAAACCGGCGCAATCTATGGCAGCCCGGCAATACCTGGAGCATCATAAGCCGCCCCGGTGGACGGACAGGCATAGGCGCAAAAAACCATTGCGCGCATGGCGGACAGGTTTCGGCGGAAACGATCCTGGATTGGCGACCGTTCAAGTATTTTACGGTCGAGCAACTCGATGAGGTCGACAAAGTATCAGCGCTGGACAGCATCGCTACGTTCCTCTTTGAATCAAGTGCTGATGGACAAAGCACACGGCTGAAGTGGAACGTGAAACTGAAAAAGCCAGGCTGGCGCGCACGCCGAAACCATCAGAAAAAGATGGATGGATACAAAAAGATGTCCCCGCAGCTCGAAGCGATAATCCGAGAAGACATGAC
>JANQED010000099.1 GCA_028278545.1 Anaerolineales bacterium
CTGGCCGGCTTCTTACAGGAGCGACACGGCTATTATCTGAATGGCGTCATGCTGGTCTCGTCAATCCTAAACTTCCAGACCGCACTCTTTGACGTCGGCAACGACATACCGTACATCCTCATTTTGCCAACTTTTACAGCCACAGCCTGGTATCACAATAAGCTTGACGAAAAATTGCAATCCGATCTGCGCAGCACGCTGGATGAAGTGGAAGCTTTCGCGGGGGAGGAGTACACCCTGGCCTTGATGCAAGGTGATTCCCTGGCTGGTGAGGCGCGCCAGAACATCATTGAGAAGTTGGCGCGCTACACAAGTCTATCCCCCGATTACATCGACCGCACAAACCTGCGCCCCGAGATCATGCGCTTCTGTAAAGAGCTCCGGCGGGATGAACGGCTTACTGTGGGCCGCCTGGACAGCCGCTTCACGGGTGTAGACCGAGATGCGGCAGGAGAGAACTTCGAGTTCGATCCAAGTTACGCCACCATCCAGGGACCTTATACTGCCACCTTCAACGATTACGTGCGCGACGAATTAGAATTTGAGAGCGACTTGCCTTATGAAATCCTTACCGGGCGGGTCTGGCCCTGGAACTATGAGAAATATCAGAATCAATATGTCAACGTGGCCGAGACCTTGCGCAAGGCGATCACCCAAAACCCGGCGCTGAAGGTATTTGTCGCCAATGGCTACTATGATTTAGCCACCCCCTACTTTGCTACGGAATACACCTTCAACCATCTGGGCCTGGAACAGGCGCTGCGCGAGAACATTTCGATGAAATACTATGAGGCCGGGCACATGATGTACATCCATAAGCCCTCTCTCGAGCAGCTCAAGCAGGACCTGGAAGAATTTATCGCTGCGGCCACTCCCTGAGATCAGCGGACTTTCTTATTCCGAATTTCAAAGGCCTGCGCTCATGAGCTTCAGCGAATAGCTTGTTCCCCGCTCAAAAAAACGCAGTCGCAACAAGAAAAGACCTCTCGTATGGCCCTTCCGGTATGTTATGATTGGCACACCGGATAATGGCCGAATCCCAATATCCACAAAACATCCCAACAGACCTTGCCAATAAGCTGAAAGCCGCCCGAAAGCAGCGCGCTATGCAGGGCGAGCGGCGTATTGTCACCAT
>JANQED010000136.1 GCA_028278545.1 Anaerolineales bacterium
TTAACGCCCTGGGCAAAGGGCGCGCGCGAAGCGCGGCGTCCAACGAGCGTAGCGAGTGATTTGCCCCAGCTGGTTAAGTGGCTCACTGCCTGAAGTCGAAGTGTTTACCTTCATTTGAAGCCTCCCCTGAAGTTAAAGCTTAGACCTTGCGACAGGCCGATTTCAAATTACCTGGGCTGAAAGCACCGAACTATGCTGCTGGCGCTGACTTGAGCCTTGCCAAACTGTGGATGCGGCGTGCTGCTGCACTTTTTCGCCGCCAAATTGATTTGCTGGCTGATTCAGTCGAAACGACGCGGCGTTCAGTGGTGGACAACGAACGCGACTGACCAGACTGGATAAGACTGCGGGATTTGAGGGTGTTGCTAAACCAGCAACAAAATGAGATTTCCAGCCACTTAACGCCTTGGGCAACGGCGCGGCGAAAGCGGCGCGGGCGCAGCAGAATATCGGTCGCGAAGGACGCGCCGCTTTTGGCGCGTCCGGCGAGCGACAGCGAGTAAATGCCCCAACTGGTTAGGTGCCATAGGCTAATCGGGCTCCTGATACTCACCTAATTGTTTTCGCCCAACCCATTCTGTTGCTGCAATTAATATGGTTAGAGTTCCGTGAATAATCGTTACCGCAGTATTTACCGTGGCGATTACACATGCGGTACATACTGCAAGCATGACAAGCACCTTCGTGGAGTGGTCGAGTGCGCTAGCCTGTAACAGAAAGATCGACGCTGCTAACACTGCTAAGTAGGCGATTAGCCGCCACCACCACATCCCTTGATCAATCTTCAAAGTATCATCTCGAACTCTATCGAGTTCTTCTTGGTACTCGGGGTCAAATTTTAGTGGCATCGTATATTCTCTGTGAAAGGCACCTAACGCCTTGGGCACGGGCGGCTGGCGAAGCCAGGCGTCCGGCGAGCGTCAGCGAGCGAATGCCCCAACTGGTTAAGTGGCTCACTGCCTTTGGTTGAAGTGCTTACCTGCATGTGAAACCTCCCCTGAAGTTAAAGCTTAGACCTTGCGACAGGGCGATTTCAAATGCCCAGGGCGAAAATACGTCAAATCGCGCTGCCGGTGCTGTCTTGAGCCTTGCCAAACCATGGATGCAGTGTGCGGCTGCACGTTTTGCATCGCCGAACAGCTTTGCTGGCTGATTGAAGCGAAACGGTGCGGCGTTAAGTGGTGACCAACGAACGTGACTGACCAAATTGGATGAGACTGTGTGCTTAGAGGGCGTTGCAAGGCCAGCAACAAAGACGTGTTGTATGCCACTTAACGCCTTGGGCTGGGGCGCGGCGAAAGCGGCGCGGCTGCAGCAGAATATCCAGCGCGAAGGACGCGCCGCTTTTGGCGCGTCCGACACGCGTAGCGTGTGAATTGCCCCAACTGGTTAGGTGAATGCATCACCATTGCCCCCTGATAACTGCCGAATAGCGACTGCCGCTACAACGAATGAGTATAACGCTATGACCAAGGCAACCGGGTTCACCGCTGGCAAGCGAAATGCGAAGTATGTGGATATGACGACGGATATCAGGCAGCAGACGACAAGCGAAACGCGAGCCAAACGAGCTGCGTCGTAAGCGCACCAGGCAATACCCCAATAGACTACAGTATTCAGAATAGAGAACAGCGCCGCTGCAGTGGCCAGGCTTGGACGGAAAGGAAGAAAGGCAATCGCAGCAAATACCAGACCGATTTGGATAAGACCGAGCTTCAATGCTACGGATTTGAGCGTCTGATCAGAACCGGAAATACTCGGACCTGGCTGCTGCTTCGCGAAAAGCTCCTTGCTTAGCCGTATGAAACCAGTCCCTAGCAATGCAGTCACCTAACGCCTTGGGCATGCGCCGCGGCAA
>JANQED010000029.1 GCA_028278545.1 Anaerolineales bacterium
GTAGCTGTCGCCATTCCATCCATCGGCTGCGGCATAGGCAAGCTCTTCGGGAAGCTGGGCAGGTACGTCCGCCCCGAAGCCCAAGAGCAGATAAGTAACCCACTCTCCTAAAGTATCCGCACGCAACAAGCGCCAGGTGTCGTCGAGGGAGGCTTCCAGAGGCACCTCATCAACAGCGCGCCCAGTTTCTCCTAATAAATACCTTTCTGGGTGCAAAATCTGCTCTGTGGTCGTCGGCGGGTTTTCGTAGGCCGAGTTGACCTGCGCCCAATCGCCGCGCTCGTACAATTCGTCAACAAATATTCGCCCCTCAACATAAGGAAATAGCAAGTCCCGGGAGACAAATGGAGGGGGGAATTCCTCCGGCAACAAGGCATTGGGCGGCGTGAAACGCAAGATATCTTCATAATCCTGTGGGCCGGCATGATCAATCCACCACTGGTCTTGCAACAAACTCGCATCGCCCTCAACCAGCGCCTGGAAAGCGCGACAGCTATCTATTGAGATTTCGCATTCGGGGAAAACACCGCGAGCCGCCAAATCGAAATGCTGGTCCTGTAAAGCATGGGTGAATTCGTGCGCATAGATGTACTTCTCGATTCCACCAAATGTTAAACCAACCGTGTAGATTTCATCAGTCTGGGGCAGGTAAAAACCCCCAATGTGATCGGCTCTGCTGTTTAGCGCATAAGTCACAAGATCGTACACAGGTTCTACAAGACCCAGGGCAACCAGAATACGCTTTTCATCCTCCAACTGAAAGATGATGTCATCCGAAATATAAAGATCGCTCAGAATCTCTCCAGCTTTGGACGTACTGACGATATGGTTCCGTGGAGAGATAATCATTTCTAGGCCGCGCAACTCCGCGACCTGATCTTGGATGGTCTCGATTTCCTCCAGGACCTCTGGGGCTAGTGGAACAAGCGTGGCAGTTGGCGTAGGGGTGCGCGTTGGGCTAGGAGGCAGGGTGGCCGTCTGGGTAGGCTGTGGAGTGGGCGTCCAGGTCGGAGGCAGCTGCAGGAAGCCAAAATCCCCCTCTTCGTTGAGCACGGCCTGTTCAGTGGGGACTGGTTCGACAGAGAGAAAGGGAAGGACAAGACTGCTAAAAAGGACATCGCGGAACAGATAGACGCTCACCACAGCAGCAATGACAAGAAGCAGCAACAGCGCAAATAACGCCAGGCGCAGGAAGCGTGACCGAGGCCTGCGATCGGATTCGTCCTCCTCTTCATCAACAAAAGAGGCCTGATCGCCTACAAATGGCGGCGCAGCAGGCTGAGTCGGCTCTTGAACCTGGGGTAATTGTGAAGTCTCTTCTGCAAATGCCGCCTCAGCTTCTGGCTCAAGCTCATCCTCAACCAAGGGCGCGATGCGTTGGTCGAGTAGGTCTGCCTCCCCCGGGGACTCGGGCTCAGCAGGGGTATCCTCTTCTGGAGCTTCCTGGTCAGAGGTGGGGGCAGCCGATTCGGCCACACCCTGCATTTTGGCCAGGCGCTCGATGGCTTTTTGATTGCCTGGATTAATGCGCAAGGCTTGGTGAAGGGCGTATATCTTGCGCTCTTCGGCCTCAATTGCAAAACTGAGCAGGAACCAAGCCTGGTCATTATTGGCATCGGCCTTAAGTACCTCAACAAGCAC
>JANQED010000043.1 GCA_028278545.1 Anaerolineales bacterium
GGGTGCGCTTCGCGCAGTACTTCCTGCGCATCGGGCTCCGCTTGGAGCAGGTCGTCTACCTCCCGGATCTTCCCCATGATGTTCCAGCTTTGCAGGCTCAGCCCGCGCCCGGTGGCCTCCCGGTTGATGCGCGCGGCCTCCTGGTAATCTGCAGCCTGCAGCGCCGCCCTGCAGGGTGCAGGGAACACGCTCGACCTCCTACGCCCCAGCAGCTTGCGCGCCGCTTTGTCTACCTGCCGCTCCTCCTGCCCACCGTCTCGCAGCCCTATGGGGATGTCTACCAGGATTAACTCAGCTTGCTTCCACTGCTGCCACATCGCAGCCATGTTTTCTAGGATTCCTACCTCCCAACCGTCCTTATCATCCAGGCCCACAAAGAACCACCCCTTAGGACATCCATCCACGCCGACATACTTCATCTACGCTTGCCTCCCCGATAAGTGTTTTCGCCCCTGCGCTTTTTGTTCGTGTCCAAATGCCACATTTTCCCCTTTAAGATCTGCAATTCTTTTGAGTGTGTCATCATCCCGTTTGCAGGTGTCAAGGTGAGCTCGCCTAACACCAGCCGGTCTGGAAATTGGTACAGGTCAACTCTCAGGTGATCAAAACCAGCGCTGAGTGTCCTCGCCGCCCCCAGTAGTTCTTGCAGCCTGGCGGGTTTGGCGATCTCCGCTCTTTTTTGGGCCGGGATGTCGGAACCTATTGGTTTCCAATGGCTGTCCAACCAGGTGAAGGTTCCGGGGCGGGCGGCATCGCTTGAGCGCACGAAAATGACTTGGGGTTCTCCATGGAAACAATGGATTTTGTAAACGGGGGCCTCCACCCCCGCGCCCAAATGCTCTTCAACGATAATGTTGCGCGGGATTCCTTTGTACTGCCATTCACGTCCTTTGTTAAAGTAATCGATGCGTTGCCATTTTTTGCAGGTTTTGATTAATGCTTCTCGATCCAACTGATCGGCATTGTCTACGAAGGCGATCATCCCTGAGACGTGGCTCGGTTTAACAACATATCTCTTGGGAAGCCTATCAAAGGGGATCTGCCTTGGGTCTGGCCCCACAAAATAGCGCGTCGGCAGGTAGTGTTCCAGACCTTTCTCGGCCAAATAGCCAGCTAAAGCCGCTTTGTCCGTGATCCTGCGGTACTCCTCCTTGCGATCGTAGAGCATCCGCCACAGCATTTTTTCGCTCAGCAGCTTAGGGTTTTTCAGGTTCGGCAATCTGCCATACTTCAGCAGGTGCAGCAGTTGCAAATAATGCTTATCGTTGAGCGGGCGTGCCAGAATATTGAA
>JANQED010000086.1 GCA_028278545.1 Anaerolineales bacterium
TGCTGCGTTGATTCAAAATGTCTGCCTCCTGTCATCGCGCTAATCTTATCACATCAAGAAACAGAAAGCAGACGCTTCAGATGTAAAAATAATTTTGTGAAAAGCTGTGGAATCAGCCCCTGAAAGGAGCGGGTCCGGTCAGCCTTTCGGCTTTTGATGCTTCGAGAGGACCCGTTTCGGCAGCCGCTCGGTTGTTGAGCTGCGGTGTGTTGAGTACAAACAAGGCCGGCACCGAGGCCAGGATGATGTTGTCTCCGGACTGCAGCACACACTTTTGCACGGGCTTGCCGTTTACATAAGTCCCCCCTGTCGAGTTAAGATCGTAGATCAAGAATTGATCGTCTTCAAAGCGGATTTGGGCGTGCACCCGAGAGATGGTCGGTTCCTGGATGACAACGTGGTTATCGAGGTTCCGGCCAATGTTGATGGTCTTCCGGCGGATAGGGAAGACCTCGGTGTTCACCAACAGGAAAGCGGATTCTGGGAATGAAGAGTTTGCGTTGGGGTGCAGTGCGCTCATTGAATATGTAGTACTCAGGTACTATAGCGGCTAAGATACCACATCACATTTAGCCTGTCAATTAACGCATCTGTTAGGGCAGGGCTCGCAAGCAAGCTTAGTTTTTTAGGCAAGCATTGTACCTATTGTAGGTATTGCAGCCAATAATAAAGTTGCATCGAGCATAATAGACCAGGCTATTCGACTGCCGCCTACCAGGTCATGGGAAATGATCGTTTAGATACTGTTGTGCTTATAGGGCAGTCTCAGATGCACTGGGACAATTCAGTGCGCATCAACTATTGTCTGCACTCGTCGAGGCCTTGCTGTGCACTGAGCAGGCCAGGGGCGAGAGCGAGAGCCTGATCGAAATATGTAATGGCTTCTTCGCAGCGTCCGGTTTCGAGCAGCACCCGGCCCAGGCCGTTGAAGGCGTCGGCGAAGCCCGGATCGTCCACCATTGCATCTCTGAAGTATTGCTCAGCCTCCCCATAGCGCTCGAGTTCGAAGAAAGACCAGCCGATCCCGCGTTTGGATTCCGCGGCTCTGTAACCTGCGTTGATGGCGCGGCTGAAGCTCAGAATCGCTTCTTCATAATCTGCGTTCCAGAAATGCGCCTCACCCAGACCGTGGTTGATGCGCCCTTCCGAAGAGGGGAAAGCGATGGCCTCATCCTGTCCGAACAGGAGGTTTGACTGCGAGAAATGCATCGCGGCCTCGGAGTAGTTCCGCTTGGCCAGTGCCAGTTCACCTAAAAGCATGTGGTATTCCCACTCATGCGCCAGCGTATCTGTAATTCTTTGGCGAATGTAATCCGGCTCGATTTCGCCCCGCAAGGGTCCGAACTGCGCGCTGACTGCCTGGTTGCTGTCCTGGTTTCGCGCCGC
>JANQED010000003.1 GCA_028278545.1 Anaerolineales bacterium
GCCATTTTTACCCGCGCCCAGCGACTTTCGTCGCTGTCCCGGCGCGGCAAAAAGCGGCGGTTGAAATCATCGTATCGCCCAACGCTGCCCACGATTGAGTCCAGCGGGATATTTTCCAAAGTGCGCCTTACAACCCCTCTCAGTGAGACTGTCTTCGAGATGTCCTCAAAGGACAGCAGTTCTTGAGAATTTCCGCTAACCGTCGCCAGGAGAGATTCAATCGCGGCCCGCCGCCGGGCTTCGCGAAAATCTCTGATGGCGGAAGTAAGACCGATATACTCCCGGTCAATCATTACAAAACCTCACCTATAAATTGCGGGTGGCAACATCTTTGGGGACTACACCCTCAAGGCCAATGTTCGTCAAACGATAACCGTAAGTGTTGATAACGGTCGTGTCCTGATGCCTGCTTTCTGTAACAGTAGTGTTGGAGTAAACGTGGATATGGCCGTGAAGGTGGTAGGCAGGCTTGAAAACTTCGAGCAGCCAACGGAAGGCCCGAAAGCCCCGATGGGTAAAATCCTCCTGGTCGTGGATGCCTGCAGGCGGTGCATGGGATATGAAGATATCTAACGCTCGTCCGTATATCATTCTGTTGGCCAACAATCTCGGAACCAGCTTAAAAACGTTCCACCACATCTCCCTCTGGGAATACATAAAGGGGCCTCTTTTGTAACGCAGTGAGCCTTCTAAGCCAGCCAAGAGATAGCCTCGGAAGTTTACAACCTGGCCGTGCAAGTCAACTGCTCCAAGCGGCGCAGTGCGGTTTCCTCGCTGACTGTATTCCACCGTATTGTCATGGTTGCCCCGCACAAAGAAGATCGGCACATCCAAAGCATCAATAACAAACTCCAAATAATAGTAAGGTAGATCTCCACAACCGAGGACGAGATCGACCTCAGCGAACCTTTCTTGGATTTCAGACGCATAGATAAAGTCAATGACCTTATCACTGAGGCTCAAAACCTGCATCAATTCATATCTCTTTCGCGCGACTTATACTACAATCTGCCAGTCTGTCAACAGGCCTTAATTTGGCGTTGACAAATAGACAACCATCGATTAAACTAACTATACATCGAAAGACATCAATATGAATGCCGCCAATGTACAGCTAAATCCTATCACATTCGCCAAGGCACTGGCCGATCCGACGCGGCAGGAGATCATGGAATTGTGCTGCTGCCGCTGGCTCAACGTAAGTGAAATCGTTGAGGCCGTTGGTGTGCGACAGCCCACGGTGTCGCACCATCTGGCCATCCTCCGCGCCGCCGGCTTGGTGGAAACTCGCAATGAGGGCAAACACAGCTACTACACCCTGAACCAGAGTCGCGTAGTCAAATGCTGTGGTCAGCTCATGGAGGTCTTCGCGCCGGAAACTGGTGCCGCGCAGGTGCTGCTCGATAAGATCGAAGCATCTTGATCGTCTCTTTTTTTGCGCTAATATATTGATATCCATCGATGCGAAATTTATCAAATTTGGAGGATTTTATGTCTGAACGCACAAGCGATATTCGCAGCGAAGTGCAAGAGTTTTATGCTCAAAGAGTAAAACAGGCGGACTCCTGCTGCGGAACTGGAGAGACCTGCGCCCCCCTGTATGAGCAGGAGATGCTCATTGAGCTGCCTGAGGATCTCGCCAATTTCTCAATGGGCTGCGGCGACCCCATAACGCTAGGTAGTTTGCAGCCAGGAGAAAGCGTGCTTGACCTGGGCTCGGGAGGCGGTCTCGATTGCTTCTTGGCTGCCCAGCAGGTGGGCGTTGAGGGCTTTGTGATCGGTGTAGATATGACTCCCGAGATGCTTGCCCGAGCGCGCGGCATGGCCGAGAGAATGGGCGTGGACAACGTCGATTTCTGGCACGGCTTCTTAGAAGATTTGCCAGTAGAAGATGAGAGCATCGATGTGGTCATCTCAAATTGCGTCATCAATCTCTCTCCGGACAAGCCGAGAGTCTTCGAGGAAATCCATCGTGTGCTTAAGCCTAGCGGCCGGCTTTCAATCTCTGACATCGTCAGTCAAGGGGACCTGCCGGAGGAAATCAAGGGGGACACTCTTGCCTGGAGCGCCTGTGCCGCCGGTGCGCTGCCCGCAGAGGAATTTGCGTCGGCATTACGCGCTGTAGGTTTCGTCGACGTTGACGTTGTTTCTAAGGATGAGGCGGACGTTGCGGTGGCGGAGATCCCTTCAGGCACCTTGTTCTCTGGCCTGATTACTGCTCGTAAACCAACAGGAGAGCCACAAAAGCAGCTGGCTTAGTATCTAGGCAAGACTGGAGAAGCCCAGAAATCTAATAAAAGGTTTATTCAAGGATGTTATAATCGCCCCACGGGGATGACAGGCTTCGACGGAAGAGGCTGGCCCCGGATTGCGAGCCGAGAGGCGCCGACCTCGTTAAATCAGCGCACACTTTCAAGTGCCGAACGCACTGAATACGCTGCCCTCCCCCTGGCTGCCTAAGCTAGGATAGCAGCGAACTGGCTCCTTAGATGAGCCACGCCCTCTTTCTCCTAACTCTGGCTGGAGGCGGGACGGGCGTCACAAAGCCAGAGTGCTGTGCAGGACGCTGCTAAATGCACCTAAGAGAAGCTTTCGGGCTTCAGCGGCTGGCTGGCTAGCCCCTTTGTCGTTTGTGGACTTGCCAGTGAGGAGCGACAAGCGACTACGCTCGTAGACGTTCGAGAGTCTAATCTTCTGGACGCGGGTTCGATTCCCGCCATCTCCACCTCACAGGCGCGCCCTCCACGGCGCGCTTTTAGTTTTGCGCATCGATTTCTAAGTCGAGCGTACACCAGTTTAGTTTTCTGCTGCAACTTTTCTCCCCAGGATTTGTATTCATAGTAGAACGGTACCAGGAGAGGCAACGCCATGAACACTCAAAGAACACTATGGATCGTACTGGGCGCGCTGGGATTGATCTCGATGTGCTGTGTGGGGGTGGTCGTCGGTGCAGCTCTCACTGGGGGAAGGCAACCACCTGCTCAAAACGCATTCCTTCCAGAGATCGCCGCACCGCAACCCACACCGATACCCACGGCCACAGCCGTTCCCACACCGCTGCCGCCACTTGTTGCCCCCGATAAACTACCCACGGACAGCAGAGCCCATGATCTCGTTCAATACGCCAATGTGATGCAGCCACTGCTTGCTGAAGCAGGCGTGATCGTGCAGCGAGATGCGAAGATATTAGAAGCCTCCGAAGAAGGCAATAATGACGCGATCTTGTGCGATGGGCGCTTGGAAAACGACCACACAGCATTGCAAGGGGTCATGGGAGAAATCAAGTCTGTCAGCCCACCCGGCAATACCAGCACAATCCACGATCTTCTCGTCCGCAGCGGCGATGCCTGGACAGAGGCGCTGGACAACGTCGAGCAATTCTGCCAGACGGGCAATCAACTCCACAAGATTCCCGCCGCTCTCAAGTTCTGGGAGGCGGCCGCCACATTTCAGGAGGCCAGTAACCGCTTCTGGCTGCTAGTGATTGCTGAGGGAATTGAAGCTTACGTGCAGCGCTAAATC
>JANQED010000024.1 GCA_028278545.1 Anaerolineales bacterium
GGGCTGCGGGGACGGCCGCACGATCGTCACGGCGGCCCGACGCTACGGCGCCCGCGCCGTGGGCATCGAAATTGATCCCTTGCGCTACCTGTGGTGCCAGGCGCTGATTTCTGTCTTGGGATTGCGCGAGCGCGTGCAGATTGTCTACGGCAATTTCTTCAACCAGGATTTGAGCGCGGCCGACGTAGTGACCTGTTATCTGCTCCAGAACACAAACGACAAGCTGGAGGGGAAACTCAAACGCGAATTACGCGCCGGCGCGCGTGTGGTATCCAACACCTTCACCTTTGCCGGATTGCAAAAGGTGCGCGAGGATGGGGATGTCAGACTCTACCTGTGCAATTGGATGTAGTTTAGTATTGGAACCCAACAAATTTGGTCTGGGCGGGTTTAGCAATTGGCCAACGTGGTCTTGATCGCTGAGTTTCTCACATCCCCAACAGTTGAAGATTTGAAGAGCGCCAGCCGCATAGCTCTATATAATAGCTAGGGCGATCTTGGCCCCGTCCTGGGTTTTAAAAAGGAGACAACAATGTTATTAGCTGGCAAAAATGCCGTCGTTTTTGGAGCTGGTGGAGACATCGGCGGTGGCGTTGGGCGCGAATTTGCGCGCGAAGGCGCAGCTTTGTTTCTTTCGGGGCGTCGCCTCGACAAGGTCCAAAAAGCTGCCCTCGAGATTGAGGCAGAGGGGGGCAAAGCCGAAGCTGAGCAAGTGGATGCGCTTGATGAACAGGCAGTGAACAGCTATTTGAACGACCTGGCGCAGCAGATTGGCAAAATTGATATCGTTTTCAATGCAACGGGCCCTCAACCAATTGAGTACGATAATGGGAGAGCGACTGTAGAGATTGATGCAAAGAAGTTTCTCCTGCCAATAAACACATACACTGCATCGAATTTTCTAACTGCACGTGCAGCCGCTCGCCATATGCTGCCGCAAAAATCCGGCGTCATCCTTTTTGTCACAGCAGATCCATCTCAAGGCGTTGGACAATTTGCTGCCATCGGTATGGCAATGGGGGCAATTGAGTCAATGCTGCGTTGCTTTGCAGATGAGTGGGGGCCGTCTGGGATCCGGGTTGTCGGTATTCGCTCCCGTGGAATGATCGACACCCGCACGATCCAACAAACCTTTGAACTCGTGGGGCAAAGGACTGGCCAATCTCCAGGTGACATAGAGTCGGGAGCCACACGAGGAACACGGCTCAAATATCTCCCAATCGTCTCAGATACTGCCAAGATCGCAGCCTTTGTGGCTTCAGACCGTGCTCGCTCCATAACTGGCGCAATCATCAATGCGACATCAGGCAGCCTTTTGGATTAGCATCAAACAAGAAACCCTGAGGTGCTCAACGCTGATGAGCCGACAGGAGTAAAATAGCCGAAAAATCCTACAGAAGAGATCAGCAGGTGAGAGCAATACTAAGAAGATTTCGAGAGTGGTGGCAGCCCCCCAGAAAAGCGGGTGAAGGCCTCGAGCACCGCCAGGTCACCTTCCTTGAGCTGTTTTACGATCTGGTTTACGTGGTGCTGATCGCCGAGTTGTCCCACGCGTTAGCAGCCCATATCGGCTGGGTTGAACTGGGCCGCTTTGCGTTCCTGTTTGTGGTTGTGTGGTGGGCCTGGCTAAACGGCACTACCTACCACGATATCCACGGCAATAACGACATCCGCACGCGCGTCTTTACTTTTTTGCAGATGTTGAGTGTGGTGGCGATGGCAATCTTCGCCCATGATGCGCTCGGCGAAAGTTCGGTTGGCTTCGCCTTATCCTACGCCGGCTTTCAGTTGATCCTGACTTACCTATGGTGGCGCACCGGCGTTCACGACCCTAACCATCGCATCCTTTCGCGTCCCTATTCAGCGACCTTTTTGCTGAATACATTACTGTTCATAGCTTCGGTATTCGTCCCCGCACCCTTACGCTTCATTTTGTGGGGAGCAGCCTTGCTGCTCTCTTTGGTGCTGCCTGTTTACATTTTCAGCATGGGGAAAAAATACCCGCAGGCGCAGGCCGAAATCGACATCGTCAGTTCGGTCAGCCCTTCTTTGGTGGAACGCTTCGGTCTCTTCACGATCATCGTCTTGGGGGAGGTCATCGTTGGTGTCGTCGCCGGCGTTTCCGAGCATCATCATCTGAATGGGCTGGTAGGTGGAACGGCGGCGCTGGGCACGATGATCGCCATTAGTTTGTGGTGGGTCTATTTCGTCTTTATCTCACATCGCATTCCTGGCCCAGGCACTGTGGTCGTTTCAATTTGGTACTATCTGCACCTACCGATGACAATGGGGGTTGCAACAGTCGGGGCAGCAGTATTAAATGTAGTTGAACACGCCGGAGAGCATTTGTCCCCTGAAGTGCGCTGGCTGCTCATCTCTGGAATTAGCGTTACGCTGATCAGCATCGCTATTTTGACGCGCACTATTCAACTCGCTCGTGAGGATCAGCCGGTGGCCCGCAAAGGGAGGCGATCCATGTTGGTTTCCGCCGCGCTAATAACGCTCCTGGGGTTTTCCAGTTTAGAGATCATCCCCCTGCTGGTCTCACTGGTTCTCCTGATGCTGGCGCCAGTGTTCTTTGCATTTCAAGTCTGGATTGAGCGGCTTGATAGGGAGCCATAAAGATGAGTAACAGCTGTATTCCTTGCTGATTCTGGGTACTTCGATTACTATACGAAAAACGATTCACTCGTTTAACAGACAAGCGGTAAGCTTGTTTTTTGTTATATTTTAGCGCCGTCGTGGAACCCGGAAGTGGCAGAGGGAACCTGCGATGCAGAAATCAGCTTTTGAATCATCTGGCTACCAGGTATTTGACGACTACCTGGACCTGGAAACCTGTGCGGAATTATTAGCGGGCATTGACAGCTATCGGGCAAAACACAGCTTACCGGAAATTCACAGGCCGATGAAGGGGCGCTCGCTACGCTATTACGTGATTCATGGGGAGCAAATCGAACAACACCTGACAAAGATCTGGAGACTGTATCACCATGGGGTCAACGCGCTGGTAAACGAGTTGACGAGCCGACAGTACGCGCCCCTAAGCAATACCCGCGTGGGCGTCAACGTCAACATCATGCCACCGAAACGCTCTGAATATCGCTGGCACTACGACCGCACGACGATC
>JANQED010000025.1 GCA_028278545.1 Anaerolineales bacterium
CTTCTTCTACCTGCCTGGGATCGATGAAGCCTATGGCAAGCCCTACCTGGTGGCTGGAGACATCATGGCGATGTTCAACGACCGCGATGAAGTGCGCGCCGTGATGGAGTTCTTCACCAAGGGTGAGGCCGTCAAGGAATGGCTGGCTGCTGGTGGTGCATTGTCCCCGCACATGGACACCGACCTGGATTGGTATGGGGATGACATCGAGCGCGGCATAGCAGCCCTGGTAGCTGAGGCGACCAGTGTGCGCTTCGATGGCTCAGACCTGATGCCTGGAGAGGTGGGAGCCGGCTCCTTCTGGAAAGGCATGACGGACTTCTTTGCCGGAGTGGCCGATATGGACACGGTTATGGCGGAGATCGATGCTTCCTGGCCTGGGATGATTGCTGAACCCATGGAAGATGAAGCTATGGAAGCCGATGTCATGGGTGTCAAGATGTCTGAACTGGCCGGTACGACAGTTACCTTCTGGCACGTTTGGGGCACTGGTGATCCCAGCGAGGGCATGGCGGCAGTAGTTGATACTTTCAATGCTACCAACGAGTATGGCATCACAGTGGAAGCTGTGGATCAAGGTCGCTACGGTGACGCTGAGGACGCCATGAACGCCGCTATCCAATCTGGTGATGTACCCGATGCTATTGTGGGTTACGCCAATGCTCTCGCCGGTTGGTACTCCGTTGGCACGATCACGAACCTTCAGCCGTATGT
Organism: Anaerolineales bacterium; assembly: GCA_028278545.1. Lineage (GTDB taxonomy): Bacteria > Chloroflexota > Anaerolineae > Anaerolineales > UBA11858 > NIOZ-UU35. Next base: position 715 of record JANQED010000025.1, read on the forward strand.
CGATGATCCTGCCGTCGGTTTCACCGCCGAAGAAGTTGCCGACTTCTATGCCGGTGCTTACAATGGCGGTGTGATGGCTGATGGTGCTCGAATTGCGCTGCCACTCAGCCAGTCTGCCAATGTTTTGTTCTATAACATCTCATGGGCTAAAGACCTGGGCTTCGATGCGCCTCCCGCCAATGCTGCCGAGTTCAAAGAACAAGTCTGCGCTGCCGCGGCTGCTAACGCTGCTGACGACGATCCTGACAACGATGGCACAGGCGGCCTGGTGCTCTACCCCAGTGCATCAAACTTCATGTCATTCCTCTACGCTTTTGGCGATGACGGATTGACTGAAGACGGCACCGCGTATGACTTTGCCTCCGAAGCTGCTCAAGAAGTGGCCGCCTACTGGAAGGCGATGTGGGATGAGGGTTGTGCTTTCCCCACTGAGAGCTACCCCAACCCCGAGTTCGCTACCCGAAAGGCGCTCTTCACCATGAGCTCCACGGCCGGACTGCCCTATCAGTTGGCAGCCTTTGAGGAGGCTGCCTCCGCTGATGAATGGGGCTTCTTCCCCTTCCTTGGCCCAGATGGACAGATGGCAGTGGACGCCTTCGGCCAATATGTAGCGGTTGTGGAAACCAACCCCGTGCAGAAGTTGGCCACCTGGCTGTTCCTGAAGTACTTCACTTCACCGGACGCTCAGGCTATGTGGATCAACGCAAGCGCTTACTACCCTGTGCGCATCAGCACCGAGGATTTACTCAAGGATTATATTGCTGAAAATCCTCTGTGGGTCACTGGTTTGGAATTGATGCAGTACGGTCAAACCGAGCCGACCATGGCCTCCTGGGGTTCTGTGCGCCGCGCTTTGGGCGACACCGGCGATATCATCATCAACGGTGATCCTGCTGAAATCCCAACCTATCTGCAGGAATTGAACGCTACTGCTGCAGAACTGCAAGCTGAGATCGACTAAAAACATCTCAGTCCTGCATAAAATGGGCTGGAGCCAACTGGCTCCAGCCTTTTTTGTTCCACAGATATCATCCCTGAAGATTCGACTGCTGATCTCGGATGGGCTGCTATCTGATTAGGCTGTTGCATCCAATCGATGAAGAGATGATCGTGCTACAATACTTCACGGAATAATCAACGCTATTTGCGAGAGCAAACTATATGAGCAGACTCCCTCACGTCGCTATTTACACGGATGGTGCTTGTTATAGAAACCCTGGCCCCGGTGGTTGGGCGGCATTGTTGAAATTTGGCAAACGCGAGAAAACACTTGCCGGCTCCGCGCGAAAGACCACCAACAACCGCATGGAGTTGACAGCCGCACTCGAAGGGCTTCGCGCCCTCAAAGAGCCGTGCCGGGTTGATTTCTACACCGATTCCCAATACCTGAAAAAGGGGATTACTCAATGGATAGGCAATTGGAAGCGCAAGGGGTGGAAAACCTCTGCCAAGAAGCCTGTAAAAAACCAGGATCTCTGGAAAGCCTTGGATGAAGCTATTCAAGAGCATCAAATCAAATGGCATTGGGTGCGCGGTCATGCTGGAAACCGGTACAACGAGAAAGTGGATAAGCTGGCCAGGAAAGCGATCCCCCGTGTTTCGACCAGAGGTGAACGGCGATAGACGTTAGATTGTCATATGTAACGTTCATCCCCCAGCTTTAAAAACGAAAAGACGAGCGAATCGCTCGTCTTTTTTGAGGCGACGACGGGATTCGAACCCGTGATCAGGGTTTTGCAGACCCATGCCTTACCACTTGGCCACGTCGCCATAAAAAACTTGGCTGAGATCAATGGCTTAACGTTGCATGCCATCTTTCATCAGCCATTTTCGGGGAAGAGAGCGGGCGACGGGATTCGAACCCGTGGCCTTCTCCTTGGCAAGGAGACGTTATACCACTTAACTACGCCCGCGAGTTTCGGCCTTTTTGTGCCTGTGGCGAGGCCGAGAGTGCCGAGAGCCAGAATCGAACTGGCGACACCGCAATTTTCAGTCGCGTGCTCTACCAACTGAGCTATCTCGGCCTGAAAATGCGTTTTTTCAAACGCAGGCCAGATTTTACACGCGTCACTTTGGATTGTCAAGCAGCTACCGCTGAGAAGCCCGGGAGAGGCGTTTGTGCACGATAAATACGGATCCAGGCTGCTTTTGCCAATTGGTTGACGTTATCTCTCGGCCGTGCTATCATCCCATTACGACACAATTTGTGCTGTAACCTGAAATTTGGGACTCGGTACTGCAAAATCGTCGAGAATTACTCTCAAACCGTTTCGTCATTATCTTATTATTCATTTATTTGGGTTTGAGTCCTTGATCTAGGGGTAGGCCCCACATGGGTGGGGAGACGAGCGCAGTTGTCGTGCGCTCTTTTTATATCTGGAATTATGGAGAATCATTATGAGCTCTGATTTTATCGCCCGCATCGTCGGCATGATCGTTTTCGGCGTGTTCGCCGGTTACCTGGGGGGCACCTGGGGAGAAACAGTGCTTCCACAACCCGTTATTGTTTACACGGTCGTTTTGACTTTGTCTGGTGTGTTGGTTGGCCTGGTGTTGACCCCCTATATCACCACGCGCCCGATGCGCGCCTTGCGATCCTTGCTGGGGAGGGTGGAGGCGCAAACATTGGTAGCCGGATTAATTGGTTTGATCGTCGGCCTGGTCATCGCTGCGCTGCTGGCTTTTCCGCTTTCCCTCCTCCCAGCGCCTTTTGGAGAGATCTTGCCCTTCATTGGCGTCTTGATCGTCAGCTATTTTGGCGTAGCGGTGTTCGTCATGCGGCAGAATGATATCTTCTCGATCTTCCGTGATCGTATGCCTCGAAGGAAAGGCGCTGACGACGCCGAAAGCGATACTGCGGGCCGGAAAGTGTTGGTGGACACCAGCGTTATCATTGACGGCCGCATCGCCGACATCGCGCGGACTGGCTTTCTGACCGGCACCTTGTTGATCCCGCGTTTTGTTTTGAATGAATTGCAATACATTGCCGATTCCGCGGACGGCCTCCGCCGTCAGCGGGGACGCAGAGGGATGGAGGTTTTGTCGCAGCTGCAAGAAGAGCCTGGAGTCCCCATTCAGATCAGTGATATCGATGTCGAGGGGACGCGTGAGGTGGACGACAAGCTGGTGATCCTGGCGCGTCAACTCAAAGCCCCTGTGCTGACCAATGATTACAACCTCAACCGCATCGCCGAATTGCAAGGCGTGCCGGTACTCAACGTAAATGAACTTGCCAATGCGGTCAAAGCCGTGCTGCTCCCTGGGGAGATCATCAAAGTCGATGTCATCCAAGAGGGCAAAGAAAGCGGCCAGGGGGTCGGATATCTGGACGATGGCACCATGGTTGTGGTTGAGGACGGCGCCGACCATCTGAGCAAGGAAATCTATGTGACGGTGACCAAGGTCTTACAAACCGCCGCAGGCCGCATGATCTTCGCCCGCCCGGAGGAGAAATCTCAATGACCCTAAGAATCTACAACACCCTGACCCGGACAAAAGAATCCTTTGAGACCCTGGAGCCTGAAAAAGTCTCGATGTATGTGTGTGGGCCGACGGTCTATGACAAAGCCCATGTCGGCCATGCCATGTCGGTATTGGTATTCGATATTATCCGGCGCTATCTGGAATACCGTGGTTATCAGGTACGCCATGCGATGAACTACACGGATGTCGATGACAAGATCATTCAGCGAGCCAACATCGAGGAGATCGATCCCTTTGAATTGGCTGAGAGTTATATCGAGGAGTTTAAGGCCCACCTGCATGATTTGAACATCCTGCCGGCAACGGTCTATCCGCGGGCCACAGAAGAGATCGATCAGATTATCGAAATGGTTCAAGGATTGATTGAAAAAGGCCATGCCTACGAAACCAAGGGTGATGTGTATTTCTTCGTCAGCAGCGATGATGACTATGGCAAGCTCTCTGGCCGCAAACTGGAAGATATGCAATCAGGGTATCGCATCGATCTGGATGAGCGCAAAGAAACCCCTATGGATTTCGCTCTCTGGAAAGCCTCTAAACCTGGTGAACCTTCCTGGGATAGCCCCTGGGGTCAGGGACGTCCGGGTTGGCATATCGAATGTTCGGCGATGAACCTCCATCATCTGGGGGAGCAAATTGATATCCATGGTGGGGGTAACGACCTGGTCTTTCCTCACCACGAGAATGAGATCGCTCAAACGGAGAGCCTCACTGGAAAGCCTTTTGCCCGCTACTGGGTGCACAATGGTATGATGCAACTGCGTGGTGCGGCGATGTCCAAATCGACAGGCAACTTGGTGACAGTTGACGAGTTCCTTGCTGATCATGAGGCGGATGTGCTGCGCATGATGGTGCTCAACTCCAGTTATCGTAGCCCCTTGAAGTTCAGCGATGAAACCGTTGGACATGCCCAACGGGCCCTCGACCGCCTGCGATCGGCTCTGCGCCCCGCCTCGCCTGGGGCTACAGGTGAGATGCCTCAAGGACTTGAAGCCCAAATCGCAGACACCCGTCAGGGATTTTCGGTATCGATGGACGATGATTTCAATACCGCCGGGGCATTGGGACATCTCTTCGATCTGGTGCGGGCCCTCAACCAGGCGCGTGACAATGGGGCGTCCCCCGAAGCGTTGGGAGAAGCCCAGCGCGTGATCCTGGAATTCACGCGCGTTTTGGGCCTGGAACTGGAGCGTGCCAGGGGTGAGGCTGGTGAGGCAGCCCCCTTTGTGGATCTGCTCATTGAGGTACGCGGGGAGCTGCGCAGCCAGAAATTGTGGGCACTCACCGACAAAGTCCGTGATCGCCTGGCGGAACTGGGCGTCGTCTTGGAAGACGGCAAAGAAGGTACGACCTGGCGTTGGAAATGATGCGCCAATGTGCGCTTCCTGCGCACGATTTGGTCGCTCTGGGGGATTAGCGCAATGACGGAATGGGTCGTTGGCCGTAATCCAGTGTACGAAGTTCTGCGCGCCGAGCGTCGGGAGGTGCTCCGCCTTTGGGTGGCTCAGAAAACGGACAAAAAGGGCCGCCTGGCAGATGTCATGAATCTGGCCGCGAAAAGGGGGCTCCCAATCGAGTTCGTGCCGCGCGACCAAATTGATCCGCTTGGCGAGCATCACCAGGGGGTTGCACTGGAAGTCGGGGAATATCCGTACAGTTCCTTGTTCGATATCTTCGATCGCGCCAAGCAGCGTGAGGAGCCGCCTTTTCTCCTGCTCCTTGATACCGTGCAAGACACGCATAACCTGGGCGCCCTGCTACGCACTGCCGAAGCGGTGGGTGTTCATGGGGTCTTGCTGCCACTGCGCCGCACGGCTACGGTGACCCCGGCGGTCGTTAGCGTCTCCTCGGGGGCAAGCGAACACCTCTTGATCACCCAAACCAACCTGGCCCGCGCCATCGAAGACCTTAAAGGAGAGGGCGTGTGGGTCTATGGGTTGGAAAGGTCCCTGCAGGCGAAATCCCTCCCGGAAGTCGATCTCAGCGGGCCGCTGGCTTTGGTTGTGGGGAATGAGGCCAGGGGGATGCGGGCTTTGGTGCGCGAATCCTGTGATGTGTTGTTGCAGTTGCCCATGCGGGGCAAGGTCGATTCGCTGAACGCGGCGGTGGCTGGCTCGGTAGCGCTATATTACGCCTGGGGTGCACGCGGCTTTTCCCGCTCGACCATTGACGTGAAACTTGAATCCTGATAGACTCCTGCCCCGTTGACACTCCCACGGAGCGAGTGTCAACCTTGCTTGTGAGGAACCCCTCTGGTATAATGCATCCGCTCTTTTGCGGAGCATGGCGCAGAAAAATTGGTGTTTGGAACTTTTCAATACGATCTTGCCGAGCAATTCACCGGATCACGCCGACGTAGCTCAATCGGCAGAGCAGCCGCCTTGTAAGCGGCAGGTTACGGGTTCAATTCCCGTCGTCGGCTCCTGTTGATAGTTGGCGATCAAGGCTTACGGATGTGGCCTTGATCTCGAACTGGCAACAGTCTCGCTGCGGGCGGATACCCAAGTGGCCAAAGGGAGCTGACTGTAAATCAGTTGTCACACGACTTCGGCGGTTCGAATCCGTCTCCGCCCACCTGAACTCGCTGATCGGAACAGACCCTGTCTCCATCGGCGGGCAAATATGTAAGAGACTAGCCCACATAGCTCAGCCGGTAGAGCACATTCTTGGTAAGAATGAGGTCACGGGTTCAAGTCCCGTTGTGGGCTCTTCTCGCTGATTTGTTGTAACCGTAAGTTTGATATTATTCTCGAGGAGATAGTACGCATGGCAAAGGAAACATTTGTAAGAGACAAGCCGCACCTGAACGTAGGGACGATGGGACACATCGACCACGGGAAGACGACGTTGACGGCGGCGATCACGAAGTACTGCTCGTTCTTGGGGCAGGCGAACTTCCGGGCGTTCGACACGATCGACAATGCCCCGGAGGAGCGTGAGCGCGGCATCACGATCAACATCGCCCACGTGGAGTACGAGTCCGAGAATCGGCACTATGCGCATGTGGACATGCCCGGGCACCGGGACTACATCAAGAACATGATCACGGGAGCAGCGCAGGTAGATGGGGCGATC
>JANQED010000047.1 GCA_028278545.1 Anaerolineales bacterium
CACACCACGCCGCACGATCTGTTCAACAATCCCAGGGAAGAACGCACCAAACTCTTCCTCTCCCAAATTCTCCAGCACTAGGCATTGTTTGCTCTTAAACAGCGCCGGGCAGGTCATCGACCTGCCCGTTTTAATTCCTCCTACGAATCACTAATCACATATCTCTAATCTCTATCCCCTCATTGCCCTCCACCACCGTCCCCTCGACTCTTTCTAAATCCAAGTCACGCCGGTTGTTCGCAAACTGGTTGCCGCGTATCACGTGAGCGTTGGGCTTTGGGGTAAGGGGCATCTGCTGGTCTGGAGCCGGGTACGGTCTGATCCCATGATCCTGATTGGCAGCGATGCGGATCGCCTTGTTATTGTGCCTGAAGAGGTTCTTCTCGATCTGCCAGTCGTAGCTGGTCAGATTTTCGGGCAATGGCTTGTGGATTTCTGGGGCAAATTTCGACCATAGCAGCACGCCGTGCGCGTTGGCTGTAAATGTATTTTCATAGACCACGAAACCAAATCCATTTTCAACCGCAAGACCAGCCTGCCGGTTGCCCGCCATCTGGTTGCCTTCCAGCGTATTCTCGCGCGCGAATCCTAACCAGAAGCCGTAATTGCAATAGTTGGCGATATTGTCTCGAAAGATATTTCCGCCGCTAAAAACCCCCTCGAATCCATTGTTTGGGCTGTAGGAGGCGTCGTTGCCCTCGAACAGGTTATCGTCGCAGCTCACCAATTGCAGCTGCGGCGTGAGGCCAGCCAGGAAGAAACCGTCCCCGCCCATGCGGGCGTAGTTGTTGCGCAGCACGTTGTTGCTGGACTTGTAAACGATCAGGAATCCGGCTGCGTCAGCGCCCAGGTGGCCATGACCTTCGCCGCGCGGCTGGTAGCGGCAGCAGTAATCGGCATAGTTGTCCTCAAATATGCTCTCGCTAGTCTCGAACAGGTGAAATCCAAAACCACTGCAATAGTTGGCCAGGTTCCGAATGACCCTCAATCGCCTGCATTGGTAGCTCAGTAGGCCGTTTTGCTGATGCTGCAGGTCGTTTTCGCGGATTTCGGCCTCCTCAACTTCATGTAGATAAATGCCCCCGCCATAGGCCTTCTCTGCAGGCAGCCAGATGTCCAGGAAGATCGTATTGGCGTCCACTTCCGCTGTAGAGGTGATGCGGCAGCCTTCGATTTTGAGGTCTTTGCAATGGCTTGCCTTTATGCCGTGATAGTAATCTCGTATGGATAGGTTCTTGATGCTGACCTTTTCTCGCCCCTCGATAGTCACCCCCTGCCCCTGTCTCTGATCGCCAACGAGAACCGCGCCGTTTCCCTCCAGCCTGACCCCGTCCCGATCTATGGAAATGCCTTTGGGCAGCGCGTAGACGCCCGGCTTGAATGTGGTGTCTTCGGTGATGCTCAGCCCGTCAGTCGGCTCTAACAAATCGCTTTTTCCCCCTGACTTTACGGATAGCTCTCAGCTAGCAGATACTGGATGGCTGCCTCAGTTTCAGCGTAAGCGCCTTCGCCAATATGTTTGTAGCGGATGTTGCCTTGCTTGTCGATCAAATAAAGCGTCGGCCAATAGCGATTGTTATACGCCCCCCACGTTTGCCGGTCGTTATCTTGCGCCACGGGGTAGGGCACGTCCAGCCGCACCAGGGCATCCCGTAAATTATCCAGGTCGCGCTCGTAAGAGAATTCCGGATAGTGATTGCCGATTACTACGAGGCCTTGGTCCATGTACTCGTCATACCATTCCCTCAACGAGGGAATCACCCGCTGGCAGTTAATTCAGCCAAAGGTCCACATATCCAGCAGCACTACTTTCCCCCGCAGCTCTGCCAGGCGCAAGGGCGCATCGGTGTTCAGCCACACATCGTTATACAGCTCTGGCGCCGCTCCCAGATTGGGCAATTCTACAGGGCCGCTGATCTCTTCAACGGGTTGCGCTGGAGGCGGCTCCTCCGGATTTCTTACCGGCTCTTCGCCTGACGGCTGTCCAAGGGCATTTGTGCAGGCTGTGATGGCCAGCAGCGCCATGATCCATAGCGGTCTTCGCATCACCTAACTCCACTTTCGGTTGAGGAATCGGGAATCTGCGTTCGATTGTACAGTGAGGAAATTAAGAAAGTATTACATCAGGCGGTTGATGCCGTCAAAGGCTGCGGTCTTATAACATTCGGCCAGTGTGGGATAGTTGAACACCGTGTTGATAAAATAGTCGATCGTTCCACGGAACGCCAGAACCGACTGGCCGATGTGCACCAGCTCGCTGGCGCCCTCCCCGATGATGTGCACACCCAGCAGTTCCTTGCTCTCCAGGTGGAAGATGAGCTTAAGCAAGCCATCCTTATCGCCCAGAATTTGCCCGCGTGCGATCTCGCGGTAATGTGCCTTTCCCTCTTGGTAAGGCACGCCTTGTTCGGTCAGCTCCTCTTCGGTCTTCCCCACCATAGAGATTTCGGGGATGGTGTAGATGCCGTAAGGGAACAGTTCTGGGAAGCTCTTGGCCTCGACCTTGAAGGCATGGGCGGTTGCCAGACGCCCTTGTTCCATGGAGGTGGAGGCCAGGCTGGGGAAACCAATCACGTCGCCCACTGCGTAGATGTTTCCAACTTCAGTTTGGTAATGTTCGTTAACCTTCAGTCTCCCCCGGCTGTCCGCTTCTAAACCTACACTTTCGAGATTTAGTTTTCTCGTCGCGCCGGTGCGCCCGATGCTGTACAAAGCTTTATCGGCAA
>JANQED010000131.1 GCA_028278545.1 Anaerolineales bacterium
GCCCCGCTCGCCTCAGCTCAACAGGGGATCGCTCACATCACCCCGGCGTTATCGCAACCTTCGTTCCAGTGAGGCGTGCCACCCCGTGAACGGTTACAACAATCCCTTATATTGGACTGACCCTACGGGAGAAGCTGTTTGTGGTGGTGTATGTGTTGGGATAGGCCTCGGTATTGCAGGTCGGGCCTTAGCGCAGTACATGAGTCGTCGTGCCGCTGCTGCTATTGGTACTGGCCTCGCAAGTCAAGCAATGAACCGGCCCTGGCGAGATAAGAAGGGCCGCTGGAAGGTTTATGTAAGGTGTAATGTTCAGTCCTTTGATAACTGCTCGAACTGTCCGGGGACTATTGGCGGTTGGGGGTATGGGAATACCTTTGGAGATGCAAACGCCAATGCTCAGCATGATGCAAATGAAAATCTGAGTTCATTATCTGCAAAGGGTTGTTATAAGAGACATTGTGATCCTGTAGCTTGTTTTGAAAATGGTAGACCTGTTCGATGCCCAAGGAGTGGGAGAACGCAAAGGTAATGCCATGAAAGCGAGCAAAGAAAAGCTGGATGAAAAAAGGGACGAAATTCTCTACCAAGAGAAATTGGCAGAGGAAGGTGATGCTGAGGCGCAGAGCATAGTAGCGGCGAGGTTGGCTAAAGGATACTTTGTCAAAAAGGATGAGCAAGGCGCATTTTATTGGTATTGCCAAGCGGCCAAGCAAGGGTACGTATCTGCTAAATGGAATGCAGGAAATATGCTTCTTTTTGGTGAGGGGGGATTACCAAAGAACCAGGAATTGGCCATGATGTTGATAGAGGATGCGGCCAATTCCGGAGAGGCTGATGCCTGCCATTTTCTGTCGTTATGCTATCTCAATGGTAAGTACGGAAAAGACAAAAATGCGGGTTTAAGTGAGCAGTGGAAAGAGCGGTCGGAGCGTTGGGGCGAGTCAGAATACTTTGGTGACCCTGTGGACCTGGAAGTATATGGCGTTGAAATTAAGAAGCCTGTTATAGGGTTTTTAGGAGAAATAGGGGACGAGGAGAAATAGGGGAGAGAAATAGGGGACGTACCACGATAAACCCTGAACCTAGAACCTAGCAGAGGCGGGGTCACGAGGCGGGGTCACAAGGCACGAGGCGGGGTCAGGGCACGAGGCGGGGTCAGGTCTCACATGTAACGCGCGGATCGGGAATGGCAGGAGCGACCGGGGTCTCGCACTGCACATTTCGCGTGTGCAATGTGAGACCTGACCCTCCGGGTGCGCGGGTGGCAGTGCGCCCGACGTAGACGGTGCTTGGCAGCAGAATTACGGTGAGTAATAGGGAGGCTTTTCGTAAGTAGGGGCCCGAGCGTTCGATTACGGTGATGGTTCCGCTTCTATTCCGGAAGCTGGAAATAGGAAATCAGACGTGATTGGTGAGAAACTGTGCTGATGTCTTTGATTGCCTGGGCATTGATTCTCGTCGTCGTGTTGGTTTCAGCATCCTTTTGCTACTGTCTTTTTCGTGGGTATCTGGCAGTAACTTCTGCTGCGATTGTGTCGCAACAGGGAGAGGGTCAGGTCTCAACAGGGAGAGGGTCAGGTCTTGCATTTTGACAAATCAGTAATCTGCCAGATTTTTAGCTGGCAACAGGTTTCTGCTGACATTTTGTGCAGTTTGATTGAGTTTCGAGTGTCCGCGGGAATGAATTGTGCGTCCTGTCATCGGAATTGCCTTGACTGAAGTCTGACCCCAGCAGGCTCTCTATGAGGCGACTCCGAGTTCTGGCAAATGCGGAGGCCAAGTAGCAGAGTTCGACGGTACGGTCTTTGGTCTGAACTTCGGGGCATTGCGCAAGCGTTGAGCAAGTGGATATGAACCCTTGTCGTCAAAGAGCTGTCACCCTGATTGTCTCGACGTGCGCTGTTTTCTGCGCGGCGGATTACGGGTATTCAGCGGGGCATATAGGGAACGGAAGAGTCGCTTTTGTTGCGCTTCAGAAGATGAACTGGGACCTGTTCCAGATGGATCTGGCGATCGGGAAGACAGAACAGCTTACCTGGACGGCCATTGACGAGCTTACTCCAGCATTGTCTCCGAGTGGCTCAGAGGTGGCCTACGCGAACAGCGATGGCGAGCTGCGGCTGATTGACTTGGCGACGAGACAGGTCCAAAGGCTTCACCTGGCTCAGGGGCAATATGCTGCACCGGTTTGGTCTCCTGACGGCAGATCGCTGCTTTATGTCGCGTATGACCTGTCGGAGAAGGAGGAGAACGCCGAGATCTGGCGCTATTGGATCGAGACCGGGAAGACCGAGCCTGTGGTCATCCAGCGGGGTGTCCAGGATTCGCCTGCCCTGTCCCCGCCGGGCGACACCCTTGCCTATTCCGCCACCACGACCGTCACCGTCCCAAACCTGGGCACCAGCCTGCTGCGCCAACTGTGGCTTGTGTCTCTGGTCGACGGAACCGCCAGAACCCT
>JANQED010000178.1 GCA_028278545.1 Anaerolineales bacterium
GCTATGACAGACCAGCTAGACCTATCGGCGTCGGCAGAGTGGCCGTCAGACATCGAGGAGGCAGTCGAACCAGCTACTACCTCAGACTCGGATGCAACAGCGGATGACGGACAGCTCCAAATCAGCGCAGAGGAACTGCTCAACCATTACCAGGCGGGAGAGCGGGATTTCAGCGGACTTGATCTAGGGGGCATCGACCTGAGTACAGCCAAACTGACTGGCATCAACTTAAGCAAGGCCAACCTGAGCGACGCCAACCTGAGTGGGACCGTCCTGAACGGAGCCAATCTGCGCGATGCTATGCTGCGCAACGCCGACTTGAGTTGGGCCGATCTGCACAGTGCAAATCTGGCCGGCGCCGATCTGACCGGGGCCAACTTAAAGATGGCCATCATCATCCGCACCCGGTTTAAGGACACCACCTTCCCCAACGGCAAGAAGCGCTAGCGAACCTAACAACTCCCAATGCAAAGAGCCGGGGTTCGTGCCCCGGCTCTTGGAGAATTTACCCCACGGAAATTAAGGTATTCATGGTCACAAGGGACAAAATCCCTTCGGTCTGATCACACGATTGGCGCTCCCTCAAAGCTGGAGAACAAGTTGCCCAGCCTGATCTTTGTTTTCTGGCAAGTCAGTCTCATAGCCGATAGCTTTGTACCCAGCTCGACGTCTTGCGTACATCTTGGCCAACACTGGGACCTCAAAGTCTACGTAATCGTAGATGATCACCTCTCTCTTGGTCTCATTCAGCCGGTGAAGCCGCCCGGCATACTGGGTCAGGGTTCCGCGCCAAGAGATTGGCAGACCCAGGAAAAGGGTATCCAGTCCAGCGTGGTCAAATCCCTCACCCAGATAGCGTCCTGTCGCGACAATGACGCGAGGCTGGTCAGCAGGCAAGTTGGCGATTTGCTCTGCCAGTCGCTGCCGCTGTCTCTTGCCCATGCCCCCTTGCATCACTATGATATTCTGTATGTGTGGGGCAAGTAGATTGGCCAGCATATCAACGTGCTCTCGTCGTTCGGTCAGCAGAACTGGAAACCGCTTGGCCTGCGCCGCAGCCACTACATCTTGGACGATCAGATCGTTGCGCTCCTCATCGAGGGACAACAGAGAATACACTTCCTGAATTGAGTACGAGGCCATGCCCTGCAGGTGAGATGGCAACCGAAAGCAGGTGGGACGAACGATAACCTTATGGTCAAAGGGTCGTTTCTCTGCTTGTCGGCGGGCATCCACTCGATAGCGCACAGGTCCGCA
>JANQED010000054.1 GCA_028278545.1 Anaerolineales bacterium
GGCGGACAAGATCGCCAGGCTTTTGATCAAAGAGCCCTGGCGCAAGTGGAAGCATGTCGCCCTGGGTGCGCTGGCAAACTTCGTGATGGTGGAGTCACCCTGGTGGGATGAGTTCATGCTAGATCGGGAGCAAGTGGAGATCGTGGTCAAGTCTGCCCGGATCGTCTCGGTAAACAAGCTGGAAAAATGGCATGACAAGCAGCTTGCGCCGGGTGTTTATACTTTGATGCAGGTCATGGGAGAGGAAAATTTTTTGAGTTTTATCAAGGCCGCTGCGGAGCGAGAGGGACGTTTGGAGCGTTGGCAGCCGGTCTTGGAGATTTTGAAGGAATCGGGGGATTGAGAACGAGCGGAGCGGTATCCTCGAAACTGCTGCGCAGCTGTAGGCGAAGTTTGCCGTACCGCTGCGCAGCGTTTAGTTTTCTAGGATCCAAGCGGAGCGAGTAGATATTGTGATGAGAAAAAGTCCAGATGAGATTCTAATAGCGGGTCGATTGAATGGTAACCAGCGCAATAGATTGGCGAAGCTACTTGACATGATGTATACACCAAAAGAACTGGCCCGAGAAGTCGGGTTTGCAAAGCGACAAGTTTACCGGGTCTATATTCCTGCGGGCTGTCCCCATGAGAGGGATAGCAGGCAACATATTTGGATCAATGGGAAAGCCTTTCGGGAGTGGGTTAGGGAAGTCTATAAAAAACGGGAGTTGGCAGAGGATGAAGCATTTTGTTTGACTTGCAGGAAACCTGTCAAAATGAGTGAGCCTGAGAAAAGAAGGGAAGGGCGGCTTATCTATTGGGTTTGTGAGTGCCCAAGCTGTGGAAGAAAGCTTGCGAGAATTATTGATAAGCAAAGAAGATGATCAATCGAACAAACTGGAAGCTGGTAAATAAGTATCTCGAATATCGTAGAGAAGTAGATCAGGTATCAGAGAGCACATTGAGACTTGAGGAGACTTGGCTTAGGCATCTTCTTGAGTGGGCTGATGATGTGCTGTTTAGGGAGGCTCCAAAAATCCGCCCTACATTTCCTGAGTATGTTCTAGCGGCTCGTATAGATGGCGGGGGTAGTCAGCTATCGAAAATCTACATGAGAAAGGTTGTGGGGGCTGCTAAACGCTTTCTGAGATGGTTGACAGTTCACCGAGCGGGTTATAAGACGATCACCCCTGCATGGCTTGACACCTTGAAACCTGTCAAGATGGCTGAGCAACCCAGGGAGCACAAAGCAGTCACGTTTGAAGAAGTTTTGCGGATAGCTCGTGCACCGGTGCAAACGTCAAGGGACAGACGTATTCGGGCTGCTGCTGTCTTGTGGTTTCTTTCGGGCATTCGCATTAGTGCCTTTGTGACGTTGCCGTTGAGTGCGGTCGAGTTGGGTGAATTGCGAATAAAACAATGGCCGAAAATGGGGGTACATACAAAATTCGGTAAACATGCCACGACCTATTTGTTAGATATTCCAGAATTGCTCGAAGTTGTTAGCAGCTGGGATCGGGAAGTAAGAAGGATTTTGCCAGAGGACGGTTTATGGTTTGCACCGTTTTCATCTGATACCGGTGAGATCAATCCAACGATTGTGGAAGTGGGCAGGCATCGCCACCAAAGAGCAAGAAAGGATTTGATGAGTTGGTGTCAGAGGGTGGGAATACCTTATTATTCTCCCCATAAATTCAGGCATGGTCACGCAGTCTATGCGTTGAAAAGGGCGAAGGATATACAGGCACTAAAAGCCGTAAGTCAAAACCTGATGCACTCAAATATCAGTATCACGGATGGGGTTTATGGAGTTCTTTCTGATGGTGATGTGAGGGAGCAAATTGTTACTTTGGGGCAGAGGGTGAACGCTGGAGAGGTGGGAAATTTGGAAGAAATTATTCCAATTTTAGAAGTCTTGTTAGCCAATCTTAAAGAAAAAAAGCGCTATTGAATTGTTAATTGCGCACTTGTAGAGGTCAAAAAAGTGGGCCCAGTTGGATTTGAACCAACGACCTGGCGGTTATGAGCCGCTCGCTCTGACCACTGAGCTATGGGCCCCAGAGCGGGCGACCGGATTCGAACCGGCGAATGTCAGCTTGGAAGGCTGATGCCTTACCACTTGGCGACGCCCGCATGTGTTCTTGGGAATGCGGAACGATTCTACCGTGAGCGCTGGTTGGGGTCAAGCATCGCTCGAATCGGTTGCGAAAAGGGCCACTTTATTGTAAAGTTATCGGTATAGACGCCGACAAAAAGAACTGCTGAGAACGCGATGAAGCGCAGAGACTTCAAATAAACTGGTTTCTCTCCGCGCCCACAGCGCACTCTGCGGTAAATTAGAAAGGTGTAGATGATGAAGATTCCCCGTATTCTCTTTTCAGCCCGCCGCAAGCGCTTCTCCCCCTGGCGTTTCGGGTTGAAGCTCGGCCTGGCGGCTGCGCTGCTGGTGTGGTGGTGGCTGCAAAACCAGCGCGAACGAGATGCTGAAACCACCGGGACGCGGCTGGTGCTGCCCCCCGACGAGGGCGAGCCAGCAGCCCCGCCCCCACCGGTTGAACCCGATGACCTGACCCGCATCGAGGGGATTGGCCCTAAATATGCCTCTGTATTGGTGGAAGCTGGTCTGACCACCTTTGCCCAGTTGGCTGAGATGAAGCCCGCGCAGCTCCAGGAGATCATCCGGGCTGCCACGGGGCGTGCTCCCGATCCAGAGGGATGGATCAGGCAGGCGGCTTCGTTGAGTAAATAATGGTGAGTGGAAAGTGAAAAGACTTAAATTCTCTATTGGTATTTTGTGCTGCTTTGTTTTGCTTGCCCTGTTCAGGTTTCCCCCGACGGCGGCTCAAGCGCAAGCGGATGATATGCCGCTGGCCCTGGTGCTCACCGCCGATGGCGCCGTCACCCCCACCATGGCAGAGTATCTGCGGCGCGGCATCCAGCTGGCCGAGCAGCGCGGCGCCGAACTGCTGATCTTCCAGCTCAACACGCCCGGGGGCGGCGTGGACGTGATGGGCGATATCGTAGAGATCATCCGGGGCAGCAAAACCCCTGTGGTGGTCTATGTTGCCCCGCGCGGGGCCGTTGCCGGCAGCGCCGGGACGGTGATCACCCTGGCCGGGCACGTAGCTGCCATGGCCCCGGAGACGGCCATCGGCGCGGCCAGCCCGGTAGGTGCCCAGGGGGAAGACATCGGCGAGACCATGGAAGCCAAGGTCAAGGAGATCCTCAAGGCCCAGGTCCGCTCACTGGCAGAGCGGCGCGGCCCGGAAGTCGTCGCCCTGGCTGAAGCGACCATCGAAGAGGCCAAAGCGGTCTCCGCCGGGGAAGCCCTGGAGATCGGCTTCGTGGACTTCATCGCCAACGATGTCCATGACCTGCTCAGCCAGCTAGACGGCTACCAGGTGGAGACCCTGGAAGGCGACCGCACCCTGCACACCGCCAACGCAGAGGTCTCCAACATGGCGCTCACCCTCATCGAGCAGCTTCTCGCCGTCCTGACCAACCCCAACATCGTCTTCATTCTGCTGACCATCGGCGTTCAGGCGATCTTGATCGAACTCTCCAACCCCGGCGGCTGGGTCGCCGGGTTCATTGGCGTGGTATGCCTTTCCCTGGCGACGTACGGGCTGGGCGTGCTGCCGGTCAACTGGTTTGGCTTGATCTTCCTGGCAACGGCCTTCGTGCTCTTTGTTTTGGACCTCAAAGCGCCCACCCACGGCGCTCTCACCGCCGCAGGCGTCGGCTCTCTGGTGGTTGGGGCGTTGGTATTGTTCAATTCTCCGACGACGCCGCAATTTCAGCGCGTTTCCGTGCCCTTGGTGATTATCAGCTCTTTGATCACCGGGGGGATCTTCGCGGTCGCCCTGGCCTTCGCGGTGCGCGCCCAACGGACACCCATCCGGACGGGGCGGGAAGCCCTGGTGGGACGCGTGGGCGTCGTCAAGGATGAGATTCCCGCCTTCGGGGCCGGTTCTGTGCAACTGGGCGGCGAGCTTTGGAGCGCAGAATCCGCCCAGGGAGGGCCGATCACCCCCGGTTCCCGCGTCGAAATCCTGCATGTGACCGGGATTCGCCTCAAAGTCAAGGAAATCTAAGAAAGCGCTCCTTTTCATAGGGCGAATTCATATACTCCTCTCATTTGATCAAAGCCGACAGGCGGGGTAGAATTAGGTGAATTTGCCGCTTACATGGAGATACCATGCCCGTTACCCCCACCCGTGACCGCATAAAACCCGCAGACATCGATACCACGCCCAGGCGACGCCCGCCCTGGATCAGGGTGCGCGCGCCAATGGGCGAGACCTATCAGGAAGTGCAGCATTTGATGCGGGCCAAGTCTTTGCACACCGTGTGCGAAGAAGCCATGTGCCCCAATTTGGGTGAGTGCTGGGGGGCAGGCACTGCCACGTTCCTGATGTTGGGCGATGTCTGTACGCGCACATGCGGTTTCTGCGATATCAAGCACGGTAAGCCGTCATTTTTGGACTGGGACGAGCCGCAGCGCATCGCCCAGGCTGTGGCGAAGATGAAGCTCAAACACGCTGTGATCACCAGCGTCAACCGCGATGACCGCCGGGACGGCGGCGCGCCGATTTTCGCCATGGTCATCCGCCGTATCCGCCAGCTTCAGCCGGGGTGTTCCATCGAAGTGCTGATCCCCGATTTCAAGGGCAGCCTGGAAGCCCTACGCATCGTCATGGAAGCCCGCCCAGAGATCCTCAACCACAATGTGGAGACTGTGCCGCGCTTATTCAAGCAGGTGCAGCCGCAGGATAACTACGCCTGGGCCGAGGCCGCGCTGGTCAACGCCAAAAAGCTCGATCCTGACGTGCTCACCAAATCAGGCATTATGCTGGGCCTGGGCGAGACGATGGAAGAAGTCAAATCCACGATGACGGACCTGCGGGACTGGGGGGTGGATATCCTCACCATCGGCCAGTATTTGCAGCCCAGCCGCAAGCACCTGCCCATCGCGCGCTATTACACGCCGGAAGAGTTCGAGGAGCTCAAGCAGTTTGGCCTGGAGATCGGCTTCCGATGGGTAGAGAGTGCGCCGCTGGTGCGCTCGTCTTACCGGGCGGTGGAACAGGTTCGGGCGTTGAGCATCGTCCACCGGGAACTTTATGGGGATGATCGGGTTTAGTTCCGCAGAACTGAACCGTTGAATATCGATCGGCCTGGCGGTTTTCACGATTTTGTTTTGTAAGGAAAACGATATGGGGCTGGGACAGACCAACCTGGAAGAATTCTCCGAATCACCGCGCGAACACATTCCTGACGCCTGGGCACGCAAAGGACACTGCCCGGTCTGTAACGCTTCAAAAAGCCTCGATATCAACCACCTCCCCGAGGCCCCTGACCAGTTTGTCTGTAAAGAATGTGGAACGGCCTTCGAAGTGCAATCCACGGGTTCGAAAATCCGCGTCATGCTGATGCCCGAGGTGCTCAAACCAGCCTGGATGGAGATCATCAACCGCTGGATGGCCCCGCCGGACATCCAAAGATTGTACAAACGCTACAGCTCTTCAAGGCTTCAGGATTTGCCGGACGAAGAGGGGGTCGTCCCTGAGCCTGAAATGACCAATCGCGAAGTGATGTCCCAGGCCATCGAGTTGCAAAGGCTGGGAAACAGTTATGAGATGATCAGGGCTCTGCTGCTGCAAGTCGGCGCGACGCCCAGGCAGGCTGACGGCGCAGTGGGCCGCTTGCAGCGATCCGCCGAAAAGGAGAAGAAGAAGCGCAGTTGTTTCATGTGGGCTATGGCCGCTGTGGCCGTCCTGGTGCTGGCCGTGATTGGGGGCGTTTTATGGTTCACCTCCAGAACACCCGCCCCAGAGACGTTAGAGGACTCCGATGCATTATTTTCACAGTTCGACCCCGCCGAGGTGGTGACCGACCTGGTGGGCATCCCCACCCCGCAGGTGGTCTATAACAGCGGGCCGGGGGACGCGCGCTGCCCGGCGTCGGCGGCGCAGGCTGCCGAACTATTCGGCGGGCAGGAAGATGCCTGGTCCAAGGAACGCGGCTACGACGCCTGGGTGCTGGTCAATGTGGGCCCACCGGTGACCATCCGCGTGCCTGCAAATATGGTTGCCGGTTATATGAAGATGGACTCGATGGATATGTTATCCGTGCAGGGGCCGGCGACGCTTCACAATATCAACTTCATCGTAGTGAGCTGTGAGTAAATGGAAGAAACCCTTTCTTTTTATCCTTTGCTGATCGTTGTATCTTTGGCTTTCATCGTCCCCATCACCCTGACGCGCTTCAGGCGTCTGCGTCTCCCCATTATCGTCGGGGAGATCATCGCCGGCATCATCGTTGGGCGCAGCGGCCTGGGCTGGGTGCAGCACCATGACCCCGTCCTGGACCTGCTGGCGGAACTGGGCTTCGTCTTTTTGATGTTCCTCTCTGGGATGGAGATCGATTTCTCCAGCATCAAGCCGGCCTCTTCGGGTCGTCCACGAAGCGAGCAGCAACCCTGGGGGCCGCTGCCGCTGAGCGGCTTGAATTTCATCCTGACATTGGCTTCATCCACGCTGGTTGGGTTCATACTGGTGGGCATGGAGCTGGCTACCAATCCCTGGATGATCGCCCTGATCCTCTCGACCACGTCCCTGGGGGTTGTCGTGCCCGTGCTCAAGGAACGCGGCCTCAACAGCGGGCGTTATGGGCAAACGGTGATCATCTCCGCCCTGATCGCCGATTTCGTCACGATGCTGTTGATCACCGTCGTGGTGGCAGCCCTTTCGCACGGCCTGACCCCCGATATTCTGCTGATCGGCGTGCTCTTCGTGGCCTTCTTCGTGATGTACCAGTTTGGTATGTTGTTCTTCAACCGTATCCCCGGTGTGCGCCGGTTGCTGGATGAACTCAGCACCGCCACAGCCCAAATCAAGATTCGGACTGCTTTTACCATCATGCTGGTCTTCGTAGCCCTGGCAGAGGTATTGGGAATGGAGATCATCCTGGGGGCGTTTTTGGCCGGGGCGATCATCTCATTGCTGAGCACCAACGAAGACTCCGAGACCATGCACCAGTTGGAGTCCTTTGGTTTCGGGTTCTTCATCCCCATCTTCTTCATCATGGTGGGCGTGGATTTCAACCTCGAGGCCCTGCTCTCTTCGCCGCAAGCGCTGCTTTTGCTGCCGATCTTGCTAGTGGCCGCGGTGCTGGTAAAACTGCTGCCTTCTCTTGTGTTCCGGTTGAATTTCAGTTGGCGTGAGACGCTCAGCGCGGGGACGCTGCTCTCGGCGCGCTTGTCACTGATCATCGCCGCTTCGGCCATTGGACTGCGTTTGGGCGTGATCTCTGACCCCGTCAACGCCGCTATCATCCTGGTGGCGATCATCACGGTGACGCTGTCTCCGCTGATCTTCGCCCGCATCGCGCCCAAGATCACGCCCCAGGCTCAAAGGCCGACGATTGTGGTGGGAGCCGGGATGTTGGGATTGCAGGTCGCCGAGCAGATCCGCGCCCATAATGATCTGGTGGTGGTCATCGACACCAAACAGAACCGTATCGAAAGAGCCCGCCGCCGAGGTTTTGAAGCCGTGCTCGCGCGTACCCACCGCTACGATCCCGCTGCCGAAACCTATTTGAACCAGGCCAACCGTCTGGTGTGTATATACAGCAACGTGGACAAAAATTACCGCGTCTGCGATTATGTGCGCTCGACGTACGGCATCAAGCACGTCGTTTCCAGGGTGACCGCCCCCGGCGAAATTCCGCGCTTCGAGAAGATCGGCGTCACCCCCATGAACGCGGCCACCAATCAGGCCATGCTGCTGGCGCTGCTCACCCGCAACCCGACCATTTATGAGCTGCTCACCCGCACCGATGATGACAAGGAAGTCTGCGAAGTCACCGTCCGCAACTTCAGCATGTTGAATCGCCCCTTGCGGGAGCTGGAGCTGCCCGAGGATATGATGATCCTGGCGGTGCGCAAAAATGAGCAGTTGATCGTCCCCAACGGCGATACGCGCCTGGAACGCGGCGACCAACTGACCTTGATTGGGCCGTACACTTGCCTGGAAAAATCTCGTCTGATGTTAGGAAGCAGTGCAAGTAATTGAGATACGAATGTTTTCTATGGATTGACTTCCTCCCCCCACAAGCGCTGTATTTGCACTTTTTGGTTTGTACCCACTTCAAGCATGAAAATGTCCGGCATAGTGAGTGATTTCCAGAATGCAAACCCAATTGAAGGGTCGAAATGCTGTAAGAGTAAAGCGAATAGATTTCCATGGGTAGCGAGCACAACGTGCTCGTTTTGATTTTGACGTTGAATTTTCTCGATGAAGGATATGCTTCTTCGCTGAGCCGCAAGATTAGACTCTCCTCCTGGATGTGCGAAATTTGGGTCTCTCCAGGTCGCTTCCACGGCTTCGGAGAAATGATCAATCTCCCCCTCACACAATTTGCGCTCGCGTAAATCTGGGGCGATGATTATTGGAATATTCAGTCGCTCTGATAAGGGGACTATGGTTTGATAGGCCCGATTGTATGGGCTTGAATAGATCCTGGTGATGGGATATGTTGTGAGGATCTCCGCAACTCGTTGAGCGTCTTTTTGTCCAATGCTCGATAATGGGCGGTCCTCATCAGGTGCCCAATCAGCATATGCATGTCGCACCAAATAATAAGTCATCATTCCTAAAAGCTTAATGAAGAAATGGATAAAATACAAGGGTTGAGCCAGAATACGGGTAAAATTATAACGAGGAGACCACCAATATGAACAGCCGTCAACGATTTATCGAAACAATGCGCCTTGGCTCTCCTGACCGGGTGCCGCTTTTCGGGGAAGGCCTCCGCTCCGGGGTATTCAAAGAGTGGCAACAGCATGGCTTGAAAACGGAACAAGACCTGGCGGACAAATTCGCCTATGACCGGCGCGAGGAGATCTATCTCGATTTAGACCCCCACCCCGCCCTGGCGAAATGGCCCACCACCATGGCCGAATTGGACCAATTGCGCGCCAGCCTGGACCCGGACAACCCAGTGCGTCTGCCGGAGAACTGGGCCCAACGCGTCGAGGGACTCAACGCGCGCGATTATCCTCTTATGCTGCGAGTCCACGAGGGGCTGTTTCTGACTTTGGGCATCGGGGGATGGGCGCGCTTTGAAGAGGTGATGTATCTGCTCACCGATGCACCGGACTTCGTCAAGGAGTTCATGAACCTGCACGGCGAATTCGCCGCCCAACTGACCGACCGCATCCTGCAAGATGTCTCGGTGGATGCCGTGGTTTTCAGCGAGCCGATCGGGGGGAATGACGGCCCCCTGGTCTCGCCAAAAATGCACGCCGAATTCGTGCTTGAGAGCCTCCAGCCGCTAATGGAAGTCGTCCAGCGGCACGGGGTCGAAAATATCATCCTGCGCACCTATGCCAATACCCGGTTATTGCTGCCCGGAGCGGTCGAATGCGGGGTCAATGTCCTGTGGGCCTGCGAAGTAGAGCCAAACGCCATGGACTACCTGGACATCCGCCGCCAGTTTGGCGCGGATTTGCGCTTGATCGCCGGCATCGACCTGGATGCCCTGTTGGACGATAAAGGGTCCCTCAAAAGGGAAGTGGAGCGAGTGGTGCCGCCTTTGCTGGAGGGGGGCGGCTATGCCCCCTTATTGGATGGCCGCGTCAGAAAATATACGCCCTATGAAAATTACCAGTATTACCGGGAGTTGTTGCAGGCCATCGCGGGTTAGAAACTGTTTTAGCTAGTGATCCTCTGTAAAAAAACAGGGGTGGGGATAGATATAAAAACTTCCGGGATTTCATAAATCCCGGAAGTTTAGTATGCAATTCGAGGCTTTAGTCGAACTTAGAACAACCTCAACACCGCCTGGCTGGCCCACCGAAATAAGGGCACTGAGACGATGCTCAGCACCACGGTGCCGACCGCGGTCAACCCGGTGGTCAGCCTCAGCAGAACCGGGCGGCTGACATCCGGCTGCCCATCCCGCATGTACATGACCACCAGCACCCGCAGGTAGTAATACGCGGAAATCAGCGATGTCAACACGCCGATGAGGGCCAACCCAACGAAACCGGCTTCCAAAACGGTGCGGAACAGGAAGAACTTACCCACGAAACCCAGGGTCGGGGGCACGCCCGTGAAAGAGAGCATGAAGACCGCCATCGCCGCCGCCAAAGCGGGATATTTGCGGCCCAGCCCGGCATAATCGTCCAGTTCCAGCCCTTTGCCCTCAGCTTTTTCCAGCGCAATCACCACACCCCAGGCGCCGAAGTTGGTCACCGCGTAGGCCAGCAGATAGAACAGGGCCGCGGCCACTCCGTCGGGGGCCACCTCGGCCTGCCCGAAAGTCACCAGGGACATAAAGATATAACCGGCATGGGCGATGCTGGAGTAAGCCAGCAGACGTTTGATATTGCTCTGGGCAATGGCGACGATATTCCCCACGATCATGGTCAAAGCCGCCAGCACCCACATAATGGGCACGATTTCCTGGTACAGGGTCGGCAGAGCGGCCACGAACACGCGCAGCAGAGCCGCGAACCCGGCTGCCTTTGCGCCCACGGCCATGAAGGCCGTCACCGCCGATGGCGCGCCGTGGTAGACATCGGGGGTCCACATCTGGAAGGGCACCACAGCCACTTTGAAGCCAAATCCGACGATGATCAGCCCCGCGCCGATCACCAGCAGAGTCAGGTCTGCGCTGCCAGTGTTGACTGCCGCCAGGATCGCGCCTAAAGAAGTCGAGCCGGTCGCCCCAAAGGCCAGGGCGACGCCGTAAACCACAAACCCACCTGCAAAAGCCCCCAACAGGAAGTATTTCAGCGCCGCCTCTTCAGAATCCGGGTTCGGTCGGGCGAACCCGGCCAAAACGTAGAGCGGGATCGAGAGCAGCTCCAGGGCCAGGAAAACCACAATCAAGTCGGTCGCCGCGGCCATCAACATCATCCCGCTGATCGAGAACAACAGCAGAACATAATATTCGCCGCGGTCCAACCCCATGCGCTTGTTGTAATCGAAGGCCAGGGCGATCCCGGCCAGGCCGCTGGCCGCGAAAAGGATGTTCAGGTAAGCGGTGAAGCCATCCACAACCACCATGCCTTTGAAACCTGCGTAAATGTTCCCCGATTGGGCGATGGAAATGCCCAGGGCCGCGCACAGACCAACCGCCGCCAGCAGCGGGGTCAGCCACTTGTTCTTTTTAGTGAACACATCCACCAGCAGCAGCACACAGGCCCAGGCGACCAGGACGGTTATCGGAAGGATGGAGAGCAAATCGGTACTAGTCATAGAATCTCTCAGTTGCCAGGAACGCCGTTCCCGGCAGGTTTAGTGCATGGCCACAGCCGCAGCCTGCACCGCAGCAACCAGCTTATCAACCGTGGGGGCCATCAGCGCGAAGAAGGGCTTGGGATACAGGCCAATCCAAAAGATCAGCACCAAAATTGGGACCAGGGTAACGATCTCACGCCAGTTCAAGTCCTTGATACTGTGCCCGTGCTTCTTGACCTCTTCGACCACAGAACCTTCGGGACCCAGGAACATCTTCTGGAACATGTAGAGCATATAGACCGCCGCCAGGATCACACCGATGGTAGCCAGCCCGGCGTACCAGGGCGAGCCGATGGACTCCGAGCCGAAAGCGCCCAGCAGGATGGTGAACTCGCCGACGAAGCCGTTCAGGCCCGGCAGCCCCATCGAAGACAAGGCCACAATCAGCATCAGCGTGCCGTAGATCGGGGTCAATTTCCACAGACCGCCATAGACATCGAAGTCGCGGGTGTGGGTCTGTTCGTAGATCATACCCACCAGGAGGAACAATGCCCCCGTGCTCAAGCCATGGTTGACCATCTGCAGGATGCCGCCCTGGATGCCCTGGGGGTTCAGGGCAAAGAGGCCCAACATCACGAAACCCAGGTGGCTGACCGACGAGTAAGCCACCAATTTCTTGATATCCTTCTGAGCGTACGAAACCGCCGCGCCGTAGATAATGCCGATCACCGCCAGCAGCGCCATCCAGGGGGCGGCTTTCACAGCCGCCTCGGGAAAGAGCGGGATGTTGAAGCGCACGAAGCCGTAGGTGCCCATCTTCAGCAGCACCCCGGCCAGGATGACTGAACCGGCGGTGGGCGCTTCCACGTGGGCATCCGGGAGCCACGAGTGCAGCGGCCACATGGGCACTTTGATGGCGAAGGCCGCCGCGAAAGCCAGGAAGAGCCACAATTGGATGTCCGCCGGGATACCGCCCTTGGCGATCAGTTCAGGCACCGAGAAAGTGCCCTGGTAGATACCCAGCCACAGGATCGCCAACAGCATCAACAGCGAACCGGCCATGGTGTACAGGAAGAACTTGATCGCCGCGTACATGCGCTGCGGCCCGCCCCAGATTCCGATCAGGAAGTACATCGGCACCAGGGTGAATTCCCAGAAGATGTAGAACAAGAACAGGTCTTGGGCCAGGAAGACGCCGGTCATGCCCACTTCCAGCAGTAGGAAGAAGAGCATGAAGTCCTTGACCCGCTCCTCGATGGCCGTCCAGGTCGACAAGATGGAGATCGGCGTCAGGAAGGTGGTCAGCAGCACCAGCAAGATGCTCAAGCCGTCCACGCCCATGTGGTAGCTGATGTTCCAACCCGCCACCTGGATCCAGGGCAGGTCGATCACCATCTGCAAATCCGGGTTTTGGGCGTTGAATCCGGCCAGCAGCCACATCGAGATGCCGAAAGTGATCAAAGAAGTGATCAGCGCCGTCCATCTTAGGGCGTTCTTGCGTTCTGATTGCATAAATAATAGAACCAGCACGCCCAGCAGGGGGAAGAAAGTCACCAGGGTAAGGGGATGCAAAACTGGGTTCATAATTTGTCCTCGTCCATCAATCTGGAATTATTGCAAAATCAAATATCCAAGGATCACAACCACGCCGATGAACACCGACAGGGCGTAGTTGCGTACAAAGCCGGTCTGGATGCCGCGCAGCCATTGGGCAAGCTCTTTGGTGCTGTCCGCCAGGCCGTTGGCGAAGCCGTCGATGCCGCGCTGGTCGAACCAGCGGTCCAGGAGGGTGCGGCTGACCCACTGGAATGTGCCGGCGATGACTTTATCGTGGAACCAATCATGCCAGAAGCGCCAGTCGATCACATCGGCGGTGAAACGGGCCAGGGCGATATAAGGATTCAGGATCACCGCCCAATAGAGTTCATCGACCCACCATTTGTTCTCCATGCCGACGAAAACCGGCCCCAAAATCCGTTTGAGCGGGTCTGGCTGATCCTGGGTGACGGCCTTGCGCCCGTAGAGCACCCAGGAAAGGCCGATGGCGAGCAAGGCCAACACCGTGGATGTGATCGCCACAGTGATGTTGAACTCGCCGTGGTGCAGGTGCAGATGGAACTTCTCGTAGGTATGCTCGATCCAGTGGGTGAACGTCCCCAAGCCAGGCAGGTTGAGCGCCCCGCCCAGGATCGAGAGCGCCGCCAGCACCATCAGGGGCACTGTCATCACCGGAGGGCTTTCTTCGGCCTGCTCCGCCGCCTCGTGCTTTGGTTCTCCAAAGAAGACCATCCAGACCTGGCGGCCCATATAGAAAGCGGTGAAGAAAGCGGCCACGGCAAGGAGAATATAGACGGTGAAATTCAAGCTGAGCGCTTCGGCCAGGATCTCGTCCTTCGACCAGAAACCGGCCAGGGGGAAGATGCCCGCCAGGGCCAGCGAGCCGATGATATATACCCAGAAAGTGAGCGGCATCCTCTTGCGTATCCCGCCCATATTGCGCATATCGCCCGGGTCGAACACCTCGTTGTGCTCGTGGGCGTGGTCGTCGTGGTGATGCCCATGCGCGGCGTGATGGTGGCCACGCTCGACCCCCAAAATCACCGAGCCTGCCGAGAGAAAGAGCAGCGCCTTGAAGAAGGCGTGGGTCACTAGGTGGAACATCCCGGCCACGAAGGCCCCCATCCCGACAGCCGCCACCATGAAGCCCAACTGGCTGATCGTGGAGTAAGCCAGCACTCTCTTGATGTCGTACTGGCCCACGGCGATGGTGGCCGCGAAAAGGGCCGTGGCCCCACCGACGATGGCGACGATGAACTGGGCCTGGGGCACCAGGGTGTAGAGCGGTGCTGAGCGGGCCACCAAATACACCCCCGCGGTGACCATCGTGGCCGCATGGATCAGGGCCGAGACCGGGGTCGGGCCGGCCATCGCGTCGGGCAGCCAGACGTAGAGCGGGATCTGCGCCGACTTGCCGGCCACACCCAGCAGCATGAACAGGGTAATAGCCAGGATCACCCCTGGGTTGTGCTCGGCAACATGGTGGGCCGCTTCGAAGACGGTGTCGAACTGCACGCTCTTGAAGGCCCAGAACATGATCATACCGGCAATCAGGAAGCCGAAGTCGCCCACGCGGTTGGTGATAAAGGCTTTCTTGGCAGCCATGGCGTTGGCGGTGCTTGCCTGGGCCAGGGTGTCCATCTCGTACCAGAAGCCGATCAACAAGAAGGAGCACAGGCCAACCCCCTCCCAGCCGACGAAGAGCATCAGGTAGTTGTCCCCGGTGACCAGGATCATCATGGCGGCGATGAACAGATTTAGGAAGGCGAAGAAGCGCCGGAAGCGACCGGGGTCGTTCTTGTAGCGCACATCTTCGTGCATGTAGCCGATGGCGTAAATATGGATCAGCGTGCCCACCCCGCCGACCACCAGCATCATTGTGGTGGAAAGGGTATCGACGCGGAACGCCCAATCGAGTTGCAGCTCGCCAATGGAGATCCATTCTGCCAGGAGCACGGTAGCCCCTTCGTGATGCGTGCGCAGCGAGATCAGCAGAAGCACGGCGACGACGAACGTCAAGCCCGAAGCCGTGCTGGCAATGCCGCCGACCGCCTTTTCACCCAGCCTGCCGCCGAAGATCATGTTGATCAGCAGTCCAATCACCGGGAAGAAGACCACCCAGGGCGCTAAGTAGAAGAAATCAGGTCCTGATGTTGCGATTTCACTAAGGAGCATAGTGTTCTCCGAAAGATAAAGGATGAAGACAATTGCCTGAAGTGATCGCTTGATCCCTCAAGCATCCATCTCTAGTTAGCCTTTCAAACTGCTCATCTGATCGACGTCGATGCTTTGCTTGTTGCGGAAGATGGCTACGATCAATGCCAGCCCCACAGCCACCTCCGCGGCAGCCACAGTGATCACGAAAAAGACGAAAATCTGCCCGCTCAAAGCCTCGTGAACCCGGGCAAAGGCCACAAAGGCCAGGTTGGCCGCATTGAGCATCAGCTCGATGGACATGAAGATGATGATCGCATTACGGCGGATCAGCACACCTAGTGCGCCAATGGCGAATAAGACGGCGGATAAACCTACATAATAAGATACTGGGAGCATGGTGTTCTCCTAAACGCGATCAACGCCCCGCGTTTTTCTTCTCCTGTCTGGTCAGGATAATGGCGCCGATCATGGCGACCAACAGCAGGATCGAGGTCACTTCGAAGGGCAGTAAGTACTCCTGGAACAAGACCGATCCCACCGAACTGGGGCTGCCGAAGCCCTCGGGCAAATCTTTCAAAGCGACCAGCTCACCCGCCTGGAAGAAGAGGATGTACAGCGTCTCGGCGACCAGGCCCAACCCGAGGATGATCGCCAGGGGGCGCTGCCAGGGCAGGGTATCACCGCTTCTGCCGAGCTTCTCCGCCCCTAAGAGCATGATCACAAACAGAAAGAGCACCATGATCGCCCCGGCGTAAACCGCTACCTGGCTGACAGCGATGAAAGCGCCGCCCAGCAGCAGGTAAAAGACGGCCACGGTGATGAAGTTGATGATCAGATAGATGGCGGAGTAAACCGCGTTGCGGCTGAAGAGCATCCCCAGCCCAGAGGCCACAGCGATGCTGGCGAGCAAGATGAAGGTGATCAATTCAGGTGTCATAATCAGTTACCAGTCCTCAGGTTCCGGTACGCGCTAGTCCGTCGGGTCCGCCATCACCGGCACAGAGCGGGTGAATATCCCCGGCGGCACTTCTTGAGGGGTCGGTTTGCCCTCCTCAGGCACAGGCAACAGCAACCTCTCCTTGGTGTAGATCGCCTCGAAGCGGTCGGTGAACGACAACTCGTAGTTATCCTCGAGCACAATCGCTTCCGTGGGGCAGGCGTCCTCACAATATCCACAGTAAATGCAGCGCAGCATGTTGATTTCGTAGGTGCTGGCGTAGCGCTCCCCCGGGGAATAGCGTTCGTCGTCGGTGTTTTCCGAAGATTCGACGAAAATGGCATCCGCCGGGCAAGCCGCCGCGCATAATGAGCACCCAATGCACTTCTCGAGGCCGTTCTCATACCGGTTGAGTACGTGGCGGCCGCGGAAGCGCGTCCTCACCGGGCGTTTGACCTCCGGATACTGCACGGTGACCGGTTTTTCGAACATGGATTTGAAGGTGATCCACAACCCTTTGAATAATTCATCAACTCGAGCTCGTTCTGGTAAGAACGCCATAGTTTTCTCCTTTACCTACCCAATCAATACCAATATTACGGCGGTTAAAAAGACATTCGCCAATGCCACGGGCAGCAGGATTTTCCAACCAAAGGCCATCAGACGGTCGTAACGGAAACGCGGGAAAGTGGCTCGCACCCAGATCATACCGAAGAGCAAGATGATGATCTTGACCAGGAGCACCACCGGTCCCAGGAAGGCGGGAAGCTCGATGAAGGGCAGCCGGTAGCCCCCCAGGAACAGTGTGGCCGCGATGGCTGCGATGGCGATCATCTTGATATATTCGGCCATGAAGAACAGGGCGAACTTCATCCCCGAGTATTCGGCGTGATAGCCCGCGGTCAGTTCTTGTTCGGCTTCAGGCATATCGAAGGGCGAGCGGTTGATCTCGGCCAGGCCGGCGATCAAAAAGATGATAAAGGCTATGATTTGGGGGCCGGCGAACCAGACATTCTTTTGGGCCTCGACGATATCCACCAGGCTCATGGAGCCGGCCAGCATGATCGGCCCAATAAACGACAGGCCCAGGGCCAATTCATAGCTGACCATCTGGGCTGAAGAGCGCAAGCCGCCCAAAAGGGCGTATTTGTTATTCGAAGACCAGCCGGCAATGACGATGCCGTACACGGCGATGGCCGCTACCGCCGTCAGATACAGCACACCCACGTTGACATCAGCCAGATACAGGTTGATCTCCCGTCCGGCGATGACCACCTGGCCGCCCCAGGGGATCACCGCCCAGATGATCAGCGCCGGGAGCACGGTGATGATCGGCGCTAAGACGAACATCAATTTATCGGCCCGGGCGGGGATCAACTCTTCGTTGAAGATCAGTTTGATGCCATCGGCAACCGGCTGTAAGATGCCAAAGGGGCCTGCCCGGTTAGGGCCGATGCGCACCTGGATGCGCGCCAGGGCCCTGCGCTCGTAGAGCGTCAGGTACGCAAAGCCTGTGACGCCAAACAAGAGCAAGATGGCCGATTTGATGACCCATTCGATGATCAATGCTGGTTCCATAAAGATAACCTCGTTACGCGTTAGGCGGCTGCCGCTTCGGCAATGCGGATTTCGAAGGTGCTGGGCCTATTGATGGCTACGCCCATGCTGCGGGGGACGAGCGCGGTTCCCGCCGGGATGCGCTCATCTTCCCAGACCACCACATTGCTCGTCTCTCCATCGTTGATGCTGATGCCCACAACCATCCCGTCGGTGGTTTTCAATAGTTTAGAATCCTGCGGGTTGACCAGGATGAACGGCTCTGGCAGGCGGGGGTGCAGCACTTCCGAAGGGCTGATCATGCCCCCGCGGTCGTACAGCAGCGTGATGGGGACCGCGATCACTTCACCGTCGGGCTTTTCAATGTCTTGGCGGGACACCTTGGAAACTTTGTAACCGCCTGAGGGAGCCAACTGAACCCCCAGGCCCTGCTTGTTCTCATAACCTGTACCGCCGTAATAAAGATCACCCCGCCCCACAATCGGCCATTGGTCGCTGACCTCGGCCAATCGCTGGTAGGTGAGCCCTTCATAGCCGGGGGTCTCAGCGCAAAGCTCTGGGTTAACCAGTGAGGGGAAACGCCCTTTCAGCGCCAGGCCGACTTTCGCGCCGATCTGGGCGGCGATATCGAAGTCGGGGCGGGCTTCGCCTCTGGGCTGCACCACCGGGTAGAAACGCTGCACGCGGCGCTCGCCCGAAGTAAACGTGCCTTCACGCTCGGTTTGCGCCTGTGCTGGGAGCACCACGTCGGCCAGTTCGGCCGTCTCGGTGAGGAACAACTCCTGCACGACCACGAAATCGGCCTGCATGATCGTCTCAGCCAGTGCCGGGTCATCACCGACGGGGTCTGCGCCGGCGATATAGACCACCTTCGCCTCGGCCAGATCGAACCCGGGGCGGAACCCTATGTCCCAGGCACCCTGGGTGTTGGCCCGCGGCCACACGCCGACCAGCCCGTTGTTGGGTTGGCCTACCCGGCCCAACTCGGCCACCAAATTGGCGCAGGCCTGCGCCAGGGCCTCGGATGTCTCCAAACCAATCCCCTCGCTGCCGAAGAAGACCACCAGGTTGTCCGCCTCGGACAGGGGGGCAACTCGTTCGACGGCTTCCACCTCTTCGCCGTACGCGTAGCGGATGATTTCTGTAGCGTAACGCTCTAACTTGGTGGGGCGTGGGTTGGCGACGATCAATTTAGCCCCCCGCTCAGCCGCGGCCTTGACTCTCAGCCACCAAACCGGCGCTTCTTCCTCCAGGTCGCAGGCGATCACCACGATGGCGTCGCCCTCGCCCAGGTCGGCGAGATTGGAGCCTGCGCCCAAACCGACCTGCGCCACCAGATCACCGCCAGCCATATAAGAGTGCAGCCCGGATTTGCCGCCCAGCCCCTCGGTGAGCTTCCTGAGGTTGAACAGGTCTTCGTTGGGCAGGCGGCCGCTCACCAGGGTCAGCAGCCCCTCCCCGGCGTTCTTGAATTGATCCGCCACCAGGGCCAGGGCCTCCTCCCAGCTTGTAGGGGTCAGCTTCCCATCTTTGCGGATCAACGGTTGGGTAAGGCGCGCCTCGCTATCGCTGAAATGATAAGCGAAGCGGCCTTTGTCGCAGATCCACAGCTCGTTGACCCATTCGTTCTGGAGGGGCATGGCCCGTTTGATGACGATGTCGCCGCCGGATTTGGCTTCCCGGCGCGTGTTGTAAGTCATATTGCAGCCCACCGGGCAGTGGGAACAGATCGAAGCGGCGTTCTTCAGTTCCCAGGGGCGTGCGCTGAAGCGGAAATCAGCCGTGGTCAACGCCCCGACAGGGCAGATATCCGTGGTGTTGCCCGACCAGTACGAGTCGAAGCCCGGCTCGGAGTTGGTGATGATATCGGTGGCCCGTCCACGATTGAAGAACTCCAGCACCGCGTCATCGACGATCTCTTCCTGGAAGCGGATGCAGCGCGCACATTGGATACAGCGTTCGCGATCCAGCCAGATCAGATCACCCAGGGGGACGTTCTTCTCGAAATTGATCTTGTCATCGTAGATGAAGCGGCTCTCACCAGGGCCGTGGGCCATGGTCAGGTTTTGCAGCGGGCACTCACCGCCCTTATCGCAGATCGGGCAGTCCAGCGGGTGAGAAGTCAGCAGCAGCTCGACGATCTCCTGGCGGCCTTGCTGGACTTTCTCAGTCATGCCCTCGACCACCATCCCCTCGGAGACGGGCACTGTGCAGGCGGTGTCCAGTTTCCACCCGAACTGGATTTTCGGCGAGCCGTCCTCTTCGAGCACGATCTCGCCGCTGTCACGGTCGCGCACCGGGCGGCCGATATCGACTAAACACATCCGGCACATGCCCACCGGTTCCATCTTGGGGTGGTAGCAGAACACGGGGATATCGATGCCGATCTTCTTGGCGGCATCGACCACTAAGGTCCCCTCCGGAACAGTGACTTGTTTACCGTCGATGGTCAGTGTGACTTCGTTTGTCATAAAGGTTATCTCGTCATTGTGCCGCTGAGATCACTGCGGCCGTTTACTTGATTGCGGCTTCAAAGTCCTGCGGGAAGCGTTCGATGCCAGTCATCACAGCCTGGATAGAGAACTCGCCAAGCGCACACAGGCACTTGTTTTCGATCTGCTTGGCGACGCTGTGCAGCAACTCGACATCGTTCTGGCTGGCCTGGCCGGCATGGATGCGCTCGATGATATGCCCCATCCAGTAATTCCCTTCCCGGCAAGGGGTGCATTTGCCGCAGGATTCGTGCTCGAAGAAGTGGATGGTCTTGTTGATCACCCAATCGATGCTGACGCTATCGTCGATGACGATGATCGAGGCAGACCCCAGGTCGGCGTCCAAGTCGCGCACCGAGGCGTAATCCATGGGAGTGTCGAGGGCTTTGTCGTCGGCAACGATCAGCGCCGAAGATGCCCCCGCGGCCATAATGGCCCTGATGGAACGATCATCGCTGATGCCGCCGCCGTGCTCGTAGATCAGCTCGCGGAAGGTGGTGCCGAAGGGCAGCTCGTAGTTGCCGGGCTGCTTGACCCGGCCCGAAAGGCTGAAAACCTTCACCCCGGCGGTATCTTCGGTGCCTAGATTCTTGTACCATTCTCCGCCGTTGGTGATGATCGGCGGTACGTTAGTCAGCGTCTCGACGTTGTTGACCACAGTGGGCTTGCCGTACAGGCCAAACGATGGCGGGAAGGGTGGGCGCAGGCGGGGTTGGCCGCGCTTGCCCTCCATAGACTCAAGCAGCGCGGTCTCCTCACCGCAAATATAAGCCCCGGCGCCCAGGTGGGTGTAGATGCGCAGTGAATAATCCGTGCCGAACAGCTTATCTCCCAGCAGACCGGCCTCTTCCAGTTCGGCGATCTTCTCGTCGAGGACCTGAGTCAGCTCCCAGAACTCGCCCCGGCAGTAGATATAGGCTTCGGTGGCACCTACCGCGTAAGAGGCAATGGCGACGCCCTCCAGGAATTGGAAGGGGTTGCTTTCCATGATCTCGCGGTCTTTGAAGGTGCCCGGCTCGGATTCATCGGCGTTGGCGACGACGTAATGGGGCCAGTTGTCCTTGTCCATGAAGGACCATTTCAACCCGGTGGGGAAGCCCGCCCCGCCGCGCCCCCGCAGCCCGGAAGTCTTGACGATCTCCGTGACCTCGTCGGGCTTCATCGTCGTGACGACCTTTTCAAAGGCCTCGAAGCCGCCGTTTTTCCTGTAGACATCTAACTTATGGATATCTGGGATCTCTCGGTGTCGAAGGAGTATGTAATTGGCCATTATTTCTCCTCCCTCTTCCAATCTTCGATCAATTCTAAGGTGCTCTCAACCGTCATATCCTCGTGGTAGGCCAGGCCCTCGCCGGTCTGCACCTGGAACATGGGCGCTTTGTCGCACGCCGCCAGGCACATCACCCCTTCGACGGTGACCAGCCCATCCTCCGTGGTCTCTCCGATCTGGATGCCCAGGTTCTCACAGAGCTTCTCCAGGAATTCATCGGCACCCCTGAGCGCGCAGGGCAAGTCGTTGCACACCTGGATGCGGTACTGCCCGCCCGGCTCTTCGTGGTACAGCGTATAAAACCCAACCAAAGTGACCACCTCTGTGGGAGTCATCTCCAGGATTTCGGCGATCTCGTTGAGGTCCTGTTTAGTGACGTAGCCGTCTTCCCGCTGGGCGATATACAGCAGCGACATCACCGCCGAACGCTTCTGTTCCGCGGGGTACTTGGCGATGATCTTCTGGATTTCGTCTGCGTAATTTTCTGCGATCTTGTTCACCTGTCCGAATCTCCCAAAACGATGTCGATGCTGCCGATAATGGCTACCAGGTCGGCGACCAGCAGCCCCTCGCTCAAGACGGGCAGAGCCTGTAAGTGGATGAAAGACGGCGTGCGCCAATGCACCCGGTACGGTTTGTTGCCCCCATCTCCTTCGAGATAGACGCCCAGTTCCCCGCGCGGCGACGAAACCGGCATATAGACATATTCCGCCGGGGCGTCAAAACCGTCCGTCCACAGCTTGAAGTGGTGGATCAAGGCCTCCATGCTGGTACCCAGCTCCGAGCGGGGCGGCGGGACGAATTTCCGGTTGTTACTGCGCACCGGAGCGCCTTCCAGTTCCTTGAGTTTTTCCAGCCCCTGTTCAATGATCCGCAGCGATTGGGTGAATTCCTCCATGCGGCAGATATAGCGGGCGAAAACGTCCCCCGCGGTATCCGTTGGCACCTCGAAATCGTATTCTTCGTAGCCGGAGTATGGGCGGGCGACCCGGTTATCGAAGTCCACCCCGGAACCCCGCAGCGTCGGTCCGGTCAACCCCCAGGCAATGGCATCCTCCGCGGAGATCACCCCAATGCCCTTCGTGCGGTCGATGAAGAGCGGGTTCTTAGTCAGCAGGCCGTGATACTGCTCGATCCGGGCCGGGAAATAGGCCAGGAAATCCTCCACGGCAGCGTAAAACTCTTTGGGCACATCCCGCCACAGGCCGCCGGGCCTGATGTAAGTAGTCATCATGCGCTGGCCGGAGACCAGTTCCAGAATATCCAGGATCACCTCGCGCTCACGGAAGCAGTACAGGAACATCGACATCGCCGCCAGGTCCAGCGACTGGGTACCCAACCACACCAGGTGCGAAGCGATGCGCTGCAATTCCGCCAGAATGACGCGGATGACCTGCGCCCGTGGGGGCACATCCAGGCCAACCAGCTTTTCGACGGCCAGGCAGTAGGCCAGGTTGTTGCCGACCGTGTTGAGATAGTCTAGCCGGTCGGTCATCACCTCGGCCTGCTCGTAGCGCTTGGCCTCCATATTCTTTTCTATCCCTGTGTGCAGGAAGCCGATGTCGGGAACACAGTTGATGACGGTCTCACCTTCGAGTTCCAGCATCAAACGCAAAACACCATGCGTGCTGGGGTGCTGCGGCCCCATGTTGAGCAGCATGGTCTCGCCTTGAATGGCCCGGTCTGATACCAGATGCTTTAGCTCGTCTAAGGTGACTTCTTGAAGTTGAACCATAAAGACCTCATTGGGTGACGCCCGCAGCGTGATGCCAAGCTGACCACGTCTGGCAGATCACCTTTTACTCCTTCACATAAGGCTTTTTTCTGTCGATCTCGTCCGCATTGAAGGTGAACTGCACTTCTTCGTATCCCAGGGGATAATCCTTGCGCAGGGGATGCCCTTCCCAATCATAGGGCATCAGTATACGGCGCATATCGGAATGCCCTTCGGCTTCGATGCCGAACATATCCCAGATTTCGCGCTCGTGCCAGTTGGCGTTGGGGTAGAGGCCTTCGATGGTCGGCACCGTGGGGTCGTCGCCAGGGACTGCCGCCCGCAGCCTCAAGGTTATGTTGTCATCAATGGAATAAAGCTGATAGACAACATGGAATCTGGGTTCACCTTCGGGCCAATAATCCACCGCCGTCAGGCTAGAGAGCATATTGAACTGGAACTCATCCCTCAGAACCTGGCAGATTGCCGCCAAATCCTTTGGCAAGATAATCAAGGAATGTTCGTCGCTGAAAGTATGCTCTTCCACTTCGAAGCGCGCTTTGACCGTTTGGATGGCTTGCTGGAGTTTATCGTTCATGGACTTAAATCCCTGCTGCTCACTTCCACTTGGTGAGTTTCTCGTTTTCAACTTTTTCGTACAGGGTGAGAATGCCGTGGATCAGGCCTTCTGGCCGCGGGGGGCATCCGGCGACATACACATCAACGGGGATGACTTCGTCCACCCCCTGGACGATAGCGTAGTTGTTGAAAACCCCCCCACACGAAGCGCAATCCCCCATGGCAATGGCCCACTTTGGGTCCGGCAGTTGGTCGTAGAGGCGGCGCACCACCGGGGCCATCTTGCGGGAAACGCGTCCCGCGACGATCAGCAAGTCCGACTGGCGCGGGCTGGCGCGCATCAGCTCCATGCCGAAGCGGCTCATATCATAATGAGATGCCTGGGCGTGCATCATCTCAATGGCACAGCAGGCCAGGCCGGATAACAAAGGCCACATTGCTCTCGTGCGGCTCCAGTTGACCGCTTTCTCCAAAGTTGTGGTGACGATCCCCATATTCCCCAGTTTTTGTTCTATTCCCATTCAAGGGCTCCTTTCTTCCAGGCGTACACATAACCTACCAATAAGATAAGGATAAAGACAAACATCTCTACCAGGGCGAAGACCCCCAGGCTGTTGTCGATGAAGTCCCGCAGGACGACCGCCCAGGGCAGGAAGAAGATGATCTCGATGTCGAAAAGGATGAAGAGCACGGCGATCAAATAGAACTTGACCGGCATGCGCCGGGTGCCCGGGCCGTAGGGGTTCATCCCCGATTCGTACGGCATGGCCTTGGCGTCTGTCTGCCGTTTTGGCCCGAACAAGTGACCTAAAATGACCACCAGGCCTGCTAACCCGGTGGCCAAGACGATCAAAATGGCGATAGGGAGATACTCTATGAGCATGGGCAATCCTCGATGAAAACGTGGATTAGATCATGGTTTTGCTAACTTGCCGAAGTATATCATAGGAGGGCCGTCAAGGCTAGTTCAAATTTTCACAAATAAGTGCGTGACAAAAATCACATCATCACTGACATATAATTAAAGAGATCGGCGAGCGTGAGAGTACGCTCGCCGATCTCTTTAGGAGGACCACCAATCTTCTTGACATGGGGGGGACATGCCAAAATGTGATTATGGTGGTTTGACACCTGCAAGATACCAATAAAAGGAGAGGCAGGTACCAACGTCTATAATATACACCATTTCGATCTAAATTGCATTAAAATACCATTAGATTTTTCGGATAAAGATTGGGGGATTGACCTCCCCACTGGAGTATGGTTGGCAAAAAACCGCGCAGTTCAGGGGGGACTTGGCCGCGGACGCAGCGGATGAGTGCAGATTCTTGAGATTCTCCCCCCAGAATTGGGGGGTTGGGGGGGCTTCACCCGCCCCAGGACGGATGATACTGGATTCAGGAAGTGGGCGGGCGAAAAATCATCAGAGTAGGAAATCGAATATAATAGAACGAGTTTTGGCTGGTCAAGAAGACCCAGAATATACGAAGGAAATCATTTATGAATGTTTTTATCGTAACAGCCGGTTCACGAGGGGATGTTCAGCCTTACGTGGCTCTCGGAAAAGGATTGAAAGCAGCCGGGCACGCTGTCACAATATGCACCTGTTCGAGTTTTGAGCCGTTGATCACTGAACATGGCATAACCTATGGGTATATGAACAATGATTTCATTCGATTGGTCGATTCGGAAGCTGGCCGAGAAGCAATGGAGGGTGGGGCGAATGCATTCAATTTGGTCAAATCGATGATCGCGTTGATGAAAGATGCCAAAGCCCTAAACCGTGAAATGATGAAGGACGCC
Organism: Anaerolineales bacterium; assembly: GCA_028278545.1. Lineage (GTDB taxonomy): Bacteria > Chloroflexota > Anaerolineae > Anaerolineales > UBA11858 > NIOZ-UU35. The sequence goes on from JANQED010000054.1 coordinate 25,295, forward strand.
TGGAATGCAGCGCAGGAAGCAGAACCAGACATCGTCATCTTCCATCCGAAAGCGCTGGCGGGATCACATGTCGCGGAAAAATTGGGTGTTCCAGCAATACTTGCGCTCCCAGTTCCGGTGATCGTACCTACAAGAGAATTCGCTGCAATTGGTTTTCCTGACTTAAAACTTGGCGGGGGGTTCAATAAGCTATCGTATTCGATATTGCATAAGGGGTATCATAGCTATGATGATGTGGTGAATGAATTTCGTCAAGATGTGTTGGGACTAGGGAAGTATCCTAAATCAACGACACCAATTCAGATGGCGGATGGCAGCCCAATCCCCGTTCTTCATGGGTACAGCGAGAGTGTTTGGCCGCGCCCACACGATTGGCCTGAAACAGCATTCGTCACCGGTTATTGGTTCTTAGATCAAGATGAAGACTGGAAACCACCCAAAGAACTGGAAGCCTTTCTAAGAGTGGGTGAACCGCCCGTTTATGTTGGGTTTGGGAGCATGGCTGGACGCAAACCGGAACGGATCACCAAGATTATTGTGGAAGCCTTACAGAAAGCAAAATTGCGCGGAATCATTGCGACAGGGTGGGGTGGTTTATCGGCTGAGGATTTACCGGAAACGATCTATAAGATCGAAAAGATACCCCATGACTGGTTATTCCCACAAGTTGCCGCGGTTGTGCATCATGGCGGTGCGGGAACGACGGCGGCAGGGTTGAGAGCCGGAAAACCATCGGTGATATGTCCGTTCTTGATCGACCAGCCACTATGGGGCGCAAGAGTTCGTTCACTTGGAGCTGGCCCCAAGCCAATCCCCCAAAAGAAATTGACTGTCGATAAGTTAGCGGGTGCCATCAAAGAAGCAGTATCCAATCCTTCTATTCGAGAAAAAGCCGAAATGGTTGGTCAGGGAATTAGAAATGAAGAGGGGATTGAAAAGGCTGTCAGCATAATCGAGACTATTGTCACCCCAGTCCGCACCACACAGGGTTAGTGTGCGTCTTTCTTTCACTCTATATCTACCCCATCCAGCCAATCGATAAACGCTTCATCATTTTGATATTCATAGGCATATCCACCACGATCTCTAAACTTAACCACATAATGGTGCTTATCATCTAGCAGCAAACTGTTTCCATACTCTATCCCATTCCCAAGTTTTTCAAATGCTTTTGGCCATAGGATTTCTTTGTCTAGCTCCTGATAGTCATAGCTATTCACAATTACGTCAAATTTTGTGTCCAGATTATGGGAAGGTACAACTACTTCTGTGAAAACATCCATATTTACCGTTACGATAGCAGTTCTTATCCCTCGCTCCTTGACCGTTAGTGCAAATTCGAGAACGGCTTCATTGAACCGAAGGTTTTCACACCCCATTCTCAAGCACTTTGTAATTTCGCTTACACTAAGATCAATTTCCGCACTGAGTATTTTGGCAATATCAGCTACCGCAACACCCCCTTTCATCCATTCATTGACTAAATCCCCTCTGCTGAAGATGCGCTGCTGGATGATTTCTTGCCATTGTGGGTAGCCCGGCGGGGAAATGTTGAAATACAGATCGGATGATAAGGTAAACCCAAAATCAAAAACAACACACTTGATATTGCGGAAATCGAATTCTTTTGAATGTGGCTGCTTATTCAAATCTGACCCTCCCACTACAGAGAACTACTCGTTTCCAATGATAAATAGAAGATACTCTGTGTTTGATCCGTCCCGAATAGCGCATTGCCCCCTGCTTAAACAGATATTCTTCTTAGTTGCTGTTATGCAAACTGATTTCTCTGTCTGTAAGGTTTCGATTAATATTCATCTCCCTTTGTTGCCAAACTTAAATCGGTACTCAGATTCTGTAAACACTTGAACAGGGCTCTTTCCAATATGTGCTTTTTCGGCTCTTCTTTTGAGCCTGTTTTCAGGACTGAAAGGTCTCAGTAAAAAGTAAACTGGCAATATTAGTACCAAGAATCCACCACAAGTGCCAGGAATGATAAATTGATGCCATTTTGCTCCCTGTACTTGTGTGAAGAAGAGAATAGTCGAAAGAAGAAGCGCTGACAAAATCGACGCACCGATGTAAATTTTTTGCATAGTTGATGAGCGTTTTTTGCAACTTTGGCAGATTCGATATTCGCGCTTCTTAATTCCTTTGTATGTTGTTGTAGTCTTTGTTTGGGGACCTCTGGAAAAAACTAGTCCTGAGCGCTGGTTTACAGAAGCTGTGTAAAGAATGAAATCTCTAAGATCATGAGTTTCTTTGTTGCAAGCTGAGCATGTACTCATGATAGATGCTTTCCTTCCCATGATTCTATTTCGTTATTCTCCGAATAAACTGATTTCTGGCTCGCTCCAGGTTACGGTCGGGATGTTTTCTTTATCGACCTTTCCAAAATCTTTATTTGGCTTATTGGCGAAGCTCATCGCATAACGTATGATGATGAAAACCCCGATACTCCACAATACAAATGACAACAGGCAAGAGACTAAATAGGATATGCTTGGTATCTGTATTGGGAGTACTATTGCTAGCACAAGAAATACACCCGTAAGAATCGTGCTTGGTAGTTGAACTTTCTTTCCCACCTCAGAAGAGTCAACTTTTGCCCATGATTTTATCATCCATGATTGGAGATAGCCGCAATTTGGGCACTCCTCATGGCCGAAGTCTCTTGCAGCGTCCAAGGACTTGATTTCGTTTTTCACAGTTTCCAGAGCGATTGGCCCTGCTATCTCTTTTAGAGAAAAAACGATCTTTTTCAATTTGTCTTTGTTTGTGCTGGTTGTGTTTTCAGTTTGGGTGTTTCCTTGGATAAGTTCGAACTGGTATGAAAACCCCTGGCCGCAATTTTCGCACTCATACGATACAGTTCTTAGCGCTCTTGCAAATGCAGATCCTGAAACTTCATAATAACTCATTGCGATTTCTCCTGGTGAAATTCTGTTTGTATAATTTGTTAAGTTACTTCATTGAAGTCATGTTTTTTGCTTTGTTTCGCTTTCTTAAATAAAACACAATAAGTCCGGCTGGGAATAAAACTAGCCCAACCCAAGTTAGTACTATTCTTATGGCCTGTTGAAGAAAATAGGAGTTTTGTACCGACTGGTATTCTTCAAATTCATCCGGCGATAGTACAGTTAGTGTAAAAGTATGCTCTAAAGTTCCTTCATAATCTTTATAAGCTGCAACGCTCGAAATCAAGGGATATTCAACATCCATTTCGACTTGAATATCAATTTCTCTATCTGAAATTGGATTATTAATATCTATCTCATTGATTGGAAGAACCACAGAAAAATTTGGTTTTACATCTTTCAATGTGGATGAAATCCCAAATCCATTTCCCCATTTCTTTTCTACTTTCCCAGACTCACCCTGAAGCGTTCGATCAATTACACCAGTTAGGATGACTCTTACTTGTTCGCTGCGCCAATGTCCGCCAGGTGTCTCAAATTGTGTGAAATTGAACCTGAGTTTAATGGGTTCATCTTCGTATGCCATGACTGCTGAAGAACCGTCGAACAAAGTTATCACATTCCAGCCTTTCAACTCACCTGTAATTGCATACCCGATGTCAAAACTATTCTTTGGCGGAGTAATTCTTTCAAGAATTATCTGCGAACTTGACTGTAGTTGCGGCTGATTGTATGGAGCATCAAGATCACTTTTTGCTTTTGAAGAGGACATAGATGAAATTGCATAAAGTGAAGAATAAAGCCGGAAAGGCATCGCTATGACTGCAACAAAAAGTATAACAATTAATCCACATCCGAGATTCACTAGAAAATTGTTTTTAGGTGTCTTTTTACTCATCCTTTTTTTCTGCTTCTTCAAAATTAAAACGCCAATCTTCACCTGACGTTTGTTGGTCTCCAGGGTGGCGTACATTTTATCCCAGCAAATTTATTCTTGGCTGCCGAAATATCACAATCCGCTAGAATCGGGGTTGACATTAACGTTACGTTATAGAGTAAGATGTGCGACATGAGTACATACACGATTAAGCAAATTGCTGACTTAGCTGGTGTTAGCAGACGGACCCTACATTTTTATGATGAAAAGGGGCTACTCACGCCATCCTCAATTGGGAGTAATGGCTATCGCTATTACGATGAAGATTCATTGCTCCGATTGCAGCAAATCTTATTCTATCGCGAAATAGGACTTGAGCTACAACAAATCAAAGAAATACTTGATTTCCCGGAATTTGATCTTGTAACAGCGTTGCAGGCCCATCGTCAAACTCTGCGGGATAAGATCGAGCGTCTGCAAACCCTAATACGGACGATAGATACTACAATAATGCACTTGATTGGAGAAATTGACATGAGTAAGAAAAATATCTTTGAAGGTTTCAGTGATGAGAAGCAAAAAGAATATGAGAAAGATGCTGTCGATCTGTGGGGAGATAATGCTTCCCAATCGATTAAATTATGGAACAGCTATAACGATGAACGGAAAGCAGAAATAATGCAAGAAGGTAGCGAAATCTATGTGGAAATTGTGACCAATATGGATAAAGGTGGGGATAGCCCAGAAATTCAAGCGCTGCTGGTACGTTGGCACGAACACATTCGTTATTTTTATGAGCCATCGATTGAAGTATTAGAAGGTTTGGGAAAAATGTACCACGATCACCCAGATTTCAATGCAACCTTTACGAAAATACATCCCGATCTTCCCGCATTTCTTAAAAATGCCATTGCAATCTATGTGGATGAATTAGAGACAAAATGGCTAGAGCGCGAGTTAGGAATTCTTGAGGAATCACAATGATAAACGACAATCCCAACACTGATAAAAAGAAAGAATTGGCCCGACCTGTGCTGGATGGACGAATAATACCCCCTGGCAATGATCAAAACAAACACGAGAATACAGTTAAAAATAGACAAGATATGTTCGTTGTGGAAACCCCTCAGCGTCAACTAAAGGATCTAATCTTGCCTGATGAGACAATGCAGCAGATCAAGAGTTTATTGACAAAAATCATATACCACCATGTTCTTTATGAAGATTTTGGGTTAAGCGAGATTGACCCCTATGGTGGACGAACAGCAATCAATTTATATGGCCCGCCTGGAACAGGCAAGAGTTTTGCCGCAGAAGCTGTCGCTCATGAGTTGAACATGGGCATCATCCGTGTTAATTATGCAGAAGTAGAATCGAAATATGTTGGTGAAACTGCAAAAAATATCAAAGCCGCCTTCCAAGCAGCAAAAGAGACAAAGGCGTTACTTTTCTTTGATGAAGCTGACTCAATTTTGGGAAAAAGGTTATCGAATGTCCGCCAGAGTACCGATCATGCAGTCAACATCAGCCGATCAGTGATGTTATTGGAATTAGATCGTTTTTCAGGTGTGACTGTTTTTGCAACCAACCTGGCAGCGAATTACGATACAGCCTTTATCCGACGGATCCTGGGGCACATCGAAATGCCACTTCCAGATGCGGAACGCCGCAATAAATTGTGGCATTTTCACGTCCCTAACCGTTTGCCTATTCGGTTGAGCGATGATGATTGGGAGCGACTTATCTTAGAATCGGAAGGATTATCTGGTGGTGATATCTTAAATATCGTTATCAACGCTGCATCATCGGCTCTGGAACGGGAAGGGCCAACATGTGTGGTTTCTCTTAGCGATTTTCTAATGGCTATTCAAGCCAGCAAAAGTGCAAAGAAAAACATTGGCGCTGTTAAACAATATCCGTCCACAAGTGAATTTATCCAAAGTTGAACTTACACTTTAGTAGCCGCCCAACCACTGCTTTAACAGGCATTTTTCCTCTTAGCTGCTGTTATGCAGACTGTTTTCTCTGTCTGTAAGGTTTCGATATTAGGTTCTTACCGGAAACACCCAGGGAATAGAGAACGCCAATCTTCACCTGGCGTTTGTTGGTCTCCAGGGTGGGAGCGTGGGGACTAGAACCAACGACCTGGTTGTTACAGGGTTTATTCCGGTTTGGCAACATTTTAGTGATAGCTACAGCTACATAAACTTTCGGCGTTTGAATGCTCTAATATCTTCTGATGATAGATCAAACCACTCTCCACGTTTTCTTTTATCCTTAAAGCGATTGTGCCAATATGCTTCAATTCCTATTGGATCATCAGTCGCGATTTCGTGAATTATATTTGTTTCTTCAGGAAGTTGGATAGAGAGTTCGTATTCTCTCCTACCAGGGGCATTTGATTTACCAATCTTATAGTTGCGACCTGATTTCATCAAATAGACATAACCCGAAATTGATATATCTTGAGTTGATGTTTTAGGCTCTATTTGTTTAGAAGCCGTTATTGGTTCACATATTTCAAGAATATCATCATAGCCTTCATTGCCTGAACAATATTGAATTATCTTTCTAATAAGCTCAGATTTCTTACCCACTCGTGTGATAGCACTATAACTTGGAAAATCTTTTTCACGACTTCTTTTAAGTATGATCTCTCCTTTGACGGGGAATTTGTCCAATTCCCTTATAAGGGAAATAAGTTTTTCAAGAATATAGTTTTCATCGTAAGCAGGTGTAAAGACATTTGGTTGGTGTCCTGCTTCAATCACGGCATCTCCCCATCTCGCCCAGTACTTACCAAACCAATCAGTTTTTAGAATCCCTGTTTTTTCGGAAAACTTGGCCCATCCAAGAGGTTTGCCATCATTTTCGTTGGCTGTTCTTTTTATCTCAGCCAGGATATATTGTTTGTCCATTTGTTTTTTGGATAAATAAAATTATCGAAACCCAATACGCCTTCATCTCGCCCAAATTCTGAACGCCATCGTCAAAACTCCCCACACTCCGCGCCCAATTCAAACCCTCAATCCATCTCCTGACGGCCTGCCAGCGCCCGCAGGAGCGTGTTCTGATCGGCGTATTCCAGGTCGCCGCCCATGGGCAGGCCGCGCGCCAGACGAGTCACCTGCACGTCGAGGCCCTCTAGCTGCCCCCGCAGATACATGGCCGTGGCATCCCCCTCCATGCTGGGATTCGTCGCCAGGATGATCTCGCGCACCTCGCCACTCCCCAGGCGGCTCATCAGTTGGCGGATTTTCAAATCTTCCGGGCCAATGCCTTCGATGGGCGACAGCGCGCCGTGCAGCACGTGAAAGACCCCCTGGTAACCCCCCGTCCGCTCCAGCGCCAGGACATCCAACGGCTCCTCGACGATGCACAAAAGGCCCTGATCGCGCTCCTCGTCGGCGCAAATAGCGCATACCTCGCGCCCGGCATCGGTGATGTTGAAACACTTCTGGCAGAAGGCCGTCCCCGACTTCAATTCATCCAGGGCCTGCGCCAAATCCAGCGAGAAGTTTTCCGGTGCGCGCAGCAAATAGAAAGTCAACCGCGAGGCCGTCTTGGGGCCGACCCCGGGCAGGCGCGAAAAGGCCTCGATCAGGTTCTGGATGGGGGCGGGAAGGGACATCGTACCTAAAAGGGCAGACCGCCCGTCAAAGGCCCCAGGCGTTCAGCCGCCAGTTCGCGGGACTGCTCCAGGGCGCTGTTGACCGCCGAGAGGATCAGGTCTTGCAGCATCTCGACATCGTTCTCCTCCAGAACCGCCGGATCGATCTCGATGGACTCGACCTGCTGGTCGCCGGTCACCGTCGCTTTGACCACCCCGCCGCCCGCCGTAGCCATGATGGTCTCCTCGGCCAGGGCGTCTTGGGCGGCTAACAACTGCTCTTGCAGCTGCTGGATTTGCTTCATCATCCCCCCGCCGCCCGTTGGGGGCTTGGGTTTCCTGGTTCGTTTTGCCATACCTGCCTCCGGCTATTGGTTATTGAACATCGACGATCTTGCCGCCCAGATCGCGCAGCGCGGTGGCGACCATGCCATCCTGGTCGATATCCGGGGGCAGCTCACCGCCCTGGGCCACAATGCACAGCACCGGCATCGCCTGCCCCACCACCTGCTCCATGGCCTGCTGAAAAAGCGCCACATTCTCCCCCGACTCCATCTTCGATTTAGCGAACTCGCCGTTGAAGCCCAGCACCAGGGCGCTGCCTTTGACGCCCAACGGTCGGCAGGAATTCAACAGGGCCTGGGTCTGCGGATTCTGCTCCCGGACGAGTTTCAAGATCTGCTCCCAACGTTTGGCGACGCTTTGGGGGAGAGAATCTGTCACCGGTTCGGATTCGGTGGAATCCGCTTTGGGGGCGGGTGTAGGTTCGGGCGCGACCGCCACCTCTGGGGGACGTTCCGAGGCTCCCTCCGGGGTGGTCGGCGCTTTTCGGGCTGGTTCTGCCTCGGGCGGGGATTCATCCACCGCGGCTACCTCCAGCGATTCGACAAAAGCCATCTCCAAAGGCAGGGCTGGCTGCCAGGTATTGCGCCCCGCGCTGGCGGCGTGGTTGAAATTGCGGATCACGGCCAGCAGCGCCGGCACCTGGAAGGCCTGGGCGTGCTTTGCCATGTGGGCGCGCAGCTCAGAGCCGACATCGACCTGGTCGGCGTTGCCCATGCGCACAAGCAGCAAGTTGCGCAGATAATCGACGATCTGGCGGGCAAACTGGCGCGGGTCGCTCCCGGCGTCCAGGGTCTCATGGATGCGGTCTAATCCCGCGGCGGGGTCCTTCGCCAGCAGGGCATCGACCATCTCCAAGATCGACTCCCCGGTGGCCGTCCCCAGCACGGACTGCGCCATGGCGATGGAAACCTCGGGCGAGGTAGCCGCAAGCTGGTCGAGCAGCGAAACGGCGTCCCGCAGGCTGCCTGTAGCCTGCCGGGCGATCAGCGAAAGGGCTTCCCCCTCGACGGTCAGGTCCTCGGCCTCCGCGACCTCTTCCAGATGGCCGAGGATATCGCTTACCGGGATGCTGCGGAACTCATGGCGCTGGCAGCGCGAGAGCACCGTGGCCGGGATCTTATGGATTTCGGTGGTCGCCAGGATGAAGATGGCGTGCCCGGGCGGTTCTTCCAGGGTCTTGAGCAAGGCGTTGAAGGCCGCCGTCGAGAGCATGTGCACTTCGTCGATGATATAGACTTTATAGCGCCCCTGGTTGGGAGAGAAGTTGATCTTATCGCGCAGATCGCGCACATCGTCAACGCTGGTGTTCGAGGCCGCGTCGATCTCGATTAAGTCCAGGAAATGCCCCCGGTTGACCGCCTCGCAGTGCTCGCACTGGTTGCAGGGGCGTTCAGACAGCTCTTCAGCCAGGCAGTTGACCGCCTTCGCCAGCAGACGCGCCGAACTGGTTTTGCCGGTGCCCCGGGGCCCGGCGAACAGGTAGGCGTGAGCGGCACGCTCAGCGGCCACGGCATTGCGCAGGGTGGTGACGATGTGCTCCTGCCCGACAATTTGGTCCCACGTTTGGGGACGCCATTTACGGTAATATGCTTGAGTCATGATCTAGAAGAGGGTAAAGGGTTCAACCGGCGGCGGCGCGCCTTGGCGCCGGGCTGATCCAGGTATTCAAGTGAAGTGTAACATGAGGGCCGAGGCTGGGTCAATCAGCGCCCCCAGCAATCCGTTCAAGCTCCCTCTCCACGCTGATCTGGCGGCGCTGGAACTGCTCCGAGGGGGCTTCCAGATTGTAGCTGAAGATGCGCCGGTTGAGTTCGGCGATCTTCTCTCGAAAGTCGTTCAAGGCACGCCGCCACTCCCCCTGCACAAAGCCCCGCGGCTCCTTTTGGGCCTTCGGGCTGGCCTGCCACTCCCAGGCGCGCCCCAGACTCTGGCAGGCAGCCGCGTAATCGGCTTCGATCTGCTGGCGTCTCTCGATCCACGGCAGGGTATGCCCGCTGGAGCGCAAAGCCTGAAATGCCAGACGCCAGGCCGGGTCCTCGTGGGGGTTGGCGGTCAAATCCAGGGGCGCTCCCTTGCCGGGCAAGTCGTCGAACTGGCCCTCTTCCATGGCCCGCCGGATTTGCTCATCGATGCTGCGCGGGGATTTCTTCATATTTCCTTCAAAATCACCGCCGAGTTCGCAGAGATTTTTTATCTAAATTGCTTTTTTTCTCCGCGTCCACAGCGAACTTTGCGGTTAATCTGAAGACGATACCATTATGGGCAGGGATTCGCTCAGGGCACCTGGTAAACCGCCTGCGTCTGGCCGGCAGCATCGTAGAGCGTGGCGATCTCACCCGATTCCCACACCGCCTCGGAGAGGCCCCAATACAGTTCCAGGGGGTTATCCTGCCCCGCGCGACTGTTGACCACGATCTGCCCGTTCTGATACAGCGTCGCCTGGGGGAAGACGTAGATATAGCCATCTTCGTCGTGAAGCTGCCAGCCCGCCAGGGCATGTTTGCCGCCCCCGGCATCCCCCAGCACCAGACGCTCGGTGTTCAGGTCACCCACGCCCACAACAGAGACGATCTCGATGCTCCCTTCGCTGGGGGGCGGGCTTTGCTCCGGTGCGGTTGTCGGTGCTGGCGTTTCGGGGGCAGCACCCTGTTCGGGCACGTAGATCACCTGTCCCGTCCCCAGAGCGTCCGCATCGGTCAGGCCGTTGATCTCCATCAGCACTTCCACAGTCGTCTCGTAAGTCAGAGCGATATCGCCCAACGTCTCGCCGGCGCGCACCTGGTGGGCCTGCAAGGGGATCGTGGGTCTGAGGGTCGGTTCCAGCGGTTGAGGGGCTTCTGTGGGGGCCGGGCTGGGCAGCACCGTCTGAGCGGTGGCGCGCTCGAACTCATTCTGGCGGGCGCGCTCCCAAAGCGTCAGCACGACCACGGTAGTGATCGCCGAGACAACCACATTGATGAGCAGATATAGGGTTAGACGTTTCCACTGCATGAGATCACCTGCCGGGCGATAGAGCCTATTGACGAGAGTATACCCTGCTACTACAATCGATGCTACTGCGCGGGCGCACGGCCTTTCCAGCCCCTATTATAAAGCACATCGCGATGCCTTTTCTAATTGATGGTCATAATTTGATCCCCCACGTCCCGGGGCTGAGTTTGCAGCACATCGATGACGAAGTGCAGCTCATCCAACGGCTGCAAGCGCACCACCAACGGAGCGGGAAGAAGATCGAAGTCTATTTCGACAACGCCCCTGCCGGATATCAGCGCACCCAGCGCTTCGGGTCCGTGACGGCCCACTTCGTCCGCCGGGGGAGTTCCGCCGACGAAGCTATCCGGGGCCGGCTGCAGAAGCTGGGCCGCGCCGCCAGAACCTGGACGGTGGTGAGCTCTGACCGTCAGGTGCAGGCCGCGGCTCGCGCCGCCCTGGCGAATGTGGTCAGTTCCGAGAATTTCGCGGTGGGATTAGCCGATCAAGCCGAAACTCCCCCCGACCCAGGCACCCGCGCCCAGGTGGACCTCAGCCCGGAGGAAGTTGACGAGTGGCTGCGTCTGTTCGGCGAAGACGGGGAGTAGGGCTGGGTGGGAAAGGGGTGCATTACGAATTAACCGCTGAGTGCGCCGTGAGCGCGGAGTTTTGGATATGGATTCACCGGATTTTTTGTGAAACCTAGTAAGCGTATTACATTTCGATAACTCTCTTTTATCGAAACCGTGATAAAAGAGGAAATCATCAGCATAACAGCGGTTAAAATGCAAAATGTCTATTAAAGCAGGGGTTAGGTGTATGTCTAAATTATTATTAGGTAATCTAATCCACAAAACACTTGATAAAAATTGGGAACTTCGATATGAGTGAATATTACAAACCAAATATTGGAAACAATAAAGTTGTTACTCGAATTGTCCCACCCCAAGTACCGCCTATTTGTGTTGGGTGCGCTAATCCAATCTCTCAACTTCGTCAATACCCTAATCTTGTTGAAGAAAGTCAAATGTTGAATGGTAATAGTTTAGATACTAATGGAGAACAAATAGATTTAGAGACAAACTTAACAAATACTTGCTATAAAAATGAACCCAAAAGCGATTTTGCAATTTTCGATATTAGATTTGAAAAAATTGTTTCTAGTGCTCATTTTTCAAGTAATAAGACCGAAGTTGAGTTTGGGGAAAAAACAGCATTCAAAATGTTTTTTCCATTTTGTGACACTTGTGCTCGTGAAGAGAACAAGCGATTGGATATCCGTAATATGGCTAAACATAAATCTTGGCAGGCAAATGATGTAGATGATTTACATATACCAATCTTTTTACTAACGATATTTGCAGCAATCATTTGGTTTTATATAAATCCTCCCAACTTTTTGACAATTGTTTTAATGATATGTCCTGGTATTCTAATTTCTCATTTGATAATTAGAGGATTTTGCCGTCTTTTAGGTATTATTGTTGCAAGCACTGCGCCAAAATTTGACCCAGAACCGGTTTCCATAAGGTATGATGTATTTGCGAAGATGCAATTATTAAAATTTTATAACTACAATTTCAATGCGGTATATGGAGCTGTTCACGATACGTTAATTTATTCGTTTGCTAATAAAGTTTATAAAGAAATATTTTTTGATTTGAATAAAGCCATACTATTAAATAAAGCCATACTAACTTTTGAGAAAAATACCACCTAACCCCGCGTGGTGTCGGGCTTGGGGTACGCGGGCGAAAAATTAGATTTTAGGCTAAGTTTGGAGTTTTCGGGAAGCGGTGTGAGTTGCCAATTCCCCAAGCCGCACACGCCAACGTTAGCCACAAAAATGAATTCCAAAATAATATAAACTATGTCTCCTCTCGACTAACGGACATGTCCGCGAGGTCGAGGGTTCAGGTCCCCACGGTATCCTTTTTGACCCCAAAGTTACTCATCCATTGTGTTCAATATCAACTATTCTGGGGTGGAAAATGAGACACGGATGCCGCGAATTCCGGGGTTTTGTCAAAAAAGGGAAAGGGCTTATTGGTGACAGGGTTCAGAACTTGGGTTGAGAGTATTGCTAAATAGGGTGTGAAGACGTTTTTAGCCTCGATACCCTATTTATCTCACCCATAATATGTATTTCGTCAGGGATAGGTAGCTATAATATCGGTTACGCCAGTTTCATCAAAAGCAACCACAGAAAAATTCTCAGCATCGTAACCTGCAACTTCCATTCCTGGGGACCCAACCGGCATACCGGCCACGGCGATCCCAATAATCTCTGGCCGTTCACTCAGAAGCTGTCTTACTTCAGATGCGGGCACATGCCCTTCGATAACATAGCCATCAACGACAGCCGTGTGGCAAGACCGGAGTTCATATGGGATTTGATATTGGGCTTTAAGATCGGTAAGGTTAGCTACATCTTCTATCTTAACTGTAAAACCGTTATCTTCCATATACTCGCTCCAGGGGAGTGGCCAAAATCATGGTGTTGAGAAATCCATGAGCGGTGGGTTGTAGTTCGGGAAACGCCGCTTGAATAGTTGACGCTGGTTGTAAGCAAAAACA
>JANQED010000068.1 GCA_028278545.1 Anaerolineales bacterium
CTTTTTGCCAGTTTCAATGGTCTCGCGGCAGGCCTCCCAGACCTCGTCTGGATGACCCAGGGCAATGATCTGGGGGTCCACATTGCCCGCAATGATATGATCGGGGAAGTATTCCCCTGCCTTCTCCAGCGGCACTTCATGCCCGAAGCTGAGCATGCTGCGTTCGCCGAAGGGCACATCTGCCCACAGATCCAAGAGATGATTCTGCTCGCCGCAAATGTGACAATACACGTATTTAGCGCCCATCTCAAGGACCTTGGAGTGTAGCTCCTGCAAATAGGGGAGCGCAAACTCCTTGAACTGGGCCGGGCCGATCAGGCTTTCGGTGGGCGCGGCCGAACGGGCGATGACATTGCCCGCTCCAAATCTATCGATGAAATACTCGGCCACCTGCAAGATGTGGTCGGTCATTAGGCGCATGGCCCTGTGCACTGCTTCGGGGTTCTCAATGATCCACATCATGAACTCGTTGATACCGCACAGGTTGGCCGCATGAGTGAAGGGACTGCCGCAGACGAAGCCGATGGGTAAACCGTGCTGCTCTTGCAGCTTGGCAAATTCCATCATCTTAGGGACAGAACCAGCCGTCTTGACATCGGGTAACTCCAGGTCCCAGAGCTGCTCCGGCGTCTCTATCGGACGCTTATCAACGCCGGGACCAGAACCCCAGCGGTCGTCGGGCCACTCGATGGTGCCGCCAAACTCCCAGGCGCCATAGGAGACAAAGGTGTAAAAGGGCGTGCCATCGGAGTTGTACTGATCGATGGTCCACATCTGGGCATCGAAGCTCTTTTGCGCATCGTCGTAGATATCCGCCTTTGGGATGCCGACATTGCCCGCACAGAAGCTATACCCGCGGTGGATGTAGGCCACGCAGTCTGTGGGCTCGCGGTTGAGCAAGGCCTGCATCCGCTCACGGCCGCTCATCTTGAATTGCTGCGCTTTTTCGGTCATTAATGCCATCTCTATCTCCTTATATTTTCATCCTCAGGCCAAGCTTCAACTATCTCAGTTCATTACGGTAGGGTCAACCGCATACTTGATCGCGTCCAAAGCTTTGACACGGTCGAAGGCCTCTATCAAGTTATTGAGGGGCACCGTGTCTTTGACGAAGTCACGCCCATCTACCAGCCTGCTGGCGAGCATATCAAAGGAACGTTTGTAGTCATCGGGAGTCTGATGGAAAACGCCGATGAGCGTCAACTCCGCGTAGTGCATTTGTTTG
>JANQED010000113.1 GCA_028278545.1 Anaerolineales bacterium
TCGACCAATTCATTGGCCTCCCTGTCCTTCTCGATGTCGAGCCACTGGTAGGCGATACGGTTGCGGGCCAGAAAATCTTTGACACGATGCGAACTGGCCGACCACAGGGCGCCTGCCACGCGGATGCCATCGTAGGGGATGGGGACCGTAGCGATCCAGTCGCTGAGCAGATCGTCCAGAATGGGGTACATGTTTTGCTCAGGTGGGTCCCAGGGTTTCATCAGGTAGTAATCCAGGCCGACCTCATTGATGCTTGAAATCGCGGCTTCGGTGTCAGCATAGGCGGTGAGCAACACTTTGCGCGCCTCGGGGAAATATTTGGCCGCCTCAGCCAGGAACTCCGTGCCGTTCATCTCCGGCATGCGCTGATCGACGACGAACAAGGCCAGGGGGTTGTTGCGCCGTTTTAGCGACTTCAGTGTTTCGAGCGCTTCGGCTCCAGAGCCTGCTTTGAGAATACGATAGTCCTTGCCGTATTGCCGCTGCAAGTCTCGTTCGACCGCATTGAGCACCTGCGGCTCATCATCGATGGATAGAATGATCGGTTTTGCCATATTCTGCTCCAATATCCTTGAAAGATTACTCCATCAACGATTGTATGTGCGGGAGATTCAAGAAAGATTCCTGCAAGGTTGGGTTTTCTTTACTGTGGTCAGCGATGTATTGGATGACTTCCTGGGCTTCTGCTCGCAAAGCCTGCACTTTATTATTATCCCCACGTTCCAATTCGATTGCTACTAAATCATAGAGCACCTCGAGAAGGCCGCGGCGAGTGCCTCGTTTTTTTGCTTCCTCATAAGCCTGCTGGTAAGCCAGGTATCCCTCTTCAACCTGGCCTAGATGAGTGAGCGCTTCACCCTTGAAACGAAGCAAGTCTGACATATAAGTATGCACCCCGGCTGTTGTTGCCTCTGAGAGTGGTTGATCTATCAGGCTCTTTAAATATTCATATCGCTTTACTTCTGAAAGCACCTCAGCGATAAAAATGATGATTGCATCTGCGATTGACGAGAGTTCTGCAACGTCTTCTTTTTGCTCGAATTGCAT
>JANQED010000161.1 GCA_028278545.1 Anaerolineales bacterium
GTACAGCGGGGAAGGCCAGGCTTGCCATCGCAGTGGATAAGACCATGCTGACCAAACCTATCTCCATGCGGCTGGCCAAATGACCGCCAGCGACCACCATCAGCGCGCTCCACATCCGTGGGAGCGTGCCTAGTTTTAGTTCTTTTGCCAACCACCACTGTGCCAAGCCCGCAAACCACAGAGATATCAAGAAAGTCATCTTCGTGCCGTTGACAACACCCCAGATCAGCGTAGGTATGAATAGAAGGGGGTGGAGGACGCTGGCATAGAGATTGGCAAAGGCGGGGAAGCCCCCGCGTTGAGAACCGTCCCAGAGTGCGCACCAGCCGCACTCCTGCACGCGACTCCACAAATGGTGGGAAGCAACCGCTGAGCCAAACTCGCGTCCCATGGGGATCATGTTGGGCCGGAAATCAAGATATTCACGGCCTACCCACAAAACCCACAGGGCCAGAAGGGTAAGCTCAGCAAGCGACCATCGATGAGTCGAGATGAGATTTACAGGAGACCTAACGAGATTCTGGAGGCTAAATCTCTGTGTGAAGCTGATCATGTCCTCGCTAGTCTTTTCGGGGCAATATTTGATTGACCAGGTTGTATTCTTCGCCGGGAGCCAGGTGGGCCGCCGAGATTAACGTAGTGCCTCAACTATGGCGAACGGGAAGGCGTACATCTCGATTGGGTTGGCTAACCTTCAATGGCAACTAACGCAAACCAGTCTCCAGGCGGGCAATGACCAGACGTTGGATCTCACTGGTACCCTCATAAATCTCTGTGATCTTAGCGTCCCGGAAGTAGCGCTCTACGGGCAGCTCTTTGCTGTAGCCGATCCCGCCGTGTATCTGTACGGTGTGGTGGGCACAAAACATGGCTGTCTCCGAGGCGAACAGCTTGGCTATCGAAGCCTCCAAAGTATAGCGTTCCCCTGTCTCCTTCGAGCGTTGTTTTGCCATGGCGGCTTGATAGACCAGACCGCGCGTCGCCTCGATGCGAGTCTTCATGTCTGCGATCTTGAAGGCGGTGCCCTGAAACTGGCCAATTTTTTTGCCGAAGGCTTCACGCTCTTTGACGTATTGCACACTGGCCTCGTAAGCTGCCTCCGCGATGCCCAGGCCCTGC
>JANQED010000171.1 GCA_028278545.1 Anaerolineales bacterium
CCGATCGTGGCGCCGGAGAGCGCGGCGCCGGCGGTGCCCGAGCCGGCGAGCGTGCTGCTGCTGGGGCTGGGGGCGCTGGCGCTAAGCCGCAAGCGGCGCGGGTGACGTGAGTTGGTGCCCTCCGAGGTCATGCTTGAGGCATTACCTCCAAGTCCCTGCGTTGGTCAAACGCCGGCGCAGGGGGTTCAGGATAAGGCCCGGTTCCGAGAGATCGAGAACCGACACGGTGGCAAGACGACAAGCAAAGGAGATCAATGAGAAGACGCCATCGAACCTGTGGGAAATGAGGTGGTTCCGCGTGATCGGCTTGTTGCCGTTCGATTCGGGAAGTTTAGAGGGATCGATAACGCAGTGAGCGTGTGGGCCATGCGTACGGGCCCGCCAACGGTTCGCGAAACGGATGAATCCTACAGGAGGACTCACGATGAACGTATGGAGTCGAAAGGTGGCTTCGGTGCTGGCGGGGCTGGGTGTGTGCGTGTTATTCGCCACGACCGGCCGCGCGGCGCTGGTGCATCATTACACGTTCGACAACGCCGACATCGTCGGCACGAAGGGTGCGGGCGACGTGGTCGGCACGTCGGACGCGACGCCGACCGGCGCCGGCGGCGGCGCCGACATCACGACCGGTCAGGCCGGCGTGTTTGGGGAGGCGTACGCTTTTACGCAAGTGGCTGCGACCTCGGGCAATCAGACCGATCCAACACTCAAGGAGAACCTGCTGCGTGCGCCGGCCGGCACCGCACCGTTCGGCACGGCGGAGCGTACGATCGCCGTCTGGTTCCAGCAGACAGCCAGCGTTGGGCAGAACAAGATGTTCGGCTATGGCAGCACCAATACCGACAGCAACGGCAGCACGAGCGAGGCGCTCGACCTTAGCCTGGAAGGCGGCGGGATCCGCGTGCGTATGTCGAGTGGCAACATCACCTACGGTGGTGGGAGCTTTGACTTTCTCGGCGCCGACGCTGGGTGGCACCACCTCGCGGTGCGTGTCAACCCCGGGGCGACCGACTATAACTCGGTCGACATCTTTGTCGATGGCGTTCAGCTCTCCGTCACTGCGGGTGGCACCCACCTCAACGACCTGATGCAGATCCCCGACTCGCCGTTCGGCATCGGCGGCGTCGGCTACAACGCGTTCCTGCAGCACGGGTTCCACGGCCTGCTCGACGACCTGCGGATTTACGACAACGCGCTGACCAACACCGAGATCGCGCAGCTCGCGGTGCCGGAGCCGGCTTCGCTGGTGTTGCTCGGTATGGGCGGCCTGGTGTTGTTGCGTCGTCGTTAATGGTATGACCGGGTCAGGGGAGTCCGCTCTCTTGGCCATGAAAACGCAAAAGACGCACGGTGGCGGCACCTCGAAAGGGGTGTTGCCACATTTGACATCAAGGTGATTACGATCGGTCGGTCATGTTGTGTGACCGGGCCGATCGGGTCGACTACACTGAAAGGCGTACGATGCGTAACCAATTGATTCAATTGCGCTTAACGATCGCTCGGTCGCAATCACCCGGCCTGCGAAGGTTTGTTGTACTGACGGTTTTTGCGACATTGTTGGCGTTCAATGCCTCGGCGTCTGCGCAGAACGTGGTGTTTTTCCTCGTGGACGACATGGGCGCGTACGACTGGGAAGCGAACGCGACGTTGAACCCCAACGGCAGCGTGCTGTATGAGACGCCGAACATGATCCGCTTGGCGCAGCAGGGCGTGACGTTCAACCAGGCGTACGCCTCGGCGCCGGTGTGCAGCCCGACGCGCGCCTCGCTGATGACCGGCAAGACCGCGCCGCGCCACCGCGTCACCGAGTGGATCTCGGGCGGCAACCACAACTCGGCGACGCTGACGCAGCCGACGAACTGGATCAAGAACCTGCCGGACAGCGAGGTCACGATGGCCGAGATGTTCAAGAGCAATGGTTACAACACGGGCTTCGTGGGGAAGTGGCACCTGGGTCAGAACGGCAACACCTCGGCCGACCCGCTGAACCACGGCTTCGATTACAACATCGGCGGCAACCACAAGGGCAGCCCCCCGGGCGGGTACTTCGCGGGCGGCGACGGCAGCTGGAGCGCGCCGGGGTTAAACACGGGCACCTACAACTCGGACGATTACCTGACCGACGTGCTGACCGACTTCGGCGAGCAGTACATCGCGGGCCACGCCAACCAATCCGAGCCGTTCTTCCTGATGATGTCGCACTACGCGGTGCACAACCCCAAGCAGGCGCCGGCGTCGCTGGTCAGCAAGTACAACGCGAAGAAGACCAATCTTCAGAACCAGGGCGTCGACCTGCAAGGCCACACCAACGCGACCTACGCGGGCATGGTCGAGAAGATGGACGACTCGCTCGGCCGGCTGCTCGACCGGCTGGAAGACCCCAACGGCGACGGCGACACCTCCGACTCGATCCGAGATGACACGATCGTCATCTTCACCTCCGACCACGGCGGGCTGTTCGCCGCGGAGGGCGGGGCGACCAACAACCGCCCGCTGCGCGACGGCAAGGGCAGCATGTACGAGGGCGGCATGCGTGTGCCGTTCATCGTCAGCCACACGGGCAACACGCAGATCGTACAGGGCACGGTCAACGAGAACGACCGCGTCTCCTCCGAGGACCTGTACGTCACGCTCGAAGAGATGACCGGCACCGGCGGCAGCACGGGCGGTGGCGGCATCTTCTCCCCCAGCGCGCCGGTCAGCAACGCGAACCAGGACGGCGTCAGCTTCAAGGGCGCGCTGGAAGGCCGGGCCCACGACCGCCGGTACCAGTACTGGCACTACCCGCACTGGTCGAACCAGGACTTCGGCTCCGGGCAGGTCGAAGGCGGCAAGTACGTCAGCGGCATCCGCAACGGTGACTGGAAATTGATCTGGTCCTACGACCGCAACGAGTACGAGTTGTACAACGTCGTCGGCGATGTCGGCGAAACGACCGACCTGATCAACGCCAGCGACCGGACCAAACGCATCGCCTACGACCTGAGCCTGGAGTTGAACCGCTACCTTGACGACGTGAGTGCGCAGATGCCGATCGGTTTGTCGACGGGGCAACCGGTGGCGCTGCCGCCCGTCTTGGCGCAGGTTGGGCCGGCGATCGCTCCCGTAGCGGGCCACTACAAGCTCGATGACGCCGCGGGCCCAGCGGTGACCGACTCCGGCCCGAACACCAAGCACGGCACGGCGGAGGGCACACCGAACTACGGCGCAACCGGCGTGGTCGGATCGGCGATACGCTTCGATGGCTCGACGGAGGCCGTGGCCGTCAGCGGCGGCCTGACCGGCCTGGGCATCGACGGTAACAACGCCCGCACGGTGGCCCTGTGGTTCAACGCCGACACGATCGACAGCGGCCAGCGCCGGCTGATCGGCATGGGCGACTGGGGCGCGGGCACGGGCTCGACGTTCGACATCACGCTCGAAGACAACGGCGGCTCCGGCAACCAGAAGATGATCGGCCTACGCTACGGCAACGGCAACGCGTTCTTCCTCGATGAGAACGACGCCGAGTTCCAGGCCGGCCAGTGGTATCACGTCATCTTCAGTTACGACGGCACGTTCCTCGACTTCGACGAGACTTCCGACGCCGACACCCTGGGCCTGAGCGTGTACGTGAACGGCGTGCAGGTCGAGGCCGACGCGGGTAACCAGAACAACGCCGGCCAGTTCCTCGTGACCGGAGACAAGGGTGGGGCGCCCGTCGACTGGCTGTTCATCGGCCGGGAGTTCCGCGATGTCGTCGACCAGCACTTCGACGGTTTGATCGACGACGTGCAGGTCTACAACACGGGCATCAGCCCCGAGCAGGCGTCTTACCTGTTCGGCAATCCCGGCGAGCTGCTGGTCGCGGGCGACTTCAACCTCAACGGCGTCCACGACGCCGGCGACATCGATCTGCTGACCGACCACTTCGAAAACACGCTGTACGACCTGACCGGCGACTTCACGACCGACACCGGCGACGTGGACGAGTTGGTGCTGAACCTGATCGGCACGGCCTATGGCGACGCCAACCTCGACGGCGCGGTGGACCTGTTGGACCTGAACCGGTTGGGCATGAATTGGGCCAACGAAGGCGGCTGGGGCGAGGGCGATTACAACGGCGACGGGCTGATCGACCTGCTCGATCTGAACCTGTTGGGGATCAACTGGGGATTCACCGGCGGCGGAGCGGCGCCCGCGGTACCGGAACCGGCGAGCGTGCTTCTGCTGGGTCTGGGGGCGCTGGCGCTAAGCCGCAAGCGGCGGGGGTGAACGGTGGGGCATCAGTGAGTGTGTTAACGACAAGCCCTTCGGCGAGTACCGAAGGGCTTGATCGTTTGGTCAATCGACTTGATCAGACACGAGTAGGACTTTTCTGCCAAGAAGCCGTGTCAGTAAGGATGGAGCAATTAATGAGATCCAGGTAATCCGATCAGGGTTGCTCGCTCCAATAGTAACCAGATTTTGACCCACCCTCTTTGTGCGGTTTGGTTTCATGTACCATCTGCCTCCGAACTTCTGATGGACCATGAATGCGTACGCTTGTGTCTACCGCAGCTTGGACAGATCTGAGCTTAGGTGGGTCTGCAGCTGGATCCAATAGGCCAGAAGCATGCCAACTACCTTTGTCGTTGAAATTCCCGTTTCCAAAGTCCTTGTTGAATTGAACTAACAAAGGTCTACGCCCATTCTCTTCGGTAATTCGATCTGGAAATTTATCTTTAGCGTCTTGCAACTCATTTTCAAATGTTACATGACTGTGCAACAATGGGTTTTCAAACTCACTAAGCGATGGCAAAGCAAGAATGCCTAGCACTGATGATTCGTCATTGTTTGACAACCATTCGCGATTGTTCCACCACGCATTATTCCCTGGGATGTACCATGAATCTCGTTCTCGTTTGTTTTTTGGATTAAACGGGTATGCTTTATGCCTTGAATCGACATGATGTGCAGGACGATCAGGTCCTGCCCCTTCACGGAGGTTTGGGAACAATCCATCATGTGTTATGGCGTAAGCGTTGTAGCCTATTGCATGGTTCCGAAAGTTAGCTTGGGCAACTGTAAGCTCAGCAACTTGCTTGGCTTTTGATAGTGCGGGCATAAGCAGTGATATAAGCAATGCAATTATTGCGATTACAACTAACAATTCCACGATCGTAAATGCTTTTGATTTCATGTGTGTTTTACCTCTGTTTAGATGTGTATTCTCTCCCAGTTCTGCATCATTTGCCCCATCAGCTTTGGTACGACCAGTTCAACCAGTTGATCCTGACAATCTTGGATCAATTCTGTACGGCTACTCGGCGAGTATCCATGCTTACGCATGCCTTTGAGGTATAGCTCGGCAAGATCAGGATTAAGACATGCCTTCACCGCGTCGTATAAACTTAGCTTGCAGCGAGGATCTGTCGGATGCCAAGCGATGTCGACGTTTCCACCCCCTCTCAAGTATCCAAGAGTTTTGATCCGCCCAAGCGATTCAAAGTTTGGCGTGATGCCTGTGCAACGAGATGCAAGTCCGCGAGTCAACACTTCAGGATCTGCTTCACGAACTCGTTTCTTTATCTCAACCCAATCTTGTGAGTCTACAGATGCGCCAGCATTGTGGGTGGTGTACTTGGCAATGTCAGGCTCTAGTTTCAAGGGGGGATTGTCAGTTAGCGAAATAGAATTGTGGCTGGTATCTGATACGATTGGTCCATCTAATCCAAATAGACTTTTACGAATATCGCTTCCAAAGTACCAAAGCACGCCAAAGATGAGCACGACCAGTACATAAACTGGGTACCGTCGTGCTAAGTCGATAAATTTGATAGCTTCAACCATCCAGTTGTAGGCCATCCCAATAGGTCCAGGATTCGCAAGAGGTTCCGGGTCTTTCCGTGCAGGCTTGCTGGACATATAGCATCCTCTCTTTCTATGGAACTGGTTTAGAGTTGTGCGTGCACCGATTGAGCTGCTTGCTGCCACCATCTAACTATAGGCCCGACCAAGCCATAGTTTCGGAACACCTAAAAATTAATGATTTGGCAATAATTTGCATCTATAAATACTTTATTTGAAATAATTTATAGAACATATGTAAATGTTGAAAATAAAGCGACTTGGGCAATTATTGCGTGCAAACCGGTTGAGCAAGGACCAGAGTCTTGAAGCTCTGGCCGCATCATCTGGAATCGAAGCAAGCACGCTGAGCAGATTGGAAAGGGGCATAGTTCGTAAGCCTCGTCGTGAAACTCTTATCAAGCTTGCTCCGGCATATGATCTCACCGCCGATCAGATATTTAACGTAGTCGGTTATCCTGTGATCAGCTTGGATGCCCTTGGCCATTCAGGCTCAAAGCAGCTTACAGTAGGTCAGTTTTTGCGTGCTCACCGAGAAACAATCGGCAAGACCATCGCTTCCATTGCTATTGATGTTGGTTGCAGTAAAAGTCACTTAAGCCTCATTGAATGTGGCAAAGTAGAAAAGCCGACAATGGATCTACTAGAACGAGTTGCACCTGCTTACGGTGTACCAGTGAATGACCTTTTCAGGCTTGCCGGACATATATTGTCTCCACCTTCAAAGTCTAGTAGGAATTGTGGCCAACATACTCTAGCTGGAGATCGGTTAAGTGATGAAGAACTAAAAATTTTGCAAGCAGTGCTAACTTCGCTTCGCGAATCCCGATCTTGATTAGCTTCACGGCAATCTCAATGCCGCTGTATTGATTACTCGCCTACTCGGTGTTGTTTTGTACTGCCCAGGTTGGCGGTGGCGGGTGGTCGTCAAGGGGCCGAGTAGTCGCGTTGCTCCGGCCCGCACCAACCCCTTGACGCCTGACCGATGCGGTGATTCACCGGATCGCCGAACTGGAACAGGCCGACAAAGCCAAGGCGAAAGACGCTGAACTTGAACCTGCCGCGTAGCGAATCGCCGGGCGTCATGATGACGTCCGGCTTTTTTCTGTCACGGTAATGTTAGTCACGGCTGAGCTTTCAGTTTTACCGAATTGCTGATTCGCAGCGGCGTCAATCCGTCCCACTCGGTGGCCGATGAGGGCCGTATAGAGAGGGTGTAAATTGTGCCCTTTGATTTGCACGGATTTGGTGGGGAATGTGAGTTTAATTTCACTGGCAGGGCTGAGCGTGAAGTCGATGGCTTCCAAGTAATGGTAGGGTAAGGCCAGCCGGGAGCCGTCGGCCAGGTGAAGATCGAGCATTGCCACGGCGATGGGCATTTCCGTGAAACAGGAATGCTTGATGGGCTGGTCCGGCTCTGCTGCCTTGGGCCGATCCCTGATATACCGATCCAACACCGAGCCGGTGGGTGGTTTATCGCTGGTACTCATAGCCCATTCCTCTATCCCGACGGAGATAGTCCATTCGACGCCCCAGATCACGGGTACGGCGGGCCAGTTCGTAGGCCTTGCGTTGCACTTCCCGTGATTTCTCCACCATCTTGATGCGGATGAGCTCGCGGGCTCGCTCCAATCTCAGATCAACACCCGCTTGTTGGGCTACATCCAGAGCCAGGGGTTGGGCGGCCATTTGCTCCACGGCCCTCGCCAGATCGGGCGTGCCGTCGGTGTAGATGCGGACCCGTTCCTTGCCGCGTGAGACAGACACATAGAACTGTTCCTGATTGCTGGCCGGGTGTGATTCGGCGGATTGAGCAATAAACACCTCATCCACGGTCTTGCCCTGCGAGGCGTGCGACGTAGAACAATACCCATGCGTAAACAAGCCATTGTCCGCCGCCACTTCAAACGTCTGGCGATTGCTCCCACTGGTAGGCTTAAGGATCGGGTTGCCCGTGGATTTGGCAAAGCCTTTGACCACGCACTGTGTCCCGTTGCTGATCCGCCGGCGACGGATGTCGGGGCCGTTGACGCGGTGGTACTTGCCGGCGGCAAGCACACGGGTGTTTTGAGTGAAGCGGACGAGATCGCCTTTGGCAAGGTCCAGCTTTTGCGGTTGGTAGACGTTGAATCGCTCAGCCTTGTGGAGAGGCAGCGATTCAACGCCACCGCCGGGTTTGATCACGCGGACCTGATTATTCTCAACGTCTTTAACCTTGGCCCACGTCCTCGGCTTGAAGCCCTTCACAGCCTTGTGGAAGAACACCGTCATGCCCGGCTCGTAGTTGGTGGGATCTTTCCTATCCGCGTCGGTCCATTGCAGGTTCTTCTGGTGGGCGAGTGTCTTTGACACTGATTCATCCACCAAGCCACGGGATTTCAGTTCAGCCCGGATGGCGGCGGTGACCAGATGGCCTTCGGCATGGGTGGGGCTCACCGCCAGGACGGACTTACCCTTTTCGATCGCGTCGGCGTAGTCCTTGGCCAGTTGGGCGTACCGTTTCTGTTCATCCTCAATCTCAATCACACAGCCCATGCGGTTGAGCTTCTCAAAGCCTTCACGGGTCCGGCCATCGCTCAAGAGTTCGACCGCTTTGCGGTAGTCTCCCTTCTGCCGCAGGATGCGGCTCACGGTCAGCGGCTTGATGTAGGCGTACTTGGAGAGCAGCGACAACACATCGCCGCGTTCCACGGCCTTATGCTGCCTTACATCACCCACCAAGATCACGCGGGCGTTGAGTTTCTGAGCCTCTCGCATCACCTTGACCATGGTGCGGACACCCACCAGCGAGGCTTCATCAATCAGGATCACCTGCCCCTTGGCCCGCTGGCGGAAGGCGGGGTTGATCAAGAACATCTCCACCGTGTCGGCATGTTTTAAGCCTGCTTCCCGCAACACCACCCGCGACGCTTCCGCCGACGGAGCCAGGGCGATTACTTTCTTGCCCCGTGCTTCAATCCCCTTGACCGCTTCTTGGATGAGCGTGGTCTTCCCCGTGCCCGCCTTGCCGCGGATCGCCATGATGGTGTCGCCGCAGGTCCACAGGTGACGGCACGCCGCCTGTTGGTCGGCGTTCAGTTCAATGGTGGTGCCATCCTCCAACTTCCGGGGGTGGATCACCCGGTCAGGATGACCCAGCGGGCCGTGACGGCCCAAGCCGTCGCGGGCGAAGCGTACAAGCCATCTTTCCTCCTCCAGCACGGCTTGCGTGGTCACCAACGTAACCCCGTCCGCGTCGGTGTGGCTCAGCCAGTCCAGAGCTTCGAAGGCTTGGTCGATTTCCTCCGGCGTCACACTGCCCATGCCGTAGAGCAACGCTTGGTCCTTGATCCGGTAATCGGCGTTGACCGAGTGCCGTTCAAAGCAGTGAGCGATGGCCTGATCCAGGGCTTGTTCAGGCGATACACCCTTGGCACTCTTAAACCGATCCGCATGGGTCAGGTCGTGCAGTTCGTCGGGTGTGAACTTCTCCCACCACAGCTCGTGCAGTTGGTCCAAGGTGATGTTGGCCGCCTTCTTGGCCCGCGTCTTGGCTCCCAATTCCGACAACTTCCGGGGGTCACGCAAGCCCAGTTCGTGGGCCTTGACCTCGATCTGCTTGGTGCGGGACGAGAACCGCTCAATCAATTGCCGGGGCACAGCCGCCACTTCCCATCGGGCCTCACCGCGACGATCAACGCCGTAGCCTAAGTCTTTGACCGCCTTGCTCAGCTTGGCGTGAAAGACCGCCTGCATGTACTTGGCCCTGATCCGCATGCGTCCGTTTTGCAGGGCCTTCCACTGGTTCTCTGCATCATCGTGCGAGACGTTGAACAGGAACGCATGGCAATGCAACTGCGGGTCTGGGATCGCACCGTCATGCGTGGGCCGTGCGGTGTAGTGGGTAAAGGTCGTCCACACGGCGTTGCCGGTAGAGCGGTCGTGATCGGCCCCGGACTTTCGCACCCGCACCGCGGCGTGGTGCTCCATCTTGGTCATGGTCTCGTCCACCGCCTGCCGCATGGCCTCCAAGATTCGTTGGTCCTTCGTCACAGTCCAGAGCAGGCTTAAAGACTTGGGCGGTGAGAACGTAATGTCCCAGCCGATCCGGCGGCCCTCTTTATTGCGGCTGGTTAACGACTCACCCGGCCGTTGCGGATCGCGATTGCGGATCAACGCCCGGAAGTCATCCTGGGTGATTTGGCCCTCAAGGCCCAACCGCTTGGCCGCCTCGCCGCCCCAGTACCCGATGCCCTGTTCCTCAGCAATGAGGTAGTAATCCGCGACACCATCACGGCGACGCTCGAAGAAGTACGCCTCCACCTGAGCCGGATTCACCGCCGCTTTTGCCCATCGCAACATAAGATCACCTCTCTCTTCAAGTGACCCACCCCCGCTCAGATTTGCATGAAGCCCAAAAGAAAAGGTGAGCAGACGTCACCCCGAAGCACGCTTTGGGCAAGGCCGACAAGGCTACCACGGCTCCGCCAGCCGGTCAGCACTTGTCTCCGGCTTAAGTTGAAGGGAAGGTTAACTGCTAAATGACAGTCAGGCAGGATGATTAAGGGCAGTTCTCACGAAACCACCGGTTGGGTGCTAATTCGCGATACTTGTCAAGTGTATTGCGAAAATCACAAAGTCCAAGTCGACGTCCACATCCACATGGGCAAAGGTGTTTATTGGCATGTCGTCGCTTCATGCCGAGATAGCTGAAGGCTAGCTCGCTTTGTTCGTGTGTTTCAAGGCCAAACATACCTTTGTAATCTTCAAGCTCTCCTTCAGTTCCGTGTCTTAGCTCGCCGAAGACCAAACCTTTTCCTGTATTTAGTTTTTCTGATACCGCAAACAGGTATGGCACAATACAGTATTTAGCGTAGCCGCAGAGATTTGGAGTCATTGAGATTATTTTTAGTAACCTAAGTCGTGATCCGAGGCACAATGAGCCAGTAGGGTTAACGTGGAACTCCTTGATCCGTGGGATTTTGCCATCTGTTTCATATACTTCTGGAAGACCGTGCGGAAAACAATATGGCACTATGATTTGTATTTGATATGCGTCGGTAATTACACCGAATTCCTTATGGCTTCCTGTAAAGTTAAACGAGCCTTCAAGTGTAATGTTTGTAGCATCAGCATCCATTATCCGCATACGCGGATAATCTTTAAGAAAATTGGTGATGCCAAGATGCTCAATCCTTAACTGTTTCGCCACGGTCTTGCTGGTGTACTGATTTGGTGGTTTTTCGGTTCCCATTGTTGGGATGTGGTCCCTAAGATAGAAGCTAGAGTTTCGTGTTCGAGTGAGATGCCAAACTTTGTGCTAGCCTGCTCGCTTACGAAAGCACGGTCTGACGACTCAGTCACTAATTCTAGATCTGCTTCTATTTGAGAAAGCCAAGCCCAGAATTTTCGCTCTAGCCCATGTGCTTTTCCTTCAGGTGTCCCCCATTTGTCTGCAAAATCTTCTTTGGGGTTAACTGGATTAGGGATCCTTGGTGATGATTCACGCACGTAATCCCGCATGCGTTGGATAATCCCTGGCAATGCTGTTTCCACACTGTCCTCGCCTTCGTATGCTTGTGCGGCAAGGGTTGTGATAATAATGGAAATGGGTTTTCCGTCTTGATCATGCTCAAACATAATATCGCGGTGACGCTTCAGTATTTGAACACAGCGTTGAAGCGGCGTTCGCCATTTGTATGAGGGTAAATCATCAAGTGACTCGACTCGTTCTGTACGAACTCTTTGTGCAAGAAAATCGTGTGCTTGACGCATCTGGTATTCAAACCAAAGTGCATACCCCTCAGGGTTGCTGATAAGCCAGTCCGTGGTCAATGAGTCATAGCGGGGGTGACGATTATCCGTGATTGCAATCGCGAGTTGTGTTACTCGATCGGCAAGCTCTGAATCGTGTCCAAAACCGATCATTCTGTTTCGAAGCTCTAGCCTCATCTTCTCTTCTTCAGGTATGCTGGGTACCGCATCAAGGTGAAAATCAAGATCTCCTTGGTAATAGAGTCGCCAACACCTATGTTTTTCCTCTAATGGATCAGTAATACGTCTTTCTTGTCTGTAGTTTTCTAAATCGCGGCCAAGCATGGCTTTTAGAGACTTCTGCGTGATGCCGGATTTCTCCAGACCTTCTGTTAGATTACAGGTTAAATCTAAATCGTAGTCATCACGTTTCCAGGGTCTCACTACAGTTCCCAGACGAAATGATCCTTGAGGAGAAATGGCGGGGCTGTAATCAGCTACAGTTGACTTCTTCGAGTCACTAAGCCAATTCTGAATATCCGCGTACCTATTTGCAGCATCTTCATAGGCGGAATCCGGTACGTCAAGTGATCCAGCAATTGCTTGAATGAGTTGTTTTTTTGTCTCGGTATTCATGATCTAAGGTCCTTAATCTCTATGGCTTTTACAAATGTCTGACGAGTATTATTTTGGTCGTAGATAATCCAAGGGTTGTCTGCTTTCTCCATTCTTATGCGCCCGAACTCAATAGCAGCCGCTACAGGTATTGCAGGGAAGATTGATATGGGTACATCGTTTCCATGGGCCGCCGCAATATCTGCTAGAATTCTTCGGGCACGTGTTCGAAATGCACTTCTTTGGGCTCTGCTTCTCAGAAAATCATTGTGTGGATTCTCAATTGTTAATTCCCAGATGCAGGTATTCGGACATACCCTGTGAATGCGATCATGTGAGATATTTGCACTAAGTGAAAGGGCTAGTGTAGGGGCCCCATTGGTATGGTCAGGCTTGTTAATTGGAAAGCTAAACTCAGAAGGATGATCTTCCCATCTCCAATTTGGAGTGGGCTCGCGGTGTAATTGGTAAGTCTCTACTTGGACTTTATCTGTAAACAATGTTCCAAGGCGGATTAGCAATGGAATCGTTGCAAACCCAAAGACCGAAAAATGGTGATGCCCATTGAGCATTGGGGCTATTTTCTGGTTGAATACTTGTAATAGATTATCGTGTTCAGTGATCCAGTATTCGTCACTGTTGTCTTTGCCTTCCCAGGTCATATCCAGTGTGAGTGGTAGCTCTGTTGCAGGGTACCAGTCAGGAAATAATGCTTCGGCTGATTGATGGCGGTCAATTGTTGTCCGTGTGTTGCCAACATTCTGGCAGTAGTGGATGACTTGTGATTTTCTGTTTGGCGAAATTCCTGTCACGATGGCCACGCGTGATTCGTGTTCATGCTTCCATTGTTTGAGCAATTGAGCTGAATACCTGCCCCCGTCAGGCAGTTCATCGATTTCAACATGGCACGACTGGCATACCAACATGAGATTGTCGATGTCATTGATGCCTGAGCGGTTCTTTCTATATAGTCCCCATCCGCGTGGTCCTTTTTCTGAGAATGAATAAATGTGTGCTTTCTCGGCATGATGAACTGGCTCGTTTGTGACTGGCGATCGATACAGGATCTGGTTGCAACCTCTGAATTGACATCGACCTCCTGCTCTTGCCCATAACTCGCGTTCCACTGGTCGCGAGATTCCTCGTGTCTTTTTTAGTTGTACTTTGCTCATCAATTGTCTTCTTACGCATATCCTTTATGGCATAACGAGCACGGCTTTAGCCGGGCCACATCAATGCTGTCGTTGCCGGTGAATTTCAGAAGCAGGTTGAGGGGTATGCCTCTTTACGGCCTCGTTTCGATTCCCGAAATTCTACGGCCTTGCCATTTGCCAAAGACAAAGGCAAAACCACTGCCTATAGTAGCACGCAGTTGTTTTGAGCGCAACATATTGTGTTATAAGAATTTGCGTCAGTTATATGCGCATAAGAATAGCAACTCTCATCTGCCATATTGTGCGACAGAGAAGTTTGGGCTGCCAAATGGACTGTCCGAAATTACCCCAGTATGTATACGTAATTGAAACTACTCGCGACGTCAAGAGAGAGCAGCTATGTACGCAAAGAGGAGGATACTCAAGCTCAAACCGTCCAGCAGCGGGGGATCTGCTGCTTCCTCGGCCTCACCGTCGGGTCCGGGGCCCTGGCGGGCTGGGGGTGAGACCCGACGGCGATTCCGATCCAGCAGCAGACGTACTGTTCTTTGGGCCCTTCAAGGGCATTTGAAGGGCATGGAAAAGAAAACCCAGCCACCTTGAAGGCGGCTGGGTGGGGGAAGACTGGTAAAGGGGGGAATCAGGCTTGGCGGCGAAGCATCGCCAGACTGCCCAAGGCGAGCAACGCGAGGGCTGAGGGTTCAGGCACAAGCGTGAGGATGTAGACGCCATCGGGGGCACCGTCCAACTCGAAGCTGACCGGCAGGCGATTGAACTCGTCGACGTGGCCGAACGAGAATGCGGTGATGGCGTGCAGGTCGTCAATCAACGGGTCGGGGTTGATATCAAACAGATCCCCTTTCTGGAAGATCTTCTGTAGCCCGTGCACATCATCGTAAAGCCAAAGCCCTTCATTGTTGGCAGGGGTGATGCCGCCGAAGCCTTCCTCAAGACCCGCATATATCAGTAAGGTGTCACTGTCATCGACGAATGAAGGCTGATAACTGCTAAAGCGAGCCCCTGACGGAAGGGTGTCTGTGTCAACACCAGACAGGCTGATGAAGGTGAAGCCACCTGCGGGATCATTAATGAGCATGGCGTTCTCTGTGGCCCCGGATGGCAGGTCAACACGGGCCGTCATCGCGTAGCGTCCCGCTTCATTGAGAGCGGCAAAAGGAGAGCCCGAATACGTCATGCTGGAGGTTACGCCCGGTATGGCCTCGCCCTCTTGGAGGATCAATGACCGGCTACCACCATCTAAGAAGAATACGCCGGTATTCACCGCGGCAAACAATTCGCCCCCTTGAAAGATCATCTGACCGGGGCCGTTGACGGCAAGGTGCGACACAAAATCGAACACGGCACCGTTCCGCAGCTCGGGAGCGGGATCGCCTGTCTTGGCGACCAGCGACGGATTATTGGGAGGGCCAAACCAGATCCCATTGTTAAAGCTGGCTGACGTGAGGGCTGAGACAGCCACATCACCGACCGGTGTTGATTGCACCAGTGTGAATTGATCGAACGCCAGCCCGCTTGTACCCGGTGCCGGGTCATCTTGTCGGAATACAGTTTGCACGTTGCCGGGGGTGCCGACCATGATGAGATCATTGTTGCTGCTCGTCACGCCACCAACCCCAACGGTGAGCGTGTTGCTCATGAGCACCTGCCCGGAAAAGCTGTCGATATCTTCGACCCGAAGAGAATCGTAGGTGGCCCCGGGCACGCTTGGGACAGAATCGCCATCACGGGCAAGCAAGGTCAACGGTTGGCCCGCTTCGCCATACCAGATGCCGCGATTATTCGTATTGTCTATACCCGGCACCGTGTCATCGAGCGTTGCTGTGATGGCGTATTGACCGGCCTCATTCACCTTGATGTCAAACCCAAAGGCGAACGGCACATTGCCCGGCACGCCGGGGGCGATATCGCCGCCTTTGGCGATGGCCGATACAGAGCCTCGCTGGCCCATCCACACACCACGGTCATTTGTGAAGTTGATACCGCCTGCACCTTGCTGCAAGGTCTTGGCAAACACCACGTCACCATTGCCCAACATACTCAGTTGGAAAGCTCGGCCCGGGGCGAACACCGCCCCAGGTGGGGCATCGAGGGCCTGCTCTCCCTCCTGGACGACGAGTGCGGCGGTGTACTCCACCACCGCCGTGGCGGCACTCGTTACACACATTCCGATTCCCAGACTCAATCCCAGAACATGATTCCTAAACATCGCGAACCCTTTCTCCTCGCCATTCGGCGGGCATAGAAAAAAACGGGGCTCGGAGTCCAGTGGACTCCGACCTCACCATCAGGCCCGCCAAGGCCTTCATGCTCGGTGGAGTCCACCGGGCATCAGGCCCCGCGAGGTTGGCGATGTCATGGAAAAGAAATCGCCCACGTAGAAAACGCGGGTGTGAAGCCCGGTCAGATCCGTTCCTAAGCATGAATCCCGGCCGACTGGCCGAAATACTTGGCGGTTTGATGGTGAAGAAACGACTAGACCGTCTAGTCAACAAATTGTCAGTCAATCAGTGTCAGATGGGGGTAAGTCTCCCTTTCTTCTAGGTCTGATGTCTGGCATAAATATACCACACGGATCAACCACAGGTGAAGTATGAGCCACAGCTCCACTCGATTTTCCATGGAGACAAATGCTGCGGAGGACCCGCAATCCGTGTTATATCCCTTTCAGCGGCGGCAGAGCGAGAGCGTTTTCCATTTGGTGTGCAACTCCAAGGCGGGTTGGGACACTTTAGAGGGGAACGCTCGCCGGTCTAACCACTTAATGAAGAAGGACACCGTCCGCCCACTGCAAGGTGGGCCGGGAAACCGCTGTGATACGCCGAGACGATCCAACCAATGGGAGCACACCTACGCCGCCGGGCATGCCACCGGCGGGGCTGCCGTCTTGGATCACGCCCGACTTGATTCGTCGCACCTTGGCCGTTTGGCAGCCCTATTATTCTCAACCCCTCACTCAAGACGATGCTGTGAGCATTTTGCGAACCACGGGGCGTCTTGTCGACATACTGGAGCCCACCCATGAAAACCCAAACTCAACACAAGACCAAACCGAAGACCCATAGACGGGTGAAGCAGTTCGTGGCCCTCGCCCGTGTCTCTAGCCGCGAGCAGGAACGTGAAGGCTTCTCACTGGAGATTCAGGAAGAAGCCCTGCAACGATATGCAACTCAGAACAGCGGCAAGATCGTCAAGCTCTACCGCATCGCCGAGACCGCCAGTAAGAAAGACGAACGCAAGGCCTTCAAAGAACTCTTAGCCTACGCCCGCAAGAACGCCCGGAAGCTGGACGGCGTTTTATTCTTCAAGGTCGACCGGGCCGCCCGCAATCTGTTTGATTACGTGGAAGTGGAACGGCTGGAAGCCGATCATGGCGTGCCCGCCATTTATGTGAGCCAACCCACGGAGAACACGCCCGCAGGCCGCATGATGCGGCGAACACTGGCCAACATGGCCACGTTCTATACCGAGCAGCAATCCTTAGACATCCGCGAGGGCCAGAAGCGGCGGGTCGAAAGCGGCCTGTTTGTCGGCAAGGCTCCCTACGGCTATGTGAACGTGCGTCATGCAGGCCGGAGCCTGATCGAGGTCGATCCCATCAAGGCCCCCAAGATCAAACGCATCTTTGAGCTTTACGCCTACCACCGTCACTCGCTGGACACGCTGGGCGACCAACTCAGGATGGAAGGCATCCACTATCTGGAGTCCCAGCCCCGCTTCGTCCGCAGCAAGCTGCATTCGATCCTCATAGATCGCTCGTACATCGGAGAAATCCCGTTCCGAGGCCAGTGGTATCCCGGCAATCAGGAGCCCATCGTGGACCGCGAGACCTTCAACCGTGTGCAAACGCTTCTTGGCAATAAGCGGTATCAATCCCATGAGTTAACTTACGCGGGCAGTCTCATCCGCTGCGGTCACTGTGGCAGCTTCATCACCGGCGAGAACCGTATCAAGAAAACCAAGAATGGTGAGCGGGAGTATCACTACTACCGCTGCTCCCGCTACAACAGCAAGGGCCATCCACGGATTCGCCTGACGGAAGCCGCCCTGGACGAACAGGTCATGGCGATGTTCAGCCGCATCCGCATTGACGATGAGGAAGTCCGCGACTGGTTCCGGGACGTCATTAGGACCAGAGCCAAAGACGACCAGAAAATGACCAAGCGGCAGTTGGACGACCTCAACCGCCAACTCACCATCGTGCGGAACCAGCAAGACCAACTCTTGAACCTGCGGCTTCTGGAGGAGATCGAAGCCGACACCTACGCCGCCAAGCACACGGAACTCAGGGACCGGGCCGCCGACCTCTCGCTCCAGATCGAAGCGTGCGACCGCACCAACGAAGAAATGGGCGACACAGCGTTGAGAGTGTTTGAACTCTCGCAAAGTCTTGCAGACCGTTGGCTTGGGGCCGATGTGATCGAGAAACGCCAGATCCTCGAAATCGTTGGATCGGACTACCGTTTGGACGGTGCAACCTTGTGTTACGACATGAAAAAACCCTTCGACGTGTTGGCCGAAGGGTCTTTTGTGAAAAATGGTCGGGGTGACAGGATTTGAACCTGCGACCTCTGCGTCCCGAACAAACCAAATAGCTATTTTTAGTCCAAAAACGCTGATTTTGTACCCCTTTCGGGCAAGTTTTAGCTTGAAAGGGGTACAAACGGGGAGTACGGTGCAATCGAAATGAGAGCGCTGTGTTCGTGTATCCCCTTAACAAAAAGGGGGTACAGAAGGGGATACATCTGTGGCTAAGAAGAACAACAAACCATCGTGGGAATCATTGACTTGGTGGAATCCTCGCCAGCAATACAAAAGGAAACACAAAGGCCAAACGCTTTACCTCAAGGGAGATGAGAGCGGCGAGCGAAACCGTACCAATCACGATGCCGCCCTGGAGGAGTTCATCGCGCGCAGGAAAGAGATTGATGGGGCGTCTCAAACGGCGGCAAGCAAGGCATATATCCACGCAGCAAAACGCCGAGAGCAATATGCGTCGGTCAATCCTGACCCGACCTCAGCGGCTCAGATGTTGAGAGAGGCAGCGGAGCTGCGCAGGAAAGCGGAAGACCCCGAAGCGCCATACCCCGACCAATGGGATAGAGACCCGATTGCGGGCGGTTCTGAGGCAAGCAAATGGGTATGGATGGACCGACTCAACAGAGCAGAGACAACCAAGCAAGCTAACTCAGACGTTGCCTTCCACGTCGCTCAGTTCCTAGCCCGCAAACACGCTCAAGCCGACAATGGCCAAAGGTCATATGACCGGGCCGATGCCCTCCGCATCTTCTTAGAGAAGTTTGTCGAATGGTATGGGGCAGGTCGGGCGATTGAGGAGATTGATGCTGCGACCCTAGAGGCTTACCACACCCATCTGATGGGTCTGGATTACTCCGCCAAGTACAAAAAAGAGCTATTCCAGGCCCTCAAGCAATTCATCCGCAATAGGGCCGAGCTTGGCTTGATGGGTCTCCCCGGCAACATCGAGTCCAAAGACCTGATATTCAGGGTTGAGATAGCAGCAGTACAGCCGATGCCGATGGGTAGCCTCAGAAAGCTACTTGCCAGTTCGTCTGACCGGACCAAGCTCTATTTTCTTCTGATGATTAATTGCGGGATGTATGGCACCGATATCGCCAGTCTCAAGAGGTCAGAGGTTGATTTGAAGAAAGGGACCATCAAGCGACAGCGCAGCAAGACCGCCCATCACACCAACGCTCCGACCATCACCTACCCCCTTTGGGATGAGACCCTTGAATTGCTCAGGGCTGAGATGAATAAGAGAGGCGAGCTGGCTTTGACAAACAGCAAGGGGGATTGCCTGATAAAGAAATGGCGTGACCAGGAATCCGGCAAGATGAAAAAGACCGACAACATCCACAGCGCCGTCTCTCGCACCTATCGCAAGCTCGGTAACAAGCAACCAAAATTACCGCCTAAGACCATCCGTAAGACTGGGGCTAGCTGGATGGCCGAGCATTATGATTTGTCGATGGCTACCGATTATCTGGCGGATGTCCCATCGGGAATTGCGGCCAAGCATTACATCAAGCCGAGTAGAACCAAGTTTGCACAGGCAATTGAGGCGATGGGGAAAGAGGTATTGAGGTAGCTTTCTTTGAATAGGAAGTAATAACTGTCATTGCCCCGTCCGGTTGTCTCCTTTCCGGCCGGGGCTTTTTCTTGCGCCCCAAAAGGTATTCGGTCCCTCTCCGTCGAATCATATATATATGCTTAACCATTCGAGAGAGAGATAGATGGCCAATGAGATTAAGTACCGACTCGCCTTGACCGTTGAGGACACGGCGACCGGTTTAAAAACAACTAAAACCGATGATGTTCGAGGAGACTGGGTACTTTCAGGCGTCAGCTCAGGCGTCCAGTATCTAGGCTCTGTAGCCGAAGACCTCAACATTGATACCAATGAAATCCTGACGGCACGATTATTGTGGGTAAAGAACCTATCGACCGATGACGTGCCGCTTACGGTCGGGTACGACCGTACAGGTACCTACGAAGTGTACACGACCATCTTGCCCGGCGACGCTCACTTGTTTGCGCCAGCGCAGGTCGCTTTGCAGGCTAGAGCAGAAGGGTCGTCAGGCGCATACATCGAGTGGTTGTTGCTCGACGGATAAGGGGAGAGATGGCTAACCTTGAAACATACAAAAACCTGAAACGATTAGACGTGACGCCATCTGGCGCAGGAGGTCTTGCGCTCAACGATAATTTTACTTATATCGCAGACCAGCTTGAGACCAACACCGCAGACATCGTTGCTCACGCCTCTGATATCGCTACCAATACAAGCAACATTGCAACCAACACCTCAGCCATTGCGGGCAAGGCTGATACTTCCCATACTCACGCTGGCTCAGAAGTAACCATCGCAAGCGGCGTAACAGCTAACTTCGTCGGTATAGCAGCCGATGACACGCTCGTCGATGCAGGCGTATCAACCGCCAACTTCGTAAAAAATACCACGCCAAGCATCAATGGCAACCTCGATTGTAACTCGAACAAAATAACAGAACTCGCAACCCCAACAGCCTCAACAGATGCGGCCAACAAAGCATATGTAGACGCCTCGCAAGCATACGAACGATTCGGCCCGCTTGATAACAACCCGCCAGCATCAAACAACGCAACATTAGATGCCAGAGGTAATTTCAGCGTCCTAGACTTTGACGCCTCAACAACCGAATACGCTATCTTCAATTATATCATCCCATCTTATATAGATACGTCAGTCAATTTTACCGTTGAGCTGTACTGGACAGCAACATCAGCCACTACGGGTGACGTAGCTTGGGATTTGGAATCAGATTTATATGCGACAGGCTCAATCGACACGCAAACCTGGGCATCGGCTGGCAGTTCTACCGACACGACATCGGGCACTAATGGCCAGATAAACAAATCAACTATATCAAGTATCGATTTATCATCTGCCAGCGCTGGCGATGTCATTTCGTTGCGTGTTTCCAGAGACACGGGCGACGCTGGCGATACGATGACTGGCGATGCTGAGCTGTTGTTTATGGTGATAAGGCAATAAAGATGGCTTTAGAGTTTGACGGTTTAACAGATGAGCTGGATTACGGCTCAATTACTTCCGGGAATCCGTTGATGCTTAATTGGAACGATGCGACGATTTCGTGTTGGTTCTACCAACGCTCTGGCGGAGATGACTATCAACGTATCGTAGACAAGTCAACAAACCATACCGGCACGAATGGCTATAACGTATGGTGTTGGCCGTCTACAAGGCAAATAGGGCTCAGCGTCAATTTGGCTGATTACCGAACGGGTAACAACGCTTATTCGTTAGATACGTGGCATCACGTCGCAGTTACCGTTGATAGCGCCGCCGGGGCGTACGCTATCCACGTTGATGGTAGCGGGAATATCGGTTCGGGTTCTACCTATAACGCTCTGCCTTTAGCGACTGCCAATATGAAGCACGGAAGCTGGAACCATTCGACAGGCAGGGAGTGGGACGGTTATTTAGCTGAGTTTGCGATATGGACGGAGGTGCTTTCTCAGGACGATATCGAGGCGTTGGCGGGGGGCTTTGCGCCGAGATACATACAGCCTCAGAGCTTGATACAGTATTTGCCAATGGTTTCTAACGATGTGGCGCATTCTGGCGAAACGCCTACGAATAATGGAGCTACAAAGGCCCCGCATCTCAGGCGAGTGGGTTAAAACTCAGAATCAAACGATTGCGTTCAATTTAAGCGGTTATGGATGGCTCATTGATTCGAGCAAAATACCGCTAAATAGCATTTTATTCGGCTTGTTCCTTTATATAATAACAATAAGATAAGGGAAATCTATACATTTAAGAGGAGAATCTACTATGGGTCTTCTTGCTAATGTAGCTGTTAACAACAGCGTTATAAGTATAAATGTAAGCGATATGTTGAACAAGCGGGCGCTACGTAGTCGTTGCAGCGAAATCACGTCAGCAATAGCTCGATTGCTTAGCGTATTCGAGGGCGATGATGAACTCATTGGGCGATGGGAATTGGCTCAATGGAAGAGCCGAGCTGAAACACGACAACCGTGCTTTGTGTCTGGGCACTTGTCAATTCTGTATCGAATACCCGGTCAACAGGTATGGATGGGCGTCTTGAGTCTAACTTATAACCGAGATCTATCTAAGACAGGAGACATATTTGGAGTTCGTGCGTGGTGGAAACGCTTGCGCGGTGAGTTGTTTGATGGCCTATATAATGTCGAAGTTAAAAAATCAGGTGCTTCATATATCGCTAAGTCTGCAATGACCTATAGGAGGCCTGACATAGGTAAGCGATATCAGGGGGAGTTTAATCCCCTAAGTATAGTGGATGGCGAGCTTGTTGGTACGTTCGCCAATACAACGCCTACTCAGTACCCAGAAGACAATGTCACAGATGTCATATTCCACCATCGCAAGAAATGGCGGGAGGTTTCTGAAACCAATTAGGATTCAAGGTACTGGTAGATAGCCTGCCTCAAGGTAGACGAAATATCTCGGTCAGTCTCTTTTGCCTTCGCCTCCAGCTCCGCATACGTCTGTAAATTAATGTATGTCTTCACCTCTCTGGCCTGAGACGGCTTGAATCTCCCGTGCGTTTTGTCTTTCTCCAAATCCATCATCATCTTCATATGCGTACCTAAATCAAATAGGCAAGGCCTTGCTTCTCTCATCTTTTCTCCTCTCAATTAAGCGTGCGCGCAATAGTGGCCATTTAGGGTGACGGCCCGCGCCAACATCCTGTTGGCTTTTGAGGGGCCTGAGAGCTAAACCGATTGCCTCCCGGCGGCATCCTTGCCGCCTCACGGCAATGCGGACCATCCCCCTCCGCTACGCTTCGGCGGATGCTGGACGTTCCGCCTTCGGCGGTGTTCTCTTTTGTTCTTTATAATTCACCCAGATTGCTGCGCTACGTCTGCGCTTACGCTCCGCCTACGCTGCGCAAAGCCTCCACAAATGAAGGTTTTGTATTGGAGAAAAGGAATAAATCCCGCCGAGCGTCAGCGAAGGCGGAATGTCCCTCCTTTCCTCCCGCCGAGGTCCGCCGAGAGCGGGAGGATGCGGCAACCGCAGCGCAAGCGAAGGTTGCTCACGTTCTCAAGCCATCTCAAGCTACTCATTATGCTGGATTGTGTGTATATAGAGGAATGCCATACTGGCGCTTCGGATTTCCCTTTTTGAAAGAGAGAAATGCCGATTACGGTTTGGTTTTGAATAGTTTGTTACCGCTTTCAACTGCCACTACCGCCTGGTCATTTGATTAGTTAACCATCTAGGCCAGTTAGATGCATTGTCTTGTCAGTAACCGAATCTAATCGATCTCTGCATTATCCATACCTAGAAGCTGCATTATTGCTGCATCGTTATATTCTTCATCAATAGCTGGCTTTACTCGTTTTGTTTTAGCAGACGAATCAGACACACTCATCTCTGGCAAACTAATGAGATGAGATGAGCTGCTCTGCCCAACCGTTGGTCATGCGAAGCTAACTGTAGGTTGGGTTTACTGCTGCATAATTGTTGGTAGCGCCATTATGCCGCGCTTTTCCGATTCGGGGTTAACCGTTCATTGGATTTGCTGTCGGGGTCAGCTGACCATTCAGTTGTCATTTGCCAAATAAAAAGCCCAGCAGTATTGGGGTATTGCTGGGCCGTGTGCCGGCGAGTACCGACTCAGTAGATTGTAGAATCATTCTACCAACTCTGTACTCACCAGCCTGAGATACCCCATCGCTACTAATCAATTCGATATATATGCGGAAAAACCTTTAGCGTCTGGGCAGAAAATCCAGAAAAACTTCTCAGGATAAATTGTAGAAATAGATTGAGGCGACGATATATATCTTTTCTTTTATGGCGGGTTCCCCGTTGGAGTAATGTTTTACACAAATAGCTTATTGGGCATATTTACGACTCAGATGATGGCGATACGTTTAGTGGTCGGAACTGATTCATCTATTCCTATTTCAGGAATTA
Source organism: Anaerolineales bacterium (assembly GCA_028278545.1). Taxonomy (GTDB): domain Bacteria; phylum Chloroflexota; class Anaerolineae; order Anaerolineales; family UBA11858; genus NIOZ-UU35. Next base: position 23,848 of record JANQED010000171.1, read on the forward strand.
ACTCTCCAATTCGTTTAGCTCATCTTCGTCTAGCTCATCAAATGATATTGTCTTTATTTGCTCGGTAATTTGTTCGGCAGCTGACCGCAGGCGCTCGGCCAAAGCTTGTCGCTCAGCCATGTCTTTCCGCTCAGCCACAGCTCGGTTGAGGTTGTCGTGTATCGAACTACTCCGCACAAACGACCACGACCACGACCCTCCGCCAAGCAGTCTGATGATGGTGTCGAGTCTCTTTAGGCTCAGGCTACTTTCTCCATTCAGAAAGCGGCTAATCTGGGACTGCGAGATGCCGCTCGCATCCGCTAGATGCCATTGAGTGATGCCATTGTCTCGCATCCGCTTGGCGATGGTTTTGCGCAGGTCGTCCGATGTCGTGGGCTCTGTCATCTCTGTAGCCTCTGGGGAGCCAAAATGACCATCGGCAGAATACCAGAATTATGCAGTAGGCACATATTCTATGCATATACTGCAAAAGATACACATGCCAAAATATATAAGTCGTGAGTATATAGCTAATTGCAAATTATGAATCTGTTGGCGCTCCCGTGAACGCCTCCGCCATGCGGTAGGCATGGATAACACCGCCACTACCGTAGCGACTCTCGCCGACCTCCAGACAGACCTGTGCCTCCGGGCCAATCTGCCGCCGATGTCGCCGGAGTCGCTGGACTCAATCGAGCAATCCATTTTGCGAGATGGCATCACCGAGCCTCTGATTGTTTGGGGCAGTCAAGTCATCGACGGATGCGCCAGGCTCCAACTCTATCTCAAGCTGGGTTTCGAGCGTTGCCCGGTCTTTGAGGTCGAGCTAGAGGATGAGGCAGCTGCTATCCGAGAGCGCATCAGGCGCAACTGTTGCCGTCGTCATCTCAACAATTGGCAGCGAGCGATGCTGGCGCTCGACTACATCTCTTCATTTATGGAGAAACGGGCCAACGGCAAGGGAGACAAATGGGCCGAAGCGTCGGCGATGGTTGGCGTCAGCACCGGCTTGATGTCCCAAGCCCAGCAAGTGCATGATTACCTAGTTGACCCGAAGCTGTGCAAGACCAGTCAGGCGGCGGGTTACTTGGCTGACTTGGAAAACGGAAAGACCACCATCGGGCAGATGGTCAGCAAGAAAAAGATTAAGAAGAAAAACAACAAGAATGGGACTGGTAGCCGGGCCATCCAAGTCAATGACTTTTCCGCTAATCCGAAAGGCGGTAAGCGCAAGAAGCGCAAGCCATCGAAGTACATCAACGTCATCAATGAAGCGCTAGCTGCGGAGCATTTTGCGTTGATACCTGATGAGTCGGTTACCCTTGTCGTAACAAGTCCGCCATACCTTGGCGTCATAGAGGACCACGGCGGGAATTGGAATCCTGGTCTGACTATTGACCGCTACAAAGATTTAATGAGGGAGACGCTTGAGGATTGTTACCGAGTCTTGCGCCCGGGAGGTATCGTTGCATTGAACATCGACGAGATATCAACTCGCAATCATCCCGACTCAAACGAGCGTAAGCTGTTCTTTCGCTACCCCGTCGTCGCTTGGCTGGAACTGATGGCAATTGAGATTGGTTACTGGCGGATGGGGCCGATTATCTGGGACAAGCAAAATGCGCCTGGACAAGGCAATCAGTACGGCGCTGTTAGCAGAGAGAGTAAGGCGATTCGTCCTATCAATAATCACGAGTACATACTGCTCTTTGCCAAAGGCAACGAAAGCCTCAAAAATATTACGAATGCGCCAGAAGACATCCGTCAAGAAGATGCCAAGCTGAAAGCAATGTCGCCTTGGCAGTTTGGTCCGCAACATACGCATCGCAAGACGAAAAAGAATCCAGACGGCCATCCTCATCCTTTCCCGGAAAAACTCATCGAGCAGCTTGTCCTGTTGTTTTCTTTTGAGGGTGACCTTGTATTGGACCCTTTCTGCGGAAGCGGTACGACCTGCGCCGTAGCTAAACAGATGAACCGTCAATACTCCGGCTGCGATTGTACGCCTGAGTATGTCGAGTATGCCAACGAGAGGGTAAATCAGGTGGCCTAAACTCCGGACGAACCGAAAAGAATCATAGAAAAGATAGTGGCACTCGCTGGGCCGCCAGCTTAACGGCGGCGGTCCGGCTTCAGCTCCGCCTCCTACAAGGGGTTCGCAACAAGCGCAGAAGCGCTATAGAAATGGGCATGCGCTATAAGCGTTTGCTCTCCGCCGATGAGAGTCGGCGTAAACACCTTACTCCCGCCAAGGGGGCGGAGCCTTTCACCAAACGAGACACGCATGAACATGATATTTCGTAAAAAGATGGTCAAAACGCAGCAGTCGAGGGCGTGGCGAAGAGAGAGACCGCAGTCTAAGTGGGTGCTTCAATCGTTGTCTACCGGATGGCGCTACAAATGGCGTTGGCTGTCTGTGTCAAGGCTGTGGACGAGAGGGTGTAATCAGTCACGCATAAAGCCGATACGCTTCTAATTGGAGCGGTCTTTTTTGTATACGATTGAGGTCTGATAGAATAGCTGCACGATTAAGCTAAGGCATAAATCAATGCTCACAGTTTTGGGGAATATCAATGAAGGGCGGACTAGCAATATCGTGCGGTCAAGGACAGAGGTCATACAAGGTTGAAGGGCGAATCGATATTGATAATGCATTCACTGAAGTTATCGACAGCGCAGAAATAAGCATTTCAGGCCCAGAGCTGGCGCTAGTGAGTGTGTCAGGTAACCTCGTAGACTACATCGGTATTGCTCGGCCTGGCAACCTTGTGGCAACAGGGCAAAAGAAAATCTTAGTAGCAAATCTAATTAAATTGAGGATACCTATAAATGAAATCACGGCACAGTTGCCGCCACGGTTTGTGAAATATGCTGGATTTCTGGAAACAGGAACACGCCGAGTATCTCTGCGCACTTGGGAAGAAACAATCAAGGTAATCAAGGCTAGTAGTCGCTCGGCCCGTCGCGCAATTGACAATCTCCAGAAGCGATTGGAGGCCATGCGAAATACTAGGGCAAAGATATCTAATGACATAGAGTTGTATGAGCGCGATGCAATTGCATGCGCGGTCGAAACCTGGGGCGGTGCAAGATACAGAAAGCGTCTTCTGCGTGAGGCTGATATACCATCAACGTCATCTGCGCCGTTTATCACACGCTTGCAAGACGTACCAATCCGAGAAGATGTGCAGATACAACACGACCATGCCACATTTCCGGGAATGGAGGTTGCCCGTCGAAACCAAGTAGGTGAAGTTGTTATGGAGAACTACACTGAGCGGTTAACAATAATAAATTGCAACCGCCAGCCATTAGAAGAAACGCTCGGAGTAGACCTAATCTATTACAATCACCGGTACCAATCCTTTGTAATGGTGCAATATAAGCGGATGCTTGGGAAATCAGGTAGGGATGCCGGATACCGACCCAGTGGCGACAAAAGCCATAACAAAGAGATATCTCGTATGCTGGATATTGAAAAATTGCTTAAGCAGAAAACGAGACAGGCAGCAGATAGTGTTAATGACTTCCGGCTTACGAGTCATCCATTTTATTTCAAGCTGTGTAGCCACAATTCTTATCGGGCAACTGACGAGAGTATGGTGCAGGGAATGTACATTCCATTGACTCTATGGCGTAGGCTTTTGAAATCGGAGAGAACAATAGGTCCTAAAGGAGGCAGAATCTTTAATTGGGATAATTGTGATAGGCATTTCAGTAACACCCAATTCACCGCATTGCTACGCAACGGCTGGATTGGGTCAAGCGTATCTCAATCAGCATGTCTAGGCAGTATCATTGAGAGTACGCTCAGTGCTAATCACATGGTACTTTATGCTGCTACGCAGAAGTCGCCACATAGTTACGACTATCTACGAGACGAATATGGTCGCTTTGCATCGGAAGGCGACCCGCTAGCATCAAGGTAGTGTGCTACAGGCAGTATATATGTCGATAGATAACTAGACACAGTATTTCTCCTATCCGAGCGGCCGGTCCTAGCAGACTTGCCGCTCATATTAATGCGCAAAGGAATACGGCCAAGATGCTCAGTATCTGTATGTATGAAGAGCATCAACATCAAAACCAACAGCGCCACCATCAAAGTAGTCACCCATCAGCCGGATTGGAAACGATACTACAACTATCGCTGGCGCAGGGTCCGCAACTGCTACATAGCCAACTACCCGCTATGCTAATACTCCCTCCACTACGGTCGCATCGTCCCGGCAGAATGCGTCCACCACATCGAGCCTCTGTCAGAAGGGGGCGCGCCGTACGACTGGCGCAACCTGATGTCATTGAGCGTCGATGCCCACGAAGCATTGCATCTCCTCAAAGACCGAAACAAAAAGGAATATGAGGAACTATCTCGAACTATTAAAGAGACGCAACGACCGGAGCCAGGCGAATGACAACCACCGACTATGAAACGCTCAGCGCTCAGGACTGGTTCGAGGTAGAGCCTGATGGATGGCTCACGATGGTACTATCGCCGTTCATCGTCATCCCAGCGTCAGGCAAGATGCCCCAGGACTACTACCTTGCAGGCTCCTCAGCCGCATCAGCTGCAAGGTCAGTTAACGCAGCCGATTACTACACGGTTGGCGTTGTGGCGGCAGCGGGATAGGAGATTAGAGAAAGATGATTACGACAAGCGTCGAGGCGCTGGCAGATACCGCCGTTTACTTAATGGCTGACGTTCGGTGGACGGACGGAACACGTATAACGCAAGCTACAACTGACAGCATTGTCTGCCGTAGCGTAGACCTTGACGATACATCAACAGCGATATCTCAGCCATCAGTAACGGTCTCAACATCCGTATTCGATTCGTTGCAAACTGATTCGAGGTGGACCGTCAATAGTACCGGCTACAACTTTGGTTTCATCCTTCCGGGGGCTGCGATACCTGATGCTCGGAAGACCTACCTCGTTACGTTTGATTTCATACCGAACTCGGGAGAGACGGTACGTCACGCTTGGCGCATAACGACCGAAGCTAACTATCCGTGGGCAGACCCAGGGCCGCTTTAATGGATGAGTAGAAAAAGGGGTAGGGGGGTCTGGAAATATGAGAAAAAGCTGGATACCGACCGCCGCAGCTCGCTTATTTTTCACGCCCCTCAAAACCGTTTATTCAGGAAATAGAGAGAGATGAAACAACACCTCCTCCATACCGACCGGGCCAGACAAATCTACGCCTATCTGGCCGAACGTCTCGCCGAGTACGACGAGCGCCACGATGAGATTGCCTTGGCGATGCTCGCCCAGTCGCTCGACTCATATATGACGTTGAGCAAACAGATTGAGGAGGAAGGCTGGACCACCGATAGCGGCAGGCGGCATGGGGCGTCAACCAGTCGAGATGCGGAGTATGACAAGGCCTACAAGCTGCTCAGCAAGTTTGGCCTGACGCCAGCAGACAGAAAGAAACTGTTAGCAGAGATGGGCGGGGCGGGAGATATTGACCTTGAGAAAGAGCTGATGATTTGAGGGGCCGAGGGGTAGAGAGATAGAGAGCCATATCAGGACCAAATCGGATGAGCTAGCAATCGAGGCCGGATGTACGTACGACACGACATATGGCAATAAGGTCATTGCCTTCTGCGAGCGGTATCTATTCTTAGGCGGTAAACCGTTACGTCTCGGGCAATGGCAGAAATGGATTCTCCATCAACTCTACAGCTGGCGAGCGCCGGAACCGTCACGCATCAGATGGAAAAAGGTCAGCTGCTGGATCCCGAAAAAGAACGGCAAGAGTCTACTGGGAGCCATCCTGCTCATCGTCAGGCTCATTCAGTCAGACCGGGACACGACCCACTACAGCTGCGCCACGAGTCTGAGCCAAGCTGGCATCGTCTTCGGCGATGTCAGAAATCTGATTAATAACTCGCCTCAGCTGCGTAGCCAATTCAAGGTCTACGACAACCCAGGACGCAGAGAGATTATCTATCGGAAGAAAAACAACCGGTACGTGCTGCTCAGCTCTAAAAAGGATAGCGCCGACGGCATCAAATCCACGACATTCTTAGAAGACGAGATGCACCTAATCGACGACCGATACCACACGGTCGTCTCTGGCTCTCTATCAGGTATCAAAGACAGCCTCCACGTCATCATCTCGACAGCTGGCGGTTACGCCAATGAGGGCTTTTGCGGCTACAGAGAGTACCGCTACGCCAGGCAAATCCTGTCGGGCGAGATTGAGGATATCTACACCCTCCCCATCATCTACGAGGCCAAAGACTCCGATGACCTCGACTACATCCTCGATATCAACACGGCGCTCGCCTGCAACCCAAGGGCGCAAGAAAACAAGCTGCTACGAGAAGACCTCGTGCAGCTCATCGCCTACTACCAGCAGTACCCCGAGAAGGTTAACGAGTTTAAGAGATATCGCCTCAATATCTGGGTCAACAACGCAAAAGAAATCTACATCTCGCCGGAGCGATGGGACAAGGCGCAATACCCCAAAGGCATCAAGCCTCCCATCGGTCCCGACACGCCTTGCTATATCGGGGTTGACGCTTCAAAGACGACCGACCTTACGGCCGTCAGCTGTATCTACGACTTTGGCGATGGCAACTACTACGAGACCCACACCACCTATATGGCCAAAGCGCAGATACAGAGGTTGAGCAAGACAGACAAAGCGCCGTACGAAGACTGGATTAGGGGAGGATTTATCAAGGTAACGGGCGAAGAGATTATAGATGATGAGTTGGTTGCGGATGAGATAGAGCGGATATGCGAAGACTACAACGTCCAATACGTCGGGGTAGACCCTTCATTCAGCAAGAGCCTTGAGATTATCTGCAACAAGAGAGGTATTGCGGAGGGCAAGCTAGTCGGAGTTGACCAAGGCTCACGCAAACTGACGCCAGGCATCAAGCAATATGAATCGCTGGTGTTGAGCGGCAAGATACGACACCTTCCTAATCCGTGTTTCCGATGGCAGCTCGACTGTTGCCACGTATACGAAACCCGTTACGGACTGGCGCTGGAAAAGGGCAAGGAAAGAAAGGGCCGAGGCCGCATCGACAACATCGACGCAACGATTAATGCGATGACCTGCCTACTCGCTCATCAGGCGGAGCAGGCAACAGAAGACGCAGGCATCGGCATCTATATAGGCGACTGAGAGAGATGGGATTACTAGACCTATTTAAGAGAGCAAAACGAGGCGACCGTACAAAGACGCCAGGCGAAATGTTCGCCGAGCAATACCCTTATCTTGATATCAATTACAACGGGGTAGATGTTGAGGGCCAGAAATGTAGCTGGCGTCTGCCCTCAGCATACCGGGCGCTAAATCTCCGAGCAGGCATCATTGGTTCATTCCCAGTCCACATCTACCGCCCAACCGACAGCGGCAGGGAGAAGGCAATTGACCATAGGTGGTACAAGGCGCTCAGGCGCAAGCCTAACCGCTATGAGACGGCCCCTAGTTTCTTTCGGCAATGCGAATTAGACCGTAAATATGAGGGCAACTGCTACATCCTCGTCAGGCGAAAGACGGTCGAAGTGGTCAGGCTCAACCCGCAAAAGACTAGGCGAGTGGTCGATGAGGATGGCAAGCATTGGGTGCTGAGCAATGATGTTTATGATGATGCTCTGACGGTCTTCCGGGGCAAGGGAAAGGGGAAAGATAAAGAGCCAGACGTGGCGGTCTATAGCTACGACGACGTTATCCATCTCCGCTCTCAGGTCACGTCGCTGTCGCCAATCAACGGCCTTGCGATAGATGACCTATTCCGGCTGACGATTGGATTGGCGGTAGATGTTGAGCGTTATCAGAGCGACTTCACTGGCTCGGCTTATATCAACAAAATCTATCTCTCTACAGACCAAACATTAGGCAAAGAGAAAAGGGAAGAGGCGGCAGAATCGGCCAGAGGATTCTTGCGCAAGGTAGGGAGCAAGTACAGGACAACAATGCCGGTGCTCAGCGGAGGCACTAAGGTCCAGCATATCAATCTGACGCCAGAGGAAATGGCGCTCATCGAGACGAGAGCCGACCTAGACCGGGCCATCGCCAACATCTGTGAGGTGCCAGTCCACCTCATCAACTCGAAAGAGAAACCAAGCTACAACAGCCTTGAGATGACCAATCTGGCATTTCTGGCGTACGACATTAATCCGACCCTGATTGATTATGCGGCAGAGTTCAATTCCAAACTGTTTACTGAGGCCGAACTAGATGAGGGTCTTTACGTTGAACACAAGACGGAGATGCTGCTCCAGCTCGACGCAAAGACCCGTATCGAGGTAATGAGCAAGGGCGTACTGTCAGGCATCAATATGCCGAATGAGAATCGCCAGGCTCTCAACCTCCCAGAGGTATCGGGCGGTGACGTATTGCTACTGCCGACCAACATGCAGAGTGCTCAATACCTTAAGGACAAGCAGCGCCTTGAGATTGACCGTCTCGAAGCGCTGGCCGCCGAAGGCGTTAAGACGCCCGAAGACTATCTGAGGTTGTACCGAGACCTAGCCGCTCGACACAAGCCGGTCATATCAGCGGCCCAGCAATCGACCGACGCAAATACGTACCGCTCCCTTATCGTCGCAACCATCCAGGCTGTTGGGGCAGAGGTAGCGGAGGGACCAGGCATCAACGTCGCCCAGCTGGCCGACAAGTATGCGGATGGCGCTACTGTTCGCCTTGAGCGTCAACAGACCGACCCTGACTACGAGACCCACAGGCTCATCAACGCAACGGCGAGAGAGGTGTATTTACAGCAGGGCGTCAAAGAGCTGCGGTGGGTAGGGCAACCATATGACGGCGTTGTTAAGCCAATCTTAGAACCGTTCGCAACGGACCCGTTTGCGGTCACGCATCCGCCGGTCAAGAGAGACGGCAATTATACCAGCTGGATTATTCCTAACTGAGAGGAAAGAGATGAGACATATTAGACTGCTAGGCTCAATCGTTGATTCGCCACTGCTGACCGACAACCGAATCGGCGGATGGATAATCAAATACAACGCCAAGAGCGAACCGTTTAGCCTCAAGTCAGGCCGCAAGATGTATTGGGTAGTCGTACCTGATGCCTTCAAGCGTTCTATTGCTGAGATTGATTCTGGGGCCTATGACATCAACGCCAACGTTGAGCATAGCGACCACGCTGTAGAGCAGATAGGGACCACCGCCAGCAACATCGAGCTTGAGCATCGGCCTGATGGCGTATGGTTTGAGATGCAGCTCCCTGATACCGAGCTAGGTAAAGACCTATACAAGCAAATCAAGCTGGGCATCGTTACGGGGGTCAGCCTTGAGGCCGTCCGCTATGACGCTAGCAAAGAGGACCGGGTGACGGTTGACGGCTCGGGAAACTACATCAAATGGCTCGATGACCTCAAGCTGACCGGTTTTGCGGTCGTCACCAATCCAAGATTCAGGCAGGCCCAGGCGTTTGCATTCTCGGCACAGGTTGATGAGCAGGAGGCCGAGGAGCTTGAGAAAGAGGTTGAAGCTGTTGAGCCATCTGATGTCCGGTTGGTGGAGGCTATCCGTGAGGTCGTCAAAGACGGCGAGCAGGCCAGGCAAGAGCACGAGACGACCACGCCAGAGCCAGAAGAGCCAAAGGTAAAACACGCTGACATCTCAAGGATGGAGAAGGAATTGGCCATTGCTCAACAGAAATATGAGAGAGAGAAAACCAAGCGCCAACAGACAGAGGCGCAATACAAGCTAATGAGGCTGAAACAACTACGAGATTCAATCTGATTGTGTGTCAACGGGCACGGCGCAACGGCGCAGCAACCTAGAGCGAAAGGACAGTTGCTAATGCGAATAGATTAACAATCAATGAGAGAAAGATGATATGAAGTTAGAAGACATCGACAAAGAAATCGAGGCTGTAGAGGCCGAGATTAAGTGCAAGAGAGAGAGTCTGGAGGCTGAGTTTAAGGCTGAGCTTGAAGACGGCATCAAGGGGGATGCCGGTAAGGTAGACGATTACCTAGCCAACGTTGCTGTTGGCGACGATACGGTTGGTACCGAGGAGTTTGATTCTCGCATCACCCGCAGGTTTACCGAGGGCTCTGCTGTTACTCGCCTTGTATCTGATGACCTCCTGTACAAGACCAATGATGGACGCCCAATGACTCTGGGCGGTATCGTCAACAGCAAGGAAGGTGAAGAAAAAGCCGAGGGCGACGAAGGTACGGAAGACGATAGCTCGCCATACCAGGCACGCACTCTGACAGTCAGCGCTTTCGGTTCGCTGGTCATTCCAGTGACCTATGAGTTTATCGAAGACGCTGAGATGAACGTGACCGATGAGGTTACGAGATTAGGTCTGTCTCGCTGTCATCAGAAGTTTGACAGCTACGTGGGTACTAACCTGTTGGCGGATATGGGCGGCTCAAATGCGCTGACCATCAACACCAGCAGCATCACATATGGCGACCTGAGCGATGCTTACCACTCCATCAAGCCGCAGTATCGTACTAACGTTAAATGGTTCCTCAACGACACTGACTTCAAAAACATCCGCAAACAAACCGGTGCAGTCGATACCAAGACCCCGATATGGGACCGTTGGGTAAATGGCGGCATCGGTCTCGACAACATTGTTACCAGCGACCAGATACCGCAAGGAATCCTGTACGTCGGTAACTTTGACGAGGCGCTTGCTGTCCGTGTTGTTACTAAGCCAGTGGTAATCATTGCCAAAAAGGGTTACGGATACGATTATCAAATCGTTTTCCGGGCAGGTTACGTTGTACGCAACCCCGATGCTCTAATCGGCGTTGACGTTGACTCCTAATAAAACCAAATGCTGTTTTGCTCCTGAGCGCCTTAGCTGGCGCTCGGGGGTTTCCGAATAAGGACCACCGACCATGGCGCTCGTGACGCTGACCGAACTCAAAGACCACCTATACATAGACCACAACGACGATGACGGCATATTGACCGTCTACCTCAACACAGCGCATTCGTATCTGTATGAGTCTCTAGGTCTAAGCGAGAGCGACATATCAGGCGTCGCCAATGTCGAAGACCTTGCCAAAGCGGTCATTACTCTGCGGGCGTCTCATTGGTTCAACTACCGTCTGCCGGTCTCTGATAAAAGCATGAGCGAAGTGCCATACACGATTACGGCGCTAATGAACCTGATTCTATATCACTACGAGAATGACGACAGCTGATGGCAATTAATCCCGGTAAATATATCCACAGCATCGACTACTACAAGGTCGTCAAGGCGCAAGGCGACTGGGGGCCAGAGGAAAGCACAACCAAGTACGTCAAACGTAAAAGATGCCTGGTCACGCCATTAGAGGAGCAAGAGGTATCCGGTCGTCACGGCGTCGAGCAACGCAACAAGTACCGAATCCTGCATCGACTGGATGATGATATCAAGCCGGATATGCGAATTACTTTCGAGGGTCGGGAGCTAGAGATTGCGCAAATCCTGCGCTACGACATCCGCAGAGAGATGATGCTGGTTGCATACGAGATGGACCCTGAGCAGTCGATGATTGTCCATCCGTTTGCCACTACAACTACGACCACCACGACCACCACGACGACTACAACAACCGAGGAGCCGACTACGACAACGGAAGTACCGGCAACCACGCCTCCGCCTTAATAATAAAGAGATGACCACGCCAAGATTCAAAGTAGAGTTTGAGGGATTCAACGAGCTAGACCGACTCTTTGGCGAGCTGGCTGATGAGCGGAAGGTGCGCGCTGTACAACGCCAGGTGATTAACTTCGCTATGACCCCGACGCTCAAAACTGCGAAGGCAAATGCTCCCGAAGATTCTGGCGCATTGAAGTTTGCCCTTGAAAAGAAAGTAGGGACCACGAAAGACAAACAACGAGTCTATGGCATTGTCGGCGTTGACTCTAAAAAGTCGGTCATCCACGAGGGAAAGGTAAGACGACCCAGCAAGTACATCCATCTCGTGGAGAACGGGTTTGTCGCCAGAGATGGGCGCTACATTCCGGGTAAGCATCTGCTCAAAAAGGCCCAGACTTCGACCATCGCAGAGATGGCGAGTCGATACGAACAGAAGCTAAAACAAGCTGTAGATAAACAGCTGGACAAGGCGAGAGCGAAGGCAGGGATTAGATGATTGGAAAGGTCGTATACAACCTGCTCTCAACCAATTCGAGCGTCACCGAGTTGACCTCGAACCGTATCGCATTTGATGCTGCTGAGCAGAATGAACACAGACTAACCGGCATCGTCATAGAGGATATCGCAGGCGATTATGAGAATACACTAGATGGCGAGACGACATACTTGACCGGCATCATCCGCATCGTCTGTCTCTCGCCAATAAAGAGGACTGCTGAGGAGCTGGCGACTGTTGTTTACAACGCTCTGCACAATCAGAGAGGGACCATCAAGGGCGTCAAGCTGGCGACCTTGTTGGCGAGCGGCCGGAGCGACATACCAAGGCAGGCCCAGGGCGGAGAGGGAAAAACGCAGTACGGCGTTGCAGTAGATTTTGATTACACGATAAGAGCCTAAAGGCTCAGGAGAGAAAGATGGCACAATCAGACAATGTAGTTTACGGAACCGGGAGTAAGGTCTACTACGATGCAGGCGCTGGCGATGTTGAGATAACCAACGTTATCGAGACCACGCCGATGGCTGCGCCTTTCGAGACGTACGAGCGGCGTACAACCGATATGACGGTCGTTAAGAAAGTCCCGACCTACAAAGCGCCCAATCAGGTAACAGTCACAGCCGAGTACAATTCGACTCAGCACGCTACGTTATTGGCGCTCAAAAACGCAAAGACTAGCTTGGGTCTAAGCCAAGAGTTTCCGGGCGTACCAGGGGCGACAGATACAACGGCCAAGGCGGACTGCGCTGCAACATACCTTATCGATGCTCACGCAGTACCAGCGGCGGCAGGCGGAGTTAACGCTGTATATGTCTTTGAACTGAACGCTGACGTGACATTCAGCACGACCTAATAACAGAGAGGATACGAGATGAGCATTAGGGACAAAGTATTAGTGAAAGGCAAAGAGCCCGTTAAATGCGAGATTGAGGGCGAAGAGATATACATCCGGGAGGCTGGGTTTAACGACCTTGCAAAGATGGGTGTTGGCGAAGAGAACTTTTTGAATGCAATCATAATCAAGAGCGTGTTTGATGCTGAGGGGAATCAGATTTTTGCAGATGACGAAGTTGATAGCCTCAAGCTGAATGTCACTACTGGTGCGGAACTGTTTGGGCTGGTAGCAAAGTATGGCGGAATACCGGGCGAGGATGACTTAAAAAACTTGCAACGGGCGTTGACGGATGGAGATACCGACTCGCCCACGAGCTAGGCAAAGATGTATCTGAGTTAGATGGCATGACGGTAGGGGAGATGGCCCGATGGCAACATTACTTTGCATCTCATCCGCCAGGACACGAGCGAATAGAAAACGCCATAGCTCAACTGACGCTCTACATAGATATGCTCATCCATCTGACGCAGGGCAAAGACTACCAAGGATGTCTGGGCGATTACCTGATTCGGTATGAGCCTGAGACAGAGCAGGAAAAACAGCAGAAGAGAAGGCAGCAAATGATGCTTGAGTACGCCGCTTGGCAGGCGCTAGCGGCGGAATCGGAGGCGAGAGAAAGAGATAGTGGCGAAGTCGATAGCCAATCCAGCAGTTAAGTTTACCGCCGATGTGAGTCCATATGTCCGGGGCGTGAAATCAGCTCAGGCCGCCACCTCCTCATTCAAATCTAAGGGCTCTGCCGCTTGGGCAGGCGCAGCCAAAGCCATCAAAGCCGGTTCGGCGGTCATCGCTGGCGCAGCTACGGCGGCAGCTGGCGCAATCGCTGCGCTGACCGCCAAAGGTCTTAAGGAAATAGACCAGATATCGAAGCTCAGCGATGAGCTGGGATTTAGTACTGAGGCATTGGCAACCTACCAGCTCGCAACGGAGTTGACCGGTACAAAGCAAGAAAATCTAACGAAAGGTCTCCAGCGCCTGGTACGTAGGCTGGGCGAGGCTAAGCAGGGTTACGGAGAGGCCGTCAAGGGACTCAAGGCGCTCGGATTCTCGGCAGATGAGTTGACCCGTGTTCCAGTTGAGGAGGCTTTAGGCCGAATCATGGACCGCATCAACGCTCTGCCTACCTCCACCGAAAGGGCAGCAGCAGCCTATGCATTTTTCGGTAGGCAAGGTCAAGAGTTGCAGAACTTTTTAGCGTTGGGCTCTAAGGGATTGGCGCAGGTCAGAAAAGAGGCTGACCTGTTGGGACTGACGTTCGACAGATTAAGCGGCGCAAAGGTTGAGAATGCCAACGACGCTCTAGCCAAGGCCAGAAAGATAGTAGTGGCGCTCAGCCGAGCCTTTGCCGTTGCCCTTGCGCCATTTATCGAGGTCGTTTCTAACAATCTCATTGACGCTGGCAAGTCTGCTGGCGGATTCGGAAACATTGCAACACGAGCCGTTGGCTGGGTCATCAAGGCGGCAGCCAAGCTGGCCGACGCCTGGTCTGTTGTTAAGGGCGCATTCAACGCAGTAAAGGCAGCCGTCTTATTGGGTCTTGGACTCATTCTGGGGCCGCTTGAGTTGATTCTGAGGACCGCTGCAAAGGTTGCGGATGTCTTTGGTTTAGACTTTGCCTCAAGCATCACCGCAGCTGCTGAAGCCATCTCCGCATTTCGTAAAGAAGGGGCTGAGGCTGCGAGGTCGGCAGCTGCAAACTACCAAGCTGGATTCTCTGGCGAGTCGAGCCGGAGGGCTGAGCGGTTCGTATCGGAGATACAACGCCAGGCAGACGAAAGAGCAAAGGAAACGTTAAGGCAGAAAGAGCGTGACCGGGCAGAGTTGCAGCGTAGGCAACAGCTAGAGGAGACCCGCAAACAGACGAGAGGAATAGACAGACTAAATCAAACTGTAGGCAGGCCGCAATCGTTGACCGGGGCGGGATATTGATGGCGATTGAGATAGACACAGTAGCATTTTCTGACAACACCAACGCCGATGGCGTACGTGCCATAAGGGTGGGGCGCAACTACGTTGACAATCAGGGCAACAACGTAGACCTAAACACGGTCGTCAACTCGCTTCCTGATGTTGGAGCCGAGTACCTATCGACTGGCGCATATCTGGTCGATAGGGACGCAAACAAGGTCGAGCCTCATAACGTTGAGGTCAGCTTGCTCTATCAAAACACTGTGCCGGCTGGATTCAACGGCGATTTGTCGACTCTACCAGCTTCGGTAAGCCTCAACATCCGTACCAGAGAGCGCCGTTACTGGATTAACAACGACGGCTCAGACATTATGAACACCAACGGTATGCCCATCATTGCCGAGCAGATGCCAACCAAGATGTTTCCTGAAACCGAATTACGTTGGAGCAAATGGTTTGATACGGTTAACTACGATTACTTCGAGGGGCTTGCCGGTAAATGTAATACCAACAGCGTAACCATATCAGGTAAGACGTATGATGCTAAGACTCTGTTGGTTGTCGGCTCATCCGCTGCTACCGAGTGGCGCAACAACGTGCTCTATGCTCGAATCTCGCTCATTATGTGGGTCTATGCCCCCGACCAGCTGTCTACCAACTGGAGCGACGTCAAGATACTCGCTCAAGGATACTTCGAGAAAGACGGTACTGACATCAAACTGATAACTGACTTCGAGGGCAATCCTCTGCCAACCCCAACGCCATTAAACTCGGCTGGGGCAGCCCTAGATATTGATGGTACGCCTCACTACATCGATGCCGATAGAGCCGAAGACACCAATATGTCGCACGATTGGAGCTAAAGGCTATGGCGTTCGACCAGGAATCAATCAGAAGAATCGGCGAGGCGGTCGGGCAGAGCGAAGACGCCAAGCGTCATCCTCAGCAAAGACCGCCCAAACCTGAGCCTCAACAAGCATTTGCTCAGCGTATGAAAATCAAGGTTGTCCACGGCGACTACCTCGAATGTCGCCGGATGGATGGGACGACTGAGGGTACGACGACCATATACGTGGCGAAGCGATTGGTGATGCAACGCCAGAACTGGCACAACACGACTAACGATGATGGATGGCTACTGACGGATGATGGTACCGATGGGACCACTAGGACAGCATCAAAGTCAGGGGAAGACGATCTTGCTCAGGAGGTTAGTCCGCAATATACGGTAGACGACGAGATAATCGCTGAGCGAATCGGTAACGGCACAGGCGTGATGGTATCAGGCGACAACGTGTATTGGATGGACGGGGAACATCGTACTTGGTGCGATTGCTGTTTCCCGATGACCACTACGACCACGACCACTACGACTACAACTGAGGCTCCGACTACTACGACGACTACGCTTGCGCCAACGACTACCACGACGACTACGACGACTCAAGCGCCGACGACGGGGCCGCCTTAAACTGGGGCAGCAGGTTGTGGCGGCAATCGCTAAGCTGAAGCCGCCAACAGACTTTGTTGAAACGGTAGCTGATTGCGACTTTGTAACCTCGTCAACGGATATTGAGTCAGTCCAGCAATGCGTTTCTCTTACCTCTCTTAGCTATTCACGAGCAGAGAGATTGCTGGCAACATACAAGCGAGTATTACAGCACGAAGAAGAGGTCTTTAGGGGCTACATTACCGACTTGCATCAAGACGCCCCGTCAGATTCAGACAAAACGGATATCAATAGGAATATTACGATGTCGGTCAAGTATGGTGGACACTCTCGAAAGCTATCGATGTCCCTTATGCCGGGTCAATACAAGCAAGCGTTAGAATGGCATGGCGAGACGCGCCAGCTATTCATTCGGGCTGTTGTGGATAAGAATACTACCCCGTGGTCGGTCTATGACCTAAAAGAAATCTACCCGCTTGACGCCAATCAAGGCCAGTTATTTTAAGTAAGTAACCAACCGCTAGGATGGCTGCTGTTCATCGTCCTTGTCGGAATCACTGTCGTTTCTCTCTCTCCAACGTTGCAACTCCTGGCGAATGTTATCAACAACCTCGTCAGGCGTATCTCCAGAAATGAAGAGGCGCTTTGAGCCATCATCAAGCGGAGTCTCTCCGAGTCCGCCGATTTCAGTGTACGCTCTTAGGTAGTGGAAAACATCAGCTTCTTTGTCAGCAGGGACATCGAAGTAGTAACCTTTTTCACTTCGTTTGATTTCGTAATGTGCCATTCTGATGAGTTCTCCTGTCAATCGGATAGGAAAGCTCGGATGGAAGCACTGCTACACGGCGACTCCGTAAAGCCACTTTCCGAGACGTTCATGGCCACGTGGTAGGAAGTTAACAAAAAAAGTGCCTCCAACTTTGTCTACGTAAGGGTATATGCCAAGATACTCTTGGCCCTTTATGGCCTTGAAGTCATCGTCATTGGTAATAATTGGGATGGTTGCGGCCTTGCTCTTCAGCCCGTCCATGTAACCCAACTCCCAAGGCATCCACTTGGAAGCTGTCGCATCGTCGTCGATTCTCGGCTTGGTGTGGTTTGCGCAATTGGTGGTCAAGCAACAGACCCACAAAGAGCATCAACCAGGCCTCGTAGTTCAGAGCGAGTTGTTCGAGTACGTCCAGCATTGCGGTTTGATACTACCCGCCGCATCCGGCGACCTCAACAAAAAACTTACACATCGTCCAGGCTCGCACGTTCGAGCTGGACAGCGCGCCATCTACATAAGGCGCGCCCCGAATGCCAAGAGACCGAAGCTACATAGAGAGCCTTAAGCGCCTCGGCTGGATGCAACGGCCGCCCGGTCATCGGGAGGGGTACAGAGGGGGTACAAATCAAAAAGGGGTACAGTAGGGCTAGGGGGATACAAAAATAACCCTCACAAGTCTCTGACTCATAAGGGTTTGTCAATCGGGGTGACAGGATTTGAACCTGCGACCTCTGCGTCCCGAACACAGCGCTCTACCAAGCTGAGCTACACCCCGTTTCGCGGCCCTGTTGCCAAACCGATAATCCTAGTGGACCCAGCTCTGGGATGCAAGATCGGCGATATCCGCGTTGGGCTAAAGGCCCGGGCCGTCTCGGCCGATAAACGCATCAGGCACTCTTGCGCCTTAGTGAGATGGAGACTACCGGTGGCTGAAACCGTACGCATGATTTGCCCGAACCTGCAGTGCCAGTCGATCCTGGCGGTCCCCGTCACCGCGCGCGGCAAGACGATCCGCTGCAGCGGGTGCGGCACGACGATCCGGGTCCCCAGCAACTCCCCCAAGCCCGCCGATTCCGGCGCGTCGACCAAGCCGTCGTAACCACGCCGCCCCCCCCTTTATCCGCCCCGTTCGCGTGTGATCGGTTCCCGCGTTGCACGGTCGTGCCGTTGCCCGTAGCTTGTGGGTTCTGAGCCCGACCAGCGAGGTACGACCATGTTTCGTGGCGCCATTACCGCAATGATCACCCCGTTCGCCAACGGCGAGGTGGACGAGCCACGCCTGCGTGAGAACGTCGCGTTCCAGATCGCCGAGGGCATCGACGGCCTCGTGCCCTGCGGCACGACCGGCGAGAGCCCCACGCTCACCCACGCCGAGCACGACCGCGTGATCGAGATCGTCGCCGACGCCGCGGGCGGGCGGGTGCCCGTGATCGCCGGCACCGGTTCGAACTCGACCGCCGAGGCCCTGCGCCTGACCCGGCACGCCAAGCAAGCCGGCGCGACCGGCACGTTGCAGGTCAACCCCTACTACAACAAGCCCACGCAAGAGGGCATGTACCGCCACTTCATGGCCATCGCCGACGAGGGCGGCCTGCCCGTGGTGCTGTACAACATCCCCGGCCGGTGCGGCGTGGCGCTGACCGGCGAGACCGTGGCGCGCCTCGCCGAGCACGAGAACATCGTCGCCATCAAGGCCGCCACCGGCTCGATGGACGACGTGTCCGACGCCGTCGCCTCGTGCGGCGACAAGCTGGCCGTGCTGTCCGGCGACGACTCGATGACCTTGCCGCTGGTCAGCGTCGGCGGGGCGGGCGTGATCAGCGTGGTGTCGAACCTGCTGCCGCAGCAGTTGCACGACATGACCACCCACGCGCTGGCCGGCGAGTTCGAGCAGGCCAAGGCGATGCACCTCGAGCTGTTCCCGCTGTTCAAGGGCATGCTCTCGCTCGAGACCAACCCAATCCCCATCAAGACCGCGATGATGCTCTGCGGGATGGACACCGGCGAGCTACGCCTGCCCATGTGCGCCATGGCCGACGCCAACGTCGCCAAGCTCAAGGCCCTGCTCGAAGCGCACGGCCTGCTGAACCGGCAGCCGGCCTGAACCGCGCACCGACCGTAAAACAACAAAGCCCAGGCATGGCGATGCCCGGGCTTTTTGCTTGTGATGGTTTCGATCGCCCGACCCGCTCAGCGGCCGCGGCGCGTCCGCAGGCGTGAGCCGAGCGTCTTCGGCGGCGGCCCCTTGGGCACGACCCCGCCGGGGAATAGGTTCGGGTCGACCTTCTTCGGGTCTTCGATCGTCGTGACCGTCTGGCTGTAGCGCTTCGACGGGGCGCTCTCTTCCTCTGGGGTGCGCCGCTTGCCCTTGTCGGACTTGTAACGCGGCTCGAAGTCCGGGTACTCCAGCTGGTCGATCATCACCCCGGCCAGCTTCTCGATCTCGGTGAGGCGCTGGCCCTCGTCGGGCTCGACGAACGACCACGCCACGCCGCTGCGGCCCGCCCGGGCGGTCCGGCCGATGCGGTGCACGTAGATCTCCGGGTCTTCGGGCAGGTCGAAGTTGATGATGTGGCTGATGCCCTCGACGTCGAGGCCGCGTGCCGCCAGGTCCGACGCGACGAGCACCTCCAGCTTGCCCTCGCGCAGGCGTTGCATGATGCGGTTGCGCTTGCCCTGGTTGAGGTCGCCGTGGATCTCGAACGCCTCGACCTTGTGGTCGTTGAGGTAGCGCGTCACGTCGCGCACCGTCGACTTCATCTTGCAGAACACCAGCGTCAGCGCCGGCTCGGTGTGCGTCAGCAGGTGCAGCAGCAGCCGCTTCTTGTCCTTCCAGTGGCAGGGCAGGTAGTGCTGCGAGACCTGGCTGACGGTCAGGGCGTCGGCGACGGTGACGATCTTCTCCACGTCCTTCTTCATGAACTTGCGTGCGAGTCGTTCGATCTCGCCGCTGATGGTGGCGCTGACGAAGATGGTCTGGTGGTCGGTCTTGATCTTGCTGAGGATCTTGCGGATGTCGTCGCGGAAGCCGATGTCGAGCATGCGGTCGACCTCGTCGAGGATCGCCCAGCGGAGGTTGTCGAACGG
>JANQED010000188.1 GCA_028278545.1 Anaerolineales bacterium
AGCGCTGGCTGCCGGCTTCAGTGAAGCCAGATTTACTCTGTTTTTCGGTGCTATTACATTTTGGACATTGCATACAATGATTCTAGCCTATTCCTCCAGAATTTTCACCACTCCCTGAAGGAGGATCCGGGCAGTTAGTGCATGCCCTGAGGTACAATGATATAAAGCATTTGGGGTGGATTTTGCTTCTGAAACGATCAAGAGTGTTAGAAATACTGTGCCGGAGTTGGATGTGCGTTTTGGCAATGTTCGTGCTCTTGATTTATCAGGTACCATATGATGGTATCAAGGGTTTTAAAGATGAGATTGCATTTCTTAAACCGTTATTGCAGAAGTTTATGATGGCAAATATGGCTATCACCTGATTGCTTATCTCGATAGAATTTCTCGGCCATTTGCATCTCATATGCTATTGCTTGTTATGCAGAAAGCAGGATGAAGAAGAGCTTACAGAATTCTCATCTGATCTTATTTTTTACTCGTGGTGTTTCTCTGCGCGACTGGAAAAATATTGGTATGTTCGACCGTGAGGTCGCACTTTATCAGCGCTTACAAGAATTTGGGTATAAGGTGAGTTTTGTCACTTATGGCGACCGAAGAGATTTGCTGTATTCGGAATTGATTCCTGGTATTCAAGTTCTTTGTAATCTATGGAATCTACCCGAGCAATGGTACTCACGGCTGTTGCCCTATCTTCATTCCGGTGCGATACGCTTTGCCGACATTATAAAAACAAATCAAACCATTGGAGCCGACATTGCACTAAAGTGCGCAAAATTGTGGAGCAAGCCTTTGATATCCCGTTGTGGCTATATGTGGTCTCAGCTCGCGTGCAACAGTGGTCGATTTGAAGAAGCTTTCAATGCAAAGCAGATTGAGGAAAAAGTATTTCAAAGCGCCAATGCGGTTGTTGTTACCACAGCTGCAATGAAAAAATATGTGCAAGAACATTATGCAGTTAACTCAATCAAAATTAGGGTCATACCTAATTACGTATTAACAGATATTTTTGTTCCTATGCCGATTAGCCGCACGGGAAACCAAATCTGTTTTATTGGACGTTTGTCGAAGGAAAAGAATATCTTGGCTTTGATTAAAGCATGTTCTGGGTTAGAGCTTCGGCTAAAAATCATTGGGGATGGGCCTCTGAAAGAGAACGTACAGGCGCTAGCAAAAAACTGTAATGTGGAATTAGAACTCCTTGGAAATGTCAATCATAAGCAATTGCCCAAATACCTGCACCAATCTGCCCTCTTTGTACTTGTCTCGCATCATGAAGGTCATCCGAAGGCACTGATTGAAGCAATGTCATGCGGACGTCCAGTCATTGGCACAGATGTGCCTGGAATTCGCGAAATTATCAAACACCGCGAAACCGGATTCCTCTGCGAACCCACGCCTGAAGGAATTCGATCTGCTATAAAAGCTCTCTTAGCAGATGAGAAATTGCGATCCTATTTGGGAAAGAATGCTCGTTCCTTTGTTGAAAGGAATTATTCGATCGATAAAATAGTAAAAGAGGAAATGAAACTATATATGGAGTTGATGGGCGAGAAAGCCTAAACATAAATTAGTTGTTCTCAAAATTTGTAGAGAATAGTGTATTTCAGTAGTAGACTTTAGCCAGAGATTCCAGAAAGACAATGGTCAGTACCACATGGAAAGATGGCGGTTCAAATCCCAAAATAAGTGTTTTGCTGGCAGTATTTAACGGGGGCAGGTTCTTATCTTCCAGCGTAAACAGCATTTTGGGTCAAACGCTACCCGATTTTGAATTCATTATTATTGATGATGGTTCAACAGATGGCACTTGGGTATTATTGACCGCATATGATGATCCGCGAATAGTTCTGCACAAGAATGAAGCAAACATGGGTTTGACCCATTCGCTGAATGTGGGATTATCCAAGGCGAAAGGCGATTTCATCTTCCGCCAGGATGCAGATGATATATCGGTTTCAAATAGATTTGAAAAACAACTCGAATATCTCGAAACCAACCCTCACATTGCGTTGCTTGGCTGCGCAGTAAACTGGATGGATGAAAATGGTAATTTGAAGGGAGAAAAGGGCTTTCATCCCGAAACGAATCACAGTATTCGATGGAAAATGCTCCTTCAAAATTCCTTTTATCATTCATCAGTTGCAATTCGTCGAAGCGTTCTGGTAGAAAACAACTTGGAATACCCCACAGATATGCCGTATGGGCAAGATTTTGATCTTTGGTCGCGGGTACTGCAATATGGCGACGGTGCAAATTTAAGTGTTCCTCTCGTCTCTGTTCGATCACACCCAGATCAAATTACTCAGCAAAAGTGGGAGATGCAGCAAGGAGCAGCAACAAAGGTAGCTGCCAAAAATATTGCTGAATTAGGAATAGGGGATCGTTTTTCAGAGGAACAAATTTTACGAATGCGTCGCCTTGACTGGGATTGGGAATCCCTCACTGCTGAAGAGCGGTTTGATGGCGGAAACTGCAAGAGGATTTTGTTAAGTGAGTTCGAAAATAGATATCATCCTGTTGACGATGAGTGGAAGCATGCTAGACGCAAAGTGTTGAGACAGATTCATCGTTGTATTTTTCAACCCTATTGGGACAAGAAAGCTATTCGGGTTCGCTTGGGCGTTTTCAGAAAGTCTCCTCTGAAGGCATCGCTCGATCTAATTCTACTGCCATTTTGGGAGCTTCGGACCAAACTAAACTCTTTCGTTCGCAGATTAGCTTTATTATTTGATGTTGGCAGAATCCGAACCTAGATCACTGACCATTGTCATGGGGTATCGCGATCGTGATTTAGATCGGGTTGAAAGATGCTTGCGATCTCTAGGGAGGCAGACAAGGACTGAATTCAAGGCAATACTTGTTGACTATGGAAGCAGCGTACAAAATTCGATAAATATTCGTTCTCTGGTTGAGCAATTCAAATTTTGCGATTATGCGCATAGCGATACCCGGGGTTGGCCTTGGAATCGCTCGAAAGCGCTTAACATCGGTATCCGTCTTGCTGAGACGGATTTTGTTTTAGCGACAGATGTCGATATGATGTTTAATCATGACTTTATAGAGACAATAATGGAGTATCAGGATGGTCATTCACTAATCCACTGTGCGCCGTATTGGTTGCCTGAGGGATTTTCAGATTGGAATTATATAGACAATTATCGTAGTTCATTTCAGAAGGGAGATAGAGCTCAACGGGGCGGGTGTCAATGTGCCCCGCGCCGCTTTTTGCTCAAAACAAACGGTTATGATGAGGCTCTCGAATATTGGGGGGCTGAGGACGATGACCTTTACCAGCGACTAATGAAAGTAGGCTTGCGAGAGATTTGGGTTGATGATCAGACGGCAATGTACCACCAGTGGCATCCTGTTGACCGTGGTCACACCCCGCATAAGTATCGTGATTTGAAGATAACGCCTTATTTAGAAAACGTAGATGATTTGATCGTCAGGAATGATGCAAACTGGGGAGGTATCATTGGGCAGGGCGATAGAGTCATGTTTGATGTATTGCCCAAGTTTAAGGAGGGAGTAATTCTTGAATGGCCAGACATGGTCGAGCTTTTGTCGAACGATCAAAATTTATCGTCGGTGAGGTGGTATTTGACTGATTCCTCCAATTTGCTCGCAGCATCAAAAAGTGTTGAAAGTTCTTTTTCTCTTGGTGCTATAAAAATATCATGGCTGAAATCTCTGTTATTGGGCCCCAAGTACATGGAAAATGAAGTAGGTCAAAGAATAAGGGCTGCCCTGGATTTGTTGAAATCCGAAAGTGGGATGCAGCCGAGCGTGATAGCCTTAGATATTAGTTCATACATACGCCTATCCAGGCCTTCTTTCCTGGCATTGTTGGATGGTCTTACTTCGAGAGGTATTCTGATCATCAACAATCTCGGCCAGCCGAGATTGCCAAGAGTTCTAACTGTATTGGGGTATTTCTTCAAGAATCTCAACTATTTGCAGCGAGTTTTGAATTGGGCATTCCCCGGAAAAAAGGATTCAATGGACGATTTGTTTTTTCATTTAGCTGGGATGACTCGATTAAACCATTTGAGAGATTCGGTGTATTTAGCACGCGTTGACGTTGATGGCATTTTGGATTACGCTCTTCATAATCCGGCGATGGAAGATTATTGTATCTTCGTGAAAGCATGAAAATTCTCATAATCAGTGCGGATTATCCATCTTACCGAGATTGGCTTTATCAGGCGCATCCCGGCCTTGATAAACGGACATATCAAGAGCAGCTAGCTGTTCGGGTGGGTCAACCGTTCGGCATCGGAGATTTTTATTCCCAGAATTTGCGAGCGTTGGGACACGAAGCCTGGAATATCCATGTTGGCAATGAACTCATGCAAAAAGCCTGGGCGCGCGAACGTGAAATTTCTTTCGAAGACGACACCAATTCAAGCGGATATTGGCATTCGATTATGGGGATTTGGCAGCGGGTAAGCAATTCACCCGCAAAATACCTGAAACCATTACTGCGTCCCGTTTTCAACCGATTTGATAAAAGCAGTGATTGGTTCCATCAAATCCTGGGTGAGCAGATCAGATATTTTCGACCGGACGTTTTGATCAACTTGGTGATGAACTATGTTGGAAGTGGTTTCCTGGAGAGCTATAAACGACATGTCAACTTGTTGGTCGGTCAAATAGCTTGGTTGCCACCGGATGGAAACGATGATTTTGCACCTTATGATCTTGTACTGTCGTCTCTTCCGAAAACGGTTGAGTGGTTTCGAAAGCTGGGAACACCTGCCCGGATGTTGCGGCTGGGCTTTGAGCCAGGTATATTATCACAAATTGAGTGCGGGAAAAAACACATCCCCCTTAGTTTTGTTGGATCGCTGTTTAGTATGCACGGTAGTAGGTTTGCGTTGCTAGATAGCATTTGCAGCATCTATGATGTCGAAATATGGGGCCCCGAGGCGGGGGTTTCAGATAATATGAAGATGGCGGAGGCGCTTCGAGGGTCTGCGTGGGGGATAGATATGTTCCGGATCTTGTGTTCATCCCAGATAACGCTGAACCACCATATTGATGTTGGTGGAGCTTATGCTAACAACATGCGTCTCTATGAAGCTACCGGTGTAGGAACGATGTTGCTCACTGACTGGAAAGAGAATTTGCCGGGGCTGTTTGAGCCTGGCAAGGAAGTGGTTCCATATCGCGATGCAGACGAGTGTATTGATTTGATAGGCTATTATCTTGAGCATGAAAAGGAACGTGAGACCATTGCTCGCTCAGGCCAACGACGCACTTTGGCCGAACACACCTATAGGCATCGTGCGGAAGAGCTAATCGGCATACTGGAAGAGCATTTAGTCTGATGTTTTTACGCTGGTCACACTGCTGATGAAGCCCGATTCTGGATTCTTTTCGGCTGTTAGGGGCAAAGGAAGAGAACTTGTAAGACGTACCGGAGAACGATTCCATAAATCGCTTCTTTATCCCTATTATCTCGGCAAAGAAAATCGCATATTTCACGAAGCATCGATTGCCTCATCCTATGACCCGGTTGAATACGAGCTGACAGGGACATTTCATGGCAACTATTTAGTGGGCACGCACTCCGGGATTCTGTTGGTAAACAAAGATGGGGTCTATCGGTTGTTTGGGGGATCTACGTATGGGATCACTAGAAGAGGCGATACTTTTTTCGCTGAGCAAACCATGGTGGCGTTCTCTAGGGTGATTTCGTTCGAGCTGTCGTTGGATGGTGCCGTCCCACAGTATAAAAATCTTCGCATTGTTTCTTTCCTAAAAACCAGAAAAATACACCAAATCGACAGATTTGAGAAATTTTTATACCTTTGTGATACTTATGAGAACCGATTGTTGGTTATGAACCTGAAGACCAGATGGGCGCGGAAAATATATCCTGCGGGTAAGCTCAAGAATGGGAGAAGCTCAAGTAATTATTGCCATTTCAACTCGGTGTTTGTGGTGGGCGATGTCGTTTATCTGCTGGCTCACAACGAAACTGTTAAAACTGGGAAAAAGTCAACCATCTATTGTTTGGATAAGAAGAGTCTAGAAGTCCTTGATATCATAGAAACCTCAGGGACCAATGCGCATAACATTGTCTTCTATCAAGGCGAGATCATGTATTGCGATTCGATGAAGGGCGCCATAATTCATGGCGAGAAAGTCTTGTTTCAAGATGAACGCTATATGGCAAGAGGCCTTTCAGTTACCGATGACTATATTGTCGTTGGTGGGTCTGAATTTGCAAAAAGGGAAAAAAGATCGGCAATCAATGGGATAATGTTCTTTCTCAACAAGAAGGGCGAATGCGTTTCGACGATTGAGCTTGGAGAAATCGGCGGTCTGAAAGAGATTCGACATTTTGGAAATGACTATGCCCTGTCTGAGAATGCTTCTGTAAGCTAATATACGATTACGGTTTGGAGATTCATTCATGAGCGTAGAGACGATAGAGTATAACGGAAAGAAATATGCCGAAATTATTTGGGGAGATACGCGCGTTGAGGAGACCACCTTCTATTCGCCAGCAGAATCGTCTTTTCAATTTGGCTTATTGGCACATGAAGCCGGCTTTGTGGAAGCTCCCCATTATCACAAGACCATCACGCGCACCATTAGCGATTTGCAGCAGATGTTTGTCGTTCAACGGGGCGTTGTTGAGGTGCAACTGTTCTCGGATGATGGAAGGCTCATCCGTGAGATAACTATGAATCCGGGCGACGCAATTGTGCTCATTGATGGGGTGCACGCCATTCGGGTTATTGAAGATATGCAGTGTATCAGTGTTAAACAGGGCCCCTACATGGGCGAGGAATTTGATAAAGTATTCGTCGAGGTGGACGATGATACCGGTCTTTGAGCCTGCTATCGGGGAAGAAGAGATTCAAGCCGTCGTAAGCGCGCTTCGGCGAGGGGAGATTTCTGGCTCTTTTGGGGAGACCATACCGCAATTTGAGCGCAAATTCGCAGAATATGTAGGCTGCGAATTTGGAGTAGCTGTCAATAGCGGGACATCGGCGCTGATGCTGGCCGTAGCCGCCGCTGAGATTGGAACGGGCGATGGCGTTCTCGTCAGCGCCAGCACCAATGTCGCCACCGCGCTAGGGGTATATCACAAAGGCGGGATCCCGATCCCAGTCGATTCTGAGCACCTGACCTGGAATATGGATTTGGATTTGTTGGAAGATCTAATTACCCCAGAAGTGCGCGCCGTTCTCCCGGTGCATCTTTTTGGTCACCCCGTTGATATGGATCGATTGATGGGAATCGCGGATCAGCACGACTTGATCGTTGTAGAAGATTGTGCTGAATCTCATGGTGCAACGGTGCGCGGCCGCATGACGGGGAGCTTTGGCCATATGGCCTGCTTTAGTTTTTATGCCAACAAGGTGATTACGACCGGGGAAGGGGGCATGGTAGTGACCAATGACCAGGCTTTGTGCGAGCGGCTTAGATTACTGAGAAATTTAGCCTTTACAGAGCCGCGCTTCTGGCACGAGTATGCCGGATATAATTTTCGGCTCACCGGTTACGCGGCGGCGATGGGCTTGGCCCAGCTGGAGAAGATCGAGGAGATTGTCAATGAGAAGCGCCGAGTAGCGCATACTTACTCTCGAAATCTGGATGGTATCCCCGGGCTGCAGTTGCCGGTTGAATTGGACTGGGCCAAGAACATTTATTGGATGTACGCTATCGTCGTGAATCCCTCCTTCGGCGTCTCCCGTGATGAGTTGGCCTCTGCTCTCCAAGAGAAAGGCATTCAAACTCGCACCTTTTTTTGTCCCATGAACCAGCAGCCATTCTTGCAAAGCATGCCCGGTTTCCGAGATGTACCTTGTCCGGTGGCCGATAGGCTATGGGAGCAAGGCTTGTATTTGCCCTCCTCCCCGAATTTGTCTGAGGAGACTATTGAGGAAATATCAGGAGAAGTCTGGCATGTTTTCGCTCGTGCCTAAGCGCTTGCCCACTTTGGAGGAGTGTCACGGATGAAAATCGGGGTCGTGCTTGGGGAGCAGCCGCCTGAATTGGGCGGTGCCTATACCATCCAACTGGATATTTTCGAATCATTTTTAGACCTGGTTCATGAAAGCAAGCACGACTTTGTCGTCTTCGCTAATTTTCGGCACGTGGAGTATCTAGACATCATTAAATCGGCAGGCGCCCATCCAATCCATTATCCATCGCCCACTTTGGTCGAGCGTTTTGTGATGATGTTGAAGCGCGAATTCCCTATCGCTCGCAAACGCTTGAAAAGGGCGACCCGCCTCGAGCGACTGGCGATGGCTGCCAAGGTGGATTTTGTTTGGTTCATCAGTGAAGGACCGGTGATGATGGATTTGCCCTATCTCACCGTAGTCTGGGATCTCCAACATCGCACCATGCCCTGGTTTCCTGAGGTGAGCAGCCAGGGGATTTGGGATATGAGAGAAGATTCCTTGGCCTGGTTTTTGCGCCGGGCGTCGAGAATCATCGTTGGCACCGAAGCCGGTCGACAAGATATCTTGCGGTGTTATCAAATTTCAGCGGATCGCTTCAAGGTGCTGCCGCACCCGACGCCTGGTTTTGTCCTCTCTGCAGCGACAGAATCTGCTGACCAGTTGTTGGCGAAATACAGCTTGCCTGAAGGTTATCTGTTCTATCCCGCACAATTTTGGCCGCACAAAAACCATGCCAGCTTACTGAAAGCGCTCCAAGTTTTGCGAGAGGAATTCGATTTAGTTCTCCCGGTTGTATTTGTAGGCTCTGATCGGGGAAACCGGCCTTATATCGAAGGGCTGATTTCCCAATTGGAACTGGATGATCAGGTGCATCTCCTGGGATTTGTTCCTGATGATGAATTGATCGCGCTCTATCAAAGCGCTTTGGCCTTGATCTACACTAGCTTTGGGGGACCAGAAAACCTGCCACCCTTGGAGGCCTTTGCTCTAGGCTGCCCGGTCGTTGCCGCTGATATCCCCGGCGCAGAAGAGCAGCTTGGAGATACCGCGTTGCTCGTTGATCCTGGCGACCCTGGACGGATAGCTGCCGCAATTCACAAGCTTTACCATGATCCCGAGTTGAGAGATTCCCTCGTCGCCAAAGGGTTGCAGCGCGCTGCTCAATGGACTGGGGCCGATTATGTGAGAGGGGTTTTTGAGATATTCGATGAGTTCGAGTCGGTCCGTTTTGCTTGGGGGAAATAGGGTGGGAAAATTGCGCGTTTCTCACCAGGCTGTCATCGCTTTAGTCCTGGCATCAGCAATTGGAATGGCCATTGTTTACGTCAATGTAATGACCTACGATCCGGTGTTGACGCCTGAAACCGGGTATTCTGACACACAGGACTATATTTCGCTCTATCGGGGAGAGACCGCCAGCGGCATTCGAGCCTTTCGCCCTCTGGTGCCCTGGCTTGCTCGGCTTGTTCCAGATTTTCCCGCCTCGATATTCGATACCGGTCGTGATGTATCGCGGGAATTACAGATTGTTCTGAAATTTGGGGCGGTCAACTATCTCTTTTTAGTGGCGGCCTCATTGACTTTATTCGAATTGCAGCGCTCTCTTGGCCTGGATGGATGGGCGAGCTTGTTGGGCATGGCGCTCTTTTTGAGCCTGCCCACGGTCGTCCGCAGCGCGGGTTTGCCCATGACCGATACGGCATTTTATTTCTTCTTCTGCCTTGCCCTATGGGCTGTTTTGAAGCGCAACTGGGCTGTTTTGCTGGCGGCCTCAACTTTGGGTGTCATGGCGAAAGAGCTTGCCTTGCTCGTGATGCCGCTGATATTGCTCACAAAATGCTCCTGGAAAACCAGGCTGCGCTTGTTGTTGGCGGTTCTGCCGGCGCTATTTGTGGTTATACTCTTGCGGTTTTGGATGCCGGCGATCAATTTGGCTTCTGGTTGGGATGATGGCTATCTATCGGGGTCGATTCTAGGTTTGACCGGGTATCAGCTCCGTTGGCTGTTCTCCGCCAGTGGGCTTGTGGACATGTTCATGGCCTTCACATTAGCATGGCCTTTGGCAATTTATGCCTTGGTCGTGGGCGATGTGCCCGATACACTGCGCTCGTGGATTTATTTGTTGCCGATTGTTATCCTGGGCGTTCTTCTCGGGGCCGGAAATCTAAGTCGTTCGACTGTGGCGGCATTTCCGGTAATCATCCCATTGGCTGCAATTGGTTTGCAGAGGCTGTCACGTTTAGGGGGTCGGGATGATTGGGCTTCGACACATGCCTCGTAAACTCCTCATCGTCACCAATATTCCCAGTCCGTACAGGTTACATCTTTTTGAGCATCTCAATGCCCAGGCAGATCAGCGTCAAATTGATATGGAGGTCTGGTTCCTGGCGACCAATGAAAGGGGGCGTCATTGGCCTTATGATCCGTCTCTCTGCAAGTTTCCCCATCGTGTTCTTCCGGGAATTCACCCCCGCCTCTTTGGTCAAGAACAGCATATCAACCCTTCCGCTTGGTGGGGAGTCTTGGGGCAATCACCAACATGGTTGCTCTTGGGGGGCGCCTGGCACTTTCCCACGATTGCCGGCCTGGCTCTGCTCGGCTCATTTTATCGTGGGAATAAGAGCATCATTTTTCATCTGGAAGCCAATTATCACTTCACATCCCATCCAAGAGGCTTGTTCGCGCTGTTGCGAAAGCTGGTCCTGAAGCAGGCCCATGCTTATGCTGTGCCTGGTGAGATTGCTCGAACTACGATCACCGATTACTGGGGCATTGCAGAACCCACATTTGTCTCGCTGCCCAATGTGGTTGATGAAGAAATTTACCGACTGTCGGTGAATAGGGCACACCAAACTCGAGATGAATTGCGAACGGCAATGGATATTGCACCCTTAGATCGGCTGATCCTCTTCCCTGCTAGGCTGGTAGATGCTTTAAAAGGTAATATCAACTTCCTGAAGGAATTTGCGCGCTTGGAGCATGCCCACATCCATGTCTTCTTGGTCGGAGATGGCCCTGACTATCACAAGATCAGGCAGCTATTCAATGACGACAATCGCGTTCATCTGTTGGGCTATCAAGAGCATGACCGCATGATTGAGCTTTTTGCCATGGCTGACCTCCTGGCGCTGCCTTCATTCAAGGACCCCAACCCTCTTTCGTTGATCGAAGGTTTGTGGGCTGGGCTGCCGATTTTGGGTTCCGTGGGATGTGGCAATTGGCCTGAGACGATAGAGCCTGGGAAGAATGGCTGGTTGGTGAATCCAAAACATCCAGACGAAATCTATCGTGCGCTCAGGGAATTTGCCGAGATGACCCAGAGCCAGCTAGATCAATTCGGGCTTCGTTCGCTTGAAATTGCCCGCGAACGCTTCGAAACAGAGGGTGTTGTGTCTCATTTTTTAGATGAGTTGGAAGTGTTGCAACCCGCTCGCTGATTCATGCAGAAGCTCGAGCGCGCCCTCTTTGTCGGAACATATTTCCCTGGATCATCCTCAGACAACCCGGCCTTTTCTCATGCTGCCAACAGCTTCCAGGAGAAACTTATTGCTGCCCTTCAGTCTCAGGGGATGACTCACGTGGCAGCGCTGAGCATCTACCCGGCCTCACGCTTTCCCCAGGGGCCTGTTTGGTATTCCGGACACACACAGCAGGATTCATCCGCGGGGCTTTGGGTCCGCTGTGTGCCCTATCTTAATCTCCTGGGTGTCAAGCCATTCGCTCAGTTTCTTTCGATGCTGTTTGGGGTACTGAGTTGGGCGCGAAAACTGGCCTGGCGACCTCAAGCCGTTGTTGTTTACAACCCCGTTCAGCGTTGGACGATTCCGGCTTTGATTGCTGCCCGGCTGTATGAAGCCCCCAGTGTCTGCATTGCGGCTGATGTACAATCCATTGAGCGCAGCCAGGGCTTAGTCCATTTTCTGATGCATAAGGCGCGTGCTTACTGGTTGCGGAAGTTTGCTGGGGTGGTGGTGCTTTCCGGGTTGGTGGCTGAAGAGTTCCTCTCCCCAAACCAATCCTGGATGCATCTCGAAGGGGGCGTTTCTCCAAATGATTTCCAACTCTCATCCGATGCCAGGCCGCTCACCCATCTTTATTACGCCGGAACCCTTAGTGTGGGTAGCGGAGTAAAGCTCTTATTAGAGGCATTTGATTTGTTGCCTGAGGAATATCAACTGATGATCACCGGCAATGGGCCTCTGGTGGACTTGGTCAGTAGCGCGGCCGCTTCAAGTTCTCGGCTAAGCTATTTGGGGGTTGTTTCGCGCGAGGAGCAATTAAGTTTATTGCATCAGGCGGGGATTTTAATCAATCCGCGCTTAACCTCTCTGCCTGAAAATCGCTACAATTTTCCTTCCAAATTGTTGGATTATCTGGCTTCGGGTAGACCTGTTATCTCAACCTTGACAGCCGATTTGGCCGCCGAGTATGCTGATCTAGTGCATGTTTGTGAACAAGAAAACCCTCGGGCGTTGGCCTCAACAATAACGAAAGTTGCCTCGCTTGATCCAAAAGAGGTCGAGAGACGGCGCATCCGGGCCCATCAGAAGGTCGTCACTCAAAAGAGTTGGGCCTTGCAGGGAAAGCGGTTGTACGAGTTTATTTGCAGCGAGGCAATCCATTCCAGATGAAAATAGCCATTGATTGCACCGCGCCGGTCTTTGGCGGTGGGGTTACCTGGATGCGCGAATTAGTGCCGCGCCTGTGCGAGCTATCTCCTGACGATCGGTTCTACATTCTAATCAAGCCTGAATTTCGTTGGATCGAATCTCTATTGCCCGAAAATGGGGTTTGTATTCTCTTGAGGCTGCCGAGGAGATTTCAGGCAGTCTGGCGGCTTGGCTGGCAGCAGTTTGTCCTACCCATTTGGCTGAAAACGAAAGCTATTGACCTATTCGTCGCCCCGTACGATACTGCTCCGCTGCTTGATAGAAGGAAGATGATTTTGGGGATTCAAAACGCCAGCCCATACTGGGGGCCATCGGCAAGCACTCTTGGGGGGCGGGCCAGGGCTTGGCTGATACGCTGGTTGTCCAGGAAGTCCGCCCAGAAAGCAGAGCGCGTCTTTTTTGTCTCCCGCTGGGCTCAGGAGCAAATTGGGGACAGGCTTGGGTTATCGGATGATAAGAGGGCAGTGGTGTGTAACGGTGTCTCGGAGGCCTTCGTGCCAGCCAATTCAGCACATGGAAGCGATCCCTATATCCTGGCGGTGGGTAGTATCTATGTTTATAAGGATTATGAGACTTTGATCGACGCGTTAGGTGTGTTGATTTCGCAGGGACTTGAGACTCTTCGATTGGTCATTGCCGGGGGGATATTCGATCTGCCCTATTATCAAAGGTTGCTCTCGCGCTTGGATGCATCTGGGATTGCCGATAGCGTAGAGTTTGTAACGACCCATTTGCAAGAAGAGATCGTCGAGCTGTATCAATTTGCTGCATTGGTGGTTTTACCTTCGCAGGTCGAGACGTTTGGGTTGCCTTTAGTGGAGGCGATGGCATGTGGCGTGCCGGTTGTGGCTTCAGATATCCCCGTTGCGCGCGAAGTGTGCGTTGATGCTGCCCTTTATTACACCTTGGGCGATGTTGATTCCCTGGTTGAGCAAATCAGGGAGATCATTGAAAATGACAGCCTAGTTGCCAAGCTTGTTGAACTTGGCCTGGTGCGCGCCAGGGAGTTTTCCTGGGTCCATGCCGCGCAGCAGGCTCAGCAAATATTGAATGGATCATATGAAACAAATCATGCAGTCTTATAGAAAAGGGGATCTGAGAATTGTGGATGTCCCTGTGCACGAGGCGAAACCTGGGCATGTGTTGGTCAAGACTATGGCTTCCATGGTCAGCGTGGGCACTGAGAAATATATGCTGGAGATGGGACGCAAGTCACTGGCGGGCAAGGCTATGGCTCGGCCAGATTTGGTGCGTCAGGTGATTGCTAAAGCGCAGGCTGAAGGGATCATGGAAGCCTGGCGGCAGGCTGTGGGCCGTCTGGATACACCGGTGCCATTGGGTTATTCGTCGTCGGGCGTGGTGATCGATGTGGGCGCAGGCGTAGAGGGTTTTGCCGTCGGAGATCGGGTGGCCTGCACGGGCGCTGGCTTTGCCGGACATACTGAAGTTGCCTCCGTGCCCACGAATCTGTGTGTCCCTATCCCCCCTGAGGTGGATTTTGATGCGGCTGCCTTTGTTGCTCTTGGCGGGATTGCCTTGCAGGCTGTGCGTATGGCTCAAGTTTCCTTCGGCGAGAGCGTTGTTGTCATCGGCCTGGGTTTGCTGGGACAGGTTGCCGTGCAGTTGTTGGCGGCGGCTGGCTGCCACGTCATCGGTATGGACCTGGATGCCGAAAAAGCGGCTTTAGCCGAAGAGCTCGGTGCTGAGGCGGTCGTAAGCGATTACGCAGCCCTGAGCGCCACCGTTCATCAGATGACTGCGGGGTTGGGCGTTGATGCGGTTATTATCCTAGCTGCTACCACCAGCAATCAGCCGCTCGAACAGGCCGCCCACAATTGCCGTGAGCGCGGCCGGGTGGTGGCAGCTGGTTTGGTTGGCCTGGAGATTCCGCGCACACTCTTCTACGATAAAGAGCTAGATTTTGTAGTCTCACGCGGCTGGGGGCCTGGCTTGTATGACCCAGATTTTACCGATCGGGGAGCCAAATATCCTTTGGCTTATGCCCGCTGGACTGCGCAACGTAATATGGCCGAGTTTTTAGCTCAGGCCGCCAAAGGGGCTATCAGGGTCGATCCGCTGATCAGTCATCGGTTCCCTTTCGAGCAGGCTCTGGACGCGTATCAAATGATAGCGTCCGGCGAGGAGCCTTACCTGGGTGTTTTGTTGACCTATGAGGGTGACCCGGTGCTGGAGAGAAAGATTGTTTTGAACGAATCCGGCGGTCATCAGGCCGCTCGTCCTCGAACTGGATTAGCAAAACCTGTCGGGGTTGGTTTTATTGGAGCTGGTTTGTTCGCTCAGGGCACCTTGTTGCCGGCAATGAAGGGCATCCCGGGGCTTCATCATGTTGGGGTGGCGACATCGTCGGGGTTAAGTGCCCAACATACGGCTAAGAAGTTTGGTTTTGATTACTGTACGACTGACTATCAGGAGATTCTGAATGACCCCCAGGTCGATCTGGTATTTGTCCTCACCCAGCATGGTTCTCATAGCAGCCTGGTTAGCCAATCGCTCGAAGCGGGAAAGCACGTTTTTGTCGAAAAGCCCCTCGCGCTGACCGTCGAGCAGTTGAAAGATGTTTATCGCCAGGTTCGTCAGGCAGAGGATGCGGTTTTGATGGTGGGGTTCAATCGCCGTTTTTCATCTTTCACAGTATGGCAAAAAGGCCACTTTAGCGAAGTCGCTGAACCGCTCAGCGTGGTTTGCACTGTGAACGCCGGGATGGTCCCGGCAGACCACTGGGTGCGCGATCCTATTGCCGGCGGCGGGCGGATTATCGGTGAAGTCTGCCATTTTGTTGATCTGATCCAATTTCTAACTGGCTCGTTGCCTGTGCGGGTGTTCGCTGAGACGTTCGGTGCGGGAGCTTATAAAATCTGCGATAATGTGACGATCACTTTGAAGATGGCGGATGGGTCTTTGGGGACAATTAATTACGTCTCCGGAGGTGATAAACGCCATCCCCGCGAGCGTGTTGAGATCATCGGCGGGGGCGGTGTTGGTGTGATCGACAATTTCCAGGCGGCTAGGATTACCCGCGGTGGGCGAGTTAAGCGCAAGCGGAACTGGTTGAGTGTGGACCGAGGGCACAACGGCGAAATTCGGGCTCTGGTGGATAGCATTCGAAATGGCGATCACCCCCCCGTGGCCTTTGAAGAGTATCTTTGCACCACCCTGGCGACCTTTGCGATCGAAGAGTCGCTCAAAACAGGACAGGCAGTGGACATCGATATCATCTCCTTAGAGGGTGGTGAGTAGATCGATATGCGCATTCTGCTGTTGACGGCTTATTTCCCTCCCGATACCGGTTCGGCGGCGCATCTCTTCTATGAATTGGGAGTGGAGCTGGTTGTACGAGGCTATCAGGTCACCGTGGTGACCAATATGCCCGGATACCATGCCCTGGAAGGCTTAGAGCGTTATCAGGGAAAATTGTTGTCCCGCGAAGCCGTTGACGGCATGGATGTGTACAGGGTGGCGTCCCTGCGTCTATCGCCGACTTCCATGATTGGCAGGGCCTTCTGGCAGTTTGGCATGGCGTTGACCTTTCTCGTCGTCAGCCTTTTTTTATCGAAACACGATGTTGTCCTGGTTTATTCGCCACCCCTTACCCTGGGGTTGTCTGCCTTGGGGTTGAGATTGCTGCGGGGAACGCGATTCATCTTGAATGTCCAGGATTTGTTCCCTCAAAGCATCATTGATCTGGGGCTATTGAATAACCCCACGATCATTCGATTTTTCGAAGGGATGGAGAGATTTGTCTACCGAAGCTCGAACCAAATCGTGGTTCATTCCGTGGGAAACCAAGCCCATGTGGTCAGCCGGGGAGCGAAACCCGAAGTTGTGGAAGTCATCCCCAATTGGGTGGATACAGAATTCATCCAACCCGGGCCGCGGTTGAACGAGTTCCGCGAATCCAATCACTTTGCGGATGAATTTTTGGTTTCTTTTGCGGGCGTCCTGGGATATTCTCAAGACTTGGATGTTATTTTGGAAGCCGCCGAAGAATTGAGTGAATATCCAGATATCCATTGGGTTTTGGTCGGAGATGGTGTCGAAAAGGATCGCACGCAGACCAAGGCCGAGGAAATGGGGCTGACAGATTGTGTGCACTTCTATCCTATGTTGCCTCGGCAGAAATATCCCACGGTTTTACATGCTTCGGATATTTGTCTGGCTACTTTGCGGGCAGAGGTCAAGACCCCGGTCGTCCCTTCGAAGATACTCAGCATTATGGCTGCCGGTAAGCCGGTCATTGCCGCCATGGATTTGAGCGGGGATGCTCCCAGATTGATCGAAGCTGCCGAATGCGGCATCAATGTGAACCCGGGGGATACTCAGGCCTTGGCTGCTGCGGTGCTCCGCTTGTATAAGGATGAGCGATTGCGAGGTGCAATGGGGACCAATGGCCGAGCCTATGCTGAAGAGCAACTCTCCTTGATCGCCTGTGTGTCACGTTATGAGTCGATGATCAAAAAAGTCGCCCAGCTAACCTAAAACCAGAGAAAGTTGCTCCTGTAATTTTGTGGGGGCAGTTATCCGCGTATAAGTCGGATAGCTGCCCCCTTTTTTGTTGTTGGCGCGTTTTTATGTTCGTCCGGTCATCGCGGTTGGAAAATGTACCAATGAGCGGTAAAATTCTATTTACCGTTGTCATTGCAAGGCCGTGATTTAGATTTGGAGATCGGAATGGAAGACTATTTAGCATCCTACCAGGGAAAAACCGTTTTGGTTACGGGTGGGGCGGGAGCCATTGGCTCCAATCTGACCAAAACACTAGCCAGCTTAGGCGCGCGGGTCATTGTGCTGGATGACCTTTCCTCATCAGCGCGCTGGAATGTGCCTTCTTTGCCAGGTGTTTTATTTGTTGAAGGGGATATTCTGGATGAAGTCCTGTTGAAGCGGGTATTCTTCGAGAGCCCGCAGTTGGTTTTCCATTTGGCGGCCTTTTTTGCCAACCAAAATTCTGTGGATCACCCCGAAAATGATCTCATGGTAAATGGCCTGGGGACTTTGCGCCTGCTGGAATATGCGGTATTGACCGGCGTGGAGCGGTTTGTCTATGCCTCGTCTGGTTGCTCGATCTATGGAAGTGATACGCCGCTGCCCCTCAAAGAAGAGTTTATGTCGATGCATTTGAGCACCCCTTATCAAATCACCAAGATGCTGGGGGAGCTATATTGCAACTTTTTCTCTGATCACTATGGCCTGCAGGTCGTCAAGCCGCGCTTCTTTAACTCTTACGGCCCTGGAGAAGTTCCCGGCCAATACCGTAATGTGATCCCCAATTTCATCTATTGGGCGATGATGGGGCAGCCTTTGCCGATTACGGGTTCCGGCGAAGAGACGCGCGATTTTACCTATGTAGACGATATTGTCGATGGCTTGCTGCGTGCTGCTGTGTTCGAGAGCGCTGTTGGCAAAGAATTTAATTTAGCTTCTGGGGAGGAAACGATGATCATCGATTTGGCGAACATGATCAATGCAGCGACGGACAATCCGGGAGGCATTCGCTTTAGCGAACGCCGCAAATGGGATACTAAGAGTCGCCTGCTGGCCTCGATTGACCTTGCGAAGCACCTGATTGACTATAATCCAGGCACACCCTTTGAGGAAGGTCTCCAAAATACTGTGCAGTGGTTTCGCGACAACTGGGATTTGATCAACGCCTCCGCAGGGTTTGGCCCTGGGATCTCTTCTGCCGTACGAGATATGAAAGCAGTGGAGAACGCCAAAGCGGGCTAAACTGCTGACGGAAGCGCTCCAAGAGATAGAGCCAAAATTAGATGAACCGAAAAGCTGGCAAGGACGGTTTGCCGACAGTTGATTTGTCAATCACCTCTTCTGAGCGGCGCTGGATATTGGTAATTCTCGATCTGGCCGCGCTAAATGGGGGGTTTTTCCTTTCGTTGCACTTGCGCCCCGATTATGTATTTAGTTGGGAGTTGATCAGCCGCAACCCGGTGTGGCTGCTGTTGCTCGGTTTCCTGTGGTTCTTTTTTGCCTATTTGTTTCGCGTATACGATTTGAGTTTCGCGGGAAGAGCCGACAAGTCTTTGACCTCGGTCTTGAGAGCCGGTTTTCTAACCGCGGTGGTTTTTCCGTTTGTGCCGTATTTGCCGCCGGCATTGCCTCCCTCTCGTCAGCCTCTGTTTTTGTCGATTTTGCTTCCCGTGATGCTCTTGTTGGTTAGCCGCGGACTATATTTGCTGGTGTTCGCCCAGCCGATCTTCCGTCGCCGAACCTTGATCGTGGGGGCGGGGTGGGCTGGTCTGACGATTGCCAGGGCAATGGCCGAATATGGGGATAGCATTTATGATCTGAAAGGCTTCATCGATGATGATCCTGAGAAGGCAGATCGGGAGATAGTGGTCGAAGAGGGCGATAGCGGAGTGGGGTTGCCACAAGCGGTCCATTTGCGGGTCTTGGGTGGCCGACATTTGTTGTCGGACGCTCTGAGCCAATATCGAATTTCTACCATCGTCCTGGCGATTACGAAAGACGTTTCGGGAGATTTGTTATCCTTGATGATGGATTGTTTACAGAGTGGCGTTGAAGTTGTCCCCATGCCGGTGATTTACGAACAGTTGACCGGCAAGGTCCCTGTTGAGCATATTGGCGGTCATTGGTCTGTTTCCATGCCTGTTGAACATCCCGGCACAAAAACGGTCTGGCACGTGACAAAAAGGGTGTTCGACCTTGTCTGGGCCACGGTTGGGCTGCTATTTCTGCTGCTGGTCTTTCCCTTGATCGCCCTGGCGATTTATATCGATTCTCCGGGACCCATTCTCTATTCACAAGAGCGCGTGGGCAGATATGGGCGCATGTTCAAGGTATTGAAATTCCGCTCGATGATTGCAGATGCCGAAAAAGACGGGGCTGTCTGGGCCAGCGAGCATGACGACCGGGTCACCAGGGTTGGCCGATTGCTGAGAAAACTGCACCTGGATGAATTTCCGCAATTCATCAACATCTTGAAAGGCGAAATGAGTGTCGTTGGCCCGCGGCCTGAACGTCCGGAGTTTGTGAATAGCCTGGTCAATGAGATTCCCTTTTATGGCGTACGTCATGCAGTTAAGCCTGGTATGGCCGGGTGGGGGCTTGTCAACCAGGGGTATGGCGACTCCGTAGAAGGCGCGCTGGTGAAGCTGCAATACGATTTGTACTACATCAAGCACCAATCGTTGTGGTTGGATATCGTGATCTTGGCTCGGACGTTTTTAGATTCGCTTTCCCTTGGGGGACGATAGACGAATAAGCAAATTGCATCTGGATAGTGCAGCAGGGTAGGGTAAAATACACGCCGCGCAGATCATCAAACTGATTCGATCTGATTCGATGTGGAGGCTGTTTTGGATTTTGACGTCGCTGTTATTGGTGCTTCTTCTGCTGGACTATTTGCTGCTGTCAGGCTGGCCCAGAATGGCTTGCGTGTCGGGGTTTTCGAAAAGCAGAAGGAATTAAACCCCGCCCGTCGTACTTATATTATCACCCCT
This sequence comes from Anaerolineales bacterium, assembly GCA_028278545.1. GTDB lineage: Bacteria > Chloroflexota > Anaerolineae > Anaerolineales > UBA11858 > NIOZ-UU35. Next base: position 20,095 of record JANQED010000188.1, read on the forward strand.
CATCTGGACAAGGTATTTGGGGGTTTACCCGAAGAATTAATTCTTCATCGTATTCACATGATGTCGGTCGAGGCCTTGGGCGCTAGTGTGGATGTCCCTTTGCCCAACCCTGATTTGGTCCTCGAGCGAAGGCAATTAGTTCATCACCTTGTGGACAAGGCCGAGTATGCAGGAGCGGAAATCCATTTTGGACTTCGGTTTGTTGGCTTTGAAGTCGTTGGGGGCGAAACCCGCATCCTGCTAAACAGTTTAAATGGCAACAAAATAAATATTTGCGCTAAAGCGGTTATTGGGGCTGATGGCGCGTTTAGCAAGGTCGCCGACGCGGCGAAAATTAAGCGGCCCGTAACGGTTCCATTAATGCAGGCGGAGGTTTCTCTGCCTTCAGATTGGAACCCTGCTGTGACCAAAGTGTGGTTTGATGTCGCTGAGACGCGTTTTTTCTATTGGCTGATCCCTGAGTCTGATGAGCGCGCCGTGGTGGGGCTGATCGCTGATGAGAAAGCCGACGCTCGCCAGATTCTGGATCGCTTTATCCACAAACATGAATTTGAGGTGTTGGCCTACCAGGCTGGTCAGGCGGCCATGCATCAGCCCGGATTACGACCTTGGGGGAAAGTCGGTGACTTGCCGGTGATGCTGGTGGGGGATGCCGCTGGACAGGTTAAAGTGACCACCGTTGGCGGGACGGTGACTGGTTTTTGGGCGGCGCAGGCCGCCGCGAATGCGCTGATGAATGGTGGGGCCTATCCGCGCGATTTACGCCCCCTGAAACGTGAGCTAGATTTGCATTGGATTATTCGCTTATTGTTGGAGCGCCTGGATAATCCCGGCTATGCGTTTCTAATTGAGTCGATCAATCAGAACGTAGTTCGTTTTCTTGGGCAGCGCAATCGAGACGAGATGGCCGGAGCTTTTTGGAAGCTGATCTTCCTGCAGCCACGCTTTATTGGTTTGGGGCTGCGGTTGTTGTTGGGGAAATAGAAGCACGCGGCTTTTGCGTGTAGGCATAGTCGAAACCGGTTGCGAGTTTGTGCAACCGGTTTCGACTATAGCCCTTCTAAAGTTGGGGTAGATATTATGTTGCTTGGAGCCTGGCTAATTCGGCGCGTTTGCGCAGATCGGCCCTCAGGGATAGGATGTCCCTGTCGATGAAGATCAGCGCTCCCAAATAAATGAAGAAGCACAACAGCCAGGTGATCGTGCAGATCAGCAGTATCGCCGTTCTGAGGTCTGAGGCGTCGGCGATGATTCCGGCCAAGAGGGGAGCCAGTGCCGCGCCGCTGTTCTCGATGAAGTATTCAATTGACAGGGCCGTGCTGCGCACTTCCGGTGCGGTGATGTCCTGAACGGTTGAGATCACATTGGGGGACGAGAAGGGCATGAAAATAGCGGTCAGGATCATGAAAATGAAGAATGATGACCGAGCATCAATGGGTGTGTTCAAGGCGAAGAACAGGAATATCGCTCCTAGTAAGACCCCAACGCTGGATACGATCACCCGACCTTTGAGAGTGCGCCTGAACAGCCAGTCTCCAGCCGCTCCGCCCACGAAGTACCCCCCAGCCAAGACCAGGATGATCGGCGCCATGGTGAACAGGATGCTGTTTTCATCGTAGCCGCGCTCTTCAGCCAGGTAGGTGAAGAACCAATAGGTGATCACGTTCCAAGGGAATACCCCCGCAAAACCCTGCAAGAAGATGAACCACATGGTGCGCTTCTTGAAGACGATTTTGGCCTGTTCCCAAGAAAAACGATATTGACCGATCTGCTCCAGGTCTTCGAATTCTGGCTCAGCCTGGCCGCGCGGCACTTCTTTGACGAAGAAAAAGATCAGTATCGCCAACAGGATGCCCAATCCACCAGTAATGTAGAACACCGAGCGCCAGCCGATGCTGGGCGCCAGCATCAGGGCCAGGATCATCCCCAGGAGATAGCCGATGGGCTGTGTGAGCTGCAACAGGCCGTATATTTTGCCGCGCAGGTTTGGGCCAAAGTAGTCGGCGATCAGGCTGTATAAGCCGGGGTATGATGAGTCGTCGATGCCGGTGGAGGCGCGTGTGGCTAAGAAACCGGGGTACGTTCGAACGATGGCGCTCAACCAGGTCGTAGAACCCCAAATGAAGGATGCCAGCGCTAATAGTTTGGCGCGCGCGAAACGGTCGTACAAATATCCCCACAACGGGTACAAAATCGTCCCAACGATCAGTGCGCCTGTCAACACCGCCCCCATCTGGGTTTTGGTGATTTGGAACTCAGCAATGATGTTGGGGGCAAGCGGACCGATCAACAATTTGTCTGATTGGTGCAGGAGCATGAAAAAGGCAAAGATGACAACGACGATCCAGCGGTTCGATGATTTGGCTTTCATGGTGACCTCTTTGGAATGAATCGGTTAATCTGTCGCGACGGTAGCGGCCTGGAAGGGCTGATATTCGCGTTCGAGTTCGCTGCGGAATTGAGATGTGTAGAGCCGATAGTAGTGGCCGCGCTGACGCAGCAGTTCGGCGTGAGTGCCCATTTCAGTGATTTTACCGCTCTCGATGACCAGAATGCGGTCCGCGCGCCTGATGGTGGAGAGGCGGTGGGCGATCACGAAGCTGGTGCGACCTTCCATCAGGTTTTCCATACCCTTTTGGATCAGCGCCTCCGTGAGCGTGTCTACGGAGCTGGTGGCCTCATCCATGATGAAGATCTCCGGCGCGCGCAGCACCGCTCGTGCCAAACTGATCAGTTGTTTCTGCCCAACTGAGAGCAGGTTGCCGCCTTCGCCGACCTCTTCCTGGTAGCCCTTTTCTAAATTGACGATGAACTCATGTGCGCCAGCCAGTTTGGCTGCTTTTTCTATCTCTTCGTCGTTGGCTTCGAGTTTGCCGTAGCGGATATTCTCCAAAATCGTCCCTGAGAAAAGATAAGGCGTTTGCAGCACCACCCCGATGCGTGATTGGATGGCGTTGAGAGAGAGTTCTTTGTAGTCGCGGCCATTGAGCAGTATCTGCCCTTGAGTGGGCTCGAAGAAGCGCCCCAACAAATTGATGATGGTGGTCTTTCCCCCGCCTGTTGGGCCGACCAGGGCAATGGTCTCGCCTTGTTTGATGTGTAGGTTGAAATCTTCTAAGACGGGATCGTCGTCTTCGTATTGAAAGTCGACATGTTTATAAACAATATCGCCCTGGATGGTGCCAGGATCGACCGCTTCCGGGAGATCTTTGATATCTGGCTCTGCGTCGATCAGTGAGAAAATGCGCTCGGCAGAGGCAATCGCCTGCTGCATTTCGGCATATACTCGCGCCATCTCCTGGATCGGCCAGATCATGAAAACTACATAGGACACAAAAGCCTGGATGCCCCCAATAGTCAGATTGCCAACTGTGGCTTGAAGACCACCATACCAGACGATGCTTCCCAAGGCAAAGGCGCTGATGATCTGTACGGTCGGTAAGAACAAAGCAGATAGCCAGGCTGCCCGATATCCGGCGCGATACATCTCGCTGGTCAACTCGCCAAATTCGTTCATATTGCGATCTTCGCGCCCAAATGCCTTTACGACGCGCACGCCGGTGATATTTTCATTGTATGCACCGGTGATTTTTGAGTTGATCTTGCGAACCTTGCGAAATTCAATGATGATCTTCTTCTTGAATTCTGCCGCGACGATCACCAGAATGGGAATGATCGCAAAAACGATCAGCCCCAGGCGCCAGTTAATCCTGATCATGAAGTAAGTCGCCGTGGCGATATTCATCAGGCCCCAGGTGATGTCCAGTAGACCCCAGGTTACCAGCTCGGCAACGCGCTCCGCATCCGAAGTGACCCTTGACATGATCCACCCTACCGGAGTGCGGTTGTAGTAAGAGAGCGATAGATCCTGCAAGTGGTTGAACATCTTCTGGCGCAGGTCGTAGCGCACGCGTTCGCCCAAAATGCCGGCCAGATAGATGAAGCCGAAGACCCCTGCCGCTTGCACCAGGATAAGCAAGCCATATTGGGTCACGATGCTTCTTAACGCAAACTGGTCGCCAGCTACGATGCCCTCATCGATGATGCGTTTGCTGAGGAAGGTGAAGTACGAATCCAGGATGGACACCAGGGCGATCATCAGCACGAAGCCGATGATCCACTGCCAGTGGGTTTTCACCTGGCTTAAGATGCGCAAGATGGTGCGTCCGTTGAATTTAGTGGTGAAATCTTCTTCTTCGAAATAGGGTGTGGTCATAATACATCTATTTTAGGAAGCCAACTTCTCTACACTGGCAATCTCTTTTTCTAGTTCAGCCTCAATACGCGTTTGAATGTCGAAGATCTTGCGGTATGCCCCCTCCTGGCTGAGCAGCTCCTCGTGGCTGCCGATCTGCACGACACGCCCACCATCGAGCACGATGATCAGGTCGGCGATCATGACACTTTGAATGCGGTGGGCGATTATGAAGGTCGTGCGATCTTCCATCAGCCCTTCGAGAGCGGCGCGGATTTCGGTTTCGGTCTCGATATCTACAGATGATGTGGCATCATCGAGAATCAAGATGCAGGGGTCCTTGATGATGGTGCGCGCAATAGCCAGGCGCTGCTTCTGTCCGCCTGAGAGGGTGACCCCTTTTTCGCCAACCAGGGTATCGTATTCATTAGGGAAACTCGTGATGGACTCGTGAACTGCGGCGGCTTTAGCAGCTGTGATGATCTCATCTTCGGACACCTCGCGGTCAATGCCGTAGGTGATATTCTCTCGAATGGTGCGTGAGAATAAGAAAGGCTCCTGCTCGACGACCCCGATCTGGCCGCGCAGGTAATTGCGCGGATAGCGTTTCAATTCGACCCCATCCAAAGTTATGCGGCCGGAAGTATACTCATAAAAGCGTGGCAGCAGGTTTGCCAGCGTGGTTTTCCCCGACCCGGTCGAGCCGATCAAGGCGACGATTTGTCCTGGCTCGCATCGGAAGTTGATATCTTGGAGCACCGGGTTGTCCTCTTCATAGGCGAAGGATACATTTTCGAAGATGATCTGGCCGCGAAGGCAATCAGCTGGGGTGTAATCCCCCTCGCACAGGGGTTCGCGTTCTTGCTGGATCACTTTTGTGATGCGCTTGAAGGACACCATGCCGGAAGACATTTGCACGATCAGCCGCCCCAGGTTGCGTATTGGCCAGATGATCCAGATCACCATACCGGCGTAAGAAAGATAAGTGCCCACAGAGATGTCGCCGTTGATCGCCATGATCGCGCCGATAGTGAAGCCGGCTAACATCTGGCCGCCGGTCAGGATATCCGATATTGGCCAGTAGAGTGAGTGCATCAGAAGCAGCCGCTTGCCGCGCGTGAACTTCTCCCAATTCTCCACGTCGAATTTGTCGCGCTCAAAGGCTTGGCGGGCGAAAGCTTTCACCACGCGTACGCCGGTCAGGTTTTCCTGCAAGGTATTCGAAAGCACGGCGTCTTGCTCTTGATAGGCTTCATAGGCTTTGGAAACCTGTCGGAAGAAGAAGAACGACATCAGCACGGTGAAGGGTACCACGACGATCGAATAGAGTGCCAATTGCCAGTTCAGGTACAGCAGCGCCGCCAGGTTGACGATGAACAGCAGGAAGATACGCCCGGCGCCGATGGCCTGTTCGGCGAAAAAACGCCGCACGGCATCGATATCCGAAGTAGAGCGCTGGATCAATTCGCCCGTTTTGGTCTGGTCATGGTAGCTGAACGTCAGGCGTTGGATGTGGTCGTAAATGTAGTTCCTCAGCCGTTGGGCAATACTCTCTGAAGTGCGCGCGGCCAACGTGCCGCTGATGAACGTAAAGACCCCGGTCACGCCGGCTAAACCCAAGAATCCCAGCGCAACCAGCGGGAGGCTTTGAGCGGCTGTTTCACCTCCCAAGATATTGTCTGCAAACTGCCCCAGGAGGAGATAAGTCCCTGAGCGCGCCGCGGCAGCCACGCCCAGGCTGAGCGCTGCGCCCAAATAGATCAGACGGAAGTCACGCATCAGGCGGAAAAGACCGATAAGCGGTTTGTCGGATATTGTTTCTCGTAAATCAATAGATGTTGTCATGTGGATTGATGGGTATGATCGTTGCCTCGTTCGTCTTGATGATCTCTGCGTCAAGAGAGCCGTGCGAAAGCTCTTTCAATGCCTGCTGGAAAACAGGAAAATCCTCGGTCGCAAATTCGCAGCTCAGGGTAACCTCCGTGGCAAAATCCTCGTCTCTGACGACGCCCTGATGAGCTAGGGCTAATCGTTTTACGCGTTCGTAATAGCTATAAGGCAGGGCGATCATCACCAGGTGTGTGGGTGCCTTTTCGGCACGCGGTGTGACCTCCAGCACTGCTCGGACCGCATCCCCATAAGCTCGCACCAAGCCGCCAGTGCCCAGCTTGGTGCCGCCGAAGTAGCGCGTCACCACCACGGCGGCATCTCCCAGGCCGCTGCCTTGCAGCACCGCCAAGGCAGGTCTGCCCGCAGTGCCCGAGGGTTCGCCATCATCGTTGCTGTGGGCTGTGACCGAAGCGCCGTGCCCGATCACAAAAGCGGGGACATTGTGCGTTGCGTCGAGGTACTCCTCTTTGATGCGGGCGATGAAGGTTTTGGCTTCGTCTACGCTGAAGACCGGCGCCAGCGTGGCAATGAAGCGTGAATTTGAAACCTGAGTCTCGGCGACGGTTTCTTCGGCGGGGATAAGATAGCGTGCCATAAATCTTGAAATAATCCTGCGTGGTTTCGATGCAGCAACCCTCAATTCTACCAGAGATGAGTGGGTATATTGAAAAATAAAAACCCCAGAATTTGGTTCTGGGGTTGACAGGGCGGATGACGGGGATCGAACCCGCAACCACCGCATCCACAGTGCGGCGCTCTGCCATTGAGCTACACCCGCCACGACGTGGCAGATTCTATCACGAAGGTTTACCACCAGCAAGGATTTCGCGGATGTGCTGGGAAACCTCCCTTTCGGGGACGCTGAACTGGTCGCGGTTGAGCAGGTTCTTGATGGTCACCTGCCCTTGAGCCTTTTCGTCCGGCCCAATCACCAGGGCAACGCGTGCCCCAATACGGTCAGCATATTTGAACTGTTTGCCCAATTTAGCTGGCACGGGGTAGCAGGCCACCTTCAGACCTGCTTCACGCAGGTCAGCAGTCAGCTTATAGGATGCTAAAAGCGATTCTTCATCGAAGACGGTGACCAATACCGGGGCAGGTGAGATGTCTAACTCTTTGGGGAGGTTGCCGGTCTCCTCCAACAGGAGAGTGATGACCACATCGCCCATGGCGTAACCAGTACCGGGGAGGGGGTTACCACCGACATCGGCCAGCAAGTTGTCGTAGCGGCCGCCCCCAGCCAAAGCTCGCCTGATCTTGGGAGTGGAGGCGCGGCCCTCATAGACGATCCCGGTGTAATAATCTAATCCGCGAACGATCTGTGGATCATACCGAACGTACTCACTGACTCCCAAGGCATCGATAGCCTCAAAGAAGCGGACCAGTTCATCCGACTCTTTCCAGAGTTCAAGATTCTCTAGCAGGGCCAGCAGTCGGTCGAATTGCTCGGGGGACAATCCCAAGTCAAGGGCATAGTCGCGCCACGCCTCGGGCGCTAGTTTGTCGCGCCGGTCGATGAGCCGAAAAGCCTCCGGGCGCTGCTCAGAAGTCAGCCCCAGTTCATTTAGTTCTTCATCCATCAGGCGGCGGTTGTTCACCAGAATATTGACATCTTCAGGCATCAATCCTGTTGCTTTGTAAAATGAGGCCATCACCGCCACTATCTCGGCATCTGCTTCAGGGGAGGCTTCACCGATCAGGTCGATATTCCATTGAAAGAACTCACGTGAGCGGCCCTTCTGCGGGCGTTCGTAGCGCCAGAAGGGGCCGTAGGACCACCAACGCAGAGGGAAATGCAGTTGGCCCTGGCGTTGAGCGACCATGCGCATCAGCGTGGGGGTCAGCTCGGGGCGCAGGGTGATCAGGTTGTCGCTGCGGTCGGGAAAGACGAACGACTGCTCTTTGACCAACTCTTCCCCGGATTTGGCCGCGTAGAGGTCGATGTTTTCCAAAAGCGGCCCTTCATATTCCTGGTAGCCGAATGATTCCGAGACCTGGCGCATTTTGTTGTACAACCAGGTGCGGATAGACATCTCGCGGGGATAAAAATCACGCGTGCCTTTGACGGATGGGATGATGTTCTTCATGGGTTTTATGTTAATTTTGTGCTGATTAATTGAGTAGGAATTGTAACACGCCAATCACTGGTTGCCCCAAAATGGGCAATGAGGGCATTCGTCATCTTCGGGGTAATCGATGCCTTCATCGTGAGGACAGCCGATCACTCCCTCGGTCATCACGACATCACGGACACCGCTTAGTTTGAAGAGTTCACCGATTTCGGCGGCTACTTGCGGGTCAACGCAGACATCTGCTTCCTGCCAACTGCGGAATTGAGGTCTGGCGTTGGGGGCGTTGATAACGCCAGCGATGATGCGGGTGCAGGTTTGGTCGTCGGGCCCGTAGTAAGCCAGAGTGCCGATAGGATAGACCGCTTTTGTCTCCAGGGTCTTCTGAAGCTGCTCAGGGAGTTGTCCAGGTTTTGGCATGATCGTTACCTTAACGGCATTTTAGCACCCAATGACTTTTGCCGTCAACCGGACAATGGACTTTTCGTCCGATTAGCCGGGTTACATGATCCTCGACTCTTGACAACCTTGCGATTGATGCCATAATACAATCATAAGGTTTGAGATTTGGCAGCAAACTTGCATCTCTTGGGCTTGAAAGGTTTGGTCATGATATGAAACGTGGATGGATGTTGCTCATCACCAGTTTTGCGTTGCTATTAGGCGCGTGTGGGCTGCTGCCTGCTGCCGAGGCAGAGGTTCCGGTTGCCACTTCTACCTCAACGCCCCTTCTCGATATGGACGAGTTAGCCGAAAGGACATACACTCCCACATTTACGCCGACTGCAACGGAGACACCGCTTCCATCGGCAACTGTGACTGACTCTATTGCCATGAAAGCGTTGGCGACGGTGACGGCGACGCCGTCCGTAACTCCAGAAGCGACTTCCGATGCCCCCGAAGCGTCTTTGAGCGCTGATATACCGGAGGGGGGACGCTACTTTGTCATCCAGGAGGGTGCTCCTATAGGGATGCCGAATTGGGCTCATCAGGATATTGGCTGTGATTGGTTGGGTGTTGCAGGGCAGGTGTTTGATTTGGCCGGTGATCCAGTGTTGGACCTTATTGTTGAGGTTGGGGGCACCTTAGAAGGGGAACCTCTCCTGGGATTATCGTTGACGGGCGTGGCGAATGCTTACGGTCCAGGTGGATATGAAATCCAACTTGCCGATCATGTGGTTGCTTCTTATGGAGAAGCGTGGATCCTGATCAAAGATGATGCCGGCCAGACGCTCTCGGGAAAGACATATCTTGAGACATTCGATGATTGTGATCAGAATCTGTTGTTGATGAATTTCGTCGAAGTTGAGGAAATCCCTGATGCTTTTGAGGTATTCCTGCCTTTGATCGATCCAGGAGACCCCGATCAATGATCCGTTTTTGAAGGTTCCGCTCTAGGCTCCTCACCTGTGCCTGGGGTAAGAGGATAGTAAAAAGACTGTGAGTTAGTGCGAAATGCTGCTCACAGTCTTATTTTTTAACGCGCCCCGATTTTCCATGGGAGGGTTATTGGTGAAAGAAATGATAGGTGACACCCTCGATTTTGGTTTAGTGGGATATAATCTAGGAACTTGCTTTCCATCATGATGTGAGTGCTGCAACAAGCGTTACTTTGATCATCATCTGACCCCCTAAAACCCATGCTAGACCACTTTGGTTTCTTGGCCCCCTTCTACGAAAAGTTCATCAAGCCCACAGTGCCGAATGAGTTGGTTCGGTTGGCTGAGTTGCCTACATCCGGCGCTCTTCTCGATGCGGGTGGCGGCACGGGACGCATTGCCCAACTCATGCGCGATAAAGTTTCTGATGTCGTTGTTGCTGATCTCTCTTTTGAGATGCTGTTGCAAGCACAATCGAAACCTGACCTGCGCGTAGTTTGCTCTCACTCCGAAAAGCTGCCCTTTCCCCCAGCATATTTCGAACGTGTTATCATGGTGGACGCTTTGCACCATGTCTGTGATCAGGCGTACACCGCTGGCGAATTGTGGAGAGTGCTCAAACCCGGTGGACGCCTGGTTATCGAAGAGCCTGATGTGCGTACAGGTATCATCAAATTGGTGGCTTTGTTCGAAAAGTTAGCCTTGATGCGCTCTCACTTCTTGTCGCCGCCGCAAATCGCCGCTCTGTTCGAGCGGGATGATGCCCGGGTCGAGATCATTATCGATGGGTATAAATCCTGGGTTGTGGTTGATAAGCTGGATTAATATCTTTTTTGGCTGTCTGCTCATGCAAGGCAGTGTCGCAGGTAAATAATGCAATTATCTGTACTTTTCCCCTATTTCTTTCCGCTCCTTGGTTATCTCTTCGGTTCATTGCCCTTCGCTTTGTGGGTTACGCGCATGGTCAAAGGTATCGATGTGCGCGATAGCGGTTCGGGGCACGTCACCACAACGAACACCATCCGTCAGGCTGGCTGGGGGTGGGGCGCTTTGGTATTGATTCTGGATATCAGCAAAGGATTCGTGCCCACCTATCTCTCGGTGCGCTTAGGATTGCCGGATTGGGCTGTTGCCCTGACCGCTGGCCTGGCTGTGGTGGGCCATTGCTGGCCGGTCTTTGCCCAATTCCGCGGAGGAATGGGATTAGCCACAACGGGAGGTGCTTTGCTGGCGATAAACCCCCTGGGATTTGCAATCGGTTTGGCTGTCTTGATCAGCCTGATCCTTCTGATCCGGCATTCGGCCAAGGCGGCTTTTTTCACGGGGCTGTCCATCCCAGTGGCGTTGTGGTTGTTAGCTCAACGTGGTTTGCTCATCTGGGTTTCAGTCGCAACTGGGATTGTTGTATCCGTGCGTTTCCTTGAAGATTGGAATCGCGAATATCGCGAATTATGGTTGGATCGTGAAGGGTAACGCGATCCAGAAGTTGGAGTTAACTTATGTTTATCAAGAACCAATTCACTACTTTGTTCGATTATCATTGGTACACCAATCAGCGGTTGATAAGCTGCGCCGCTGAAGTGAGCCAGGATGACTATTTTGCCAAACCTGGAGGCGGTCTTGACTCAATCCACGAAATTCTTTTCCACATCTTGAGGGCTGATTCTGGTTGGCGCGTGGGATTAGAAACCGGGCTCCAGCAGTTGCCTTTGCCTGGAGAAGATTATCCTGATTTGGAGGCGCTGAAGTCGGGGTTTGAGCGGGAGCAGGCAGCTTGGGGCAGGCTGTTGGATTCGTTGACAGATGAACAGATCAAGGGCAAGATAACCCTCAGGCGGTCGAATGGGGCTGAAATGGACTTTTTTTGGTGGCGTATTTTGCAGCACGTCGTTTTCCATGGTATGCAGCATCAGTCTGAGTTGGCCTACTTATTGACGTCAAAAGGTCACTCCCCTGGAGACATTGACTTCCTTTTCTTTACATAATGCAATCTGCCCTTTTCCATCCTACGATGATTAGTGATCCAAACAATCCCGCCGACAGCACGATAACTGTGCTTGGCATTCCATATGACTTGAATTCATCCTTTCTACGCGGGTCGGCATTAGCTCCCGAGCGCATTCGCCAGGGACTGTTCAGTGAGTCGGCCAATATGTGGACAGAAAATGGGATTGACCTGGGATCGGTGAGCGAATGGAAAATCGTCAACGATTTGGACCTCTCGCAGAGTGCCACTGCGTTTGAGGACATTGAACTTGCGGTGGGAGAGTTGCTTGCGAAGGCTTCTAGGGTGATCTCGTTGGGCGGCGATCATTCGGTGACTTATCCAGTCCTCAGGGCATATGCCGAAAAGTATTCCGAACTGAGCATTTTGCAACTCGATGCCCATCCCGACCTTTATGATCAGTTGGACGGCAACCGTTATTCCCATGCCTGCCCTTTCGCGCGCATTATGGAGGAAGACCTGGCAATCCGATTGGTTCAGGTGGGCATCCGCACGATGACCGGGCATCAACGCCAGCAGGCCCAACGCTTTGGCGTAGAAGTGATTGAGATGGGCGATCTGAATAAGGTCGATAGCCTGGCTTTCTCTGGCCCGGTGTATCTTTCCTTGGATATGGATTGCTTGGACCCAGCTTTTGCACCTGGGGTCTCCCATTATGAGCCTGGGGGATTAAGTGCTCGTGAGGTGCTGACCATTATTCAGGGCCTGAAAGGGGAGTTAGTCGGCGCAGATATCGTTGAGTACAACCCCGAACGCGACCCGCAGGGGATCACCAGCATGGTGGCCGCCAAGTTGCTAAAAGAGATCCTTGGACGCATGTTAGCGCAGAACCCCAGCAATAACTGATTCTTTGAGATTGCAGGTTTGTGATCGTCTGGAGATAAAATTGGCCGAAATCATATGCGCGAAGGATAAAAATGGACATTGAAGCTCTGCGAAAATCTCTGAACAAACAACAGACCCAGTTGCGGACTATGATGATGGATTCTGGTCAGCACGAGAAGGCGATGGCGTTGTTTATGACTCAACATGCTGCCCTTCACTCGGCAAAAGTGACTTCCCCTGAGACCGTCTCTTTAGAGGATGTCATTTTGGACGATATCACCGAAGGTCAGATGCGCCACATTCCGCCTGGGGGTGAGCATTCGGTCGCTTGGGCCATCTGGCACATTGCTCGTATCGAAGATATTGCCATGAACATTCTTGTTGCCGACGGGCCGCAGGTTTTCGTCGAAGGAGATTGGCCTGATCAGTTAAATGTCTCCCTGCGAGATTCGGGCAATGCGATGGATGCGCAAGCCGTTGCGTTTTTGAGCGATACGATCGATCTCTCTGTCTTGCGCGCTTACCGCGTTGCCGTTGGGCGCAGGACTCGCGAGATCGTCTCCGGACTTCAGCCCAATGATTTGAAGCAGAAAGTGCAAATCTCGTGTCTGGAGCGCGTGCGAGAGGAAGGTGCCGTCGTCGAGGCCGCCAGCGACATCGTTGACTATTGGGGCAAGCGCACCATCGCCGGCCTCTTGTTGATGCCTGCTTCGCGGCATAATCTGGTGCATCTGAACGAGGCCTTGAAATTGAAGCGCAGGCGTCGATAATCAACTTTTTACATGGAGCTACCATATGACCACTTTACGAACATTCTACGATCATGCCGACGACCACATTACCTCGTTTATGGGGCGCTATGGCATTACTTTGTTGAGGATAAGCCTCGGCATCGTCTTTCTCTGGTTTGGGTTGCTTAAATTTTTCCCTGGGTTGAGCCCCGCCCATGAATTAGCCACATTGACCATCGAGGTGCTGACTTTTGGTTTGATACCCCCAGGCGTGTCGATCATCATCCTCGCTGCCTGGGAAACGATAATCGGATCAGGGTTGATTTCTGGCCTCTTCTTGCGCGTGACCCTGTTCTTGTTATTTGCTCAGATGTTGGGAACCATGACTCCCTTGCTTTTGTTCCCCCTGGAAGCCTTCACCCAAATACCCTATGCGCCAACCTTGGAGGGTCAGTACATCATCAAGAATCTCGTTTTGGTTAGTGCTGGGCTGGTTGTTGGGGCGACGGTTCGTGGGGGGAGGATCGTTGAGGATCGAGCAATGGATGAGATCTCTGTTGAGGACTAAAAGGCTGACCTGCTGCGGTGCGCATAGATAACCTGCGAGTACTCTACGACTATAACTATTGGGCTCGTGATCAGATATTAGAAGCTGTCAAAGGCTTGAATCATGATCAGCTTCATTCCCCATCGACCATGAGTTTCGGAAGCTTGTTCGGTACACTAAGGCATATCTTGAATGCCGAATGGGTTTGGCGTTTGCGCACTCAAGAGGGGCGATCTCCGCGGGCAATGGAACTTGAAGAGCATGTTGATACTCTGGGTGCGTTGCACCAGGCTTGGCTGTATGAAGAAAAACAAATGTATGCGTTTCTTGCTGAGCTTGCGGATGATGGTTTGGATAAGATAATCCATTATCAAAATATGAGTGGTCATCCGCTTGAGAGTACGCTGTGGCATATATTGGTTCACGTGGTCAACCATGGCACCCAGCATCGAGCCGAGGTGGCTCTAAGGCTTGCAGAGCTTGGCTGCTTGCCGGGAAATATTGATCTGATTATCTTTCTTAGACAGAGGTAGCTAGCTGGAGCATGACATGAAAATAGCCGTTGGCAGTGATATGAAGACCCATCTCACCGATGCCGTCCTCGCCGATCTCGAAAAACGGGGTTTTGAAGTCGATCTTTATGGTGCATTGGTAGCCGAGCCCGCTCCCTGGTCTCGGGTGGCGGTTGAAGCCGCCGAAGGGGTTTCCCTGGGAAAGTATGAGCAGGCGATTTTATTCTGTTGGACGGGGACTGGCATCAGTATGGCGGCCAACAAGGTGCGTGGGATTCGCTGTGCTTTGTGCGGAGATGCTGAGACAGCTCGTGGTGCGCGCCTATGGAATGATGCCAATATTCTGGCGATGAGCATTCGGGCGACCTCTGAGTGGCTTGCCAGTGAGATACTGGATGCCTGGTTCCGAACATCCCCCAGCGAAGATCGCGAAGATGTGGCCTGTATTGAATATCTCCATAAAGTCGAGGAGAAGTACTTGCTGCCTCCAAAGCCGTAGAAAATGACGTTCTATGGGGAGTGAGCGACGAAGATCATGCCTATAATCAGGGTCAACAACGTAAATTTGTACTATGAGATCGCCGGTGAGGGCCAGCCACTCTTACTGCTTCATGGCCTTGGTTCCAGTTCGCGCGATTGGGAACTGCAGGTACCTGTCTTTGCAGAACGCTATAAAGTCATCACTTTCGATGCCCGCGGACACGGTCGCTCTGACAAGCCGCGCGGGCCATATAGCGTCCCTGGCTTTGCAAGTGATGTCGCTGGTTTGATGCGAGAAATGGATATCGTCCCGGTGCATATTGTGGGCATCTCGATGGGGGGTATGATCGCTTTTCAATTGGCAGTGGATTTTCCCGAGATGATCAGGAGCATGGTGATCGCCAATGCCACACCCGAGTTGGTCGTACGTTCGCTCAAGGAGCGTCTGGTTGTTCTGCAGCGTGAGTTCATTGTGCGCTTGATCGGTATGCGCAAGATGGGCGAAGTCCTGGGGGATCGTCTCTTCCCCAAAGCTGAGCATGATGATATCCGCAGAGTTTTCGTCGAGCGTTGGGCCGAAAATGACCGGCGCGCTTATCTGGCCTCCCTGCGTGCTTTGGTGGGGTGGAGCGTGATGGCGCGTATCGAGGAGATCGACACCCCCGCGTTGGTGATTGCTGCCGATCAGGATTACACCTGGATGGTGGACAAGGAAGCTTTTGTTGCCAAAATGTAGCGGGCTGAGTTGGTGGTCGTAGAAGATTCGCGTCACGCCACCCCCGCAGAGCGTCCCGAGGAGTTCAACCGGGCTGTAATGAGCTTTTTGGCCGATCAAATTTGATTCCCCCTCAATAAGAATAGCAGCTCCCTCCGATAAACTCTCGCAGAACCGAATCTGCCGGCACGGGCGAATCGTCTTCCACCGGAGTAATTTCTGCCAAAACCCCATAAACGCGCTCGGCCCGGGTGAAAGCATCCTCGCGTAAGGGGTCATCCTCAAATTCTCTCGTCCACTCGGCGAAGTTATCGAGCAATCTGTGGCTGTACAATGGCAGTTCATAGGGCATCGCCGTGTTGATCAGATAATCCGCGGTGTTGATATAAGGGATGATATTGCGCATCTCACTGGCGCGCACATAATGCCAGTGCAGCAGCGTTCTGCGGGGGTCATAGGCGCGGTGGGCAGCATCCCGCAGCATGCGCCGGATCAGCCTGATATCCGTCCAGCGGATGTATTCGCCGCGGCGGTCTTTCATTTGCAGGAGAGGCTCCAGATAAAGCAGGAATTTCTGTTCTGGGGGGATGGCCTGGGTCATGTTGGGGAAAAGTCCATGCAGGCTGTCAATCAGAATGATCTCGTTCTCAGCAAGCCTCATGGGGGTGACCGCGTCCTGTCGCTGCCCTGTCTTGAAATCATAGAAAGGGATGATGACCTCTTCGCCCGCGATCAGCTTTTCAAGATGCTCGTTGATTAGAGAAAGGTCGAGAGCTTGAGGAGTCTCGTAATCGTAGTCGCCAAATTCATCTTTGGGGTGCAAATCGAGGCTGAAGAAGTAGTTATCCACATTCAAAGTGACCAGTTTTAGCCCATTCTTCTCTAGCCCCGAAGACAGTTTGATCGTCGTTGTGGTTTTCCCCGAAGAGGATGGCCCAGTGATAACCACTACTTTCAGTTCGTCACCCTGGTCGGCGATCTGCTGGGTGACATTCTCCACATCGAGTTTGTAGGCGCTTTCTGCCTCATTCACGATGGCTGGAAACTCTCCCAGGGCGATCCGCTCGTTCAACTTTTCGATGGTGTTGAGCTTATGGTCAACGGCCCAATTCAGCACATACCAGATTTTGGCCCAGGGGATGTTTCCAGAAGGCCTGGAACGTCGGTCGGCATTCTCTGAACGGCGGCGGGCGCGCTCGTCGCGGTAAAGGATGTAGTGTTTAGCGACCCTAGCGTGCCCATTCTCGATGAGCACTTTTTCCACTAGGTCTTGTATCTCTTCGATGTGGGGGTGATGGCCCGGTGGGCAGTTTTCTTCTAAAAGCTGTACAACTTGTTTGCTGAGGTCTTCTGCGGTAGAACGATCGCGCCCACCCACTGACACCGCCGCGCGGTAAATGGCATTGGAAATGCGCTCAGGGGTGAAGGGGACGATCGCGCCGCTGCGTTTGACGACATGAGTGATTTTGTTCATAATGTATCCTCACTTAGGACACAAATTTTACCTTAAAATCGAAAGCGGTTCCCTTGCAGGAACCGCTTTTAGCGATATCGCGGATTATCTAGACGCTTTCCCTTTTCCCAGTGAACCGGCTGATCAAATTAGACCAGCCCTGTTTGATCTGTAGCTGCCGAGATCGCCAGGTACCTACGATGCCATAGGGCAAGAAGAGCACTAGCAGGATATACACCAACCCGATGATCACCTGAGATGCGCCGCCAAACCATTTCTCAAGCCAAAACGAGAGTAGCCTGAACGTCGCCGCGCCGATCAGGGCGCCATCCAGGGTGCCGATACCCCCCATCAAGACCATCAATAGCGCAGCGATAGTGTAGTGTGAACTGGCGATCCCGGGGCGGATGATCGGGCTGAAGAGTCCGTGCATTGCCCCAGCGAGAGCGGCTGTGATTGCCGAGATTATCAAGGCTACTAGCTTAAAGTAGAAAGTGTTGAAGCCTAGCATGGTCGCCCGATCTTCATTCTCGCGGATTGCCACGCAGACATGACCGGTGGGCGAATCCACAAATCGCTTGTAAAAGAAGTACACCAAAAAGAGGACAACCAACCCAAGGTAGTAGA
The DNA here is from genome assembly GCA_028278545.1 of Anaerolineales bacterium. Taxonomy (GTDB): domain Bacteria; phylum Chloroflexota; class Anaerolineae; order Anaerolineales; family UBA11858; genus NIOZ-UU35. The sequence goes on from JANQED010000188.1 coordinate 37,523, forward strand.
CGCGTAGGCGTTGACTGATGGGGTTTAGGAAATCCGGCGGGGTGACTCCTTGTAGCCCGATTTCGGCACCGGCATAATCTGCCAGTTCTCGAGACTGGATCACGATATAGAAGACTTGCGCGAGCCCCAGGGTGACCAGTGCAAAAGTGATCCCTTTTACGCGCGGCAAAACAACGCTGAAGAGCAGCGCCATGATCACGCCGGCCACAAAGACCAAGCAGAGGATCGGCAGTATGCCCCAGCCAAAGCTTTTTAGCATAATGCCTGTCAGATAGGCGCCGACGCCGAAGAACATGGCGTGTCCGAAGGAGAGCAACCCTGTGATACCGAAGAGCAGGTCATAGCTCAAAGCGAAGATAGCAAGGATGAAGATCTCGATAGCCAATCCCTGATAGAACTTAGATTGGCCGGGGTCGTTAGCCAGCACGCTACTGATGGGTTGTCCGTCAACGAGAGCCAACGCGAAAGGCAGCAACAGCAGGCAAAGGATTGTGATCAATACACCCCGATTGTTTTTGATGAATGCGCTGAAAGGGTTTTGCGTGGTGGGAGAAGGCAAAGACTTTTCCATGTTTACTCCTTCCTACCAAACAGGCCTTGCGGCATGACGAGCAAGATGATCACCATCAGCAGTACGGTCATCGCTGGAACTAACGGCGGGGTAGGCTTGAAAGGCTCCTCCATGAAAGGGATGTTGATACCGATTTGACCGTACTTGATGATGAATTGCTGTAAAAGTCCGACGATCAACCCTCCAGCCGCTGCACCCGGGAAGCTGGTGAGACCGCCTATGGACAGGGCAACCAACATATTGATCAGCAGGCTGTCCCCCAGGGTGGTCGTCAGGCCCGTAGAGGGAGCGCCGATGACCCCGCCCAGGGCTGCCAGCCCGACCCCCAGGGCGAATACTGTCGTGAAGACCCTTTGTACGTTGATGCCCAGCGCCTCGACCATCTCGCTGTCTTGAACGCCGGCCCTGACGATCATCCCCAGGCGAGTGCGTTGGAGTAAGATCCACACCGCGATGAGCACGACAATGCCCAGAACAGGGATGAACAGTTCGTTGTAGGTGCGCACGCGCCCCCCAAGAACGCGAATGGTTGCGCACTTGTATTCCATCATGGCCGCAAAGCTCTCTGCCGGGCAACCATCACCCACTCCTGCAAAGATAGATGGCCTGTGCATGGTGAATTCGGGCGCCCCCCAGATTGTGCGTACGATTTCGATGATAATGGCGTTGACACCCAGAGTGAGCATCAAGACGTAGAAATGTGTTTCGTACAAACGCCGGATCATGGTTGTCTCGATCAAGATGCCCAATGCCGCGCCCGTCAGGACTGCGACCAATATCGCCAGTATGAACAGCCAGGTCGTATCGAGACTGAGCAGATAGTTTGAAATAGAAGTGTTGAAAAAGTGGACCAGCAGGCCAAGCGCTATCAGCGCCAGGCAATAGATCAGTGAGTTCCAGGGGAACGGCTCAGCCTCAGAAGCCCCGGCGGTGGCGGGTCGCCGATTGATGACAAAGCCAGCTACGGTGATCCCCGCCAGTATGCCGCCCAGGATGATGCCTCCCAGGCCAATAGCGGGGGATATCCCGACGAATTGCTCGGCTTCGGGCACTTCTAATATCCCCTGGCTGGCTGCAAAAGCAAAGTTGACCGGACTGATTTCGTAAGACCCTACATCCCAACTGGTGATCGGATATTTGGGGAGTGTAAACACCAAAACAACCAATGTCAGGATCAGTCCGAGCCAGGGCCATATGTGCGCCGACCTGGAGAGCCATTCTCTTTTGTCTAGCAATCGATCCCAGATTGGTACCAGCATGAACCCACCTGTCAGAAGGGCGATTGGCGTGAAAGCATCTACTGCCGTATCGGGACGAACGGCCACGGTCCAACCGACGTACGCTCCGATCATGAAGAGGGCCCCGTGGGCCATGTTCAGCACGTTCATCAGGCCAAAAATGATCGAGAATCCCGAGGCCACGAGGAAGATGATCGAGCCGGTGGAAAAGCCCCGCAAGATGGTGATCACAACGTTCTTATAACGTTCGCCTCCCACAGCCTCCTGGTCCGTCAAACCTCGAATCGCCAGCACGAACACAATCAGCAATGCAATCAAAGTGATCCATAAATTGCGGTTCTTTCGGAAGGATCCTAACAAAGTGTTCATATACATCCTTCTCTTTCAGGCCGCCTCGAGATAGCGGTGGATTGTCTCGGGGTCATTCACCAGGTCTGCCATCACCCCGGATTTGACCGAATGACCTTCTTCGATAATGATGTAGTCCTGGGCCAATTGACTAGCAACGGTGAAGTTTTGCTCGACGAGTAAGACCGTGGTTTCCGCCGATAGCTGCCGAATGGCTTCCATCATCTGTTCGATGATCACTGGGGCAAGGCCCTCGCTGGGTTCATCGATCAGCAGCAACTTATTCTCGGGTACCAACGCGCGAGCTACGGCCAGCATTTGCTGCTGACCGCCTGAGAGGTTCGTCCCCGGCAATTTGATCAGGCGTTTTAAGTCGGGGAACAACGAGAAGATGAAATCTTCTTTTTTCTCCAAATCCCCCTTCTGACGTTCGGCGATGCGCAGGTTTTCCAATACACTCAAATCTCGGAAGATGGCTCGATGCTCTGGGACGAAGCCAATCCCCATTGTGGCGATATCATAACTTCGCAGGCCCTGGATCTGTTTGCCATCGAAGACCACCTGGCCTCTCGTGGGAGGTGTCAGCCCAAGGATGGATTTGAGGGTGGTGGTCTTGCCAGCACCATTTCGTCCGAGCAGCGCAACGATGGTTCCCTTGGGAACTTCTACGCTTACGCCCTGGAGAATGTGGAACTGGCCGATGAAGGTGTGTATATCTTCGACTTTCAGGAGGATATTGTTATCCATGTTGTTTCCTCCTAATTCACTTTGAGGTCGGTGTATAGCTGGCCCAGATAAGCGCCCTGAACAACCTTGTTGGCTGCGATTTCGGCTGGCGTGCCTTCAGCCAAGACCTGACCCTGATGCATCACCGTGATGTAATCGGAAATACTCATCACGACGTTCATATTGTGCTCAACCAGCATCACAGTCTTGTTGCCGGTTTGTTGTACTTCGCGGATCAGGTTGATTAATTCTGGGACCTGTTCGGCAGCCATCCCGGCGGTTGGCTCATCGAGCAGCAAGACCTCGGGGTCCGCGGCCAGGATGATGCCAAGCTCAAGCTTACGCTGTCCACCATGGGACAAGGCGCGTGCGGGTAATAGGGCTTCTTTTTCCAGCATAACTTGATGGATCACTTCCCACGCTCGTTCCTCGAATGCTTTGAAGTATTTATGAGAGCGCATAAAGCGGAAATTCCCCCGGCCGAGGGCTTGGCAGGCCAGACGGATGTTTTCCAGGACGGTCAAGCTAGGGAAGATATTGGTGATCTGGAAAGATCGCCCAATCCCCAGGTGGGCCGTGCGGTGCAGGGGTAAATGCGTGATGTCGCGTCCCTTATAGAATACCCGGCCCTGGCTGGGAGGTAGGTTGCCTGACAGCAAATTGAAGAAGGTGGTCTTTCCAGCGCCATTCGGCCCGATGATCGCGTGGATTGTGTTGGGCTGCACTTTGATGCTGACGTTGGCGACAGCAACCAATGCCCCAAACTCTTTACCTAAGCGTTTGGTCTCTACAATGTGGTTGTCTGTTTCAAATTCCAATTCTAAAAGCGGCGGAGCCGTCTCCTCTGATGTGGTCGATGAACGTGATAATGGCGTGATGGATAGTGCCGGGGCACTCTTGATGAGACCCCGGCACAAATAGATATTGATGGATAGGATTTACTCGCCAGTCAAGCTGCCGTAGGGCAGGTCGCCGCAGCGATCCTTGAGTTCTTCGGGCAGCAAGCAGGGCGGTTCGGGACGGGTGGTGGTGATGTATTCAAAGAACATCGCCTCTGGATCGTCCACGTTGAGCAGTGTCATAACGTACATGTCTTGGATGGCGACATGATCCTCTGGGCGGATGTAGACTGTACCTTTCGGTCCTTCGAATTCCATGCCTTCCATGACTGGGATCATCGCAGCGGCGCTGGGGTCACCACTGGTTGCCTTGAGTGCTTCAACGAGCAGGATAGCCGCGTTTGCCCCATCTCCATCGAAGAGATCGGGATAGACTCCGTAGCGCGCCTTGGTTTCTTCGATCAGCCAATCATTGATTGGGTTGTCCGGCGCAGAGTAGTGATACAGGATCGAGCCGGTTGACCCAACAGAGTTGCCGAAGAAAGCGGGCAATGCAACGTTGTCCACGAAAGAGGCCGCCATATCCATTTCAGCGACGACACCCAGATCAACGGCTGCCTGCATGATGGCGATGAATCCTCCACCTGCCCAGGTTGGGATCCAGGCCTCAGCACCCGAGTCTAAGAGTTGCTCCATGTAGGGCGTGAAGTCTGTTGTGTCGAAGGGGGCGAAGATGTCATCGACTGGGAAAGTGCCTCCAAAGAGCGTGCAGGCATCACGATATGCCGCTGCGCCGCCCCATCCAAAGCTGTAGTCTGGGGCGATCTGTACAAAGGTATCATATGCTTGCGTGACATATTCGCACAGTGCGATGGCGTCCTGGTAGTTCTCACGGCTGGTGCGGAAAGTGTACTCATTGAAGCCCACGCCGGTGATGTCGTTCGCAGCGGCAGGCGCAACGATGAGGATGGTCTCGTTCTCAGCCGCGATTTCTTGAAGGGTAGCCGTGTTGCCGGAACTGACTGTGCCGACCAGTACGTCGACCTCATCGGCCTCGGTGAACTCGCGAGCGACCGAAGTGGTCAGGTCGGGATTGGTTTGATCATCGCCGAGGAGTACTTCGATCTCACAGCCACCCAGCATGAAAGTGTTGCTGCCGTCTTCTACCGTGAAGACTTCCCCAACACTGCCGGGGGCACCGGTGGCATATTCCATACCGAGCATGAAGCTGCGGATGATGTGGGCACCGTAGATCGCCAGCGGACCGGTGGCATCGGTGATCAAGCCGACTTTGATGGGGGCGTCACAGGCCAGTTCAGGCATGGCTTCTTCTTCCATGGCCTCATCTTCCATGGGTTCAGCAATCATCCCAGGCCAGGAAGCATCGATCTCCGCCATAACCGTGTCCATGTCGGCCACACCGGCGAAGTAGTCCGTCATGCCCTTCCAGAAGGAACCGGCTCCCACCTCTCCAGGCATCAGGTCTGAGCCATCGAAGCGCACACTGGTCGCCTCAGCCACCAGGGCTGCTATGCCGCGCTCGATGTCATCCCCATACCAATCCAGGTCGGTGTCC
>JANQED010000189.1 GCA_028278545.1 Anaerolineales bacterium
ATATCTCGGGCTCCCACTGCCCGTCACGCTTATCAACGAAGTAGTGAGACTCCCTCGCGTGCTCACGGCTGTCATGGTCGGCATGCTGGGCTTCTTCCAAGCGCTTAATGCACCAGTTGTGATTCTCTAATTGCTCTTTGGTCGCCATCAGCCGCCCCAGCCTTTGGCTTTCACACGCTTACGCTTGGGCTTACCAACATCACCCACCCGAATAGCATGACGGCGCATCATGTAGGCGTAGCGAGCGGCGTCTAGCAGGTCATCTCGCACCCGCACCACGTTTCCACGCTCATCCCGGTGATATTGACGCACCTCATCCATGTAATCATTCAGTCCCTTGAATATCCTGAACTTGCCCTTACGCTTCAAATCACCAAGCTGGAACAACCCAACCTCTCGGCTGTTACCACCCTCCGGCCAAGATGCCCACTCAGATAGCATCTCAAATCCGGCGTTAGAGTAGTGATCACGGGTCTGCTTGGAGTCATCTCGCGCCTTTTCCCCCTGGAGCCCATCACTGGGCCATGCGCAGGGAACTCCTTCAGACCACTGCTTCACCGCCCCCCAAGCATCATTGGCTGACGCCATCCGCTTACGCCAGGCGTTGGTGATATAGAAAATACCGTTGTCTCTGTCCTCAGCCAGCTTGATATGGGCTTGAGGATGATCCCAACCAAAATCCATCCCGTTGATCACAAAGAAATGATCAGGAATCTCAAAGGGGTCACACCACAGGAACTCATCTGCGAGGTCGTAAATCCGACCATGACCGAGCATGGGGATACCCTTAGACCGCATATCCCTCTGGTGATCAGGGTAGACACCTAAGAGTCTTTCCCGTTTCTCCGGCGTCATATGTGGAGCATCATCCCAACCCTTCATCATGAAGAACTGGTCAGGACTGGGATCGTCCATGAACTTAACTACGAGGTCGGTCCTGCCGTTCTCTGGGGTGAATGTGTAGATGCCTCTACCGCCGCGACCTCGGTCACCATTGGCCGTTCGGGTAATCAACTGAGGGCGGATGGACTGGTCTTTGGCCTCCTCATCCATGTGAAACCAATCAACGATATCACCCATGATAGCGTGCTGGCCCTGGGAGTAAGACCAGAACTGCATCATCGATATACCCAGGCGGTGCTTGACCCTCACAGTACGCATAGCGTTTTTAGTGCCAGACGCCCCTTCCCAGCCCCCCCTTATGATCCTGTCTTTGGGTACAAGTCCGCCTTGAAACTCGCCATTGACGAATTCCCCAAACAAGGCCGTCTGTAACAAGTCTCGGGTCTTCTCCATGGAAAACCCAAGCCCCCAACACAAAGGCGGGAAGTCGAATCTATGTCCAGGCCAGTCTTCTGGATAATCGCCCAACAGATGCATGGCATCATTGTCGGTACCGACAAACGTTTTACCGATCTGGTTAGCGGCACATAGACAGGACTCAATATGGGTGGCTGTGGCAGCCGTGAACTCAGCCTGCCAGTCATAGAACGACCTGAAAGCCGAGATGGCGGACCGCTCTTGCTTGCGCTTCTCCTGCACCATCTTGGCAATGGCTCGCGCTTCCAGTGCCCGCCTGTCAACCGCGACAGTCAATCCTCAGCCCCCACAAAGCGCTCAAGCTCCTCATCGGTCATAGACTTGACCTTGGTGAGGATGTTGATCGCCTCATCAGTGAGACCGTGGTCGATCTCCTTCCGATCAGTCCAGTCCCGAGTGAAGCGGTTCTTCATGTTGAAGATGTAGAGCGTGGCGTTTCCCGTCCCATTCACAGCAGCTTCCCGCATCTGCTCTTCCCACCACGCCTGAGACAGGTTCTCACCTAGCTTTATGGCATCGGAAAATTCGGGTTTGTTCGGATCTTTGGACCACTCATTGAAGGTGTCGTAGTGAATTCCGAGGGCTGCAGCAGTCTCGCGTTTGGACTTGCCCTGCCGCATCTCCTCTACGACAGTATCCGGCATGTCTTCGGTGTATTTTGTGGGCCTACCTGCTGGCATGACGAATCCAAAAAAGCCCCCTTCCCGGGGGCATAGACCTGGGGACGCAAGGGCGTCGCGATGACCCTCGCGGTCCGAGCATATGCACAGAATGGATGTCGGTGTCT
>JANQED010000050.1 GCA_028278545.1 Anaerolineales bacterium
CCTTGCTGCGCTTCTTCTAACTGCCTGTGCCAGTGTTGTGGGGCCTACCTCAACGCCTACGCTTCCCCCCGCCATACAGTCCACAAGCCCCCCAACCGAAACGCCGTGGCCTTCGCCAACGCCTGAGCCTGAAACGCTGAGGCCCTCCTCACCTACCCCGGAACCGACTGCGCCCAGCTCTACGAAGATTTGTTCGCCCTTGCGCGACCACGCCGTCGAAAAGCTGCCCGATTACGTTTCCCACCCTTTTAGGGAGTCAGAGACCAGCAACAAAGAACTGGGCCATCACGGCGTCGATTTCTCCTATTTCCGCAAAGATGGCGTCGGCCCCATCATCGAGGGCGTGCCCATCCAGGCCGTCATGGATGGCTTTGTCGCCGCTTTGGGTTTCAACCGCCGACCCTACGGCAATATGATCCTCATCGAAACGCCCTACGCGCTGCTCCCGCCAGAAATAATTGATTTCTATGCCTTAGCTTCCCATCAATCCCTCTATCATCTCTACTCGCACATGCTTGAGCCCCCCTCGCACAGCATCGCCGCCGAGGTGAATTGTGGGGACGAGCTGGGCTTGGTTGGCAACACGGGCTTTTCCGGCAATCCCCATCTGCACCTGGAACTACGCCGCGGCCCTTCTGGCGTCGTTTTCCCCCAGATGGTTTTTTACGACACCGTTGCCACCCAGGAGCAAATGGACGCATACCAGCGTTGGCGCACTAGCGGGGAATTCCTGATGTTCGACCCCATGAGTTTATTCATCTTCGCCTCTTCTTGAATCGGAGAAACTAAGGGTCTTTGTCCTGCCCATTTGCGGACATCTGCCCCATGTTTTTTCGCTAATTTCCTTATATAGTAGTTTGGCCTACTCTTTTCCTGAATAGCCGGCCACTATTTCTTGCGGGAGATTGAATGTGAATTTCAGAAGGGTCTGCATATTATTATCTGGTTTTGCAATTTCCACGGCCTCTGCCTGCAGCGCCTTGGCCGGTTTGAATCCTACCCCGACTCCCACTGCGACCTCAACGCCGCGGCCGACTGCCACAGTCGTCCCATCAGCAACTTCTTCGCCAACGCCAACCCTCACGCCCACGCAAACACTGACTGCGACACCCACTCCGGATTCCTTCATAGAAACATTGCCTGATAGGACTACGAGTTTTGTGGATCTCAAAGGTGGATATAAGCTCGTGCTTCCCCCGCGCTGGATGCCATTTGCTATGTCAGAAGAAGATTTTGCTCAATTCCAGAGCGAAGGCCTGGAGCAGTTTCCAGAAATGGACGAAGCCCTTGTAGAATTCTTCGCTGAAAACGCAGCGGCTGAACACCGGCTTTTCGCCGTGGATACAGACCCGGACCATGTGATAGCTGCCAGCCCCCCAATTGTGTTTTTAGGCTTCCAGGAAGATCCCAGTGCTTCTGGTGTGCCGATGGACTTCTTTATTACCGTCTACGCTCAAACGTTTGATCAGCTGATTCCTGACCTAATCGTGAGCGATTCAGGAGTCAAGCAGAGCGCCAGCGGAATAGATGTGGGGGTTGTGCAAATCGCCTTCCTGATGACAAATGAAATAGGAGTCCAACAAAACATCATACAAAAACATGCCTTCTTTACCACAGAGGCCGGTATTGCCTTTCTCATTATGACCTTCATGGATGAAATTGAGGAGGAAATGGGTCCACCCTTTGAAGCCCTCATCGAATCAATTGAGGTTAATGGGCAATTGATAGGTCTGACCGGATAACAGTAATTGGTGAATAGCTTTTCTTATGCTCCCCTCTCGGCGTTATAATTTCGTCATAGAGGGGAGTTTTATGTGTTTTGATAGATGCGCGAGACGAACTCTAAAAGGAGTCGTTTATGACCGGACCCCGCACCCTGCGTGCGCCGCGCGGCACACAACTGACCTGTAAGTCCTGGCTGACTGAAGCCGCATACCGCATGCTGCAGAACAATCTCGACCCTGAGGTCGCCGAGCGCCCCGAAGACCTGGTCGTCTACGGCGGGCGCGGCCAGGCGGCGCGCAGTTGGCAGGCCTTCGACGCCATTTTGAAAGCCCTCGAAGACTTGGAAGCCGATGAGACCTTACTGGTGCAGTCCGGCAAGCCCGTCGCAATTTTCCCCACCCATCCCGATGCGCCGCGCGTCCTGATTGCCAATTCCAACCTCGTGCCCCATTGGGCCACCCAGGAGCATTTCGATGAACTGGCCGCCAGAGGGCTCATCATGTACGGTCAGATGACCGCCGGTTCCTGGATTTACATCGGCACCCAGGGCATTCTTCAAGGCACCTACGAGACGCTCGGTTCGCTCGCCAGCCAGCGCGGTTGGACCTCGTTGCGCGGCAAGTTTGTGCTCACCGCGGGCCTGGGCGGCATGGGCGGCGCGCAGCCCCTCGCCATCACCATGAACGAGGCGATCGGCCTGATCGTCGAGGTCGACCCTGAGCGCGCCCAACGTCGCCTGGAGATCGGCTATGTCGATGTCGTCGTCGCTGAGTTGGAAGAGGCCATGACCCTGGTCGAAGACTGTCAGGACAGCCAGACGCCCAAATCCATTGGCCTGATTGGCAACGCCGCGGACATCTATCCGGAACTGGTCCTGCGCGGCGTCGTCCCCGACGTGGTTACCGACCAGAC
>JANQED010000063.1 GCA_028278545.1 Anaerolineales bacterium
AGATCACACAGAAAGGACAAATGGCCCGCAAGATGGCAATTTCCACATAAGTTAGGTAGGCAGAATACAAAACACCAATCAGGGTAATGCCGAAGAGGAGCATGTTGGTGGTGCTAACCGAGATACCCAGGCGGCCCTCCCAAACAAGCGCCGCCAGCACGAGAACATACGAACCAGCGCCCAAGAGCGCAATCGGAATACCAGCAATCTCCGAATAGGCACTCGAGTTGACCGCGTCACACTCACCAAAACCAGCACAAAATGCTTCCTGGTGAGCGAGTTTGATCCAGGTGAGATAGATTGAGTCGATAAGGCCGATAGCAGCGAGAAATATCGAAAATCTGCGCAATGTTCTATCCAGGTTCATTCTTCTTCTCCAGAAAGGGCATTGTCTATAATCGCTTTGACACCGATCACCTGCGGATCGTCGGAGACGTAGGGCCTTACCCCACGATAGCGCATGCCGGCAATCTCCAGAGTTGGCGTTCCCGTCACCCCAAATTGCCGCGCAGCATCCGAGAGGTCTAAAACTCTTTGCTGATATTTGCCTTGATCAAAGCAGGAGGCGAACTCCTCGGTATTTAGATCCACACTCTCAGCCATCAAGATGAAGTTGTCACGCGTAAAGGACAATACGCCCTGATTTGCAAACACGACTTCTCTGTATTCCCAAAAAACCCCCTGGTCCGCGGCACACAGAGCGGCCTCACCAATCGCAGGAGATTGGAAGGTAACGAAGGCCACAGGATAGATCACCAAGCGCACCTGACCCGTCTGAATGTAATCCCGGAGGATGGAGGGCTCCACAACCTCCGCGAAGGTCTTGCAATTCGGACAGCCATAGTCTTCGTATTCCAGCAGGGTGACAGGAGCATTTGGGTCTCCGAGATACTGGAGGCCATCCTCCGTTACGCCACGCGGAATGGAGGGGTCAGGCCCAAATTCTTCACCCGCCTCAGGTGTCAGTGTGCCCGGCTCAGTCTGGCGTATGATCACAACAACAACCAATATCGCGATCAAGGCAATACCGCCGTAAGCCAGGTAGCCGGGAAGGCGCGAGGATGCGCTTGAACGATTTGCCATAAATCATTAAGCTCCTACAAAAAGGGCCAGGCCTCCACCTCAGCCCCTTGCGGTAATGATTTTACACCAGCCGGGATAATAATCAAGCCATTCGCCTGAACGAGCGAATAAAGATTTCCTGACCCTTGGTGCCCCGTCAGCTTGGCTACTAAGTGGCCTTTCTGGGAAGACAATCTTGCCCGCAAATAACTCTCGCGCCCGTCCGAGGAGAGCGGCTCATCGAGTTTAGCCCAGACTGAATGACGTCGCCAGTCTTCCACCCCAGCGAGCTTGGCGATGGCAGGCCGAATAAATACTTCGAACCCCACAAAAGAAGAGACTGGATTGCCAGGCAAGCCAACAAAGGGGACGCCGCCATAGTGACCAAAGGCGAGGGGCTTGCCAGGGCGCATATTGACGCGCCAAAATTCAAGACCCCCATTACGTTCCACCACCGTGCGAACGTAGTCGAAGGCTCCAACGCTGACGCCTGCCGAAGAGACAATTAGACTTGCGGCGGAGGCCGCTGCCCTTTCGAGATGGGCGCGCACGGCATCTTCGCGGTCCGGCGAAATTCCAAGACTAATGACTT
>JANQED010000076.1 GCA_028278545.1 Anaerolineales bacterium
GGAGTTGCTCTCGTATGAAGCCGGACAGTTGAGTTTGTTCGGTGATCTGGAAGATACCAAAGAAGTTCATAATTATGTCAAGGCAATAGATTATGGTCTCGAACGGTTGGAAGCCTTGCCGTTGAGCCTTCGCTTGATCCGGGAAATACATGCGATTTTGATGCAGGGAGTGCGCGGTGAATTGATGACTCCTGGTGAAGTACGAAGAAGTCAAAATTGGATCGGGCGACCGGGCGCGACTCTGGAAAGAGCCCGCTATGTACCGCCGCCGGTGGATGAAATGCACGATTGTTTCTCTGAGCTGGAGCGCTACATTCATGCCGATTCTGAACTCCCGCCCTTGATCCGGATCGGGTTGATCCACTACCAATTTGAAGCCATTCATCCCTTCCTGGATGGAAATGGGCGCGTGGGACGTCTGTTGGTGACCTTCCTTCTGGTGGCGTGGGGGTTACTCTCCCAGCCTTTGCTTTATCTTAGTAACTTCATCGAAGCCAATCGCCAGGAATACTATGATCGTTTGTTAGCTGTTAGTCAAAATGGGGAGTGGGAAGCGTGGTTGCTATTCTTTTTGGATGGAGTAGATAGTCAAGCTCAAGATGCCAGCCAGCGAGTGATCCGTTTGCAGGAACTACGGCTGGAATATAGACAAATGTTTGCCCATGATCGTACTCGGGCAAAGCTCGAACAGTTGGTTGACTATCTGATCGGTGCCCCGATTACGTCGATTTCTCAAGCGCAAGAAAACCTTGATATAGGAAGTTTTACGACGATTCAACGCCAGATAGCGAAACTGGAAGCTTTGGGGATTGTACACGAGATTACTGGCAAGGGAAGAAACCGCATCTATCGTGCCGATCAGATCCTAGTGATTCTGGAAGGGCGCTGACAACGCTATAAATTCATTTTTTGGATCACTGCCTCCAATTCTTTTGTGGATAAAAGCATAACATAATTTCCTTTGTCTACTCATTACACAGTAAACTAAGTAACTCATATTTTCCTTTCGCTAAGGCCGGTCTCCGACCGTGCCGGGGTGACTCGGTCGGGAGACCGGTCACAGCGAATTACAACAAACTTAGTTTACAGAGTACTCATTGAAAATGAGAGGCTCTCTAGGAATTAGGTGTCCATAGATATCTGAAGTAATTGATGGCCTGGCATGACCTAACATGCGTGATACTGCCAGGACAGGGATGCTACGACCGTCAGGATGGTGATTGCATTGGCAACTTCAGTCATTCAGGTATGTCTTTTCGTTGTTCGGTATTACTGATACATTATAATAATGTTACACGCAAGGACGGTGCGTGGCACCGAGATGGATATCACATACGCTGCCGCTTATGCAAATTGCGTGAGCGGTATTTTTTTAGCAAGTGCATAGGATCTACATGACAACTCCCTCCCAAATCTCCCAAGACGAAATCAACGCCATCCTCTGGAAAGCCTGTGACACCTTCCGCGGCACCGTGGACCCCTCCGAGTACAAGAACTACATCCTGGTGATGTTGTTCGTCAAGTACATTTCGGATGTTTGGCTCGATCACTACGAGCAGTACCGAGAGCGCTACGGTGATGACGAGACCCGCCTGCGCCGCCGCATGGAGCGGGAGAAGTTCAAGCTCCCCGCAGACACCGACTTTTACTCGCTCTACGAGCAGCGCAACGAGACCAACCTGGGTGAGATCATCGACATCGCCCTGGCCGCCATCGAAGAAGCCAACGTTGAGAAGCTGCAGGGCGTTTTCCGCAATATCAGCTTCAACTCCGAAGCGGCCCTGGGGCAGACCAAGACACGCAATGCCCGGCTCAAGAACTTACTGACCGACTTTCACGACCCGCGCCTGGATATGCGCCCCAGCCGCATCAACGGGATGGATGTTATCGGCAACGCCTACGAGTACCTGATCGGCAAGTTCGCTGCGGGAGCGGGTAAAAAAGCTGGGGAGTTCTACACGCCGCCCGAAGTCTCCCGCCTGTTGGCGAAGCTGCTCGATCCCCAACCAGGGGAACGCATTTATGATCCCGCCTGCGGGTCGGGTTCGCTGCTGATCAAATGCGCCGAAGAAGTGGACAGCGAAGACTACGCCCTCTACGGCCAGGAGAGCAACGGCAGTACCTGGGCGCTGGCGATGATGAACATGTTCCTGCACGATGTCAACCAGCCCCGCATCGAATGGGGTGACACCATCCGTAACCCGCTGCACCGCGAAGGTGACAACCTGATGCGCTTCAACGTGGTGACCGCCAATCCGCCCTTCTCGCTGGATAAATGGGGCCAGGAAGAAGCCGCCGCTGACCAATTCAAGCGTTTCTGGCGCGGCCTGCCGCCCAAGAGCAAAGGGGACTACGCCTTCCTGACCCATATGGTCGAATCAACCTATCTGGAACCCAGCCAGAACGGACGTGTCGCCGTAGTCGTACCGCATGGCGTGCTCTTCCGGGGCAGTAGCGAAGGCAAGATTCGAAAACAACTGATCGAAGAGAACCTGCTGGATGCCGTCATCGGCCTGGCCCCGAACCTGTTTTATGGCACCGGCATCCCGGTCGCGATTTTGGTCTTCAAGCGGGATCGGCCCGATACCCGCGTGCTCTTCATCGATGCCAGCAGCGATTTTGAACCCGGCAGCAACCAGAACCGCCTGAGGGGAAAGGATCGGGATAAAATCCTGGCGGCCTACCAGGTCAGAGAGACGGTTGATAAGTTCGCTTACCTGGCTGATTTCGAGGAGATCAAAGAGAACGATTTCAATCTCAACATCCCCCGCTACGTGGATACTTTTGAACCGGAGCCACTTGTGGATATGACTGCCGTGAATGCTGAAATCGGCAGGTTGAAGGAAGAAATAGAAACCACAGAAGCACAGATGGCTGAATACCTTCAGGAGCTTGGATTTCATGAGTAAGAAATTGCCTGAAGGTTGGAAATTGGTAGAAACGCAAAAAATCGCAACCGTTTTACGCGGTTCAAGCCCAAGACCAAAAGGAGACCCTAGGTATTACGGTGGCGATGTACCAAGATTGATGGTTGCTGACATTTCTCGAGATGGAAAATATGTAACACCAAAGATAGATAGTTTAACTCAAGAAGGGGCCAAACGAAGTCGTCCGGTCAAAAAAGGAACACTTACTATTGTTTGTAGTGGTATCTCAGCTGGCGATTCTGCAATTTTGGCAAGTGATGCATGTATTCATGATGGATTGCTGGCACTAGTTGACTATTCTCCGGAAGTAAATATCGAGTTTCTTTATTACTCATTCCAGTGGCGGGAGCAACAATTATTCAATGATGCAACCCACGGGGGAGCGTATACTAATCTAACAACTACGATTCTAAAAGAATTCAAGTTTCCCCTTCCTCCCCTTCTCGAACAGCGTAAAATCGCCGAGATCCTCAGCACCTGGGACGATGCCATCGCCAAAACCGAGCAGATCATCGCCACCTTGCAGGTGCGCAAAAAGGGTCTCATGCAGCGCTTGCTGACGGGCGAAGTTCGCTTTCCGGGGTATGATGGGGAGTGGCGCAATGTCAAAGTTGGAGATTTATGCAAAACATTTTCAGGTGGAACACCATCTAGAACTCGAAGCAATTATTATGGCGGTGCTATTCCCTGGATAAAATCAGGGGAAGTGAATCAAGTACTTATTACTGAAACAGATGAAACCATTACCGAAGATGGTCTAAAAAATTCATCTGCGAAAATTGTGGAAAAAGATACTGTTCTACTTGCCTTATATGGGGCTACGGCTGGCAAAGTTGGCATTACCAAAATCAAGGCTGCAACCAATCAAGCAATATTAGCTGTAATACCTGATGAAGATCAATTAGATAAGGATTTCCTGTTCTACGAGTTAAACTTCCAAATGCCCAAGATGTTGCGAAAATTGCAGGGTGGGCAACCTAATTTAAGTGGGAAGTTAGTAAAGAACAGTCTTATAGATATACCACCTTTGCTTGAGCAACATCGGATAATCAAAATTTTACAAGCTTGTGATACTGAAATTTCATTACACGAAAGAAAGCTGGCTGTTCTCCAGCAGCAGAAAAAAGGTCTCATGCAGCGCCTGCTGACGGGTCAAGTGCGGGTGAGGGTTGATAAGGAGGTGGGACGCACTTCCGAAGTGCGTCCCACCTGAGGGATGGCAACCATGACACGTCCGCCCTACCTTCCTGGCCAGTATTACCACTTCTACAATCGCGGTGCACATCAGGTTTCGATCTTCAAAGAACCTGAAAACTACCTATTCGTGCTGCGCAAGATCAAGCATTACCTGCCTGCCCTGGAATTGAGCATGATCGCTTACTGCCTGATGCCCAACCACTACCATTTTCTCATCCTACAGGATGGCGAACAACGCGCCGGTTTGCTACCGCAGCGCATCTTCAACAGCTACACCAAAGCTTACAACAAACGCTACGGACATTCTGGCACGCTCTTCGAAGGCAACTACCGCGTCAAACCGGTTGAGAGTGATACCCACCTGTTGCATCTGTGCCGCTACATCCACGGCAACCCGGTCAAAGACGGATTGGTCGCCAATCCTGCCGATTGGCCCTATTCCAATTACCTGGAATGGATCGGCCAACGGGATGGCACGCTCTACGATCCTGAGTTCATGCGCCAGCATTTCAACAGCCCGGCCGATTATCGCGCTTTCGTGATTGATAATCTGCACGGGCGTAAATTACCGGATGAACTCAAGCAATATCTGGATGACTATTAGAGAAGTGCAACGCACCTTCAAGGTGCGTTGCACTTGAGAGAATCGTTTATAATAGATTCAATCATGTCCGACCAAACAGCTTATCTCTGGGATTACGACCTCAGCGCGAAAGATTTTCAGGCCATGCTCTCCGGTGAACTCACGATTGGCCGCCTGGGGCAGGATTGGGCCGCCCTGCGCTTGCTGGAATACGCGCCCTATCCTGAAATCATCCGCCTGCTGGGCTACCGCCGCCTGGTCGAAGGCTGGCCGCGCTGGCGCGCAGGCGTCCGCAGCGAGAGCCGAAAACGCGGCTTCGACTTTCTGGTCACCTGGCTGCCAGAGCATCATCCTGAACGGCTCATCAAATAAACGGGATTCATTCGTGAAAGCAGATTTCTACACCCACACGCTCTACCCCTTTCAGGATGAAGTCATCCACATCATCAACAGTCTCGAAACCGGCTTCTACCTCACCGGGGGTACTGCCGCTTCGCGCGGTTATCTACAGCACCGCTATTCCGACGATCTCGATTTCTTCGTCAACGACCAGCCCGATTTCAGTTTGTGGGCCGAACGGATCATTCAGTCTTTACAGGTCCCCGAAAAATGGACACTCGAAATTCTTTCCCGTTACGAGCGCTTCGTGCGCCTGAATCTCGTCCGCCCCGATGCCGCCCTGAAACTCGAACTCATCAATGATGTGCCCTCCCACGTGGGAGATGTGTCTACGCACCCCGTTCTGGGAAAGCTCGACAGCGCCGAAAATATTCTGGCAAACAAACTCACCGCCCTCATCAGCCGTGAAGAACCCAAAGACCTGGCCGATGTGTGGGGGTTTTGTTGTCAGATGGACCTTTCCATCGCAAAGGCCATCGGCGGTGCGCAAGGCAAAGCCGCGGGCATCTTCCCGGCAGATCTTTCCAGAGTGTTGTTGAGCGCATCTGAAGATGATTTCAACCTTATCCGCTGGATGACTCCCCCATCCAGCCCCCAGTTTGTCCAGGATTTACATCGGCTTGGCGAAAGTTTGATCCTGTTGGATTAAGGCGATTTGAAAGGGGAAAAAATGCCATCCTACCGTGAAGAACTGATCTCCCAAATCCCTGCCGCCCACCTGCTGGTCAATCTGGGCTACCAATACCTGACCCCCGCCCAGACCCTGGAACACCGCGGCGGCAGCTACCGCCAGGTGGTCCTCACCGACATCCTGGCCGACTGGCTGCGAGCAAACAACCGCTTCACCCACCAAGGCCAGTCACACCCCTTCAGCGAAAACGCCATCGCCGAAGCCCTGCGCCGCGTCACCGATATTCCCCTCGCCGATGGCCTGACCCGCGCCAACGAGCGCCTCTACGAAACCCTCACCCTGGGCATCTCCCTACCCCAGACTCTCGCTGGCGACACCCGCCACTACTCCCTGCACTATATCGACTGGGAGCATCCCGAGAACAACGTCTACCACGTCACCGAAGAATTCGTCGTCGAGCGCGAGCGCTCCCACCAGACCCGCCGCCCCGACCTGGTCTGCTTCGTCAACGGCCTGCCCTTCGCCATCATCGAGTGCAAACGCCCCGACCTGCAAACCAAAGACGGCGGCCTGCCCTACGAAGAAGCCATCAGCCAGATGCTGCGCAACCAGAAGGATGGCGAGATCCGTCCGCTGTTTGCTTATGGACAGATTTTATTAGCGCTTTCGACCAATCATGCTGCCTATGGGACGGTTTGCACCCCCAAGAAATTCTGGTCGATTTGGAAGGAGGAAGAAGATGCAACGCACCTTCGAGGTGCGTTGCATCTAACCCACGAGGAGCGCGTGGCCAAATTAGTGGGCACCCCGCTCAAAGCTGATCTTGATTCCCCCTTCTTCGATTGGCGTGACCATCCCCATTGGGCGCGGCAGCAGCTAAAAGCGGAGCGTCTACCTACTGAGCAAGATCGTGCCCTCGTCAGCCTGCTCGAGCCCGCTCGTCTGCTGGAACTGGCCTACCAGTTCATCGTCTTCGATGGCGGCGTCAAGAAGATCGCCCGTTACCAGCAGTATTTCGCCGTCAAAGCCACCCTCGACCGGGGCGCGGCCCTCAACGCCCAGGGTGAACGCACCGGCGGCGTGATCTGGCACACCACCGGGTCGGGCAAATCCCTCACCATGGTGATGCTCGCCAAAGCCCTGGCGCTGCACCCCAGCATTCCCAACCCGCGCGTGGTGCTGGTCACCGACCGGGTCAACCTGGACGCCCAGATCTACACCACCTTCAAGAACTGCGGCAAAAATGTGGTCCAGGCTACTTCGGGCCGCAACCTCATTGAACTGGTCCAATCCGATGGAGCCGACATCATCGCCACCGTGATCAACAAATTCGAGACCGTAGCCGCCGAAAAGGTGCGCGATTCCAACGCCAACGTTTTCGTCCTGGTTGATGAAAGCCACCGCGGTCAGTATGGGGGCATCCACGCCAAAATGCGCCAGGTCTTCACCCGGGCCTGCTATATTGGCTTCACCGGCACGCCCCTCACCAAACGGGAGAAGAACACCGCCCGTCAGTTCGGCAGCTTCATCCACAAATACGCCATGCGCCAGGCTGTTGAAGATGGGGCCGTCATCCCGCTGCTCTACGAAGGCCGGATGGTTGAACTTCAACCCAACCAGGACCAACTGGACCGTTGGTTCGAGCGCCACACCGTGGGCCTGAGCGACGAGCAAAAGGCTGATCTCAAGCGCAGCATGAGCCGCGAGGATGTGGTCAGCGACGCCGACCGCCGCATTCAGGAGATCGCTTACAATCTTTCCGAGCATTTCACCCGCCATTTCAAGAGCAAGCACACCGGCTTCAAAGCCCAGCTGGCCACTTCGAGTAAAGCCGTAGCCCTGCGCTACAAAAAATACCTCGACGAGTGCGGACTATTGACCTCCTACGTGGTCATATCCCCGCCCGATACACGTGAAGGTCACGAAGATACGGATACGACCAATATCCCCGAAGTGCAGCAATTCTGGGCCCAGATGATGGAACGTTTCGGCAGTGAACAGGCCTACAGCCGCGAAATCCTGGAAGATTTCCACCGTTCCGAAGGCGTCGATCTGCTGATCGTGGTCGATAAGCTCCTGGTCGGCTTCGACGAACCCCGCAACACCGTCCTGTACATCGACAAGCCCCTCAAGGATCACGCCATCCTGCAGGCCATCGCCCGTGTCAACCGGCTCTTCGAGGGTAAGGAGTTCGGATATATCATCGACTACCGCGGCATTCTGGGCGAACTCAACGAAGCCATCGAAACCTACGATGCCCTGGCAGATTTTGATACTGAAGACGTGGCCGGTACTATCGCCGATATAGCCCAGGAGATCGAAAAGCTGCCCCAGCACCACTCCGATTTGTGGGCTGTTTTCCGTGGAGTCGACACCGATGACAACGAAGCCATGGAGCGTTTCCTGGGACCCGAAGACCAGCGCCAAGTTTTTTACGATGCCCTTACCACTTACGCCCGTACGCTCAAAGTGGCCTTAAGTGCAGTGGCTTTCTACGAAACCACACCTGAGGATCGCATCCGTATCTATAAACGCGATCTAAAGTTCTTCCACAACCTGCGCATGTCGGTCAAGATCCGCTACGCCGAAGCGGTTGATTTCCGCGATTATGAACACAAAATCCGCAAGTTGCTCGATGACCATATCGATGCTCAGAGTGTGCGCCAGCTCACCGCTGAAGTCGAGATCTTCGATACTGAGCAGTTCGATGAATTGGTTGAAAGCCTGAAATCCCCGCGCGCACGGGCTGAAGCCATCCTCAACCACCTCAAGAAAACCGCCCTCGAAAAGATGGAAACCGATCCGGCCTACTACCGCGAGTTCTCCAAAATGATCGAAGAAACCCTGCAAGCCATCGCTGAAGGCCGTTTGAACGAACTCGAAGCCCTGGAAATTGCCAAGAGCTACAAAGAGCAGGAAACCGGCGGCTACCGCCAGGATATCCCCCAACGTCTTCGAAAATTGCGCGATGCACCGGCCTATTATGGGGTGCTGAAGCTGTCTCTACCAGAAGGACGAATACCTGAAGGTGTTCGAGCAGAAATTGCCGAGAAAATCGAAGCCATCATCGAGCAGAATAAAATCCGTGATTGGGCAGCAAATCCCGATGTGCACGACAAGATGGGCAACGCCATCGAAGATTATCTGGAAGAAATCGAAGATAAGTATGATATCCGCTTCAGCAACATCGAGCTAGATGAGATTACAGAACAAGTTATCGACATCGCCCGGAAGCGCGCATGAGTGATACACATACCATGCACACATTTCAGTACGGCAACACGGCTATCGAATACTCCCTGACCTACGCTGACCGGGATGCCCTGGCTATCCACGTGCATCCTGACACTTCGGTGACGGTCGAAGCGCCTTTAGAGAGCAAATTACCAGAGATTGAGAAACGCATCCACAAGCGCGCCGCCTGGATCGTCAAACAGCAGCGACAGTTCCGGCGCTTCTCGGTCGAGTTCCCGCCCCGCAAGTACGTCAGCGGCGAAACCCACCGCTATCTAGGGAGACAGTATCGCCTACGGATTTTCGAAGATGATGTCCCAATAGAAGTGGTTCGCATGGATCGTGGCATCATTACTATATTCTTGAACGATAAATCCCCGGAGAATGTCAAGAAGGTGCTGGAAGCTGATTTTCGAAGACGAGCTCAAACCATTTTCACTGAACAGGTAGATAAATGGTATCCCCGCTTCGAACGTTTCGATGTTCAAAAGCCCCAGGTGGTGATCCGCAATATGCGCGCCCGCTGGGGCAGTTGCACCGCCAAAGGCGAGATAACACTCAACTTCAAACTGATCCAGGTCCCAAAACGATTAATCGATTACGTCATAGTCCACGAGCTGTGTCACACCGTAGTTCATGCCCACAACTCAGAGTTCTATGCCCTGCTCTCCCGCATCATGCCGGATTGGGAAAATCGCCGTGAGAAGTTGAATTCATTTGAGTTTTAGATTCTTCCAATAGATCTACCAAAACTTATTTGAGAACACAACGGGGGATATCTAATGTATTTCCACTCTGTTTGCCGCCTCTCCTAAACACTTTCAACAATCACTAGCCCGTGTTTACTCCAGGAACCCGACAAATCGCCGCGGATATGGCCGTCTGCGGCGCGCCTTCAGCGTAGCACGGCATCTGCTCCACGCAAGGGGCAAGCTGTAGGCACGCGTGCGCTCTACATCCAGCCGTACTCCCTGCGGGGCAAGCCTAAGTAAGGCTTAGAACAACTTCTTTTTATCCCCCTTTTAGGGACTGCTTAAAGGAGCGCACACAATGAATACTTCTCAACAGTCTTTCGTAGATGCTACAAAACCTACAACAACCGGTACAAGCTACAAGCAAAATCGCCTAGGACGCAAGCTTGGCCAAATCAGAGAACTTCACGAAGAAGTCAACCGCATTCTTGAGAAACCCGAAGAACGGCCTTCGATTAATAGCCCAAATGATGCTTATGAGTATCTATTCCCCTTCATGGCCAATGCTCCAAGGGAAGAATTCTGGATCGTGATCCTTGACACCCGCAACCGCATCAAGCAGCTTGTCAAACTCAATACCGGCACGGTCAATCAATCTAGCGTCAGATTGGCGGAAGTTTTCCGGCATCCCATTATTGAGACATCACCGGCGATCATTATTTCTCATAATCACCCCTCGGGGGCGCCGGAACCAAGCCCCGATGACGTTGCATTACTAGGGCGCTAATATAAGCTGGGCAGCTCTTAGATATTCAGATTCTTGATCATATCGTGATTGGGAATGGCCGTTTCGTAAGTTTGAAAGAAAGACGCCTGGGTTTTTCGTGAAAATACAGCTTTGCTTTATTTTCACTTTTGCTATAAAATAAAAACACTGAAGTTTCTTATTTTCACTTTATACAGGAAATCTGTGAAGAAGACCGATTTTTCTCAAAACGCCCCTGGTAAGGTCATTAGAACCTTGCAAAACTACCTAGCTTTTGTGCCTGCTCCATTGCCGCCCGAAATTCATTGGTCAAATAAGTTGCTATCGGCTCTGTCTAGAGCAGATCGTAATCTGGTGCGATTGGCTGAAGTAGGGAATGCTTTTCCTGTACCTCATGTGGTTGTACGTCCTTTCATTCGCAAGGAAGCAGTCTTATCTTCGCAAATTGAGGGTACTCGTACTTCTTTTCAGGAGTTGCTCTCGTATGAAGCCGGACAGTTGAGTTTGTTCGGTGATCTGGAAGATACCAAAGAAGTTCATAATTATGTCAAG
>JANQED010000100.1 GCA_028278545.1 Anaerolineales bacterium
ATACACGATACTCACCGCCGCCCAGGCGCTGGATGGACGCAATGAGGCGGCCCGGGTTTCGCTGAACGTCCTTCTATCGCTTTCGAAAGCTTCGCCGCCTAACATTGCATCATTGCGTCAGAGAATTTCTTGGTTGGGGCCGGGCATATCTAGGGTGCTCGAAGGTCTGCGTCTCGCAGGACTGCCTGAGAACTGACCCAGCTGGTCGGCTGAGAGCCTAGGTCCGGATTTGACTAAACTGAGACGTTCAGAGGGACGGGCGGATGCGTCTGCTCTCGACCGCAAGGTCACCCGTCGGACGGCGGGCGCTGGATCAGGAGCGCAATCGACCAAGTGGTGCGGGTGGAGGGACTTGAACCCCGCAACAGAGGTGGCCTTGCGGCCCGCTAGCGGAATGCGCGACGAGACACAGTTAGTCACTCGTTGGAGGGAACCGAAGCCGAGGTATTTGAGACTGTTCTGAAATCACTACAAACATCCGCTGCTAGCCCGACTTGCTCTGCTATATGCTTCTCGGCATCCTTTGCTCTTTCAACAATTATGTCGCGAGCTTGCACAATCTGTTTCAGACGTTTCTCGACTTCTGCGGCATTGAGTTCTTTGTTGGGATCGAAGTCATCTAAATCACGTTTCTTACGCGTAACAAACCTGACCAGTGCGTATGTCTTCACGACGCTCCTGGCCGCTTCGTCTGGCAGGAGGCCAAGTTTTGCTACATGGCTTTCGAACACGACAGTTTCAATTTGCGTAACAAGCCTTTTGGCAAAGTTGGCTGCCCTTGCCTGTTCCTCTAGGTCCTCTGCATTCCCGTCATTGGCTAACGGGGCATCCTGGATTTCTTTCATTTGCTCACAGATTGCGCCCAACTCGCCAATGATCGCAGCTGCAACAGCTTTCTCCTCATGGTCGCGCCGGTCGCTTTCACTTGCTGCAAGCACTAAGAATCCAATGTATCCGGACAACGCAATGCCAAACAGGCCTACCAGCGATCCAAGAAAGGAACCCAAGGCCCCAGGATTATGGCGAATGCACCTCCAGGAAATTGCCAGAAAAACAATGGCCACCACAAACAATGCTATGGGGAGCCACGCAATGATGTCGCTCGCAAGTTCTTGCATACACCTATTGTATTAATTAGTATATCATAAATCAATATTTTTAGTTGTGCTTCGGATCCAGATTTGGTGCCACTGATCGTCCGGTTTCCCGGCGCTCAGAGCTTCGGTGGAAACTGATAGTCTGGGCAGCGAGCCTGGGACCTCAGACCGTGTAACCCAAGCCTGGTCAATAATCTCAAGTTGTGTTGATTATGGTGCGGGTGGAGGGACTTGAACCCCCACGGCCTTGCGGCCACCAGATTTTGAGTCTGGCGCGTCTACCAATTCCGCCACACCCGCATCCGTCTTCG
>JANQED010000114.1 GCA_028278545.1 Anaerolineales bacterium
TGCCAAATCATGAAATTCGCCGTTTCCGCCAATGTTGTGGTGCGAACCTGATTCTCACTCTTTTGCATTTTCTTTCCCTCGGCTTATGAATTCACGGACACGCACCCAGAATGCGAGCACACGGGCACGCAAAGATAAGGACAGGCGCTCTTCATCGACGGTCTCTGGCTCGGGCCAGGGATCCAAATCAACCATCTTGCGCATTGCATAGCGTACAAAAAGCTGCAAACTTGCCAACACGGGAGCGGCCAGTAGCAATCCGATCAGGCCAATCAGGCTGGCTAGGATCAACGCAGAGATGAGCACTGCTGCGGGGTGCACCCCGAGGGTCTCGCCATAGATGCGCGGCGTGATCAAATTATCAAACACCTGATCCACAACGATGGTTGCCGCCACGACTAGCAGCGCGAAGGGCAGTTCTTCCAAGCCCAAGTAGTTACCGTCCTGAAAGAAGGCCACAAGTCCTGTGGTGACCTCGGCAATCAACGGACCTATGTAGGGGATAAACTTTGCTAAACCAAACAAGAATGCCAGGCCAAGCACGTTTCGCACGCCCAGCACGGAAAGCAAAACGAAATAAACGATCACAATCAGGAAAAAGAGCAAGATTTGGCCGCGCATGAATGCATTCCAGATGCGACCAAGCTCGCGACCCAAGCGTCGTAGATCGTAATCGTATCCAGGCAGTTCGATACCCTGGAGTAAATTCGGCACCCGCCCGGCCTCAGCCAGGATGAAATAGGAGATGATCAAAATGAATGCGCCCCATCCCAGCGTGCTGGCTGCCGAGGAGGCGACTGCTCCAAGCAGACCGCCCGCACGGCCCAGGGCGGGTTGCAGCAGCGAGAGCGCTTGTTGTCCCAGCGTGGCAAAGTCCAATCCTAACTGCGAAAGAACCTGCGACTCGAGCTGCGACAATTCA
Source organism: Anaerolineales bacterium (assembly GCA_028278545.1). GTDB lineage: Bacteria > Chloroflexota > Anaerolineae > Anaerolineales > UBA11858 > NIOZ-UU35. The sequence continues at coordinate 923 of JANQED010000114.1, forward strand.
AAAGTATAGGGCCCAACCACGATAACCTGGTCGGCGAGGTTGGCGGCTAAGTCGGGCAAATCAGCGACAAAACCCTGGACGATGACCACCAAGATCTGAAACTGCTGCACCACGGCAGCGCCTACCAGTGTAAAGAAGACGACGATCAGGAAGATGAACAACAGGTAAATCAGGTTGACAGCTCCGCGCCAGGACAGCTTCGTGGTTTGGCTGATGCGGTCAACGAAGGGGTGCAGCAAATACGTCAAGATGAAAACGAGCAGGAGAGGTGCGATAAGGTTGCGGAAGCGCAGCAGCAAGCCCGCAAACACCGCGACTAAGGTCAGGCCGATGACCAGTTTTAGGGTCGGACTCCACTGTGGGGAACGCTGTGAGGGTTCAGATGATGACATGCAGAGCAGCTTACTTCGCGCTGTTTTTAGCCCAAAAAGGGCTCGTTGAGACCATTATATCTGGATTGCAAACAAAGCAAGCATGTCATTTTCCTGTTGAAAACGTGGCACACAAAGGCGCGGTAGAATAGTCAGCTCCGTGAAAGGAGCACGACGGCATGCAATACCGCAATTTGGGATCATCTGGGCTAAAAGTATCGGCCATCGGGCTGGGAACGAACCAGTTCGGCGGCAAAGTTGACGCGAACACTGCTAAGAATATCATCCATGCAGCCCTCGATGCCGGTGTGAACTTCATCGATACGGCGGACATTTACCAGGACGGGCGCTCGGAAGAACACATTGGGCAAGCTGTAAAGGATCGGCGCGGCCGTGTACTCATCGCCACCAAATTCTTTCACGCCCGCGGCGAGGTAGGCCCGAACGAAAAAGGGGCATCACGCTATCATATTCTCAACGCCGTGGAAGCCAGCCTGCGCAGATTGAACTCAGACTATATCGACCTGTACCAAATTCACCGTTGGGATAAGGACACACCCATCGAAGAGACCCTGCACGCGCTTGACGATCTCGTATCGGCAGGCAAGGTGCGTTACATCGGCGCTTCGAATTTTAAAGCCTGGCAACTCGCAGAAGCAAACGCCATCGCTGAAGCGCGGGGCTGGCATAAATTCGTTTCTATTCAACCCCACTACCACATGCTGGAGCGCGGTATAGAAAATGAGCTGCTCCCGGCCTGCAGTTACTTTGGCATTGCCGTGTTGCCCTATTTCCCACTGGCAGGTGGTTTCCTTACAGGGAAATATGAAGAGGGTCAGCCGACGCCGGCAGGATCGCGCGGGGAGAGCAGCCAATATGTGCAAAACTACTTGAGCAAAGAAAACTACGCGGTCATTCGGAGACTGGGCGAATTCTCCGCGGCGCACGGGCGCAGCCTCACTGAACTGGCGCACGCCTGGCTGCTAGCCCAGCCGATGGTGGCTTCTGTGATTTCCGGCGCGACAAAGGTAGATCACGTGGAAGCCAATGTGCTGGGAGCAGATTGGGAGCTAACAGAGGAGGATGTCGAGGCGGTCAACAGCATCCTGAAGCAAGATAGTTTGC
>JANQED010000140.1 GCA_028278545.1 Anaerolineales bacterium
CATAAAGACTTCGAGCAACATGGGTAGATTGACGCCAGCGATCAGGGGGAAAGACTGGTCACGCAAGCACATTGCTGCGGCGTTGCCCGGCGTGCCGCCAAACAGGTCGATCAGGACTATAAAACCAGCGCCGCCATTGACAGAGTCAATCGCGGCACTGATGGCGGCGTGGCAAGTCTCAAGATTGTCCTGTGGGTTGAGGTCCACGGTTGCCACGTTCTCCTGTGAACCAACAATCATCTCGGCGCTGGCGATCAGCTCGCCTGCCAAATGGCCGTGTGCGGAAACAACGATGCCTATCATGCTCATTGAATTACTGCCTTGTAGTTGCCACCTTCTAATAGAACTTGGTATTTGTAACGGTCGCCGCGATAGAGGGCCGAACTGGCTTCGAGGATGGTACCTTCGGGGCTGAATACGGTGCGCGTGGCGCGCAATACCGGCAGTTCCTGTTCGATACCGAGCAAGGCTGCCTCGCGCCAGTTGGGGAGGGAGGCCTCAATGTCCTGAACGGCCCAGGCGAGCGTATGTCCATATTCCTCGCGCATGACCTCATAGAGCGAGTGATTGCTGAAATCAAAACGCTCAAGCTGGGGACAAACACTTTCTGGGATGTGGGGTTGCTCAAGACCGATGACTTTGCCATCAACGCGGCGTAAGCGTTCTAAATAGTAGACTGTCACTTCTTCGTCTGAACCCAGACGCTGGGCGATTTTCTTTGGGGCTGTTATTTTCTTAAACTCTATGACCTCGGAACTAACATCAAAGCCGGCGGTATGCATGTCGGCGCTAAAGCCGGTCAGCTGGTCCAGGATTTGTTCGATCTTGGAAGGACTGACGACCCAACGAATGCCGCTGGCTTGATTGGTGATGGCACCCTGATTTTCAAGTTTGGTGATGATGCGACGCGTGGTCATCGGATTGGTGCCGAGCACTTTGGTCAGGGCGTGCTCGATGTCAGTTGTGCTGACGAACCAGCCTTTGCCGACCTGGCTTTGCAAGACTCCCAGTTTTTCCAAGTTGGTGAGGGCACGGCGCACAGTCATCCGGCTGATGCCGAGGCGCTCGGCCAGCTCTCGCTCAGAGGGGAGGGGGTCGCCGGGACCTAAATGCTCGTTACGTATGGCTTCAGATAGCTGGTCTTCCAACTGCTGATAGTGCGGGACCATGCTGCTGGCATCCAGCTGCAAAAAGTTCAGCGCCTTGGAGCGGTTGGGTGGTGATTTGGCTTTCAGCTCAGCTTTCTGGTTCGCCAAAATTGTCCTCCACCAGAAGCTTCAAGGCAGCAACTGCCTCGGAGGCATCTGGACCGAGAGCGCGAACGGTCACATCCATCCCCTGATTTATACCTAGCGACAAGATACTCAGGATGCTCTTTGCATCCACTTCTTTCCCATCACGGGCGACTTTGATCTCAGCGGAAAAGCGCTGTGCTGTTTTGACGAACAGGGCGGCAGGGCGAGCGTGGAGCCCGGCCTCATGGCGGACGACAAAGGTTTCTTCGGCGTTCATGCTGGAGCGGTGGAAGTTGAGATATTCATCTTCGGTGGCATTTAAAGCGTACACCTCGAGAGTAATGATGATGCGCCGCGGACTTGCGAAGGGGAGCCAGCAAGTATGGACGCGGGTATGAGCTATACCACACTATACCGGTTATAATCACTAGTATACGGTTTTTCTTTATTACTTGTCAAGCACAATCCGAGAATCTGAGAATTATGACGAAATTT
>JANQED010000061.1 GCA_028278545.1 Anaerolineales bacterium
TGTAAACCTTCCTTGATTAGTGGCAATGAGAAGCAGAGACTTCCAGGGCATTTAGTTCGAGGTATTCGGCTTGAGTCAGGTTGCCAAGGGACTCATGGGGACGCTACTCGTTGTACTCTCTGAGCCAGCGGTCGTTGATCTCCCGCACCGCGCTTAAAAGGGAGAAGATGTATAGGTCCAGCACCTCTCCCGGTAGGTCCGGTTGAAACGCTCTAGGTACGAGTTCTGAGTCGGGATTTCCGGTTGGATGAAGTTCAGATGGACATCGTGGTCTTCGGCCCATTCGGCCATGGCCACACCGACCAGTTCCGGACCGTTGTCCATGCGAAGCTTCTGGAGGTAACCCCTCCAAGCGGCTATGCGATCCAGCACTCGAATCACTTTCGGAGCTGGCAGGTTTGTATCCACCTCGATGTCCAGGCTCTCACAGTTAAAATCATCGACCACGTTGAAGGCACGGAACCGCAGGCCACTGGACAGGGCGTCGCTCATGAAATCTATTGACCAGCAGATGTTGCCCTGGTCGGGAACAGCCAGCGGCAGTACACGCGATATACCCTCTTGTGATTCCAAACGTGGCCATGCCGCCTGATTATTTGAAATATTTTGGCAAAGCCGTATCTCGGATATTTGTCAGCCAGCGAAGTCAGCGCTTCAATGATCGGACCGTCGTCGCGCGGTTTGGGCTGGTAGGCATAGACCGACCGGCTGAGGCCCAGTGCCTTGCGTGCCTTCCTTATGGTCAGGCCGTACTCCTTGCGCATGTAGTCGGCCAGATCACGCCGCTCCGCTGGCTTTACAGTTTTCTTTCGATGACGTCCTTGGGCGCCCTGTTTTCCAGGCTCAGATCAGCCTACATGTGCTTCAGACGCCTATTCTACTCCTCAAACCCCTTTAGCCTCTGGATAGCCGATGCCTCCATGCCGCCGTACTTGGAATTCCACATGTAAAAGGTGGTGCTGCTGAAGCCGTACTCCCTGCAGACCTCCCCCCAGTATTCGGTACCAGTCAGAATTAGAGAAATCCGGCATAATAACCATCCTACAGAGGAGGTGTTTTGCCGTGAAGAAGTCGAAGTTCACTGATGAGCAGATAGCGTTTGCCTTGCGTCAGGCCGAGACGGGCACCCAAGTCAGCGAGGTATGCCGCAAGATGGGTATAGCCGAGGCGACCTTTTACAACTGGAAGAAGAAGTTCGACGGTCTGGGGGTTGGTGAGCTCAGGCGCTTGAAGCAGTTGGAGGACGAGAATCGTCGTCTCAAGCGCATGGTTGCCGATCTGAGCCTGGACAAGCAGATGTTGCAGGACGTGCTGTCAAGAAAGCTATAAGGCCGGCCCTCAAGCGCCGCCTGGTGGACAAGCTTGGTCAGGCCTACCGGGTTGGTGTGCGCCGGGCATGCGCTGTGTTGGAATGCAGCCGTACCAGCTATTACTACAAATCGATCAAGGTCGATGATCCCGCCCTTAGACAGCGCATCCGTGAGATAGCCGAAATGCGGGTCAGGTACGGTTACCAACGCATATACGTGCTTGTGCGGCGTGAGGGCTGGCCAGTCAGCCACAAGCGTGTTTATCGGATCTATTGCGAAGAAGGCCTGCAGTTGCGGCGCAAGAGGCCCAAGAGGCGGGTTTCAGCTGCTCACCGGCATAAGAGGCCCCAGGCTGAAAGACTTGACCAGTGTTGGTCCATGGATTTTGTGGCCGACAATCTTTTCAACGGGCGCAGGATCAGGGCCTTGACTGTAGTGGACAATTTTAGTCGCCAGTGCCCTGCGATCCACGTGGATCACTCCATCAAGGCCGAGCAAGTGGTGTCGACCATGGAGGGTCTGCGGTTGTTTGCCGGCAGGCGCCCACAGAGGATTCAGGTTGACAACGGAAGCGGGTTCATCTCCAAGGCGCTGGACAGGTGGGCTTATGAAAACAATGTCACGCTGGACTTCTCAAGGCCTGGCAAACCCACGGATAATCCGTTTATCGAGTCATTCAACGGAAGCTTTAGGGACGAGTGTCTGAACATCAACTGATTCTTGTCCCTTGACGATGCCAGGCAGAAGATTGAACAATGGCGTCAGGAATACAATCAATTCAGGCCCCATTCATCGCTGGGGGATGCCACCCCGGATGAGTTTGCCAAGGGGACCTGCCGAGGCCGGAAATCTCTAAGATTGCTCGGTACCGGAAACGGGTAAGGCTCACCTGCAGACCTCCTTCTCGGTCCTGCCGCCTTCCACCTCCTACAAAAACCGAACAATCTGTGCCTCGCTGAACTTGCTCCTGCGCATAGACAAAACTCTCATTGCAGTCTTCAGTCTGCCAGAAGTCTCTACTTAGTTAGCAATGGACCTATTTTAGGAGAAGGTTTCAC
>JANQED010000079.1 GCA_028278545.1 Anaerolineales bacterium
TCGGAGATGTCTTTCAACCCCGGATTGACCTGCGCACCCCCAATTTCCCCAGGAGGCGGCGCGCCGTCTTGATCATGGTTATACAGAATGTAAGGCTCAATACTGGTGTTCAGCTCAGCCCAGTCTTCCTCATAGCCCTCAATCTGCTTCTGAGTGAGAATGGGCTTGCGCCTTGAGGCTAGCGCCCCTTCCTCAATCTGGCGGGACTGGGCGTAGTTGTAGACTCTCTGGGAGTCCATCAGCTTATCGACAATGCCCCAATACAGTACTTTGTCCTCGTAGTACTTGAAATTCCCATAACACGGTACGATGGGCAGCCAATTGCGGAAGACGGAGGGACGGGGGTCACTAATCCACCCGCCGCCATCAAACAACCGTGTGTAGACAGAATGCTTCTTGGTGCTTCGCTTGCGGATCACCGTCACGCCAGGCTCAATGATGTTCCCAGCTTCATCCACTTGATCTTGGGCCAGCTCATCCTCCGCCCTTCTGAAGTCTTCGTCATACTCCACCACGCGACCATCGGATAGTTCAGCAATCTCCGCACGCTCAGGGAGGATGTAGAAGAACTCCCCAATGACAGTTAAGTCCTCACGGTAGTAGTAGGCCGTCAGGGATTTATCTGAGCCCACCTCTTGAGCGGGCCTGTTGGGGTACTCTTTCTTGTACTCATCCGGGTCCATCCCGGTCAGAACCCAGCAGAATCTGGCATCAGAAGCATCAGGCTTCTCATGAGGCCCAAACCAGACTCTATTGACATAATCCCCTATCGGCTCGATCACTAAATCCTGATCGAAAGACATCTCATCGAGGTACTTATGGTTCACCCGCCATCCATCAATTCCGGCGGTAACCATGTTCTTACCGGAGAGGTTGTAGACTTGAGTGGCCCGAGACACGTTCTCGATATTCCGCACCAACCCGTCAAAGGTCTGAGCCGTGTCCTTGGTGGCATTCCCCCCAGCAGGACTGACCCTGATATCAAAATCCCGCTCCTCCATTTCTCCGGAAACCTGATCGATAATCGGGTTGACCATGTCAAAGGTGTATCGAGGCTTGCCATCGAACTGGTTGAATATCTCGGGCTCCCACTGCCCGTCACGCTTATCAACGAAGTAGTGAGACTCCCTCGCGTGCTCACGGCTGTCATGGTCGGCATGCTGGGCTTCTTCCA
>JANQED010000080.1 GCA_028278545.1 Anaerolineales bacterium
CATCGCCTTCCTTGGTATCGAACCGGATTGAAATACCATGATGGCCACCTTGTTGTGTGATGATGTTGGCAGTGAAACCGATCATCCAAGGAGGCCGATCATGGTGAAGAAAAGTATAACAAAGCTGGATCGACTTGGGAGGTCTTTTGGCGCCGAGCCGGTCTGGGTCGGTGTGGACGTTCACAAGCGAGACTACCACGTGGCTCTGAGAAGCGAATCTGGGATGAGCGAAACCTTTGTCTGTTCAGGCAAGCCAGAGGTGCTTCTGGGAATCCTGTTGAGGTTGTGTCTCAGAGTTGCCCTGGTCGCTTACGAGGCCGGTCCGACTGGCCATAATTTGGCCAGAGCGCTTGAGGAGAGCGGTCTGCCGGTCATGGAGGTTGCACCCACGAAGCTTCTTAGGCCGGTCAGTCCTGGGGCCAAGACAGATCGTCTGGACTGCCTCAAATTGGCTGAATACGCTTTCACCGGAATATTGAAACCCATCGCCGTGCCTAGCGTGGAGGAGGAGGGAGATAGATCCGTAATCCGTCGACGTCATCAGGTGGTGGACAATCTCAGGAGGGTCAAACAGCGTATTAAATCGATACTTCTCTATCACGGGATCGAAGAACCAAGGGGCCTGAAGGAGTGGAGCAAGAGGTCGATATCCGAGCTGGAGCGGGCTGGGTTTTTGGGCCAGGCCAAGAGAAGCCTGGAAAGCCTTATCAGGGAGCTTCGGTTTTTGATTAAAGAATTGGCCCGGCTCGATAAGGAACTGAAGCGGATGGCAGGTCTTCAGCGCCACCGGGCAAAGGTTTCTGCGGTGCAGACCATCCCCGGGGTCGGACCGGTGACAGCCATGTCTTTCTGTCTGGAGATATTCAGGCCCCAACGATTCAATCGGGGAGAAGAGATAGCTTCTTACCTGGGTCTGGCTCCGAGCGTGCGCCAGAGCGGCCAGGGGAAGGTCAGGGGGCGGATTATTCCCACCGGCCAAAAGAGGCTGAGATCGATCCTCATTGAAGCGGCCTGGAGTTTCAAACGACACGACCCCCAGGCTGGAGAGATATACAACCGTATCCTGGCAAGAACCGGGGTGTCCCAGAAGGCTATCTGTGCCGTGGCCCGAAAACTGGCTATCATAATGTGGCGATTATGCCTTGAGGGGCGGTCGTATCGGAAAGCGGAAGTAAATGTTTAATCAATCCCTCAATCCTAATTTAGAGGCCGCGGTCAAAGCCTGGCGGTAAATCCGCGCGATTGAAATGGCGGCTCTATCATTCGGTACCGAATAGGTACTTGGCGCATCAAGGCGCGAATAGGAAAGGAAATACATAAACCCCAATTGACAAGGGGCCTCATAGGAAGCTTTAAGCTTCAGGGAATCAGGGCCACAGCCGGTCTTGATCGGAATATGCTCGCAACCGGCCCCGATTACCCCCCTAAAACAGGCCAGTCCATCGC
>JANQED010000109.1 GCA_028278545.1 Anaerolineales bacterium
TCAGGATGCCCGGGGGTCCGGCTTTCCCATTGGCGGAACTGCTCAAGCTCTTCCAATGGTAGATCGTAACCTGTGAGGTAGAGCAGGCTGTAAAGAAGCATCGATCCGTGTCCAGCCGAAAGCACAAACCGATCCCGATTCGACCAGGTTGGGTCCGCCGGATTGTGACTCAGATAGTCGTTCCAAAGGACGTAGGCGGCGTCTGCCATGCCCATCGGCATGCCGGGATGGCCAGAGTTGGCCTTCTGTACGGCGTCCATCGACAAGGTACGGATGCTATTGACACAGAGTTGGTCCAAATCGTTTGTCATGTCTGCTCTCCCTTGGGTTCTGTGCTGAGTATTCTACCACAAAGTGACCTCCCGGACCAAAGGCGATGCGGCTTTTAATCTAGAGGCACGGTGGCAGGAGACTGGGTTGAGTGGGTCTGCATGAACTGGACCAGCACCAGAGAAACTGCAGCTATGGCTACGCCTGCCAGGAACGTGGCTGAAGGGGAGATCTGAACCCACAGGATCCCACCCAATACGGGCACAATCAAGGCCGAGATGTGGTTGATAGTCTGCGCCATGCTTACGTTGCTTGTGATCTCTTGCGGTGAGTGGGTGATCTTTTGAAAGTAAGATTCAAGCGCCAAATTGAAGGTGAAAAATATATTGTCGAGGACAAAGAGAGCATACAGAATTGGCAAGTACGGAACGAACGCATAGCCGAGAAAGACACCAACGAGCCCGACAAAGTTCGCGGTCAGCACGGTGCGTTCGCCAAAGCGAGCCACCAATTTGCCCAACTGGGGTGCTGCGTAAGTGCTGACCAGGCTGTTAACAAGAAAAAGTGCAGCCGTCTGGCGTACGTTTATACCATAGACCTCCACTAACATGAAAATCGCAAACGTGGTAAAGATGTGGCGTCGGCTGCCCATCATGAAGGTTAGCAGGTAGTAGAGCCAGTAGTCGCGTCGAAAGATGACCTTACGCTCTGTTCTTTGTGAATTGTGGTGCTGTCCGTGGCGTAAGGTGAATAGGCTCCCTACAATGATAATCCCGCCAATGGCAAAAAGTGTGGTGCGGTAGCCGTATGCTGGAATGTTCACAGGCCCAAGGTTCACACCCTCCACGAAAACCCAGACAACAAAAGTCCCAATTACGGCCGCGAAGGAGGCAACGCCGCGAAGGAGACCCAGCACCTTGGGGGTCTCCTCTTTACTCACACTCATAAGTACGATGCTCGAGTTGCTGGGATAGAAAAAGTGAAATCCAATGCTCATCAGCATGGTACCCAGCATGAACGTGCTGAGGGTATCGGATCCGCCCGTGATCACCAACCCTACGCCCAGGAGAAGGACGCTGAGACCCAGAACCCGCATTTCGGACAGGACGATGGCCAGAAACCCAAGGAC
>JANQED010000033.1 GCA_028278545.1 Anaerolineales bacterium
CACCGCGGAGAGGGTTTCGAAGTGGGATTTGGTCTGGTTGGCGATGACCATCGCTAAGGTGGTCTTGCCAGTGCCCGGCGGCCCCCACAGGATGATGGAGGCAAACAGCCGGTCGGCGACGATGGCGCGGCGCAGCAGCTTGCCCTCGCCGACGATATGCTCTTGCCCCTCGAATTCGTCCAGCGTGCGCGGGCGCATGCGGGCAGCCAAAGGCGCCTCGTGTTTGAGCTTCTCTTTCATGGCGTGGTCGAAGAGGTCTTGCATGGCCCCCATTATACCTGTTCTGATCGGTGGAGGTCAGCTTTCGTCGGACCCGATCCTGAATGGGTACTTCCCTGGCAAGGATCAGGGAGTTGTTTGTCTGACGAGCTTATTGCGCTGTACCAGGAATGGTAAAGACTTGAAAAAGTCAAGCATGTGGTTATACTAATTGGTGTAATCACATGGTTAATAACTATTGTGATAGAAAATAGGATACCGATTATGCTGGAAGACAAAGTTATCGTGATTTCGGGAGCCACCTCGGGGATCGGTTATGCTGTCGCGCTGGAACTGGCACAAAAGGGTGCCGTCCTGATTGGGGTGGGACGGTCAGAGGAGCGCTGCGAAAGAGCTGAACGTGCTCTCAAAGATGCCTCGCCTCACGGGCAGATCAAATTCCTGCTGGCTGACCTATCTGCTCAGCGAGAAGTGCGCGGACTGGCAGCCGAGGTCGCTAGCTGGGTGCGCGAAAAGGGCTTTGGCCGGGTGGACGTGCTGGTGAATAATGCTGGCATGGTCACAAACTGGTATACGGCCACCGAGGATGGCTATGAGATGCAGTTTGCGGTCAACCATCTGGCCCATTTTTTGCTGACTCACGAGTTGATGCCGCTGCTGGAAGCGGCCCCGGCGGCGCGCGTGCTGACGGTCAGCTCCAATTCGCACCGGCGAGCACGCATCCACTGGCGAGATGTGATGATGCGACGCCGCTACAACACTCTGCTGGCTTACAAACAATCCAAACTAGCCAATGTGCTCTTTTCAGCGGAGTTCAATCGTCGTTTCGCCCCTGCGACGGCGATGCGCGCTTACGCCATTGATCCCGGGCTGGTGAATACGGACATCGGCTTGAAAGGCACCGGTGGGGTCGTTCACTGGGTATGGCAGCGCAGGCAAAAGAGCGGGGTCTCCCCAGAAAAAGGTGCTGAGACAGTCGTTTTCGTCTCCGTAGACCCATCGGTCAATGGATCGCAAGAGGTTTATTGGAAGGATTGCCGCCCGGAGTCGCCGAGTAAATACGCTCTGCGGGAAGAGGAGGCAACTAGGTTGTGGCGGCTCTCGGAACGCCTGTGTGGGATATCCAAATGATGAAATTTCAAAAGAAAATACTCCCCAGACTGCCTGGATGGCTTGCTTCGCTACTTATGATCCTGTTCACCGTGTTCTGGACGTACTGGAGTGCGGGGGAGATGTATCACGAGGGTTGGTGGGGGGCCTGGTACAACCGTCTGCCATACTTAGTGCCGGTTGCGGCCACTCTGATCCCCACCTTGGTAGCTTTTCGATGGCCCATTGGGGGCGGCATTGTGATCATACTGGTCGGCACGTTTACGCTCTTCTTTTTTGGAAACAATGTCGCCTTTATTGGTCTTGCCATTGCGCTGGTTGGGGTTGCCTTCCTGGTAGATGGCATCCTCAAGCGTCGAGGCACATCAGACGGGATCATCACATCAACCCCCTGGTGGCGCCGCCGCTGGCGCTATCTATTGGCGATTGGCGTACCCATGATCGTGTTCACAAGTGTATCGGCGTACATGCTTCCAATTGTCTTGACTCGAGAGGACGATGGCGACCGCAGCGCCCGGTTGGTCGAGGGCAACGGCGTTTTGCTGGTTTGGGCACCAGATGGGCCGGGATGGAACTGGCGGCAACCCTGGGGCGGCTATCCCTCATGGCAAGACATCGCCCTATATGGGGTTGCTCCGGTTGGTATGGGAGAAAAACCGGGTTATGGACGACAAGGGGAAGGGGATGGGGAGATCGTCTTTGCCACCCAAGAGGATATGGCTCAGACCAACCTTTGCCGCTACCTGAGCGCTGATGGCACGACGCTGCTGGACGAGCCGCAGGATATCTGGCGTATGCCCACCACGGATGAGGTCATCCGCTCTCTTGGCCGGCACGGCGAGAATGCTTACTGTACATGGCGGGGGGAATACCGTGAGCGAGTGAAGTGCGATGTGCTACCAGACAAGGAGTCCCCCCTGTGGGCGACCGATCAGCCAGCGATCTACTATTGGACGGCAGATTCTCACAGCGAGGAGCGCGGCTACTTTGTGGCCTACAATGGCACGGTCAATGCAGCCTACAAATTAGGCGGGAATCCGCGTCACAGTTATCGCTGTGTCAGAGGCCCTGATTAGTCCTCTTCTAGGACCATGGTTCTGGCCTGAACGATGACCCCGATGGCGAAGCCTGCACCCATATCGCCAGCAAAGCGCCCAGGAAGTCCACTCCCAGAGCAATGGCCGGCACCAGCCGCTCGTTTTGATTAGCGGTTGTTGATCGTATCGATCTGTTCTTGAGCGTAGACGCGGGCATCTTCGAAACCAGGGTCGCCTTCGGTCCATTCGATGCAGGTTTCGAAACTGCGGATGGCATTATCCCAATTCTCAGCTTGCATATAGAGTTCCCCGGCCGTACACATAATATAGTGAAATGGGGGGTGGTCTCCTTCGGGGACGAGGGCTATGGCCTGATTGATAGCATCCAGCGCGCCCTGGGTATCGCCGTTGTTACGCAGCTCTTCGGCCAGGACATGGCACTCTTCGGGCGAGCCACAACCGGATGTGTCGGCTGATGTGCCGGTCGACAGGGACTCGATTTGTGTTTGGGCGAGGCTGCGGACGTCTTCGAATTCAGGATTATCTTCTGTCCAGCCCATGCACTCTTCAAAGTTCCTCTCAGCTTCGTCAAATTGACTTAATGCAACGAGCGCCTCTCCCCTCTGGCACCACAGATGGGCGTAAGGCGGATGCTCACTATCGGGAACGAACCCGATAGCCTTATCTAAGGCTGAGAGCACACCTTCAAGGTTGTTACTCCCCCAGTATCCGTCTGCTAAAGCGACGCACTCGTCAATGGATGCGCAGTCGGCGCCAGCACTCCCCCCGGTTAATTTTGGGATCCCCCAGACGAGGAGGGCAGCGATTGCAGCGACCCCCACGATGCCAAGAATGATGGGTAAAATCTTGACCTTTGTTCTCGCTTTTGGTTTGGAGGCCTCTTTAGGCCTCGGCTTCGGTTTCGCAGGTTTCGCGGGAGGAGGTTTGGGCGGGGGCTCAGCTTCGACCTGCTCCTGCATAGCCACCGTGGCCTTTTCGGCAATATCTTCGTCTTCCGCTTCCATGGCGACGGTCGGTTTGGAGGTGAAGGTAGGTTGTGGTTCCTCTTCAGGCTCCATGGCGACGGTTTCTTTGGAGGCAAAGGTCGGCTCGGGTTCCGGCGCATCAGCCTCGGGGTCAGCCTGAACGTCCGGCCCAGGGGGTTCGACCATGGTCTCAGCCATGGTCACTCTGGTAAATTCGCTGAAAGCCGACTCAGCGGCTGCGACCATCTCAGCGGCAGATTGGTAGCGGTCTTCTGGCTCCTTGGCGAGGGCTTTGACGATGACGGCTTCCAGCACCCGGGGGATGTCCTCTCGAATGGTGCGCGGGGAGGGCAGCGGCTCGTTGATATGTTTATGGATCACCGCCAGAGGGGTGTCGGCATCGAAGGGCACCTTGCCGGTGACCATCTCGTAGAGGATGATGCCCAGCGAATAGATGTCGCTGGGGGTGGAGATTTGCATGCCCTTGCCCTGCTCGGGCGACATGTAGGCGGGCGTGCCGACCAGGGTGCCGGTGACGGTGAACTGGGTCTCGCTGACGATGCGGGCGATGCCGAAATCGGTCAGCACCACGCGGCCATTTTCCCCGATCAGCACATTGGCCGGTTTGATATCCCGGTGCAGAACGCCCTGGCGGTGGGCGTAGTCGAGGGCAGAGGCGGTCTCGCGAAAGATGTGGGCCATCTCAGGGATAGGCAGGGGGCCGTCGGCCTGGATCAGGCGATCTTTGAGGGTACCGCCGTCGATGAATTCCATCACCATGTAGTAGTGCTCTTCTTCGACGTCGATGTCGTAAATCTGCACGATGTTGGGATGACGCAGCGCAGCAACGGCCTTGGCCTCGCGCTGGAAGCGGGCCAGGAAATCCTGACCTTCGGCCAGATAGCCGTGCAAAAGTTTTACGGCCGCGTAGCGTTCGAGTTGGGGGTGATAAGCTTTATAGACTTCTGCCATGCCCCCGCGCCCCAAACGTTCGGCGATCTGGTATTTGCCCAGCGTTTTCCCGGTTAAAGTCGCCATTTGTGTGCCTCCCGAAGATAGGTGTAACCGACAGGGGTATTATACAGGAATTCCCCCGATTCTGTTTCGGGTGATTCGCTAATTGTAAACATTTTGATGGTTTGCACCGAGAGGTTTTGACAAACGTGTTATATAATAAGGCCAGGTTTAGCAGGCAATCTTGATTGGGGCATGCCCCTCTGATAGGTCGATAAGCGAGATTTCATGGTCAACGACAAACAAGTAACCCTGTTCGCCTTGGATTGTGGGGCGACCAACTGGCGACTATACCGGGTAGGTTATCGGCTGGATGGGAATTTAATACGCATCTTAGGGGACCCTCAACCCTCGCCGTTGACCAGCTTCTCAGAACGGAAGCTGCCGGCCATAATCACGCTCAACCCCGAGGGTTCGGCCATCGAGAGTTTCGGGGAGGTATCCCAGGGGCAGCTTGAAGATGAAAACGTGCGGGAGCGCGTGCGGGAGTATTTCAAGCCCTGTATTGGCGCGCATTTTGAGGAGAGTCCCCTGCCGCACCAGATGCGCTACACCCATGCCCAGGCACTGGAATTCACGGGCATGCTGCTTGAGGAAGTTGTGGAGCAGATCCGCAAAGAGAAGTGGCGGGCCAGCGGTTTCGATGAGCAGGTTCGTTTTTCCTTTGCCTACCCCGTGCACTGGGGCTATGATCACGGCGGGGCGATCCTGGAAGAGTTCAAGGCGCTGACGAGGGGGTGCTTCTCTGAAAACATTCATGCGCAGATCGATTTTGTCCCTGAGCCGGAGGGGGCCATCTTGAGCTTGAAAAGACAGGGGCTGTTAGGCGGCAAGGCCGGGGATGGCGTGACTTTGATCACTGATGTCGGCGGCAGCACCACCGATATCGTCGCCGGCCAGGTTGACCCGCGCACCGGGGAGCTGTTGTACCTCGGCCGCTACGGAGAGCCTTTCGGCGGCGGGCTGTACGATGCCGAAATTGCCAAGTATCTGGCAGACGAATTGAGCATCCCGGCCTCGGCCCTGGCCGATGACCCGGCGGCGTTGATGACTCTGCGCATCTACGCGCAGCGCCTGAAAGAGTCGCTCAGCCGCCAACTGCTGCACGGCGGCGATGGGGAAGGCGATCACAGCGCTCAGCGCATGATCACTCTGGTGATGCGCGATGGCCAGGTATATCGCCGCCTGATCAAGCTCGATCAAAGGCGGTTCAATCAGATGGCGGGCCATCTCAACCAGGCTTTCGAGGAGATGATCGCTAAGGCCATCAACGTCATCGGGCTGGCAGATAAGGAGATAGGCCAGGTGGCGCTGGTTGGCGGCGGGGTGCAACTGTTCAGCATCGTGCGGCATTTGCGGGAGCGGTTTGGGGATGAGAAGATTGTGCTGGCGGACAATCCCGACGAGATCGTGGTGCGCGGGGTTGGGTTAGCCTATGGCGCTTCGGTAGGGACGCTGGAACCCGGCGTCAGCCTGGTGATCGAACCGCCCCCCGTGGCTGATCCTGACCACGATGACCGCCCCGTCTCCGAGGCGATCCTGCAACTGGTCTCACCCGATGGGAAAATCTACCCTTTGAACGTCGGCGTGACCAGAGTGGGCCGCGCCCGCGCCAGCCATGTCTGGTTGGAGAGCGACAAAGTATCGCGCAACCACGCTGAACTGCACAGAACCGCCGATGCCGTCGAGTTGGTTGACCTGGGCAGCACTAACGGAACATTTTTGAACGATGAACGTCTCCAGGCGAATCAACCCCACACCCTGATTGTGGGGGATGAGGTGCGCTTTGGAGATCGAGAATTCACATTGAACGCAGATTAGCCCAGATGTAAGTAAAGCATCTGCCTGGGCATTAAATTGTATTCTCCCTAAGCAGCTTTTGAAGCTACGACAAGCTCTAACCCGTCTCAATTGGTTAAGGAATCCGACGTCTCCCGACGTCAGGATTGAGCAGAACGAATCTGGCAAGGCCAGCCGCACCGAAATCGGGAGACTTCGGAATCTGGAACTCTGGCTAAAGCAGTTTGTTGGCCTGCTTCTTGCAAGGTATTTATCGAGAGTACCACTAAATTCGGGGAGGCTTTTCGCATGACAGAAAACACAATGACCACCTACGAGGATCAAGCGGAGTCGCTCGAGGAGTTGACCCCTGAAATGCTCATGGAGGCGGGCGATGCCCTCTCCAAGTCGCTGTTGTTTGCCTTGGGGCGCGACTACCTGGATGGCCCTATCTTCTCCAATGATTACGTACGTATGGATGATGATGTTGGTGAGCAGCTCTCCCAACAACCTGATCTAGCCATTCTGGAGCTAGAACAGGTGGGCAAGCCGGTCACAGAGAATATGAGCGAATACTTCACCGCCATCCAGACTTCCCTGGCAGCCTGCCATGACCCGCGCTACGCTTTGATCTTCATGATTTCCAGCGATGGTTTGCGCAACCGCATTTATATCGGCGTGGTGGCCCGGGAGTCGGGCACACAACCGCGTCTCTTCGCCGACCAATTGGGCCAATTCCTATGTTCCAACTGGCAGGGGACGCGCGTCAAAGTGGTCGATGACTACAAGGAGATCGCCGAGCGTGTTCACGTGCCTTTGAGCACCTACCGACATGTGCGCGCTTTTACCGGCATCCCCTCCACCAAAACCGTCGATCAGGCCCAGAATTACCCTCAAAGCCTGGATCGTTTCATGCGCGGTCTGCGGGGAAAGCCCTATCTCTATATGGTCATAGCAGAGCCGCTGCCTGAACGCGATGTGGGCGAGATCATTTCTTCCTGTCATACCTTATCGGGCCAGGTGCATGCTTTCACCAGGTCAACCTTGCAACGCAGCAGCAGCAGCGGAAGAACCGAAAGCACCTCCCAGTCGGAAAGCGAAACAGAATCGACCGGAAAATCCAAAGGGACTTCAGGGAGTGTAACCGAGGGTGCCAGCAAAGGCGTCTTGGGGACGGAAATGGCGAAATCATCCGGCCTGTCCAAGGGGCTTAAAGGGGTCGGCTTGGGCGCGGTGTCGGCCATGTTGGTCGCTGCGGGAGGCCCCTTTTTGCTTTCGGGGATGTTGGGCATGTTCGGGCAGCTTTTGCCCTCCTCCAGCAGTTCCTCTGTGCGCGGTAAAAGCATGACGGAGTCTGAAACCAGCGGCCGCACCACCGGGCAGACCACCTCCGAAGGGGCCTCTTCCAGTGAATCGCTTTCCTTTGGGCGCGAATATCTCAACAGGCACGCCGAGGCCTGTGAAAAGGTGCTCGATCAAACCGTGGAGCGCTTCGAAGCTGCCAAGGCCCAGGGATGTTGGAATGTAGGGGTCTATCTGATCAGCGATCAGGGTGAGACGGCGGCCCAGGCCCAGGCCCAGCTCAAGGCTTTAGTGAGCGGTGAGAAAACCGCCTTCGAACCTATGCGCGTGCACGACCTCTCCCCGGTGTGGGATGGGCAGGCGCAGGTTGCCCTAGATTCTTTTCACCACCCCCCACTGAAATTATTCACCCCCGGTGAGAGCGAGGCTATCCAGCATCCCATCGGGGATGCATTTGAGGGCCTGACCACGCCCATGAACACCGAGGAGCTTTCGCTGCTGGCTAATCTACCTTTGCGAGAGATGCCCGGTATGCCCATGCAGCCGACGGCTTTTTTCAGCCTCAACCCTCCGGTGCCGGAAGACCCGGCTAATGTGCTCGGACTGGGGTACCTGCTGGAGGGCGGTGAGGAGGTCGCTGGGCTGGGCTATGATGTTGACTTGGACTCACTGACCCGGCATATTTTCATCACCGGGATCACCGGCAGCGGCAAGTCCAACACCTGCCGCCGCATCATCAGCGAGTTGATGGAACGCGGGAAGAACTTCCTGGTCATCGAACCAGCCAAAGACGAGTACGTGCAGTTGGCTTTGGCTTACAACCAGGCCGGGACATTCGATCGCGAGATCGCCGTCTACATGCCCGGACGCAGTGAATGGGGCGGGCAGCCTTTAGGGCAGTTGCAACTCAATCCCTTTGACATCGTTCAAATCCCAGGGGCCACCACCCAGGTCATGCCCCACCTGGATCGGCTGAAGTCGATCTTCAACGCCAGCTTCCCCATGTACGAGATCTTGCCGGTGATCCTGGAAGAGGCGCTGGTGGATCTCTACGACAGCCAGGGCTGGCTGGAGGAGACCTTGCCCCCGGACGGCATCGGCCGCCCGACCCTGGAGCAGCTTCACAATCGCATTTCCGGCCTGGTGCGCGCCAAAGGCTACGAGGAGCGCATCACGGCCAACATCACTGCCGCGCTGCGCACGCGCATCGGCAGCTTGCTGCGCGGCTGGAAAGGCCAACTCTTCGACCAGCCTTTCTCGACCCCTTGGGCCGATCTCTTCGACCGCCCGGTGGTGGTCAATTTGCAGTACCTGGGCGACGATGCCGATAAGTGCTTCACCATGGCCTTGCTCCTGAACTTCATGTACGAATATCGTCAGGCGCAGCATGAGAGCCTCGGCTCACCCGAGTCCAGCGAACTGCGCCATCTGGCGATCATCGAGGAGGCTCATCGGGTGCTGCGCTCTGCCCCTCAGCGAGCTGATTCCGCCAACCCTCAGGCCAAAATGGGGGAGATGTTCGCCGACATCCTGGCGGAAATCCGCGCTTATGGGCAGGGCATGGCGATTATCGACCAGGTACCCGCCAAGCTGGTGCCCGACGCGATTAAGAACACCAATCTCAAGATCATCCATCGTTTGGTGGCCGCCGATGACCGTCAGGCCATGGCCGGTGCGTTGGCGCTCACCGAGGATCAAGCCCAGGTCATCGCCCGGCTCAAAGTCGGCCAGGCGATTGTGTGCGGCATTCAGGATGATATGGCTTCCTGGGTCAAGGTGGCTTATACCCCCCTGCCGAAACTTCAGTAGCCCGGAGCGAATATGAACGACAGAATTCCCACCGCTAAGATCAAGCAAACCATCATCTATCTCTGTATTCTTTCCTACACTCAACCAGGGCGCGTGGCTGAAATGGGATCGGCTGCTGATGTTTTGAAAGGCGAGATTGGGGATGATCTCTGGCGCCGGGCCCTATTACAGGCCTGCAAGTTGATCGTCGCTTTTCAGCAGGCCTCGCGCGACCCTGACATGGCTTTGGTTGAGAGGTTGGCCGATGCAGCCCTGAGTGCGGATTCGTCCCCTGAGGCTTGCCGCGCTTTTCAGGAACAAATGCAGGCGCTTGCCCAACTCCCCGGGCGCGCCAAAGAAAGCAATCGTCTGCATCGCAAGAAAGGCTGCCGGTTTTGTGAAGTCCCCTGCCGGTACGGCTATTTCACCCTGATCTCTGAGCCCAATTTCGAAGAATTGCAACAGGCCCTGGAGGCAGAAAACCGTAAACCTTCTGGGGAGCGGCAGCCCATCCAGGCAGTTTGGAAGTACACGCTGGAGCATCTCTCAGGGGCTCTGGACGCGGGTCAATGGCATGTCCCCGTGGATCACGTGGGGAATCTGGCATATTGCCTGTTGATGTTGTCTACGACCAAGTCTCGCTTTGCGTTTCCAGAAGAGGTTGTCAAGAGATTTCAAGAGCAGAACCAACAGTGGATTGAACATTATCGTTGAATGTTACTTCTTGGAGTGGGGCGGCGACTAAAGATTCAGGCAATCGCCTGAGGGCCGTGATCCGTAGCACTCGAAAAATCCCCTCAGCGCGAGTTCTCATCATTATATGCCCTTTCCGGGCGAAGGAGTGAAAATATGCAAGAACTAGAAAGCATCCAACCCGAAGAAAGTCAGGAAGACCGGGAAGCCGTTGAGGCAACTGAAGCCGTCGAAGCTGCGGAGGTTGTCGAAGAGCAGGCTCTTGACGATGCTACCCACGATCCCGGTGCCCGCGTCGAAGAGACGCAGTCCTACGAACAGGCCGAAGCCGTCGAAAGCGCCCTGGATGAGGCCGTAAGCAGCGCCGAAGAAGCCGTCGAGTTGCCAGATCCCGGCCCGCCGCCCGAATCGATGGAAGAGGACGAAGAGCGCGGCGGCGTGCTGCCTGTACCGATCCCCGAACCGGCCATGGAAGAAGAAGACCCTGGCCGTGAGGCCCCCGAGGCCGTCGAGGAACGCGAGCCTGTCTCAGCCGAGGAAGTGCTCGAAACCCTCTCCGAGGAGCAAAAGGCGGCACTGGATGGTTTGGACCCCGGAGATAAGGAAGCCTTGTTGCGCGTGATCGGGCAATCACAGGAAATTCTCCCCGACCAGGTGCCAGGCCATTCCGGGGGCTTCATTTACTAGCTTCGCAAGATCGTTTTGCGAATACGGGAGTTCCAAATCCTGTTTATCCCCCAATTTGGAACAGTGTGATGCGTGAAACCTAAGTGGTGCCCGGATTTTCTCTGGGGGCGCGTGTTTCGTTATCCTTTTCACGCATCACCTTCCACTTTTTCTAGAAAACGCGTGTTTGCGTATTTTATGCGGCGTATTGATCATGGCCTCCATCATGAATCCGAAGAGTAGCTTTCGCTGGGGGGATTTCGAAGCCCTGCGGCGCATCCCTCTTGCCACCATGGGCGTTTTTATGTCTTCCTATTGCCCGGTGGAATGCGCACATTGTGCCGTTTCGGCGTCTTCCCGCTTGGTGGAGAGATCGCCTGAACCAATGATCCGCGGTGTAGAGGAAATGGTCCAGGTACCCGGCTTGGAAGCGGTTGCCGTAACGGGAGGTGAACCATTCGCCGAGGTCGAGCTGCTGAAAACCCTCACGACGTTGGTACACAACGCCGGAAAGCGGGTGGTCATCTACACTTCCGGGTACTGGGGCAGGGCGGACACCCTGGAAAGCGTTGCGCCTGTACTGCACTCGGTTGACGGCCTGATCCTGGGCATGGACTTGTATCACCGTGCCCATATACCCGATGGCGACCTGATCAACGCTATGAGAATCGCCCGGGATTATGGGGCCTGGGTTGCCCCACAGGTGATTTACTGCGTTGATGGAGATGCTCACCTGGCCTATGCACGTTCAATCCTGGAAGAGGCCTATGGCGCGCGATGGGAAACCCACGCCACGATTGTGAAAAATCCACCTGTGCCGAGTGGCCGGGCTGAGAATATCAAATCGTTCAACCATTTTGGCAGCCCTCTCGGAGGATATTGCTACAGCATCAATGGCCCGACGCTCTTGCGCGATGGTACGCTGGCTGCTTGCTGCAACGAAGATATCGTTCTGCACAGAGGGCCGAGGCAATTGCGGGTTGAATACAGGGGCAGTTTTCACCAATCCCTGGAGGAGCTTGAACGCCGACCCATTCTGGGTTACCTGCGCAAGCTTCCCCCAACAGTCCTTGCGTCTCTGGCATCTCGATGCTTGAAATCCGAAGATTCGGTTCAGCCTGCCCGGTTGTGCCAGGCGTGCTGGGCTTTTGCCGACCGATACGCGTGCATGGACGACTCCCAGAAAGAACGATTTGCGGAAATGGTCGATATTTACCTTGAGATTCAGGGATCTCCTCAAGAACATTCGCGCGGCGAACTTCTCTTCGATGTGGCCGAGCCGGAGCAGGTGAGCCATGTATAACGTCTTTTTGCTCAGCACCTGCAATCTTCGCTGCGGATACTGTTTTGCCGATGAAGTCATGGGACGCGCCCCGAGCCAGGGGAACGCGCCCGGCGACGCTGCGAGCATGATGAGCATAGAGGATTACGAGCGCATCCTTGACTTCCTAGAGGCAAGCCAGATCGGGATTGTTTCGTTGATCGGGGGCGAGCCGACCTTACACCCCGACTTTTTCAACATTGTTGAACTGAGCCTTGAGAGAGGCTTTTCTGTTAGCATCAAGAGCAATGCGGTCTGGAAGGAGGATGTCAGGCGAGAAATTGATCTTTTGCCTGATGAGGGCGTTCACTTCTTGTTGAATATCAACCAACCGGCGGCTTTGGGTACACGTCTCTGGCAACGAGTAGCTAGAGATGTAGCTCAGCTAAAAGGCAGGAGCTTAGATTTCCAATTCAACATCGACCGGGCAGATTTCGAATATCAAACCATCTTAGAGCTAGCGAGCGAGGTCGGGCCAGGGAAGATCGTCTGGTCTCTCAGCAACCTGGTAAAGGGAACAGCGAGTGGTTCTTTCGCTGATCCGCTTGCCGTCCGCGAAAAGTACTCCGAGAGGCTTTTGGCATTTATCCGTGAGGCCGGAAAACGCGGCGTTAAGACCCTGGGGGTGCATGGGATTACCTCTTGCATGTTTGCGGAGCAGGATTATCGCGAACTGCTGGCCAACGGAGGCAGGCTGGAGTCTACCTGCACTCCGGTCTTCGATATCCTCCCGGACTTATCCGTCCTGTTTTGTTTTCCAATGAGCGGGTATTGGGGAAAGAAATACATCTATGATTACAGCTCTTTGCAGGAGCTAAATATGGAGTTCCAAGAGACATTGGCATTCATGCGCAGTGACCTCTACCCGCTGGCAGAATGCCACGAATGCGAATATGCTCGCCAGGAGATATGCCACGGTGGCTGCATTGCTCAACACTTAGACGGTAACCAAACACCAGCACTCATTGAAAATCATTTTTTCGATCACATTCCATTCTTATCAAAGCACTTCAGGGTCCTGAAGAAATCGCTGAATGGCAATGCCCAACCCAAGGAAGTCTGTTTCCTTGACGACATGCGGTCTGGGAAGCAGTACGAGATCGACCGAATGCTCTATTCCCTGTTGAACTCAATGGATGGGCAGAAATCCTTTGCTGATCTGTATCATGAGGTCTTTCTTAGATTCGAGGAAAATACAGCAGTTGAAAGCATTTATCAAGATGTCATCACACAACTCATCAACCGAGGCGTGCTGGTATTGAAACCGCTTAGAAAGCACGATGCTCGTATCGCTGCACCCCATCCGAAGGCATAGATCATGGACATATACGATTTGATCCAAAGCTCCGACCTAAAGCATCTGCGATTTGGTTTCTACAAATTGGTCTACATCCGACCGACCCAGTTTTGCCCAGCCAGCTGCCGTCACTGCTCGGCCAGGTCAAGCCCAGGCACCCAGCGTACCGCGGAAGTGGAAAGACTGGAAAAATGGGTGACTTCGATTACGGATTTACCGGAGGTCGAATGGATTGGCGTGGAGGGGGGAGAGCCATTTGCTGCCCCAGCGCAGTTGGAAATGATCCTGCAGGTTGCCCAGGAGCGGGGCGTTTTTACATCGGTCTTGACCAATGCCTATTGGGCCAAAGATGAGCGCCGGGCTAGAGAGGTCCTGAAAAACTACCCCAAGATCAACTTCCTCATCATCAGCGCGGATGAATTCCATGAAGAGTATATCCCCCTCTCCAGGGTCGTGGCGGCATTGCGCGCTGCCCGAGATTACGTCGACCGGCTGGGGGTTCAGATCTGCGCTGGGCCAGAATATCCCACTTTTCGGGAGAGATTCGACTGTCTGGCCGGGGACGACTTGCTTGAGAGTGTCGATATCATCGAGGTGCCATTGCAATACATTGGCCGGGCGCAGGAAAGCGGTGTTATCCATCGGCCCGCTGAGAGTGACGAACTGCCTGAGGCGATTTGCAACTTCCTGGGGACGCCCGTTCTGAGAGAGGATGGCGTCTTTGTCGCCTGCTGCCAGCAGGATGCTGTGTTGAGCAGTCAGCCCAATTTATTCCAGCTTGGGAATCTGGATGATTGCGATGCGCTGGCGTTAAAATCACGCGTCGATGCGGATGTTTATCTTCAGACTCTGAGAGTCTTTGGCCCCAAGGCAATTGCCGAGGCAGCCATAAAACACCAGTGGGGTTGGGAGCCCCGTTCCTATCAGCAGGGAAATATCTGCGAGCTGTGCCTGCACCTGGCGAGCGACCAGCAGGTGGTGGAGGGTTTTCGCGAAGCATTCAACACGCCAGAGTATCATGATACGCTTGCCCTGGGACGCTCGATACTGTTTGATGAACCGTTGATGATGGAGTCAATGGAAGTAGATTTGGTATAAGCAGTTATTTAAGAGTAGAGGTTGGTGTTACCTTTCACATCAATTTGGCGACTAAAAGAGTGGAAGAGCAATTTCAACGATCAACTCACAGGAGTAAATCATGAACGAACTAGAAGTCACCCAACCCGAAGAGAACCTGGAAAGCGCCGAAACCACGGAGCGCGCCGAAGGTCAAGCGCTGCAAGACGCAACCAATGAACCCGGTGCCCGCATCGAGGAGACGCAAACCTTCGAGCAATCGGAGGCTGTCGAAGAAGCGCTGAAGGAATCTATGGAGACTGCCCAGCGAGAGGACGCCCCAGATGTGGAATTCCTCCCCCCAGCCACGGACGATGACTCGGAGATTATGAAAGATCATCCTGGCCCCGGTGGCAATGTCGCCAAGCATGATGATCCCGCCGAGCCACAACCGCCGCCAGATGCTGAAGGTCACATTGCAGTAGCTGAATCCTCGGAACCCAGCCCCTGGGAGGGTCAGATTGAAAGGGATCATAAGGGCAGCGGCGGTTTGGACCCAGACCTCGTGGATCGACTTACCGGATCAACCGACCCTGGTGATGATGGACCTCCACCCAATCGCGGCGACCGTTTTGAGGGCGGTGGAGAAGATGGTGGTGAAGCAACGCCCATCAACCTGCCTGCAATGCCCGATGATGACAACGAAGCCACGCCAATCAATTTGCCGTAAGGACAAAATGCAGGAGTCTATGCGATGAGTGAACGCGAAGAGATCCAACCCGAAGAACGAGTAGAGAGCAGCGAAGCCGTCGAGAGCGCAGAGAGCGCTGAGCGTGTCGAAGAGCAGGCCTTGCAAGATGCAACCAGCGAACCTGGTGCCCGCATCGAAGAGACGCAAACCTTCGAGCAGTCGGAGGCTGTAGAAGAAGCATTGAAAGAATCAATGGAGACGGCCGGACGCGAGGGCGATGCTATGCCTTCAGAGGTGGAAGTTGTCCCGACGGCCACGGATGATGGCTCAGAAATCGTGAAAGATGACCCTGGGCCTGGTGGCAGTGTCGCTGAGGTTGATGAGCCTGGCGACCCTCCCCCGCCCCCTGATGCTGAAGGTCGCGTCGCCCAGGCCGAGCAGTCTGAACAGGTCATACAAGAGGCGGATGCTTTGCCCGCAACCGATTTAAGCCCTTGGGTAGATGGCGATGTGGCTGAAGACCCAGACCACGGACCTGACCCAATTGAGCGATCTGCAGAAATCCCCGACGCTGGCGTGGGAACGTTTGCAACGGAAGAACCTGAACCCGGCGGTGCTCCTCAAACGACCGAGAGCAGGATTGCCCCCAGTCCAGCCCCAGGTGGCGATGTGGCTGAAGACCCAGACCACGGACCTAATCCACTTGAACGATCTGCAGAAATCCCCGACGCTGGCGTGGGAACGTTCGTAACGGAAGAACCTGAACCCGGCGGTGCTTCTCAAACGCCCGAGAGCAGGATTGCCCCCAGTCCAGACCCAGGTGGCGATGTGGTTGAAGACCCAGATCACGGACCCAACCCAATTGGACGGTCTGCAGAAACCCCCGAGACTGGCATAGGAACGTTTATCACGGACGACCCTGAACCCGGCGCTGATGCATTTGCCCAAACGCTGGAAGAGGGGATGTTGGTCACAGAGGAAGGCGAGTTTGTCGTCACAGGGGCAGAGGTCGGCGTGATGGCCGAAGCCCTGGAAGGCGAGCCAGGAGCAGAAGCCGAGGAAACTGCGGAAGAGGAAGGCCTCCAGGAGGGGGATGAAGGAAGCGAAGAAGGCCCCAAATGGTATCTGCACGAAGATGAGGATGGCAATATCACGGTTGTGGATGAGAACGGCAAGCCGGTGGACAGCCCGCCCAATATCGTGAAGTTCAATGGCAAGTACTACGCTGTTTACCCGGGAGATGAACTACCCATCAAAGAGGACGGCACCATTGATGACCCCCAGAAGCTGGCCAAGTACGAACTCACCCAGTATAAAGGCTCTACCGAAGGCATGTACCTGCATGAGGATGGCGATGGCAATATCACGGTCGTAGATGAGAATGGCAAGCAGGTGGACAGCCCGCCGAAGGTGGTCTACCACCAGGGCAAATACTATGCTGTTTATCCGGGCGAGAATCCTTTCAACGAGGATGGCTCGATCAAAGACCCCAGCAAGGTGGTCGAGTTGCCCAACTACAAGGCCTCCACTGAGGGCATGTATCTGCATGAGGATGGCGAGGGTAATATCACGGTTGTAGATGAGAACGGCAAGCCGGTGGACAGCCCGCCGAAGGTGATCTACCATCAGGGCAAATACTACGCCGTTTATCCGGGCGAGGATCCTTTCAACCAGGATGGCTCGATCAAAGACCCCGGTGGGCTGGTTGAGTTACCCAACTACCAGGCCTCCACCGAAGGTATGTATCTGCATGAAGATGGCGAGGGCAATATCACTGTTGTGGATGAGAACGGCAAGCCGGTGGACAGCCCGCCAAAGGTGATCTACCACCAGGGCAAATACTATGCTGTCAATCCGGGCGAGGATCCCTTCAACAAGGACGGTTCGATTAAAGACCCCGGCAAGCTGGTCGAGCTACCTAACTATAAGGGCACCACTGAGGGCATGTATCTGCACGAGGACGGAGAGGGCAACGTGACGGTGGTGGATGAGAACGGCAAGCCGGTGGACAGCCCGCCGAAGGTGATCTACCACCAGGGCAAATACTATGCTGTCAATCCGGGCGAGGATCCTTTCAACCAAGATGGCTCGATCAAAGACCCCGGTAAGCTGGTTGAGTTGCCTGGTTACAAGGCCTCCACCGAAGACATGTATCTGCATGAAGATGGCGAGGGCAACCTGACGGTGGTGGATGAGAACGGCAAGCCGGTGGACAGCCCGCCAAAGGTAATTTCCTATCAGGGCAAATACTACGCTTTCTACCCTGGCGAGGACCCCTTCAATCCTGATGGCAGCGTCAAGGACCCCAGCAAGCTGGTCGAGCTGCCCAACTACAAACCCTCCTGGTGGAGCAAAAAAGCTGCACAAGCATAAGATCGAAGCAGGTCAGTAGACTAAATCTCCAAAAGGGATGCGTAGATTGCTTTATGAGCACGCATCCCTTTTGGTGTATTCTGATAGGCCGATTTGGTTAATGCTGCGTAAACAACGTAGCTTAGGTTAATCAACGCCCCTTCGACTGCACCACGCTCCGCTCAGGGAGATCAGTGCTACTTTTCCCCATTTCTTTATGTGCTGCCGACCGTGGCCAACACATATCCATCCTCATTGAGGTATTGGTGAGCGGCTTCCTGGACTCCCAGGGGCGTGACCCCGTTGATGCGGGCGATGGCTTTTTCGAAAGGCTCTACCTGATGCAGCAAGGCCTCGATGCCAAAGATGCCTGCCAGCGAGAGATTGGTCTCGAAGCGGCGCGCCAGAGTCCCGGCGTAGTTGCCTTGGGCGGTTTTTAATTCCGCCTCACTGATCCCGGCTTCTCGGAGTGCCAACCATTCGTCCAGGATGGCGTCCTGAACAAGGGTCAGATTCTCCGGCGCGCAGGCGGCATGGACGGCCAGATAGCCGCAGTCCTCGTAAACGGACGAGACCGCGTTGACGCTGTATACCAACCCCGACGTCTCTCGCAACTGCTGGTACAGCCGCCCGCTGGCGCCCATGCCCAGGACCAATTCGATGATTTTCAGTGCTGATCGCTGGGGGTGTTTCAGCCCTACAGTGGGTACGCCTAACAGCATATAGGTGTGCCGGGTATCTCTTTCTAGGTGCGCGCCAACGGGGGTGTCTATGGCCGGAGCGACTATAAACTCGGGGCGTTGCTCAGGGCCGGGAGGGAAATCGCTGAACGCGCCCCGGGCCAGAGCCAAGGCTTCATCGTGCCCCACACCCCCACAGATGACCAGGACGGCATTGCCGCCGACAAAGCGCTGGCGGTGGAACTCCCCCAGGGTACTGATCTCCAGGTCACGAAGCCCCTCCACGAGGCCGGTTACTGGATTACGCAGGGATGAGTCCCCCCAGAGATTTCGCGAAAAGAGGTCATAGAGTGCGCTGCCCCGGTCGCGGCTTTGCTCCAGTTCTCCCAGCACGACCAGTTTCTCATCCAGGAAGTCCTCTTGGGAGAGCCTGGGGTGCAGGATCAGGTCTGCTAACAGGGTCAACGCCAAAGGCAGATCAGCGGCCAGGGTGACGGTGTGCAGCGAGAGATATTCTCGGGTGGTGTGGGCATTGATCTCTCCGCCGCGGGCTTCGATAGCGCTGAAAATCTCTTGCGATGTGCGCTGCTGAGTGCCCTTGAAGAGCATATGCTCGAGCATATGCGCTAGGCCGGGGTGATCGCCGTCGTAGCGACTGCCGGCGCGCACAAAAAACCGGGCCGCTACCGTGCGCGCTTCCGGCCGGTGAATGGTGATCAATCGCAGGCCGTTGCTTAGTGTCGTTTGTTGATAGTCCACTGAGGGGGAAGCTGTGAATAGAAGGGGAGTCCGGGAATATCTCCGGGTTTCCTTATAATAAGCCCGACTTGCTGATGCGCTCGTCCAGGTCGGTCAGCCATTCTTCCAGGTTCTCGGGCTCCATCTCCTTCAAGGCGGCGATCTCCGCCGGCGAGAGCTGGAAACCGGCTCTTTGCAGGGTGGCCTCCGGAGATGCGAAGAAGCTGGTGCGGAATTCCTCGTCGCCGATCAGGCGGTTGATGACCTCTTGCAGGCGCTCGCTGAGGGTCTCTTTCTTTTTAGGCAGCGCGGCCATGGCGAGATTGCGCAGCCGGATGGCAAAAGCTGGGTCGGGGGTGGCCTGGCTGGC
This sequence comes from Anaerolineales bacterium, assembly GCA_028278545.1. Lineage (GTDB taxonomy): Bacteria > Chloroflexota > Anaerolineae > Anaerolineales > UBA11858 > NIOZ-UU35. The sequence goes on from JANQED010000033.1 coordinate 19,100, forward strand.
CGCATGCAGCCTTTGCACGGTCTCTGCCAGGTCGCCCAATTGGTCTAATTTCTCAACATTGACCTCTTCGCCTTCAAAAAGGCGGTCGGTGAGATCGGCCAGTTTCCCTGCCAACGCTTGTTCGTCTTTTTTCGTAACCATCATTTTATGCCTATACGGTTAGTCGTCCGCTAACCGGAAAAAGTAACCTCGGCGTTGAATTCAACGATCTTCCCCTGGCAAGCCTCGACGGCGCGGTAGAAGCGCAATTTGGCTGCGCCCAGTTTGATATCCAGGCGGTCGGCGACTTCCTGGAAGGGCAGCCCCTCAGCCAGACGCAGCAGGATGATCTCGCGGTGGCTCTCCGGCAGGGCGCGCAGGGCCTGCTGGAGGAGCAAGGCATCGGCGATGTTCTCGAAGGGGCTTTCGTCGGCGGTCTGCCCGGCTTTTTCCAGGTCAACCTGTTTTACCTGGCGCTCGCGCTTGCGGTAATAGTCGGCCACGCGGCGTTTGACGATGCGGTACAACCAGGTGGAGAAGGACGAGCTGCTGCGAAAACCGCCTATAGAGCGCGCCACGGAGATGAAAACCTCCTGGGTCACGTCCTCGACGTCTGTCTCCGGCACCAGGGCGTAGACGCGGCGGTAGACTTTGGTGAGGTAGTGATCATAAATCTCGCCAAAGGCAGTCTGATCCCCTTGTTGGGCAGCCTCGATGAGCTTCGCCTCGTGTTCAGGTGTCCAGGTCACCATGATTCCTATCGATATCTGTTTTGTACAACAACCAACGATGAAATGAGATCGAGACCAGGGTCGATTTGATTATAATCGATGATTTTATATGCTTGCCCTCTTCCGTCTCTGAAAGAAAGGCCACAGCAGCACTATGGCTAACAGCGCTGCCAGGGTGATCAGGAGCGCCAGCCCCCAGGTGGGGCCCAACACGCCTTGCAAGAAGCCCAAGAGGGTATTCCCAATCAGCCAGATCGCCGTGAAAATGGCGACGGCAGTCCATACCAATGATAGCAGGCCAAAGACGGCGAATATCTTCTCTTCTCTCTCAAAGGATTCTCCGCTGAGGAGTTTGGGCCACAAATCCTTGCGCACAAAATCCAGCGCCCGCGCCCGCAGCATAGGCATCTCCAGCCAGTCCATCAGGATGAAATAGCCATCTAATTGCAGCAAGGGGTTGAGATTGACGAAAGAAAGCAGCAGGCACAGCATGGCAAACTGGTACAGCAGCCCGGCTAGTGGCGAGGGCATCACGAAGATGAGCAGGCTGGCTACCGCGGCCAGGAAGAAGCCCGAATAGGGGCCTGCCCAGGTCACCAGGATACGCGGGCGGCGCGGCTCCATCCAGATGTCGCTGGTTTCGACGAAAAAGGCCGGCATCCCCAGGTAGATCATAAAGCCGGCCCGGTGCACCTCGCGCCCGAAGTGCTTGCAGGCGAAGGCATGAGCCGCCTCGTGCAGCAGGATGGCAAAGAACTGAGCCAGATACAGCCCCGCCAGCCCCATTGCCAGTCCGCCGCTGCCGCCGCGCAAGAGGGAATAATTCCCCAGCCAGGCATGGTAGCCGAAAGCGGCCAGCCCGGCCAGGGTGATCAGCAGGATGATGACCTGGACGGGCCTGGTGAAGACTAAAAAGAGGCCCGCCTTGTACAGCCTGGAAAGGGCGTTGTCAATGCCGCTGATGGAGAAGGTCTTTTGCAGAAATGCCCCCACCAGCCAACTTCGCAGGCGTTGGAGGCGGTTTTGGCCCAAAGCCTGGGCCGTGCTGGCGAACAGGTCCCCTCGTGATTCCACCAGAAAACCTTTGGCGTCTAATTGCCCCAACAGGGAGAGCAGACCCTCGACGGCCAGGGATTTGTAACGCTCAAAATAAGCCACGGCCATATCGCGCACGCTGTGCTGGCCGTCCATCAGATTCCACAGGAAGACCTGTTCTTCGCTCAGGCGCAAATAGGTGCCCGCCCGCAGATTCTTGAGGATGTAATACCCCTCTCCCCCGACGGTGTGCAGTTTTTTCAAAGCCCAGCCCAAGCGGCGCGCCGGTTTGTGGCGGGTGTAGTCGCCGGCCTGCGTTGTAGCGCTCCACACGTCCGCACTGGCCTGAGGCTGTGCCAGGGTCTCGTCGGCGAGCTGGGCCCAGATGCCCCTATCAGCGCGCGGAGGCGGGGGAATCCTTTGGATTTCGCGCCACAGGTCGTAGCGCGGACGGATGATCAGGGTCTCGTCGTCCACAGCGTCCCAAATATTGGCAGCCTGGCGTTCATGGATCAACAGGGTCTCTTTTTCTAAGTCCCCCCACATTCCCCCGGGGCGTTCGCCCAGGTTCTGCCATAAGTCGAACTCCCCACCTGCTTGCGGCGTTACTATGACCCGCTGCCAGACGCCCCCGCTGGTATCCCCGGTAGGGATGGCTGCCCAGATACTCCTCTTCATGCCTGGCTTTTCTTAAGGTTGAAGGTCAGCGGATGTTCCCCAAAGAGAATGGTATCGCCGTCCTGGAGGGGCTGCGGTTCGGAGATCAATTGGCCGTTGACCACCGTCCCGTTGGCGCTGCCCAAATCGGTCAGAACGAATACATCTTCCTGGTAGATGATCTCGGCATGGGGGCGGGAGACGGCGCGGTCAGGCAGGCAGATATCCCAGCCCGAGCCGCGCCCGACGGTGTGTTTAGCTTTGTTCAGTTCGAAGAGGGTGCCGTCATGGGCGACAAGCGAGGCTTGCAGGGAGGATTCCGGGACAACCAGCGTGGAACGAGGCGCCTCCTCGGGGTCAGCTGCCAACTCAAAACGTAGTTCGACGGGACCGATTTGGAGCTGATCGCCATGTTCGAGCGGGCGCGTGTCCTCCAGAAGTTCTCCGTTAAGATAAGTCCCATTGAAGCTGCCCAGATCGGAGATCAAGTAGGCCTCGCCATCGAAATAGACCTCGGTGTGCTGGCGTGAGATGCGTTCGTCGAGCAGGACGATATCGCAGTCGCGCCCGCGCCCGATGACGGCGATTTCGTCATCGAACACAAATTCTCCCTGCTGGTCTATGGGGAATTGCCAGGTGATACGGGCTTCCAACGTCCCTCCTCAGTCCAGATAGGGCGTTTCCAGCGGCTCGGGCTGCGGCTTGCAGATACCACAGAAGATGGCATCGGCCACCACCAGCGATTTGAGCACTTTTTTGCTCTCGCTGGGGTAAACGCTGACGATATAGTTCATCGTCTGGGCGTGGCCCTTGCAGACCGCGCGCCCACAAAAGCGGCACACGGCCTGGGCGGGTTGGTTGCATTGCCAACAATTCATGCTAGGCTCCTGGATGGCAGTTGAGGCGGTTGTTTTCTAGAGTATAGAACAAGCCCTGGTTTTGGTCAAATGGAAACAAAAAAATCACCGCCGAAACAGGCGGTGATGCGCATTTTGCTGGGCATATCTGGTTCATAAGCCATCACAGAGGATCGGCTTATGCCCGGTATTTGTCTTTATTTGTGGCTCTCTTCGAGGTCCAACAGATAGCGCTTGCGCCACAGCCCACCGCCGTAGCCGGTCAGGCCCCCGTCGGAGCCGATCACGCGGTGGCAGGGGATGATGATGGCAATGCGGTTGTCGCCGTTGGCGCGGGCCACGGCGCGTACCGCCTGGGGGTTGCCGATGCGTTCGGCCTGCTCTTTATACGAACGAGTGTCTCCGTAGGGGATCTCCTGCAGGATGCGCCAGACCTTCTCCTGAAAAGCCGTGCCTGCGGTGACCAGGGGGACGCTGAAATCCTGGCGTTGGCCGGCGAAATACTCTTCAATTTCCCCGTTGAGGGCCTCGAAGTGGGGGTTCGCGCCGGGGATGAATTCGGCCTTGAGCGCTCTCTTCAAGCGCGCTATCTGAGTTTCCAGCATGCGCCGGTCGATGAACTCCAGCAGGCAGATGCCCTCTTCGGTAGCGCCGGCCAGCATAGGCCCCAGGGGCGTGAGGATGCGCGTGGTCACCACAATATCCTTATTGGTGCTCTTGTTCGGAGAAAAACCGGTGGCCTTTTTGAAGCCCTCGGTGAACCCGCTCAATGAGTCATAACCGGATTCGAAGGCCGTATCGACCACCTTCTCGCCGTATTTGATGCGCCCGAAGGCCTCGCTGATCCTCAAAGTGCGCAGATAAGCCTGGAAGGTCATGCCGTGATGTTTCTTGAACCAGCGGCGAACGCGAGCGGGGTCGATGCCTCTTGCGCGCAGGTCACTGTCTTTGAGCCTGAGTTCTGGCTGTGCTTCGATCTCGCCCATCAGCGGTTTGAGCCATTGGGGGTATTCGCCCCGCTGTCCCATGGGGTGGCAGATTTTGCAGGGGCGGTAACCGTGCAGCAGGGCCTGGTGAGTAGAAGGGAAGAACTCCACGTTTTGCTGCTTCGGTTTGCGGGCCGTGCAGGTGGGGCGGCAGAAGATGCCGGTGGTTTTCACGCCGGCGAAGAAGATGCCCTCGTAAGTGCTGTCCTTCTCCAGCAGGGCGGTATACATGGTTTCGGGGAGGGGTAACGTCTGGTTCATTCTTTGGTACTCCTGTTTTAGTGTTTACTGCCATACTGTAAACCATGCTAGCGCAGTACGAAACCGAAAAATCGACAAATAAATCTACTTGAGAAGTTGCTCTTTCACAGCCTCCCTCTAAGGATAAATTCTAGCAAATTCGTGTTTGGGGATTCTCTTTAATCTCCCGCCCTTTCCAAATTCAACGCCAACAGCCGCTCAAGGATTTCATCATTGGTGATGTCGTGCGGCCAGCCGTATGCGTCCAGCACGGCCCGGTCGAGTTTTTGATGCGCCAGATCAAGCCAGGTGGGGCACTGGTTGTAGAGGTTGGTGAGCGTGCGTCTTTTGAGTTCTTTTTCGCTGATCCCTTCGGGATTGAGCCAGCGCTGGCGTTTCTCATCTAGTTCGCGGGCGGCTTCGGCGATGGCCTGAACTTGGGGATCATCTCGCGGCTCACTTCCCGGCGGCCAGGGGAAGGGGAAGGTCTCGAAAGTAGTAGATGGTGTATATCGAGGACGATCTTCTAGTGAAGTACCTTTTCTTAGAGCCCATAGTTCATGTGGACTTGAATGCAGGACTCCAAAGAAATAATCAGTTTCATTGGCTATCGCTACTACCGCACTATCTGGTAATAGTTCAGCGTCACCCCAAATGAATACTCGATATTTCGATACGCGTGGTGTAATAATCATGCGTTTGAGGTTCTTCTTTGCGTCTTTCAAATCCCGGCCACTTCGTCCCAATCTCCACCAATATGTTCTTCTCTGACGATCCCGGTTTATGTCACGATTGGGCTTCACGGTTTCTTTTATATATTCGAATGGGGCTTCGTACAAGCTTGCTTCAGCAATTTCCATTTCATCAAAGTCGATTATCCATTTATTCCTTGTTCTCCCGGTTATATCTGAAGCATTCATAAATGGTTTTATGACATTAGCGTTTGGCAAACCGTGTGGATTGGGAGTTGAAAGCATTTTTTGTGAAAGAGCATGATCAATATCAAAAGCTCCAACCTTGACTGGGCCTTGGAATGCTATGTCTGAATTCTCAGCTAATGTTACGGCGGTTGTCATATCTATATCAGAAGTTAGATCAGGATTGATTTCATCAACGGGATTGCCATTTAGTTTCTTTTGTTTTTCAGTTCCATTATCAAACCCTACCATCGAAACATGTACAGACGCCCCATCCAATATCCAGTCACGGTCAGAATGAGCCCAAAAAATATCTCCAAAATCCTTGATCTTTTCAAGCACTTTGCGATTGGCGCCACCACGTATTCCTTGGGTTGCCAATAGTCCTGCTCGTTGAAGTTTGCTTTTTTCTATAAGTTTCCGTACACGTTCGAACCAATAGCAGACAAGGTCCGCTTCTTTAGGGACGCTATCATGGTAGAGTTCAAACAATTGATCAATATACTGATCCCCTAACTCCGCTCGCAGCCTCTTCCCCCCAAGAAATGGCGGATTACCGATGACCACATCGGCCTGGGGCCATTCCGGTTCCACGGCCTCCCCGGCTTCATCATAGGACAGGATTGCATCCATGTGTTGGATATTATCGAGTTTCTTCAAAATCGGCGAGGCAGGCTGACCAAAGCCGTTCTCGCGCAGCCATTGGATATAGCCGATCCAGATGGTGGCCTGGGCCAGTTCGTGGGCGTATGCGTTGATCTCGATCCCAAAGAGCTGCGCCGGCGAGGGGGCCGAGAGCGTGGTCATCAACGTAAGGCCCAGCTCCCCGGCCAACGCCGAGACCTGTTTCCATAAGTCCAGCAATTGGCGCAGGGCTACATACAGGAAGTTGCCGCTGCCGCAGGCCGGGTCGAGCACTTGCATGGCGCGCAGCTCGGCGCTGAATTCATCCAGCAGGCGCTGCAGATTGGCTTCTCGGTTGCGGCGCTTGCGCGCGGTATCGGCTTGATCCCGTTTGGCGGCCAACTCCCGAGCCTGACTCTGCACTTCATCCCAGCGGCGGCGCAAAGGAGCCATCAGAACCGGCTCGACGATCAACAGGATATCTTCCCGGCTGGTGTAGTGTGCTCCCAGTTGAGCGCGTTTGCCCGGGTCCAGGCTGCGCTCGAAGAGCGTCCCCAAAATTGAAGGTTCGATGCTGCTCCAATCCAACCCGCTGACTGCCGCGAGAACGTCGATCCCCTGGCTGTCGAGTTCCAGCACGAAATCATCATCAAACAGGCCGCCATCGAAGTGATTGATCTCGTCTGCGCCAAACCAGCCCCCGGTAGCCATCGCTGCGAAGAGTTGGCGCAATTGCCCGGCGAAGGCTTTTGAATTGCGGCGGGTCTTCTCTACCAATCGTGTAAAAATGTCCTTCGGCAGCAGACCGATGTCTTCGGCGAACAGACAAAACAGCAGACGGATCAAGAAATGGGCTGTCTGGCTTGGGTCTTCGCCCCATTTGCGCAGCAGTTCGGCCAGTTGGGCGAACTCTTTAGCCGCCTGCTCGGTGACTTGTTCGGGAGTTTCCGGGGCTCTCAGATTCCCCGAATCGAAAAAGGCTGCTCTGAGGATGTCCAGCTTTTCGGGGATCAGCAGATCATCAAGCGTGAGCTCATATTCACGTTTGATGGTGTTGGTGAAATTGGTGTGGATGCGGATGAATTGAGAGTCGGAGACAATCAGCAGGGGAGGGTTTTGCAGCGCTTCCCGGTAGCGCAAAAGCTGATCGTAAGCCGCTTCCAGATTTGCCCGCTCGCCCTTGTACTCCCAGGCAAAATATCCCCGTTTCCAAACATCGGCGAAGCCACGGTCCGCTGAGGCTTCATAGGAGAAGACTTCCTGCTGGCCGTATTCAATGGTTGTGGGGTGCCCCACTAGGTGACAGATGTCGGCGAAGTGCTCCTGGTAGAAGGAACGCTCTTTGAAATCGATGTTGCGCCATTTGTTGACGAATTCTTGAGGGTTCATCGTGGTTGGATTGGTAATTTAGGTGACTTACGGCGTTGTCAAATTGTTGATGATGACATTATGGGTACAAATCTGATGAAGTCCGCAATGGATTTATTCTACCAAAGTTTACGGCTACTCCTCTGGAGGTTGTGGGTAAAAACCACAGGTTTTGTTTTTCTTCAATTTCTTTGCTGCCTGAAATTACAAGGCAGCCCAGCACAATTAGTGTAAAATTAGGTTATGGCAAGTTCGGTTCTTACCTCAAGTGCCCTTCATACGGTTGTAACCCGGCTTGTTGAGGGATTACATCCAGATCGAATATATCTGTTTGGTTCGCAGGCGCGCGGACAAACAAATGAACAGAGCGATTTTGATCTCCTGGTAGTCGTGCCAGAGTCTGATCTTCCTCGGCATAAGCGAGAAGCTAAATCGTATGATTTGCTATGGGGGTTGACCACTCCCGTGGATGTGATTGTGCTTACCCAAGAGGAATTTAACCGCACTAGTCAGGTGAAAACGTCCCTTGCTTCCACTGTGCAGTCAAAAGGCCAGGTTATCTACAATGGGGAATGATGCAAAAATCGAAGAGACGAGGTCTTGGGTAGAAAAAGCAAATCAAGATTTGCTGTCAGCAAAGTGGTTGCTATCAAGTCCAGACGCACTTTTCAATGCCGTGGGGTTTCACTGTCAGCAATCAGCGGAAAAAATGCTCAAGGCATTTCTCACTTGGCATGATGAGCCCTTCGAAAAAACCCATTCTCTTGTCGCGCTGGTTGGGAAGTGCATCCCCTTTGATCAAGAGTTCCAAAAATTGAGAGAAGCGGCCACGACATTAACGCCTTATGCCGTTGCTTTTCGATATCCTGGTGATCTACCCGAACTTACGCTTCAAGAAGCTGAACACGCTTTTTCATATGCTCAATTTGTGTGGGATTCCGTAATCAAAGAACTGCCTTTGGGCACTCATCCTGGATAAAACAAAAAAGCGCCATTTGTGGCGCTTTCTTGATTCTTGAATCCGGTTAAATCAGAGAGAGTTTTTAGATACTCGATTAGAAAAGTGCCCCCACGGGGACTCGAACCCCGGTTTCAGCCTTGAGAGGGCTGTGTCCTAGGCCACTAGACGATGGGGGCGCTCAGGAATTGAGCGGGGGGAATTCTACCATGCGGGTATAGCCGCGTCAACGTGGAGTGATACAATTCGGGGCATGTCGAAGACGTTTATTGGTAGATTTGCCCTGTTTCTTATCGGTGCGGGCCTGCTTGGGTTGCTGCTTTATCAGGTTCCGGCGGTCAACCGGCGGCTCTCCTGGCGCTTGGACATTGCCACGACCTATCTCAGGGGCGTGATCAACCCCGTCGAAGCGCTCCCCACCCCGGCTTCCAGGTCCGCTGGGCCCTCTTTGGGGATCTCGCCATCCCCCGGTCCGCCTGGGTCCCCAACCCCATTGCCAACCCCCCAAACCGTGGTCATCCAGAGCCCCTCTGCGCCGCTGGACACACCGACGTTCACACCATCCCCTACGGTGATCCCGCAACAGGTTGAACTTCCTGCGCCGGAATGGGAACAGCAGGACTGGAATAACTGCGGGCCAGCCACTTTGTCGATGTACCTGCACTATTATGGTTGGGAAGGGGATCAGTTCAGCATCTCCAACCTGATTAAACCCGACCGCACCGACCGCAACGTCAACGTGGAGGAGATGGATCATTTCACACGCAATTACGCCGGTTGGTTGCATACCATTTATCGGGTCGGCGGTGATATGGAGATGCTCAGGCAGTTTGTGGCGGCCGGGATACCGGTGATGATCGAGGCCAGCTTCTATTTTGCGGGCGCCTATTGGCCCAATGATGATCTCTGGGCGGCGCATTATCTGCTGGTGACCGGCTATGACGAGGCCCGGGGCACCTTTACTGTGCAGGACAGTTTTCACCGCCCGAATGATCGGCTGGACTATGCCACGCTGGATGAATACTGGCAGCCCTTCAACCGCGTTTTCATCTTGATTTATCTACCTTCGCAAGAGGAGACGGTCAAAGCGATCTTGGGTTCGGCGTGGGAGGAGGAAACGAACCGGGAATCCGCTCTCCAAGCGGCCCAGGCCGAAATCGATGCGCAACCCGATGACGCCTTTGCCTGGTTCAACCTGGGGACCAACTTATTGTATTTCGAGCGCTACGAAGAAGCCGCACTGGCCTACGACAACGCCCGGACTCATGGCCTCCCCCAACGTATGCTGCGCTATCAATTTGGGCCTTTCTTTGCCTACTTCCACACGGATCGCATCGATGACCTGCTCACGCTGACGGATTACGCCTTACAGCGCACTCCCAACTCTGAGGAGGCGCTCTTGTGGCATGGCTGGGGCCTCTATCGCCAGGGAGACATCAACGGTGCGGTGGCCGATTTCAATGCCGCCCTGGCAGCTAATCCTTATTATGCCGATGCGCAGTACGCCCTGGATTTCGTTCTAAACCAATGAGCTTCTTGTCGGTACTTAGTGATTCTATGAGGAGATAGATTATGGAAAAACGACGTTTTGGACGGACCGGCCACATGAGCACGCTGGCGATCTTTGGCGCGGCGGCTTTGTGGGAGATGCCCCAGAGAGATGCTGATGCAGTGGTGGAGCAGGTGATCGCTGCGGGCGTCAATCACATCGATGTCGCCCCATCCTACGGGATGGCGGAAAAATTGCTCGGCCCGTGGATGCCGCGTATCCGGGATCAGTTTTTCCTCGGCTGCAAGACCATGGAGCGCACCAAGGAGGGTGCTGCCGCCGAGATGCGCCACTCGCTTGAATTGCTGGATGTCGATGGCTTCGATCTTTACCAGATTCATGCGGTTACCAATATGGATGAGTTAGATCAGGCCACCGGCCCTGGAGGCGCCTTGGAGGCGATGATCCAGGCCAGAGATGAAGGTCTGACGCGCTTCATCGGTATCACCGGGCATGGATTTGACTGCCCGGCCATTTTTCTGGAGGCGCTGGACCGTTTCGATTTCGACAGCGTCCTTTTCCCGATCAACTTCGTGCAGTATGCCAACCCGGAGTTCCGCCGAAACTCAGAAGCGTTGCTGCGCGTCTGTCGTGAGCGTGATGTTGGCACCATGATCATCAAAGCGGTGTGCCGCAGTCCCTGGGGTGAACGAGAAAAAGTCTATAATACCTGGTATCAGCCCTTCGATGATGTCGAGAATATCCAGAAGTCAGTGAATTTCGCCCTATCGCAAGATGTCACCGGCATCTGCACGGTGGGGGATAAGTACATCCTGCCGATGATGCTGGAGGCTTGCGATAACTTTACTCCCTTGGACCACGAAGAGCAAGAAGCGTTGATCGAGAGCGCTTCGGCCTATGAGCCGTTGTTTGCGTAAATTTGCCTCAGGTTTTCTGGAGGCCAGATGAAAATGAGACTGTGATCACGCGTTGACGGTTCTATCTCGCTTTGGTAAAATCCCCCCGCTCAGTGCGTTGTACCCTTCGCCTGAGACATTCAATATCGAAAGGGCTTGTGACAAATGAAAGTATTACTTCTGAAAGACGTGTACAAACTCGGCCGTGCCGGCGATGTGAAGAAAGTAGCCAATGGATACGGCCGCAACTATTTAATCCCCCAGGGTTTGGCTGTTCTGGCGACTGAGGGGGCGCTCAAACAGGTTGACCGCATCCGTGCCGATGCCGACAAGCAGCGCAGTATCCTCAACGAGGAGATGAGCGGTTTGGCCGAACAGATGGCCGAAGTCAGCCTTACTTTCCCCGTGCGGGCCAGCGAGACCGGGCGATTGTATGGCTCGGTGAACACCCGCATGATCTCCGAAGCGCTCTCCAAAGAGGTCGATACGGAGATCAGCCATCGCCAGGTTGATGCCCAACCCCTGCGGATGATCGGCAAGCACATGGTCGGCGTTCGGTTGACCGTAGACCTGGTTCCAGAGATCAGCGTGATCGTCTACCGTGAAGGGGAATCCCCCGAGGCGGCCATCGCAGAAGCAGCTGAAATAGCAGAAGCGCTCGACAAGGGTGAGATCGAGATCGAAGACCAGCCCATCTACGAGTACGAGCTGGAAGAGGAGGCTGAAACCGACGCGGAGGCGGAGACAGAAGCGGATGCCGGTGCCGACGCTGATGCCGAAGCTGACGCGGAGGCAGGAGAGGCAGCCCAACCCGAAGAAGCAGAGGCTGCTATCGAGTAAGGCGCTTTTCCATTCGAGAAAATCCGGCTTGGGTTCGTGGTGAAGTCCCTCCCAGGCCGGATTTTGTGTATTCTCCTGTATAATTGACCCCATGAGTGCGGCTGTAGGCAAGAAACTTCGTCAGGCTCGCGAGGCTCTCGGGTTGTCTCTGGAGCAGGTTGCGCAAGAGACACATATCCGCCTCCATTATTTGCGCGCCATGGAGGTGGGCCAGTTCGACGCCATCCCCTCCCGGGTACAGGCACGCGGCTTCCTGCGCTCATATGCCGGTCATCTGAATATCGATGTCGAACCCCTTTTCAATGCCTTGGAGGGAGACGCGCTGATGACTTTTATGCCCCCAGAAGAGGAGATCGGTTCTGGGGTTCCGGATGACGACGCTTTGGGCGAGACGCCTGCCGTTGAGGAACCGGTCACCGGTTTGGTTGCCGTTGGGGAAACCCTTAAGGCCCAACGGGAGCTGCTGGGGCTCTCACGGGAGGATGTGGAACGGCACACGCATCTGCGGATTCATTATTTGCAGGCCCTGGAACGGGGTGACTTCGACGCCCTGCCGTCGGGGGTTCAGGGCAGCGGCATGTTGAAGAATTACGCTGAATTCCTGGGGTTGGACCCCGATCCTTTGCTGCTGGGCTTCGCGGAAGTGCTTCAATCTCAGTTGATCGAACGCCGCCAATCGAGTTCTTCTCGAAGCAGAGTGAGACGAGAACCGCGAGAAGAACCAAGCATGCCCCGGCGCCTCTTCTCCAGAGATTTGCTGGTCGGTGGTTTGGCGGTCGTTTTTTTGATCGTTTTCGCGATTTGGGCTGGGATGCAGATCGCGACGGCGCGTTCCTCCTCAGAGCCGGAGCCTAGCCCGCCTTCGATCGCGGATGTCTTGCTGCCGTCTGCTACGGCGACTGTTGAACCTACGGTCACAGCCACGATCCCCTCGCCTCTCGATGAAGCAGTCGATGCAGACGCTGGTGAGCCCCCAGCTGAGGCCACGGAAGCCCCATTTTCCCTCGAGGACGCCGGGAAACTCATCCAAGTGCAAGTTGCAATCCGTCAGCGGGCTTATATGCGGATCACTGTGGATGGGGAAGTCGAATTCGATGGGCGGGTGATCCCCGGGGGCATCTATGCTTTTGCCGGGGATGAGGGTGTTGAAATCCTCACGGGCAATGCGGCCGGTTTGCATATTACCTATAATGGTGCTGAGCTTGGGGTATTGGGATTCTATGGCGAAGTGGTCAATTTCGTCATCACCGCGGATGGCATCCAGACCCCCACCTCGACGGTATCGCCCACAGCCACAGAAACGCCGGAAACCACGCCGACGCTCACACCAACACCGGTTCCTTGATCTGGTTTGATAGGTCATTGATTGTGGATAAAAAATCCTTCCATTTATTGTCATTGGGCTGCGCCAAGAATACGGTTGACTCCGACTCGATGGCGCAGCTGCTCATGAAAGCAGATTACCAGCCCACGGATGACTCTACCGAGGCAGGTGTGATCATCGTAAACACCTGCGGGTTTATCGGGCCGGCCAAGGAGGAGTCCCTGGATGTGCTCCAGGAGATGGCAGCCCAAAAACAGGACGGCCAGATTTTGATCGCCGCGGGCTGCCTGACCCAGCGCTATGGCGAGCAGGTTGCCCGACAAGTCCAGGGCATTGATGGCATCTTAGGAACCCGCCGCTGGATGGATATCCTCGATGTGGTGGGGACTTTGCGCGAGGATAAGCACCCTGAGCCCATATACCATCTCCCCGAGGTCCCGACCGTGGGTCAGGAGGAGGCGGGTACGCAGCGCGTGAGCATCCAGGGGGCCAGCGCATATCTCAAAATCGCCGATGGATGCCGTCGCCCGTGCGCTTTCTGCGCCATTCCGCTGATCAAAGGGACCGCCGTCAGCCGCCCCGTGGAAGCGATCCTCGAAGATGCGCGCTCTCTGCAGGAGTTAGGCGTCTATGAGATCAACCTGATTGCCCAGGATACCACCGACTACGGCCATGACCTTGGGATGCGCAATGGCCTGGCGACCTTGTTGGAGAACATGGTCCAGGCTGTTCCCGAGATCCCCTGGCTGCGTATTTTGTACGCCTATCCCGGCTACGTCACCGACGAATTGATTGAAGTGATGGCTGCCCACGAACAGGTTTTGCCCTACCTGGATATGCCCTTGCAGCACGCTCATCCTGCCACGCTCAGGCGTATGCGCCGCCCCGCGAATATGGATTGGGTGCGCAATGCGCTGGGTGAGATGCGCGCCGCAATGCCCGATCTGGCCTTGAGGACGACTTTTATCGTCGGCTACCCGGGAGAGACGGAGGAGGAATTCCAAACTCTGCTGGACTTCATTGAGGAGATGCACTTTGACCGCGTGGGGGCCTTTCAATTTTCCTTTGAGCCGGGTACGGCCAGCGAGCCCCTGGGGGACCCTGTTCCCGAGGAGGTCAAACAAGCGCGTTGGGAACGCCTCATGGAGAGCCAGCAGCGCATCTCCCTGGAGCGCAACCAGAGCTATGTCGGCAAAATCCTGGATGTGCTCATCGAAGGCCAGGGTGATGGTCTATCCCTGGGCCGCAGCTACCGCGACGCCCCCGAGATCGACGGCATGGTGATCATCGAGGATGAAATCCCTGTCGGTTCGATGATCCCGGCGCGCATCACCGGGGCGATGGCCTATGACCTTACGGCGGTGGCGGAAGGTCAATTGTTGGAGATTCAAGATTAAACACTGCTATCATCACACTTCCTGGAAAAACGATGCTCAATACTGATAACCCTGAAATTCAATTCGCCGTTCATGCGGTGCGGCAGGCCTGCTCGCTGGTCAAGCAAGTCCAGGCCGAGATGGTCTCCCCTGCGCTGACCAAAGATGACCGCTCACCGGTCACCGTAGCGGATTTCGCTGCCCAGGCCCTGGTCGGTTATTTGCTGGATGAGAACTTCCCTGATGATCCCATGGTGGGAGAAGAGGACTCCACAGTGTTACAAGGCTCCGAGGAGCGACTTACGTTGGAAAGGATCACCGGGTTTGTGAGCGGTTATGCGGCTGACGCAAGTCCTGAAAGGGTATGTCAGTGGATTGACCGCGGTTCCGCTGAGACCGCGCCGCGCTTTTGGACGTTGGACCCTATCGATGGCACCAAAGGCTTCTTGCGCGGGGATCAATACGCGGTGGCTTTGGCGCTTATCGAAGAGGGGCAAGTTCAGGTTGGCGTGTTGGGCTGTCCAAACTTAGACTCTATCGCTTTGGTAGCTGCTGCCCGCGGCCAAGGTGCCTGGGCCGGATCACTAGATGGCACACTCGACCTTGGGCGTTTATCCGTCTCCAGGTGTGCCGACCCGCCCCAGGCGCGCTTGCTGCGTTCCTTCGAATCAGGCCACACCAATGTCAGCCAGGTGGATCATTTTGCCGAGGCCTTGGGTGTGCAGGCCCAGCCCATTCGCATGGACAGCCAGGCCAAGTATGCCCTGCTGGCAGCAGGGCAGGGCGAGATTTACCTGCGGCTGCTCTCACCCCAGCGGCGCGGTTACCGCGAGAAGATTTGGGATCAAGCCGCCGGGTCCCTGGTGATCGAGGAGGCTGGCGGCCGCGTCACGGACCTGGATGGGAACGCACTCGATTTCACCCGCGGCCGCACGCTGGCCGACAACCGCGGCATTTGCGCGACGAACGGATACCTGCATCAGGCGGCTTTGGAGGCTTTGAGAGACATACGAGCATAAGCGATGATTGAAGATCGTGCTTCGATCATGACCCTTTACGACCGTATTGCCCTCGCAATCAGCATCCTTGCTGTGATCATCACGGCCTGGATTTCAGGGAATAGCTTCCAAGGACTGCCCCATCTCGAAGACGAGTATGCTTACCTCTGGCAGGCCCAGGCCATCGCTGGCGGAAAATTCATTTTGCCTTCTCCCCCTGAATCTGAGCACTTTTTCGTCCCCTTTGTCGTCGATTACAACGGCCAACGTTTTGGCAAATACCCCTTGGGCTGGCCTGCCGTACTTTCCCTTGGCGAGCGGATGGGATTAGGGACGTTGGTCAACCCGTTGCTGGCCGGGTTGGCTGTATGGTTGACGTACCGGCTGGGGAAAAGGACGCTGGGGGAGGTTTGTGGATTGCTGGCCGCGGGATTGACGTTCACCTCCCCGATTTTTTTGATGTATTCGGGCATGCTACTTTCCCATCCCTGGGGGCTGGTGCTCAGCGCCGCTTTTGCGCTTTCCTGGCTGGGGGCAGTGGATCAGCGGGAGGACGTTCCGGGGTGGCTGCCTACCCTGGGCGCGGGCCTCACCCTCGGGGTCCTGGCCCTGAGCCGCCCGCTGACCGCCCTGGGAGTAGGTCTGCCCTTTGGCATCCATGGGCTTATCCTGTTGTGGCGCGGCTCCCCGGTGGTTCGCAGACGTGTGATCACGGTGGGGCTGGTGGCTGCGATCATTGGGAGTACGCTTTTTCTCTGGCAGTTTGCCCTCACCGGGGACGCTCTGCTCAATCCGTATACGCTGTGGTGGGAATATGATAAGGTCGGCTTTGGGCCAGGATATGGCGTCCTTGAGGAGGGGCATACGCTCGAACAGGCTCTCTCGAATACCCGCCGAAGTTTGGTAGAGGGGGCTGGCGACTTCTTCGGCTGGGGATGGGGTGCCTACTCCTGGATTTTTCTTCCCCTTGGGCTTTGGGTAGCCCGACGGAATAAAAAGGCCTGGCTGTTAGTGGGTGTCCCTCTTGGACTGGTCATCGTTTACCTGGCTTATTGGATTTCGGGGCCGCGCTATTTTTATGAAGGCCTGTATGGCCTGACTTTGTTCAGCGCGGCCGGGATCGCTGCCCTGGCCGGATGGTCAAAAAGTGGGGAAGGGCGCACACGTCAAGGTGGCAGAGTCCGCTCGTGGGTGATGATCGTCGTTTTTGCGATCCTGGTTGCTGCCAACCTGGTCTTTTATACCCCCAGGAAGCTGAAGGAAACGCATCTCTTTTACGAAGTCGATTCGGCTGATTTGGAGGCGTTCACGGACGTTGCGGTGCAAAACCTCGCCCCGGCGTTGGTGCTAGTGCATGCCGAAAACTGGCGAGATTACGCGATCTTCCTTAAGCTGGCCGACCCCTTCTTAGAAAGCCCCTTTATCTTTGCGTGGACTCCCCGAGATGATGATCCTGGGGAGGGGCTTGTTAGAGCTTACCCTGGACGCACGTTATACCATTACTACCCAGAAGACCCGGGGCAGTTCTATTCGGCGCCGCGAGCCCCCTGAGGGGGAGGTTATGGTTGTGGTGAATTCGGTACCCAGCGAATCGGCCGCAGCAACGCCAGTATGGGGGGGATGATCAAGATAGAGACCCCGATAATATGCCCCAGGAAGTGATTCCGCAGCAGAATCGGAAGCCAGACCCTGACGGTCTCGAAATAGGGGATAGCGAATAATGCGGACATGGAAAAAAGGACACCGGTACTCAAAGGGCGCTGGTCGGGGAGCAGCAACGAGCCCAACGGCAGGCACCAGAGTAAATACCAGGCATGGAATGTCGGGGCAGCTAGGAGAACGTACCAGAAGAGCAGGTAGAAGGCCGCGGCGATGGGCAGCGTTTTGGATCGGGCGCGCGTTCCCAAAACTTTCCAAATGTAATAGCAGAAAATAATCCCGCAAATCGAGTAGAGAATCCCCCTGGATACATCGAACGCGGCGTTTGTCCCCAGGGCGTTTTTCAGGCCGAGCACCAGCAGAGCCAGCAAGGAACGGCCGGCACCTGAGCTGGCTTCCAAGACGGCCCATTGGTCCGCCCCGGGCCAAAGGGGCCGCATCCCGATCACCAAGAGCAGTGATATCACCAAACCGTAGCTCACTAACGATAAGGCGCGCTGCTGCCATTTCTCCCATTGCAAGGTTATCGCCAACAAGAAGAAGGGCAGGACGACCAGGGGCACAAATTTGACCAGAACGGAAGCGGTCATGAAGATGCAGAATGCCAACGACATGACCATCTTTTTGCGGGGATTGGGTGACCGATCTAGACTAATAAATGCCCAGATTGCCGCCAGCAGGAAAAAAGCCATCACGATATCGTTGTGGCCGTTTTGGGCGCTCTCAAGTAGCACCAGCGGATTCCAGGCCAAAGCCGCGGTCCCGGTGAGCGCCCAATCAGGGCGCAGATTCCGTAGGATCAGGTAAACCCACCCGATGCAACCCAGGTAAGAGAGCGCGGCGATGCCTTTCAGCGCGTATAAATGGCCTAAAAAGTGACCCCCGCCCAGTTGGAACGCGCCTAAAGAGAGCCATTCCCACACCGGGCCGTATGGAGAGCGGGCATCCTCCCATTCACCGGCCAAACCCAGCCAGGGGTCTGCCTCGGGGAGCATTTGGGGCGCGGTCGCCAGCGGCTGCATCTCATAGAGTGCCCATCCTCGGGTGCGGATGGCGTAGATGAAAATGTCTATGGCGGTTTGGGGGTAAGAGAAGACCAAAATGAGCGCAAAAATGGCACTGGTGACTAAAACGTGGCGAATTTGGATTTGGAACTGACCCTGCATAACCCCTTTGAGCACCCAAAGGTAGATACCAAAGAGGCCCCCAATCCCGATGATATAGGCTAAGAAGCCCAGCAAGGAATGACCCGTCAGTTTTGCATAATCTAAGGGGGGGATGATGTTGTAATACTTCGACAGAGGGAAGGCGGCGGTGAAGGCCGCGTAAATCCCCCCGCTCAGGATGACCGCGGCTGTCAAAGGAGCCTGGGGAGAGACTGAAAACAGCCTGGCTTTTACCCGACTAATCATGGAGAGGGTTCACGAGGCGCGTGCCAGGGCGGTCAGGGCCAGGACGATGATCCCCAAAGCCAAGTTCAGCCCTAGAAGCAGGTGTTCACGGCGTTGGAGGGCGTTGATCTCCGGCGCGTCTTGCCCGCGTGCCTGGCGCAACGCTGCCCGCCGCATAGACGGCATTATGCCCCAGGTGAGGTACCCGCTGACGATGACCATCAACCCAAAGAGAAAATGTTTTACCAGGATAGCCCAGGCCCAGCGGTTATTGAGTGTCAGGAACCCCTCATAGTTGGGATTGGCGCTCATCTGTAACATGCCGCTGCCGAGCAGCACGGCGACGCTGAACCAGGCCAGAGGGTCGAGGCGGCGCTGTACTCTTTCTAAAAACACGGCATAAGCGTTTTCGTCTAACGTGCGCCGGGCGACGGGGATGATCAGCGCCGTCAATATAGCAAGGCCACCGATCCAAATGACGGTGGCCAGCATGTGCAGCCAGTATGCGATGGTGAGAGCCCAGGTGGGGGTGGTCATCCGAAGAGCCGATGCCCTCCTTTACTCGCATTTATCCAGCGCACTAAGGGACCTCTCCTGATAAGCGGAGTCGCCGGTGTATTGATAGGTTTTCTCATAAATAGTAGCCAGCTCACACCAGTTTCCGTCGGCTTCAAGGAGTTGAGCATATGCGATGAGGGCCTCCAGGTAGCGCTGGGCAGCTGTCCAACCGGAGCCATCGTGCAGATTGGGGGTCATGGCGGCAACTTGCTCGAAGTAGGAGACGGCCTGCGCCCAATCGACATCCCAATAGCTTGCTCCGGATATGTAGTAGCTCGCCCACGTGCGCCAGCTATCGGCCTCGGTATCCAGAACACCGAAGTTTTCTGCCAGGGCAAGATCGTAAATGCCGCCTTCGAGACTGCCCAAACTGATCTTTTGTACACCCCGCTGCCGCAAAGATAGATAGATCATGCCATCGACATCGATGGGTCTATAGGCGGGATTCTTTTTGCGCAGCATCTCCAGGGTTTCGATGGCCAGGCTCCATTCCCCGCTTGCTACGTAGCCCTCCGCTTGCGCAAAGAGTTCCTCTTCGGCGCGCGAATCGGGCGTTGGGGTTGCCTCGACGGCTGTTGGCAATGGGGAGGGGGTAGGGGTAGCGGTGGCGTTGAGCACTAATAGAACTTCTGCCAGCTTATCCGTCACGCCAGGGTAAGTGGGGTCGAGGCCGATGACATACTCGAAGCGCTGGCGGGCCACTTCGTAGCGACCGGCCTGCATATCCAAGATGCCGAGTTCATATTGTTCGGCGGCAGCTACAGCAAGTTGAAAGGCTTCCTGGCCCGTCCGTCGGCGGATGCCATTCTGGTAGCCCAAGATGCCGCTCACGCCGAGCACAAGAATCAGCCCCAGGAGCGCCAAACCGCCTCTCAGCAGCCAGGGGCGTCCCTTTTTCTTTTGGGGTATATCGCTGGGTTGCTCAAGGTCAATAGGGGATGTATCCTCTCCCCCAAAAGGGTCGATTTGTGTGGGTTGGGTTTCGTTGAGATGGTCGTCCATAGCGAGCCAATTCTAATGCGGAAAGAGGAAAACGTAAAGCACAGCGATTTTCCAGAGGTATAATCCTTGTATGTCAGAATTCCGATTTTATCAACCTATCACAGTGCGTTACGGCGACCTGGACCCCCAGGGGCACGTCAACAACGCCCGTTACCTCACCTTCATGGAACAGGCCCGCATTGCTTATGTGAAGCAATTGGGGTTGTGGGATGGAGGTTCGTTCCTGGATATAGGGATGATCATGGCCGATGCCCGTGTCTCGTTTCGAGCGCCGATCCTGTGGGGGCAGCCCATACAAGTAGGCGTGCGCATCGCCCGACTTGGCACCAAGAGCATGGACAGTTTTTATCTCATCGAAGATATTGAAACCGGCCAAATCCTGGCAGATGGGAGCAGCGTGCTGGTGGCTTATGATTATCATACATCCAGCACAATCCCTATTCCCGATGAGTGGCGCGAGATCATCATGGCGTTTGAGAACCTATGATCGTTGAAGTGGATGGCGTATGAAGAACCTACCTGAACTCGACACCCAATACATGCTCAATTTCCTCACTGGATTGCTGGAAACACCCAGCCCGACGGGATTCACCCAGGAGGCGATTGACTATACTGAAAAGGCCATGCGGGAGTTTCCATTTTTGGAGGTTTCCCGGACCCGCAAAGGAGCTTTGGTGGTGCTCTGGCCCGGGGAGGCGGCTGATGCCCCTCGGGGTTTGACTGCTCATGTGGATACTCTGGGGGCGATGGTCAAGGAGATCAAATCCAATGGGCGGCTCAGGCTGACCAAGATCGGCGGTTTTCCCTGGAACACCGTTGAGGGCGAAGGTTGTACCGTGTTCACCAGACAGGGGGAGAAATATCGCAGTTCGCTTCTGCTGACCAAGGCGTCGGTGCATGTGCATGGGAATAAGGTCGGTGAGACGAAGCGCGATGACGAAAACGTGGAAGTCCGCCTGGATGTGCGCACAGCCTCAGTTGATGAGACCCGCCAGTTGGGCATCGAAGTGGGCGACTTCGTGGCCTTCGACCCACGCCTCGAGGTGACCAACGGATTCGTGCGCTCCAGGCACCTTGACGACAAGGCCTGTGTAGCCAATATCCTGGCGGTAGTCAAGGCCCTGGCCGATGCCGGCTTAAAACCGGCCCAAAGCACGACGATACTGATCAGCAATTACGAAGAGGTCGGGCACGGGGCTGCGACCGGGTTCCCTGCCGATATGACCGAGCTGGTCACCGTCGATATGGCGGCTGTCGGTGAGGGGCAGGCCTCCGATGAATTCCACGCCACTCTATGCGTGAAGGATTCCGGCGGCCCCTACCACCATGGGTTGAATCAGAAGCTGCGCAGCCTGGCCGATCAATATGAGATCCCCTATCGAGTAGATATCTATCCCTACTATGGCTCTGATGGCGAAGCGTATTGGAGGGCGGGGGGCGATGTGGCGGTGTCCCTGATCGGCCCCGGCGTGGACGCCTCGCACAATTATGAGCGTACGCACACCGAAGCCCTGGAAGCCACCACGCGCTGGCTGATGGCATATTTACTGAGTGAATAATTTGAAGGTTGATACCACCCTCCCCCCCACACATCTCAACGCAGTTCCAGAGTTAGCTCGCGCCGCTGAGGCTATCGGCTTCGACGGCATCTGGACGACTGAAACCCAGCATGATCCCTTTTTGCCTGGGCCGTTGATCGCTGAACATACCTCGGGGCTGCGATTCGGCACCGCAGTGGCGATTGGCTTTGCGCGCAGCCCAGCGACCATGGCTTACACCGCCTGGGATTTGGCCCAGGCCTCTAAGGGGCGTTTCATCCTGGGGTTGGGCACCCAGGTGAAAGGTCACATCGAAAGGCGGTTTGGCATGCCCTGGCCGGCATCCGTGGTTGGCAAGCTGCGTGAGCAGATTGGTGCTCTCAGGGCATATTGGCGAACCTGGCAAAGCGGCGAGCGTCTCAACTTCCGCGGTGAATATTACAAACTGACCCTGATGTCGCCCTTTTTCAACCCCGGCCCCATCGAGCACCCGGAAATCCCCATTTATATCGCCGGTGTCAACACCGGTCTGGCCCATCTGGCAGGGGAAGCCGCCGATGGCTTCCACGTTCACCCGCTCAATTCGCCGCGTTATCTGCGGGAGGCGATCATCCCGGCCATCGAAGCAGGAGCGGCCCAGTTTGGGCGGGGTCTTACGGATGTGGCCGTTGCTGTTTCCGCTTTTGTGGTCACCGCAGCGGAAGAAGAGCAGTTCATCCGCCAGCAGATCGCTTTTTATGCTTCTACGCCGTCTTACCGAAAGGTGTTCGAACTGCACGGCTGGGAGGAGATCGCCGGACGACTCTCGAGGCTGGCGGCCCGCGGCCAATGGGGGGAGATGCCGGGCCTGATCAGCGATGAGATGCTGGCTACCTTCGCGGTGGTTGCTGATCCCCAAGACATGCCCTATGCTTTGAGTGAACGCTACGGAGGGCTGGCAGACCGCCTGGGCTTGTATATCCCCTTCCGGCCTGGGGAGCGAGACGAATTCTGGCGGCATCTGCTCAAAGAGATGGCCTGAGCTATGCTGACTGATCATCAGGACGACATTTACCTGGAGCAACGTGAGCGGATGGTGCGTGACCAGATCGAGCGCAGGGGCATCCGAACCCAAAGCGTGCTGGAAGCCATGCGCGCCGTTCCGAGGCATTTATTCGTCTTGCCCGATCAGCAGAAATTTGCCTATTCAGATGGGGCCATGCGCATCGGTCACGGGCAGACTATCTCTCAACCTTATATCGTTGCCTTGATGACGGACTTGTTGAAGCTCCGCGGCGATGAAAAGGTGCTGGAGGTAGGTACGGGGTCTGGTTATCAGGCGGCTGTCCTGGCGCATATCGCCAAAGAAGTACACACGATTGAACGACATGTCGCCTTATCGGAAAATGCGGCGTTGATATTCGAGGAATTGGGGTCAGAGAATATCTACCTGCACATAGGAGATGGCACGCTAGGCTTACCCGATCAGGCACCTTTCCAGGGGATTATGGTCACAGCGGCAGCGCCGAAAGTGCCCCCCGCGTTGCTCGATCAGCTCGACGATGGGGGCAAATTGGTGCTCCCTGTTGGGCGCCGCTTCAGCCAGGTATTAGAGGTCTGGCAGCGAGTGGGTGCTAAATATAAGCAGGAAACGGTCACCGCGGTGGCTTTTGTGCCGTTGATCGGCGAGGAGGGATGGCCGGAAGGGGCCGAAGATCGCTCTCACCTGTGGTGAAGGCCAGTACAGAGAAAAAATATCGAATTTGAGTAAGAAGTTCAACTTCTGCTTAATTGCTTAAGGATGAAAACAGGCACATGTAAGGAAGTTGAACTTCTAGATTTTTGAAGGGCCCCCAACTTGACTTAGTTGGGGGTCTCAGGTTTTATGGGATTTGGCTACACCCAGCTAAGAGTCACCAGCACCATCGGGCGGCTTTTGGTTTCGTTATAGAGGAATGACCGCAGCGTTTGTACGACACTGTCGTGAATGTTTCCATTGCTGTTTTCAACAGCTTCAACAGCGCGCTGAGCCGCCGCTTCGAGCAGGTCTTCGGCGTTATGTTTGTAGACGAAGCCGCGGGTGATGATTTCAGGGATTTCGATCAAACGGCCTCCCTGGTCGAGCACCAGGCTGACCAGCACAACACCGTCTCGTGCCAAGGCTTCGCGTTCGCGCACCACGCTGGGGCCGACGTCGCCGACGCGCGAGCCATCGACGAAGATATAGCCGCCAGGGATGCGATCACCAAGGCTCAGTTCGCCATCCGTGAATTCGACGATCTGACCGTTCTCGACGACCTGGACCTTATCCTCAGGCATCCCAGCCTCTTTTGCGATTACGGCATGCTGCCGCAAGTGGCGCAGCTCCCCGTGGATGGGGATTAGGTACTCCGGCTTGACCAGGTGAATCATCAGAGCCATCTCGTCCTGGCTGGCGTGTCCGGAGACATGCACCGGCGCAAGGGGTTCGTAGATCACGTTGGCCCCACGGCGGAAGAGGCGGTTGATCGTGCGATAGATGGTCTCTTCATTTCCCGGAATGGGATGGGAAGAGAGCACAATCGTATCCCCTTCTTTGACGCTGAAACGACGATTGGTGCCCGAGGACAGCCTTCCCATGATGGAAGAAGGTTCGCCTTGGGAGCCGGTGCACATGAGCACGACTTCGTCATCGGGCATATTCAGTGCCTGGTCCAGGCTCACCAGGGTCTCATCGGGGATGTCGAGGTAGCCCAGTTTAATGGCCATCTTGGAGTTTTCGGTCATGCTGTAACCCACGAAGGCCAGCTTTCTGCCGTGACGCTCGGCGGCGTCGGCGACCTGCTGCATCCGCGAAATTAGCGATGCAAAGGAGGCGACGATGAGACGGCCCTCTGCTTCACCAAAAACATCATCGAAGGCAGGGTCGATCAACCTTTCCGAGGGAGTCCAGCCGGGCTTATCGGCGTTAGTTGAGTCGGCCAGGAGGGCCATGACGCCGCGGCTGGAGAACTCAGCCAGTTTAGCGAAATCTGTCGGCCAGCCGTCCACCGGGGTGGGGTCGAACTTATAGTCCGCGGTGTGGACGACCAGGCCTGCCGGCGTGGTGATGCCCAAACCTACGGCATCAGGGACGGAGTGGCAGACGTGGAAGAACTCAACCTGGAAGGGGCCGATATCCACCGCATCTCCAGCGTGGATGGTGTGTAGATCGGCTTTTCCCAGCAAGCCGCCACGAGATAATTTGACCTCCAGAAGCCCCCTGGTCAGGGGGGTGGCGTAAATGGGCGCGTTGATCTTCTCCAATATGTGGTGAATAGCCCCGGTGTGATCCTCGTGCCCGTGGGTCACCACAATGCCGCGCACTTTGTCGCGATTGGGTAACAAATAGTCAAAGTCTGGGATGATATAGTCGATCCCTAACATGTCATTTTCGGGGAACATGATGCCTGTATCGACGATGAGGATCTGCTCGTCGTATTCATAGACCATCATATTCTTCCCCACTTCCCCTAGTCCTCCCAGGGGGATAATGCTTAATTTCTTGTTCATTCTTTTTTACCTTTCATCAACCGCCCCAGGTATCTTTCGCTGGAATCAAAGAAGAATATCTTCCCCTATATTCTCACGCCAATCGCGTCAAATAAGCTTTCTTATTTTATGAAGAATCAAAAAATAGGTTTACCAATTAACGCCTGGGCTAGAGATTAGCTGACCCAACCGTTGATATCTGGAGAGGTAATATTTAGTTTTTTTCAACCCTCAAAACAGAGAGGGATAGTTTCAATTTTAGGTGCAGTGTTCTCTCAAACGCTGCACGCGGATGGCGCATCTTAGGACGATCGATTTTAACAAAATCCCCGGGCGGGGGATGCTCCGGCCGGGGCAAGCGATTACATCCAATACTGTACCAACCGGCTGGATTTTAGCATGGTGGTTTTGATTTGTCAAAGGCTCTTTGATCGAGGCATCAATCAGGTTTTGCAATGTTTCCCACCCGCGCTGATTAAGAACCAAGCCCCCGAAGATACCTTCGGGGGCTTGAGTATTTTGCTTATTGTTGAGAAAAGACTACATCATGGGAGGTCCGCCCGCGGGCATAGGAGGTTCTTCCTCGGGGATGTCGGTGATCAAGGCTTCGGTGGTCAAGATCATCGCAGCGATGGAGGCTGCGTTTTCCAGGGCACCACGGGTCACCTTGGCGGGGTCGATGACGCCGGCTTTCACCATATCCACATACTCTTCGGACAGCACATTGAAGCCGATCTTATCATCTTTATTCTCGGCTTGCTGGCGGCGAACATTCTCCAGGATGACAGAGCCATCTTTGCCAGCGTTGGCAGCGATCTTGCGCAGAGGCACTTCCAGAGCCTCCTTCACGATGCTGACGCCGATCTGGGCATCCGGGTAATCGACCTTGAGGTCGTCTAGAGCCTTCATGGCGTTGACCAATGCGACTCCACCACCTGGGACGATGCCGTCTTCCACGGCGGCGCGAGTGGCTGAGAGAGCATCCTCAACACGGTGCTTCTTCTCTTTCAGTTCGGTTTCGGTCGCAGCGCCAACACCGATAATGGCAACACCACCGGAGAGTTTGGCCAGGCGCTCTTGCAGTTTTTCGCGGTCGTAGTCGCTGGTGCTCTTATCGATCTCGATGCGGATCTGTTCAATGCGGCCTTTGATGCCTGCTGATTTGCCCTTGCCGCCGACGATGGTTGTGTCATCCTTGGATGAAACCACGCGCTCTGCCCGACCTAAATCTTCAATGGTCACGCTTTCGAGCTTGCGGCCCATTTCCTCGGTCACAACAGTGCCGCCGGTCAGGATGGCGATATCCTGCAGCATTGCCTTGCGGCGGTCGCCAAACCCAGGGGCTTTGACTGCCAATACGTTGAGCATACCGCGCAGTTTGTTCAATACCAGGGTTGCCAGCGCTTCACCGTCGATATCTTCGGCGATGATCACCAGCTCGCGCTTGCCCATCTGGACCAGCTTCTCCAACACCGGGACGATGTCCTGGGCGGCGGAGATTTTCTTGTCGTGGATGAGGATATAGGGGTCCTCGATATTGGCTTCCATGGCCTCGGTATCGGAGACGAAATAAGGCGAGAGGTAGCCGCGGTCGAACTGCATACCTTCAACATACTCGGTCTCGAACTCCAAACCCTTGGACTCTTCAACGGTGATCACACCGTCTTTGCCCACTTTGTCCATCACATCGGCGATCAACTCACCGATCGAGCGGTCCTGGGCAGAAATCGAAGCGACGTTGGCGATGTCTTCTTTGGTCTCGACATCGATCGATTGCTTGCTGATCTGCTCAGCGACGGCTTCGGCAGCAGCCAGGATACCGAGCTTGAGCAGCATAGGGTTGGAACCAGCAGCTAAGTTCTTCATGCCGGCGGTCACAATGGAGTGAGCCAACACAGTGGAGGTTGTGGTGCCGTCACCGGCGATATCGTTTGTTTTCGTGGCGGCTTCTTTAAGAAGTTGGGCCCCCATATTCTCAAATGGGTCTTCTAATTCAATTTCTTTCGCTACAGTCACGCCATCGTGAGTGATGGTGGGGCTGCCGAACTTGCGATCCAGGGCAACGTTGCGGCCTTTAGGGCCCAAGGTTGTGGTTACGGCATTCGCCAGGACATCGACCCCATTAATGAGATTTCGGCGAGCCTCTTCGGAAAAGACTAATTGCTTTGCCATAGGTTTTTACTCCTTCGTTATTCCTCTTTACCGGCGGGGAAGCATTACCCGACGAGAGCTAAGATATCATCCTCACGCAAAATGAGAACTTCTTTGTCGTCAATCTTGACCTCGGTGCCTGCGTACTTCGCGTACAAAACACGATTGTCAGCGGCGATTTCGCCCTCAACATCAGGGCCAACGGCCAAAACTTTACCTTGCTGCGGCTTTTCTTTCGCCGTGTCGGGCAATACGATGCCACTGGCAGTCTTTTCTTCCTGCTCAATGGGTTCGATTACCACCCGGTCGCCAAGGGGTTTTACTGATAGAGCCATACGAACCTCCTGCAAAATATATAATAGATTCTTTATCTCGTAATTAGCACTCTTTTTTGACGAGTGCTAATGAACGCGCTGAATCATAACGATTCTTGTGGTGAAAGTCAAGAGAGAGGCGGAAAATGTATATGAAATTCTTATATAATTCTGAGATTCTGGAAGGGGCGGACGGGGGTTGGGGGTGGCTGCCGCGTTTGGGAGCTGCGCTCACCCCAAACGTCGTAGGCAGTGGTGATCCCCACCTTAAGGGGCAGGGGTCTCTTCAATCAGCTGGCAAATCCATTCGTTATCTTCGACGATTCCCATCAGCGAGGGATCATCGGGGTAAACTTCGCGCAATTGGGCGAGCACGCTCAACGCCTCTGGGCAGTAATTCTGCCCCGGCCGGCTGAGGGCGGCAAGCACAGACCCGTATCGGGCATAATAGTAGGCCACTTCGAAATTCGTGAGGGGCAATCCCTCTACATCCACACTGGCAATCTGGTTCTCATCCGCAGTACAGCCGAGTACGGCGCACTTAAGCACAGGCATGGCCTCCTCAAAGTTGCGCGCCCGGACATAAATATCTCCCAATTGCCCATAGGAATTGGGGTTCGTGGGATCGAAACTCAAAGCCTCCTTGCCATTTAGCGCAGCGATGAAGAACTCCCCCATGCGGGAGTAGGTTTTGGCAATGGCGATGTATGGGAGAGGGTCTTGCACACCATTGGCTTCATTGATCTTGACCGCCTTTTCAAAATATTCCAGGGCAACATCGTAGACCTCGAGTTTGCGATAATTGACCCCGATTTGGATATAAAGGAAGGTCAGGTTTGGGTTGATAGCGGCTGCTTTTTCGTATTCCTCTATGGCGGCCCGGTACTGGCCAAAGCTCTCCAGCACCGTGGCATATACTCGATGAGTGTCCATGAGGTCAGGAGCCAGTTCAACCGCCTCCCTGGCATGCTGCTCGGACTGGTCCCATTTTCCCTGATCGAGCAGCACTTCAGCGTAGTAGGCCAGCGCCAGGGCGTTGTTGGGGTCGTCGTGATATGCTTTGCTGGCAGCTTGTTCGGCTTGTATCAACCATCTTTGATGCTGCTCAGAGGTAGGTGCAAAGGAAGCGCTCCAATCCAATACTAAGGCGTGGATGGCTTGAACAGTGCTGTCGTCGGGCGCTAGTTCTACTGCCTGGGCACTTTCCTGGCGGGCTTCTTCCAAGCGAGCGACTTGTTCGGCGCTGGTGGAAAGCAACCGGGTTGAATAAGTTAACAAACGGGCTAAATCCGCTCTGGCTCGAGCATTTTCGGGGTCGAGCTCCAAGGCCAGGCGATAGGCGTCGATGGCGTCCGTATCGGCGGGGTCTTCGATCTTGCCGGCGTTGAAATAAGCCTCCGCAGCCAGGAGGTAAGAATCAGCGGTGCGCGTTGCCGTGGGTGTGGCTAAGAATAGAGGCTGGACGCGGTATTCTGGCCCGATGCCAATTTGAGAGATCAGCCAGATGCCCCCGGCAATGATTGCCAACAAAACCAGGACGATGTAGAGATTCGATCTTGGCCCGCGCTGGTGAAAAGTGGGCCCCATACCTGTGATATTGCGATCCATAAAACGCTACGGTTCGGGGGTGGTTTCCCCCTCGGGAGAAGCATCTTCGACCCCGACTTGACACATCTCTAGTCCGGCGGTGGCGTTGTAGACGGCAATCTCGTTGTCCGGCACCAGAGCCAGCATGGATTGGAAGATAGGGATGGCCTCTCCGCAGCGATTCAGGCGTGCCAGGGTCAGCCCATAGCTGGAATAGATCTCGATGACGCGAATCCTATAAGAGATGGGGATGCCCTCCACAATCTCGCCATCGTTTGTTGTGCCGCCTTGCACTGCCAGGGTGAGATGGTTGATGGCTCTATCCAATTCGTTGTTCTTGGCGTACATGACCCCCAAGTTGCCTTGTAGACTGGCATTGGTGGGATCATCTTCGGCGGCCTGCAGGGCATATTGTGCTGCCTGGGCGTATTCGCCGATGGTGAAATAAACTCTCGAGGCCTCGTATTCGGGTGTAGGATCGGATGGGTTGAGGGAATTGGCCTGATTGAAATTCTCGACTGCCAGGTCGTAATCTCCTAAGGCGGCATAGATATAACCCGTCATCATGTAGAGATTGGGGATCTTGTTGTTGATCGCCAGGGCGGCCTTATATTCTTCAAGGGCCAGCTCGTAATTGCTCGTCCAGTACAGGACATACCCGCGTGCTCTCCTGGCCTCCAGGGAAGCCGGGTCAAGTTCGAGGGCGATCCTCGATTCATCGGCGGCCTCTTCAAAATTGCCCTTATCGACCAGGATTTCGGCGTAGACAGCATGGGCAACCGGACTATTCTCGTCAAGTTCCAGGGCGCGCTTTACGGTCGCTTCCGCTTCCAGATAGTCGCCCTTGAAGTCCAATGCCCAGGCGCGCATGGCGTGCGCGATGGGGTTGTCAGGGTTACGGAGCAGGGCCAGTTCGGCATTTTCCAGACCCTCTTCGTAGCGCCCGGCCAGGATCTGCACCCGTGATAGCGCAACGTAATTGGCCGAATTCCCTGGATCGGCCTGGATAGCCTGCTGATAAGATTCAATGGCACTGCTCAATTTGCCCTCGTTAAAATAGGCCTCTGCCTGGTTGACGAAGGACTCAGGGCTGACAGTTGCTGTGGCTGTGGGGATGAAAAGAGGTGGTGTCGATGGAACGACGATTTGGTTGATGTAGATAGCAGCCGCAATAAACAAGATCAACAATAGGATGCGCCAGGGATTGGAGCGTTTGCGCCGCTTCCTGAGCATGGACCATTTGCTTCCACTCAAGTACATGCGGCCATATTACCACCCTCCCAAATAGTTGTCCATTTTGGCTATGTATGGCGGGGAAAGCCTATTTTCGGTAGATCAATGGGGGGTAGACCCTGCTGCCGAGATATTTCTCTAAAACCCCTCCAGCTTACTCATATCGGCGACGCCCTGCGCCAGTGCAGCGACTCGCTGCAGCAGAGCCAGGCGGTTGTCGCGCAGCTTTTCGTCCTCCACCATCACCAACACGTCTTCGAAGAACCGGTCGATGGCAGGGATCATCGGTTCGAAAGCAGCCAGGAAGTCGTTGACGGAGCTGGGCGCGCGGGCTATCTTTTCGGCTTTTTCTATGGCGGCGTCCAGGGCTTTCTCGGCCGGGTCAGCAACGAGGGAAACATCAAAAGTGAAAGGTGAAGCGTAGTCACGCGTGATGCGCACACAGCGTGAATAAGCCGGTAAGATGGTGTCCCAATCTCCGCGGGCGACCCACGCACTAAGTTCCTCTACAGCCTGGACTGCTTTGGCCGGGTTGTGGCCCTGGGCATTGAGAACAGCGTCCACGACATCGTAGGCGTAGCCTTTATCGAGCATAATGTTGCGCAGCCGCCTGATGATGAAGTCCAGGCATTCGACCTGGGATTCAGCGGAGGCCTCGATGGTTAGATTCCTCGCCGCAGCTTCAAGCCCCACGCGGATGTCGAAATCCAAATCCCAGGCAATCAAATTTCTCACCAGGCCAAGGGCGGCGCGGCGCAGAGCGAAGGGGTCTTTGTTCCCGGAGGGAGCTAGCCTGGCAGCGAAGAGGCCCGCCAGCGAGTCCAGGCGGTCAGCCAGGCCGACGGCCAGTCCCGGCTTGGTCTTTGGGGTAATGTCGTTGGCGGAGCGGGGTAAATAGTGCTCGAAGATAGCTTCGGCCACCCCCTCAGGCTCGCCAGCGTTGCGCGCATAATCGCGCCCCATGACCCCTTGGAGGGAGGTCATCTCGACGACCATTTGGGAGGCCAAGTCGGCTTTGCAGAGTCGGGCGGCCCGGTGTGCGGTTGTGTCCTCCTCGGGGGTAAGACCAAGCATGGGGGACAGGACACCAACCAACCCCTCGATGCGCTGGGTCTTGTCCAGCATCGAACCCAATTCGGTTTGGAAGGTCAGTTTCGCCAATTCAGGTAGGAAGTCTTCCAACTTCGCTTTCATATCTTCGCGCACGAAATAGGCCGCATCGGCGAAGCGGGCGCGGATGACGTCTTCATTGCCGCGTTTGATCAAATCGTATGGGCCGTCGCCGGGCTTGTTGGCAACAGTGATGAAGTAAGGGAGCAGCGTAGCAGGGGAAGCGTTCCCCGAGCCTCCCTCTACGGGGAAATAGCGCTGGTGTTTTTTCATCACCGAGATGAGCACTTCGGCTGGCAGTTCCAGGTGGCGGGGGTTGAATTCGCCGAGCAGTGCGGTGGGCGCTTCGACCAGATGGGTGACTTCGAGGAGCAAGTGGGGATCAGCAGGGATCTGGCCCTCCACTTGTGCTGCCAGGGCGTGGACCTGCTTCTCAATGTTGGCTTTGCGCTTCTCTGGGTCCAGCAGGATGCCTTGGGCTTTGATCTTGGGGAAGTAATCGGCAGGGTTTTGAATGGTGATGGTTTCGGATTCACTGAATCGCAGGCCGCGGGTGGTATTCCCAGCCTGGAGACCGGCATATGCGAAGGGGATCACGGTTTGGCCATGGAGTGCCAGCAGCCAACGGATGGGGCGGGAGAAAGCAATATTGGTCTGGTTCCAGCGCATGGCTTTGACGAAATTGATTTCGGCAATCAGGTTGGGCAGGGCCTCGGTGAGGACCTCCGAGGCGGCGCGGCCAGCCTGCCGCACGACGGCGACGACATATTCACCGCCGTCGATCTCTCGGACCTCTAATTTGCTGGCGTCAAGGCCCTTGGAACGGGCAAAGCCCTCGGCGGCCTTGGTCGGAAGGCCATCTGCGTCGAAGGCCCGCTTGGCGGGGGGGCCTTTGACCAGCTCTTCGAGATCATCCTGACGGGGAGCCAGCTCATCGACATGGATGACCAACCGGCGTGGAGTGCCCAGGATGTTGATCCCGCCGTGTTCCAGGCGAAGCCGCTCCAGCATGGCGGGAACGCGCTGGCGCAGTTGTGCCAGGGCGTCTTCCAGATCGCCGGGGGGCAGCTCCTCGGTGCCGATTTCCACGAGCAGAGGGGCAGGGGTATCGGGAGGTTTTGGGGAGGCTGCTTCGTTCCTCTGCTCCTCCGTCCCCTCGCTCGTTGGCTCATCCAGCCAGGGGAATTCCAATCGTTGGCGTTGTTCGATGTAAGCCTCGGCCACGCGGCGGGAGAGTCCGCGCATGCGACGGAAATAAGCAGCCCGCTCGGTAACGCCTACCGCGCCGCGGGTATCGAGGATGTTGAAAGTGTGCGAGCATTTGAGCACGTAATCGTGGGCGGGGAGCACCTGCTGGTCTTCCAAACAAGTCTCTGCCTCGGCTTCATAGAGATCGAACATCTGGCGCAGGCGTTCGACATCGGCCAGTTCGAAGGCATATTTACTGGATTCCTGCTCGTTCTGCAGGTAGACATCCCCATAGGTCATGTGCTGGTTCCAGCGGATGTCGCGGAAATCGCGCACCCCCTGGATAGCCATGGCGATGCGTTCGAGGCCATAAGTCAGCTCGACGGCTACGGGGTCCAGGTTTTGCCCGCCGACTTGCTGGAAGTAAGTGAATTGGGTGATCTCCAGGCCATCCAGCCAGACTTCCCACCCCAGGCCCCAGGCCGAGATGGCGGGTTGGGCCCAGTTATCCTCCACGAAGCGGATATCGTGTTTGTGTGGATCAATGCCCAGCGCAACCAGCGATTCCAAGTAAAGCTCCTGCGGATTCCCCGGGTCGGGTTTGAGGATGACCTGATACTGGATGTGCTGGTAGAAGCGATTGGGATTCTCCCCGTAGCGGCCATCGTCGGGGCGGATGGAGGGCTCTACGTAGGCCACATTCCAGGGTTCTGGACCGAGCACGCGCAGCACGGTGCCCGGGTTCATGGTGCCCGCGCCGACCTCGGTGTGGTAGGGCTGCCAGATCAGACACCCTTTTTCATGCCAGAAATTTTGCAGGGTGATGATCAGCGATTGGAAATCTAGCGGTTGCGTCATAAGTTTATTTCTTTGGTGATTCGTTGGAAATCTTGAAGTGGGATTATACCCCTTGAGTGATAAACTGCGTACGGGTTCGTAAAACAAAGCACCGCCGCGTTATTGACCAGGCGGCGGTGCTTGAAGAATAACAGCTTTCGATATTTTGAGGATCAGGGGATCTCCCCGGCCAATTCTTGGTCGATCAGATTCTGGAAGACTTCGAATGGCTGCGCTCCTACAACTGCAATGCCGTTGATGAAGAAAGTCGGCGTCGAACGCACACCTAAGTTCACGGCGAACTCATAGTCGCGCTGAACTTCCTCGTTTTGGCGTCCGCTGTCCAGACATTCGCTGAAAGCCTCCATATCCAATCCCAGATCGCTGGCGTATTGGTGGTAGGCGCTCTCGCTAAGCCCCAGCTCCATGCTGAAAAGCAGTTCGTTGTATTCCCAATAGGTGTTTTGCTCCCCGGCGCAATTGGCTGCGGCTGCGGCTGGTGTGGCATTGGCATGGATGGTGGTGAGCGGGAAATCTCGGTAAACCAGGCGCACCTGGTCGGGATAGGCAGCCTGAATTTGGGGCCAAACCTCCGCATGCCAGCGACGGCAATAAGGACATTCGAAATCGCTGAACTCTATGATCGTAATGGGGGCTTCATCAGGCCCCAAAACGGGATCATCGTCTTCGGGGACATCGTAGCGCTGCACTGGTTGGGGCTGGGTTTGCGCCTGTTCTGGCGCGGCGACCGGGACTGTCTCTGGGGTGGCGCGGCCCCAGAAAAGATAGCCTGCCGCCAATCCAACGACAAAAGCCAGTGGCAGCAGCGCCGCGTAAACATGGGAACGCTTGAAAGTCAGCGTGTTTACTTGGGGTGGTTCTTCTGTTTTGGATGCCTCGACCTCAGTTTCAGGGTGGTCTTGGAGTTCGGGGTCCAGTTCCTGAGGAATTTCACTCTCGTCTTGAGGGGTAGTCTGCTCTTCTGTCATCATGGCGGCGATTATATCATGGGGAAATTTATGGGAGGTTAGAGAATGTGGGGTGCGGGTGGATTCTCATGTACCTTGGCATCCAACATACGCCGAGTCACCCTTGTATTTCGGCCGGGATTCTTGTAAACTGTTGTCAGGAGTTGCACCGGATGCCTGAAGAAATCTTGGCCCAAAACCGGG
Source organism: Anaerolineales bacterium (assembly GCA_028278545.1). GTDB lineage: Bacteria > Chloroflexota > Anaerolineae > Anaerolineales > UBA11858 > NIOZ-UU35. The sequence continues at coordinate 53,625 of JANQED010000033.1, forward strand.
AAGTATCCCTTTACATGGCAAACGCTCGAGAGATGCTCGAGGCTGCACAGTTGATGTTGGATAACGGCTTCTATGGTTCTGCTATCAACCGGGCTTACTACGCGGTTTTCTATGCGGCTAACGCTCTGCTGGCTACTAAGAGATTAGCCCGCAATAAGCACAGTGGGGTCATCAGCGCCTTCCGACAACACTTTGTGAAAACTGCTTTTATTGAGAATGAGTACAGTGATGTTTATGGGCGGCTTTTCGCTGATCGTCATATTAGCGATTACGAGATTAACGACGCTGTGGAAGAAGAACAAGTGTCTGTAGATGTCGATGACGCGCGACGGTTTGTAGCACGTATGGGCAACTATTTAACCGAGGAGGGGTGGCTATGACTCTTCAGCTTGCCACTCTGCTTCAACCTCATGAACATACTGCAATTGACTCTTTTTTAGCGCGGCTGCACGATGAACACGGGGATAGGGTAGTTGACTCGGTATTGTTTGGGTCGAAGGCACGGGGAGATAATTTACCAGAATCAGATATTGACATCCTGCTCATCGTGGATCAAGAAGATTGGCGTTTTCGGCATCAAATCAGTGATATTGCTTCTGGAATAGCGTTAGAATACGATGTCCTGATCGGTGCCTTTGTTATAAGTCAAGAGCGGTGGGAGATGATGAAACGCGAGCGGTTCAGCCTGTACGAGAACGTGGCCCGGGATGGTATTCCCCTCCCTCTGGGGGCAGATTGACCGACTCGATAATCTCATAGAGAAGGGTTAAGAACTCCTCCGGCTGTTTGCTGGTGAGCAGTTTTTTGCGGGTTTCTTTCGATAGGGGATAGGGGGAAAGATAGCGCGCGGCGTGTTTGCGGAAGAGCACCAGGCCAATCTGCTCCCCGTAGAATGCCAGATTGCGCTCCAGGTGTTCCAGCATCATCTCACGGACTTGCTCGAAGCTGACTTGCCCGCGGTCGAGGCGGGAGAAGATCCACGGGTTGCCGATGGCGGCACGGCCGATCATGACAGCATCACAGCCAGTATATTCTTTCATGCTGCCGATGTCGGCGACGGTCTTCACATCGCCGTTGCCGATCACTGGGATGTTCACAGCATCTTTGACCTCGGCGATGGCCTCCCAATTGGCCTTCCCCCCGTAGCCCTGGGCTTTGGTACGTCCGTGCAGGGCGATCAATGCGCCGCCGTTCTCCTCGACGATGCGGGCGATCAGGGGGTAGTTGCGAGTGTCGTCATCCCAGCCCAGGCGGATTTTCCCTGTCAGGGGGATCTCCAGGGAAGCGGATAAGAGCTTGAAAATGCGCGCCACCTTCAAGGGAGTCCGCATCAGCCCCGCGCCGGCGCCGCGGTTGGCGATGGTCTTGGAGGGGCAGCCCATATTGATATCGACGATATCTGCACCAAGCTCCTGGGCGCGTTCGGCAGCGGCGAGCATCACCTCAGGATCATCCCCGTAAATCTGGATCACTACCGGGCGTTCGTCTTCCTCATAATGTAACTTGTCGGCGACCTGTTTTGGGGGATTAAAGATGTCCTCGGCCTTGATGAATTCGGTGTAGCTCATCGCTGAACCTAGTTCGCGGCACAGGGAGCGGAAGGGCCAATCCGAAAAGCCGTCCATCGGCGAGAGGATCGCATCTCCATGAATGGAGATCAGCCCAACGTGGAAGGAGGGGGCGGATGGCATAGGCTTTTAGAGAAGCCTCATCTGGCGGCTCTGCTTGGTGATCTTCTGGGGTGTGAAGACGGGCATCTTTGTGGTAATGCCGTATTTGTGGACAGCCTTCTGGAAGATTTCATCCAATTCGCCCCAATTGGGCGCGTTGCAAATATATTGTTCCCCGTAGCGCCGCACGTATTTCTCTTTGACCCCTGGGAAAAGTTGATCGAGTTTGGCATAGTAATAATCGCGAGACCCCTCTCGCAGACTCATACCGAACCAGGGCAGGATGTAGGAGGCGCCGTTTTGGTGGGCCAGTTCGACAAGGCGAGCGATGTTCTCGGGGGTGTCCTCGATGAAGGGCAGGATGGGCTGCATGGTGACCCCGGTGAGGATGCCAGCTTCGTTGAGTTGGCGCATGGCCTCGAAGCGGTCTGAAGATGGCGGCGCGCCCGGTTCGAGCTTTCTGGCCAGGTCGTCATCGGCGGTGGTGATGGTGAAACTGACCGCGGCGTAGACCTGGTTGATCTCCTGCAGGGTTTCCAGGTCGCGCAGCACCAGGTTGCTCTTGGTGATGATGTGTACGGGGAATTGGTTCCTGGCGATGACCTCCAAGGCCCGGCCGGTGAGGTTGATTTTGCGCTCGATGGGCATATAGGGGTCGTTCATCGCGCCGGTGCCGATGGTGCCGCGCACGCGTTTGCGAGGGAGCACATCCTCTAAGAGTTCGATGGTATTGGCCTTGATGTGGATATCGGCAAAGTTCTCGATCTGGTAGCAGGTGGAGCGCGAATCGCAGTAGATGCACTGGTGCTGGCAGCCGCGATAGAGATTCATGTTGTATTTCAGCCCAAAATAGGTGTCGGGCTGCTTGACATGGTTGAGGATGGTCTTGCTGTGGATCTCTTTGATCATGGGATCAGCTTCAATCGGGCTTCCGAAGTCGGAATTATGCCTCAACCAGGGCTTGATTCAACGCCTCCCTCAGTGACCTCGCCTCCACCACGTCGATCCCCTCAGGCCAGGGCTGGCTCTTGCGCAAGCGCCTGGGCACGATGGCGGTTTTGAAGCCCAATTTGGCGGCTTCGCGCAGGCGGGCTTCCATTTGACCCACCATGCGCAGCTCGCCGGAGAGGCCCAGTTCACCGATGAGCACTGTATCGGCGCGCACGGGGGCATCCTTGACCGAGGAAGCGATGGCTGTGGCGACAGCCAGGTCTGCGGCGGGTTCGCTGATCTTCAGGCCGCTGATCACATTGACGAAGACGTCCTGCTCGGCCAGGCGGACCCCCACGCGGCGGCTGAGCACAGCCACGGTCAGCAGCAGGCGGTTGAAGTCGATGCCGTTGGGGGTGCGGCGGGGGTTGCCAAAGGAGGTGTGGCTGGTCAGCCCCTGGATTTCCACGAGCAAAGGGCGGGTGCCCTCCATGGTCACCGCGATGGCCGAGCCGGGAGCGTTGACCATGCGTTCTGCAAGGAAGGCCTCCGAGGGGTTGCTGACTTCGATCAAGCCGCGGTCGCGCATCTCGAAGACGCCTACCTCCGAGGTGGCTCCATAACGGTTCTTGACCGTGCGCAGCAGGCGATAAAGCTGAAAACGATCTCCCTCCAGGTAGAGTACGGTATCAACGATGTGCTCCAGGACGCGCGGCCCAGCGATGGTGCCTTCTTTGGTGACGTGCCCAATGATGAAAACCGTTATCCCGCTTGATTTGGCTAACTCCCGCAGCCGGGAGGCGGTCTCGCGCACCTGGGAGACCGAACCGGCGGAAGACTCGAGTTGGGGGAGATAGGTGGTCTGGATGGAGTCCACTACGATCAATTGGGGCTTGATTTCCTGGATGTGCTCCAGGATGACGTCCAGGTTGGTCTCGGTGACCAGGAAGAGGTCTTCGGGCAGCCCCTCTCCCCTCCCCTGATCCGCGGAGTCAGGGCTTAAGATGCGCATGGCGCGCATTTTGATCTGCCGGTCGGATTCTTCGCCGGAGATGTACAAGACCGTGCTCTGGCGGGCCATCTCCAAAGTGGCTTGCAGCAGCAAGGTCGATTTGCCGATGCCGGGATCGCCACCGATGAGCACCACGGAGCCGGGGACGATGCCACCGCCTAGCACCCGAGAGAACTCCTCAATGGGCACGGGGATGCGCTCTTCGACATCTGCGCTGATGTCCGACAAGCGCCTGGGTGTGGAGCGCTCCCCGAGGCTGGGACGAGCGTGTTTGACGGCCGTGGGGGTCTTTTCGATGACCTCCTCGACCATGCTGTTCCAGGCGTTGCACTTGGGGCAGCGGCCCATTTGCTTGGGTGAGATGCGTCCACACTCCTGACAGACGTATTGTGTATATGTTTTTGCCATGATTGCAAGTACCAGTGAGCGTCTTTCGATTGATTGCGGAGAAACTGCGCTCGTTCGTCCCGTCTATTATAAACGAACAGGGCACGGTAACCTTGGTGGTTAGCCGTGCCCTGTAGATATCGAAGTGTGAATGGGATCAGGCTGCTGCCATCATCTCTTCTGGTTCATCCTCGGATGAGTCGGCTTTCCCTTCGGTGTTGAGCAAAACGATCTCGGGTTCGTCGTCCTCGGTTGGCTCAATATCCACGAGCACGGTATCCCCGATCTTGAATGTGCCCGCCAGAATGGCATCGGACAGCGGCTGTTCTATATTCTGCTGGATCACACGGCGCAGCGGGCGGGCGCCCATGTCGGGGTCGTATCCCAGGTCGGCCAGTAGATTGACCGCCTCAGGCGTGACGTCCATGGTGATAGCTTGTTCGACCAGCCGAGCGGCGACTTTGTCCAGCTCCAGTCCGACGATCTCTGTAAGGTTTTCTTTGCTCAAAGACCGGAAGACGATCACGCTGTCGAGACGGTTGACAAACTCGGGGCGGAAAGCCTGTTTCAGCTTTTTCGTCAGTCCCTTGTGCATATCTCGATAGGCCAGGCGTTCATCCATTTCCTTGTCGCGTTTGAGTTGGAAGCCGACGGTTTTCTCTTTGATCTCTCTTGCTCCAATGTTGGAGGTCATCACGATGATGGCGTTGCGGAAGTCAACTTTGCGACCTTTGGCATCGGTGAGATGGCCCTCTTCCATAATTTGGAGCAGCATGTTGTGGGCGTCGGGGTGCGCCTTCTCGATTTCGTCGAATACGATGATGGAGTAAGGTTTTCGGCGGATGGCCTCCGTGAGTTGGCCGGCTTCATCGTAGCCGATATACCCAGGAGGAGCCCCGACCAGTCTGCTGACCGAGTGGCGTTCCATGAATTCAGACATATCAAGCTGGATCAGCGCTTCTTCACTGCCGAAGAGGAATTTTGCCAGCGCTTTGGTCAATTCCGTCTTGCCTACACCGGTGGGTCCCAGGAAGACAAAGGAACCAATCGGGCGCTTGGGGTCTTTCAGGCCCGCTCTACCCCGGCGCACGGCCTTGGATATGGTCTGGATGGCTTCCCCTTGCCCAACGATGAATTTTCGCAACTCATCTTCCATCTGGAGCAGACGCTCAGATTCTGCCTCGGCCATTTGCATCACCGGCACGCCCGTCCACATGGCGACGACCTCGGCGATGTCATCAGAAGTGACATTGGGGCTGGTTTCGCGGTCCCAGGTGGTGCGCAGCCGTTCGAGTTCGGCTTCGATCTCGCCTTGCTGCTGCTGCAAGCCTTGAACATCTGCCTGGCTAGTTTCGGCATCATTGGCTTCTTCAACCTGCTTGCGAATATCTCGCAGTGCGGAGGTCAACTCCTTGGTTGTTTGGGCGATGGGGCTTTTATACATGCGCACACGCGAGGCGGCCTCATCGATCAGGTCAATGGCTTTATCGGGGAGGAAGCGGTCGGATACATAGCGTGTTGACAGGCTTGTGGCCGATTCCAGGGCTTCATCCAGAATGGAAAGCTGGTGGTGGGCTTCATAAGCCGGGCGGATACCCCTCAGAATTTCAATAGTTTCTTCAGGGGTAGGCTCTTCAACGAAGATCGGTTGGAAGCGCCGTTCGAGGGCGGCATCGCTCTCGATGTGCTTTCGATATTCATCCAGGGTGGTCGCGCCGATGACCTGGAGTTCGCCGCGAGAAAGGGCCGGCTTCAAGATGTTGGCAGCATCCATGGCTGATCCAGCCGAACCAGCGCCCACCAGCATGTGCACCTCGTCGATGAAGAGGATGGAGTCCGATGATTTAAGCTCCTGGATCACCCGTTTGAGACGATCTTCGAACTGCCCCCGGTACATGGTTCCTGCGACCAGCGACCCCACATCGAGTTGTAAGACTCGTTTCCCCAGCAGAGGAATGGGCACTTCGCCCTCCAGGATCCTCTGGGCTAGACCTTCCACGATGGCGGTTTTGCCGACGCCGGGTTCGCCGGTCAGGGCGGGGTTGTTCTTGGTTCGCCGGGCCAGGATCTGGACGACGCGTTCAATCTCCATTTGACGGCCAATGACCGGGTCTAGCTTGTCATTTTCGGCCAACTGGGTGAGATCGGTGGCAAGCTGATCAACCAGGGGGGTCTTGGACTTGGATTTGCCTTTGCCTTCGGCTTCCTTAGCCTGTTGCCGGCGCTGTTGGCGTCTCTCGCGCTGCGAAGATTTGGTTTCTTTCAGGATTCGATGGGTCTGGCGGCGAACCTGCTCGGGGGTGACACCCAATTGGGTCAAGGCGTCGATGGCGATGCCTTCGTCGAGTTCCATAGTGCCCAGGAGCAAGTGCTCGACACCGATATAGTGATGCCCCAATTGGCGAGCTTGCTCGACGGCCAGTTCGAGCACCTTCTGCGTGCCAGGGGAAAGGGTTGGGCGTCTGGTAGTGTACTCGCCCAAGCCGACCATTCTCTCGATGAGTTTCTTGACACGATCAAATTCCAGGCCAAGTTCCCGTAGAACTCGCCCAGCTATGCCGCCATCTTCCAGCATCAAGCCTAAAAGGAGATGCTCGGTTCCAATATAATTGTGACGCATTCGCTCGGCTTCTTCGTGCGCCAAGCTAAGCACCCGCCGTGCCCTCTGCGTAAACCTTTCCATGTTTGACATGGACTACCTCCTAAGAAATTGTAAGAGCGGGTGATTCAAAAAACCAATGACTTTGGTTTCGCGGGCTCTCTCATCCTGGTGACATAGTCGTTTTAAGGTAGAGAACCCTTACGTCTTGCTGTTTAAATTAATTCTACCAGGGTTTGTCCAAATTGATGCACAGGGATGGATTTCTTATAAAAATCTAATGCACCAACTAATGAACAGGCGCACCTGATCAGGTGCGCCTGGAAGTCACGCTGGTTTAGGCCTCTTCTTCAGGGCTTGTTTCGTCGTCTGGAGGTGGTTCGGCCTCCGGTGTGTCTGTGTCTTCGGCTTCGGGTTCTTTAACGGGGGGCTCTTCTTCCGTTGCAGGCTCCGCCTCCTCGATCTCTGGCGCTTCGTTTTCGACTTCGACTTCGGCCTCAGCTTCCGTTTCTGCAGCGGCTTCGGGTTCTTCAACGGGGGGATCTTCCTCCGCCGTAGGCTCCGCCTCTTCGATCTCAGGTGCTTCGGCCTCAGCTTCCGTTTCTACGGCGGCTTCTGTGGCATCTTCTTCAGGGCTTGTTTCGTCGTCTGGAGGTGATTCGGTCTCCGGTGTGTCTGTGTCTTCGACTTCGGGTTCTTCAACGGAGGGTTCTTCTTCCGTTGAAGGCTCCGTCTCTTCGATCTCCAGCGCTACGGCCTCGACTTCGGCCTCAGCTTCCGTTTCTACAGCGGCTTCGGGAGCCTCTGCTTCCATTTCTGCTTCGATCTCCGGAGCAGTTTCTTCATCATAAGGAGATTCGAAAGAGGCATCGACTTCGTCTTTGACCATCTTCCAATCCAGGTCGATGTAGGCGCCCGAGTCGACCTTGCGCAAGCTAAGGCCAATGCGGAACTTCTCCCGGTCGATGTTGATGATGCGCAACGTCCGTGTATCGCCAACTTTGACGACCTCTTTGGGGTGCTCAACCCGATCCGGGCTGAGTTCTGAGATATGGATCAGCCCTTCGAGGTCGCGGTCCTCCAATTTGGCAAAGGCGCCGAAGTCCGTCAGGTGGGTGATCGTGCCTTCGATCAATTGCCCCTCTTTGAGGTCTTTGACTTTGACCAGCCAGGGGTTTTCCTGGAGCTGGCGAATGGACAGACCAATGCGCTTGCGCTCCTGATCGAGACTGATGATCTTGACTTCTACTTCTTCACCGATCTTGAGCACATCTTTGGGATGTTTGATGCGTTCCCAAGAGATCTCGGACAGATGGACGAGTCCGTCGGCGCCGTCGATGTTGACGAAAGCGCCGAAGTTGGCCAGACTGGTAACGCGTCCCTTGTTGACAGTGCCCACTTCCAGTTCGTCCAGGAGGCGGTCTTTGAGTGTTTCGCGGGTTTCGTTCAGTGCCTTACGTTCTGAAAGGATCAGACGGCGGCGTGAGCGGTCCACTTCGATGACAGTCACCTCAATGGGTTCGCCGATCAACTTACCCCAGCGCGTCTCCGGGGAGTCGCCGGTCGTACGGCGGGTGAGGCTGATCTGCGAGCCGGGCACGAAACCTCTTAGCTTCCCTATAGGAACAAGAAGCCCTCCTTTGTTGAAACCGGATATCTCCCCTGCGTAGACGCCGCCGGTTTCTTTGAGCTCCTCAACGAGTTCCCAGTCCATTTCCTCCTGAGCACGAATAAAGGAAACAGTCAGGTTGCCGTTGCGGTCCTCGGGGGTAAGGATGTACACTTTGATAGGCTGCCCTACCTCAAAGCCTTCAAGGACTTCCGTGTCAATTTGATCCAATTCTCTGCCGGTGATAATCCCCTCCGATTTGGCACCAATACTGACCAGAATCTCGGAACCCGAGATGGCGGCGATGGTTCCATCTCTAAGTTCTCCAGACTTCGGCAAGTCAATGTCCAGACCCTCTTCGTACAGCAGTTCTTCCATCGAGGGTTGGGGCGATTCCTCTACTTCTTCCTCCGCGATGTTTTCTTCGACGAGAGTTTCACTATCGTTCATCAATATCATACACTCCAATTTTGTGAGATCGACGGTACATTATAAGTGCTAAGAGATAACTTGGCAACCTTTATGGTAAGATTGTCGCGAACTTTTTAATCTACCAGAGAAGAGACTCAATGCCAACGATTTACCCCTTTACAGCGATTGTCGGCCAGGAGAGGATGAAGCGGGCGCTGATCTTGAATGCGGTTTCCCCCCGCATTGGCGGCGTCTTGATCCGCGGTGAGCGCGGGACGGCGAAGTCAACGGCGGCGCGCGCTCTGGCTGCCTTGCTGCCTCAGGTGAAGGTGATCAGCCAGTGCCGCTTTGGCTGCGACCCTGAACGATCGCACACCTGGTGTACGGAATGCCGCGAGCGTGCCGACCAGGATGTCGAGCTGCGCACCACTCCTTTTGTGAACCTCCCCGTCTCGGCGACCGAGGACCGCGTTGTGGGTACGCTGGATATCGAGAAGGCCATTCAAAAGGGGGAGCGGCATTTTGAACCCGGGGTGCTGGCGGCTGCCAACAGGGGGCTGCTGTATATCGATGAAGTCAACCTGCTGGATGATCATGTGGTAGACCTCTTGCTGGACTCCGCGGCGATGGGCATGAATATTGTCGAGAGGGAGGGTATCTCCTTCAGCCACCCGGCGCGCTTCATCTTGGTGGGGACGATGAACCCCGAAGAGGGCGATCTGCGCCCTCAGTTGTTGGACCGCTTTGCGCTCTCCGTAGATATCCATGGCATTCGTTCTCCCCAGGAACGGGTTTTCATTATGGAGCGCAATCTGGCCTTTGAAGGGGAGCCTGAGGGCTTCCGTCAGCAGTGGATCGACAAGGAACAAGAGATCTCGGCACAAATCGAACGCGCCCGCAAGCTTGTGGGGCAGGTGAAATACACTCGTAGAGATTTGCTCTCCATCGCGGCTTTGAGCGCTTCTTTGAATGTGGACGGCCACCGCTCGGACCTGGTGATCCTGAAAGCGGCTCGCGCTCACGCGGCATTCGAGGGCCGCCGTCAGGTCACCGAACGGGATATCGCCCTGGCTGCCGAGTTGGCTTTTCCCCATCGCATCAAGCGCGGCCCCTTCGACCAGGCTGATATCGGTTTCGATGAGTTGCAGGAACGCATTGAGCAGTTGCAGGGGGCCTCTGCGCCGATGGAAGAACGACAACCCGGGTCCGAACAGCAGGAAGTCGACGAAAAAAAAAAGCCGTAGCTGATGACGTCGGCGAGGAGAGAGACGAGTCCTCCCGGGCCCCGGCAGAACCGGCCAAGCAGGAGGTCTTCGATTCATCTTCGTCTAACTGGTGGGAAGGGGGAGAAAAAGTAAAATCTGGTGAGTCATTCGACGCTAAAAAACTGGAGACGCCCCTAGATCGTCTCTCGCGCCGCCGGAGCGGCCGTCGTTCGCGCACGCGCACAGAGCGCAAGCGCGGGCGGTATATTCAAGCCCGACCAGCCGGTGGGAAAACCAGCGATATCGCTTTCGATGCCACCATCCGCGCTGCCGCGCCTTATCAGAAAGAACGCCAGGAGCAGCGCAAGGAAGTGGCCTTCGCCATTCGCTCTCAAGATTTGCAGCAAAAAGTGCGCGTCAAGCAGACCGCCAACTTGGTGGTCTTTGTGGTGGATGCCTCCTGGTCTATGGCGGTTGCTGAACGCATGGCTGCCACGAAGGGAGCTATCCTCTCCCTGCTGACCGATGCCTATCAGAGGCGAGATCGAGTGGGGCTGATCGTCTTCCAAAAGGATCGCGCTACCCTGGTGTTGCCTCCGACCAATTCGATCCAGTTGGCTCAACATGCCCTAACCAATATCCCCGTGGGCGGCAAGACCCCCCTGGCCGCGGGCCTGTTCCTGGCTCATCAAGTCATTCAGCAGCAGAGCATGATCTACCCTGATGTTGAGCCGCTGATGATCATGCTCACCGACGGGGCAGGCAATGTCTCTATGGGCGATTTGCCGCCGCAGGAGGAGGCCCATAAACTGGCTGAGAAGATCGCCCTCGATGAGATTCGCAGCGTGGTGATCAATATGGAGCATGCTGCCTTCGATCAGGGCCTGGCCCAGGAACTGGCTCATCATCTCGATGCGCCGTGCTACACCCTTCACGAACTCAAAGCGGAGACGTTGTATCAAGCCGTCAGGGATGAGATGGGTGGGTAGGCCGCGAAACGGGCAGTAAAGCCCAGGACTCCAATATCCAACATCTTGCCTCCAACCCAGGAACACATCTATGTCTGAACAAGAGACCCAACAAGAAGAAACCACTCCAAAGTACGAAGATAATCTCTCTATAACACACCATACTGTCGCCATCGACGGGCGGGAAATCCATTATACGGCCACCACGGGCACGATGATCTTGAAAGAGGAGCCTGATGACCCAACGGAGGAGAACGGCCAGCCGGAAGCCGAGAAGCCCAAGGCAGCCATTTTTTTCACCGCGTATACGCTGGATCAAGATGAAGCGGCCTTAAGTGCTGAACACCGCAAGACGCGCCCGGTCACCTTTTCGTTCAATGGCGGGCCGGGATCGTCTTCGGTGTGGCTGCATCTGGGGTTGTTGGGACCCCGGCGCGTCAAGATGGGTGACGAGGGCAAAATGCCTCCGCCCCCCTTCGAGTTGGTGGATAACTCCTTCTCCCTGCTGGACCTCACAGACCTGGTCTTCATTGACCCGGTCACCACCGGGTATAGCCGTACGATCCCTGGGGAGAATCCGAAACAGTTCCACGATTTTCAGAAGGACATTCAATCCGTGGGCGACTTCATCCGCCTGTATACCAGCCGCTATCAACGTTGGGTGTCCCCCAAATTACTGATTGGTGAGAGCTACGGCACCACGCGGGCGGCGGGTTTGGCCGGGTATCTGCAAGAGCGGCATGGTATGTACTTGAATGGCATCATGCTGATCTCCTCGATATTGGATTTTCAAACGGCGCGCTTTCTCCCCGGCAACGATCTGCCCTACGTATTGTTCCTGCCTACCTATACCGCGGCGGCCTGGTACCATGGCAGGCTGGATGCCGAACTGCAGAAGGACTTACGCGACAGCCTTGATGAGGTAGAAGCCTTTGCCCTGGGGGAATACACCTCTGCATTGATGAAAGGGGATGCCTTGCCTAATGGAGAGAAAGAAAAAATCGTCCAGAAGCTGGCGCGTTACACGGGTTTGTCCGCGGCGTATATCGAGCAGACCAATTTGCGGGTTGAGATCACGCGCTTCACCAAGGAGTTGCTGCGGGATGAACGCCGTACCACTGGACGGTTGGATGCGCGCTTCAAAGGCATCGATCGTGATTCTGCCGGTGAAGCCTGGGAATTCGATCCCAGCCTGGCAGCCATTACCGGTCCTTATACGGCTACCTTAAATGATTACGTGCGCTCTGAGTTAGCGTTTGAGAGTGATTTGCCCTACGAAATCTTGACCAATCGCGTGCAGCCCTGGAGTTACGACCAGCACCAGAACCAGTTCGTCAACGTGGCTGAGACGCTTCGTAAGGCTATGTCCATCAACCGCTACCTGAAGGTTTTTGTGGGCAACGGCTATTACGACCTGGCCACCCCCTACTTCGCCACGCTGTATACCTTCGATCATATGGCCCTGGATGAAAGCCTGAGGGACAATGTTTCGATGGGGTTCTACGAGGCTGGGCATATGATGTATATCCATTTGCCGTCGTTGGAGAAGATGAAGAGGGATTTGGCGAAGTTCATTGGGTCGGCTTTACCCCAAAAGTAGGATAAAGGTATTGATTATGGAGAGGCAAGGATGAAAATTTTGATCGCTGCGGATATGGAGGGGATCTCGGGGGTGACTAATTGGGATCAGGTTGATCCCTCGAAACCCGAGTACCCCCGCTTCTGTAAGATCATGACTGCCGATGTCAACGCGGCGGTTTTGGGTGCATTCGACGGCGGGGCTACAGATGTCGTCGTGTCGGACGGTCATGCGGGTGGCTATAATATTTTGATCGAGGAGCTGGACCCGCGCGTGCGGCTGAATTCGGGGAACTCTGCACCCTTCGCGATGGTTCAGGGAATCGAGGCTGGCGGCTTTTCTGGTGTGATCTTTGTGGGGTACCACGCCCGCAGCGGCACGGAGAATGCCGTGTTGGCGCATACCTGGTCCAGCAGACGCGTTGCCAACCTGTGGCTCAACGACATCCTGGTGGGGGAGTATGGTTTGGGTGCCGCGGTGTGCGGGGCTTTCGGCGCGCCGGTGTTGATGATCACCGGGGATCAGACCACCTGCCATCAAGCGGGTGAACTGCTGGGCTCCTTGGAGACGGCGATCGTGAAGCAATCGACCAGTTTTTCTTCCGCGGAGTGTCTGCACCCCGAGGTCGCTCAAGGGATGATCCGGGAAGCGGCGCAAAGCGCGGTCACGGATTTGAGGGAGGGAAAAGCGCCTCAACCCTTCACTGTTTCCGAGCCAGTGAAAGTGACCGTTGAATTTAGGCTGTCCGAGATGGCTGACAACGCCTGCCGTCTACCCGGCGCAAAGCGTTTGGATGCCAAACGCATTGAGCTGACCGCCTCAGATATGCCGATGGCTTATCGAGCTTTCCGGGCTGCTGTACAGGCGGCGGGGTGGTGAAGACGCTGGACAAACAGGCAAAATTCTTGTCTGCATGCCCAAAAGGTAACCGCACCGAAAAACTGAGTAAAGCAGGTTTCATAGAAGCAGGCAGCCAACGTTATTTTATAAGCTGTCCGCATAATCCGTTCGCCAAATAGAGTGTAAAGAAAGACCCGGCATGTTGTGAGTTGATGCTGGGTCTTTGTGCTTTTTTGGGTTGAATGGAGGCGGGATTCTGGAAAAGGACCTTGACAAAGCCGGGAATTTGTGTACAATTATACAAAGATACAATAATACAATCGTACAAAGATACAATTGCCCTGGAGGGTGTATGCAAGTAGAGATCGATCTGCTGTCGAAAATACCCATTTATGTGCAGATCATCGACCAGATCAAACATATGATCCTGGCCGGAACCCTGAAATCCGGTGACCAGCTCCCCACCGTAAGGCAACTGGCGACGGATTTGCGGGTCAACTTCAATACCGTTGCCCGGGCCTACCGGATGCTGGACGAAGAAGGATTAATCTCCACGCAACATGGCCGCGGCACCTATATCTTGCCTCCTCCATCTGAGGAAAACGGAGAGCGCTTGCGCCGCCAGGATATCGAATGGCTGACACGCCATTACCTGAACGAAGCGGCGGGCCTGGATTACTCCGCCGAAGAAGTCAAAAAGATAGTTGAAAGAAATATCGATCAATGGATTGAGAGAGGCGCTCCGCCTCCTGAACACGCTTAATGAAAAGAGAGGTTATTTATGAAGAATCCCACTTACCAGCGAATGCGAAGATCAGATGCCAACAACCCCCGCATCAACGGCGTCGCGGGCATCTTGTTCGCCATTTTTCTTGCTATCGCCACCTTCGGCGCCGTCATCATGGGGTTAGAAGGTATAGATGTCTGGGTGATTATCGCATTTACCCTGGTGTCCACCCTGATTGGTCTGTATCTGATGTTCGCCCTTAAGATCGCTGATCAATGGGAGAAGGCTGTTGTGCTGCGTTTTGGTAAGTTCCGCGGCCTGGTCGGGCCGGGGTTGTTTTGGATTATCCCTATTGTAGATACCATCCCTGAATGGATCGATCACCGGGTGATGGTGACGCCCTTCAGCGCGGAGAAGACCCTCACCAAAGATACTGTCCCTGTTGACGTGGACGCGGTTTTGTTCTGGATGGTCTGGGATGCGGAGAAGGCCGCTTTGGAGGTGGAAGATTATAAGATGGCCATTGCCTGGGCTGCACAGACCGCGCTGCGCGAGGTGATCGGTCAGATGGATTTGGCTGATATTCTGGTGGGACGCGCCAAGATGGACGCCGATTTGCAGAAGATCATCGACGAGCGCACCACCCCCTGGGGGGTCACCGTACAATCTGTGGAGATTCGCGATATCGTCATCCCGCAGGAGCTTGAAGATACCATGTCACGACAGGCGCAGGCCGAACGCGAACGTCAGGCGCGCGTGATCTTGGGTGAATCCGAAAAGCAAATCGCGGACTCGTTTTCCGAGGCCTCCAAAGCCTACGCGGATAATCCCACTGCTTTGCACCTGCGGGCGATGAACATGCTCTTCGAAGGCTTGAAGGAAAAAGGTGCCATGGTGATTGTCCCCAGCACTGCGGTGGATACGATGAACCTGGGTGGCCTAAGTGGCATGGTTTCCCTGGCGAAAACCTCGGAGATCAACGAATAATTTTGACTCGCCCCATCAATTAACTGGCTCAGGGCCATATACCAGCCCTGGGTCAGTCTACATGGAAGGAGCGCTCCCATGGATGAGATCAAAAAATGGGAATACCAGGTACTGACGATAGGTTCGGTCTTTGGAACCAAAGATGAGCAAATTTCGGCCACCTTGAACGCCTGGGGAGAGGATGGATGGGAAGTGTTCAATGTGTACACCCCCTCTAACAGCAGCAAAGTGACCATAGTTGCCAAACGGCCTTTGACCGAGGCGGTTCGCAGACAACGAAGCAGATTGCAGCGGGATTGGTGAAGACGAAATTGAAAGGAAATGCTGATGGCATATCACGGCGCACATATCGCCGCGACCGCGGCAGCGGAAAGACGGCGAAAACTAGAAGAAGCTGAGGAAGAAAAGATGACCAAGTACAATAATGACAGCTCTGAGAAATGGGAATATAAGATCGTGCGCTCTGAGACGGGCGCGTTCAGAAAACCGGATGTCTTGGCGGCCCTGGCGGAAGAGGAGTCCCTGGCCGGTTGGGAGATGCTGGAGAAATTTGACAATCGCCGCATTCGATTCAGGCGCCCAGTGGAAGCGCGCAAGCAAGATCATCTGCTCCCCCAGCATATCGATCCCTATCGCACCAATTACGGGGGGTCACTAACCCGCCTGGGTGTTTTGGTTGCGCTGGGCCTGCTGATGTTGGGTGTGCTGTTTTTCAGCTTGGTGATGTATCGGGATGCATCGAGTTTCTCCATCGCTGGGGCAGCGCCGGTCATCGCCATTCTCGTTGGCGTGATGGCTGTTGGTCTTGTGGTGGCAGTAGCGGCTGCACGTTCACGTTGATTTTGACAAACCGGTGAACATTCAATCACGATTTCTTGTAATATCTGGGAGGGCTAATGTGAGAAGTTGTCTTGTGCAAAGCCCTCTAAGGTTATGTTTCACGTGAAACATTTTTTCCAAATACAGGGATCGTGTTTCACGTGAAACCAGGTTCGAGATTTGAGAGAAACGATGGATATTTTCGTACGAGCTCTGAATGCACTTCTGATGATCGCCATGCCTTTGGGCCTGGGTGTTTATCTGGCGAGAAGCCTGCGAACTGAATGGAAGCTCTTTGGTATTGGCGCGGTAGCTTTTGTTGCATCGCAAGTTTTGCATATCCCTTTCAATCATTGGGTGCTCTCTCCAGGGATTGAGCGATTAGGATTGTCCGGGGCAGAGAGCGGCATCAGGCTGGTGACCCTGGCGGTGTTCTATGGATTGTCGGCAGGAGTATTCGAAGAGAGCGCCCGTTATCTGGCCTACCGCTTTTGGCTGAAAGAAGAGAAGAACTGGAAGTCGGCCTTGATGTTGGGGGCGGGGCATGGCGGCATCGAAGCCATTCTTCTGGGCGCTTTGGCGCTCTATGCGCTGATCCAGGCCCTGGTGCTGCGGGGTGCTGACCTAGCTACGATCTTGCCCCCAGAACAGATCGAACTGGCTCGATCCCAGCTTCAGACCTATTGGTCACTGCCCTGGCACCTGGCTGTGATGGGTGCGGTTGAACGGGTAGGCGCGCTGTGTTTCCACTTGTCCGCTTCTGTGCTGGTGTTGCAGGCTTTTACTCGCCGGAATCTCCTCTGGGTTGGTGGGGCGATCATCTGGCACACCACCATCAATGCGGTAGCCTTGTTTAGCATCCAGGTTTGGGGCATTTATGTCACCGAGGGGATTGTGCTCTTCCTGGGGGTGTTGAGCGTCGTCCTGGTGATTGTTTTGCGCGATCCGCATAATGGGCAGATGCCACCTTCTTTTCCGCCTCCCACGCCCAGCGCCGCGTCCGGCAAGCCTGTCCAATCAGAGGAGAATCTCGAAGACAGTCGATACGTCTCTTAGGTGCTTTTATGGATGATTCAAAATTGATCGTTGTAGATGAGTTGTCGAAATCTTTTGGCCGAGTGCTGGCCGTCGACAAGCTGTCGTTTTCAGTGCAGGCCGGGGAGATATTCGGCTTGCTGGGCCCGAATGGTGCTGGAAAAACCACCACCGTGCGCATGTTGGGAGCGCTGATTGGGCCGAGCAGCGGAGAGGCCTGGGTCAACCACTACCAGATTGGCCGTCAGGATCAGCAGATTCGCCGTAGCGTGGGGATTCTGACCGAATCGCCGGGTTTATACGACCAGCTTAGTGCCGAACGAAACCTGTCTTTTTATGCCACAATCTACGATGTTGAGGATGTGAATGGTCAGGTTGAGCGTTATCTACGCTTGTTAGGGCTGTGGGAGCGCCGCCACGAGGCTGTGGGGACCTTTTCGAAAGGGATGCGGCAGAAATTAGCCATTGCCCGGACGCTGCTGCACGAGCCCAGCGTGCTCTTCCTGGATGAGCCTACCAGCGGGCTTGACCCGCAGGCCGCGCGTATGCTGCGGGGTTTCATCGCCGATCTGAAGAGCGATGGACGGGCGATCATCATGTGCACCCACAATCTCGACGAGGCGGACCGGCTATGTGACCGCATCGCGGTGATCAGGGGCAATTTGTTGGCCCTGGATACACCGACCGCTCTGCGGCGCAAGTTGTTCGGGCGTAAGGTTGTTTTTCATCTCCGCGATGTTGAGGAGGGATTTACGAAGATAGTAGAGAATTTCGATTTCGTGCAGTCGGTCGAGGTGATCGACCACAAACTTGTGATCGGGTTGGATGAGCCTGAGATGCACAACCCGGCACTGGTCCGTGCTCTGGTTGAGGGGGGCGCGGAAATCCAGTTCGTCGGGGAATTGCGCCGCAGGCTTGAAGATGTGTACCTGCAATTGGTAAATCAAGCGGATTGAAGGTGTGTTGTGATGGATAAAATCTGGACTCTGATTAGAAAAGAATGGGCCGAAGTGTTCAAGAATCGCTTCGTGCTGTTCACGGTAGCCTTTTTGCCTTTATTGTTCACGGCTCTGCCCTTGATCATTCTCTATGTCAGCAGGTCATCCGGGGATTGGGGTGACGCTGTGGCCTTCTCGGATGTGCCTCCCCAATTTTTGGAGATGTGCGGCGGGCTGGAAGCCGGCGGATGTATGCAGTATTTCATCGTCAGCCAGTTCATGCTGTTGTTCATGATGGTGCCGATGATTGTGCCGATTACCTTTGCTTCTTATTCGATCGTCGGAGAGAAGACGACGCGCACCCTGGAACCTCTCCTGGCGACGCCGATCACCACCCTGGAACTGCTGGCGGGCAAAGCCCTGGCAGCATCCATCCCGGCCGTGGTGGCAACCTGGCTGTGCTTCTTCTTGTATATGATCGGAGCGCGCATATTGGCGGTCAGCCCGGGTGTGTTGGCGAAGCTGTTCGATCCCTTGTGGTTGAGTGCGATCTTCGTAGTTGGCCCTTTGTTGGCGCTGGCTGGGGTCAGTCTGGCGGTGATGATCTCTTCGCGGGTGACGGATCCCCGGGTAGCCGAGCAAATCTCAGCGATCTTTGTGCTGCCGCTGATCGGGCTGTTTGTCGGCCAGTCCACTGGGTTGATCTTCCTCAATGAGCGCATCATCTTGTGGATGGCGGTTGGGCTGTTGATCCTGGATGCGGGGCTGCTGGCCTTTGCAACGCAGTTGTTCCAACGAGAGACGATCTTGACGCGCTGGAAGTAAGGAAGAGACTTCCGAAGTCTTTGGATTTGTGGGTTTGCCATCCCAAAATTCGATCTCGAAAAAGCCCTTTTAGGGTTAGAATAGTAAAACGTTGACCATCGGGTGGTCGGCGATATAGTTGTTTTCAGGATTCGATCATGAAATGGATGATCTCATTTTTGTTTGTGCTATTCCTGGTGGCGCTGCCGCTGTCGGCAGCTGCCCAGGAAGAAGTCGATGTGCTAATTGTCAGTCTGCGCAAAGATTTTGGTTATGCCGCGGGTGGCAAAATCCAGGGAAGCTTCTCCCTGAAAGTGCGCTCGCCGGATGATCTGATGCGGGTGTATTTTCTAATCGATGGCCAAGTTGTGCATACCGCCACAGAAGACCCTTTTGAGCACAAATTCAATACAGCCGACTTCTCCGTTGGCGAGCATACCTTTTCCGCGATTGGCTACCGTGCGGACGGCACTCAACTATCTTCAAGCGAGTTAAGGCGTGAATTGATCACTGCGGAACAGGCCTGGGAGAACGTTGGCAGGCTGGTTGTGCCCCTGTTTGTAGGTGTCGGCGGGATTTCGCTGCTGGGGATTTTAGGGTCTGTGCTTATGGGCAGGAAGAAGGATTTCAAGCTGGGAGAATATGGGGCTGCGGGGGGTGTGGTTTGTCCTCGCTGCCAAATGCCTTATTCGGCCAGCTTCCTGGCACCTAATCTGGTGGTTGGTAAGTTGCTGTGCTGCCCACATTGTGGGAAATGGGCGGTCACCCCGCGCGCCTCTCAGGCCGCGCTTGAAGCCGCCGAGGCCCGTTATGCCACCGATGGCGTCGGTGATGTGGCCGCAGCGGGTGAGGGGGCTCAATTCCGTGAGATGGTGGAGGAATCTCGATACGAACAGTGAAAGTAGAGTCGTGGGTACGAGCATGAGCAACAGAGCCGATCAGACCTCCACGGTGCAGATGTTGAGGCGGCTCGTGGATATCAGCCTGACGCTGAATTCCACGCTCGAATTAGAGGTTGTGCTGAAAAACATTCTCAATGCCGGCATTGAATGTCTGCAATGTGAAGCGACTTCTATCTTGCTCTACAATGAAGAAGATAGCCAGCTCTATTTTGCTGCTGCCAGCGGCGCGGAATCTGGCGAGCTTGAAACCATCTCCGTACCTTTGAGTGGGAGTATTGCCGGGACGGTCTTTCAGGAAAACCGACCCCTTATCGTAGACAATGTATCGACTGATCCTCGCTACTACAAAGTGGTCGAGGAGCGCACCGGGTATCATGTGCGCAGTTTGTTGGGAGTACCGATGAATATCGGCGGTCGTGCGGTCGGGGTCATCGAAGCGCTCAACAAAGATGGCGGCAATTTCACGGATGAGGATACCCAAACTCTGTCCATCGTGGCCGCGCAGGCTGCGGTGGCGATCAACAATGCTCGCATCGTGGACGAGTTGCAGAAGGCTAATGAAGAACTGCGCAAGGCGGACAAACTCAAGGCTGACTTCATGGCTATTGCTTCTCATGAGCTGCGCACGCCGCTGGGGATTATCCTGGGCTATACCACTTTTCTAAAAGAGCAGGCCAAGGGAGAATTTTCGGAACTTGCCGAAACCGTTTACAAGGCCGCACTGCGGCTGCGCAAGCTGCTTGAAGATATGACCAATATGAACTTGCTCTATACAGGTGCTACGAAGCTTCGTTTGCAGCCGATACATATCCAGTCGATGGTTCGCAGGGTTTATGATGAGATTTCTCAGATGGCTGAAGCCAGAGAATATCAATTCGACTTGATCCAACCGTCGCAGGATCTCTGGATTTACGCAGATGACCGGCTTCAAGATGTTTTTGCAAGTTTGTTGAACAATGCTATTCGATTTACGCCCACCAAAGGCAGTATTGTATTGCAGGTGACCGCCACCGAGGAAGATGTCCTCATCGAGGTCAAAGATAGCGGCATTGGAATCCCCTCTGATGAGTTAGAACGCATCTTCGAGCACTTCTACCAGATAGAGCATCATATGACGCGCCGTTACGAAGGTTTGGGCCTGGGATTAGCGATTGCCCGGGGCCTGGTGGAGCTTCACGATGGCCGGATTTGGGCGGAATCTGACGGGCCAGGGCGAGGCTCAACCTTCAAGGTGCTGCTGCCAAGATATTACCCCTAAAAGAAAAGAGTTGGCTGCAAGCGAAGCCAACTCTGCGGTTTTCATCAGACGCCATGTTCAAAAGCCCAACTTTCTATGTTCTCTTGGGCTTGTTCCAAATAAACCCCTAACGCCTCAATACGCTCTGGGAAATCCTCGCCGAGCAATCCCAGTTGTTCGAAGGCCGATTGCCACGTCAGGAAAGCCGGGTCGTCTTCTGGAAGGCAGCCGGCGACTTGAGTCCAGGTGAGCAGGAGAGGCCACAAGACATCCTTGGGCCTTTCATTGGCTAATAGCGCTTCGAACGCCCGCAAGTAATACTCTTTGCGATCGGGGTGAATCTGGGGAGGGCGATTGGCTATGGATATGGCAGTATAGCTGGTATCCCATATCGATACCCAATCGTGGAGGGTTTCCACTTCCACGCGCGGCGCGCCCAGCAAGCCCATCAGCCCGGCATATAACCCGGCCTGACCCAGCGACTGCGTGCGCGCTGCGAAAGTGCTGAGAAAGCGGCGATCAGTCAGGGGTTCGCCGACGAGAAGGGACAGCGCATTGGCGATCTCTGCGGCGGTTCTCAAATATCTCGCGACCGTTTGCTGGTCGGCTGTCTGGGGAAGATCTTGCAGTTCCGCCCAAGAACGGTGAGCGTTCTCTATCGCGGAACGCGCGCGGGCTATGGTGTAGTCTTCGCGGTGGAACATGCCTCTCACGGTTGCGATCGTGAAGTTCAGGAAGTGTTGGGGATCATAGAGAACTTGCGCATTATATAAATTTGGCCCCATTGTGGGGTGGAGGCGCAGTTCCCGCCCTTTGAGGTATTCTTCTTGGGGGTGGTGTTCGATATCCAGATGGACCTCGTCCGACAGCCTGACGATTTCGCGGCTGGTTTCGGGAGTATCGGCGTGTATGTAAACGAGATCGATATCTGTGGTATTGCCCAGCAGAGGGTCACCTCCCATGACCAGGGAGCCTCGCAGGTATGCCGCCATGATGTCGAAGTTGGCGCGGGCTGTTTTTTCGACCGTAGTTTCAGCAAATTGTTTGAGATTCCCAGGGGTAAGCTGCATATATTCTCCTCCTTATACCTCGTCGTTATCCCCAACGAGATGGTCAAGCAGCGTCTTTAAGGTCGAGCGGGAGCTCCGTTTGGAAGGGGGGCATCTCTAGACTTTGGCGAATCCGGCGTTCAACGAGTTGTAAGTCATCGAGATTGGCGACGTAGTTGAGGTTATTGGTGTCGATGGGAAGGACCTTGGGGCCCTCGTAACCTTCCCCGAAGAAATTTTCATAAGCATTGTTCAACTCGTCGATGTAGTTGGACTCCATATCCCTTTCGTATGGCCTGTCGCGATGGGCGATGCGCTGCATGAGCACATCGGTGCGGGCGCGCAGATAGACGATCAGCTCGGGTACGGGAATTTTCTCAGCCAGGGCGTCGTGCACCTGGTGATAAGTGTCAAGCTCATCGTTCACCAGGTTGATGCCAGCAAAGAGGGCATCTTTTTTGAAGGTGTAGTCGGTGATCACACTCTTGCCAGGCCCCAAAAGCTTCGAGACCACGCGCTGCTGATGGTATCGGCTGAGCAAAAAGAATATCTGGGTTTGAAATGCGTAGCGGTCGCGGTCGGAATAGAAGTCCGCCAGAAAGGGGTTCTCCTCGAAGACTTCCAGGAGCAGTTCAGCATCGAAAACAGGTTGTAGGAGACGAGCTAATGTGGTTTTGCCAACGCCAATGACGCCTTCGATTGCGATATACATATTCCCTCAGCTTTTTAGATGGGATTTTGGCTGTGTTCAGGCTTCATCAAGGATACCAGCCTTTGAGCGAGCAGGCAACTTTTGTCTTCGTTTGGGGCTGGCCTAACAACCCCAGCGGAGGCTATATTTTTGAGCTTTCTAATTCAAGCAGCCAGGCTTTGGTCTTTAAACCTCCGTGCCCGCTGTAGCCGTGTAGTTTGCCATCAGAGCTGATCACCCGGTGGCAAGGGATCA
Source organism: Anaerolineales bacterium (assembly GCA_028278545.1). Lineage (GTDB taxonomy): Bacteria > Chloroflexota > Anaerolineae > Anaerolineales > UBA11858 > NIOZ-UU35. Next base: position 76,279 of record JANQED010000033.1, read on the forward strand.
CAATCGGGATGGGGTTCGTAGCCTGGGCGCGCCCCACGGCGCGGGAGGCCTTGGGATTGCCGACCAGCCCAGCAAGCTCGCCATAGGTACGGGTTTCTCCACGGGATATCCCGCAGGTCGCTCTCAAAGCTTTCTCCTGGAATGGAGTCATCACTGACCAGTCGATGGGTAAATCGAAGCGCTCGCGCGCCCCGGCGAGATACTCCTGGACTTGAAGCGTATACGCTTCAGTACGCCGTTCATCGAGTATAACCGTAGTACGATGACGTTCTTCCAATTCGTCAATGAAGGCGTTTCTGTCGTCCAGCATCGATATGGCGACCAGACCCCGTTCGCTGACCGCGACCCAAATCCGGCCCAGGGAGGTGGGGCTGCTTACACCAATGTAGATGGACTCATCACTCATCGATACCTCCAAGACAGTGTGCAAGGTTCCAACATTCGACGTTAGTAGTTTGTCACCATGTCGATCATGCCGCGCTCACGGGCACGATGCTCACACCAGAAGAAGATCACTGCAGCGAGTACGGCGAAAACTGTGGTCAGGGCGAGCAGGATGCCCATTAGCTGGGCATTGCTGAACCCCGAGAGCGTGGGGAAGGCCTGGGCCACGGAGCCGACGAGGGAACGCCTTAACAACTCCAACCAGTAAGTGATGGGCATGAAGAAGCCCACCGGGCGCAGGAATCTGGGCAGCACATCCAGGGGGAAGATCGCGCCGCTGAAGAGATATAAAGCGCCGGCGGTGATATCCCCGATGAACCAGACGTGCTGCGCGATGAGCAGTGTAATCCCGGCCAGCATGAGTCCCATCATTGCCAGCATGAGCACCCCTATCAACAGAGAGACGAAGAACAGCCCCCAGTTCACGGCAGCCAGGTCGATCTTGACGTGCAGGAAGGCCACGCCGAATAAGATCGTGATCAGCACCGAGATCGAAGAGACGATGAAGCGCGCCACGCCGCGGCCCAGCAGGTAAGTGGGCATGTGGATGGGCGCTACATACATATATTTGAGGGTCTTATAGTGCTCGCGGTCGTCGATCACTGCCCAAGAGATGCCCGTCATCACCCCGCCGACGTACATGTAGAAGGCGTTGCCCAGGTAGATGTAGGGGAAGATGGGGGACTCGAAGGCCCCATTGGTGATGATGCTGTACATGACCACCAAGATCGCGGCACCGGCCAACGGCTTGGCGATGGAGTAGACCGCGAAGAGGAAAGGGTCGGTCCAATTGGATTCGATCTGCCAGCCCAGCCAGGCCGCTATGCGGAAGGAGCGCGTGAAGGTCTGGCGATCCGGTATCAGGGATTGGATATTCAAGATAGATGTTTTTTGCATCTGCGGATTTGCTGGTTTATCCATTGGCTCTTTGATTACCTTCTGCTCTCCGTCAGCCGTCCCTCACGGATGGCCAGTTTCTCCATGTGCTCAAGCAGCAGCTTGGCGGCGGTGAGAAAGATGACGCACAGCGCCGCGAGGATTCCAATCTCTACCGGGACGCTGAGGAAGCCCAGGGCCGCGCCGGAGGGAAATACCAACTGGCGCATAGCGTCCAGCCCCAAGGTAAGAGGAATGATGGAGGCTGTCGCCGCCACCCAGAAGTTGAAGCTCTTGATGGGGAAGTAAAAGCCAGAGAACAGGTACACCGGCTCCTGGGCCAGATTGGAGAGATGCCAAGCCTCCCGGCTCAACAGCAAGAATAAAGACGCAAATAACATCCCCATGCCGTAGAGGGCTATCATCGCCAGCATGAAGACCAGGAAAAGCTGGCCGAAACTGGCTACGGCATAGGGAATCTCGAAGAGCCAACTTCCCAGGACGGTGATCGCCAAGGCCCTGAGGGTGGTAGCCACCAGCCCGCCTAGAGCCATCCCCAGCAAGATAGCCATCATGGAGTTGGGCGCCATGATATATAACGATAGATTGCCCATCTCCTTCTCCCAATAGAGCTGGCTGGACATGCTCCACAAGACATTCATCCAGAAGGCGGTCATCGCCCCGCCCATGACCACGAAGCCGACATATTCCTCTGGCGCGCCGATGGCGCGATAGACGAAGACATAGGCTGAGACGGCCAGCAGAGGCAGGAAGATATCGAAGAACACCCACGATTTCTCGCGTTGCTGCCCGATGATGCGCGGATAGGCGCGAGCAATCACTGTTTGGAGAAACAGACGCAGACCAGTGTTCTTGTCAGGAGGAAACCCCATGTTGTCCGCGGGCCACTTCTCAGGATTCACCGGCTTCGACCTCCTCCATGCTGCGGCCAACAAGATCGACGAAGACATCCTCCAAAGTGGGTTCGCGCTTTTGCAGGTTGAGGATATGCACATCGTTGGAGGTCATCATGTTGACCACGCCGCCCAAAGCATCGTCTTTCTCCAAGATCAGGTCAAGTTCGGCAGAACCATCTTTGGGGACATGGATGGCTTTCCTGACTCCGGGCAGGCCTTCGAAAGAGTCCACGCTCAGCCCGTTGAGGGGGCTGAGCTCCATCTTGAAGATGGCATCCTGCTGAAGTCGCCGTTTTAGAGTGGCTGGCCTGTCACAAGCGAGCACGCGCCCCTCGTTGATGATCGCCACCCGGTCGCACAATTCATCGGCTTCGACCATGTAGTGGGTCGTCAGCAGCAGGGTGCGGGTGTGATCCTCATCGATCCATTGGCGGATGAAACCGCGCACATCGCGTGAAGCGCCCACATCCAGCCCCAGCGTCGGTTCGTCGAGGAAGAGCACCTCGGGGGCGGTCATAAAGCCGCGCACGATGTTCATCTTTTGGCGCAGGCCGGTGGAGAGATCGGATGATTTGGTGTTCAGGCGGTCTCCAAGGCCAACCACGTCCAGCAGGTGCTTGATGCGGCGATTGGCTTCTTTCGTGGGGATGCCGTAGAACTGGCTGAACATCCACAGGTTTTCCCGGACAGTGAGCAAACCATAACCTGACGACTCGCCGCCCGAAACCATGTTGATCCTGGCGCGCACCTTCTGGGGGTGTTTGATGACATCGAACCCCGAGACCGAGGCTTGCCCTGAGGAGGGCGCTAAGAGGGTTGTGAGGACCTTGATCAACGTGGTCTTGCCGGCCCCATTGGGGCCCAGCAGCCCGAACAGTTCCCCTGGCGCGATTTCCAAATTGATGCCCCGGAGGGCTTCCAGTTCCTTCGGGTCTGACTTCTTCCCGCCGCGGATCTTATAAATGCGGCCTAAATTCTCTGTGTGAATGGCAAATTGCATGTTTTTTTGCTTTCAGGATTGATGGGATTCCGTAGGTTAAGCGTAGGGTAAACGTCAAGCAAGACTTGAGGAGTTTTAGTATATTTATGCTCGAAGGGCGATTTCTCTTCTTCTCCTCCTTAGAGAGAGCCGGGTATGGCGAACCCGGCTCTCGGTGATTCTAACGCACTAGTTTACCCTATCAGGAAGGGGATTGCTCCTGCAACAGTTCCTGAAGTTGGACACGATGCAGGATGGGGTGCATGACTGCGTGTTCCAGCATGGCATCGATGCAGTAACGAACGCCCCAATTTGATTCATACTCTTGTTTGTGGAAGCGTTCTTCCTCGACATTGGCGAGCGGCTTACGCCAGCGTTCGATTAAATGCGTGATGTAGCCATCGGCCTGGGCGGCGATGACGTCCAACGGCGGCGGCGGTTCGATCTGGGGGTCTGGCAGCTCCAGCATTCTACAAATCCAAATCAAATAGCCGCGGTCAGCCTTCAGTACGTGGGCTAATACTGTTTCTAAGGAAATATAGCTGGGGTCGTCGGTCTCCGGCAGCGCAATGCCGGCTTCTTTGGCTTGTTTCCAGGCTTCCAAGCATTCCCTTAAATACAGCCCGCGCAGATGCACCATGGTGCGCGCCGCGCCGTAGCGGTATTCCGGCAGTGTGTTTGCTTGTATGGGGGTCATGAGTCCTTCCCCACAAACTTCTCGTTCATCGCTTGAAGCCACTTCACCATAGGGGAGAGCTTCTGATAATGGGCGAAACAGAAATCAACCAGAGCCTCGGAATATAACTGCTCAGGGAGGCCCAACTCGATTCCGGCAGTCAGGCCGCTGTGCAGCAGCAACTCGGCATTTTCGTGCTCGGGGTCATAACCACGCGGTACGCGCTTGTAGGTCTTATTGCCAACATTATAACCATGACCGGCAGCGTCGGTGACAGCCTGAGCCAGCGCCGGGCCGAGGGTGGGATCGACCGCGGCATCGCGGTAAGCCTTGATGATTGGCTTGGCAAAGGAATATAGCCCTACTCCCAGCATGAGGTTGTCAGGATCGAGGTGGAAGTAATATCCTGGATTCTCGAATTTGGCCCCCTCACCGACCCAGAACCACAGCCCCAGGTTGGTTTTGTAGGGTGTCTTGTCTTTGGAGAAGCGTGTATCTCGGTAGATGCGGAAAATAGATTTATTGACGCGCGGGTCGGCGTTGACACCTGGGGAGATCTCCTGTAAACGCTCGCCCATGGCGACCACAAAGTCCCGCGCCGGGGCCATGACGTAATTTTCAAAGACGGGCTTGTGTTCGGTAAACCAGGTTTTGTTGTTATTAGCAGCAAGCTCAACAAAAAACGAGATCGTATCCTTAGAGAATCCGTTGAATGGGGAAGTGGTCATGGGGTTACTCCTTATTTGAGACGTGGGCCGATTATATTCGAACTTATGTTCTATCGCAAGATTTCGAAACTTAAAGAATTGGATTCTCTAAGTCCGATTTAGAAGCAATTCGAACCTCTATGCTATAATCGGATTCGGTTGATCCGTTAATCAATTTTGTCGCTGCTGTCGAGGCCAAAATCCGAACTTTGGGGTAGTTTAACTACAAACTATGTCCTTTGTCCATCTCCATACCCATACTGAATACTCTCTGCTGGACGGTTTTAGCAATATTGAGAAACTGGTTCGGCGCGCTGCCGAATTGGAGATGCCTGCTTTAGCGATCACCGATCACGGCACCATGTTTGGGGTGATCGATTTCTATAAGGCGGCAACCGATGCGGGCATCAAGCCGATTATTGGGGTGGAGGCCTATATGGCCGCCCGAGGCATGACAGATCGGACTGCCCAGCTCGACAAGAAATCGTCGCACCTGCTGCTGCTGGCACAGAATCAAGCTGGCTACCAAAATCTGCTGAAAATCGCCTCAGCGGCCCAGTTAGAGGGCTTCTATTACCGCCCGCGCATTGATCATGAATTCCTGGCCGACCACGCCGAGGGGCTGATCTGTACTTCGGGTTGCATGTCTGCTGAAATCCCTCGGGCTATCAACCGGGGCGATATCGCGGGAGCCCGGGCCAAGTTAGACTGGTATTATGAGGTTTTCGGCCCGGAAAATTTCTACCTCGAACTTCAGGAACACGAAATCCCCGAGTTGGTGAATATCAACAAGGCGCTGATGGAACTCGGCCCGCGCTACAAAGCCCGTTATGTGGCGACAAACGATGTCCATTATATCGACCCCTCTGATGCCGAGCTGCAGGATATCTTGCTGGCAGTGCAGACCGGGTCTTTGCTCACCGATCCCAAGCGCATGCGCATGTCGGATAGCACGTATTACCTGCGAAGCGCGGAGGAGATGGGGCGTATTTTTGCCGAGGTCCCTGAAGCGATCTCCAATACGCTGCTGATCGCCGAGCGCTGCGAAGTGGATTTAGGCTTCAAGGACTATCATTTGCCAGATTTCCCCGTTCCCGATGGAGAAACCGCAAAGAGTTATTTGCGTGATCTTTGTGTGCAGGGGTTGCGCCGACAGTATGGACAGCGCGCCGATGACCCTGAAGTGTTCGGTCGTTTGGAGCACGAATTGAAGGTGATCAATGATATGGGCTTCGATGCCTATTTCTTGATCGTGTGGGATCTGTGCCAGTACGCTCAAAAGGAAGACATCTGGTACAACGCGCGAGGCTCAGCGGCCGGCTCCATCGTGGCATATGCCCTGGGTATCACCCTGGTAGACCCTATTGAGCACGGCCTGATCTTCGAGAGGTTCCTCAACCCCGGGCGAGTCTCCATGCCCGATATCGACCTGGATTTCCGCGATGACCGCCGCGCCGCAATGATGGAATATTGCGCTCGAAAATATGGCAGCGACAAAGTTGCCCAGATCATCACTTTTGGCACGATGAAGGCGCGTGCGGCAATCCGGGATGTGGGGCGGGTAAAAGATATACCCATCAACGAGGTAGATAAAGTTGCCAAGTTGATCCCCGCGATCCCGGGCAAACCCGTGACCATCGAAGAAGCGCTGGAATCTGTTCCTGAACTAAAGACGCTTTACAATTCTACTGACTTCATCCGCGACCTGGTGGATACCGCTAAAGGGATGGAGGGGGTCACGCGCAACGCCGGTACGCACGCCGCGGGGGTGGTGATTACCGATAAGCCGATTGTCGAATATCTGCCCCTTCACCGCCCCACGAGCGGTGCCCAGGACAGCCCCATCGAAACGGTCACGCAATTTGCGATGTCGGTCATCGACGCTCAGGGTCTGCTCAAAGTGGATTTCTTGGGATTATCTACGCTGACGGTGATGGCCAGGGCCTGTGATTTGATCCATAATCGTCATGGTGTTGAGTATCACCTTGGCAATATCCCTCTGGACGATCCTGAAACTTACGAACTCCTGGGACGGGGGGAAACGGCGGGGGTTTTCCAGGTGGAAGGTTCGGGGATGCGTCGGTATCTGGTTGACATGAAGCCTCAGAACCTGGATCATGTCATCGCCATGGTGGCCCTCTTCCGACCTGGACCGATGGATTTTATCCCCAGCTATATTCGGCGAATGCATGGTGAGGAAGAGGTTACCTACGTCCATCCAGCACTGGAATCCATCTTTGGCGAGACTTATGGTATCCCGGTCTACCAGGAACAAATCATGCGAGCCGCGGTAGATATCGCCGGATATGCCGCTTCGGAGGCAGATTATCTTCGCAAGGCGATTTCAAAGAAAATCAGAAAGGAATTGGAGGAGCATCGCGAGAAATTCGTCACCGGGGCGGCGAAGAATGACATCGATGAGCAGACCGCGGCGGTGATCTTTGCCGATTGGGAGGAATTTGCCAGGTATGGGTTCAACAAATCCCATGCCGCTGACTATGGCGTGATCGCCGTGCAAACGGCTTATCTCAAAGCCCATTACCCCGTCGAATATATGACGGCCTTGCTTTCGGTTGAGTTGAACAATACCGATAAAGTGGCCGCTTATGTCGCGGATTGCCGCCGCATGGGCATCGAAGTGCTGCCCCCAGATATCAACACCAGCCTGTGGGACTTCACCATCGAAGGTGAAGGGAAAGAGGCCTCCATCCGTTTTGGCCTGGGGGCGGTCAAGAACGTCGGTCATGGCCCTGTCGATACGCTCCTGGAAGCGCGCGCAGAGGGGCCATTTACGGACCTTAACGAGTTTGTCCGTCGGGCGGATTTGCGCAAAGTGGGGAAGCGCGCCCTCGAATGTCTGATCAAAGTGGGCGCCTTGGATGTATTTGGTTCTCGCCCGGCGTTGTTCGATTCCCTGGATCGGATCGTGTCGATCAGTTCTTCTTATTTTGCAGCCGTTGATTCTGGGCAAATGACCTTGTTTGGCGCTCAAACGGGTTTGACGGAGGATATTGACCTGCCCTCAATCGATGCGCAGGTCACTCGCCGGGAACAGCTCGATTGGGAGCGGGAGTTGATTGGTCTGTATGTATCCGATCACCCCCTCAGCACGGTGATGGATGCCATCGACCAGACCGTCACCCATTATTCCACGGAACTGGTCGAAGCCAGCGACAGGCAGGAAGTGCGTGTGGCCGGGCTGATCGCGCGTATCCGTCCCCATACCACCAAGAAGGGTCAGCCCATGGGATTTGCTACCCTGGAAGATGTCCAGGGTAATATCGACTTGGTGATCTTCCCAAGAACCTGGGAAAAATACCGCGATCTCATCGACTATGACGCGATCGTGCTTGTAGATGGTAAAGTGGATGCCCAGGGGGCTGAGCCGAAGATATTGGTCGATCATGTCTCTACTGAGTTGGAGCATGTTACCCCGTTGGAAACCTCTTACCCGCCCCCAGGGGGAAGTTCCGATAGAGATTTTGGAGGGGTTCCTGGCCCTCAACCAGGTACGCTCCCCTCGGCTGAAACCGGCGAATCCACCCCAAAGAGAATTATCGAAGATGCGCCTGCTTATGAGGTGGAAACCGGGGATGGCGGTAGCCCCCCGCCCCCACCGGAGGCTTTCCCAGACGATTGGGCGGAGATCAACGGCGAAACCAGCGTGCCAGGCACCGCTCCTGCCGAAACGCCAGCGCCCGAAGAGCAACCTGAAGAAGCTCAAGAGAGAGGATCGTTGGTAGAAGAGGCTTTATCGCTCGCCGAGGGATTCCATGAGGTACAGCAGTTGCAGGAGATGATTGCCGAGGAGACAGCACCCGATTCGGCTGAACCTGACGAGGTTGTTGCTGAGACGATCGCACATCCGACGGCAGATTCCTCCATTTTGCCAGCATTGGATGGCGATGATATCCACATGATCACGGTGATCCTCAGGCCAGCATTGGGAAAGGTGCGCGATACCCTGTTGATGCGCCGGATCTTTGGCAGGTTGATCAGTTTTCCCGGCAACGATCGCTTTGCTTTCCACATTTTCGAGGATGGGCGTGGTTTTCTGCTTGATTTTCCCAATTATTCGACCCGCCTCAACCCAGATTTGATCGCCGAACTGCATGAACTGATGGGCCAGGAGAATATTCGTATCGAGAAGATCACTTTTCAGTGAAGGCGGGCGCACCGCGCTCACTCTATGCGCCCGGGGTGTGGCCCTTTGGGGGTTTGCAATGCAAAAACCATTTTGCGAACGGGGGTGCTCGTGATCGTTCTGCTCTTTGTGGCCTGCTTGAGCCATTCATCCAAGCTGGGAAGGCCGTTTTTGGGGTAGAATATGAACTCGACAGCGCTGAGTTCTGCTCAAAAGCCAACGCCATGGACTTCGATTTCCTCGTAAAGGACTGGGATTTGAACGCTTGGCGGGAAGCGTGTCGCTGACCATCCATTCTCTTATCGGTACAAATTGCCAAAGGAAAAATCATGAAACGAAAACAGTCTTTACTTGTATTAGTGGTAACCCTTTTGATCACCAGCCTCGCCTGCGCAGTGTTGGGTGGTGCAGATCAGGGAGCCGAAGCGCCGGCTTCAGAACCAGCGGACCAGGAAGAAGCCGCGGATGATGTAGAGGAAGCAGAGCCGGCTGAAGCAGTTGAGGAAGATATGTCATCCTCCGGTGAAACCCAGGAATACGATACCCCGTTCCCTCTCCCCGATGATGTGCAGAACTTCACTGGAGGCGGCGATCAGGTCAATTTCGCCACCAGCCTGACGGTAGAGGAAGCGATTGGTTTCTATCGCAGTGCGCTCGCTGAGATGGGATTGTCGGAACGCACCCTCAACACCGCCATTACCGAAACCACCTTTAACATGGTTTTTGACGGCCATGAAAGCGGCCAGGCCGTCGTAGTGCAAGGTGTGGATTTGGGCAATGGCACAACCAATATCAATATTCGCTTTGAGGATGTCTAGTAAGGTAATCCTTTCAGCGCGGTGAAAGCCGCGTTCGGGTCCTACAGATATGTAGCCAAGAAATTAGAAAGCTGATTTAGGAGAAACGAATGGTCAGTCAAGAGCTCATTGAAATCTTACGCTGCCCAGCCTGTGTGCGAGACACAGAAGGGTTACTGGAGTACTACAAAGAATCCTGGTTTATCTGCCAGGACTGCGGGCGAAAGTACCCTGTCCGTGACGATATCCCTGTCATGTTAATCGATGAGGGTGACAAATGGGTGGAGACGGTAAAAGACGACCTGCCCATTCCGCCGCCAGAGAAATAAATCCCAAGAAGTCCGGCTTCTCAAAGAGGCCGGACTTCTGCCGAAATGCCCAACCTCCAGCCCCTGATCTCCAACTTGATATCCGGCGACGATGAACTGGCCGAGGCCGCCGCAATCGAGTTGGTTGCCCTCGGGAGCGGCGCGTTGCCGGCGCTGAAGGAACTGCTCCCTTCCCCCGATGCTGATACCCGCTGGTGGGCCACGCGCGCCCTGGCAGGGATCGCGGAACCCGAAGCGGTCCTTCTGCTCAGAAAGGGCTTGCGAGATTCCGATCTATCTGTGCGCCAGTGTGCAGCTTTAGCTCTCAAGGAGCAGGCCTCCGCTGAAGCGATCCCCGATCTCTTGGCTGCCATGAGCGACGCTGACCCTATGCTCAGGCGTTTAGCGGCTGAAGCCCTGGTCGCTGTGGGTTCGAGGGCCGTCCCGGCGCTGCTTGAAGTAATGCAAAACGGCCTCCCTGCCGCGCGCCTGGAGGCCGTTCGTGCCCTGGCTCTGGTTGGGGATCAAGCTGCTATCTCGGCATTGTTTGAAGCCTTAGACGATGATTCGATCCTGGTCAGGCATTGGGCCGAGGAAGGTCTTGAGCGCATGGGGGTGGGGATGACTTTCTTTCGACCTGATTGAAAGTAAACAGATAACAGAACACCGGCTGTGGCAGGCCGTGGTCCTGTCACGGTCATCCCCAAAAGGCCCAGGCCGCCCACAGGCTGATCATCAGCAAACCCAACACAAAGCGGGCCGCAAAAGATAACCCTAAACCGATGATCAGGGCTTTGACCACCTCGCCAGCCTGTTTGCTGTCACCCAGGCGGCGAAATTCCATCAAATAGAGAAGCAACGGGGCGGCGATGATCCCACCAATGGGGGGGAAGACAAAGGTGAAAATCACACCAGCAACCAGAGCGGTGATGATCGAACTCCAGGCAGCGCCCCTTTCACGGGCCTTGGCGCCCATCAGCAAGTTGTCCGCGCTCACAGCGATCAACATCAGCAATGTGATCAGAGCGAACAGCACGCCTCCCAGATTGCCAAATCCGAAAACGACCCCGTAAACCAGCGTCGCCACCCAGATGACCACATTCCCAGGGAATATGGGGATGATCAGACCGAACTGGCCCACGAGGATGGTGAGGATAATGAGAACGTTAATCGTAGATTCTAGCCAAGCGGGCACGAAAGCCTCCTTGTTATGGTAGGGCTTGGGTATGAGGAGATTCTTGCACCTGATACCGGGATTTCATTACTATTTACGAAAGAGTCGGCGATTGGTTGCCTCACTTTGGTTCTGGCAGGATGACCTCGATCCCACCCATCCAGGGGCGCAGCACTTCCGGGACAACCACCGAGCCGTCGGCTTGTTGATAGTTCTCGAGGAGGGCGATCATCACTCTCGGTAGCCCCAGCCCGGAACCGTTGAGGGTGTGCACGAAGCGCGGTTTGCCGCCGCCGTCTGGCCGGTAGCGGATATTGGCGCGACGCGCCTGAAAGTCGGTCACGTTTGACACTGAGGAGGCTTCCAGCCACTCCCCGCAGCCCGCAGCCCAAACCTCGAGATCGTAAGTGAGGCTACCCCCAAAGCCGAGGTCGCCGGTGCAGAGCTGATGCGTCCGGTAAGGCAGCCTCAGCAGCGCGGCGGTCTCCTCGGCGTCGGCAAACATCTTCTCGAAGGCCGCAGGAGAATCTTCGGGTTTGGTGAACATGTACATCTCGACCTTATCGAACTGGTGGCCGCGCTTGATGCCGCGCACGTCCCGTCCGGCGCTCATCTTCTCGCGGCGGAAGCAGGGCGTGTAAGCGGTGTAGTAAAGAGGAAGCTGCTCTTCGGGGATGATCTCATCCATGTGGTAGCCGGTCAGCGGCACTTCGGCAGTCGGGACGAAGTAGAGGTCTTCCTCGTGGTCTTTGTAGAGGTTATCGGCGAATTTGGGCAGCTGCCCGGCCCCGAAGACGGTATCGGTGCGCACCATGAAGGGCGTGTATTTCTCTGTGTAGCCCTGCTTGATGTGCAGGTCGAGCATGAAGGCGATCAAGGCTCGCTGCAAACGCGCTCCCGCGCCACTGAGCACATAGAAGCGCGAACCGGTGATCTTGACGCCGCGCTCGAAATCCAGGATGCCCAGCTCTGGGCCGAGGTCCCAGTGGGGTTTGGGTTCGAAGTCAAACTCGGGAAGTTCCCCCGAGGTCTTCAGGACCACGTTTTCGCTTTCGTCCACCCCCAAGGGAGTCCGCTCGTCCGGCATATTGGGCAGGGTGGACATGACAGCATCCAGGGAGGCCTGCACCTCCCGCAACTGTTCATCGATGTCGCTGATCTTATCCCCCACGGCGCGCATGGCCTCGATCTTGGCCTGACGCTCGTCAGCGTCCTGCATTTTCCCGATCTCTTTCGAGACTTTGTTGCGCTCCGCTTTGAGGCTTTCCGTATTCTGGATCAGATCGCGCCGCTGGGCGTCCAATTCCAGGACCCGGTCAACGGGGGCGGGGTCTTCCTGGCGCTTCTTGAGCGCCTCTCGCACGAGATCTGGGTTTTCGCGGATCAGGTTGATGTCTAACATGGTGCACCTCCAAATAAAGATATGTGAAGCCCCCCTCTCCGTGCAGGACGAGGGGGGCGCTCGTGGTGCCACCTGCTTTTGCCGCCCCGATGGGACAGCCTCATCTTCGCGCTAACGGGCGAACCCGGCTCCCTTACGATAAACGGTTTTTATCTCTGCGGGAGCGATCCCCTGAACAGGGGACGGAGGGGATTTCATCGCTGGACCTGCCGCCTCACACCGACCGGCGGCTCTCTGGAAGGTTGCACGATTACTCGTCTCCGTGCTGATCTTTCGAGATCGGAATGGTGCGATTATACCGGAGGTTTCGCAAGAGTCAAGCAAAATTATGGTTGTAGTAAGGCAATCGCATATGGATTTTTCTCTTTAGAAAACCTTTCCGGGTCAATCGCCCAACTCGGTTGGGCGGTTTTAGCAGGCGTTTTTGTCTAATCCGGCCGCCAACGCGGTTGGCTTGCTACCCGAAATATTGTTTCCGCATCGCTCATTGCTGGACTTTCTTAAAGTCCAGCCCAGGAATTGAAGGGCGCTTCGTATGAGTCATCAAGATTCTTCATCCCAAAGTTGGCAGTTGGATGATGAAGGTGCTGCCCCGGCCAAGCTCGCTCTCAACGCGGATGCCCCCCCCGTGCATCTCGACAATCGATTTGGCGATTGCCAGCCCCAACCCAGACTCCCCCTCTACTCCTTGACGGGATTCATCGCCGCGGTAGAAGCGGTCGAAGATGCGCGTTATATCCGCCGGGCTGATGCCGGGGCCGGTATCTGTGACGGCAACCTGCAACCAGGAGCCGGGACTGGTTTGGTCGCTGGCGACCGAGCATTGGATGCGGATATCCCCTCCACCGGGCGTGTGCCGGATGGCATTACTGACCAGGTTGCCGAGCACCTGCATGATGCGGTCGGGATCGACATGGATGTGCGGTAAATCGGGCTCTGCGGTGACGCTGAGGTTGATCTTTCGCTTTTCAGCGGGATGGCGATAGGCGGCCTGGAGCTGTTTTAGCAGGGCTTCTGGAGCCACGGGAGCCAGATTGAGAGATAATTCGCCCGCCTCGGCCAGCGTAAGGGTGCGCAAATCACTTACCAAACGCTGCAAATGGTGGACTTCGTTGAAGATGGTCTCTAAGCGTTCGGGGGTGGGCTTGAGCACTCCGTCACGCATGGATTCGATGTACCCGGCGATGACCGTCAGCGGGGTGCGCAGGTCGTGGGCGATGTCGGCGGTCATCTGGCGGCGCTGCATGCTGAGATGGGCCAGGTCGGCGCTCATCTGGTTGAAATCCCCCGCCAGTTGGCCGATCTCGTCTTTGGAGTTCACGTTCACTTGTCGGCCGAACTCCCCTTTAGCGGTATGGCGGATGGCGGCGGTCAGTTCACGCAGCGGGCGAGTGAGTCTCCCGACCAGCAGCAGACTCAGGATGGCTGCCACAGCCATCGCGCCAAGGGTGGCGTAGAGCAGGGATTGATTTGCGCGCTCTAAAAACAGCTCTTCGCGCCGAGCCAGCGGCGGAATATCCCCGGTGGCGATGACAGCACCTACGATCTCTCCGTCGATTTCAATGGCCGTTCCCTCCTGCAGTTGATCCTCTGAGAGGACATCCCCCCGACGGTATTCCCCGGCCGGGACGACGATGCGCCCGCGGGTGTCGATGAGGGCAAATGTCAGCGCCTGGGTTTGAGCCTCTCTCCCCGGCGGGTTATCTATCGGTTGCGGTGGCTGCTGAGGCGGCTGCCCAGGGGGTGGGTTTTGAGGATCGCCCTGGGGCTGCGCCGGCAGTTGGTTTTGACGGCGTGGTAGCGTCTCGGCGAAGCCGCGCCACGAGCCCGTAGCCAGATAATAGGTTGTGGCCAGGTCGATGAAGTTGTTCTGGGCGTTGCTCAGCACCAACTTGGCGAAATCTCGCTGGGTGGTGTAGCGGGTGATGGCTACGGCTAACAGGGCTACGGTCAGGCTGACGGCCAGAAAGGCGAGCAGCAGCTTAAGGGTCAGAGAGCGCAAGGCTATGCTTCCTCTCCGGAGGCAGTATCAGCTTGAAAACGGTAACCCACCCCAAAGACGGTCTCGATGCGCTGTGGGTTGCTGGGGTCGGCCTCGATTTTGGTCCGCAGGTTGCGGATGTGCACATCGATAGTGCGTTCGACGCCCTCGAAGGCGGTGCCCTGCAACCTTTGCAGCAAGTCTAACCGGGAAAAGACGCGTCCCGGCGCGGACATCAGCACCCCCAGCAGGTCGAACTCCGAGGGGGTCAGGTCGACGAACTGCTCGTCGACCTTCACGGTGTGCTCATCTTGATTGAGGGTGATCCCGCCCCCGCGCAGGAGATTGGGCGTCGGGGCGGCCTGGCTGGTGCGCCGCAGCACGGCCCGGATGCGCGCCACCAGTTCTTTCATGCCGAAGGGCTTGGTGACATAGTCGTCAGCGCCCAACTCCAGGCCCAGCACCTTGTCGGTTTCTTCCAGTTTGGCGGTCAGCATGATGATGGGCGTCTCGCTTTCCTTGCGGTAAGCGCGCATGAAGTCGTACCCGCCCATTTCGGGCATCATGATGTCGAGGATGATCAGATCGGGCTTTTCATGTCGGGCAACATGCAGGGCCACCTGTCCGTTCTCGGCACTGACCACCCGGAAGCCATCCTCGGTCAGGTATTCCCGCAGCAGCGTGCGCACATTGGCTTTGTCATCTACGACGAGGATGGTTTTGCTCATGGGATTATTGTACCCAAAAACCGGGTAAATCCTTAGGGCCTATTGGCGGGGACACAGGCTAACTGGCTTTGGATGTTCTCACAGGTGCCGCCGCCGGGCCCGACCGTACAGGCCGCGCCGGCGCTCAAACCAGAACAGGCATCGATGGCTTCCTGGGGCGGGCTGGGCTGGCCGCCTACATTTTGACCACTTGGCCTTTGATCTAGCCCCTGATCGCCAGCGGGTTGCGTGAATGCAGTTTGATCCACTTCACCGCCAGTGATGACCTGGTCAGAGACGCCACCCCGCACGCAGCGCACATAGTTGAGCAGCCGGCTGGCGTCGCCCTGGGGGCCGAAATAGCTGGGGTAGTCGGCGGGGTCGCCAGACTTGGGATCAGAGCGCTGTGCGCCAGCGCCATGCACATCCATCCAGACATTGTTGAAGTAACCCAACGCCCGGCCAAAGGCGATATACACCGCCGACTGGGCGCCGTGGGCGCCGACATGGGAGGTGCTGGTCCAATAGAAAGGATAATCTTGTTGGCCAGCTTCATTGACGATCTCGCTGACAGAAAAGATGGGGTCAATGGCGGCAGAACCGGTAGTATCGGGGCTGCGGGTGTAGTCAACGATGCTCTGAAGTTCTTTGGCATTGGGCAAACGCCAGTCATCTTGTCCGGCTAAGTCCAGGCTTTCGCAATAATTGAGGGTGCTGCTCCAATCCATGCCCTCTGTTGAGTCGGCTCCCTGCCAGACGAGGCCGGTGGCAAGATCGCTGACGGTGCCATCGCCATTATCCACGAGTTCGTTTTCACCGTAACCTTCGCCGCCGCGTACCATGCGCAGGAAATAGGTCTTGCCCATGCGGCTACTGGTGGGGTAGCATTTGATGCGCCCATCGGCGAAGTTGACGCCAAAGAAGCATTCCTGGTTGTCCATCACGCTGGCCTCGTAGATGGTGCTGGTGACCCACTGCGAATCGAGTTCGCGCTCGCCGATGGAGGGGTCGCCGTATTCAAAGATGAAATAATCGGTGTCGATGAAGGGGTCAGTGCCGGTGACGGCATCATCGACCCCCGAAAAGTCCATCAGGCTGTAGAGTTCTTTGATGGTGGGCACGCGCCAATCGTCGTAGCCAGCAAATAAGAAAGAGTCGGCGTAGGCAATGGCGTCAAAGTAAAGCATTTTGTCGCCGGGGTCCTGGATCCACATCAAGCCGGTGTTGAGATCGGTGACGGTGCCATCGCCGTTATCCACATAACGGGCCTGCAGGCCGCTGTACTGAGCATCCTGACCGAAGAAATCCTCGCCTGCGGTTGGGCAAGAGATGCCCGCTCGGTCGTCGTAGCAGTAAGCCTGGCTTGTATCCACGATGGTGTAGCTGTATGTGGGAGCGGTGTCGGCTGTGACTGCGGATGCAGGTGAGGTTTGCTCTACGGAGACGAGCTGATCGTCTGCTTGGATCACGGATTCTTCTGAAATCACGGTGGCATCGGTAATGCTCTGCTGTGCAGTTTGTGAGGATGTACCAGCATTATTGACCAAGATCGACGCCAGCGGTTGAGCGGCGTTACAGGCTGTCATGGCGAAAGCGACAGCGACTGCGATTATCAGGGTTTTGCTTTGCTTGTCCATGGTTTGCTCCTAGAGTAACTCAGAAAACATCTTGAAGGAATGGTAGCAAACACTTGTTCAAAAGTTGTTTAGAAGATTTGTAGATTTGATTGAGATTTATGGGGACGAGTCTCGATTTCAAGGTGAGCACTGGACAATCCATCTGAATTGTACTCCCCAGGGTAGTCCGTGAAAAAAACAGGCTGCGATCATCGCAGCCTGTTTTGCGGAAGGGGACTTTTTGCTTAGATATTTTGAGAGATACCTTGGGTTTGATATTGGTTTTGAACCCAGTTAGGCAGACTTGCTTTGCCGAGGCTTGAAACCCGGTTCTTCCCCATTTCTTTGGCGGCTTGCTGGCAGGATTGAGCCGCTCCGACGGTATCCCCGATACCGATGCTGACCCCGTATCCCTGCCTATTGATGTGCGCAAGGATCCTTTTGGCAATGGCCTCTGCTTCGGAGGAGGTGATATTGTATAGGAGAACGGCGAACTCATCTCCGCCCCAATGGCTGACCAGATCGGTTTTTCTGACATGCTGAATAATGCTTTTAGAAACCGTGACAATGGCCTCATCGCCGGCCTGATAACCGTGTTCCCGATTGATCTTTTTCAGGTTATCAAGATCGATAAAAAGGGCAATATAGCCTCCCTCGAGGACGGCAGCATTAAAGGCCTCTCTGGTTGGCAAGCATGTTAGAGGGTTTCGCACATAGAACGGCTTGGAGTCGTTTAACACCCAATCAGCGACTATAAAGCGCAGGCGATTCAAACGGGTTGCATGTATGCCTAACATTTCTTCCTCTGAGAAATCACATCCTTCATGCTTGCCGTTGCAAGATTTATACCGAAGATTGGTTCAGATGATGTTTAGGCGCTTTTCAGGTTTGGGTGGAACTGAGCTAGCCGAGCTTTTTCTGCCTCTGGGCGTGCGCGACAGTGTGATCAAGGCGTCGGGGTATCGGTTGCCGTAGGTGCGGTTGTATCGGTCGCCGTAGGTGCAGGTGTGTCGGTCGCGGTAGGCAAGGTGGTGTTGGTTGACGTCGGAGCTGTGGTGCTCGTCGATGTTGACGTTGGTGCCGTTGTACTTGTGGAAGTAGCTGCGGTTGTGCTGGTGGGGGTGGATGTGTCCCCGGTTGCGGTGGCCGTGGGGGTCTCCGTCGTGGTCGCGGTCGAGGTGGCATCCCCGGTGACCACGATCTGGACGTAGAAATTGTGACCGAAAGGCTCCCCAGCGGCGTTCTTGAGCTGCCAGTAGCCGGTGTAGGTGCCGGCGGTAGCTGGGGCAACTAGCTCCAGAGAAATTTCGAGCGAGAAGCCAGCCGCGGTCTCGGTGGTCAGGAGTTGGGGGCTGACGCCGCTCATGCTATCCCCATTGACAAAGAAGACCGAATAGGCCGTCGTCCAGGCGCAGGAGCCGCTGTTTTGCATGCGCCAGGTTTTGGTGAAGGCCGTTCCCGGGGCAAACTGCGTGCCATCCGGGATGGTGACATCGCTGACGAAAGTGGCGTTGTCGCAGCCGCTGGCCTGTCCACCGGTATTGCCACCCACCGGATTGGACACCGCGGCCACAGTGTAAGAGCTGGTTGCGCTGGGGCTGGGTGTCAGCGTGCTGGTGGCGGTTGCCGTAGCGGAGGGTGTGCTGGTCTCTGTCGCCTGCGGGGTCAACGATAGGGCGGCGAAGACTGTTTCGGCCGCGGAGGTGAGAACCTGCTCAGCAGAGGGGACTTCTTCGCCCCCACCGGCGCCCAGGTCGCAGCCGGTCAGCAGCAATAAGCATATGGTGAACAATAGGATACTTTTTTTGTGTTTCATTCAACAGCTCGATTCACTACTACTCGAATAAGAAATCGGTATTGGGGATCTCCGGCATGGGGATTGGTTGAGAATACAGGTAAGCGCCGGATGGGTAGATCATCTCGCCCAATAATTCTGCGCGGAGGGCCATAAGTCCCGCTAACTGTTCAGCGTTCAGGGTTGTGCCTACCCAGGCGAAGTTTGCCGCGTAGTTGTAGACGATGGCGCCGTCCAACTCGCCGTAGGTTTTCATCAGGTTCAGCACCTTGACGTTGTCGGCAGATTCACCGGCCATAAACTTGCGTAGTTCCAACGAGACCTGCTCGCGTATGTCTACAATGCCGATCAAGTTGGCGCGTTGGATATCGACCAGGGTGGTAACCAGGCCCGCTTGCCCGGGGGTCAGCGCTGCCAGGAAGGCTTCTCCGTAATCCGCGGTGATGTTGGTGCCGATATTATAGCCGGGATTGCCCACAGCGGGGGCGTCCTTCATGTAGAACGAGCCGAAATAGGCCCCTTGCCGCTCGGGACAGAAATACACATCCGCTTCCAGCGATCCGAGGTACCAACTGAACATGTCACCGGCGTAGGTCATCACCGCCACTTTGACATCACGCTCGAGGTGGCGAACGTCGGAGGGTTCCTCGGCATCGGGCCAATCGAGCATCCCGACCCCGACCAAGGCATCCAGGTGAGCCCGCTGGTCGGCGTCCAAAGCGTGGAGAATGCCGCCCATCACCTGGGCCCGCTCGAAGCTGATCTTGCCGTCCAGCCGGTAAAGCTCTGCCGAGTAGGCTTTGACAGCTTCTTCGTTTAGGCCCGTGGTTCCGGTGGGCAGGTCGCCCTCCAGCAGGCGGCGAAAAGCGTCCATCAGCACAAAGCGCCTATAGCCATGTTCATTGATCGAGTCGACCTGGCCCTCGGCCAGCGCCACCAACTCGGCGCGCTGATCGGGTGTCAGAATAGACAGCATGTTGAAGGCAGCCTTGGTCAGGAAATCAGTATTATGGCCCATTTGGCTGGGATCATTGTCCCGCAGATATTGGAAACCCCAAAAGTCGGCCACTTTGCCGGGTGGGAAGAAGGAGTCAGCGCCCAGGTTGCCGGTCAGGAAAGCCAGGGCGTCGAAGGCAATGGTGGTGCGCTGGGCCTGGTCTGAGATAGCTTGCTCGATGGTCATCTCCCTGACGCTTTCTTCCTGTTCCTGGGGTGCTGCCTCGGGTTGAGTACCTGGAGACCCAGCACAGGCGTCGCGGCAGTAGCGGCGATCACCTCCTTGCAGGTCAGCGGAGTCGTCGCAGCAGTCTTTGCAGGTGCCCTCGTCGCCCGATGAAGTACAAAATGAATAGTCGCCATTTGGGCCCAGGATTGAAGCCACTTCGAAGCTGATCAAGTCCGTGTTCTGGGAGAAATCCTGCGTGGCGCACGAATCTCGACAGGATTTTCGGGTTGAACCGTCCGTGTCCAGGCTATCGCAGCAATCTTTACACTGGCCTTCGCTAGAGGTGTTGTTGATACAGGCATCCTCCGTCAAGGTTTGGATAGATGATTGGGCTGTGAAAGCTTCGACAGAGGCTGCTTTTGCCTGGATGGTTGCGCAGGCAACGGTTACAGTTGCAAGTATGAGCAGGGTGATAGGGAAGAATTTTCTTGTCAGCATGGTATGTTTCCTTGATTTGATTATCTTAGCCCAAAACGCCACTTCAGATAGCCGGTCACGGCGGTTTGTTTTTGCAAAAGGGTCCACAGATCGCGAAAGGCTTTGACGATCACGTGGAGATTCGCTCCAGTGGCCTCGCCGCCCACTCTGGGGCGATGAGGCACAGGCACTTCTTCGATGCGATGGCCCAGGCGTCTTGCCTTGGAGAGGAACTCGGTATCGATCAGTGCACCGTCCGATTCGATGGAGATACGATGGAGCAAATCTCGCTGGAAGAGCTTGAAACCGCAGTCGATGTCGCGGCATAGATAGCCAAACAGGATTCGGATGAGCATGTTCCAGCCAAATGCGTTGAATTTGCGCATGAACGGGTCTCGCCGGGGTGTCCGGTAACCACAGATGACCTCAGCGTTGGTTTCGTCGTGGCGTTCCAGCAAGCGGGTGATCTCCTCGAAGTGGAACTGGTTATTGGCTGGGAAGAAGGCGATCAACTCCTTACGGGCGGCGGCGAAGCCGGCTTTGAGGGCTCCACCGTAACCGCGGTTGGGGTAATGCTCCACCAGGCGGAAGTTGTGAACAAATCTAGCCAAGTCGCGCCCGATCTGGCCGGTGCGGTCGTGACTGCCATCGTTGACCAGGATGATCTCGTAATCGAGGCCCAACTGGTCAGCGACGCCGGACACTTCGGCGATAGTGGTGTGTACATTGGCTTCTTCGTTGTAGGCGGGGATGACAATGGATAGACTTTTCATGGTTTACCTCGTTTGGTTGTAGAGATGCAGTCCGAGTGTGTCTTTAGTGACGTTTATTTAAAGACCACCAGCTTGTTCAAGATGAAATTCCAGGCGAAAGACGCCCCGGTTGCCAGGATGAGCGAAACAATCTCACTAAGGTTAAACGCTTCCAGGCCCAGATACATGACACCGGCGTTGATCCCCAGGGCGGCGATATGCGTCAGGGTGAACAAGAATGCGGCGTGCCAGGGGTCGCTCTGTGATTTGAAAGTCCAGGTGCGGTTCCAGTAGAAGCTGTTGACCATGCCGATGGCATAGGCGATGCCCTTGGCCAGCACGGCCAGCGATTCGAGCCACAGCCAACGCGTCAGGATGAAATAGGCTGCCGCGTCAATGAGGGTGTTGGATACGCCCACGGCGGCGTATTTGAAGGCCTGGCTGAGGGTCTTTTGGATGAAACCCTCAGCCAGGCTGTTGCTCCGTTCCGGCCCCCTCTCTCCGGCGGGGAGAGCAGGTGTGGTAATGATGGTTCTAGTTTCCGCAGGCATAGAGCACCTCTTCGGTTTGGCCGTCGCGCGGTCCAGAGGCATTGGATGGCCTCAGGTTTTCCGATGTCTGGAGTTCCACGGCGCTGCAATTATTCATCATCCATTGGGCGATCTCTGGTTTCTGCTGTGGGATGCCCAGGATGTAGCGCAGTTCACCGTTTTCGATCATCTTGATCAGATCGTCGAGCCCCACGACATCATCTCCCCCCGTAAAGCCGCCGAAGGTGAGCACTTTGCGCCCGGTTTCCAGGATGTAAGGTGCTGCGCCGCGGGCGTTGAGGGTCGCCAGCAGATAATCGTCTGGGTCGGTGTGGGCCAGCAGATAGTCCAGGATGACCTGCCCGCGGGCGCTGAGGGTGGTCTGGTTGGGGGTCATGAACGTGGCCCGGGTTTGGTCCGAGGACCCGACTCCCGCGGTGGGAAGGGCTACATTGGGATTGGTGTTGAGCGTGGTCAGCGCCGACCAGGTGAGGGGAGCCACCAGCATAGCCGTCAGCAACAATGCCAGCCCCACTTTGTAAATGGGGAGTAATTTACTGAACGCCAGCACCCCGATTCCGGCCAGCCAGATCAGCACCGAGATCGCCGTGACCCAACCGGCGTAATCGGGATAGCTGCGGAAGATGAAGATCTCGAAGATGACCGTGCAGCCGGTGATGAAGGCTGCCACGAGCCAACCCAGGGTGGGGTTCTGTTTCCAGTGTTTGGCGATGCTCCAGAGGCTGATGCCTGCCAAAGCGGCTAACGGCGGCCCCAGCATGATTAAGTAATAGCGGTGGAACAGGCCGGTGGTGAAGCTGAAATAGGCCATAGGGGGCAGCAGCCATCCGGCCCACAGGAATAAACTGTTTTGTTTTCCATTCAGCGGCCATGACCAGCTCATCGCCACCAGGGCAATGGGTAGCCCCAGCAACACCAGGGGCAGCAGCCAACTGGCCTCGGTGACCAGGGGCTCTTCGAACAGGCGCAGCACGCCGGCCGTACCCGTCTCGCCCGAGCGGCCACCACCAGGGCCGCCGCTGTTGGCAGGGCCATCCTGATTGGGAGAGGATTGGGGCTGTGCGGGGGAATTTTGATTCGCCTGTGGTCCCCTGCCTTCTGGCACGCAGACTAACTGGTCTTGGGCGTTATTCAGGCAGGTTCCCTCGACGGTATTTCCGTTGCGTAAGCTGGCAGTGCAAGCCTCACTTTCCGCCAGACCTGTGCAGGCATCGAGAACTTCCCGGGGTGGATTGGGGCGATTATCAGCGGGGACGGTGTTCTGGCCGGGAGGGGCGGACCCCGCCGGAGGTCGGTTCGTGGTTCCATCTGTGGGGGAGCGGCCAGCCCCGGGGCCGTCGGCCCCAGCGCGCGGGCCATCCCCCCCGGAGCGGCGATTGTTCCCGGTGAGGCCCAAACGCCTCAGCCCGTTATGGCCGATGATCAGTTCCAAAACGGTGTTGTCTTCGCTGCTGCCGATATATGGCCGCTGGTCGGCGGGGGTGAGGTCAACGGCGATAACCCAGGCAAAGGACACTACCAACATGACAATGGCTGCCAGGCCAAGCTGAAGGATGCGTTTCCACCAGGGGGCACGGGCACCCAAGAAGTAGACGGCGAAGAAGGCGGGCAGCACCATATAGGCTTGCAGCATCTTGATGTTGAAGCCCAGGCCGACCAGGATGGCACCCAGCAGCAGGTGGCGGGTTTTGCCCGTCTCAGTTGCTTTGAGGAAAGCCCAGGCCGCCAGCAGCAACACGAAGACCAGCAGGCCGTCGATGGTGTTGTTGCGCTCGGTGGCGACGGCCACAGGCATCAGGGCCAGCACCAGGGCGGCGGCCAACCCGGCCCAGATGCCGAAATATTTGCGAACCAGATGGTAGAGCACGGGGATGGAGAGCGTCCCGGCCAGGGCCTGGGGAAAGGCCAGGGCAAAGCCGTTGACGCCCAAGAAGTACGCCGAAACCGCCTGCACCCAAAAGCCCAGCGGGGGCTTATCCACGGTCACCGAGCCGCCCGGCTCGAAGGTCACGTAGAAGAAGTTATGCCAGGAAGTGAGCATGGATTTGACCGCGGCGGCGTAATAGGTGTTGCCGATGCTGTAAGCGCCGAGCTGGTAGAAGCGCAGAAAAGCGCCCAGCGCGATAATGGCTAACAACCCCACCGTAGCGATGATTTTCTGGCGGCTGATGCCCGAGGCATCCGCGCGGGAGGCGGGGGTGATTGGTGTGGTTTGGGTTTTTACAGTCATAACGTGCTCCTGGGTACTGGGCGTCGGATATTGGGGTCAAGCCAATTCTGTGGATGGTTATTTCGAATATCTGACGCCTGCTCACCTGATTCTTGGCCATCAGTTTACCGGAGAGATGTTCAGAACTTGTTTAGATCATTTGTGGATTCCATTTAGAGTTCGTAAAGGGTTAAAATAGAAAAAGCCCCCGACCGCTTTACTGCGATCGAGGGCTTTGGTTTGCTGCTTCTGCAGAGAGACTGGCTAGTAACTGCCGTCTGGTTGCGGCTGGATGCTGCGCGATGGGTTATCTGAGGAAATATAGTTCTAGGAGATCACTGAGGTCTGTGTCTATATACTTCGACAGCAGCCGAAAGAAATCGTTTCCAGTTGCGATTTGGTTTGTATATGTGGAGGCATAGTCCTTTAGGAATGCGAAGAAGGCTTCATCGCCGATCAGCTCTCGCAGATCGTTCAAGAATATTGCCCCTCGCAAGTAGACGGCGTCGCGATACTCACGATAACCTGAGGTATTGTAAAGGGTGCTGTTCACCCACCCGGCAGGATGGTAAGGGTTCACGCGATGATCCCACCAGAAATTATCTAATCTCTCAGGGTAATAGTGTTCGTAAAATAAATACTCGCTGTAGGTGGCTAAGGCTTCATCAAGCCAAGGCTCTAAGGCCTGATCGTTGGCGACCAATCCATACCACCATTGGTGGGAGGTTTCATGGGCCGCAATGGCGACCAGGAAGCTCCCGGCGGTGCCGTCGAAGGAAGCGAAGAAGCCTCGGTTGAGGAAGTACAGGCCCTGGTATTCCATGCCGTGGTCGAAGTCGGCCTGTACCATTGATAACATGGGATGGGGATAGGGGCCGTAGAGTTCAGTATAGAGTTGAAAAGCGTCTATGGTGGCTTGAAAGGCGCTTTCTCCTGCGACGACATCGGGGGTGAAGACATACCCCATGATGGTTGTACCGTTCACCTGCTCTTCGGAGACCTCGTAAGATGGGCTGACAGACCAGACGAAATTGCGACCCTGTTTCAGATGGTATCTGTGGGTTTCCCCCTCTCCAATATCAGGTGCGCTGGCAGCGATGGTCACTGGCTGGGGGAGATTTTTGAGTGTGATGTTGATATCGAAATTCGCAACGGGGTAAACGAGAAATTCACCAAAAGCCCAGGGGTCTCGCGTAACCCAGCCCTCGCCATCACGATAGGGTGGCACAAAAGGGTACCAATCCACCAGGTTGATCTGACGGGTGGTGTACCCAAAGGGGGTCGGCCCCGTTTCGTCAGAAGCATCGTTGGGAGGCAGCCAAATCTCATAGTTCAGGATGATATTTTTCGTTGTACCGGGGTCGAGCGGCTCTGGCAGTGGAATGGATAATTGGGAGCCTCTCAGGGCATGATCTGCAATCTCCTGGCCGTCATCCCAGGTGATTTGCTTCAAGTGGAAAGCGTCCTGGTATAAATTTGGGGGCACCAGGAGGATGATTTCTCGGATAGCGGTTGATGAGGTATTGGGAATGCTGATGAATTGGGCTACTGTCAGCGTTCGATTGACATAATCTAGCTCGGTGGAGATCACATACTGGATTTCTGGCTGGGGAGGCGTTGTTGGGGTGGGACTGGCCGTTGATGTGTGGGTGGCCGTGGGAGCGACTGTGGCCTCGGGGGAAGGGGTGGATGTCTGCGTCTGCGTTTGGGTCGCAATGGTCGGGGTATTGGTTGATGCCACCGGCGGCGTTCCACAGGCCACTAAAGTGCAAAAAGAAATGATGAAAATGACGATGTGGCAGTAAATTTTCATGGGCGAGATCATATCATGAATTTTGGCGGTTTCCCCCCCGATGAAGTATAATCGGGCAGAATCTGATGAAGGACAAGGACGCGGATTTACAATGAAGATAACCTGGCATGGACATTCCTGTTTTCGACTCTCAGCACGCGGTTTAGCAACGGTTGTCACCGATCCATATGACGACAAAGTGGTTGGTTATGGACCTCTGAACCTGCGCGGGCATATTGTCTCCATCAGCCAGGATGCGCCAGCCTACAACAACCAGGGAGCGGTGAAATCCAAGCAGCGGATGGTGTGCGGGCCGGGCGAGTATGAGATCGGGAATGTCTTCATCACCGCGGTGCGCACCAATGGCGGCAACCAACGCAAAAAAGATGAGCTCCGCAATACGCTTTATGTGTTCGATTATGAGGGTGTGGCGGTTGCCCATCTCGGCAATTTGTATCGGGTGCCCAGCCAGTCTCAGGTGGAGGCATTGGGGACGGTGAACGTCGCCCTGGTGCCCGTAGGTGGGGGTGAAGGCCTGAATGCCGCCAAGGCTGCCGAGGTGATCAGCTTGCTTGAACCGGGAATCGTGATCCCCATGCATTACAGCATGCCTAAATGCAAAATCAAATTAGACCCGCTCAGCAAATTCCTCAAAGAGATGGGCCTGGGAACGATCAAGCCTGTGGAAGAGCTATCAGTGACGCCTTCATCCGTCCCGGCCGAGACTCAGGTTGTGGTCTTGGAGTATCAGGCGTGATATCTGGAGAGAGATTGTGGCCGTAAAGCTGTTGATGACCTGGAATATCCTGCCGGGGCGCGAACAAGAGTACTTTGAATTTGTGGTGCGTGAATTTATCCCGGAAGTTCAACAACTGGGACTCGAAACGACCGAGGCCTGGGTCACAGTTTATGGCGATCACCCTCAAATCCTGGCCGCGGCGAAGACTAATGACCCCAACGAGCTGCGCCGGATTATCCTCTCTCAAGAGTGGGATGGTCTGACAGCGCGTTTGCAAGATTACGTCAAAGATTTGGAGTTCAAAACCGTCCAAGAGCAGCCTGGCTTCCAAATGTAAATGTCCTGAAAGAAGCGTATGCCAGACAGTGCTGCTGCCTGGCATACGCTTCTTTGCTTGCATACCTATGGTTACCCCATTTGCTGAAAAATTGTTGGATTGGTACGCTGAAAACGCCCGTGACCTGCCCTGGCGCGGGATGGCCGATCCCTACGCGGTGTGGGTCTCGGAGATTATGCTCCAGCAAACCCGGGTGGAGACCGTGATCCCCTATTTCGAACGGTGGTTGGCGCGCTTTCCGAATCTTCGTGTACTGGCTGAGGCCTCGCAACAGGATGTACTCAATCTGTGGGAAGGTTTGGGCTACTACAGCCGGGCGCGCAATCTGCACAAGGCGGCAAAGATGGTCATCAATCAGCATGGTGGCGAATTACCCGCTGATGTGGCTTCACTGAAAAGCCTGCCAGGGATCGGGCCTTATACGGCTGCTGCCATTGCCTCGATTGCCTTTGGCTTGGATGAAGCCGCCCTGGATGGCAATATCCGCCGGGTGTTGTCGCGCACCTTCAACGTCAGCCAAGCGCTAGGCTCGTCCGCTGGGGAGCAGCGTCTTTGGACTTTGGCGCGCGAGCATCTGCCATCGGGTCAAGCCGGGGACTACAACCAGGCCTTGATGGATTTGGGGGCCACGGTATGCGTGCCGCGCGAGCCGGCGTGTGATCGGTGCCCTTTGTTTGAGCTATGTGAGGCGCGCGAGCTTGGCGTGCCAAACCTGCGCCCGGTTCGAAAGAAGAAAGATAGCATCCCCCACCATACGGTTACCGCGGCGGTGATCCAGCGTAATGGAAATGTGCTCATCGGGCAGCGGCCAGAGGGTGGTTTGCTGGGAGGGATGTGGGAGTTCCCGGGGGGTAAAACCGAGCCGGGAGAGACTCTGCAAGCCTGCCTGAAGCGCGAAATTTGCGAGGAGTTGGGTGCGGATATCGAAGTCCGGGAGCCTCTCGGCGTATACGAGCACGCTTATACGCACTTCCGGGTCACCCTGCACGCTTTTCGCTCTGCGCTGCTCTCTGGGGAACCTCAACCATTGGGCCATGATGCCCTGCGATGGGTGCCCACCTCAGAACTCAACGATTACCCCATGGGGAAGATCGACCGTCAAATTGCGGACTCATTGAAAGGCTGATTTTATCCATGCTGATTGTAGACGCGCATCAAGACCTGGCCTGGAATGTGCTCGCCTTCGACCGTGATTACACCCTCTCGGCGTCTGAAACGCGCCGCCGGGAACGCGGCAGCGAGGCCCCCATCCACAATGGCGATACATTGTTGGGCTGGCCGGACTATCAGCGTGGGCGCGTGGCAATCGTCTTCGCAACGCTTTTCGCAGCGCCTGCCCGACGTAAGCTGGGCCCTTGGGATACGCAATGTTATCGTGACTTCGCGGAAGCAGTTGATCGCTATCAGGCTCAAATCGACGTCTACCACCGTTTGGTAGAGGATCATCCCGACAAGTTCCGTCTGTTGCGGGCGCAGGAAGAATTGCACGATCATCTGGACGAGTGGGAATCTGATGCTTCCTCTCCGCCGGTGGGCCTGGTCATTCTGATGGAGGGTGCTGAGGCTGTAGGCGATCCGTCGGAGCTGGCTGAATGGTGGGAACGCGGCGTGCGCATCATCGGCCCTGCCTGGGCAGGCACCCGTTTCTGCGGCGGCACTGGCGAACCCGGCCCAATGACCAAAGAAGGGCATGCCTTGTTGGAGGGCATGGCGGATTTGGACCTGATCCTGGACATCAGCCATATGGATGAGAAGGCGGTGTTGGGGGCTTTGGATGCATACCCTGGTTCGATCATTGCATCCCATTCGAATGCCGCCGCGCTGCTCGATGGTCTCGACAGCAACCGCTTCCTCTCTGATCGCGTGATCCATGGCTTGATGGAGCGCGATGCTGTGATCGGTGTAGTCCCCTTTAACCGCTTCTTGCTTTCTGGGTGGCAGGAACGCGACGGACGCCATCTCGTCACCCTGGATTCTGTGGCTGCACAGATCGATTATATCTGCCAAATGGCGGGGGATGCCCGTCACGTGGGTTTGGGAAGCGACTTCGATGGCGGTTTTGGTTTGCAGAATACCCCCCTAGAGATCGACACCGTCGCTGATTTAGGGAAGTTGTCCCCTATCTTGATCAATAAGGGTTATACTGAGGAGGATGTTTCTGCCATTCTAGGACGGAATTGGATCACACTTTTAGAGAACGGCCTGTGAAAGGATGAGTGTTGTGGTTGAGGTAAGGTCTCAGAATGGGTCTCGCAGGGAGGGGGTTGGCTTGGGATTAGCGATCTTTGGCTTTGTGCTATTTCTGATGGGCGTCGAACCCGGTATTTTCAACTTGGACCGCAGCCCGGTGGTGGGGTTTGTGCAGATCGCGGTCTTTTTAATAGGGCTGGCGGTTATTTGTGTTGGAGGATATATCAGTTTTTCAATTCAGTGGACAGCGGGAGAGCGGTCCCTGGCTGCCGATATCGGCCTGCGCCTGGTCAGTACCGGTTATGTGATCGCTTTTGTCTCAGGATTGGCAGATGTGTTCGGGTTTGGCACCCAACCCTTTCCGATGGTGCCATATTTCGGCCCCTTGCAAGCCGCGGGGGTAGTGGTGGGGGAAGTTGTCATCGCAATCGGCTTTCTGTTGGTGATTTTGCCCAAAAAATCGCCCGACTCCCACATGGAAGAGTAGGAAACGCGGGGGAATTATCCCAACGCTTCAAGCATTTCTCGATTTGTAGCGAATTTAAAGTCTTCCAGGCCGTGGGCTTCAGCTTGCGCCCTTTCGATCTGGCTGAGTCTTTCAACACCGGCCTTATCAACCACGGGGTGAGGCAGTTTCGCCATCCTCTCAGCAACAGCTCCAAGATGGTTAGCGGTGTCTTCGGGAGCGGGTAAGGTTTGAAGATATTGAAGCACGGCCTCGGCGCCATTTTCTCCGTCTTTACGGGCATAACCGACCAATCCGCTGCTGGCCTCGCGCGACCACCCAGCTACGAAGACACCTTCTAAGGGTTTTTGCGTTTCCGGGTCGAACACTTCGTAGGAAAGCTCGTTGATCGGGTAGCGAGGGGTGGGATGTTTGACGAAAGCATTCCACTGGACCGGAAGGCCAAACGATTCATCGACCTTATCCCCGATACAGAACACGACCGTGTCCACATCTAAGACGCGCCTGGTGCCCAGCGGGTGGGTTTTCGTGCCCCCATTGCGGGCGACCAATTTTGTGTCCTCAACTTCCAGGCCGCGCACCTCTCCACGGTCATCTCCAAGCATTCGCGTTGGCGATGAGAGGAACTGAAATGTGAAGCGCGATTCCGAATTAGGCTCTTTGGCCTTTGGCAGCGCCGAGAGGATGAAATCCTTGGCTGCCGTGGGGTCTTGATCTACGGCGCGCATGTGCACGGCAACGCGCTCGAACTCAGCCTCTAGAGCATCCAGATCGAGGTTGAGGGCTACACTTTCCATCTCTTTTTTGGTGAATTTGACTTCTGCTGGGC
Source organism: Anaerolineales bacterium (assembly GCA_028278545.1). Classification (GTDB taxonomy): domain Bacteria; phylum Chloroflexota; class Anaerolineae; order Anaerolineales; family UBA11858; genus NIOZ-UU35. Next base: position 106,309 of record JANQED010000033.1, read on the forward strand.
CTCGCCTTGCTACTGCGATCACTTCATCGACTTTCTTGTCGCGGATCATCCAATGGGCAATATCGATCATCACATTGCCCACACCGATCAGCGCGACGCGCCTCCCGATGGCGAACTGGCGTTCACTGAAGGGCGGCAGCTTGTTATAGTGATAGACCAGGTCTTTGGCATGGAAAACCCCTTTGAGGTCTTCTCCGGGCAGCCCCAGCCATTTGGTGCCCTGAGCACCAACAGTCACGACGATGGCCTGAAATCCGATCTGGCGCAGGTCATCAAGGTTCAAATCCCCGGCATTTCCGACCCTGACATTCCCGTAATAAGTGATCTTCTGCTCGGCGAGGATCTTTTGAAATTGTTTGCGCAGACCAGCCTTCATACGATATTTGGTGTGATAAATACCATATTCAGCCAGGCCGCCCGGTTTGATGTCGCGGTTAAAAATGACCACCTCGACCCCAGCCTGGGCCAGTTTTTTAGCAGCATATAAGCCAGCCGGGCCAGCGCCAACGACAGCCACAAGATAATTCCCATTTTCCATGTAGTGTGTTCCTCCGAGGGTTGGTTAGCTTCTGTGGGTATTATACCTGCCCTTGTTTGTGACCTGCCAGCCTCGCGCGATGGAAAGAGGCCATCTTAAAGCGGTTGTTGATGATACAATTCCAGTTTGATTGTTGACGAGACAGCCCCCGTTCACCTGGCTGTGCCGGTTTGTTCCTGGGTGGTTCTTGATCCCAAAGGGATAGCTGTCTCCGGAGTTGGTCGCAATAAAATCTTTTTATGAGGTATTGCTTTAGATGGACTCTCCCATAACTGAATTAAAACTTTCCAATGGGATGCGAGTGATGCTCAAGGAGATCCACACAGCGCCGATCATCAGCAGTTGGGTCTGGTATCGGGTTGGGTCGCGCGATGAAATCCCCGGCAAGACGGGGATATCTCATTGGGTGGAGCATATGCAGTTCAAAGGCACCCCCCAGTTTCCTGGCGGCGTTCTCGATAAGGCCGTCTCCAGGGAAGGGGGTGTCTGGAATGCCTTTACCTACCTGGATTGGACAACTTATTTCGAGACCATGCCCGCCGACAAGATCGACCTGGCCCTGCGCCTGGAAGCGGACCGCATGGTCAACAGCATCTTCGACGCCGAAGAAGTAGAATCTGAGCGCACGGTGATCATCTCTGAGCGGCAAGGCAGCGAGAACCAGCCTCTCTTCCAATTGGGTGAGGTGATGCGGGCCGCGGCCTTCCGGGTGCACCCCTATCATCATGAGATTCTTGGAGATATGGCCGATCTGCAAACCATCCAGCGTGATGATCTTTACAATCACTATCGCAGTTATTACCGGCCTAATAATGCCGTGATGGTCGTGGCGGGAGATTTCGAAACCCAGGCGGTGAGGGAGCGCATCGAAGCGCTGTATGGGCCCTTGGGGGCTGGTGATGATCCCATACGACCGGCACGCCCCGAGCCCCCCCAGCGTGGTGAACATCGCCTGACCGTGGAGGGTTCTGACGATACAACGTATGTGCAGGTGCTCTATCACTCTCCGGTCGCCTCAGACCCGGACTTCTTCCCCTTCATCGTCCTGGATAGTTTGCTGACCGGCCCCACGGGTTTGAACATGTTTGGCGGCGGGATTTCCAACAAGACCTCGCAACTCTATCTCAAGCTGGTGGAGGGCGACCTGGCAGTGGGCGTGCGAGGCAGCCTGCCTGTGACTATTGACCCTTATGTTTACAACATTACAGTGACCGTCCATCCTGACCGTACGGCTGAGGAGGTCATCACTGCGCTGGATGAAGAGATCCAGCGAGTGCAGGAGACGCCGCCGACCCAGGAGGCCGTCGATCGGGCGGTCAAACAAGCGCGGGCGCTGTTTGCCTACGGCAGTGAGAGCATCACCAACCAGGCTTTCTGGATGGGCTTCACGGAGATGTTTGATTCTTACGACTGGTTTACTGGTTATCTGGATCGTCTGGCTGCTGTGACGACCGATGATGTGCAGCGCATTGCACAGACGTATTTGGTGCCCCGCCAGCGGGTTTTGGGAACCTATTTGCCCACCAATGGGGAGGTGTCAAAATGAAGCTCGCAATTAGCCAGTCTTCTCTCCCTGGCCCTGATGACATTACTTGCGTTGAGCTTTCCAATGGCATCACCGTATTGGCCCGGTCAAATTTCAACAGCCCGTCCGTCACGGTGAGCGGTTACCTCGCTGTGGGGGGATTATTCGATCCTGACGAGAAGCTGGGCATTGGGGATTTCGTCTCTGCGGCCCTGATGCGCGGCACCGAGAAACGCGACTTTCAGGGGATATACCAGGCCCTGGAGTCTGTGGGGGCCAGTTTGAGCTTCAGCGGCGCGACCCATACGACCGGCTTTGGGGGAAAATCGCTGGCGGAGGATTTGCCCCTGCTGTTGGAATTGCTCTCCGAGGGGCTGCGCCAGCCGGTGTTCCCTGAGCAGCAGATCGAGCGCTTGCGGGCACAGTTGCTGACAGGGTTGACTCTGCGCGCCCAGGACACGCGCGATATGGCCGGGTTGACCTTCGACCAGATGGTCTACAAAGGCCACCCTTACAGCCGACCGGAAGATGGCTACCCGGAGACGATCCAATCGATCACTCGCCAGGATTTGGTCCACTTCCACAAAAAGCATTATGGGCCGCGCGGCATGGTCGTCGCTGTGGTCGGCGGGGTGTCGCCCGAAGAGGCGGTCGAAAGAGTTCGGGCCGCCCTGGGGGGTTGGGAGAACCCCGATCAACCGGACCCGCCTCAACTCCCGTCCGTCGCTCCGCTTGAGAAGGTGATCAGCCAACGGGTAGAAATCCCTGGCAAATCTCAGGCCGATATCGTGGTCGGCGCGGCCGGTCCCCCCCGCAAAGCGGAGGAATTCTTCGAGGCTGCCCTGGGGAACAGCGTCTTTGGACAGTTTGGGATGATGGGGCGCATTGGTGAGGCAGTGCGGGAGAAGGCCGGCCTGGCGTATTACGCCTTCAGCCAGATGAGCGCCGGCATTGGCCCAGGCCCGTGGTCGGTGAGTGCGGGCGTCAACCCGGACAATGTTGAGAAAGCTATTGACCTGATCCGCGCTGAGATCAAACGCTTTGTGACGGAATCGGTGGCCGAGGATGAGTTGAGTGACAGTAAGGCCAATTTCATCGGGCGTCTGCCCCTGGCCCTGGAGTCCAACGGCGGGGTAGCCGGTGCGCTGCTCAATCTGGCGCGCTATGACCTGGGAATGGATTATTATCAGCGTTATGCTGGCCTGGTTGAGGCCGTGAGTCCAGAGGGCGTGCTGGCGGCAGCGAGCAAATACCTGCACCCCGACAAGCTGGCAGTGGCCGTTGCTGGCCCTTAATCAATTTAATTATGCGTTTAGCGTGAAAGTGATATGAAACTGGCAACCGGCGTTGACATCATCGAGATCGAACGCATCGAAGAGTCTATCGCCCGCAACGGTGAGCGATTCTTGAAGCGCGTTTACACTGAGGATGAGTTAGCGATATGCGGCGATGACCCGGCCTCCCTGGCGGTGCGCTTCACTGCCAAGGAAGCCGTCGCCAAAGCGCTGGGCTGCGGCATCGGTGATGTGCGCTGGCAGGAGATCGAAATCCTGCGCGATGAAAAGCGCGCCCCAGTTTTGCATCTCTATGGGGCTGCCCAGGCATTAGCAGATGAACTTGGACTGGAAAACTGGTCGCTCAGTCTCAGCCACACTAAGAGCCATGCGGTGGCGTTTGTGGTGGCCCTTGGAGGTTGGGGGTTGGAGGGTGGAAATTGGATGTTAGAAGTTTGACGATGTTCTTTTCAGTGCTTTAGAAATTGAAAACCCGGTTCATCTCTGGAGAGCGAACCGGGTTTTGATATTTGCCTGTATTCTTTTATGCTTCGGCTTCTGCTTCCGCTTTTTCGGCTTTGATTTCTGCTCTGGCCTTGAAGAACTCGTAGACCGGCGGAATGAACGAGATAAAGATGATGGCGAAGATCACCAACTCGAAGTTGTTCTTGACGAAGGGCAGGTTGCCGAAGTAATAGCCCAACAATGTGAAGCTGGTCACCCAGACGATGGCACCCACAACGTTGTAAGTGACAAAACGGCCATAGCGCATCGTCCCGACACCGGCTACGAAGGGGGCAAAGGTGCGGATAATGGGGACGAAACGCGCCAGGATGATGGTCTTGCCGCCGTGCTTCTCGTAAAACTGCTGGGTCTTTTGGAGATAATCCTGTTTCAGCCAGCGGATGTTGCCGCTGAAGGCTCGATCTCCAACATAGCTGCCGATCCAGTAGTTGATTGTGTCTCCGAGGATCGCGGCGACTATCAGGAGGCCAATGATCGTCCAATGATTCAGGTCTCCCTTGGCTGCGAAGCTCCCTGCGGCGAAGAGCAAGGAATCGCCGGGCAGGAAGGGGGTCACTACGAAGCCTGTTTCCATGAAGACGATCAAGAACAGGATGATATAGGTCCAAGTGCCGTATTGGGAGATGATGGTGCTCAGGTGTTCATCTATATGGAGCACGAATTCGATCAAGAAGGTGATGAGTTCCATGGGGTATCCTTTTGAAGGTTAAAGCGGGCGGAATTATAGCCTGTGACCATCAATCGAGCAATGCAAGGACGCGGTTCTTCCATGCAACCGCGTCCCTGATGAGCGTCATTGTTCTGTGATAATGACCGTAATGATGTTATCTCCCGGGGGCAGCTCCCCACCCTGGGATGGATCGCGAGGCGTGAAATCTTGAACCACTTCCATGCCGCTGATCACTTCCCCAAAGATGGTGTAACCACCGTCGAGGTGAGTGGCGGGGCCGTAAGTGATGAAGAACTGGCTGCCATTGGTGTCCAGGCCGGAATTAGCCATGGCGACCAAGCCCTCACGGTCGAAGGATAGATCTTCTGATGTTTCGTTCTTGAAGGCGTAACCTGGGCCGCCCAAGCCTGTTCCCGTGGGGTCCCCACCCTGGGCCATGAAGCCAGGCAGCACGCGGTGGAATGGTGCGCCGTCAAACCAGCCTTCTCGGGCTAAGAAGACGAAGCTGTTGACCGTTATGGGGGCCACATCGGGGAAGAGTTCGATGACAACGTCGCCCTTTTCAGTCTGAAGGGTGGCAGTGTACCCCTTGAGTGGGTCGATGACCATTGGGGGACATTCGGTATATTGCTGCTCGGCGAATTCGGTCAGGCTGAGGATGGCGGTGATGCTGGCAGAATCCAGCGGGCCGTTGTAGGGGTTGTTGTTGAGCGCAAAGAAGGGCGTGCCGGGAAGCCCGATCCGCTGACCCTCTTCCCAGGTATTCTCTGCCAGGGCGACGATCTGCTCGCTGTTGAGATCAGCCTCGAATTGGGCTGCATCTATCTCCAATGCAGGGGCATTGTCGATCAGCCAACTCTGGAAGCCTTCTACGGAGAGGCCGGTCCAATTGGAGATGTTTTCGTAGAGGAAATTGTGCATCTCCCAGAATTTGCCTTGCAACCCGGCTGCTTCTGCGGCCTGGGTAGCCAGCAGCGCTTTATCATGAATGGAGGCCAGAGGGAAATGACGGTAGACCACGCGCACATCTTCGGGAAAATCGACTTTGAGTTGCGCCAACACGGGCGCAATTTGAGCGCAGTATGGTCATTGATAGTCGCCGTACTCGACGATGGTCAGGGCGGCGGTTTCGGGGCCTAAAACCCAGTCGTCGTCGGTGACAGCGAAGATGTCCGCGTAGGGTGTTTCTGGGTCCATGGGCGCGCTGACCATGGTGCACTCACTGACGAATTTGGCCGGGGTGGGCTCTTCTTCGGCGGCGAGAGCGGGGGTCTCCGTGGGGGGAGGTTGGGTGGGGGGAGGTTGAGTATGGGTGGCTTCGGGAGTAGGGGGTGCTTCTTGTGCAGAAGTCTCCCCGGCCTGAGTCGGCGCCTCCCCGCCGCAGGCGGCCAATAAGAAGGCCAGTACCAACAAAGGGATTAGAAAACGTTTGTACATGAATCTCTCCTAAGGGGTTAGATTTTTCTCCACAGCCGCTTGCAACTGCTCGAAGGACCACATCCAAGAGATGCGGTTGACGAAAGCAGCCAGCGAGGGGCTTTCGGCGCGCAGGGCGCGTACAGCGGCACCAATAGGGTCTTCACTGACGCCTGCCGCGCCGCCGGGTTGGTCTGCGTAAGCGCCGTGAAAGGCAAAATAGGCCTGATTGAGCTTGCGGATACGGTAGCCGTTCTCAACGAAAAGTTGGCGGCGGGTCTCCATATAGGCTTCGGCTTCTTCGATCTCCCCTTCGGCCAGCATCTGATCGACGTTGAGGCGGGTTTCGTGCATTTCAGCCCTGAAATCGAAGGCCGGGGGTTCGGGTTCGGGGGTGATCTCTTCACTGGGCTCCGCGATTGGCTGCGGCGGGGGCGGGACGAACTCTGGATAATAGCGCTCGATGAGTGCGGCGCCGATTTCTTTCCCGGCGATGTTGGCTGTCGTCTCGTTGATGGTGCGCAGCTCAGCGTTTTTCATGTAACTGGCTCCCAGAGGGCGTAGGGTGAGGAAGTTGTGGATCCATTCGTGGGCCACTACCTCAGCCAGCCAGTTGATGTTCGTGGTCTGGACAACCATGGTGGGATAGGTGCCCACGCCGCCGATATTTACGACCAATGAGGATACGTTCAATGCCTGGTCAACCTGGGTTTCGAGGGTAGCGCGCTGGTCGGTGGGGTACTCGTGCTGGAGAGAGATGTTGGCATCTTGCTGGATCACGTCCCGAGGGGAGACGATCAGGGCCAGCGGCAGCGGCGTGATATGGTAAAGCACTGGCGGTATGGATTGCCCCCCAAAGGTCAGGTCTAGTTCTGCGGCGGTAGTCCTGAGCTGGTTCTGAAAGATCGATTCGGCCAGGGGAGCCAGGTGTCTGCGGTGCTTGTAAAGCCGGTCCAGTTCTTGGCGCAGCGGTTCTGAGGCCGCCTCAGGGTTGGCGATTTCTGGGTTGGTGTAATACTCGTCGAGGTAGCCTTCGTATTGGGAAATTTGCGCGACCAGATCGAGGTAGTCCAGCACAAGCAGGCTTTGATCATCTGGGGTCAGGTAATCGGCTGTTCCTATGCCGATCTGACCCAGTTTGTCCTGCAGGGCATCCAGAGTCCAGTTCACGTAGTCGAATTCGATCTGACGTGTGAAGGCGCGTACGCGCTCGACTTGATCTCCTGGCTCCAGGACGCTGCGCTGCAGGGAGAAAACGGCCATCAGGACGACAATTGTGGGGCGGAGAAAAGGCCTTATCAACGACCATAAACCGGGCATAACGGGCATGATTGTATCACGGCGAGCTTAGAGGGGAATGAATGCAGTCAGATATCCTTGACATACGATTAGATTATCAGTATTATTAAGTTAATAATACTTGTAGCTGGTCATATGTTTTGGAGCAAGATGATGCCTGCGTTGATCGCTTCATCATGAAGTCATAATCAGTTTGGAGTTCACAGTTACAAGGAAGGGAGCAGTTTTATGGATGAACAACCCCTCAACAAAAAATTTCAAAAAGAACTGCTTACCGGGATTTCATCCCTGGTATTGTTGAGCATCATGGGGCGCAGCGAAGAACCGATGTACGGTTATCAGATTACCAAGATGCTGGATGCCAGCAGCGGGGATGCGGCGATCATCAAGCAGGGAGCGCTTTATCCGGTGTTGAGATCCTTGGAGAAAAGCGGGCTGCTCTCAAGCTCTGTGGAGCCATCGATCTCTGGCCCCCCGCGCCGGTATTACGTCATCACCGATTTGGGCAGTCAAACACTCGCAGAGTGGAAATTAATCTGGCAGGAAATGAGGACGTTTGCAGAAACGATTCTCCAAGGAGCTGAAGATGAAAAATAGAGTCATAGAAGATTATCTGGCTGAATTGCGTAGCGAACTCTCAGGCCTGGATAGAGCCATCATGCGCGACGCGCTTGCCGATGCAGAGGAGCACCTCCGTACGGCGTTGGACAACGAGGCGGCTGCGCAGCCAGATGCGCCCGAGAATGATGTCGTTCGGTCCATTATCGATGAATATGGCACGCCAGCCGAGATAGCCGATGCCTATCGAGTGGTCGAAATCTATGCCAGCCCGGCCCTGGGCAGCGGAAGGCGCTCCACGAATGGCAATGCCCTGGCACGTTTTTTCGGCGTCTATGCCGACCCGCGAGCCTGGGGAGCACTGCTGTATATGCTGATCTCATTATTGACCGGGGTGGTCTATTTTACCTGGGCAGTCACGGGCATATCGCTGGCAATCCCTTTCGCTTTATTCATCTTTGGGCTGCCCTTTGTGGTGTTATTTGCCATATCGGTCAAAGGCATAGGGCTGTTGGAAGGCCGCATTGTGGAGGCCTTGTTGGGCGTGCGCATGCCTCGCCGGGCGGTCTTCTTTCCCAAAGACCTGTCCTGGCGGCAGCGTTTGCAGGCTCAGCTTACGGATAGAAATACCTGGTTTGGGTTGTGCTACATGGCCTTGCAATTGGTTTGGGGGGTGATCTACTTCACATTATTCGTAACCCTGATATCGTTTTCGCTTTCCTTTATGGCTATGCCTGTTGTCCAGATTGGCTTTGGCGAACCTGTCATCGACCTTGGTAACGCGCAATACTTTGTGCCAGATGCGGCTCTGCCGCTTGTGGTGCTCTTGGGTTTCGTGCTGCTCACGGGGACGCTTCATCTGGCGAAAGGCATTGGCAAGCTGCATGGGCGATATGCCAAGTTCGTGCTCGTTGGTGAGTAGGTAGCAGCAGTCTGCAAAATGATTCATGTAGACGTCCGATTTCGTGAAGAAATCGGACATCCAGGCTTTAAGGGGTGATAAAATGGTGTTGGCGAAACGGAACCTCGCGTTGGGAAGTGGGTTTATTCTGCTGAGAGATAACTACAAGGAGTCGCGATGAGTTCAGCTGCAATAGATCAACCGGTTGTCAATGATCGACGTGAAATTTTTGGATGGGCCATGTACGATTGGGCCAACTCCGCCTTCAGCACCACCATCGGTACTGTTTTCCTGGGCCCATATCTGGCATCGCTGGCCGCGGGCGCGGCCTCGGCACATGCCGATGGCATGGCGCGCTTCTTTGGGATCCCTGTTGCGCCAGATTCCTTTTTCCCTTACGCGGTCTCTTTTTCCGTGGGCCTGCAGGTGCTCTTTTTGCCCGTTTTAGGCGCTATTGCCGATTATTCCCAACGCCGCAAGCAGTTGATGCAGCTTTTCGCCATCTCAGGCGCATTGGCGACGATTGGTTTGTTCTTGGTGACAGAACCATTGTGGTGGTTGGGCGGCGTTCTCTTTATCATCGCCAACCTTTGTTTTGGCGCGGCGGCGGTTTTCTATAACGCTTATCTGCCCGATATCGCCGATGAAGAACAGCGCGACCGGGTTTCGTCCTTTGGTTGGGCGATGGGGTATTTGGGCGGTGGCTTGTTGTTGCTCTTCAACCTGATCTTCTACCAATTTCACGAGAAGTTGGGCGTGCCTACAGGATTAGCCATCCGTATCAACCTGGCCTCGGCCGGTCTGTGGTGGTTGGGTTTTTCATTCATCACCTGGGCGCGACTGCGGACCCGGCGTGCTTCGCGCCGGTTGCCCGAAGGGACCACTTATCTCAAAGTTGGCTTCAGGCAGCTGCTGCACACCATCAAGGAGATCAGGAACTTCCCCGAAACACTTAAATACCTGCTGGCCTATTTCCTCTATAATGATGGCATTCAAACTGTGATCGCTGTTTCAGCCACTTTCGCGGCTGCACCGCTGATCCGCGGCGGCCTGGAGCTCGATCAGGGCACGCTCACCATGGTCATTTTGATGATCCAGTTTGTGGCCTTTGGCGGCGCCCTCTTTTGGGGAAGATTGGCCGGGTGGGTCGGCGCGAAGCGCTCGATACTCATCAGCCTGGTTATTTGGGCCGGGGTGGTGACCTACGCTTACATCGGTCTGCGGGGCGAGTCGCGCGTGCTCGAATTCTGGATTCTAGGGGCCTTCATCGCCCTGGTAATGGGCGGCAGTCAGGCCATCAGCCGCAGCCTGTTCGCCCAGATGATCCCTTACGGTCAGGAGGCCGAGTATTACTCCTTCTACGAAGTCAGTGAGCGCGGCACCTCCTGGATTGGACCGTTGATCTTTGGCCTCGTGAATCAGGTTTTTGGAAGTTTGCGCCCGGCGATCCTCTCGTTGATCTTTTTCTTTGTGATGGGCTTGATACTGCTGCCCTTTGTGAATGTCGAAAAGGCCATCTCGGACGTCAAAGCCTATCAACCGGAACAACCTTAGCCCTTCCCGCCTTAATGTAGAGATAACGCGACGCGCATGTATCGTGCGTCGCGTTATTTTGTGTGAGGGGGCACTCTATCCCCCTTTCTTCATGGTAGACTCTGCCTCATGACTGATCTGAGCGGTTCTGAAAGGGCCAGCTATGTCAGGGGCATGTTCACTCGCATCGCTCATCGCTATGATTTGATGAACCGGCTGATGACTGCCGGACAAGACGCGGTCTGGCGTCGTGAGGTGATCCGGCGCGCTGCCCTGCCCCCGGGGGGGAGCCTCCTGTTGGACCTCGGGTCCGGTACCGGTGATTTGGCCTTAGAAGCCCTCCGACAGCACCCCAAAGCGACCCCCATCGCCGCGGACTTCACCCTGGCGATGATGCAGGTTGGTCGCAAGCGCCAGAATGGCCGCTGGGTGCACTGGTCTTCTGCTGACGCTTTGAAGCTGCCCTATGCTGAAGGCACCTTTGATGCCGTGATTTCGGGCTTTTTGCTGCGCAATGTGATCGATCTTCAGGAAACGCTCGCCGAGCAGTACCGCGTGCTCAAACCCGGCGGCGTGATGGTTGCCCTCGACACTACCCGCCCGCGCCAGAACCTGCTTTCACCTTTGATCCGCTTTCACATGCAAACCGTGATCCCGACCCTGGGGCGCTTGCTGACAGGTCAAGCCGATGCTTATACCTATTTGCCGGATTCATCAATCCATTTTCTACGTGCAGAGGAGTTGACTGCGCGCATGGCTGCGGTTGGTTTTCGCCAGGCAGATTTCCAGCGCAAGATGTTTGGGGTCGTAGCGATTCATTGGGGGAGAAAGTGAAACGGCGACTGGGCGAGTCAACGAGTCAGCGGAGGCTGGTTGTGGGGATCAGCGGGGCCTCGGGGGCCATTCTTGGGGTCCGGCTGCTGGAAGTGCTGCGCACGATGGATTGTATTGAAACCCATGTAGTGATCTCTCCTGCTGCCCGAATGACCATCACCCAGGAAACTGATTGGAAGGTAGAGGATGTGCTGGCGCTCGCCGATGTGGTTTACAACCACGGAGATATCGGTTCATCGGTCGCCTCTGGTTCCTTTGACACTTCTGGAATGGTGATTATCCCTTGCTCGATCAAGACTCTCTCCGAAGTCGCCAACGCATATTCCGAAAACCTGCTCTCCCGCGCCGCGGATGTGACCCTCAAAGAGGGCCGTCCGTTGGCCTTGGTGGTACGCGAGACCCCTCTGCACCGTGGTCATCTGCGTCTGATGGCTCAGGCTGCCGAGGCCGGTGCGGTGATCTTCCCGCCGGTACCAGCCTTCTACACGCGGCCAGAGTCAATCGCGGAGGTTGTCGATGATATAGTAGGGCGTGTATTGAATCGTATTGGAGTCAACAACGAATTGTATGCGCGCTGGAGGGGCAAATGAGCAAAAAGGCAAATCAGCAAGGGAGCAGATCAGCAAAAGAGCGAGCCACAAAAAACGTGCATCTTCAAAATCAAGCTGTTTTGACGTTTGAAGAATGGAAGTTACAAGTAACAGAAACAATTCGTAGCGAGAATTTCTGGCAAATGATCGCTTATCAAAAGGCATTGTATTTGTATGAATTGATTTGGGCTGATACAGAGCAGTGGTTAAAAGATATCCGCGGGCGCGAATTGGCACGCCAAATTATCAGAAGTGCTGATTCTATTTGTTCAAATATTGAGGAAGGGTATGGGCGTGGTTTTGGCAAGGAAATGTTGTACTTTTATCGAATTGCCCTTGGCTCTGCTCGTGAAACGAAAGGCCATTACTATCGAGCTAAGGGGCTGCTGAGACGTGAAGCATTAGAACATCGACTAAAGCTGGCAGGGGAAGTGATTGCTCTTGTTCTTACTGAAATTAACCGCCAAAAGAAAAGGTAGTTGTGTGCTGCGAATTTGCCATTTGCCACTTGCTGATTTGCTATTGGGCATTATGAACGAACGGAATTACGAAAAAGCCGCCCTGCGCGGCGAACCCTCTTACGTCTGGCGGGCTGGGCAGGAGCGCCGCTTGAAGATGGTCCTCGATGCTGCGGGGGAGCGCGTCACTGGCCGCGTGTTGGAGAATGGCTGCGGTGTGGGGATGTACGTGGAGAAGTTGAGCGCTTACGGGGGCGACGTGATTGGCCTGGAATACGATTTCGAACGCGCGCTTGAAGCACACGTGAACTCACCTCACATCACCAATGCCGCCGGGGAACATTTGCCCTTTCCCAAGGGCGCATTTGACCTGATCCTGAGTCACGAGGTCATCGAGCATGTTCAGGATGATCGGACAGCGATCGCCGAGATGGTGCGGGCTTTGCGCCCAGGGGGTCGGCTGATGCTCTTTTGCCCTAACCGCGGCTATCCCTTCGAGACCCATGGGGTTTACTGGCGCGGAGAATACAGGTTCGGCAACATCCCCCTGGTGAACTGGCTGCCGCGGGCTTGGCGCAACAGGGTAGCACCCCATGTACGCGCCTACTGGCGCCGAGATGTGGAGCGGTTGTTTGGGAATTTGCCGATACGCGTGATTGAGCAGAAGATAATATTCGGCGCTTACGACAATATCATCGCCCGATTTGGTGGTTTCGGGCGTGCCATGCGAGTGGTGCTGCAATTCCTGGAGCGAACGCCGTTGAAGATATTGGGATTATCGCACTTTTGGGTTATCGAAAAGATTGGGGATTAGCTAAAAACTTTGTTTGAATACAAAGATTGATGGTAGAGGCTTTATTGATTAGCGATCTTCAATCGTCTGTGCTCCCATCCCTACCCCGAAAATCGTAAATCCCGTCCACGATGGGCCATACTGCTCCGCAGCGGGGACATTTCAGCGATCGTGAGGTTTCTTCTAGCTCGTCTATCTCACACTTCGGGCAGCGGAAGAAAGCGCCATTGTGGGGCCGGATGGCATTTTGTCCGACGGCTAGCGATTTCACAAACACGCTGGGGGTCAGTTGCCACCAATCTCCGGTCCACTGGGCCAGGGAATCCAGCGCGACCAGCAGCCTGGTTGGCACCAAGTGCTTGAGCAGCCCAATCCGGAAGTGGGAGACGGTCAGTTGGCGCTGGACTTGGAAGCCGGATTCTGTCAGCCAGGCGCGCACCGTCTTTGGGTGAAAGTTGAAATTGAGGGGTACAAACTCCACTGGCTCTGGGGTGAAGGGATTCCAATCTTGCCGGCGCAAGAGATAGCGCAGGATGGCCTTGAGATTCTGTTTGCTGGCAAACTCCAGGATGAAAGTGCTCTGGGGACCCAGCACACGGCGGATTTGGGCCAGTGCTTGGGGAGCATCGGCCAAATGGTGCAGCACACGGATCATGGTGGCGGCATCGAAAAGACCATCTACGAAGGGCAGGCGGTACACATCCCCGGTGACGTAGATGTAGCGGTCGCCCCTCCCAAGACGCTCTTGGGCTTGCTGGAGTTGGGTCAGGGAGTAGTCCAACAGCACAACCCGCTCGAACCCCTGGTAGCGGGGGGTGTTGCGACCGGCCCCGGCGCCGAGTTCTAAGAGCAGTTTGCCGCCGGGGGGCAGCAGACGCCGAAGGGCCAGGGCTTCGGCCTGGTCTTCGTAAGCGCGTCCGCCTTGATCCCAGAAGCTGGTCTGATAATCGGAGCCCTCATAGTCGCAGATGGGGGGATGCCCTTCGGTCATTTCGGAGTAGGGAAGCCGATTCCCCTGGGTTATTTCTCGGCGGTGCGGGTGCCGTTGTAGCCGCGTCCCACACCACGATAGCTGAAGCCCAATTGAGCCATCTCTTCAGGGTCGTATATATTGCGACCGTCGAAGATCACCGGTTGTTTCATCACCTGGCTCAGCTGGCGGCGATTCAACTGTTTGAACTCATTCCATTCGGTGTTGACGATAATGGCGTCGCAGCCATCGGCCATGGTGTAGGGGTCGTCAAACATCTCCACCTGAGGGAGGAGTGGTGCGGCAACCTCCATGGCGACCGGATCGTAGGCGCGCACGGTGGCGCCGCGGGTGGTTAGTTTGTTGGCAATATCAATTGAGGGCGCGTCGCGCATATCATCGGTGTTGGGTTTGAAAGCCAGCCCCAACATCCCAATGGTGTGACCATCTAGTTTTCCATCGAGCAGATCTGTAAGTCGTTCGATAGCCATCGGCCGCCGATCGGTGTTGATCTCCATGACGGCGTTCAAGAGTTGGGGGTGTTTGCCTTTTTCCTCAGCCATATGTGCCAGGGCGAGGACGTCCTTTGGGAAGCAAGAACCCCCATACCCCAGGCCAGCGTTCAGGAAGTGCGGCCCAATGCGCTCATCGTAGCCCATGCCGGTGGCTACTTCGGTGACGTCAGCCCCCAGGGCTTCGCAGATGTTGGCAATCTCGTTGATGAATGAAATCTTGGTTGCCAGGAAGGCGTTCGAAGCATACTTGATCATCTCAGCGGTGCGCAAATCGGTGATCACAATGGGCGCGCGCAGCGGAAGGTGGAGTTGGGCTACTTTGTCGGCGGCTTCACGATCCAGAGAGCCCAAAACGGTTCGATGGGGGTTCATGAAATCGAAGATCGCCGAGCCCTCTCTGAGGAACTCTGGGCAGGAAACCACGGAAAAGGGGATGGATTCCTTTTGGTTGCGCTTGACGATCTCAGCGACCCAGTCGCCAGTGCCCACAGGCACGGTGGATTTGTTGATGATGACCAGCTCAGCGCTCATCACCTCGGCGATGGAGCTGGCAGCAGCCTCGACGTATTGTAAGTCGGCCTCGCCATCGACACCGGAGGGCGTACCCACGGCGATGAAGATGAATTCTGTATCCTTGATGCCTTCGGCGTAGGATGTGGTGAAGGTGAGACGCCCCGATTTCACATTGCGTTCGACCAGCTCTTCCAGGCCAGGCTCGTAGATAGGCATCTCGCCGCGCTTCAGGCCTTCAATTTTCTCTTCGCTGATATCCAATGCGATCACGCGGTTGCCCAGATCGGCAAATCCGGCAGCTGTGATCAGGCCCACATAGCCGACGCCTACAACACAAATCTGTTTCATTCTTTACCTCCGAGATTCAAGGGAATTTGACATTCAATGCCGTTTCCCACCTCAGGTTGTGTGTTTGATTGTCTGACAAGTCATTTGGGTGACTTTCATAGCCCGCAAATCTTACCATAAGCTGTACTATTTGGCACGAGCGCGCGTTTTAGGGTGTGCGCAAAAGGTCATTTCTGAGCAATGATCTCTGTCACTTGCAGATCGGACAAAAACACTCTAAAATATTGGCGATAAATCTTGTCCGTAAGGCCAAAAAAGGAGAAAATTATCATGCAGATCACACGTCAGGCCGATTACGCAGTGCGAGCGGTGTATTATCTGACTACGCTCGGCAAGGGCAGCCGGGCGGCTACCAGTAAGATCGCTTCTGAACAGCATATACCGCCTTCGTTTTTGGCTAAGATCGTTTCCCAATTATCGGTAGCGGGGTTGTTGCACACGTCACGCGGCGCTCGAGGAGGTGTCTCCCTGGCGCGTGAGCCTAAGGAAATCAGCCTCCTGGATGTGGTCGAGGCCATTGATGGGCCGATCCAGTTGAACGAGTGCGTGGGTGATGATGGAGTGTGCATGTTTGATGACACCTGCCCCATGAGGCCGATTTGGTGCGATGCACAGCAGGATTTGGTCGACCGACTGGACTCAACGAAATTCTCTAAATTTGTAAATGGGCAGAAAGCCGCCGTAGGGTAACGGAATCAGCCCTGGCCTGCGCCCTGAATCTCCTTTTCGGCGACCGCGCTCCTCCAAGAATAACTCAAAAACTGATCGTTTCATCCCCTCTTGGCGTATAATTGATCAAGAGGGGATTTCTGTTATCACTCGGCCAAGCGGGAACGCGCTCCCAACGGTTGAGCGTTACAGGAATAGGAAAATGTGTTGTCGGAGAAATCGACAAATAATAGGAGGCTGATATGTCCAAACCTCGTACGGTGCGTGCCCCGCGCGGTACCCAACGAACCTGCAAATCCTGGCTGACTGAAGCGCCGTATCGTATGATCCAGAACAACCTGGACCCTGAGGTCGCTGAACGCCCTGAAGACCTGGTGGTGTATGGGGGGCGTGGGCAGGCGGCCCGTAGTTGGGAGGCATTCGATGCGATTCTGGCTACCCTGGCTGACCTGGAGGATGACGAGACCTTGCTGGTGCAGTCTGGCAAGCCAGTGGCTGTGTTCGAAACGCACGAGGATGCGCCGCGGGTGTTGATAGCCAACTCCAACCTGGTCCCCTGGTGGGCTACTCAGGAGCATTTCGATGAACTGGCTGCCCAGGGGTTGATGATGTATGGGCAGATGACCGCCGGTTCGTGGATCTATATTGGCACGCAGGGCATTTTGCAAGGCACTTATGAGACCCTTGGCTCGTTGGCTAAGCAGCGCGGCTGGGGCTCGTTGAAAGGCAAGTTTGTGCTCACAGCCGGGCTGGGGGGCATGGGGGGCGCCCAACCCCTGGCGGTGACCATGAATGAGGGCGTGTGCTTGATCGTCGAAGTCGACCCTGAACGAGCTAAACGCCGCCTGGAGATCGGGTATGTGGATATGGTGGTGGATACCCTCGAAGAGGCGATGACTTTAGTTGAGGAAGCAGTAGAGGACGGCGTGCCCAAATCTATCGGCCTGATTGCCAATGCCGCCGATATCTATCCCGAACTGGTTCTGCGCGGCGTCATCCCAGATGTCGTCACCGACCAAACGCCAGCCCATGATGTCCTCAGCTACATTCCCACCGGGCTGGGTGTGAAAGAAGCCGAATTCTTGCGCGAATCCGACACAAAGGAATACGAACGCCGCACATTGGCCTCTATGGCCCGGCATGTCGAAGCGATGTTGGCATTCCAGAAGAAGGGCGCTGAGGTATTCGATTACGGCAACAACCTGCGCCAGCGCGCCTTCGATCATGGTGTGGAAAAGGCCTTCGATTTCCCCGGCTTTGTGCCCGCTTATATCCGGCCGCTGTTCTGTGAGGGGAAAGGACCCTTCCGTTGGGTGGCGTTATCCGGCGATCCCGAGGATATCTACCGCACTGATGAAGCCGTGATGGCATTGTTCCCTGACGACGAGCATCTACATCGCTGGCTGCGCATGGCTAAAGAGAAGATCCCCTTTCAGGGGCTGCCCTCGCGCATCTGCTGGCTGGGATTTGGTGAACGAGCGCAGGCGGGCCTGGCCTTCAATAACCTGGTCGCTGAAGGGATTGTCAAAGCGCCGATTGTGATCGGTCGTGACCATTTGGATGCCGGTTCGGTGGCCTCCCCTAACCGGGAGACTGAAGGGATGAAAGATGGCACGGACGCGGTCAGCGATTGGGCGATCCTCAATGCCTTGATCAATGCGGTTGGGGGCGCAACCTGGGTTTCGTTCCACCATGGCGGCGGTGTGGGCATCGGCTACAGCCAGCACGCCGGACAGGTGATCGTCGCCGACGGCACTGAAGCGGCGGCGCGCAGGCTCAAGCGGGTACTGACGGCTGATCCGGGGATGGGCGTTGTGCGCCATGCGGATGCGGGGTACCGGCAGGCCATTGAGGCGGCTAAACGGCACGGCATCAAGATGCCGATGCTAGGATAGGGGTATAAGGACTTTGTTTAACGTCCTGTAAAAGTTTCTTGCATTGAAACAACCGCTTTAGACTTACGGTAAAATTCAGGCGATTGTTGATACAAGTTAAAGTCAGGTGAAGTGAGCATGGCTATCAAGCGAGTTGCAGTATTCACAAGCGGGGGTGACGCCCAGGGGATGAACGCCGCCGTTCGATCGGTGGTGCGTACCGCTTTGGACCGGGGTCTGGAAGTTTTTGCGATCTATGAAGGCTACCGGGGGCTGGTCGATGGCAGTGATCGCATCCGCGAGATGAGTTGGGATTCCGTCGGCGGGATATTGCAGGGCGGCGGCACGGTCATCGGCACAGCGCGTTGTGAGGAGTTTCGTACCCGAGAGGGGCGTCTGGTGGCTGCCAACAACCTGATCAAACGCGGCATCGAGGGATTGATCATCATTGGTGGGGATGGGTCACTGACCGGGGCGAATATCTTCCGTCAAGAGTGGGGCGAGTTGGTAGCGGAGCTCGTCGATAGAGGGGAGATCAGCGCCGATGATGCGGCGGCGTATCCCAACTTATTGATCGTTGGTTTGGTAGGCTCTATCGATAACGATTTCTTCGGCACAGATATGACCATTGGGACCGATTCGGCGCTGCATCGCATCACCGAGGCCGTCGATGCCATTGCCAGCACGGCCGCCAGCCACCAACGCACCTTTGTGGTCAAAGTGATGGGGCGCAACTGCGGTTACCTGGCGATGATGGGCGCGCTGGCCTGCGGCGCAGACTGGGTGCTAATCCCCGAAAACCCTCCTGATGTCGAGAACTGGCAGGAGGTCATGGCTGAGCGCTTGAAGACCGGTCGGGAAGCGGGTCGGCGTGATAGCATCGTCGTCCTGGCTGAAGGTGCCCGGGACCGAGATGGCAACTATATTGGCAGCAGCGATGTCGCGAGAGCACTGGAAGAGCGCCTGGGCGAGGAAGTGCGCGTGACGGTGCTGGGACACGTACAGCGCGGGGGTCGTCCCAGCGCGTTCGACCGCAACCTGGGTACGTTGCTGGGATATGAAGCTGTTAATGCCATCATCGAGGCCAAGCCCGAAGACGAGCCCGTCCAGGTGGGCTTCAAGGGCAACCGTATCGTCAGGCTGCCCCTGATGGAATGTGTGGAGAAAACCCACGCCGTTGCCAATGCGGTGGAAGCAAAAGATTACGAGAAAGCGATGTCGCTGCGCAGTTCCAGTTTCACGGAGGCCTTTCAGACGTTGCGAATCATGGTGCGCGCTATTCCCCACACCCCTGACCCGGATCAAAAACACTTCCGCATCGGCATGCTCAACGCTGGCGCCCCCGCTCCGGGGATGAACACGGCTTCGAGGGCGGCGACTCGCCTGGGGCTTGATAAGGGCCACATCATGCTAGGCATCTATAACGGCTTTGAGGGGATGGCCGAGAACGAAGTAGAGGAACTGAACTGGATGAGCATGGGCGGCTGGGCGTCTATGGGCGGCTCTGGCTTGGGTACCAGCCGCCGAATCCCTAAAGGCAAGGACCTGTATGCCATTGCCCGCACCATCGAGGTCAATCAAATCGACGCCCTGCTCGTGATCGGGGGTTGGAATGGCTACGAAGCCGCTTACAAGTTGTATACGGAGCGGCCGAACTTCCCGGCCTTTGATATCCCTACGATCTGTCTGCCGGCTTCGATCAATAATAACCTGCCCGGTTCAGAGCTCAGCATTGGAGCAGATACGGCGCTTAACAGCATTGTCAGCGCGGTGGATAAAATCAAGCAATCGGCGGTGGCTACCCGGCGCTGTTTCGTCGTGGAAGTGATGGGGCATTGGTGCGGTTACCTGGCCTTGCTGGGCGGATTGGCGACCGGTGCCGAACGGGTATATATGCACGAGGAAGGCGTCACACTGAGCGACCTGCAAGTTGATGTCGAAAATTTGAGCCGGGGTTTTCGGGCTGGGAAGAGGCTGGGATTGATGATCCGCAACGAGTACGCCAATGAGATTTATACGACCGGCTTCATGTGTGCGCTCTTTGAGGAAGAGGGGCGCGATCTCTTTGATGTACGCCCGGCGATATTGGGCCACCAGCAGCAAGGAGGCGACCCTTCCCCATTCGACCGCATCCAGGCCACGCGCCTGGCTCGATTATGCCTTGAGTTCTTGATCGAAGAATGTGGAAAACGCTCTGTCCGCAGCGCGTTTATCGGGTTGGAGGAAGGCAAATATAAGCACCACGATATGCGCGATTTTCAGCGCATGGTCGATTTGGCGTATCAGCGCCCAAAGGAGCAATGGTGGCTGGCGCTGAGGGATGTGGCTAGCCTGCTGGCGAAGCCAGGGCCCGGGGGGAGCTAATCCCGCGCTTCGACCTGCCAGGGCATCTTTGCCCATTTTGGGAGAGGGGGAAAGCGTTTCAATCTTTGTCAGGCTTGCAGGGGTTATCGGGGTCGGGGTCCCCTGGGGGCATGCCCGAGGTGCCCGGGCCGTACTCGCAGACGGCGCGCCAGGGCATATAATGCGTCTCGAAGGTATCCTCGTCGATGATTTGACCGTCTCGCCACACGTCACGGGTGACGGTCACGACAGCGCCTTCGACCGACCAATCTACCTGTTTGATCTCACCCTTATCTAAATCTTCGTTCTCCTCGTAGCGCGGTTCTGGGGGGTCTTGTTTATCGGTCAGGCCGGTGGTGCTCCAATCGACGGTGCGCCCATCGCCGGTGGAGTAGAACTTCCAGGTCAGGTAATTTGCCCCTACATAGGTCTCCATCAACAGCCAGTAGCCAGTGTCGTTGGTGAATTTGAAGTCCACCACCGGGACGTAGACTGTGGCATCCAGCCCGGCCCATTTCGCGTCCTGGCCGCCACCGTATGTCTGCTCGTAATAGTAGACGCGGTAAGCGTGGGGGTGGCGTTCGGCGATGGGAAAGCCCCCGAAGAAGACCGTGCGGAAGAGGGTGGTGCTGACCTGGCACACCCCGCCACCGACCCCTTTGATGGTGCGATCGCCATAGATGATCCAGGCTTCGGCGTAGCCGGTGTCCAGGCTGACATCGCCCAGGGCCTCGGCCATGGAGAAGGTCTCGCCGGGTGGGATCAACAGGCCGTGGAAACGCGCCGCCGCGGTGGCGATGTTTTGACGCCGCGAGCTGTCGGAGCCATAGTAGTATGTGGTGTGCGAGCTGACTAACTCGCTGATCCCCAAGGCCTCAGCAGTGGCATCGTCGGTGACCTTCGGCGTGGTGTATTCCATATCCAATGCGACTTCATGTTCCCCGGCCAAGACGCGCTCATTGATGACCTGGATGGTGGTCTCCACATCCAGTGTTTGGCCGTAGATGGCCGGTTGGATCAGGTCAAGCTGGCGGGTGTCATCGTTGAAGATGAAACGGGCGTTTTCTTCTTGGATCTCCAGGCCGGGGGCGATCTCGGTCAGGAAGCGGCGCAGACGTTCATCGCTGAGCCCGATTTGGTATTCCGCTCCCCCGGGGGTAGTCACCCGCTCGATGACCAGCATGCCGGCCAAATCCTCGCGGGCGAAGGCCCAGGGGCCTGGGTTCCCTTCCTCTGCGCCGGGAAATTTGACAATCAGAGGCGCGCTGATGATCTCGCGGGCAACCTGCGCCTGTTGGTTGACATCCATGATCACCGGGGGGTCTTCATCCACCACCAATGGTGTCTCACCGTCCATGAGCGACTGGGTAAGCGCTTCGATGGAGATCACGGTGGCGGAGATGTCTACCTGGCGGCCGATTTGACCGGGTTGGACGAGGACTTCCAGGCCTTCGACGTGCAGGGAGGCCTCAATGGTGGGGATATCGACCTGCGCAGCCAGGGATTTGAGGTAATGCGCGGCGATGCGCTGGTCGAAGCTCATTTTGAGGGGCAGGGTGAACCCGTGATACCAGGCCTGGAATTGATCCCCCAGGCGTTCGACGACCGAACCGCTGCGACCGAGGTCGTAGGCCTGTTGGGCGTTCATCAGGGGGTCGAAAACCAGGCCGACCTCTACGGGGGAAGCCAGCCAGGTTCGTTCACCATCCCTGAGCAGGATTTGCCCGTTGTGGGGATAATCGTACTCGGCGGCCAGGAGCACGGCGGCTTCTGCAGGGGTCTTCCCGGAGAGATCAACCCACCCCACGCTGATCCCAGGGTAGATGCGCCCGGTGAAGTTGATATGAAAGCCGAGGGTGAAGATCACCGATGCCAGGACGAAAAGGCTGACGCCGCCGATGGCGGTGATCATCCCGCGCTGGAGAGAGTGTATGGTGTTCCTGCGCATAAGCAATTCAAAGTGATTGTACCAAATGCAGGTCTATGGGGGTTTGCGAAACTCCTTAAGGGATGATGAGTGTTGTTAGGGTTATAATTACACGGTATAGGTGGTTGTTGCCATTAAGCACACAATGTAATAAAATGACGATATGAAATATCTCTCATGGAGTGTTGAGAAGAACCAGAGATTGAAGTCAGAAAGAAGCGTATCTTTTGAAGAAGTCGTGTTTTGTATTGCCAACGGACAACTCCTTGATGTAGTCAGGCATCCAAATCAACAGAAATATCCAAGCCAAAGGATGTTCATTGTTGAAATCAATGATTATGCATTTTTGGTGCCATTTGTAGAGACGGAACGAGAAATATTCTTGAAAACAATAATTCCAAGTCGAAAAGCAACCAAAGAGTATCTACTTGATAGAGAATGAAGCAGGTATAGAAATGAACAAAAAAGATTTGAATCTCACTGATGAAGAACAGGATATTCTTGATAGCTATGAAGCCGGGGAATGGCAGTCTGTTGATGATAAGGTATCAGAGATGAAAACTTATCAAGAGTATGCTCGCGCAACCCATAAAAAAGACAGGAGGGTCAATATCCGCATATCGTCTAAAAACCTTGATGCCATACAGAAAAGAGCTTTAGAAGAGGGTATTCCTTATCAGACACTGATATCGAGTATTCTTCACAAATATGTGAATGGCAGATTGGTTGAACGGTCGTAGCGTTACTTGGTTTAAGGAGAAGCTCTGCCTGATTCCGCTCGCAGGTGACCGGGACTGTCGCTGGTGGGCAAGCGGCGCGATTCTGTCAGATTGGTTATGGGCAAAGGTTGTTTCGGGTCAAAGTTGCTCTGTCGTCTGTAAAAAGATGCTGAAGCGTTTCTATTTGGTGGGGGAGAGACGCGCGTGAGCGCAGATTTCCACAGTTGCCCTTTTTTAGGGAGGTTCGAGATGAAGATTTACGTTCATTTCAGAGTCGCTTTTGGTTTTGCGCCGTGATGTTGAGGTTGTTTGACTTGTCTTATTACGTATTGGGGATAAAGTAGTCTGAAAACCCCGCAAAAACATGCCCTTGTTGCGACAAAAGCGACAATATGTCTCTCCTAAACAGGCACTTTCCCCCTGAAAAAGCGAAATCTGCAACACCTGCGACATTAGCATCACTCCGTAGTATACTGTGAACACCGGAACTATTATCATCGACGTTTCGTCCTCTCCCTGGAGAGTTTTCCATGACCCCTAGTCAAGCCCCATTTTCTGTGAGATACCGGCGGGTTGCTGCAATCACGGGTTTGCTGCTGCTCACGCTGGCCTGCGGCCTGCCTGCGGCAATCCAATCCCTGGCCCCGACAGAGACGCCCACATCCCCCCCCACCCCAACGGTTACGCCTACCCCTCAGCCGCTGCCCCCGGCCCTGGTGGAGGTCGATCCGCCGCCAGGGAGCAGGCTGCCCCTGGATGGTTCGATCACGCTGTTCTTCAATCAGGCCATGGAGCGCGCCTCCGTAGAAAAGGCGGTCAGTGTGCAGTTCACAGACCTGGAGGCTGGAGATCAAATCGGGATGGTGGACTTCACCTGGCTCGATGATGCCACGCTGAAACTCTCGCCCCCTGTGCTGTGGACGCAGGCCGTGAATTACCAGGCAGAGATCACCGCTTCGGCGCGCGCCGCCAATGGCCTGGCCATGCCTGAAGCTGTCAGCATCCGCTATTCGACGCCGCCCCCACTGAAAGCCGTTCAGGTCTTGCCTGAACCCGGCCTCAGCGAGGTGGACCCCTCCTCGGCTGTGGTGGTGACGTTCAATCAGCCAGTGGTGGCGTTGGGCGCTGACCCCGATACCCTGCCGGAAGCCTTGATCATCGAGCCGTCCCCTGAGGGATATGGCGAATGGGTTAACACCAGCACGTATATCTTCTATCCTGAGACGGCCCTCTTTGGCGGCACGACGTATACGATCCGGGTCAACCCAGAACTGAGCAGCACCAGCGGGGCCTCGCTGGCTTCTGCTTTGGAATGGAGCTTCGACACGGCTTTACCGCGCTTGGTCTCTATTGAGCCTGGCGACGGCAGTTTCTTCGTGCCCCTGGATCAATCTTTCACCGTGACCTTCAACCAGCCCATGAACACCACCAGCGTTGAAGGGCTCTTCACCCTACAAGATTCGAGGGGGGATGAAGTCCTTGGAAGTTTTGCTTGGGAGCAAGATGATACCGTGATGGAGTTTACTCCTTCTGAATTGTTATCTCGCAGTACGGTTTACACGCTGCAAGTGCCTTTTAGCGCCCGGGCGCGCGGCGGGACGCCTTTGGGGGAGGATTACAGCGCCTCGGTCCGCACCGTTTCTGAGCTGGTGGTGGTCTCCACTGATCCCCATGACGGGGAAGCGACGAACATCTACCAGGGGGTGACCCTGTATTTCAGCGGCGCTCTTTCTACGGATGATGACCTCCTGGACTATGTGACCATCATCCCAGAAGTGAGCAACCTCTATTATTGGTTGGGGAATGGGCATAGGAGTCTCAACCTCAGCGGGAGTTTCGACCCTCAAACCGAATATCTGCTCACTGTCGAGGGAGATTTACCTGACCCCTGGGGTGGCACGCTGGGGACGAATTTCGATTACCGTTTCGAGACGTTTCCCCTGGATGCCAGCCTTAATTTCGCTCATTATTCGTCTTATCTGTTCATCACCCCGGGCGATACCGGCCTGACGGCCCAGGCCAGCAATATCAACGACGTGGATATGGTGCTGGGCGAGGTGCCCTATCTTGACTTTGTGAGTTTCTTAGACCCGGGCGGCTACGATTTACTCAATGATTACCAGCCCAGCAACCCACAAATCTGGGATCAGGAGCTGAATCTGCCCGGAGACCGCATGTATAAGGTGCAAATTCCAGTACAGCCGGATGAGAGCGGCCTGTCTCCAGGCTTTTACCATCTCAGCCTGAACGCACCGGAGATTGATTATGCGCCTGGCCCGTTTGCGCTTGTTTCCAGCAATCTGAATCTGACCTTCAAGCTTAGCGCTACCCAAGCCTTCATCTGGGCGCTCGATCTGCGCACCAATGAGCCGGTGCCCGATGCTCCTGTGGCGGTGTATAAGAGCGACGGCACACTGCTCACCAGCGGCGTGACTGATGAGAAAGGGATTTTCCAGTCGGCGATCCCTGCGCAGGAGAATATTTATGGCACTTATTACGCTATGCTTGGACAGCCTAGTGAGGAGAATTTCGCCTTCAGCCTAGGTGACTGGAATCTGGGCATCGGTGGCTACAATTACGGGTTTTCTACTGATTTCAAGGGGCCTGAAACCGAGGCCTACGTCTACACCGACCGGCCTATTTATCGCCCGGGGCAAACGGTCTCTTTCCGGGCTGTGGTGCGTCAGGCTTACAACGGCCGTTATACACCGGCCAATCTGCAGTCGCTGCCGGTGACGATCCTCGATCAAAACTTCACGCCCCTCTTGGAGCAGGATTTTTCACTCTCGTCTTTCGACACCGCCCACGGTCAATACACCCTGCCCGAGGACGCCCAACCCGGCACCTACGAGATCAGCACCAAATATGGCGGCGTGTCCTTCGATGTCGCTGAGTACCGTAAACCCGAGATCAACCTGGGGGTGTCCACATCAGAGGAAGACAGCTTATCGGATCGGACGATCCAGGCAGAGGTGGAAGCGCGCTATTTCTTCGATGCCCCAGCGGGAGATCTTCTCTTGAGATGGGAATTGTTCAAAGAGCAAGGTTACTTCTACCTGCCAGGGTATCGGGTGGGGGAGGAGAGCTATGGCTGGATGTATCCCTATTGGATGGGATATTATTTTGGGTTCTATGGGGAACATATTGCCTCCGGGGAGGGGCGCACGGACTCGCAGGGGATTCTGTCAATCGAGCTTGAGATTCCCCCCGAGGAGAGCACCCAGAATTACACCCTCGAAGTCACGATCACCGATGAGAGCGGCTTCCCGGTCAGCGCCCGCACGGCGTTGACTGTCCACCCGGCAGAGTACTACGTCGGCGTGAGGCCGGATACCTGGCTGGGTCAGGCGGGGAACGAGATCGCCTTTGATGTGCTGACCGTCGATTGGGACAGCGGGGCCGCTCCAAATCGTGATCTGAGGGCCATCTTTCAAAGGGTGACCTGGGTGCGCGAGGAGTCTGGTGACCCCTATGTGCCGCCCGAAATGGTGCCCCAATATACCGCAGTCTCCAGCGCCGATTTCCGCACCGGCTCCGACGGCCTCGCCCGGTTGGCCTTCACACCCCCCGAGGCAGGCACCTACCAGTTGGAAATCCAGAGCGATGACGGTGCTAAGACGCAGATATTGCTGTGGGTGGGCGGCCAGGGGCAGGCGGTATGGCCTAATCTGCCCAACCAGCGTCTGCGGATCAGCGCGGATAAAGACAGCTATGCACCCGGTGAAACCGCTCAAGTCTTCATCCCTAATCCCTTTGGAGCGGGGGCCCAGGCCCTGGTGACCGTGGAACGAGGACTGGTCTCGCGGCACTACCAATTCACGCTGGATGAATCCGGGTATACGCTGCCCTTACCTCTGACCGATGAGGATGCCCCGAATGTGTATGTCTCGGTCAGCCTGGTGGGGCAGGGGACTGAAGCAAATGTCGATTTCCGTCAAGGATATCTCAATTTGCTGGTTGATCCTGCGGCGCAAGCGCTCAATGTTGAGGTGTTGGCCGTCCATGGGGGGCAGGATGTGGCCTGTGATGCGGGCGCGGATTGTCCCGAGCACCTGGAACCGCGCCAGGAGGTCACTTTTGACTTGAGAGTCAGCGATGCAAACGGGAATCCAGTACGGGGCGAATTTTCACTGGCGGTGGCCGACCTGGCTGCCCTGGCGCTGGCGGACCCGAATTCCGTAGATATCCTGTCGGTCTATTATGGCGAGCAACCTTTGGGCGTCAACACCAGTATGGCGCTGACCATGCACGTGCAGCGCCAGTTGTTCCTGCCCGGCGGGATGGGGGGTGGCGGAGAGGATGTCATCGCGCCTTTTGTGCGCGAAGAGTTTCCTGACACTGCTTATTGGAATGCTGAAATCGTCACCGATGCTGACGGTGAAGCTCAGGCTACCTTCACGCTGCCCGACAGCCTGACGACCTGGCATGTTGATATTCGCGGCCTGACGGCAGATACCCGCGTCGGCCAAGCGGAGACTCATGTGGTCACCAGCAAATCTTTGCTGGTGCGCCCGGTCACGCCGCGTTTCATGGTGGTTGATGATCATCTGCGCATTTCTGCAATCGTTTACAACAACAGCGCTTCTGATTTGCGGGTCGATGCGGCATTGCAGGCGACCGGCTTCGTTTTGGATGATCCGACGGCCCAAATGCAGTCTTTCTCCCTCCCAGCAGGCGGTCGTCAACAGGTCATTTGGTGGGGCGTGGTTGAAGACTCGGATGCAGTGACGATGATCTTCTCAGCGTCCGGGGAGAATGCTCAGGGGGAGCTGCTCTATCAAGACATCACCAAGCCAGTTTGGGGTGATATCCCTGTGCTGCGCTATGTTGTTCCACAGACCTTCGGCATGGCCGGGATACTCGATGAAGGCGGCCAACGCCTGGAATTGGTCAGCCTGCCGCGCACCTATGACCCCTCATCGGGCGAGTTGGATGTGGCATTGGCTCCCTCATTGGCCGCGGCCATGACCGCTGCGCTGGACGTGCTGGAACATTATCCCTATGAGTGCACCGAGCAGACCGTCTCGCGCTTTTTGCCCAATCTGGAAGCTTATCGTGCCATTCAAAGCCTGGGATTGGATGCACCAGAAATGCAGGCGCGCCTGGAACGCACCCTCAGCGAAGGCTTGGATCGATTGGTCGCCCGCCAAAACGAAGACGGCGGCTGGGGCTGGTGGCCCGAGGACCAGAGTGATGAATATATCAGCGCTTATGTGCTCTTTGGCCTCAGCCGTGCCAAGGACGCCGGCGCATTTGTGGATGAGGCGGTCATCCAAAACGCAGCCAATTATTTGATGACCAGCACGTCCGCGTTGTGGGCGGATTTGGACACCTGGCGGCTGGACCGGAATGCATTTATTCAGTATGTGCTCGTTCAGGCTGGTGCTGTTGGGGTGGATCGTGTGGCTATCGATGCTCATGAGTTGTATCTGCATCGTGATCGCCTCAGCCCCTGGGGGCAGGCCACGTTGGCGATGACTCTGGAGGGGTTGAGCCCCGGTGATGACCGTGTCGATGCGCTCTTCTCCGATTTGGAATCGACGGCCATCCGCTCGGCGACCGGAACCCATTGGGAAGGGAGCGGTCTGCGTCGCAACATGGAGACGGCTGTTTTCAACAGCGCGGTGGTGCTCTATGCGTTGGCGCAGGACGACCCTGCCTCGACGACATTGCCTGAAGCAGTGCGCTACCTGATGGCCCACCGCGACGCGCGCGGGGCCTGGGCTTCGACTTATGACACCGCCTGGACTTTGATGGCCCTCACAGAGATGATGAAGGGCACCGGTGAACTGGCCGGGGATTTCAGCTTCTCCGCGGACGTCAACGGCTCGCAATTAGCCCAGGGACAGGCTGGTGGAGATACCCGTCTCAATGCTGTGAGCACTTCACTGCCAGTTGAACACCTGTTTGCGGATTATCCTAACGCCCTTACTATTCAACGTGATGCCGGGCCAGGGCGTTTATACTACACGGCGCACTTGAATGTGCTTCGCCCGGTGGAGGATGTGGCCTCGTTGGATGCTGGGATCAGCGTAGAGCGGGTATACTATCCTTTAGGAGCTGAGGAATCAACGGTCGATTCGGTGTCGAAAGCCGCTGCGGGTGATATGCTCGAGGTTCATTTAACTGTAACCCTTGAAAACGAGGCTTATTACCTGGTTGTGGAGGATTACATCCCTGCTGGCGCTGAGATTTTGGATACCAACTTAAAAACCAGCCAGCAGTTCATCGAATATGACGTCAGCGACCCTTTTGGGGATGGCTGGGGCTGGTGGTACTTCAATGATCCCCAAATCTACGATGAGCATATTACCTGGGCTGTAAATTACCTCCCCGCGGGAACTTATGAATTGACGTATATCCTGGTGCTCAACCAGCCTGGTCAGTATAGGGTCATCCCTGCGCAGGCCTGGCAGTTCTACTTCCCTGAAGTCCAGGGCAACAGCGCCGGGATGCTCTTTGAGATTGTGGAATAGCGGCGCAGATAGGGAAATCATAAACCTGGGAACGCTGCCAGGCGGGAATTGCGCCCGCCTGCGGACCTTCCTGGCTTTCTTATTGAAAAGGAGGTGAAGATGAAGGAGAAATCTGTACTTTTACCATTTGCAGTGCTGCTGATTCTTGCCCTTGTGTTGACATCGTGCAGGTCAGAGCCGGAGGAGGAGCCAACTGCTACCTCTGTCCCTACTGCCACTGCACCTGTCCCTGATGTGGAGCTCACCCAGGCAGCGCAGACGATCATCGCCCGGCTAACCGAGACCGCTGTGGCGGCCTGGACGGCGACGCCTCTCCCTCCCTCGGCAACGGTTCCGCCCTCGCCCACCTCGCCACCGCCCACGCCGATGGGAGCCACGCTCACGCCCTCCGAATCGCCCCCGCCGGCTGCGACGGGCCTCCCCACCATCACTTTGACCCCCACCTTCATCCCAGGCGATCCCAGGGGGGAGTTGGGTATGCCGGATTGGCAGGCGGATTTCTCTCTTGATTCGGATTGGTTTACCTTCGACGAGGAGAATGCCAGTATCTTGATGCGGGGCGGGAACCTGGTGCTGACTGCCAAAAGCACGGATATCTTCGAGATTTGGAGCCTATCTTATCCCGTTCTCTCGGATTTCTATCTTGAATATTCCGTCATTACTGGTCAGGAATGTAGCAGCAAAGACCGCTACGGCATGATCATGCGCGCCCCCGACCCCGAAGAGGGCTATCTCTTTGGTGTAAGTTGCGATGGCGCGTTCCGATTACGTTACTGGGGTGCTGAGGAGTTCACCACCCTTCAGGAGTGGATGGAAAGCGAGTTCATCAGCACAGGGCCGGGTGCATTCAACCGCCTGGGCGTCAAAGCCTTGGGGAGCAAGTTGTCTTTGTATGTCAATGGCAACTTGTTGGCAGAAGTAGAAGATGATAGGTTGGCCGAGGGTAAGTTTGGGGCTTTCATCAAAGGGGAAAGCAATCCCGGCTTCCGGGTGACGATTGTCGAAGTGCTCTATTGGGATTTAGCGGATGATGAGGGATGAAGTTGCGGTTTCGGTGACTTAGGCAGGAGACTTCCGAAGTCTTTCAAACGCCTCTTCAACCAGTGGTGTCCTGGGAGGACTTCAGAAGTCTGCGCATTTCATTGGAAGTACGATCATTCATTGATATAGCTGATCTTCAAGGTCAGGCTTTCGTCACCTTCGCCAACCTCGATGATGATCAGTAATTCATTCTGGGTGAGGGGTTGACCGTCGTCCCACTGTTGGGGGATGTTGAAAATGGTGGTGGTTTTGCCTTCGGCATCCGTCTTACCGGTGGCGGCAGGGTCCTTGTAATCTGTGCCGGTGGCACCCAAAAAGACTCGGAATCTCGCCTCGGGCGTGAACCCCTGGGCTGACATGCGGATCAAGGCCCCTTTGGTGACGGCTACATTGGGGTCTGGGTCTGAGTTGGGGGAGATCAGTAAAGTGAGGTTGTTATACACTTCGGGTTCTGCGGGTGTTTGGGTCTCCGCAGTGGTGCCAATTCCGCCGGAACAGGACGTCAAAAGGATGCTCAGCAGCAGAATACCTGGAACCAGCCATTTCGAGAGAGATATTCTTTTCATCTTAGGCCTCCGTAGCGTTTGGTTAACGTCCTACCGATTAATTTGCCCTTGGGTTCGATCATAAGATTAATTGTAGCCTCCGCTTGTTAGAAAAAAGTTAATCCCAGTATAATTCATCCCATGCACTTTGATTCGAGAATCAACCGCCCTACCATCACCACGAACGATGTAGTGCGACCCACACTCATCGAGGTGGATTTGAGTCGCTTGGCCGAGAATTATCATGCCATTCGTGAGCAGATTGGCTCGGCAAAGATCATGCCCATTTTGAAGGCCAACGCTTATGGGCATGGACTGGTGGAAGTAGCCCGTTTGGTGGAGTCGCTGGGGGCGGATTATTTGGGCGTGGCTGTCCTCGAAGAGGGCATCTTGCTCCGCGAGAAGGGCATCCAGATGCCCATTCTGGTGTTGGGAGGGATTCTGGGAAACCAGGTGCCCTACTTCTTGAAGTATGACCTGACCATTACAGCCTCGTCCATCGAGAAACTCTGGCAGGTGGACGAGATCGCTGAACAGTTGGGTTCGAAGGCCAAAGTGCACCTCAAGATCGATACCGGCATGGAGCGCATTGGCGTGCATTACTATAATGCCGGCGGGCTGCTGGAAGCCTCCGTGAAATGTAAGCATACGGATGTAGAGGGAATCTTCTCTCATTTTGCCAACGCCGATGCTGCTGATCTCAGTCATGCCCGGTTGCAGGTCGAGCGTTTCGAAGAGGTTTTGAGCTTTTATGAGAAGCACAGCTTACCAGCGCCCCGCCTACGACATATGGCTAACTCGGGAGCGATCTTGCAGCTTCCCGAAGCCTATTTTGACATGGTGCGGCCGGGTCTGATGCTGTATGGTGTTTACCCTTCCCCAGAGGTGGCGCGCACGGTAGCACTGCGCCCGGCTTTGAGCTGGAAGTCGCGCGTGGTTTACTTCAAGGTGATCAAACCTGGGCATCCCGTGGGCTACGGCTCGACCTGGCAGAGCGATCACATGGTTAGGGCAGTGACTGTGCCTTTAGGCTACGGTGATGGCTATTTTCGGTCGATGTCGCACAAGGCCCAGGTGCTGATCCGCGGAAAGCGCTACCCGGTAGTGGGGCTCATCTCTATGGACCAGATTGTGGTCAATATCGAGTGGCAGAGCGCCTACAATGATGATGAGGTGGTGCTGATTGGCGAGATGGGGGATGAAGCCGTAACGGTGGAAGAACTAGCTGAATGGGCGGGTACCATCCCTTACGAGATTTTGACCAATATCAACACGCGCGTCCCAAGGGTATATATTGAGCGTCAAGCATAAAGCCTGGAACTTGGCCCCTTCCATTTTGCGCATCCCGTTTTCCTCCCCGCTTTTATGTTATACTCCGCCTCAAGAGGTTTGTAATGCAAGCGCTTACTTTTTGGAAGGCGGTTACAGTGGACCAGGCTAACCTCCTCGAGCGGTTGATTGCGCTCTTAGATGAGCATGCGATCCAGTATTGTGTTATCGGTGGTCAAGCTGTAAATGCCTATGTTGAGCCTTTGGTTAGCTTAGACTTGGATTTAGTTGTTGCCGTTGATCAAATTGAGCTCGTTGAAAACATCTTTTCTCAAACGTTTCAGGTCAGGCGCTTTCCTCACAGCATCAACGTTTCATTGAAAGGCTCTGACCTTAGGGTGCAGATACAAACTGACCCACGCTACGCTAATTTTGTCGAGCGATGTGAGGAAAGAGAGATTTTGGGTTTGACCATGCCAGCAGCGAGCGTTGAGGATGTGCTCCAAGGAAAAGTCTGGGCAGCGCTTGACGTCGATAGACGGGTGAGTAAGCGCCAAAAAGACCTGGCCGATATCGCGCGTCTTGTGGAAGCGTATCCTGATTTGCGAGATAACGTTCCTGATGAGATTTTGTCTCGATTGTTTTGAGTGAGCATGGTGCCCCAAGAGTACCGTCCCGAATTGATCCCCCGTAAAGGGGAACGGATTGCCTGGCTACTGTTGATTCTGTCGCTGGTGTACCTGGGCGTTGCGCTTTGGAGCGATCATGGGATAACCTGGCTGCCAGCGATATTTGTGGCGCTGATGTTCCTGTCTGCGGGGAGCATCACCCTGGGTAATTGGGTAGATCGCAAGACCGTATTGCGGCTGGACGCCGAGGGAGTCAGTTTCAGCAACGGGCTGCGAAATGTCTCCTTGACCTGGAAAGATATCCGGGAAGTGCGGGTGCTGGATTCTGCCTGGGGGCACAGGGTTCAGGTTCGGGGCCCAGCCACCAGCTTTGCTTTCCGGACGTTGGGCGAAGTCTTCATGCAGGGTGAGCTCAAAGGGCGCATGGGATTCGCCGACGGCGAGTCCATCTTAAAGAAAATATTGGAAGTGAGCGGTCTTCGGGAGATTGAAGCTACAGAGAAAGTTCGCTATTATGCCCATTCGTAGGAGCGGAGCGGCTTGAGCGACAGCTACCCGGTCCTACGTGCGCCCTCCAATCCGAGGGCGTTTTCTTTGCGGAGGTTGATATGAACAAAAGGGAATTATCGATTGATGATCAGGTCGCCCTGTTGATGCAGGGCACCGAGTACGGCGATGAACAGCTCAAGCAGGCCATGGCTGGTGAGTTGATGGAGCGACTGGTCGAAGCGGAAAAGGAAGGACGCCCATTGCGGGTTTACTGTGGGTACGATCCGACTTCCACAGACCTGCACCTGGGGCACACCATCACCATGCGCAAGCTGCGCCAGTTCCAGGAACTGGGTCACGAAGTGACTTTTCTGATTGGCAGTTACACTGCCCTGGTTGGCGACCCCTCCGACAAGAACCGGGCGCGCCCAATCCTGACCGAGGAGCAGGTAGCTGAAAACGCCCGAACCTATGCCGAACAGGCCTTCCGAGTGCTCGACCGCGAAAAGACAATCGTGCGCTACAACGGCGAGTGGCTATCGGAGCTATCCCTGGTAGAACTGATCCGCCTGGGGCAGAACTTCACCGTGCAGCAGTTCTTGGCGCGTGAGAACTTCGCTAAAAGACTTCAGTCTGAAGAACCGATTTACTTACATGAGACCTTCTACGCGCTGATGCAGGGCTACGACGCTGTGGCCATGGAGACGGACGTTCAAGTGGGAGGCACCGACCAGCTTTTCAATATCATTGTGGCAGGGCGCAAGCTGCAATCTGCGTTGGGCCAGAAACCCCTGGTGGGAATCATCATGGGCATTTTGCCGGGTACGGATGGCGTGCAGCGTATGTCGAAATCTACCGGGAATATCGTCCCCATCAACAGCGGCGCTGAGGATATGTATGGCAAGGTCATGAGCGTGCCAGATGCTGCCATGGGCAATTTCTTCCGCCTGGCAACGCGTTGGTCGCCTGCTGAAATCGAGGCTGTTGAGGGCAAGCTGGCATCGGGTAAACTGCACCCGCGTGATGCCAAGATGGAACTGGCTCAGGAAATCACCACCATTTTCTATGGCGAGGATGCCGCCCGGGAAGCGGGAATTGCCTTCGAGCGTGTCTTCCAAAAGGGGGATGTGCCCGAGGAGATGCCTGAATATAAATTACTCGCTGATCAGTCGGTGCTTGACGTTTTATCGGAGAGCGGCGTTGTGAGCAGCCGCGGCGAGGGGCGGCGCATGGTTCAGCAGAATGCCGTCAGCCTGGACGGCGAGAAGCTCACTGATATGCATGCGCCCTTCCCTGGCCCGGGGGTGCTGCGCGTGGGTCGGCGCAAATTCCTGCGGGTGGTTGAGTAGCTTTCAGGAACCCGGTTTTCTATCCCCTGCTGTGCGTCGGGCGATTTGTGGAGAAACCGGGTTCCTGGGACTGTGCCTCAAAGGGGGATTGACTTATTTCTGTTCCTCGTAAACCTCACCAGGGGTGGCCTCGATCAAGATGGTATCGAGCGACCAACCCGAACCGGTGGTGTGGTAATTCCCCATGCCGCGCAAGGCGAAGCGTCCGCTACCGCGGGCGTACAGCCTGAGATGATCGCCCGTGATCGCCACCGTGACCTGACTGCCGGAGACGAAGGCGTAGCCGTTGAATCCCCGGTAGTGGACCCAGCCGCTGGGGAATTCGTGCTTCACACCCGTGCCCTGGACATAGATGTACGCGTCACCTGCGGCATCGTAAATCCACAGGTCACCATTGCCAGTGACGGTGATGTTACCGTCTCCTTTGACGACCCCTTTGCCGGTTCCCCAGGCAGTTAAGGTTCCCGCCCCACCCCCGGAGGCTGCCAGAGCGACAGTAGGCAGAAGCAAAGCTGTGATGAGGCTGAGGATCAGCGCATGAATAACGAAGCGTTTGATCTTCATGATATTCTCCTTTGTGGTGATAAGTGATTGGTGTTTCGATTGTATGTCTGGCTGGTGATGAGTTTTTTATAGCGATGTAAGAGGACTGTAAAATCTCTGGGCGCTTCATTTGCCCCCTAAACTCTCTGCAACTTTCGCCCCTCGATCATTGTGCAGTTTGACAGAGACGATTGTATGCGGAGGTAAACATGCAAAAGCAAAAGAGTGCCTTCGGAAAAGCCGGGAATGTCAAAGAAAGCCTGGGTGCTTTCTTGATCTTGATGGAAGTGGAGAACTACAGGTTAGTACCATGCCCTACACGCGAAAGGAGGCACAGAATCCTGATCATGTTAATGGGTCTGTGCCTCCTAACTCTTAATTCTTAACCCTTATTCCCTTTATTCTTGGCCCCCTGATTAGTTACTCCTTCCCTTCGCAGTAGAACTGGATCGCCTCACACAAGAATTCGGGGAATTCGGGGCTGAACTTCTCGAAGGTCGCCCGGAAGTCAGGGCTGTCCCGGTAAAGTTGTCCTAATCCACGCAGGATCGCCCAGGTTGGCTTGTAGAAATAACGCAAGTTCTGGTGCCACCTGGCTACACCGGCTTGAACCTCGGGGGTATCAGCCGCAAGGCCCTTTTCCATGTTCTCGAAAATCTCAGTGTAGATTTCGCTGCCTTCTGCGATGATGGCTTTTTGCTTCTCTGGGGAATAGCTCTTCCAGTGCTTCATGGATTCATCCACCAGAACGGGGCCCCAGCGCCGGCGGGCTTCCTCGGCGTATATTTCTTGTTGTTCTTCGCTGAAACCGGCGAAGATGTCTTGCTTGTTCATTTCGATACCTCCATTTAGATAGTTGATCGTCTTATCGACGGTGCTGATCAGACGGTTCAGCCGCTCGACCTGGGCCCTCAAAGCAGTTTTGTGGGCGCGTAATGCGTCTAGTACATCGAAATCGGGTTGATCCAAAAGTTCCTGGATCTTTTGCAAACTTAAACCCATTTCCCGGTAAAAGAGGATTTGCTGCAAGCGCAGCATGGCCTCATCGTCGTAATAACGATAGCGGTTTTCACCATAGGATGATGGTTTGAGCAGTTTGATCTCATCGTAATAGTGCAGCGTGCGGGGGCTGATGCCCGCCAAATCAGCAAGTTGTTTTACGGTGTAGTACACCATGGTCATGACCTCGTGACGAAGTTTAAACTATGACGTTACGTTAATGTCAAGGGGGAAAATGGGCAAATCCACGCAGTTTGCCGCCGAAATCAGGAGATTTCGGAATCCGGGACTCTGGCTAAAACGATTTGTTAATTAAGGGGTCAGCGCGTTCAGCAGTATTTCTTCCCCGATCTGCTCTGCTAAGGTGGGATTGACTTCTTCTAGCGCGATCACGAGGGCAATTGGTTCTTTTTCCCACGCTGAGGTCGTGCCGCCGATGTGCCAGGTCAGCGCCTCGTCGGTGGGGGTCAGGGTCAGATGCCAGGTGGGGGTGTTGGGGTCTTTCAGGGACTCGGTGATCGCCTGGGCATCTTTGGGAGTGAGGCGTTCAGCGGAGTCTCCTAAGGGGGGCAGCAGGACCCATGTTTCGTCAGGACTTTGATAGGCCTGGGCGATGTACGGCGCGGGTTGCAGTCCCTCGTTGCTCAAGGAGGCGGCCAGGAGCGCCACGGCCATGGGGCTGGCGACCCCCTCCTCAAGTGGTGAGCCGCTTTCGGGCAGGCGCAAAGGAACGGGGTTCAGCCAGGAGGCAGGTGCCCCGTCAGGGAACAGGATCAGCTCCAGGTTCCCGGTCGAATAGCGCCCCTGAACCGCACGATTGAGCAAGGGGGCGCGTTCATCTTCAATCAGCTGATCCCAAATATCATCCAACAGGTTGGGGTTGTAGGTTGGGTGGGAAGCCATCGCCAGGACCTCGCCGCTGGCGGCGTTCAGTAGGACCACTGCGCCAGTGCGGTCAGCAAGCAGATCGTCGGCGGTCTGTTGCAGTTCCAGGTTGAGGGTCAGGCGCACGTCCAGGCCGGGAGGTGGCTGGCCGTAGAGCAGGTGATGGAACCAGATGGTGAGGGCGTCCTGGCCCTGGAGGCCGCGCAAGATGGGGTCGAGACTGGCTTCGAGGCCCGCCTGCCCGTAGATGGGGTGGTTGTATCCTAGAACAGGCCCGAGGGCAGGAGCCAGGGTTGTGCGAGTGAAATCTCCACTTTGGCCGGTGGTTTTGACGAGAGGGGCATTGCCGCGGTCGAGCAGCGCGCCGCGTGGGACGGAGCGGTCGGCGATGGCGCGGCGGGGGTTATCGGTGCGGGTGAGCAGGTCTGGGCCGCGCTGGTAGGACCACCAGCCGTTGACCAGGGCGGCGGCCGTGAGGCCAGCGAACAGCAGCAGGGTGAGGGGCAGGAGCGGTGCGCGGCGGGCAGGGTGCGGCAAGCGGGGAGTGGTGTGCGGGGAGCGGAGTGCGGGGAGCGAGGAGCGGTGAGCGGTGAGCGGTGGGGCGACTGAGGCGCCACGCTTCAAGCTCTCCCCAGCGCTGATGTGGAGCAGGAGCAGGAGGGCAATAAACGAGATGAGCAGCGATGACCCCCCATAGGAGACGAAGGGCAGGGTCACGCCGGTGAGGGGTAGCAAACGCAGGTTGCCGCCGATGATCAAAACACTCTGGGCCACCAGGTAAGCGGTCAGGCCGGCGGCCAAATAACGCGAGAAGGCGTCGCCAGCGCGTAACGCAGTGCGCATACCCCGGTGGAGCAAGAGCGCCAACAATACCAGAAATCCCAGCGCCCCCACGAGGCCGGTCTCTTCGACCATGGCAACGAAGACGAAGTCGGAATGGGCTACGGGCACTACGGAGGGGTTGCCCATGCCGGGCCCGCGGCCGAAGAGGCCCCCATTGGCGACTGCGATCAGGGACTGCACGATCTGGTAGGAGCGTCCGCTGGGGTCAAGCCAGGGATTGAGCCAGGCATCTACGCGCAGACGCACCACATCGAAGAGGGTGTAACCTGCCAGGCCAGCCAACCCCAACCCCAGCACGCTGAAAACGGGAATCAGGCGCCAACCGAGGGCCAGATAGATCATCACCGAGTAGATGAAGATGAACAGCGAGGCCGTGCCCAGGTCGCGCTGCACGAGCAGGAGCAGCAGGGCGACGCCGGTCATGATGAGCGTGGGGATCAGGATGCGCAGCCTGGGGATATCTGGACGGGGAAGAGAGGCGTTGGATGCCGGGATGTTTGGGCGAGCGTTGAAGGCATATCCCCAGTCGGCGAAGAAGGCCCCCAGGTATACGATCAATAATAACTTGAGGGGCTCAGATGGCTGAAGGTATATGCCGCAGCAGCCCAACCACAGGCGAGGGCCGAAGCCCATTGGATTGGTTCCAAAGATCAAGGTCAGGGCGGAGAGCAGCAAGCCGCTGGTCAGCCAGAGATATTTATAGCGGCGCAACATCCTGAGCGGCGAAGTGAGGCGCATTCCAGGGACCAACACCGCCAGGGCAATGGCCAGCCAGAGCGTTTGACGGAGACCAAAGCGTGTGGTCAGTCGCCAGACGGTCAGCAGGCCCCAGCCTGTCAGCAGACTGACGATGGGCAGCAAGTAAGGGTCACGTTTGGGCAACAGCCGGGTGCTCTGGCGGTGGGCGATGGTGAAACCGACCAGCCAGACGAAGTAACCCAGCCAGTGACTCCAACGATAGTCAACCTCCCAAGAACGCGCCACCACGGCGGGGGATAGAGTCAACCCCAAGGCATAGAATCCCAAGAATATGGCTGCCAATGCGAACAGGCGGCGTCCCGTTTTATCCATGACGGCTATATTTTATCGGACAATGTGGAAAATGGGAGAGTTCGAGCCACAGCGAAGATGCCTTGATCCTTTGCACTGCGCTCGACGCGCTATTCTCAGCCTATGTGTAGGTGACCTCGCCGTTCTGGACGCTCATTTTGCGGCGGCGATAAGCCCAGCACATATAGGATACCGAGACGAAATAGCTGGCGGGCAGGCGGTGCAGGTCCTTGATCTTGGTGCCCAAGACGGTGGTTTTGCCGCCGAAGCCCATCGGCCCGATGTCCAACTGATTGGCCTCATCGGTGAGGCGCTCTTCGAGGGCAGCCAGCTCGGGGTCTGCGCTGCGGTCATCGAGTTGGCGGAAGAGGGCTTCTTTGGAGGCCAGGAAGGATGAGCCGCGATCCCCCCCGATGGCTACACCCAAAGCACCGGGCGCACAGCCCTTGCCCTGGGCCTGGTAAACTGCGTCCAGGACAACTTTGCGCACACCCTCTAGGTCGCGCCCTGCCCCCAGACGATTATCAGGTAGCTTGTATTGCGCCCCCACGTTCTCACAGCCGCCCCCCTTGAGCATCAATTCGATGACTAGGGGCTCGCCTTCATCGATCTCTTCGAAATGGATCGCGGGATAGTGCTCGTCGCCGGTGTTGTCGCCGGTGTTGGCCCCGCTGATGGCGTTCACAGAATTGGGGCGCAAGTACGCCCTTTGTGTGGCTTGCACCACCCCGGCCTGGATCTGCTTCCTGAGTTTGCGCGTGCTCCATCCCTCGGGGTAGTGGACGTAAAAGATGGGCGTGCCGGTGTCCTGGCAGATCGGGGTTGAGTTCTCACGGGCCATTTCGACGTTCTTGAGGATCGTGTCCAGAGCGCCCTCGGCGGCAGAGCCGTTCTCTTCCTCATCTTTGGCGGCGCGCAGCCTCTTTTCGATATCCGGGGGCAGGCTGGTTGATGTGAAACGGACCAGTTCGAGGATTTCTTGGGTGAGATCAGGTTGCATTTGGGCCTCCGGTGGGTGATGCTCAGTGAACAGCAACCCAATTTTCGTTAGTGGTCGCTGATTTTGGGTTGCTACACGTTGTTTCCTGTTGGCTACTATATCTTACCCCAAATTCTCTCAAAATTCCCTATTGACAAAAAACCAATTATGATATATAAAAGTTTATATAAAGGAAATTACTTATGCTTAAATATGCCCTGCTCGGTTTTCTCAATTATCTCTCAGCCTCTGGTTATGATTTGAAGCAACTCATGGATGTCTCCACGTCCAATTTCTGGCACGCCAAACAAAGCCAGATCTACACCACCCTCAAAAAGCTGGAAGGTGAGGGGATGGTCGTCTCGCATGTTGAACCCCAGGAAAGCCGCCCCAACCGACGCGTTTATCAGATCACCGAAGCAGGACAGGCGCATTTGAGGGAATGGCTGGATCAGCCGTTGATGGTCATCGAACCGCGCAAAGAGACCCTGCTGCTCAAACTCTTCTTCTCCGCCCAACTGGACCCACAAGCCATATTGACCCAATTGCGGTTGCAGCGTAATTTGCACCAAGCCGACCTGGAGAAATATCAGACTGCTACTAGAGATGTGATCAGCCAATTTGCTGCCAGCACCGACATGGCTGATGACGCCCAGTTATGGGAGGCGGCGCGTCGTTTCGGCGAGTTGTATGAAGAGATGTTCATTCGCTGGCTGGACGAAACGATTGCACTTGTAGAGGGCTGGGAAGCCTAGCTCTGCTCTCTTTTTTTGTCTCTTAATATAAACAATTATATATAACTAATAACCAGAAGGAGCATAACATGTCGAACCAAAACACGGATTTAGGCCCCAAAAACATCCTTCAAGCCATCGAGGGGATGACCCTCAGCCTCAACCCTGATGAGGCCAAAGACCTCAGCGCCACCATTCAGTTCCATGTCTCTGATGAAGGCGGTGGAGATTATTACCTCCGCATCGCCGACGGGGAATGTGATTTCTCGGTTGGTGTGGCCGCTGAACCAACCCTGACGATCACCACCCCTGCCGAAGTCTGGCTGAAGATCTCCCGTAAGGAGTTGAACGGCGCGATGGCGCTGATGACGGGCAAATACAAGGCCGGGGGGCAAATGAGTTTGCTGCTGAAGATGGATAATCTCTTTTCTCGCCAGCCCACGGAAGCAGAGCTGGCTGAAAAGGGCTGGCTTTAGCACTGTTGCCTGGTATCAGTGATTGATCTGAAATGAATATGGAGGTCTCCCCATGAAAGTTCTTGCCCTCAACGGCTCTCCCCGGATGAAAGCCAGCAGCACCTATCACATGCTCACCCCCTTGCTCGAAGGAATGGGAGCGGCTGGTGCAGAGACCGAGTTGATCCACATCCGCAAGCTCGATCTTGAGGTTTGTATCGGTTGTTACACCTGTTGGGTGCGTACGCCCGGCGAGTGCATCCACAAAGATAAGGACAGCATGGTCGCCGCCCTGGAGAGCTACAATACCGCCGATCTGGTTGTCTTCGGCACACCGCTTTATCACTTCAGCATGAGCGGCATTATGAAAACCTTCATCGACCGCACGCTGCCGCGCATTGAACCCTGGCTGATCACCCATCCCGACATCCCAGGTGTGACCTTTCACCCGGAACGTTTTCACAAGCCGAACAAGATGATGCTGGTCTCCCCCTGCGGCTTCCCTGAATTCGAGCACTTCGAGTCTTTGGTGGCGACCTTCCGTCACATGGCCCGCATGGAACGCCTTGAATATATTGGTGAAATCCTGCGCCCGGGAGCCGAAGCCCTCAGTCGCCGCTCGCTGCAAGGGTTGTTCACCTCCTATTATGATCTAATCCGCATGGCTGGTGAGCAGATCGTTCAGGAGGGAGGCATCTCCGATGAGTTGCAGGCCGAGCTGCGGAAGGACTTATTCCCCGGCGGCAAACAGGCCTTTTATGATATGGCCGGCGCCTACTGGGAGCAGCAGATGGATCGGTTCAAGGTTCCTGAAGAGAAGCGGCGCACCGTCCCCATCCTGGCTACCGATCTAGATAGTATTCCTTATGTTCCTGGAGGAGGCGGATCGACCGCAGGCGTGGTTCAGATCGAGGGGCGTTATTATGTCCCCAATGAGTACATGCTCAATTACTTGGCCGGGATGTACAACCCCAAGGCCATCCCCGATCTGCGAGCCACAATTCAGTTCACCATCACCCGGCCCAAGGAGGTAGACTTCGATCCCGGCCCTGTTGACTGGTACATGCATATCGACGACGTGAAATGTGAACTCCACCAGGGGCGTACTGCGCTGCCCACGCTGGCTATCACCACCCCGCACGAGGTCTGGCAGGATATCGGCATGGGCTTGTTGGACGCCGAGGCCGCCTTTACCGATGGTAAATTCGATGCCAACGGCTCGATGACCCTGTTGGAGCAGTTCCCACAGATTTTCGAATATCCCCAACCGGGCGAGGGCGGGCGCGTGAACCCTGAGTTGGACATGATCATGATGGGCATGCCCATGGTTTTCAGCCCGAAAGCAGCCGGCGATCTCGATGCCACCATTCAATTTGTGCTCGGCGGGGAGGGCGGCGGCATGTACCACCTGCGCATCCGCGATGGTGAATGCACTTCCCACCGCGGGCCGGTTGTCGACGCTGACCTGACCATCAACGCCCCCGCCGAAACCTGGCTGGCGATCTCCAAGGGAGAGGTTGACGGCCAGCAAGCCTTTATGGAGGGGAAATACCGCACCACTGGCGATATGAACGTGATGATGAAGATGAGCGATCTTTTCGATGCATCGGCTGCTCCCCAATCGTCGGTCTCCGGCACCCAGCCCCCGGAAACGCAGGAGGAAACACCTATGGTTGACTTGACCACTCTCAATTGCCGCGAGACGATTGCCGGGATGCCGACGGTCTTCGACGCCGGGGCTGCCGGTGACCTGATCGCCGATATCCAGTTCGATGTGAGCGGCGAGGAACCCGGAAGCTACTACTTGCAAATCGAAAAGGGTACCTGCACCTTCCATGAGGGTGAGTCCCCCTCCCCCAAGCTGACCATCCACTCCCCCTCTGAGGTCTGGCTGGCGGTCAGCCGCGGTGAAATGGATGGACAGGCCGCCTTCATGCAGCAGAAGTACACCGTGGAGGGCGATTTCAACCTGATGCTGAAGCTGAATGATTTGTTTGGGGCTGGGTGAGGTTTTGACTATGGGAATCCCCAGTGATCTCACTTTACGCCAGACCCTGGAAGGCATGACCCTCACCTTCAACGCTGAAGCCGCGGCTGGCCTCCGTGCAGTCATCCAATTCGATGTGACCCCTGCGAGTACCCTTGAGGGTGAGGCAGGAGAGGATTCCGACGTTTATCACCTGTCCATTGCGGATGGCGAATGTCTCTTTCACATCGGCCCCGCCGAAACGCCGACGCTGACCATCACCACGCCGGAAGATGTGTGGCTGAAGATCAGCCGCGGGGAACTCTCCGGGCAGGATGCGCTGATGCAGGGGTTGTACGACGCCAGCGGCGATCTTAGCCTGATGCTTAAAATGGATAACCTGTTCAAGAGCGCTGACGAGGTTTCGTTCGAAGCACCCTCTGACCATCGCCCCGCCGGGCCAATCCCCTTGCCGGGAATGGCCTGGATGACGGTTGCGTTCATCCCCTGGATGATCCATTGGATCACTTTCGATATCCCCGGCGTGGGCTACTGGATCAGCGTTGGATTGCCTCTGCTGCTTGCAGCGTTGATTGTCGGTTACCGC
The DNA here is from genome assembly GCA_028278545.1 of Anaerolineales bacterium. Taxonomy (GTDB): domain Bacteria; phylum Chloroflexota; class Anaerolineae; order Anaerolineales; family UBA11858; genus NIOZ-UU35. Next base: position 149,960 of record JANQED010000033.1, read on the forward strand.
TTGGTCTTCGACCGCCCGACCTGGATGGAATGGGGCGGGTTGGGGTTCTTTTCAATGGCAGCCGCGCTGACGCTGACCGGAACCGAGGGACTCACCCAGGGTTATGCCCGTTGGGGTTCGATCCTCAGCAGTGTGGTGATGGGGGGACTGTGGTTGAGCAGTTTGCTGTTTGCGAAGATGCCGCTCTCGGCGGAGTATTCAAAATGGGGCTTCGTCAGAGCTTTGTGGCGAAACAGCATGTTCATCTACCCCAATGCCGTCATCAGCTTGATGTGGGGCTGGCAGTTCATCGCTGCGGCGTTCTTTGGGATCGCCGCGATCCTGCTCCCGGAGCACAGGCTGATCTTCACGCTCGCCCGCTACCTGCTGCTCGTGCCTGCATTCATCTTCACATCGGCTTACCAGAAACGCGCCCCGATTGCCAATCCCCGATTTAGCGATGCCCAACTTCGCTTCTGGGCTGGGCTGGGGTTATTCGCGGTTTTTGGGCTACTGCTGACCGCGGCGATGCCCGGTGTAATACCCCCTTTTTAGGATGGATCGCGCTGGTGCCGCTCTTGATGGTGGTCACGATATCGCCCCCCAAACAGCATTACGCTCTCGCGCTGCCGTTTGGCGTGTTCCTGTCCATTGGGTGCATAACTGGTATCCAAACATTTTCCCGCCAGCCTTGGGTTCTTCTTTAATCCTGGCCGTGGGGACGTTTTACGCCGCTGTGCTGCGTTCGTGGGTCTGGCTGGGATGTTCCACTACAACGACGATTTTTCCCTGAGCATGTCCCTCTCCAAGATATCGAAGAGCATCCGCTGCGTCACTCAAGGGGTAATGCCGGTCAATGACTGGCTTGACTTTGCCAGACGCGAGAAGTTCTTTCATAAACGCTAAATCTTTTTGATTGATATTTGCTAGAAAAGAACCGATTTTCTTGTTTTCGGTTTTTAAAATCCACCACCCCTGGAGCATACCTACAAGGAGCTGGATGATTGAAGTGCCGCCACCGCCAGCCAAAACGCAAATGCCATTTGGTTTCAGCGCTTGCTTGAATTTAGACATTGAGAGATTGCCATTCGCAACGAAAATCAGATCGTAAAGTTTTCCATCTTTCAGAAAGTCTTCACGGGTATAGTCAATCACATGGTCAGCGCCGATTGAGTGTGCGATGTCCACATTCCTGGTACTACACACAGCCGTCACTTCTGTTCCAAATGATTTGGCAATCTGAATAGCAAATGTGCCGACACCCCCGGAGGCACCATAAATCAAAACATCGTTGCCTGATTGGATTTGGCCTTCGTCACGAAGCCCCTGAAGAGCAGTCAGTGCTGCCATTGATGCAGTGGATGCTTCCTCAAAGGAAACATTAGGTGGTATCAATGCCAGAGACTTTTCATTAGCACAAACATATTCAGCAAAGCCGCCGCTTCCGCCCTTTGCAGCCCCGAATACTTGATCGCCTAGATGAAATCGGGTGACGTTTTTACCAATAGCAACAACTTTTCCGGCGATGTCGGCTCCGAGGGTGTTCTTTTTTGGTCTGAGCAACCCGCCTCCCATCAAACGGATTAGGAATACATCTGCTGTCAGGAAGTGCCAATCATACGCATTGGCAGAAGCCGCATGAACTTCTACTAAAACCTCATCGTCGAGGGGAGTAGGTTTCTCTACATCCTTGAATTCAAGCACATCTGGCGATCCATACTTTGTGTACACAATTGCTTTCACAGGCTACCTCCAATCCCGTGGGGTGTAAAAATTATATCCGGAAAAAATAGGTGAAAACATTCTACTTTCACTAAGTACCAAGTTTACCGGCAAATCACCACTTAATCTACGGCAATCCCAACTCAGCGGCGCGGGCAACAGCCTCGATGCGTCAATGTCCCCGCAATTTCCAAAGATTTTCCGGTTATGCCCTTTAACGGTGTCTAGGGCAAGGAAAAGCCGCTCACCTGGCTCAAAATTTGAAAGTCCTTGGCAGATCAATTGTAGCACTTCTAACTCGCGTTTGCTCAATGGCTTGATAAGGGGCTGCGAAGAGAGAAGATTCACCTTTCTGCTTGTTTTCGGAGTTGATATAGGGTTAACAGCGTGCATATACAGATGAGCGTAAATGCTATTGTGCTGGTGAAAAGGCTGGTTTGGCCCTCGCTGCCGGTCACCTCTTGGTGGGCAACCGGCTCGATCTCTTTTGCACAGGTTTCGGGGTTGAAGTTTTCGTTCAAGGCGTATGAGATCGTAAACTGGACGGTGAAGATCTGCTCGTCATGCACCAGGTGAAATTCGCCCCTCTGAGCGATGGGCAGATAAACCAACCCCGGACGACTGAAATCCAAGATGTTGCGATCCTCGATGTAGGACACGAGTCTGGGCAGGTTTTGGGTGTCTAGGCGTAACGCTGCCTCACTGGTAACCACGTAGGCAGCCAGAGCAGGCACCTGATCGATCGACAAGATTTCGTCTGAGGTGCTCTCCTCGGCCAGCCCATCCTGAGTTATGGAGGGTTGCTCTGTAACCAAGACGGCTGCGCGCGCCTCATGGGGCAACACGTACAGCGGCGTTTGAGCGTTGTTGTGGATGAGCAGGTATCCTTTGGCTGAATCCCTCGGGGAAAGTTTGATGTCTATCTCTTCGGGCAGCAGCATACCCCCGATGCTGTAAACCTCGGCGAACCAGTAATCTGGCTGCGGCTCACAGGCTTTGGTTTGATGAGGGAGTGATAGTATCCCCCCGATCAGCACCATGAAAGTCGCAGTACGCTGTATCATGGTTGATATTTTATCGCGCCTCTGACCTCAGCAGGGGCACACCTGAAAGAAAGTGCACCCCGCCTGACGCGCCGTTTGGCGATATGGTAAACTCCTCTCGGTATTTACGCATCATGGATGAGAAAACGCTCCGCACCCTCGAATATCCTAAAATACTCGATCGCCTGGCTGAGTATTGTGCTTTCAGCGCCTCAGCCGACAAAGCGCGCGCCCTGAAACCCTCCGTGAAGCTGCACGAAGCCCGTGAGCGCCTGGCTGAGACCAGTGAAGCCCGCCAACTTTTGGAGGAACGCCCCTCCACAAGCATCGGCGGGGCGCGTGACATACGCGAATCTCTCAAAGCGGCCTCCCGTCAGGCGGTTCTGGAGGCCGATCAACTGCTCGATATCAAGTACACCCTCATCGCCGCCCGCAGCCTGCGGCGTCTGTTCGAGCGCGAGGGAGACCGCTACCCGCACCTGGCGGAGATCACATTACGCCTGCCGCTTTCGACGGGGTTGGTCGATGCTATCAGCCGCACGCTCAACGACCGTGGTGAAATCCTGGACTCTGCTTCGGATAAACTGGCTAACATCCGGCGCGATCTAAAAATCGAGCACGACCGCTTGCTCTCCCAGTTGAAGCGGATGATCAACAATCCTGACATCTCCCCTTATTTGCAGGAGACCCTGATCACACAGCGGGATGGCCGCTATGTGATCCCCCTGCGGGCGGATTTCAAAGGGCGCGTGAAAGGCATCGTGCATGATCAATCGGCTTCGGGGGCCACGCTTTTTGTTGAGCCGCTCAGTGTGGTAGAGAAGAACAACAAATATAAGGAATTGCAGCTTGAGGAGAGAGATGAAATACGTCGGGTTCTCTTAGCGCTGACGGCCCAGGTGGCTGAGCACGCTCTGGTGTTAGAGGAGATGATCGAAGCCCTGGCAGATTTGGATATTGCATTCGCCAAAGCGAAGTACGCGGAAGACATGGAGGCTGCCGAACCGAAACTGACTCCAATGACCGATGACCGAGGACCGAAGTCCGACTCCCGTCCTCCGACACCCATCATCCGTCTTCTCGATGCCCGGCACCCCATGCTGGACCAGGAAACGGTCATCCCCATCGATGTCGAGTTAGACCCTCAAACCTGGGCACTCGTGATCACCGGTCCCAACACCGGCGGCAAGACCGTCTCACTGAAAACAGTCGGTTTGCTGTCCCTGATGGCCCAGAGTGGGCTGCATATCCCAGCCCACCCCGAGTCTGAGATCAGCCTCTTCAAATCGATATACGCCGATATTGGTGATGAGCAATCGATAGAGCAATCCTTGTCCACGTTTTCGGGGCATATCACCAATATCATCCGGATTTTGGAGCGCGCCGACTCCAGTTCGTTAGTGATCCTGGATGAATTGGGCGCGGGCACGGACCCCCAGGAAGGCGCGGCCCTGGCAAGGGTGCTGCTGACGCACGTAGTTCAGCGTGGGATTACCACCCTGGTGACGACCCACCATCCAGAGCTGAAAGCGTACGCCCACGCCACCCCAGGAGTGATCAACGCCAGCGTGGAGTTCGATCTGGAGTCTCTTCAGCCTACCTATCACCTGACGATTGGCCTGCCCGGACGCTCCAATGCCCTGGCGATTGCCGAAAGGCTGGGGCTGCCAGCGGAGATCGTCAACGCGGCGCGGCAGGAGATTGATCCCGCCGACCTGCGCGCTGAAGACCTTCTGGATGACATCTACCGCCAGCGGGATATCTCCCAAGAGGCCCGCCTGCGTGCTGAGGAAGCCAAACACCAGTCAGAGGAGCTGCACGCTGAATTGGCGGAACGCTTGGAAGCGATTGAGGACGAGCGCCGAGAAGTACTCGAGCAGGCCCGTCAGGAGGCCGCGGAGGAGGTCAAAGGCGTTCGGGATGAAATCCGTCATCTGCGGGCGGAACTGCGCCGCGCCCGCCAGCCCCTGGAAGTGATCCAGCAGGCGGAAGAGAAGATCGAGGAGCTGGCCGAAGAGGTTGAAATTCCGGTCGTGCGCCAGGTGCCAGATATTACGCCGGTGAGCGGCCCAATCCGCTTGGGCGCGAAGGTGCGCGTACCCAGTCTGGATAAGGAGGGGATTGTGCGGACTCTCGGTGAGGAGAAAGCCGAGGTGCAGATTGGTGTGCTGCGGGTGCGGGCGAAGTTGTCGGAGCTGGTGTTGGTCGGTGGTGGCGAAGCGTCCCCCAAAGAGAAGGGGGAGCCGCCGCCGAGCGCCGTTCGACGTCCAACATCCGACGTCGGCAGCCATCCGTCCCCTGGTGTCGAGCTCGACCTGCGCGGTCAGCGCGCCGATGAGGCCCTTGATCTGCTGGAGAGTTATCTTGATCGAGCTTATCTGGCGCGGCTGCCCTGGGTGCGCATCATCCATGGCAAGGGCACGGGGAAGCTGCGCAAAGTAGTGCGCGAGGCCCTGCAGCGCTATCCGCAGGTGAGGTCGTTCGAGGCTGGAAAGCATAATGAGGGCGGCGAGGGGGTCACGATAGCCGAATTGAGAAAGTAATTGGACACGGGCGCATCAGGCGCGATTACGCATATTCGACTTATCTTTATTCACTTGACAAGATTGCCCTTTTTGATATAACTAATATAACCCTTATGGTCATATTAGTTAGGTGAGTGTGCTATGGAAAAGAAGATCAGTGCAATGAATGCCCGGCAGAAATTTGGACAGATGTTGGAAGAGGCTTTCTACCGCGGAGATACATTTATTGTCGAACGCGCGGGTAAGCCAATGGCTGCTATTGTTTCGATTGAGCAATATCAGCAGTGGCAGGCAGAGCGAGAAGTATTTTTTGACCGGATAACAAAGATACAAGAACGCATGGGCGAGTATGACGCCTCTGAGATTGAAACAGAAATCGCCGAAGCCGTCACCCTCGCAAAGGAAAGCTAAAACCTCGGGGAGATGAGAGCCGTACTTGATGCCAACCAATTCGTGAGTGCGGTGCTTGTGCCTGTTGGTCATCCTGCACAAATCCTGTCGGCCTGGCGGATGGGAGAATTCGATCTGGTGGTCTCACCAGCCATCATAGCGGAAGTTCGGCGGGTTCTACTCTACCCTCGTTTGGTGAAGAAACACCAGATGGATGAACCTGAAGTGGATGACCTCCTGTTGGGGCTGAGATCATCAGCTATCATCTCGCCTGGTGCGCTTGAGGTACAAGTAGTAGAGGATGATCCTACGGACGACAAGTATATTGCTTGTGCCCTGGAAGCCGGTGCAGAATATATTGTCAGTGGCGATGACCATTTGAGAAGCGTGGAAGAATATCAGGGGATAAAAATTGTCTCACCTGTTCAATTCCTCACGGATATATTGGGACACCATCTGGAGAATGTTGAATGATAGAGCCTGTTGCAGCCATCCTGATCGGCGCGGGTCAGCGGGGGAGCGAGGTATATGGCGAGTATGCCTTGCAGCACCCGGAGCAAGTCCGCTTCCTGGCAGTGGCCGAACTGGACGCTGAACGGCGTCAGCGTTTTGCGGCACAACACAGTATCTCTCCCGAAGATCAATTCGAAAGCTGGAAGCCTTTGCTGGCACGCGATCAATACGGCCAGGCTGCGCTGGTCTGTACGCAGGATCAGCAGCACACCGCGCCGACGCTGGCTGCCTTGCGCGCGGGCTATGATGTGCTGCTCGAGAAACCGATGGCGACTACCCCCGATGAATGCCGCCAACTGGTTGATGTTGCTGAAGAAACCGGGCGACAACTGCACATCTGCCATGTTTTGCGTTTTACGAAGCATTTTTCGAAGATGAGAGAGATCATTCAGTCCGGGGAACTGGGAGAAGTGATCAATATCTCCCACCGCGAAAACGTCTCCTGGTGGCACATGGCGCACAGCTTCGTGCGCGGCAACTGGCGGCAAAAAGAGGCGAGCGCCCCGATGATCCTGGCTAAATGCTGCCACGATCTGGATATTTTGATCTGGCTGATGGGCCAAAATTGTGAGCAACTCAGCAGCGTGGGGAATTTGCTGCATTACCGCCCCCAAAACGCGCCTCCGGGAGCCCCTAAATACTGCCTGGAGGGGTGTCCTGCGGCGGAGACCTGCCCATATTACGCCCCTTTTATCTATGTGGAATTGCTGCCCCTGTGGCGCAGTTACGCCGAGACGGCTAAAGGGGTCTCCCGCCTGGCTGCCCAGGCCCAGGAGCGCGCGCCGGGGTTGGTAAATGCGCTCAGTAATTTGGCTCCAACGCTGCGTGGGATCAGCGAATATCGCGGCTGGCCCATCTCGGTTGTTGCCCAGGACCCCACACCCGAGAATCTCATGGATGCGCTGCGGGAGGGGCCTTATGGTCGCTGTGTGTATCACTGTGACAATGACGTCGTCGATCACCAGGTGGTCAACATGCAGTTCGAGGGGGGCGCCTCGGTTACTTTGACCATGCACGGCCATGCGCATGTGGAAGGCCGTTTCACGCGCATACAGGGGTCGCGGGCTGAATTACAGGCGACCTTTGGGTATGGGGGTTCATGGATCGAGGTCAACGAGCATCGCAGCGACCGCAGAATCCATTACGACACCAGTGCTGACAACGCCTCAGGTCATGGGGGTGGTGATGATCGCTTGATGGATGCTTTCTTGAAAAGTTTAAGGGAGGGCGGGAGCGGTAAATTCGATAATTCGTCCCACCTATCGACGGCGCGGCAATCTCTAGAGAGTCACCTGATGGCCTTCGCGGCAGAGGAAGCGCGGCTAGAGGAAAAAGTTGTGCGTATGTCTGAATTTCGCGAAGCAGGACTCTAGCTATTCAGCACTAATGAGATGCTCGGTGTGAACGATGCGCCGGGTGCCGGTCTCACAACGGATGATCACGGACGTGGTTTCAGCATAATTCCCGTGATACTGAACACCAGACAGCAGTGCCCCCCCTGTGATGCCTGTAGCTGCAAAGTAGATGTTGTTCCCCTTAACCAGTTCATCACAAGTCAGAATTTTTTTGGTGTCGAACTCAGCAGTTCGGACGGCAGCGCGCTCCTCGGCAGTTTGAGGGGATAACCTCCCCAGCATTGCCCCGTGTAAAGATTTGACCCCGCAGGCGGCGATGACGCCTTCTGAGATCCCACCGATGCCCATGAGAATATCTACATTGACATCGTTGCTGGCAACCATCAGTGCTCCGGCAATATCACCGTGGGCGTGAGATTTCACCCGGGCCCCTGTGGCCTGGATTTCGGCAATCAGGTCTTTATGACGGGGGCGGTCGAGCACGAACACCACCAGGTCGCGCACCGGCTTGTCCATGGCCCGCGCGACTAAGGCTATGGTCCAGGCCGCGGGGGCGTCCATGCACTCGGGCACCAGGGCGTCAGCAGCATCGGCGCAGACGACGATTTTCTCCATGTAGATGGCTGGATAAGGAGACCACATCGAGCCTTTTGGGGCGATACCAGCAACGGAGACAGCCCCGGGTTTGCCTTTGATCAGCAAGGATGTGCCGTCGATGGGATCCGCGACGATGTCCATCGCCGGGCCTTTGCCATTGCCAATGGCCTTGCCACTGTTCAGAGGCGAGTCCACCCCTAAGCGTCCCTCCTCTCCTATCACAATGCAGCCATTAACATCCAGGGTATTGAAGGTGCATACCATTGCGTCTGTGGCCATGTGAGTGGCGAGAATGTCATTGCCACAACCCATCCAGCGACCTGCGGCCAGGGCTGCGGCTTCGGTCACCCGTACCAGGCTCAAACCTAAATTTGGGGATATTCGCTCGCTCATCTTATCTTCCTAATCATCAATTGCTTCAAATAAACATGCCGCTTCCCAGGCCAACATCCCGCCGCGTAAAATCCTGATATTGTTGTGGCCCTGGTTGGTGAGCAGGTATGCTGCTCGTGTGCTGCGCCTGCCTCCATGACAGATGAAAACCACTGGCGTATCCTTTGGGATCGCTGACGTATCCGACAGCAGCCTGAAGAGCGGCATGGATTGGGCCTGCAGGACGTGCATCTTCTTGAACTCGCGCGGCTCCCGCACGTCGATCACCAGGGGTGGATGTTCACTATGGAGTTCCTTCCAGAGCTCTTCCGGGGATAGCTCGGCTACTTCTGTCTTGGGAATCTCTGTTTTAAAAGGGGCTTCTGCGGGATGGTCGATCTTCTTGGGGAGATTCTGACATTCCAAGAAAACACGTTGGTCACACTCGTAGATGCAGATGGTCGGGTCGAGCACATGATGGTACATAAAGCCAATCGCATCATCGTAGCTGAGGATGTGGTCCTCACCAAGCTGCTTGTAAAAGCCGGTGGATTTCATTCGTTCCAGCACCGGGGCTTGAACGCGCATGAAGTAGACATCCCCACCATGATCCCGCATCAGATTGGTGATGCTCTCCAAGGCATGGATGCCACTGATATCGCACTGGTCAACACTGAACATCCGCAATAACAAATATCGCTGACTGGGATGCTTTTGGAGATGTTCGTGCAGGATGTCCTCGACATGATTGACGGCCCCAAAATAAAGATCGCCAAAAATATCGAAGATGGCCATTTGAGGGCAGGGATCCATTTCGGGCTGATGAGTGAAATGGCGGAAGTTCTTTGCTGGAAGCACAGGGATCACTCGAGGTACGCTGGTGCGCAAAATGTGGATAGCCAGCGAAAGCATGATCCCGGTCAGGACGGCAAATTGGAGAGGCAGGAACAGCGTTGCCATGAATGTAACTACCATGATGAGCGCGTCGCCGCGCGTCCCCCGCAGAATGCGCAGGATTTTCTTTTTATCCACCATGCCGTAGGCTGTCACCAGCAACACGGCAGCCAATGCTGTTCGGGGTACATAGGCCGCCAAAGGGCCAAATGCCAACATGCTGATCAATACAAAGACCCCTGAGAAGATGCTTGCCAGGGGTGTTCGTCCACCGGCGTCGAAATTTACCCCAGAACGGGTGAAAGACCCTGAGGTGGTATAGCCTGAGAACAACCCGGTAGCGATGTTGGCAATGCCCTGCCCTACAAACTCCTGGTTGCTGTCCAGGCGTTGACCGGATTGACTGGAAATGGAACGAGCGATGGCCATGGCTTCGACGAGACCGATGGCCCCAACCGCTAATGCCCCAGTGGATAAATCCGCGATCCAGCTTAGTTCAAGGGAGAACTTGGTGAAAGAGGGTAAGCTGCGCGGCAATTCTCCGATCACGATGAGCCCCTGTTGGTCAAGGTTCAATATGGCGACGATGCATGCGGCAATGATCATACCTAGGAGCGGCCCAGGCCACTTGGGTTTGAAATTGCGCAGCAGGAGGATGAATATGAGGACACCGAACCCGAGGAACAGGCTCACCCAATGGGTTTCATGGATATGGGTACTGATCTCATTAATGGTAGCCAGCAATGAATGATGGCTGGGGAAATCCAATCGCAGAATATGGCGTACCTGGTTTGCGGCGATCAGCACACCCGCTCCTGTGGCAAAGCCGATGACAACGGAATCGGAGACGAAGTTCACCAATACGCCGAGCTGGGCCAGCCCTAAAACCAGTTGAAGGAGCCCCACCATCACTGCTATCACCCCGGCTGCAATCAAATACTCTGGTGTGCCGGGATCGGCAATCGGCAACAAGATCGTCAGCACCAACAGAGAGATTGCATTGGTTGGCCCGGTATGAAGGTGGTGCGATGACCCCCACAGCGCGCCAACGATGGCAGCTATAATGGCGGAATAGAGACCCACTTCTGGCGGCAGCTCGGCGATCATCGCATAGGCAATCGCCTGGGGCAGCAACACGATTGCCACCGTCAGACCGGCGATAAGATCCGGGCGCAGATCGCTGAGCTGATAGTCTTTCAGGATATCAACCGGGCGAGATAAAAATTTGGGGAGATTTTTCCAGATTTGGTTTAGCATACCTTCATCCGCATCTGGGAGGTAAGGTCATTATAACGCCACTGGATCAGCTACGGATGATAAGCCATATTCCGGCGAGGATCATTACCATGCCAACCAGCATCCCTGAGGTGGTTTGTTCTCCCAAGAGTAAGGCACCACAGATAACTGCAACCACGGGGATCACAAAGGTCACCATCGAGGAAGTGGTGGCGCCGAATCGCTTTATGTTGGAGAAATCGAGCATCATGGCAAAGAAGGTTCCCACTATGGCTGCATAGAGGATCACCAGCCAGCCGATGTTGTTTACTTGAGGGACCTGCAACCCAGAATTCCACCAAGCGAGGGGTAATACAATGATCATTGCTGTGATCATCCTGACTGTGGCAATGTCGAATGTGCTAAAATCACGCATTTTTTTGCGAATGTATATACTCATCGCATTGGCGCTCAGGATCCCGGAGAATGCCAATATATACCCCAAGGGATTGGCGCGTGCCAAACCGGCAATGCCGCTTTCGCCGCGCAACGTCAAGAGCAGGGCCCCGATGAGGGCCAGGAGCACGCCCGCCCCTTTTTTGAGGGTCAGTTTTTCGTCGGGGAGCAAAAAATGAGCCAGAATTGCCGTGATCGCAGGCGATGTGGTCATCAGCACCGAGGTGATTCCACTGGAAATATATTGCAGCGAGCTTACAAAAGAGACCATCGGGAGCGCGGTTCCAAAAATCCCCAAGATAACGCCCCGCTGCCAGAGGATGCGGTCGCGCGGCCACTTGCGCCTGCTGTTGGGCAGGAGATAAATCATCACAAAGCCAAGGGCCGCCACACCAAACCGCAGCCCAACGTAGGTCAGAGGTGCCGTTTGCCCGACGATGAAACGCGAGGCTACCAAGGTTGTGCCGAACAAGGTGCCCAGCAAGAGGATATTTGGGGCCGGGTGTGTTTTCAATGGTTGTCTCCTAATTTTTGCGGGCAAGTTGATGATTTATCTTACTGGTTGAAAGTGAGATCGCACTATCATATCGCGAACCGTATATCAGGTAAAGCAATCCAGGCCAAAGTGGTGTATGAACCTCTCTCGATTGTGCCAAGTAATATATTCGATCGCTGCCCAGTCTAAATTTCAGGTTCGAGCGTGCACATCGGCGGTGGTGACTTTTCCACGGGCTTGATATTCTTCAGCAAACCGCACACCAGGAGATGATTTGTGTCCAAATTCATCCTTCGGCGAGTGATTAGAGGGATTGTTGCAATCATTACATTCCAAACATTGTTGTTCTTCTTGATGCAGGCTTTACCCTATGATTTTACAGCTTTCCTGGTGTTGTCGCCTGCCAGCCGTCGCCTGGCCCAAACGGATTTAGGCCAGGATTTGCCGCTTTGGCAGCAGTATTTTTCCTGGTTGGGGGGATTCTTCCGATTTGATTTGGGGCGTTCTTTCATGGCCTGGCCGACACCCGTGAGCACGGTTTTGTTGGGCCGGGCCCCTCGCACCCTGGTGCTGTTTTTCATGGCTGCGGTGCTGGCCTATTTATTGGGCATCTGGTTGGGGAAGATGATCGCCTGGCGGCGCGGTGGGATATTTGAATTTGGTGTCACCCTGGTGGGCGTGGCTAGCTATACCTCTTTCGCACCCTTCTTAGGGTTTCTGCTGATCAACATCTTCGGTTGGCATTTGGGCTGGTTTCCCTTTCACAGTATGGTGGATCATAATATCTGGTACAAAGAGACGGTGACCGTGGATTGGGTCTTGATGCGTCTGGTGTTCTCGGTTGTGTATGTGATGGTGGGCATTTGGGTACTTGGGTGGATGAGCAGACGAATCAGGTTTCGCCGTCGTCGCCGGGCGTTGAAGCTGGGCGGCAGCGTTTTGATCTTCCTCTCAGCCGTCATTTGGTGGGATCAGATCGGTTATCTGCATCTGGCCCTGGACGTCCTTGAACATATGGCATTGCCCCTGGTTTCTGTGGTCTTGCTCTCGTTCGGTGAGACGATGCTGCTCATGCGTACGACGATGTTGGAGACCATCGAAGATGAATATGTGCTCACCGCGCGCGCCAAGGGGCTTTCTGAGGCGGCAATTCGTGAGCGCCACGTGGCCCGCAATGCCTTCTTGCCAGTGTTATCTCGGCTGCTGCTCAATCTGCCACTGGTCTTGACGGGCAGCCTCGCCATCGAAATGGTATTTCAATGGCAGGCGATGGGAGAGCTTATTTTTGTGGCGATCGATTTTCAAGATATCCCTCTGTTGTTGGGGATCCTGTCCATCGTTGGGGTGCTGGCTTTGATAGGGCATGTCGTTCTTGATATCCTACACGTTTATATGGATCCACGCCTGCGCTTTGCCGAGAGGAGCTGATTTGGCTAAACACGTTATTGCGGCACCTGAATATACTACTTTGGAGATCTATTGGCAGGGATTGCGCGCCCGTTGGGGACAAATCTGTTCTGGCTGGTGGGAGTTTCGCAGGAATCCTTTGGGGGTGATCGGCCTGGCCCTCATCGTTGTCTTTGCCTTGATGGTGATCGCCCACCCCATCTTGATGGGGACGATCTGGCGGCCAACCATTTACGATCCATACCTGGGTTTCGACACCACGATCTTGACGAATCCTTCTCCTCCCACTTCCAGACACCTCCTCGGCACTGATGGAATGGGGCGAGACGTGTTCAGCCAGTTGCTCTTTGGGGCCCAGATGTCCTTCCGCGTGGGGATCACCGCGGCGATCATCGCGGTGACTCTGTCAACGATCTTTGGGGGCATGGCAGGTTACTTTGGGGGAGGTGTGGATTTGATTCTCATGGGACTCTCTGATGTATTTGTGTTGCTGCCCGCATTGGTGATTATGCTGATCTTAGGCCTGCTCGTTCGCCTGGATTGGTTTTTGATCGCGCTGATCTTTGGGGTGCTGACCGGCCTGGGGAGTCAATCTATTGTGGTGAAGTCGCATACTTTAACCATCAGCACGAAGCCGTATATAGAAGCGGCGCGCACCGCCGGGGGCAGCCATTGGCATGTGCTCTTGAAGCACATTTTTCCCAGCCTGATGCCGTTGGCCCTGGTGCACGCGGTGATGACGGTGGTTGGCGCGGTGCTCACGGAATCGCTGCTCTCCTTCTTCAGCAGGACACACGAGTATATGACCTGGGGTTCCATGATCTGGCTGGGGCAGCGCACGTTTCGCTGGTTCGGTATGGGGCGGCAATGGAATGCATTGGTCCCTCCCGCGATTGCGATCATGCTGTTTTGCAGCGCGTTCTATTTGGTAGGGCGGGCACTAGACGATATCGTCAACCCTCGTTTGCGCAATCGGTAATCTGAATCCACCACGGGGGATTGCTTTGGCCCGTGCGCTTCGTCAAATTCCCTGATTCTATGCTAAGATTATCAGGATGCGAGTACTACTGATCTCCGACGTTCACGCTAACCTAACCGCTTTGGAAGCCGTACTGAACGATGCAGAGGCTTATGAAGGGGTCTGGTTTCTGGGCGATCTGGTTGGGTACGGGCCAGACCCTAACGAGTGCATCGAACGGATCCGCGCGCTGCCCGACCTTGTAGCCCTGATGGGGAACCACGACGCCGCCACATTGGATCAACTGAGTACCGATGCCTTCAACGAGGATGCGCGTCAGTCGGTGATCTGGACTCGAGATGCCTTGTCGCCGGAAAGTGTGGCCTATCTGGGTGAATTGCCGGATAAAGTTAAGGTGGTGGATGATGTCACGCTGGCCCATGGCAGCCCCCGCCAGCCAGTGTGGGAATATATTCTGAACGCTAAGACTGCGACAGAGAACTTTTTCTTCTTTGTGACCCCCTTTTGCTTCGTAGGGCATACCCATCTGCCCAGGATTTTCCGGTTGTCGGATAGCCGCGCGCAGGCGGATTTATTCGTGCCTATTGAAAACGCCTGTTTCGAGTTGAGCCCAAGGCTGATTCTCAACCCGGGGTCCGTTGGACAGCCACGCGACCGCGACCCCCGAGCGGCTTATGCGATATTCGATCTGGAGACCAAGATGATCGAGTTCCGGCGAGTCGCTTACGATGTTCGCGGCGTGCAAGAGCGTATGCGCCAGGCGGGATTGCCAGAGCGGCATATCAATCGCCTTGAAGCGGGCTGGTAAGGGAACTTTTCTACCCCCAGGGGCGTTATATGGATAACCGAATATAATCGAAATTTGAAGGAGAATTCCCCATGTTGAACCGAACCTTGTTAGTTCTTTCCCTAATGGCATTATTGCTATCCGCTTGCGGAGCAAGAGTTGCTTCTGAACCGATGCTGGCGAGCAACGATTTCGGGGGTGGTTACGCAGAAGATGCTATGTACGCAATGGAAGAGTCTGCTGCAGTGCCGCTGGAATCGGAAGGTGAATTCAGGGCATCCGACAGCCCGTCATCGGCGATGGTCGAGCGGATGGTGATCAAGAACGCCTCGCTCTCCATCGTGGTTACAGACCCAGCCGTGGCGATGGATGAAATCATGTCCATGGCGGAAGAGATGGGCGGCTTTGTGGTCTCATCCAACTTATGGCAGACCGCCCTGGGCAGCGGTGTGACCGTGGATCAGGCCTCCATCAACATACGCGTTCCCGTAGAGCGTCTGGATGAGGCGCTGACGCGCATTAAGGCGGGTGCAGGCGAAGTGCGCTCGGAGAATATCTTTGGCGAGGACGTCACTAGCCAGTATACTGACCTGCAATCTCGTCTGCGCAACCTGGAAGCTGCTGAGTCCCAGTTGATGGCGATCATGGAAGACGCTACCAAGACGGAAGATGTGCTCCAGGTCTACAACAACCTGGTCAGCGTACGGGAGCAGATCGAAGTCATCAAAGGCCAGATGCAGTATTTCGAGCAGGCGGCCGCGCTTTCTTCGATCAGTGTTGATATCATCGCCGATGAAGCCGACCAACCCATCCAAATCGGCGGCTGGCAGCCAGTGGGTGTAGCCAAAGATGCTGTAGAGGCGTTGATCAACACCTTACAGGGCCTAGTCAATGTGGTGATCTGGATGGTGATCTTCTTGCTCCCAGTCGCCCTAGTGATCGTCCTGCCGCTCTCGTTCTTGTGGCGTGGCTTCCGCCGCTGGCGCAAAAGACGTGTGGCGAAGAAGCAACCCAAAGAATAGAACTCAGAAGTGAGTATGGGGCGGCGGAGCCGCCCCGTTTCTTTTTCGGTATAATCCCCTTTGATGCATGAACTGGCACAAGAACTCGAAGACCTGGTCGGCGTTGCGCTCAGCCCTCAGCAGTTGACGGCGTTGACGGTTTACGCGCAGGAACTGGTTGAATGGAATGAGCGTTACAGCCTGACCGCTATTGATGATCCCGGCAAGGTGCGCGTCAAGCATTTCTTAGATTCGCTCAGCGCGTTTCTGGCATTGCGCAATACTTCGGTTGAGAACGTGATCGATGTGGGGACGGGGGCGGGTTTTCCGGGTCTGCCGCTGAAGATATTGTGCCCGCAAATAAAATTGACGCTGGTGGAGTCGGTGACCAAAAAAGTGGATTTCTGCAAGCACGTGGTTGAGAAGCTGGCTTTGGATGATGTGGAAGTCGTGCGTGAACGCGCCGAGGTGATCGGCAAAAATGACACTTATCGTGAAAAATTCGATTGGGCGGTTGCGCGCGCCGTGGCCTTGATGCCAATTTTGATGGAGTTCTTGCTGCCCCTGGTGCGCGTGGGGGGGCGAGTATTGGCCATGAAGGGGGAGAGCGGCCCTGCTGAGGCGCATCCGGCTGACCGGGCTATGGGGATGTT
>JANQED010000170.1 GCA_028278545.1 Anaerolineales bacterium
TCCCGAACGCCGTCTCCAATCAAATTAAAGCCCATGACAACAATGAGGATGGCAATTCCGGGCAGGGTCGAAACCCACCACTGATCCACCAGGAACTGGCGGCCGTCGCTGACCATCAAACCCCATTCAGGCACGGGCGGCTGGGCACCTAACCCGAGAAATCCGAGTCCGGCGGCCGTGAGGATAATCGTGCCCATATCCAGACTCAGGCGCACAATAATTGAAGACATGCACATAGGGGTTATATGTCCCACCATAATACGCAAATTGCTGGCACCCATGCTGCGAATGACCTGGATATAGTCATTGTTGCGCACGCTCAGTGTTTCAGCCCGGGCCAGTCGGGCGTAACTCGGCCAGTTGGCTATCGAGATGGCCACAATTGCGTTTTCCACCCCGGGGCCAAGGGCCGCCGCGAAGGCAATGGCCAGGATCAGTTTGGGAAATGCCAGAAACACATCGGAAAGACGCATTAAAATCTCGTCAATTGCCTTGCCGAAATATCCTGCCAAAACGCCGATCACCAATCCCAGCGGCGTGCTGATGGCGGCAACCAGAACGGCAATGGCCAGGGTAACGCGAGAGCCGAATACAACCCGTGAGTATATATCCCGGCCGAGACTATCCGTGCCGAAATAGTGTTGCATCGAGGGCGGCAACAGACGATCCGATAAAATTTGTTCATAGGGATCATGGGTTGCCAGCAACGGGGCAAAAGCGGCCACAAGCAACAGAAAAATGATGATGCCGGTCCCTACCACCATAAGACGATTACGCCGCCATAGGATGAAGCTGTCTTTCCAGTAACGCGACCTAGCCAGCCACCGTTGGCGGCGTGCTTCATTTTTATCCAGGACCTTCGTGATGTTCATGGCTCCGCCAGCGTTATCTTGGGGTTCAAGAGAGCATAAACAAGATCGACAGCCAGATTGGCCAGAGAAAACGTCAGAGCAACCAACATTGTGCCGCCGACAACTGCGTTCAGATCCAGCGTGAGAAACGCCGTGGCAAGATAGCGACCCAATCCCGGCCAGGCAAAAATAGTTTCGGTCAGTACCGATCCTTCCAGCAATCCCCCATAGGTCAGCCCGATCACAGTCACGGCCGGCACCAGGGCGTTGCGTAAAGCGTGACGCGTCAGCACCAAGAATTCATTCAAACCCTTAATTCGGGCCGTCTTGATGTATTCCTGGGAGAGAACATCGAGCATGCTTGAACGCACGATACGCGCAATGCCGGCCAAACCATAAAGACCCAGTACAGTGGCCGGAAGCGCCATGTGCTTTAAGGCATCCCAGAACACCTCCCAATCGAGTGCAATTAGGCTGTCAACAAGCAGAAGGCCGGTGACCCTCTTGGGTTCGATAAGCATGATATCCAGACGTCCGGGCTCCGGGAACCAGCCGAGCTTAAAATAAAAAATCAGCAAAAGCACCAGCCCGAGCCAGAAAACCGGCATCGACACGCCGATCAGACTCAGGATGCGTGAGAGGTGATCAATGGGCGAATTGCGGTATACGGCTGAAAGAACCCCAAGAGGAATGCCGATAATAATGGATATTATCAATGCCAGGGTAGCAAGTTCGATGGTAGCGGGAAAATATTGCAGGATGTCTTCGAGCACCGGTCTGCCGGTCTGGAAAGACGTGCCTAAATCACCGTGGAATAGACGATTGATATAGCGTCCAAACTGCACGTAGATCGGTTGGTCAAATCCGTAAAGGGCGCGCAGCCGCTCGACGGTTTCCTGGGGTGCCTGGGGACCTGCGATGGAGGCCAAGGGGTCCAGGGGTACCACCAGAGAAATGAAAAAGGTCACCACCATTATACCGAGCAGAGTGATCATCAGGGTGACCAGACGACGTAAAATGTATTGAGCCATCTACCTCACGGATTCACAAGGTTTAAGCGTTCAAAGGTTCAGCGTTCAGTGTTCAGAGTTAGCTTTCCTGCATTAACCTTGAACCCTGAACCTCTGAACCTATGAACGGTTGGTAGAAGTTTACTTCTTCGTAATCGGATACAATTTCCAGAGATCAAACTGGGGCGCTGCATAAACCTCTCCGATATTACTGCGCACTGCATGTTCGTACATGGCCTGGTACAGCATGGAGTAAGGGCCTTCCGTCTGAATGATCTTGTTGGCCTGTTGATATAAACCGAGGCGCTTGTCGTTGTCCATTTCCTGACCGGCTGCCTCGATCATTTGAGAGGTGTCATCATTGTAGTAAGCATTGCGCCAGCACAATTGTTTGGCTTTGTAATCGGCAAAGGGTTGGGCATTGGTATGGGGGTCTACATAATCCGGTCCCCAGCGGGCCAGAATCAACTCGTGCTTCTGCGCCCGGTATTTGGGCCAGAGTTGGGCTGAAATCAGTTTATTGAGCTTAACCTTAATTCCGACCCGGGCCAATGAGTTTTGAAGAGCCTGGGCAATTTCGGGATTGGGCGTCTGGTCCCCATGGTCCATGGAAATTGCGAATCCGTCAGGGTAGCCCGCCTCCTTCAGGAGCTGACGTGCTTTTTCCAGATCTTCGCGGTAGTAATCGACAGCCTGATAACCCGCAAATCCTTCAGGGATAAATGTATTGGTCGGACGGGCGGCACCCCCCATGATGCTATCGATGATGCCGTTGTAGTTGATGGCATGACGGATGGCGGTGCGCACCCGGTTATCTTTCAAGGGGCCCATGGTAACATTCATACCGATGTAGTAGATTGTTGTCGCAGGTGAACTTTCAATTCTCAAATCCGGGTTCTTTTTGAGTTCCTTGATTTGATCGGGAAACATTTCCCAGGCAATATCGATATCGCCTTTTTCGACCTGTAACCGTCGGCTGGTGGCCTCATTGATTTCCTTGATTACGACCCGCTTGACTTTGGGTGGATACATGAAATGATCGGGGTTGGCATCCAGGATGACGCGATCGCTTTTTTCCCATTTGCGCAGAACAAAGGGTCCGGAGCCAGCGGAATTACGCGCCAGCCAGGTCAATCCCATGTCTCCATCGGGATATTTATCGGTCTTTTGAACATGCT
>JANQED010000011.1 GCA_028278545.1 Anaerolineales bacterium
TTTGTTTCATTTCCTCACTCTCCTGCTCAGCCGTTTGTGTCGCAATTCAGGGAGCAAGATGCGTGCCACATTTATCTTTTATGATGGACAGACCAGTAGAAAAAAAACGCGCAAACGCAAACGAAAGCGAAACGGTAATCACTATTAGGTTGGAGGGACAATGGCACGTAGAACTCGAGGGGAAGGAACTTTATATAAGACCGAATCAGGAAGATGGCGAGCCCAAATTGTAATTCAAGGCAGACGGCTCTCGCATACTACAAAGACGGCTCGTGAAGGACGAGAGTGGATTCGTCACCAATTAGAGAAACCAGACCAGGGAATCAATTTGGAGAGGGCGAGTGCGCCATTAAATGATTATTTGGATGACTGGTTGGCCAATGTAAAAACGAGCAGAGCAAGTTCTACTTACAAAAATTACTTTGACTATATAAACCGGTACATACGACCAATATTAGGTGAGTTCAAGATGTCGGATTTGAGGCCTGATCTTATTCAGTCGGCAGTTGATGGAATGCTCAAGAATGGAACGCCAGCATACTCCACAGCTTATGCGTTTAAGTTACTAAAGATGTCGTTGAAACGTGCTGTCAAGCTGGGGATCCTTGGATTCAACCCTGCTGACGGAGTCACGCCTCCCAAAACTCCAAAAAAGGAAATGCAAGTTTGGGATGAAAACCAGGTCCAGACTTACCTTCTGACGATTGATGCTGAACAACCCCGAAGTGGTGACATGTTAAAGTTGGCCGTGGGTACTGGAATGAGACTAGGAAAATTGCTTGGTTTGAAGTGGGCGGATGTTGATTGAGAGAGAAAACAAATTTCGATCCAGCGGCAACCAAAACTGGTCAGAGAAGAGAAAAATGATTTCGGCCCTGTTAAATCAAAGAGCAGCATGCATACCATCCGGATTGCGGAAATTTTGATTGATGCTTTACGAGAGCATCGTGAGAAGCAGTTTGTAGAAATGAAAGTGTTCGAGAGCGATTGGAATGATATCGATCTAGTGTTTCCGAATGAACGCGGCGATGCAATGCTGCGTTGCTCTGCAACCAAAATTCATAAGACGATGTTAGCGAGAGCAGGATTGCCCTATATCCGTTTTCACGATCTTCGCCATACGGCCGTATCGTTGATGTTGCAAAATGGTGTACCAATTGTTGAAATCTCGAAATATATTGGCCACGCTCGGGTATCCATCACATTGGATACTTACGGTCATCTTGCCCCATCATGGCACAGTCAGGCAGCGGAAAAGATGAATGAGATATTGACCCCACAGACGATATCGTTGTGAATATTGAGCTTTGATTTGGAAGCTAAAGTTGGTTTTTCACCCATTCAAGAACCATGGCTGCTCTTTCTAATGCCCTCGTCGCTTCTGCTTTTGTCACCGCTTCCCATTCGCCAGGGTAGCGAGTCTGGACGGCATATTGTGAGAGTTCAAAGGCTTGATCCACATTGTGGGGAACATCAAGATCACGTGTTTTTAGTAAATCAAGCAGCACTTCAATAGCATGGGCATGCGGAAAAGGTTGTTCTAGCGAAATCAGCAGCGCTTTCAAGGCCTTTTCTGCACATTGTTGCGCGTGGAAGCAGGCATCTTCGGGTAAAACCCCTTTTGTGCGCAGAGCGGCTTTGCCAAGATTCAAGTCAGAATATGCGCGCTGCAACCAATCGTTGATTATTTCAGGTTGCGGCGCGCTCATAGATGACTTTTCCTTGCGAAAGCGCGTCATGATAAACCAGCCCAATTTCGTTCCCTAGTCGCTCGATCTGCTCTGGTGTAGCAACGAGGACATCAACGGGAATTAGTAAGCCTCGCAAAATACTTCGTAATCGAGTGCTTTCAGCACGGGGGCGCTCTACGCCGGGAATAATAACCAGCAAATCCAGGTCACTGTTTCCGTCGAAATCCCCACGCGCATGAGAGCCGAATAGAATAATCTTTTCCGGCTGACTTGCTTCGATTATTCGCTTTGTAATTTCAGGTATCTTTTGGGCGACATCCATGATCGAAGTATAGCATAAACCAAGATCGATTTTGAGAGGCTGAATTGATTTTTCGAAAGAAAAAGGATATCAACTAGCGGAATTAGGTCAGGGTTCAAGCTGAAAGCGATGGTTGTCCTTCAATTTTTGCACTTTAACGGCACCTAATTCTGCTGGAAATACACCCGACTCGTTCAAAAAACTTGATAATAACCTTTGTATATGGTCATTAAAAAACACACCCCCACGGATGGGGGTATGCGTGCGGTGGCAGTTCTAACGGATTGTTAGGAGGGATGCCACCGCACTGGGTTTATCATAGTTCGTACTCATGTGGACATCACCTCCTTTTCCATAGGATGGCAATGTGAGCAGCGAATAGATCGCTGGATTGTGCCATTAGTATGGCATAGAAAGAGGCCCCCGTCAATGGCCGCGGGTTTCTTTAGGGGATATTAATGCTTTCCAGTTTGATAAGCGGGTGCTCAAAGGGAATGCAAGTGACCAGGGTATTTGTGATAGAATCTCTCTATAGATCAATTTCTATGCTAATACTCCTAAAAGGAGGTGTACGAACCATGAATTACCCATTTATGAGACCATTGATTTTGCTGGCGGCCCTATTCTTGGCAGTAGGTTTGGCTTGCGGTATGCCTACGCCGACACCAGAAACCCCGGCGGAAGTGAAACCCCCTGAACCCGCCCAGAAAGAAGAACCGGAGGCAGCGGAGCCTGTTGAAGAACCTGTCACCTCGGGTGCAGTCTCAAGCTTACAGGACGTGCGTGGCGCGGTGATCCAGATTGAGGCCGAAGGCACGTTTGTGGACCCGGAGTTTGGGGAGTATATCAGCGCTGGGCGGGGATCGGGCTTCATTATCGACCCCTCGGGCCTGGCCGTCACAAACAACCATGTTGTCACGGGGGCGGCGCTGTTGAAGGTGTGGATTGGCGGCGATACAACGCAAACTTACAATGCGCGTGTGGTTGCTGTCTCCGAGTGTTCTGACCTGGCCGTGATCGATATTGATGGAGATGGATTCCCGTATCTAGACTGGTATACGGACCCCATTCAAGTGGGGTTGGAAGTGTACTCTGCGGGATTTCCTCTGGGCGAGCCGGAGTTTACGCTGACAAAGGGCATTATCTCCAAAGAGAATACCCATGGCGAAACAAGCTGGGCATCGGTGGATTCGGTGATCATGCATGATGCCACCATCAACCCCGGAAATTCGGGAGGGCCTTTGGTTACCAGTGATGGCAAGGTTGTCGGCGTCAACTACGCGGTTTACGCCTCGGCCAATCAGTATTTCGCTATCGGCCGTGAGAAAGGCCTGCCGATCATCGATCGACTCAAGGCCGGCCAGGATGTCGATTCCCTGGGCGTCAACGGCGAGGCTGTCATGAATGATGACGGCTCAATCACGGGCATTTGGGTTTCATCTGTGGCTTCTGGGTCCCCCGCGGATCGCGCCGGCATTACCGGTGGTGATATCATCATGGAGTTGGAAGGCCACCCCCTGGCGTGGGATGGGACGATGTCGGATTACTGCGATATCATTCGCACCCACCAACAGACGGACACCATGGCTTTGCAGGTGCTCCGGTTCAGCACCAGCGAAGTCCTGGAAGGCCAATTGAATGGTACTGCCCTGGCGACGACATACGTTTGGGATGACACAGCAGGCGTATCGACTGGTGGAGATACTTCAGTTGGAGACGATACAACCACGAGTGGGGACGCGCCGGCTTTTTATGTAGAGGATTTCGACCCTGATACAACCACCATCGATAACTGGTATTGGTTCCTTAATCAAGGCGATGAGAATCTGTTTGATATCTATACCCAGGACAGCAAACTGGTTTTCGACATCAATGGTTACGATACCTACGCCTACTTCGTTTATGATCCCTGGCTTTATACGGATGTTCGCGTGGATGCAAGGGCTGAAAACCGTGGGAAGAACAACAACAATGTGAGCCTGATTTGCCGCGGCACCGAAGATGGATGGTATGAGTTTAGTATTGCCAATAATGGCTTGTGGTGGATTTTTGCGTATGAAAACGGGTATACGACGATAGCAAATGGGGGCTCGACTGCCGTCAACATGGGCAGAGGCATCAATGAATACACGATCATGTGCTATGGTAATACGCTATCCCTCTATATAAACGGCGTTCACACGCACACGATGGAAGAAACGAAATTCGTATTTCGCGAGGGACAGGTGGGCATTGGGGTATCTTCGATCGATGTGCTTCCTATCATCGTCGAGTTTGACTGGGTTGCCATCAGCGACAGTATGCAATAAGAAGGGGATTCTTCCTACATACGAAACAGGCTGCGACGCTCGCAGCCTGTTTTTGTATGCTTGCATCTTCCTGCGTGGAGGAGGAGCGGTTTACTTTGTTTACAGTGTACTTATCCTGAGATCAGTGCGTGGCTAAATACTCATACCTTGTCTTGAGGGCGTTATAAATATAGTTTTGCCACATCAACATAATCCGGTCTTGGCCGTAGCTGTGGGAGGAGTAGGATTGGATGGTCAATTGCCCATCGAGGCATGTGACGGCCGTGAGGTAGCTATCCCTGACGTTCACGCGCGCGCTCCACAGGGGGATTGCGCTGCTCCCAGGGCGTAATTTCATCCAATCCCCGAGGTCAGTCCAGATCCAATATCCTGATGGATTGGTCAACGAGACCCCTTCGTTGGGATAGTGATGGATTGCATGGGTACCATCGACGGGGTAGAGCAGATGCCTGTCGATGTTGTCGTCCAGCCAATCTCGGTGAAATTGGACACCACATCGGGCGAGGACCGTGCTGATCTTCCCTGAGGCAATAGCATCCATATCCCATTCTTCAATGATCACCGAACTGCCCAGGTTGAGTGCATCATTGATATAGACATAAAACTCGCCCTGGATGCTCGTTCTCATCTCCTTTCCTGAGATGATCAAATCCCATCCCTGGCCGCCGGGACCGCCGGAGAGCAGTTGGTTCTTGAAAGTCCCCATGGCGTCCTTCACATCCACATGCTGTCTGAGGCCCATGGCGTCCAGGGCTTGCTTGATATAGCGGGTGACGGAGAAATCCCCAGCCATATCCTCATATAGCAGTATGCTGGCTGACTTCATCCACGTTTCGAAGTCGGCTTCATTGAAGGTGGGCTGGGTTTGAGGGGAATCTTGATCCTCTGCGGGTTCAGCGGGGGGTTCTGGTGTGTCAGTTGGGGTGGGGGTTGGCGACGCTTCGGCGGCCTGGGTCAATTGCTGAGCGTTGACCGTCGCCTGCACGTCGATGGCCATTTGTGTGGCGGTTTGAGCGTCCTGCGCAGCCTGGTTGTCAGGCTCTTCCGGTTTCCCTTCTGGTTCTTTTACTTCAGTTTCCCCCTCAGCAGCAGCGGTCTGCGTTTTGCTCTGGGAAAGCTGGGTGGCCTGAACGTTGAGAGCCACCTGGGTCTGGTTTGAGCTCTCGTTGGTGGGCGTATTGCAGGCCAGGCCAATGAGCAGAACGAAGAGAATGGCAAAGCTCAGTACTTTAAAAGGAGCCAACGGTGCTGGTGGGGTGGGTCTTGGTTTGGATTTCATGCTTCTCTCTCCTGATGATAGCTAAGAAGTTATCTGGCGATGGCTTACATCCGGTTTTTTGATAGTTTTATTCCCAGTATAGGAGGTATCTTTGGAAAGTCAATCCGAAAATGGTCATGTTCTTTTGAGAAGTTTCGCTTGATAGAGAAAATCCTCGGGGGCGGTCGCGGGTAGGGTGCGGTTTGACCGGCATATCCGTTCTTTTCTCAGGCCCAATTTCGCAGCACATGGAAGATAGTGTTGGGCGCCAGGGCCTGGATCGCGTTGCGATAGGCTAACAATACTTCTAAGATGGTTTTTTCGACGGTTCTCTCCCGGTTCGCTGCGCGGATGAGGGGGGTGAGCAGCCATTCGTTCATATAAAGATTGCGCATTCGCATCGTCCACACAAACAGGCTGTGGAAGCGGGCGCGCAACTTCTTGTCATATATGCGCAGTGTAGAGAGCGAGAAATCGCCGCTCTCCAATTGACGGGTCAGCACTCCGGCGGCGATCTGGCCCGATTCCATGGCGTAGTCGATCCCTTCCCCCGTAAAGGGGTTCACCAGACCGGCAGCCTCCCCTACGAGCACGATCCGCTCTCCAAATGTCTGGGCGGTGGCGAAATCCATGCGCAGGGGGTAGCTTTTGATGGGGCCGGCGCGCTGCCCGGTTGAGAGCTTCTCTTTTATCGGATGATGACTTAGGAATTGATCCAATACGGCCCGCGCTGTTGAGGGCAGGTTGGGGGATTTCTTCATGAAACCGGCGCCCACATTCGCTGATGTGGCTGAGGTGGGGAAAATCCAGCCGTACCCTGGGAGAGGCACGCCATCGAAACGGATTTCCAGCAGATCGTCCAATCTGGGTAAATCATCGTAGTAGGCGCGGGCTGCCAGGGCAAATTTAGGCGGCGTAGACGTCAGGCCAACTCTCTCCAGCAGTGAAATGCTCGCTCCAACTGCGATAACGGCTACTCGCGCCGAGAACTGGCTGGCAGAATTCCTGTTCTTCCCGACAATGGAGACCTGTCTCTTTTCCACCTGGACATCTGTGACTCGAAATGCTGGCTTGAACTCTGCCCCTGAAGCAATAGCATGTTGGAGCAGCAAATTATCTAGCTGGAAACGAGGCGCGATATAGAGGTGATCGGCTAGTCCGGGTTTCTGGGGAATGGCGGCAACCAAGTCGCTGCCATCGGGTGCTACCAGCCGGACTCCGTTGAGACGAAAACCGAAATTTTTGAGTTCGGCGAGCAGCCCCAAATCTCCCAGGATTCTAAGTGCATTGGGCGAGAGCGCGTCTCCGCAAGTTTTGTCGCGTGGGAATTCAGCCTTGTCTAGCAGCAGAACCCGCGCACCAGCTTGAGCTAAATAACTGGCAGTAGTGGTTCCGCCCGGCCCGGCGCCGATGATGGCAACATCGTAGCGTGGATTCATGTTCCTCGAAGCATGTGGCTTATGCTCCTGCTTCAAGCTGCTTGACGATGCTGAGAACTGCCTTGCGGGAAAGCTTCTTCTCACCTCGCTCCAAGGCTTCTAAGGTGGCATAAGCCAATGCTCTAGGGATTTCAACAAAAGTCTTAAAAGAGGTTTTTGGCAGGGTTTTAGCGTAAGCGCTGAAACTGTCGAGGTTTTCACGGGCATAAGCGAACATGCGCTCTTCATCCCAGCCCTGGGGAAAGAAATTCACGCCTCGGTCCAGGTCTTCGGTGCGGTTGCGTAGGATGTTGACCGTCTGCAAGCCGCGGCCAAACTGGATGGCGTACGTGCGATGAATCTGGATCTTCTCGAACCAGGCCCACAGATCGCAGAGCAGCAACCCTACTGCGCCAGCTACACCGTAGGTATAGCGGTCTAAATCGGCGATGGACAAGACTTCGAACTCATTGGTAGCCCAATGAGCCATGCGGTCGGCCATCGCGGCTGTGGCTTCCCAGATGCGCGGAGCGATGAATGTGGGCGCGAGGCAGGCCCATTCGCCGAGCCGCAATGTCACCTCGGGGAGCACGTCGTGGAATTCCATCAGCGATGTTTCGAGAACCTGATGCGAGAAAGTGTCGCCCGATGTCTGGGCCTGAAGGATCAGGCTGATCGTCCTGAGTATCCTGGCTTTGAGATTCGCATCTAATGTGGGGTGATCTTCTACTTCGTCAATTGCCCGCAGACAAAGGTAACCGGAAGCGACCGCTTCTCGAAGCCCCTTGGGCAGCCGAACGATGGGCAAGTAGAAAGTCCGGCTGGTGAGTTTTAGGGTGTGCATTGCTTCTTGATAGACTACCATCATCTTGGGCCTCGATTGTTATCGGGATATTGGAGAACAAACAGGGTGATCTACGGATCGCGAAAGAGTGTAGAGATCGGAACTCTGCGCTTTTCGCGAAGTGCGAATGCTAAGATCACTTAATATTCATTATAACCCCAAAGTCGGGAATCGGTTCTTGGTGGCGGTAGAGAAAACGCCGGGTGTCTTCAGCGTTGGACGGAGAAAGATACCGATTGGCTGTTCTCGTTCCCTGCCAAGTCAACAGCCCTGATCTCTAGCGAGTGATCTCCAATGCGGGGCAGCCACGGGAATGCGAAGGGGGGTTGGGTTTGTGTTTCGATGAGAGTATCGTCGATGAAGTATTCGATGAACTCAAGGCCGATGTTGTCACTGGCTTGAATCTGGAAGGTTATCGGCGTTGTGGCTTGATAATCGAAGACTTGCTCGGCTTCGGGGTAGGCGATAGAAATCTCAGGGGGTTGATTATCCACCGTCACCTGGATGGTATCGGTATCGACTTGTTGATCGTCGCGAAGCACGATGAGTTGGATTGCATAGAGGCCGTTGAGGCCTGAAGTATCCCAGGTGGTAAGCGTTCCGTTGACAATCGGTGCGGTGATATCCTCGCTGATCGCCACCCAACTTTGGGGATTTAGCCCCTGGCCGACCTGGAGTCGAAAGGAAACGAAGTCGCTGCCGGAGGCGGTACCCTGGATGCTGACCTCACCTTTGGCGTTGGAAAAGATTTGTGGGGAGGTAATTTGGGCATTTGGGGAGGGACTGGGCGCATAAATGACGTCGTAGGTCTCCGGCGGGGCGGGGATTTCAGTCTGCTCAGCCCAGAGGCTGGCTTTGGGTGGTACGAGCATGTATACCCGTTCTTCGATCAGTTCGGGGGGGGTGAAGACGGTCGCCAGACGCCCTGTCTCACGATTGACCTGATAAGACCGATACAGCGTGTCGAGCTGGGTGGGCTCATGGCCGCTGAGGAATACTTCGCTGATCACCGAGGGGCAGTCTTGGGTTGGCAGCATCCCGGACGGGTCGCAAACGGTCATGGTGCTGATGCCAGGCGGAGCACTCCAAGAGACTGCGGGGAGGCCCTGGGTGGCGTATTTAATGAGGGCATGCCAGAGAGCAGCGCTGACCTTGGGGTTCAAATCCCCACCCTCAAAGGAGTCCGATGCTTCCCCCCCCATCCAGACCCCCACCACCAGTTGGGGGGTGTATCCTATGGTCCAACTGTCATCCCCGGAGGCAGTGCGTCCCATTTTGACCGCAGCAGGTTGTCCAATCTCCAGGGGGTTAGGGTGTCCCAGACTCTCCCAACGGGCCGACTCGTCACTTAATATGTGGTTGATCAGATAGGCGAGCTGTGGGCTGGTCACGGGTTGGGTCGTAGGCGTGGTATCGACCACCCACTCGCCCCCATGAATATCGCTGACGCGTTGGATGGTTACCGGTTCGAGTTCAAAATGATCTTCTTCGGCAATGACTTCCCCCACGAACTTACCCTGGTTCGCCAGAATGCCAAAGGCTTGGGTCATCTCTAATAGCGTGACTTCGCCGCCGTCAAGGAGATATTGACAGCTTGGGCACTCAGGCATGGGGCTGGCCTCCGGGGTTTGAAATGCCATCGGCATCCCGAATTGACCGACGGTGCGCCAGACGTTCTCGGCCCCAATCTGGTAGATGGTGTCCAAAGCTGGGATGAGGTAGTCGTTTGCCAGAGCCAGGCGGAGACGCATTGGCCCTCGAAATTCGGCGGTGGGGTTGGTGATCTGGCTGACTTCCTCGCTAAACAGGTAGGGGATATCCCACAGCAGGCTTGCGGGATGAAAGCCGCGGGTGAAGGCGGTCAGGTAGACAAAAGGGGTCAGGAGTGAGCCGGGGTTGTGGCCTGGGGAATGGGCCGGGTCAAGCCCGGGGGTGGTCTCTCCCACCATGGCGTGAATCTGCCCTGTGAGCGGGTTGGAAATGATGATATTGGCGTGGAGATCGTCGTAAGAGCCGTCTTCAACCGCCAACGAGGGGAGCAGCCGGGCTGCATTACAGTCCTGGTTTGGTGTTTCTGTTCCGGCCAGATCGGCCAGGTGTGCCTGGGTTGTGCATAGGGCCTGTTCCTGCAAGTCGTAGTCCAGGGTGGTGAAGATCTCGAAGCCGCCGCGCTCTATTCGTTCGATGGGGATATGGGAAGATAGCTGTTCCCACACCAGATTGATAAATGCCGGGGCGATGATTTCGCTCTCCAGGGTGGTGTTTTGGAAAGTGATTTCCGCCTCTTGAGCCTGCTCAGCCTCTTGCGGGGAGATCAATCCTTCGGAGAGCATCACCTCAACGACCGCTTGGCCGCGCTCGATGGCTGTATCAGGCGTGTCGATGGGGTTGATGCTGGGGGCTTCGGCGACTGCCGCCAGGACGGCTGTTTCTGCTAGATTCAGTTCATCGACGGGTCTTCCGAAGTAAACCTGGGCGGCTGCCGCACAGCCATAGACCTGATTGCCATAATAGGCGCTGTTGAGATACCATTCCAAGACTTTCTGGCGGCCATAGTTGCTCGTGATCTGGACGGCTAACAGGCGCTCTCTCAACTCGCGTCGAAGGCCGGGGGGTTCATCCCAGAGCAGCAAATCTGAAACTAAGCGTTGAGCCAGCGGCTTGGCGGCTTGTGATTGAAGATCAAACGAGGCGAAGCCGAGATGTCTCCAAAAAGTTGGGTCGGCGTAGGCGATGGTGGCTTGAACGAGTTCTTGGGGAATGGATGTGCGTGTAGTCGTTTGCCCTTCTGATAAGGGGAGGTACGCTCGCTCCGAGACGGCGGGATGTTCGAGTTCGAGGAGTACCTGTGCGCCATCACGATCATAGAAGCGCGTCGGCTGCAGCAGCAGACCGTTGGGCGGCTCAAGGAGCAGGGGGATCGTCTCTAAAGCCGGGAGGTCTTTTGCGAATGTGGCATAAAGCACTGTCGCCCCAATGACGAGGACCGCTGCCAAGAGGCTTAGCGTCAATGCACAACTCAACCCGGATCGTCTCAGGGAGGTATGGGCGTACTTCTTGCGACGACGCTGGCGCGCCCTCAGTATCTGGGTGGTGTTGGGCATATGAGCATTGTACAACGAATTGAGATAAAGGAAAAGCCAGCCGCAGAGAGGCTCTCAAACAGAGGTGCGTTCCTGAGCGATCTGCAGAATTTCGCGGGCGGAATCGAGGGTGCTCTCGCTTATTTCACCGAGCATTTGGGCCAGTTCCTGCAAGCGATCTTCCCCGTCAATGGATTGGGCCCAGGTGGTCGTACGGCCATCGAGGACGTGCTTTTGAACCCGGAAATGTTGATGCCCGAAGGCAGCTAATTGAGGCAGGTGGGTGATGCAGAAGACCTGATGCCCTTGGGCAAGCAGCCAGAGTTTGTGCCCCACAATGGTGCCCACGCGTCCACCGATGCCTTGGTCGATCTCGTCGAAGATCAGCGTGGGGATGTGGTCCGCTTGCACCAGGACATTTTTCAGCGCCAGCATGAGCCGGGCTGTCTCACCCCCGGAGGCGATCTTGACGAGGGGTTTGAAGCCCTCCCCGGGGTTGGTTTCGATGAAGAACTCAACTTGCTCGTGACCGTCGGCGCTGAAGGCGACGCGCTCTCCGCTGGGCAGCGCGATGCCGTTGGGGTCGGGTTTGTGTCGGAATTCGACCTGAAAGCGCGCCCCGGACATACGCAGATCGCCCAGTTCAGTCTCAATCGCCTTTTGCATCTTCTCAGCGGCTGCATGGCGCTGGACCGATAATGTTTGGGCGCGCTCCCCAAGCTGGGTAAGCAGTTGGCTTTCTTCAGTTTCTAACTCTTGAACACGCTCACCGGCATGGGTGATGGCTGCCAGATCATCTGCGGCCTGCCCCCCGAAAGCCAGCACATCTCCGATTGTGTCCCCATATTTGCGTTTGAGGTTGTTGATCAGCCCTATGCGTTCTTCGATTTGATCGAGCCTCTGGGGGTTGAATTCCAAATTATCCAGATAGAGGCGCAGGGCGTGGCCGATCTCGGCCAGCTCTTCAAAGCTTGTTGCTGCCAGGTCTTTGAGGGGGGCCTGGGTTTCGTCTAGTTGGGCCAGGTTGGTCAGGGCCTCGACGACCTGCCCGAAGCGATCTGTGATGGAAGGCTCTTCCGGGGAGCTTATATCAAGATTGAGCAACGCCTTTTGCCCCAAAGAGGATAGTTTTTCCGCGTTTGCCAGGCGGGTGCGTTCTTCTCCGAGTTCCTTTTCTTCCCCTGCTTTCAGGTTGGCGGCTTCGATTTCGTTGATTTGATAGCTGAGCAAATCGGCGCGTTGCGCGGCATCGCGTTCGTGCTCTCTCAGGCTGCGGAGTTGCTCGCGTAGGGCGGATAACTGTTGATAAGTCGATCTGTATTGGTCGAAAGCGTCTTGAAGATTGGCATAGCGGTCGAGCAGGCGCAGGTGCTGCCTCACGCGCAAGAGCGAGAGGTGTTCGGATTGTCCGTGGATATCGACGAGATACTGGCCGATATCACGCAGCAGGCCAACATTGGCTATGCGGCCGTTGATGCGGGCGACGTTGTCACGATCCCGGCGGATTTCCCGCCCCAGGGTGACGTAGTCCGGGTCGTCGAGCATGGCTTCCCGGTCAAGGATGGCGTGGATGGCCTGGCGAGCAGCCGGGGGGATGCGGAAGGTGGCCTCGATTAGCGCGTTTTCAGACCCGCTGCGGATGAATGTGCTCTCGGCGCGGCTGCCGAGCAGCGTATTCAGCGCATCCATGATGATGGACTTGCCCGCCCCGGTTTCCCCGGTGAAGGTGATCAGGCCAGGCTCGAACCGCAACTGGAGTTTATCGATGATGGCAAAATTCTCGATGTGAAGTTCAGTTAACATGCTCGCCTGCCATCAGTCAGCGCCTGAAGGTGAGCCCACTGATCCGGTAATAGACAGTTGAAGTGACCATAATGGCATAAGCTCCGTGCCAAATCGACGAAAGCAGAACCCCGAAAATAGATTCGAACTGGGGGGCAAAGATCAACAGACTGATGATTCGCCAAAGGAGGACAGGCAGCGCGCCTACCAGGGCTCCCGCGGTAATGGTGAAGAACAGAGGCTTGGATCGACGGCGGCTGGTGATCATGCGCGCGCCATCGGCGATGATCACACCGGCTAAGGGGGCCAGGAAAAGCACGAAGAAGCCCAGCCTTGGGGCGATCAAACCGCCCAGATAGGATGCCAGACCGGCAAAGATGAACCCCAGCAGATAATCGTGCCATAGGGCGGTCTCGAACACCTTTTGCTGGCTGCGAACGCAGTCTTTACAGCGGTATCCCGTGGGTGTGTGAACAGCGCATTTGCTGCAAATGAGCTTCTCACAGCGGTTGCAGCGCAGATGAGTCTCCGTATTAGGGTGGTTGGCACAATATAAAGTGGATGTTTGGGTCATGGTACCTTTTTCGTGGCGGGGTTATTGTACATATGGGGGGTAAGATTCCGATAAAAGTATCCGGGGTCCTGTATGCGCACGAATTGGACGGTATAGTCGCTGGCGCGTGCTTCCACACGATCACCGTCTTCAAGATGGATGGGGGTCTGACCGTCGATGCTGATCACGGCCTGGTGGTCGGTATGAACGGTGATGGAAACTGAAGAGCCTTCCGCCAGGACGATGGCTCGATCTATCGAAAGGTGTGGGGCGACGGGCACCAAAAGGATGTTGCGAAGCTCTGGCGGCAGGATGGGGCCGCCGGCGGCCAGGGCGTAAGCCGTCGACCCGGTAGATGTGGCTGCGATCAAGCCGTCGGCCACATAAGTGGTCAGGAAACGGCCATCCACGCTTGCATCCAGATAAACCGGCCTGACGATCTCGCCTCGGCTGACGACCACCTCGTTCAGCACTTCCCACCTTCCCATCAGCTCGTCGCGCCGCCACTGTTCGGTGCATAACAGCATCCGGTTTTCCAGCCAGGAATCACCGGCCAGCAGCTTTTCGATGGCGGTCTTCCACTCATCGTGCCTGAACTCCATCAGGAAGCCAAATTTGCCCATGTTGATGCCGAAAATGGGGATATCGAGGGGGGCGCACAGATGGCCGGCGCGCAGCATGGTGCCATCGCCGCCCAGGGCGATCATCAAATCGACTTTTCCAGCGGTGACGCGCGCATGTAAGTCCTCATCATAAAGAAAACCATAAAAAGCATCGAAACCGCGCTCGGTCAGGAAGTCGGCGATCTGGCCGGCTTCCTCATGCGCCTGAGGGATTTCTGGATGGGCTGCGATGGCGACAGTCTGGAAGGGTGAAGCTGGTGAAACCATGATGGTGAAATTATATCGGCAACTCAATCATCAGTGAACGGTGAACATTTAGCGACTGAGATGGATTATTAGAGTCTCTGGTCGCAGGTGGAGCGGTAGCCGCAGTGGTCGCACCTGCGGGGGGACTCGTGGGAGCGGTTGATCTTGCGAAGATGTCCCTTTGCGCGCATTTCGACGACCAAATCGACCAGATTGGCCTCCAGTTCGGGTGTGTAATCGATACGGTAGGTTCGATTAGGATACTTCAGAATCCCATGGGCTGGCCGCACGCCGTAGCTTTTCCCTACAAGGTAGCAGTAGGCCGCCAGTTGGAAGATATGGGAGTCATAAGGGGCTTCAGCCACCCGCGATGATTTCACTTCGACCGGGATCACCATATCCCCATGTTGGACCAGATAATCAGGGCGCCCAGATAAATCTAAATCGGCGGCATAAAGGGGTTGTTCGACGGGGGCCCAATTACGGGTATCCGCGTAAATCACCTGGCCTCCGGGGAGGCCGGTTGCCCTGCGTTGCCGACCGGCTAACCAGAGCAAGACTAATCCGAGAAAGAGGAGGGTGGTTGCGAGCAGCGCCATAATCGGCTGGGCAGGGCATTGAAGTATGCCAGACTTGGTATTTCGTGCAGCTTTGGTGGTTTGGCAATCAGCCTCGGCTATTCACGGCTTGCTGAGGCTAAACAATTTGCATGGTCAGGTATACGGCCAGTAAGATCAAACCCGCCAGCAGGGATAGATATGCCAGGGTTCTCATAACGCCGCTGGCAAATACCGCGCGCCCATGCTGTTGGTGCAGGTCTCGTCCACCGGCAAGCTCATGGGTGTTCTCGGAGAGGAACCCTTGCTGCCGGTACCACCAGGCCCGTTGGCAGTACAGATAAGAGCTGATGTCTGAAGCGCGAATTTTACGCATTTAGTGCTGATCAATCGCCCTTATTGGCGAGATCGGAGATCTGTTCTTCGAAGACCTGCAGGCGTTTTTCCAGGCGCTGCTGACGCAGACTCATCGTCAGATCGCCGCGGGTGCGCTCTGTGACGCTGCGGACGATATCTGTGAGACGGCGCAGTCCGCCGGTGATCGCGTCCGGGTAATCCATGGTTACGAGGGCATCGTAGATATCGTCCATGTGCTCCAGCAGCCGGTCTGCCTCGGAGGGGTCACCGTGTCGGAGCATGTCCATGCAGTGACGCCGAAGCTCACCGGCGGTCTCGGCCAATCCCTTTAGATAGGGGACATGATCGATCTTCAGGTCAGTTGGCGTGGGGATAGGCTCTCCGATCACTAAGGCATAGGTGAGGTTGGCCTCAGCATATTCTTTGAGCGCGTCTTGGGTGTAGCCCGCATAGAAGAAATCGGGGTGCTCGGCAGCGTTTTCGCACAGGGCGTTGGCCAGCGCCTGGGCCTCTTGAAGATGCTCCTGTGCCAGTTCCCAGTCCTCACGGTGAATAGCTCGAATGGCGTTGGCGCAGTTGCGGGTGAGGATGCGGGCCTGCTTCAGCATTTGATCGCGCACTTTCGTGCGGGTCTCGAATGACTGGTGGACTTGTTCGATGATCTCGTCGAGATTTTGCATGATTTATTTCTGTGACGGGCGAAATAGATGCTCAGCCAGAGAACCCCCACCGGGTATGTTGATCTCTCCGAATTTGGCCTCGTATTTTGATAGATTTTCTCCCAGGGCGTTGTAGAAGAGTTTTGCGCTTAGGGGGCTCATCAGCACGCGCGTCTTGACGTTTGCTGGCCCGGGGGTTCCGCCCGGAACCATGAGTGCAAAATCCAGGATCATCTCCGACGGAGAATGGGTGATGCGAGCTAAATTGACGTACACAGGTGAGAGGTCATCGGGGATGTTGAGCGCAATTTGTTGCTTCTCAGGTTGGGATGGGCGCGCAGTCATAAGGAGCTCCTATTCCATGATGGCATCTGCATGAGCAGATGTCCTTGGCATATTCTCTCTGGGTTTAGAAGGGAATCTCGTCTTCAGCTTCTTGACCGCCTGGGTAGCTGCCCTGGAAATCTTCTTCTTCTCCGCGGGCGGAGAGGAATTTCACGGTTTGAGCGGTCACTTCGAAGGACGCAGCCCAGGTGCCATCCTGACGCTGATACGTTCGAGGTCCGCCTGTTTGGAGATCGGGTTTCAACCGGCCTTCAACAAGGACTTTCCGGCCTTTTCTCAGGTACTGATTGCAGGTCTCGGCCAACCTGCCCCAGGCAGATATTCGGAACCAGGTGGTCTCATCGACCTGCTGACCGTCATTGGCCGTATACCTGTTATTGGTCGCGACAGAGAAATTGGTCACAGCCTGTCCGCCGGGCGTATAACGCATTTCCGGGTCATTGCCTAAATTGCCGACGACATAGATTTTTTGGTACATCTGAAACTGCTCCTTCCGTTATAGTGAGCGGCCTGCCCTGTGATTCCCTGACGATGACCGTCAGGCGCAGTGCACTTGAACACTCACCAGGCTATTAGAACAATTGTACTCGATATCTGCCGAGTCGCAAAATCTAATTGTGCCTGATTCGGCGTGTAAAACGAGTTAGGGGGCTGCCCAGGCCTTGGCCTGCCCGAACAGCTCTTTCAGAGGATATAGTTCAGCAATGGGTAACGCCAAATTGGGCGTGCTGGTGCGAGGGTACTGGAGTACACGGCTCCCTGTTGGCAAGTGCTTGGCCCGTTGGTGGAATTCTCCACGAGGCATATACCCGGTGAAAATGACTTCCATGCCGTAGACCCAGATATTCCCCCATTCCAGGCGGTTGATAATGTGGGTTTCATCGAGAGCAGGGCTGTACACCCCCACGCGGCCATCTATAAGGTCAGGGATGTGCAGGTAGTGCAGGGCATGAAAATCACCCTGGGCGGTTTTCCGTTGGCCGGGGTTTAGCACGATCTGTTCCGCACATTTTTTATGCTCGCCATCCAGCCCCCCGAGTTCGATTTTCAGGTCCTCTGAGGCATCGCTTTTCAAGGCCAGCGTTCCCAAAGAGACCCATTTCTGCGGTTTTGCCCATTTTTTGGGGAGGGGGTGGATGAGATAAATGGGCTGATCTGCCTGAAGGGCTTTTTCTATGGCCGGGCGGTTTGGGCTCAGTAAAGCGGTCAGAAAGGCGAAAACGTACAGGTCTTCGTCACCTAAACGAGACGAGGCAATTTGTTTTGTTGGCACCAGGGCCTGCGCATCGGTCAGTTGGCCCGGGTTTTTCCTGATCTGACTGATCTGCTTCTTACGGATCAGCAGGAAGCTTTTGATATCACATCGCCTGCCTCCAAAGGCAATGTCATAGCGGTCGGGGTCGGTGAAGGGCGTGCTCCCCAGATTGTCGTAGGGGATGTTCTCCTGGGCGAGATAGCGCCGGAAAGCCAACTCAACAGCCACTCCGGCCACGATCCTGCGCATTTGTTCGAGTGGAGGACTGCTCATGCGGTCGTACGTGTAATGCCACGAATTGCGGGCGTAGGCGATGCCCGCCTGAGCCATATCAGGGGTGTAGGGGGTGGTGATGAAATCAGAGGTGGTGATCATGCGGGGTGAGGATCAGCTTCCGAACGGAGGGGTGGTTGACTTCAAGTGCTTTATTTACGCTGTAATCAGCGTCCTACACTAAAAAGAATCAGGTGGCATGTCGTGGGTTCACTCATTCCGGAATTGAAGGCAGTAATGGTGGAAGGTGTTGCTGACCCAGGCGTTGCCCATGCCATATGGGAACAGGCGAATATTATCCTGACACCAGATTTTCTCGTCTTTCAATGTGTAAACCTCGTCCAGGCGCTTGCCCAGGTCCCATGCCAGCGGATAGATTTTTCCGCCCTTCTTCACATTCTTCACGATGATGGTCAGATAAGCCTTAGGTTTCAGAAAGGGCTTCAGCCCGATGTAGATTCGAGTCAGGCGTTCCAGAAACTTGCCATAATCGGCGATATTGCCCAAATCATTGGGGTCTTCCGAGTAAACCACATCCAGGCCTTCATCTTGACGGCGCTTGTTCTGTGTTTCAGCCCCTTTGGCGTGCAGCATATCCCAATAGGGGGGAGATGTGATCACATAATCTATTGGGGGGATTTCATATTTGGCGACAATTTCCCCGATCTCAGCCGCATCACCGTGGATCACCTCTGTGGTCAGGTGGTCGGCGGAATCCCCAAGGTTTTCCCGTTCTCGAAGAATGACATCCCGGGCGACTTCCGCGTACCCGGGGTTAAGCTCGATGCCGTAGCAGTGCCGGCTCGCTCGCATGGCCCCCACAATCGTGCTACCCGTGCCCACCATCGGGTCCAGGACAACGCCATCTTGTTTCGTGAAAAACTCGATGAACTCCTGCGCCATCGTTTCGGGGTATTTTGCCGGGTGACGGAGCACGTCATCTTTGCGCGGGGGCGGGTTGTGGACGAACCAAGATTTCTGGAATTTAAGCCATTCTTTGGTGGTCAGGTCGTTCAGGTGGTTGTTGAATTCTCGTTTACTCATAGGGTTATGGGGAAACTGTTTGGCGAAAGACTACACAATGTGATCGGGACTGCCCTTTCTAAGGGCTGAATAGGCTATTTATGGTTCGATGCGGTACACAACCAAGTCCGAGAAGTTCACGGTGACGGCTGAATCTGCTCCCGCGCGTATGAAGACGCCCAACGCGCCGCTGGGCAAGGATGGATCGCTGATGCTGAA
The DNA here is from genome assembly GCA_028278545.1 of Anaerolineales bacterium. Lineage (GTDB taxonomy): Bacteria > Chloroflexota > Anaerolineae > Anaerolineales > UBA11858 > NIOZ-UU35. The sequence goes on from JANQED010000011.1 coordinate 18,797, forward strand.
TTGGAATTGGTCGTTGACAAAAAAGCGCATTTCTTTGCCTACAACCCACACTCCCAGACGGGAGGTGCTTGGGGCGGCAGTCGGCACCGATGTGGTGACCAGCCAGGGTTGCGGGGAGGAGGCTATGCCCCCAACGACGCGGTCTAAGCGGACTTGGCCGTTGCAGGAGAGCGAGTAACGATAGAAGTTGCCCGGCGATTGATAGCGCACCAACAGGCCATATTCATCGAATCCGCTGCACAGGTTGGGGTTGGCGGTGATTTCGGCATAGAAATTTGTGAACAAGGCTCCCTCTCGGATGCTATAAAGGTAGCCTTTTTCTCGCGAGAGGGCCGCGGTCAACTCATTATCAGCCACGGAGATGCTGCTTGTTTCCGTTTCGATCAGCGTCCAATCGGTAGGGAGCTCGAAATTGTCGCTGAAGAGCACCGAGCCGACCCCGGGGCGCAGTTCTGGTGTGAGTGAAGGGATCACCGTCGGCATGGAGGTAGGAGTCTCCGTGGGAGGAAACCAGATCACCGTTGGCGTGGCAGTTCCCGTTGCGGTTGGCGTTGCCGGGGCGTAGGGCGTCAGCGTGGCGGTCGGGAAGCAGCCGGAGAGCAAAAAAGCCATAACGCAAATTTGCAAAATTGCCCATTTGCCTGTTTGCCTATTTGCTAATTTACTTCTTTGCCCGCTTGCCTGCTTGCTAATGTGCACTTTGCGCTTCACTCGACTTCAATTACCTGATCCCGCTCTGGGCCTACGGAGACAAGTCGGATAGGCACCCCGGCGATCGCCTCGATGCGTCGGAGGTACGCCTGAGCCGTTTGGGGCAGGTCTTCCCATTTGCGCAGGCCCATAATATCTTCCTCCCAGCCGGGAAGCTCTTCGTATTCGGGCTCATAATCCAGGTCGGTGGGGCCTAAGGGTAAATCGGAATAAGTCTGGCGGTCTTTTCGATAGGCAGTACAGATGTACAGGTTCTCCAGACCCGAGAGCACGTCTAATTTTGTGATGGTCAGTTCAGTGATCCCGTTGATCTGCGCTGCGTAGCGCAGGAGCACGCTGTCCAGCCAGCCCACCCGCCGCGGGCGACCTGTCGTTGTTCCGAACTCATCCCAGGGCTTATCCCCTGTGCCGCGCAGCCTCTCAGCCGTTTCGCCGAATACTTCTGTGGGAAAAGGCCCTTCTCCCACGCGGGTCTGGAAGGCTTTGGTCACACCGATGACGCGGCCTACATGACTCGCTCCCAAACCCAGCCCAACCAGTGCGCCTGATGCGGTCGGTGTAGAACTGGTCACATAGGGGTACGTGCCGTGGTCCAGGTCAAGCAGCGTGCCTTGTGCGCCTTCGGCCAGCACGTTCGCTCCTTGCCGGAGGGCCTGATTCAACCGGATCGATGTGTTGCCAATATACGGGGTTAGCTCGTGCGCGTAACCCAGGTATTGTTCAGTGATCGCCTGGGCGTCCAGCGGTTCTGCACGATAGAGCAGAGTCAGTTGTTCGTTGACCATCTCAACGTGGGCTTTGAACCCCTCGGCGAATTCCTCCAGGTCGAGCATTGCCTCCATGCGCAGTCCACCGCGGGCTGTTTTGTGGTTGTAAGCCGGGCCGATACCCCGCAGCGTGGTGCCGATCTTCCCCTCCCCGCGAGCCTGCTCACGAGCGGCATCCAGCGCCAGGTGTGCCGGCGTGATGATATGCGCAGCATGAGAGATGCGCAGTCTCTCCGGGGTGATCTCTACACCGGCGGCGCGCGTCGTCTCAATTTCTTTGAGAAGCACCCTGGGATTGATAACTACCCCGTTGCCAATAACACCGGTTGTGTGGGGGTGGATCACCCCGGAGGGGATCAGATGCAGCTTGAAGGTCTTATCACCCACTGTCACCGTATGACCGGCGTTGTCACCGCCGTTGTAACGAGCTACATAGTCGGCCTCGGCGGCCAACAAATCCACCACCCGGCCTTTGCCTTCATCACCCCATTGTGTTCCAATAACGATATTCAGAGCCATCAGCGCCTCCCGCAGAAAAAATGACAACTGTCAATAATGAACCCGTTGACTGTCCATTGGCAGTCAGTTAGTCGGTATTGTAAAATAAGTTCGTGAATTTGCCTAAGGGTCTCCTATTGGATAGCCACAACTTAAACTCGTTGATTCATTCTAGCACAATTCCACACCCTAAAAGGAGCAAAGAATGCGCAAAAAAGCGATCTTGATCACCGGCGCGGCAGGGGAGATCGGCCACGCGTTGATTGAATCTTTGTCTAAAAACGGGAAAACCCCTCTATTAACCCTTGACCTGGAACCCCTGCCTGAGGATGTCCGCGATTTAACCACCCATTGGGAAGCAGATATCCTCGATCAAAAGCTGTTGGACCGCCTGGTCAGTGAGTATGAGTTCGAGGCCATCTATCATCTGGCGGCCTTGCTCTCGACGAGAGGAGAGTTTTCGCCGGGGATTACCCACCAGGTCAACGTCAACGGCACGATGGGGCTGCTACGCTTGGCGGCAGAACAATCTGAGTGGCGCCAAAAACCGGTGCAGTTCATATTTCCCAGCTCGCTTGCCGTGTATGGGTTGCCAGATTTAGAAACCAAGACGCAGTATGCGCGCGTACGTGAATGGGAGTGGAATTACCCCCGCACGATGTACGGCGCCAACAAGCTGTATTGCGAGCTGCTTGGAATCTATTTCAGTGATTATTATCGCCAGCTGGCGGCAGAGCAGCCGGTGATGGTCGATTTTCGCGCCATTCGCTTCCCCGGGTTGATCAGCGCCTTTACTGTGCCCAGCGGCGGTACGAGCGACTATGGCCCGGAGATGCTGCACGCTGCTGCCAAAAGTGAACCCTACGCCTGTTTCGTCCGCCCCGATGTGCGCATTCCCTTCATGGCTATGCCGGATGCTGTCAAGGCCCTTTTAGACCTGGCTGTCGCGCCAGCGGAGGCGATAAGCCAGCGAATATACAATGTGACCAGCTTCAGCCTCTCTGCGGAAGAATTTGAGGGCTGGGTGCTGAAGTTCTTCCCCGATGCGGAGATTACCCACGAGCCTGATCTCAAGCGCCAGACGATTGTAGACACCTGGGCCGCTGATATGGATGATAGCGCGGCTTCCCGTGATTGGGGTTGGCAGCCGGATTATGATGTGAAACGCGCTTTTGAGGAGTATCTGGTACCCAATATCACCAAACGCTATCAGAGCTGATTTCTAGAGGGGGTATGCAATACGCATTACGTGAGTCGTGAAACGTAATGCGTATTTTTGTGCTTCATGGCTGGACCATGTTTGAACGGTATAATACTGATGCGCAATCGTCAATCTTCATGAATAACTAAGGAGTTCAGATGTCATCGAAACCCATTGTCGGTTATATCGGTCTGGGTATCATGGGGAAATCCATGGCCCGCAATATCCTCAAAGCTGGTTACCCTTTAGTCGTGCATAACCGCAGCCGTGACGCCGTTGACGAACTGGTCGCTGAAGGGGCAAAAGAGGCCTTCACGCCCGCCGAAGTGGCCTCGCAGGTTGATGTGGTCTTCACAAACTTGCCTGATTCCCCCGATGTGGAACAGGTCGCTCTTGGCGCCGACGGAATCATCGACGGCGCCCACGCTGGCTTGATCTTGGTGGACAATTCCACCATTAAGCCCGCCACCGCCCGCCTGATCGCCGAAAAATTGGCCGAGAAGGGCGTGCTCACTTTGGATTGCCCAGTCAGTGGGGGGGATATCGGGGCACAAAAAGGGACCTTGGCGATGATGGTCGGTGGCCCGGCGGAAGCCCTTGAGCAGGTGAGGCCTATCTTTAATGTGATTGGCAAGACCATCACCCATGTGGGGGACAGCGGCGCAGGGCAGATTGCCAAAGCCGCCAACCAGGTGATGGTGGCGGCTCAAATGGTGGCCATGGGCGAATTGATGGTCCTGGCCAAGAAGGCCGGTGCCGACCCGGAAAAAGTGATCGCCGCTATTCAGGGCGGGGCGGCCCAGTGCTGGACCCTGGATGTCAAGCCCGAGCGCCTCTTCGCCGGGAACCGCCAGCCGGGCTTCAAAGCCTACATGCAGGCCAAAGACCTGGGCATCGTGATGGATACGGCCCGCGAATATGGTGTGCCCATGCCGTCAACCGCGGTGCATACGCAACTCTTCGATGCCATGCTGCAGATGGGCATGGCAGAACTCGATAACTCGGCAGTAATCGGTGTGCTTGAATCTCTGGCGGATATCGAGCTGTTATCGAAATGAGCATTTACGAATCGAACGAAGTTCATCGAGTATCTTTTCGTGATCTTAGTGGCAAAAATAGTCCCTGTGAAATAGGAATTTATGGAGTTTTGCTTTCCCTATAAAAAGCCAGGGATGCCAGCTTCTATGATGATTATGATTTGTGCAACTTTTTCTACCTGTTTGCGTAAGATGGAATAGATGAAAATGATCGCAGGAGCAAACTGTGAACGACAATGAAGCGATATGGCTCGCCCAAGCGCGAGCTGGCGACGATGATGCCTTTGCACATATCGTGGAAACTTATCAAAAACCGGTATTCAGTCTGTGCTACCGCATGCTGGGCAACGCTGGTGACGCCGAAGACGCTGCTCAAGAGACTTTTTTGCGGGCATATCGACATTTGCATCGCTATGACCCCAACCGCTCTTTTGCAACTTGGTTATTGTCGATAGGCTCTCACTACTGCATCGACCGCTTGAGAAAACGGCGTCTGCCGACATTCTCCGTTGACGATGAAGCCCATGATTGGTGGCAGCCTTCTGATCCATCACCGTCTCCAGAGGCGGCCATGGTCATAGACGAGAAGCAGCTGCGAGTGCGGGAGTTGCTGGATGTGTTGGCCCCCAAAGACCGCGCAGCGGTGGTCCTGCATTACTGGTATGACTACTCGTATGAAGAGATCGCGGAATCGCTGGCACTCAGCGAAAGTGCTGTCAAGAGCCGTCTTTATCGGGCTCGGCGGGCACTGGCTGAAGGCTGGCAAACACAAGAATCGCAAATGGAAACGCTTGAACATGAAAATGCGGAAAGGACTCCCTATGAAACACCAGCCTTTTGAGAACTGGCTCCTTTTCGATGAACCTCTGAACCCTGAGCAGGCTCAAGCTCTCGACGACCACCTTCAAGTCTGTGAGCACTGTCAGATGCTGCAGCGATCCTGGCAGGGGGTTGCAAGTCTCTTTCAGGAGAGCCCTGATCCCGAGCCTGCCCCTGGTTTTGCCGGTCGCTGGCAGACGCGCCTTAAAAATGAGCAGTACGGCGTGGTAGCTTCGCGCCATCGTTGGCAGTCATGGATAACGTTGATCCTGATTGCCAATGGGGTGTCCATTCTGGGTGTACTGCTTGGGATGACATTCTTCAACACCTTTGATTCGTTGACAGAGTTATTACTGGTATGGGTTTATCGCCTTACGTCGCTCCTGACGGTCGTCAATATATTCCAAAACCTCCTCGCTATTCTGATCCGCACGATACCGGGGCTTCTGCCCCCCAGCGGATGGGCCATCCTGGCTGGCATTGTCAGCGCGGGCAGCCTGATGTGGGTTTTATCCATGGCGCGTTTAGCGAGGATGCCTGGGAGGGCATAACTCATGAAGTACCTAAAACTACTTACAGTTCTATTCGTAATCGCTGTGCTGCTCTGGCCCGGGACAGCCTATGCCAGAGACCTGATGGATGATAAGGTCATCTTCGGCGGCACTTACACCCTTACCGAGGGCGAAACCCTGGACGGCAACCTGGTTGTCTTTGGCGGGGCGGTGACCCTGGAGAGTGACAGCACGGTCAATGGTGATGTCGTTCTGATGGGCGGCACTGTCGACAGCATGGGGACCGTCACTGGCAGCATGGTGGGCATGGGCGGTGTGATTCAGCTTGGCGAATCTTCTGTGGTGAATGGAGATATGGTCACCATCGGTGCTGCCCTTCAGCGTGAGACAGGCGCACAGGTCAGCGGTGATGTCATCCAGGGGTTGAGCTTCCCGTTCCAGTTCAATTTCCCCTCCGAGACGCAGTTCCAAGATGTGCAGCCCCCTGCGTTTGATTTCGGCCCGAATCCGGCCCTGGATGCGGTCTGGTTCGCTTTCCGCATGTTCATCTGGGCGGCTCTGGCGGTACTGCTGGTGATCTTCTTCTACGGCCAGGCAGATCGGGTGGCACGCGCTGCCCTGGATCAACCGCTCATCACCGGGGGGGCGGGGCTGCTCACAGCTTTGTTAGCGCCCCTGGCGCTGATCGCCCTGATCATTACGATCATCTTGATCCCAGTGGCCTTTGTGGCCGTGGTCCTCTTGGGGATCGCCTGGCTCTTGGGGTGGGTGGCCTTGGGATTGGAAGTTGGCCGCCGCATCGCCAAAATGTTAGACCAGGAGTGGGCGCCGGCAATTGCGGCCGGTGTTGGCACTCTGGTTCTCTACTTTGTGCTGGCCGGCTTCGATCAACTAGTCCCCTGTGTGGGCTGGCTGCCCCGTACCCTGGTCGGCATGTGGGGCCTGGGTGCTGTATTGATGACCTATTTCGGAACTCGGGATTATCCGGCTTCCCAAGACATTGTCCACGCTCCCCGGGTGACGGAAGTTGCCGAGGCGGGAGAACCTGAAGCTGTCGTTGACGAGGCGACTCTCCCCGAAGATGGCCTTGCTTCCGATGAAGGGGCTGCTGAAGAAGAGTAAAAAGTGATCTGGCAATCACTCTCCCGAGGGAGAGTTTAGGTGGCTGTCGTCGTTGAAGATGACGGCCACCTGCCATTAAGGGGCGAACAAGAAGCCCAGAGACAAACAGATTTGCGCCAGATGATAGCTGATCATCACCCGGAGATCGTGGTGTTTGAGGGGTTCAACGAAGCGGTCCCAGGCAAGCCAGGTGTCGGAGATGAAGAAGAGCAGCGCCCCCGCGCTCAGCAGCAGGGCGCGGTAATTTTCCCAGCCGTTGCTCACCAGGGTCAGCAGGGCAAGGACCACCATGATGGAGAGGACGGTTATATAGAGCATTACAGGGATTTTCAGGCTCCTCTCCTGGGAGTTTTCCAATCCGGCTGCGAGGCGGCGGTATATTTGCACGCTGGTCATCGCGACCATCAGGACGACGATCAGGCTGGGGAGGTTGAATGGGGGCAGTGCGTTGCTGAGGGCAAAAATATAGGCGATGTGCGCCAGCAGAAAGGAGACCAACCCTGGCAGAAAGAGGTTGCCGGGCAACATCAAGAGCACATCCCCGACGAGCGAGAAGAGCAGCGCAAAGACCAGCCAGTTTAGATCGCCGCGCAGAACGAAGCCGGGCCGAAACCGCCAGACGAAAGCGATCAGGGCCAGGATTGTGGCTGGCTTAGTGAGATATTGCAACCATTTCCATTTGATTACGATCCCCCCCCAGTGGAGGGCGGCCAATCCGAGAGCTATTTTCACAAATAAATATTTCATGCTGGTCACTTTTTGTTGCTATGCTGGTGAAGGTGTCTTCTCAAAAGTGGTCGCAATGCCGGCTGGGCTCGTCTAGCAGCATTGCTTGCCCGTAAACGGCTAATCGGCTACTCCCAACGCTTGAAGCCGAACTGTTTCAAAGATTGTTCGTTGTTGCGCCAGTTCTTGCGGACTTTGACCCGCAGTTGCAGATAAACCTTGCGGCCGCTCATGGCTTCGATTTGTCCCCGGGCGTGGGTGCCGATGCGTTTGACCATTTTGCCCCCCTGCCCGAGTACGATGCCTTTTTGCGAGTCGCGCTCGACAAAGAGCGTGGTCCGGATATAGGCGCCGTGGTCGCCGCGCTCGGTGTATTCGTCCATGCGCACGGCGATGGCGTGGGGAATTTCATCGCGCAGGTGGATCAGGCAGGCAGCACGGATCAGGTCGGCGGCGATCTCTCGTTCGTACAGGTTGGTAATCTGGTCTATGGGGTAGTAGGGCGGACCCTCGGGTAGATTCGATATCAGGGCATCCAAAAGACCGTCTAGTTGGTCCGCTCGGATAGCGGAGATTCTGATGGGGATGGCCTCGGGCAGCAGTGCCTGATAACGAGCCGCCCTTTGGTCAAGCTCCCCTGCCTCCACACGATCTATTTTGTTTAGGGCGAGGATCACCTTTGGGCTTTCGTCCAGTTCCTCCAGCAGTTTAACCAGGATGCGGTCTTCGTTATGGGGGTTCGTTTCGGTCAGGTCTACCAAGAAGAGGATCAGATCAGTCTCTTCGAGCGCCTGAGCGGCCTCATCGTTCATGAACTGACCCAGTTTGTGACGCGGGTTGTGCAACCCGGGGGTATCGATGAAGACGATTTGAGCTTGATCCAGGGTGAGAATGCCGAGCTGCTGCTGACGGGTGGTTTGGGGCTTTGGGGAAACAGCGGCTATTTTCTGTCCGATGAGGCTGTTGATGAGCGTTGACTTGCCCACATTAGGCCGCCCCATGACGGCCACGAAGCCGGATCGGAAAATCTGGTCTGGGTCCGTGATCATGAAAAATCCTTGTTTTTGCTGATCAGATGAGTTTATTATACCCGTTGAGCCAAAAAAGACCGGGGTTACGCAACGGCCTCTTTTCTCACAAAATATGGGGGTGTTCACCCCAAAGGGGTATGAAAATGCAAAATTCGACCCAAAAAGTGCTGATTTCGGCTTGACTGCATGGGTAGATATCAGTATAATTGTTGCTCTTTAGGCCCAGAAACGATGAAGTATTCTTTGGCCGTCGTAAATTGATTTGGGGACTACGTTGCCCTGGCGAAAAAGCTCCAGCCAGGGCTTTCTTCCGCGTAGTCTTACTTTCGTTTTTATTTGCGCAGCGAGTAAGGTTGCCGCCGAAAGCCAGCGACAGGGGTACGCATCCCCTTTTTGGGAATACCTTCCCTGGCTGAATGGTTACAGGTTTAGTAAGCCAAAGGTTGATTCAGGAGTAATTGCTATATGGCGCAGCTTCCACCATCTAAATCATACGCTCGGATTGATGTTCGATTTGGTTTGCCGGATTTGATCGAAGTCCAGCTAGAGTCCTTCGAGCGTTTGAAGAGCGATAGATTAGCCAACCTCTTCCATGAGATTTCCCCGATTGAATCCTACAGCGGCGATATGCGCTTGTATTTTCCGAGCCGTACGCCCGAGTCTAAAGAGTGGAAATTATCTTATTGGTTCGATGAACCGAAATATAACGTGGATGAGTGTATCGAGCGCGATTTGACATACGCTTGTCCCTTGTACGTGTCGCTGCTATTGGCCGGACCTGCCATCCCAGAGCCGATCAAGCAGGATATCTTCCTGGGCGATTTCCCTGAGATGACCGAAAAGGGCACGTTCATTATTAATGGTACGGAGCGCGTGGTTGTCACCCAGTTGATCCGCTCCCCGGGTGTGTACTTCGAGGCCGAAGTGGATCGTGCCACTGGCCGCAGGATGGCGAACTCGAAAATGATCCCTGATCGCGGCGCCTGGATGGAGTTTGGGACCAGGAAGAGCGATTATCTGACGCTCAAATTCAACCGCCGGCGCACCATCCCGATCACGATCTTCTTACGGGCTTTGGCTGCTGTCGATGATGGGTTGAAGGATAATGCCATCGCTGAGGGTAGCGACGAAGAGATCCTGAGCCTGTTCGAGGATATCGATAACAATCCCGATCGCATGTACATGCCCGCCACGCTGGCTCAAGAGCCGGATTGGGATTTGAGCGATGGTATTTCCGTGGCCGAGGCGGCCTTGTTGGAGTTCTTCCGGCGTATGCGCCCCGGCGACCCCGCCACCCTGGAGAATGCCCGCGAATTTTTGGAGGAGCAGCTCTTCCACCAACGCCGCTATGATCTCAAGCGGGTGGGCCGTTACAAACTCAATCAGAAACTCGAATTGCACGATGTTGTGCCTATCGAGCACCGCACCATCACCAAGTGGGATATCATCCGCCTGGTGCGCCATATGATTGCCATCAACAACGGGGTGGAAGACCCTGATGATATCGACCACCTGGGCAACCGCCGGACGAAGACGGTGGGTGAGTTGATCCAGAATAAATTGCGCATAGGCCTTCGCCGCATGGAGCGCGTGGTCAAGGAGCGCATGTCGATCCGCGACAGGGACAATCTTTCACCGGTTAGTTTGGTCAACGTCCGCCCTGTTGTGGCCGCTTTGCGCGAATTCTTTGGTTCGAGCCAGTTATCTCAATTTATGGATCAAACCAACCCGCTGGCGGAACTGCGCCACAAACGCACGCTCTCTGCCTTGGGCCCGGGCGGCCTGAGACGTGAGCGCGCTGGTTTCGATGTGCGCGACGTTCATCAGTCTCACTATGGGCGGATTTGTCCTATTGAGACCCCCGAAGGGCCCAATATCGGCTTGATTGGGCGTTTTGCGTCATTTGCTAAGGTTAACGAATACGGTTTCATTGAGACCCCATATCGGCGCGTCTTGAAAACGCTCCCCCCGGATAGCCCTTTGATGGTGGACCGAGAACTGCGGGAAGACGTGACGAATCCGAGGGGCGGCAAAGTGATTGCCGAAAAGGGCACCCGCGTTGACGAGAAGCTTGCCCAGCAGATAGCCAAGCTGAAGGTGGATGAGATCTTGGTGGAACCCTTTGTAACCGAGGATTACATCTATCTCTCCGCAGACACAGAAGATAAGTTTGTCATCGCCCAGGCCAACTCCCCGCTCAACGAGTACGGGGAATTCATCCGTGGACGTGCTTCAGCCCGGCACCGCACGACCTTTATCTTTTCTCCGGCTGAAAACATCGATTATATGGACGTGGCTCCACAGCAGATCGTGGGCATTAGTGCTGCCTTGATCCCCTTCTTGGAGCACGATGATGCCAACCGGGCTTTGATGGGTTCGAATATGCAGGCCCAGGCTGTGCCATTGCTGCGCCCGGAAGTCCCCCGGGTCTCAACGGGTATGGAATACTCTGCCGCGGTGGACTCTGGTCAGGTTGTGGTCGCCCAGGATGACGGTGAGATCGTCTCGGTGACAGGAGGGCGGGTTGTCATTCGCCATAAAGATGGCGAGCGGGTGTACCCGCTGCGTAAATACCAGCGATCCAACCAGAGCACGTGCGTCGATCAGCGCCCCTCGGTGACCAAGGGGCAGGTTGTGAAAAAAGGCGATGTGATCGCCGACTCCTCTTCCACGGTGGATGGCAATCTGGCCTTGGGTCAGAACGCGCTGGTGGCCTTCCTTTCTTGGGAGGGGGCCAACTACGAGGATGCCATTGTCATTTCCGAGCGCCTGGTTCAAGATGACAGGTTTACCTCGGTGCATGTCGAGAAATATGAGGTAGAGGCCCGCGATACCCGTCTGGGCCCCGAAGAGATCACGCGCGATATTCCCAATGTCGGTGAGACGGCGATTAAGGACCTGGATGAAGATGGCATCGTGCGCATTGGCGCGGAGGTCGGGCCTAACGATATCCTAGTAGGCAAGATCTCTCCGAAAGGTGAAAAGGAACTCACCCCTGAAGAGCGGCTGCTGCGGGCAATTTTCGGTGAAAAATCTCGCGATGTAAAAGACACCTCGTTGAGGATGCCCCACGGTTCGCGCGGCAAGGTCGTTGACGTCAAGGTCTTCTCCCGGGATGAGGGGGTGGAGCTGTCTTCCGGTGTTGAGACCATGGTGCGTGTCTCTGTCGCACAGCGTCGTAAGCTCTCCTCGGGAGATAAGTTGGCGGGTCGGCATGGCAACAAAGGCGTTGTCTCCGTGATCGTCCCGGAAGAGGATATGCCCTTCCTTGAAGATGGTACCCCGGTCGATATCATCCTGAACCCCACGGGTGTGCCTGGCCGTATGAACGTGGGACAGGTCTTGGAGGTCCATTTAGGCTGGGCGGCGCGCGGTTTAGGCTTCCGCGCCATTACACCGGTATTCGATGGTGCCCGAGAGACGGAAATCGAGGCTGAGCTGGCCCGGGTGTGGATGGTCGATCAGGCCTGGAAAGAGATCGCTGATCGGGCCTGGGTTTGGTTGGACGAGCAGGGTTATGATCCGTTAGGTATTGAGGATGATAACTACGTCCGGCGCATCTATATGGAGGCCTGGCTTGGTGATCTCGGATACGATGTGTATCAACTGATCTCAGATGGGAGTTATGCCCGCCGCGCAGTGCTGCAGGAGTGGCTGCGCGAGAAGGGCTTAGACCCCGATCTGGTCCTGGCCTTTGATGATATGGAGGTCCATGCCGATGATCGCGATGCCCAGGATGAACGCGCTGTGAACACCTGTTTGCGTCTGTGGCTGGAAGATCAAGAAGTCGATGTCGAGGAACTCCCGGATGAGGACCTGCGAGCGAAAGTTGATGAATTCGCGCTCAAGAAGAATCTGCCATCACCGATCTTAGGGAAGCAGGTCTTGCGAGATGGCAAGACCGGTGATCCTTTCGACCGGCCTGTTACAGTCGGCGTGATGTCCATCCTCAAACTGCATCACCTGGTTGAAGATAAGGTTCACGCTCGTTCTACGGGCCCCTACAGCCTGGTATCTCAGCAGCCGCTGGGCGGCAAGGCTCAATTTGGTGGTCAGCGTTTCGGCGAAATGGAAGTTTGGGCGCTGGAAGCTTATGGCGCGGCCTACACCCTGCAAGAAATGCTCACGATCAAGTCCGATGATGTTATCGGGCGTGTCAAGGCTTACGAGGCCATCGTAAAGGGGGAGGCGATGGATGATCCCCGCATCCCGGCCTCTTTCCAGGTTTTGGTGAAGGAACTTCAGAGCCTCGGCCTGGAAGTGGAAGCGGTCACGGAGGGGGGTAAGGTGATTCGTTTCGGTAAAGATGACACTCGCAAGAGGCGCCCCAAGATGAGCACAGGCTTACTTGGGTTGGGGAAAGACTATTGACGCTGATATTTCAGCGTGGTAAAATCACTGGTCGTTGTCCCAAAAGGGAAGGGTAGGCAGTCCCCCCTACCCGATTAACAAGACCGAACGTGAACAAACGCGAGGCCATCAATGCACGAGCGATGGCCTCCGTTGTTGAAAAGAAGTAACCACGAGAGATTTTATTGGAGGCGAAAGTGCCCACGATCAATCAACTGGTTCGTAAAGGACGCAAAGAGAAATCCGCCAAGAGCAAAGCTCCTGCTCTTCAGTATACATTTAATTCCTTCAAACAGCGGCGCATCCGGCAGCCGAAGGGCGCCCCTCAAAAACGTGGGGTGTGCACCATCGTCCGCACGATGACCCCTAAGAAGCCCAATTCCGCGCTGCGTAAGATCGCGCGTGTGCGCCTTACGAATATGATCGAGGTTACGGCCTATATCCCAGGAGAAGGGCATAATCTCCAGGAGCACTCGATCGTCTTGGTTCGTGGTGGTCGTGTAAAAGACTTGCCTGGCGTGCGATACCATATCGTCCGCGGCACCCTCGACTCCACAGGTGTTGATGATCGTAAGCAGGGCCGTTCCAAATATGGGACGAAGAAGCGATAAGGACCAATAAACAAGATCGCCGGAAAGGTAAACAAACCGGCGATTCTTTGTGGTGATCGAAGACGAAACGGAGAAGTTGAATGCGGAGAAATAGAGCGCCAAGACGAGAAATCCCACCGGATGTTCGTTACAACAGCGTCCAGGTGCAGTCCTTCATCAATCGCGTCATGAAGAGCGGCAAGAAGAGCGTGGCGACCAGCGTGGTTTATGATGCCATGGATATTATCCAGGAGCGCAGCGGGCAGGACGCATTGGAGATGTTCGAGAAAGCGATTGAGAATGCCTCGCCAGTTATGGAAGTAAAACCGCGTCGAATCGGTGGTGCCACATACCAGGTGCCTATGGAGGTGCCTCCGCACCGTCAATTCGCCCTGGCTACGCGTTGGCTCTTGGCGGCAGTCCGTGATCGCTCTGGAAAAGCTTTCCCCGAGCTGCTTGCCGATGAGTTGTTAGATGCGGCCAATAACACGGGTTCCGCAGTCCGAAAGCGTGAAGAGTCCCATCGTATGGCTAAGGCCAACCGGGCCTTCTCGCATTTCAGGGTATAAGTCTTATTTTGGTTATTGAGTAAGTTCTGATGTCTCGACAGTATCCTTTGGAGCGGTATCGAAATATTGGCGTCATCGCCCATATCGATGCCGGGAAAACGACCACGACCGAGCGTATCCTGTATTACACAGGCAAGACGCACCGCCTGGGCTCCGTCGACGACGGCACCACCGTCACCGACTGGATGGACCAGGAACGAGAGCGTGGTATTACCATTGTTTCCGCGGCGGTGTCGGCCGAGTGGAAGGAGCATCTGGTGAATATCATCGATACTCCGGGCCACATCGACTTCACTGCCGAGGTGCAACGCTCCTTGAGGATATTGGATGGTGGGGTGGTCGTTTTTGATGCCGTTCAGGGCGTAGAGCCGCAAAGTGAGACCGTTTGGCGTCAGGCCGATCTCTATGCTGTGCCGCGCGTCTGCTTTGTCAACAAGATGGATCGCGTCGGCGCTTCTTATGATCGCACCATCCAAATGATCAGGGATCGTTTGGATGCCAGCCCAATCGCCGTGCAACTGCCCATTGGGGAAGAGGCCGAGTTCAAGGGCGTTGTCGATCTGCTCACCGAGCAGTCTATTATATGGAAGGATGATCAAGGCAAAGAGCCTATCGTCGATGATATTCCCGTAGACCTTCAGGCGCAGGTCGATGCCATGCGTGATCGTATGATCGAACAGATTGCCGAGACCGATGATGATCTGACCCTCAAGTACCTTGAAGGGGAAAGCATCACCGTAGATGAGTTGAAGGCTGCCATGCGGAAGGCCGTGGTATCCGGCCAACTGACCCCGGTTTACTGTGGGACGTCGCTGCGCAACAAAGGTGTTCAGCCCGTCTTGGACGCGGTGGTCGATTATTTGCCCTCGCCGTTAGATATCCCCCCGGTACGAGGGTATCGTCCGAACAGCGATGAAGAACTCGAACGACCTGCCGAAGACACGGCTCCAATGAGTGCATTGGTCTTCAAAATCGTCACTGATCCCTATGTCGGGCGTTTGGCTTATCTGCGCATTTATTCTGGCCGTCTGAAGAAGGGCGCTTCTACGTACAACCCTATCAAGCAGAAGAAGGAACGCATTGGGCGGCTGATCCGTATGTATGCCGACCGTCGCGAGGATATTGAGGACGCCTCGGCAGGGGATATTGTCGCCGTTTTGGGGCCAAAGTTCTCCTTTACGGGCGATACGCTGTGTGATGCGGCCAATCAGATCATTTTGGAGAATATCACCTTCCCAGAGCCGGTGATTTCGGTAGCCATTGAGCCCAAAACCCTGGCCGATCAGGACAAAATGTCCGAGGCTCTGCACAAACTGTCTGAGGAGGACCCCACTTTCCGGGTTCGAGTTGATCCTGAGACCGGGCAGACCCTGATCTCTGGAATGGGCGAGCTGCATTTGGAAGTCTTGGTGGATCGCTTGCTGCGCGAGTTTGGTGTGCAAGCCCGGGTGGGGGTCCCCCGCGTGGCTTATCGTGAGTCCATTACTCAGGCAGTGGAAAAAGTAGAATATCGCCACTCCAAACAGACCGGCGGTCGCGGGCAATTCGCGCATGTCGTCATGGCGATCGAGCCTAACGAGCCGGGTACCGGCGTAACCTTCGAAAACGAGATCGTGGGCGGTACCATTCCTAAAGAATTCATCCCGGCAGTCGAAAAAGGCGTCCGCGAAACAGCCGAGTCCGGTGTTCTGGCAGGATACCCTGTCACGGATGTAAATGCCCGCTTATATGATGGTTCGTTCCATGAAGTTGATTCGAATGAAATCTCTTTCAAGCTGGCCGGGTCGATGGCTTTCCGAGATGGCGTTCAACGGGCCAAACCGGTTTTACAAGAGCCGATTATGAAAGTGGAAGTGATCACCCCGGATGATTATTTGGGTGAGGTCATCGGACAAATGAATTCCAGGCGCGGCGAAGTACTGGGCATGGAAGTACGGCTGGGGAACACGCAAGCGGTTCGAGCGATGGTTCCCTTAGCGGAGATGTTTGGCTACGCAACTCGATTACGTTCGGCGACCAAGGGGCGGGGCGTTTTCACCATGGAATTCGACCACTACGCTACTGTCGCAGATAATTTAGCTAACAAGATCATCCGAGGCGAACTTTAATCATTTTAGAGTTTATCTTTCGAAACATAGAGTTAGAGTACTTGGAGTAGGAGAGAACGCATGGCAAAGGAAACATTTGTAAGAGACAAGCCGCACCTGAACGTAGGGACGATGGGGCACATCGACCACGGGAAGACGACGTTGACGGCGGCGATCACGAAGTACTGCTCGTTCTTGGGGCAGGCGAACTTCCGGGCGTTCGACACGATTGATAATGCCCCGGAGGAGCGCGAGCGCGGCATCACGATCAACATCGCCCACGTGGAGTACGAGTCCGAGAATCGGCACTACGCGCATGTGGACATGCCTGGTCACCGGGACTACATCAAGAACATGATCACGGGAGCAGCGCAGGTAGATGGGGCGATCTTGGTGGTGGCAGCCCCGGATGGTGCGATGCCGCAGACGCGC
>JANQED010000031.1 GCA_028278545.1 Anaerolineales bacterium
AAGAGTAGGCTGCCATGGCCGAAAAGAGCAATGTGCTTGCCACTGAAAGCAGCGTGACAATGATGGTATTCACGTACCAACGGCCAAATGGGTTGCGGGTCAGCGTATATGTGTAGTTGTCTAGTGTCGGAGTCTGGGGAAGCAACCTGAAGAAGACGACTTCCGATTCCGGCTTGAGCGAGGTGGAGATCATCCATAGAAAGGGAAAAAGGGTGGTTAGACAAACGATGCCCACCAACCCATAGGCGAGGATATTTGGAAAGAGCCCGTGTCGCGTTCTCTGTCTCGGGCGCCCGACTGCCTCGGTCATGCCTTAAGACCACTGAGCGCAATCCCCTGGACGAGGTATTTCTGAGACGCGATGAGCAGCAGTAGCATCGGGACGGAGGCGATGGCAGTTGACGACATGATGACAGTCCAATCGGCCAAGGACTCGGCCGAATCTGTCAAAGCCGAATAGGATATCCCGACCTGCAAGGTATACATTTCTACATCCTGGGCAATGATGAGCGGCCACAGATAGTCATTCCAGATACCAAGCGCTGTCAACACTGCCAGGGCGGCCAGTGAACCCGAGATCAAGGGCAGGATAATGCGCATAAAGATACCGGGTTCTGTCATGCCGTCTACGCGTGCGGCGTCGATCAGTTCGTTGGGCACGTTCAGGATGGCCTGACGCAGCACAAAGACCCCAAAGGCGGTAATGAGACTCGGGAACACGATGCCCAGGTAGGAGTTGGCGATGCCCAGCCTCTGAGCGCCAACGTACCAGGGAATGATGAGCATCTCGCTGGGCACCATCATGGTGGATAGGATAAGCAGGAACAAAATACCCCGGCCCTTGTAGCGGAACTTGGAAAGCGAGTAGGCCGCCATGGCCGAAAAGAACAGGGTGCTCACCACCGACAGCACCGTGACAATGGTGGTATTGATGTACCAGTGGCCAAAGGGATTTCGGGTCAGGGCACGTGCGTAGTTGGCCAGTGTTGGCGCCTGGGGCAGCAGTCTGAAGAACACGACTTCTGATTCTGGCTTGAAAGATGTAGAGATCATCCAAAAAAAGGGAAACAGGGTTGTCAGGCAGATAATGCTCACGAACCCGTAGGCCAGAAGCGCAGAGACTGCCCTCCTTCGCGCTTTCTCCGGGCGGTACGGAGTACTTGCAGCAGAGCGGGGTTGGCCAGAAGTGTTCTCACTATGCATAGTTGTTGACATAGGTACTCATCTCACTTGAACAAACAAGCTTATTCATCAGGGTGCGACCTGGCAATCAGGGGCGGTCATCGGGCGGTCCGGCCCCGTCTAGTACTCGAACTGCCGCTGAGTGATCCTGATCTGGACAAAAGTGATGACCAAGATGAGGATGAAAAACAGGACAGTGATCGCCGCCGCGACGCCCATGTTCAAATGGTAGAACGCCTCGCGA
>JANQED010000051.1 GCA_028278545.1 Anaerolineales bacterium
CTGTTATACTGCCTGACACAAGCGTTCATTTTACCAGTGAAAGCAGGAAAAGCGAGACAGGATGTCGAGCACGCGCGAACAGGTTTTGCAAAACCTACTGCAACGGCGTCGCTGCACGATCAACGAACTGGCGGAAGCGGTGGCTATCAACCCGATTTCCGTGCGCCATCACATCACCAAACTGGAAGCAGATGGACTGGTCGTTTCCGAAGAAGAGCGCCATGGTGTCGGGCGGCCGAGGCGCGTCTACTTCCTGACCGAGAAGGGCATGGAAGAGTTTCCCAGCCGCTACCTACGCCTGGCAACCAACCTGCTGCAACAGCTAAAAGATAACCTGCCCTCCAAAACCGTTGAAAAACTGTTCACCCAAATCGCCTCGGAGATGGTGGAAGACCACACCACGGAGGTCGATCTGGGCCAACTCACCACTGAAGAGCGCATGAACCTGCTTGAACATCTGCTCAACAACGAGGGATTTACCGCCGAAGTGAAGAGGGACGGCGACAAAATCGTGATCAACGAGACCACCTGCCCCTATTATCACATCGGGCAAAACCACCACGAGGTGTGTACGGTGGATCGGACGCTGATCTCGAGCGTGTTGGCCGCACCGGCGAGCCAGATCAAGTGCATCCTGGATGGGGATGCTCACTGCACCTACCAGGTACCCCTGATTGAATTATCACAAATCCAAGAAGTCCCGGAGATAAAGGCATGAGTCCAGCAGTCAGTCAAGATCCGGCCAAACAGGCCATCTGGGAAGTTGAGAGCACGCATCCGGATACCATAGAGGCGCTCGATAGTGCGCTGCGGGAGGTGATTGACCCAGAGATCGGCCTGAACATCCTCGAGCTGGGTCTGGTGCGTAATGTGAGTATCGACGAGCAAGACAAAGCGCACGTCATGATGATCATGACCACACCCTTTTGTCCCTACGCGCCTGCGCTGCTAGAAATGACTAAGAGCAAGACCGCCGAGGCGCTAGAAAGGGAGACCGACATCATGATGGGCACGGAGCTGTGGGACCTGTCCTTCATGGAAGAGGGAGCCGGGGCCGATTGGGGGATTTTCTAGAGCAGATTTATTGAAGAAACAGAAGCCTCCGGCGAACCCGGAGGCTTGTTCTTTTCAACACCCCAGAGTCCCCTCGAGAGTATCAGCGATTCTCAGCTTCCTGTGGGGATGACCGAACGCTTTTCGACCATCAGCATGACCGTTTTGGCCGGAGCGCGGGTGCGATGAACGACGCCCTTCGGCACCGTGTAACCTTGCTGAGGCCTTAGTTCGACCGTTCTTTGCTCATCTTCCAAGTCAATGAGCAATTTCCCCTCTAACACAAAAAAGAACTCATCTTCT
>JANQED010000102.1 GCA_028278545.1 Anaerolineales bacterium
TTGCGCCAAAAACGCGCCAAAAGCGGGCAGTTGGACCCCAAAGCGACCATCCGCGCCAACCTGAAACACGGCAACGTGCCCTTTGAAATCAGGTATCGCAACCGTCACCTCAAGCCGAAGATCGTGGTCATCTGCGACATCAGCACTTCCATGCGTTTCTGTTCTGAGCTGATGCTCACCTTGCTTCACGCCCTGCAAGACCACATCAGCAAAACCCACGCCTTCGCCTTCATCGATCACCTGGAATACATCACGCCCGATTTCAGCGGCAGACGGGCGGATGAAGCCGTCTCATCCGTGCTGGAGCGCATGCCGCCCGGCTACTACAGCACCGATTTTGGCTACAGTCTGATGAACTTTGGCAGCGACTACATGGACAGGGTCGATGGGCGCACGACCTTCATCATCGTTGGGGACGCGCGCAATAACTACAACGACCCGCGCATCGATACTTTTAAGACTCTGGCGCGCCGCGCCCACCGCACCATTTGGATCAATCCGGAACCGAAAGTCCAGTGGGGGACGGGTGACAGCGATATGTGGGAATACGCCCCGCTCTGCGACGACATTTTGCGGGCCAGCACGCTCAACGAGCTGACCGCAGCCGTCGACCAAATGCTGTATTAGGGGATTTTCTCCAGGGATCCTGGTAAGACCACGCAGCCCGAAAGTGTCAAATAAGCTTAGTGCCTACAATCAGACGGCCCAAGGAGACTTAATGTCGCGGAAAACGCCTGCTCAGATCGTTATGTACTGCACAAGCTGGTGCCCAGATTGTCATCGTGCCCGTCTCTTCCTGGACAAGAAGCAAATTGATTATCTAGAGGTCGACATCGAGGCTGACGAGCAGGCTGCTCATTTGGTAGAGCAGATCAACCACGGCTACCGCAGCGTGCCCACAATTGTCTTTCCGGATGGCTCCCACCTGACCGAACCCTCAATAGCAGAGTTGGCCGACAAGACCGGCCAACTCAAACAAGCCCAGTAGTTCAACAAGAAAAGATTGCCAGTCAACCGGCTGCTCGATAAATCAGCGGCCGGTTTTTTGTTATGCGTGGCCTTCAATTCGGTTAGTCGTCCAGTTCAAGTAGGGATTTGCCACTATAATGCCTCCGACGTTCAGCTTTTCAGTTCTCCCGCATAACATGTCCGAAAGTGTCCGCAGTTTACTCGTCAGAGGCATCGCCGCTGCGAAGGCAGAGGATGCCGCAGAGGCCCGTTTCTATCTGGAGTGGGTGCTGCGCATTGGCTCGGGGCAACAGCGGTCCGAAGCCTATTATTGGCTCAGCGAGGTCGCAGAAGATAGAGACGAGAAGCGCCAAT
>JANQED010000105.1 GCA_028278545.1 Anaerolineales bacterium
CGCCGCTGCGGACTGGTCCTCCAACACCGTCGTTGGCAGTGAAGCTCATGGCGCAGTCGCCAATGAGACCTTCATGAGCGGCTTCGCTGACGTCATCGAGCTCTTCCTCAACACGCTCGACTCCGCTGCCACCTCCGCCGCCGCTCAAGAACTGTGCGTCAAGGCCGAAATCTGCCCATAAAGCACAGCCGCTTGGTTTACAATAGTATCGTGGGGCGAAAAACCCCACGATACTATCTTTTCCCATAGGAGCCTGGGTATGGACGGATTCAAGTTCAACCGCGACCGGTTTGCCGCTATTATCACTTTATTACCTTCTATCATCCTTTTAGCTATCTTCGTTTATGGTTTCATTTTCCGAACGGCCTACAGCTCGATGACCGACTGGCAAGGAATTGCCGCAAATCAAGAATTGAATTTTATCGGCTTAGAAAACTACAAGCAGCTTTTCACCGGATTGCTCGAAATCCGTTTCCGGCAAAGTCTGGTCAACACCTTCTTCTTCACGCTGTTCTTCATCACCGGCTGCATTTCCCTGGGGCTATTATTCGCCGTATTATTAGATCAAAACATCCGCTTTGAAGGCTTCTTCCGGTTGATATTCCTGTACCCGATGTCGCTCTCCTTTATCGTCTCGGGGACTGTGTGGCGCTGGCTTTTCAACCCCTCAGGGGGTATCAACCGGCTGCCCGCGCTGGTCAACCTGGAAGCATTGGACATAAGGTGGCTCACAGACCGCACCCAAGTCTGGCAGTTCACCTGGCTACAACTGCCAGCCATTTTGGGCTATGCGCTGATCATCGTGATGGTGATCCTGGCGCTGCGATACCGGCGTGAGGGGAGCATGTGGAAGGCCTGGCTGGTGGCCGGGATCGGCATCGCCACCCTGGTTTGGCTGCTCACAGGCGGGGCTGAGAAAATCCAACTGCTCTCCTACCCAGAGAAACACGGCTT
Organism: Anaerolineales bacterium; assembly: GCA_028278545.1. GTDB lineage: Bacteria > Chloroflexota > Anaerolineae > Anaerolineales > UBA11858 > NIOZ-UU35. The sequence continues at coordinate 955 of JANQED010000105.1, forward strand.
CAACCTGGCAATGGTGGGCATCATCATAGCCGCGACCTGGCAGATGGCGGGTTATATGATGGCCATGTACCTGGCCGGCATCCGTGGAATCCCAGATGAACTAAGAGAAGCTGCCCGAGTTGACGGCGCAAGCGAACTCCAGATTTACCGGCAGATCATCCTGCCCATGCTCCAGCCGATTACCTTGAGCGCCATGATCGTCCTGGGCCACATATCCTTGAAGATTTTCGACCTCATCTTCGTGATGACCGGGCCAGACAACAGCGCTACAGACGTCCCGGGGACGTTGATGTTCGTCACTTCCTTTCGAGGCAACGAATTTGCCAAGGGAGCCGCCATCGCCACGGTCATGCTGGTCATGGTGGCATTGGTCATTGTTCCCTACCTGGTGAATACACTGCGATCGGAGCAAGAATTATGAGCAGGAAGAAGATCGTCAATCGATTTCTGACCTATTTGCTGCTGCTCTTCTTTATGGCCATCTTCCTTGTTCCGGCCTACATGGTTGTGATCACAAGTTTCAAGACCCCGGCACAAATCGACTTGGCAACCGCCTGGGAATTGCCAAACCCCTGGAACTTCCAAAGCTTTGTGACCGCCTGGGATGCCTTTGCGCCGTTCCTGCTGAACAGCATCAACCTGGTCTTGCCAGCGACCTTACTCTCTTCCCTGTTGGGGTCCCTGAACGGGTATGTGCTGTCCAAGTGGAAGTTCAAAGGATCGAACGTCCTCTTTCAGTTGATGCTGTTCGGTATGTTCATCCCCTACCAGAGCATCCTCATCCCTCTGTTCCAATTCCTGAACCAAATTGGGCTTTACGGCAATATCCCCGGGCTGATCGTCGTGCACGTGGTTTATGGTCTCCCGATCACAACGCTGATCTTCAGGAATTACTACGCAGAAGTGCCCACCGAAATGATCGAGGCCGGGTCTATCGACGGGGCCGGTTTTTTCGGGGTTTATCGTCACATCGTTTTCCCCATTTCACTCCCCGGGTTTGTAGTGGTCATCATCTGGCAGTTCACGCAAATTTGGAATGAGTTCCTCTTCGCGGTCACCCTGACCAGCGGCACCGGCAACGAGCCCATCACCGTTGCCATTTCGAATTTGGCCGGTGGAGAGGCCGTCAACTGGAACCTGCCCATGGCCGGTTCGATCATGGCGGCGTTGCCCACCCTGCTGGTGTACCTTTTCCTGGGTCGTTATTTCATCCGGGGATTGTTGGCCGGTTCTGTAAAAGGATAAAGGGATAAACGCCTTACCCGATTCCAGATCAATCACCATCATCCCTCCTCGTGAGGGATGATTGCTTAATCGCAGACTTTAAGTTAGAGTTGGGTGCCACATTCCGGCAGAAAACCGTCTCCAAACCATTTCCACCAAACACACCAAGCCATTTGATCTAATCACAACATGACGACTAACGCCCTCGAATTCGACCCCACCGAACATCCCCACCGGCGCTACAACCCCCTGACGGGGGAATACATCTTCGTCTCCCCCCAGCGCACCAAAAGGCCCTGGCAGGGTCAGGTCGAAAAACCCATCCCTGAGGTACGCCCCGCATATGATCCCCAGTGCTATCTTTGCCCCGGCAATCAACGCGCTGGGGGCGCCCAAAACCCTGCCTATGAGCACACCTTTGTCTTCACCAACGATTTTGCCGCTCTGCTGCCCGATGTGCCCCAGAATCACCAATCTAATCAGCCCCTGTTTCAAGAAAAACCCTTGCAAGGCACCAGCCGGGTGATTTGCTTCTCACCGCGCCACGATCTCACGCTACCCGAAATGACCGTAAAAGACATCCGCCGCGTGATCGATGTGTGGGCAGAACAGACCACGGAACTGGGCCAGAATTACCAATGGGTGCAGGTCTTCGAGAACAAAGGCGCTATAATGGGCTGCTCCAACCCGCACCCTCACGGGCAGATTTGGGCATTAGATGCACTTCCCAATCAGCCCGCCAAAGAACATCGCCATCAAGAGGCTTATTTCAAAGAGCAAGGAAACCCCCTGCTGATAGATTATGCCCAGGCAGAGATCGAAAAAGTGGGGCGGGTTGTCGAGGAAAACGAGCACTGGGTGTTTGTAGTCCCCTATTGGGCAGTATGGCCCTTTGAGACGCTCTTGATCCCGCGCGCCCACGTTTTACGCCTCCCCGACCTGAACGACAGCCAACGTGATGCGCTGGCCGACGTGCTAAAACGGCTGCTCACCCGTTATGACAATCTGTTCGAAACCTCCTTTCCCTACTCGATGGGCTGGCACGGCGCGCCCTTCAACGGAGAAGACAACCCCTACTGGCAGCTTCACGCCCATTTCTATCCGCCCTTGCTACGCTCAGCCACGGTGAAGAAATTCATGGTCGGCTACGAGATGCTGGCCGAAGCCCAGCGGGATTTGACTGCGGAGCAGGCCGCCGAACGATTACGCTCCCTACCCAAACAGCACTACAAAGAACGCGCCTCTGGCGTATAAACCCACCAGATACCCCTCACATGCAATCTTTAGTCACACAAGAATTCGCAATACGCTTCGGACAACGGCCAACATTCATCGTGCGCGCGCCGGGCAGGGTCAACTTGATCGGCGAGCACACCGACTATAATGACGGCTTCGTGCTGCCCATGGCTATCGACCGCGCCATGTGGATCGCCCTGCGTCCACGGGATGATCGACATGTTGTGCTGCACTCGCTCGATTTCCCGGAAGTTGGGGGTTTCTCTCTGCACGAAATCAGCCATGGGAGGGCCTGGGACGAGTACCTGCGCGGGATGGCCTGGGGATTGCAAGAGGCCAGCTACACCCTGAATGGATGGGAAGGTGTTTTGGGGAGCGATATCCCCGTGGGGGCGGGTCTCTCCTCTTCGGCAGCCTTGGAGATGGTCACCGCCATGGCGTTTTCGGCAGTCGGGGGCTGGGAATTCATCCCCGACATCATGGCCAAGATCGGCCAGAAAGCAGAGAATGAATGGGTGGGGGCCAACACAGGGATCATGGATCAGATGATCTCGGCTTCCGGACAAGTGGACCACGCCCTCTTGATCGACTGCCGCGATCTCTCCACACGCCATATCCCCCTGCCAACTAAAGCCACAGTGGTGATTTTGGACACCACCACCCGGCACACGCACACCGATTCCGGTTATAACGAAAGGCGCGAGCAATGTGAGGCGGCTGCCAGATTCTTCGGCGTCTCACATCTGCGCGATGTTGCCCTCAAAGAGTTCAAAGACCGCTCGGCCAACCTGGATGAGCTGATTCGCCGCCGCGCACGCCACATCATCAGCGAAAACGAACGCGTACTGAAAGCTGCGCAAGCACTATCCAAAGGCGATGCTGTCGAAATGGGGAAACTGATGAATGAATCCCACACCAGTATGCGGGATGATTTCGAGATCACCAACGCTGAACTCAACATCATGGTTCAGGCGGCGCAAGCCCAGCCCGGTTGTTTTGGGGCCAGGATGACCGGGGGCGGGTTTGGCGGTTGCGCAGTCGCTTTGGTCCATGAAGATGCCGTGGGAGCCTTTGTAGAAAACGTCCACGCCTCCTATGCAGAAACCACAGGGCTAGACCCTAAAATCTACCTTTGCAAAGCGACCAATGGGGCAGAAGTCGTTCATCGAAACTAACGAGCCAGCCCCCGCCCTATCCTTAACGCAACTATTACAATCCCTCTTCGTAGACCATAGTAGAATTCAGTATCCATTCCCTTAATTGTTTATGGAGGAAGATCATGGCAAGATCAGATGTAATCGACTATAAAATCTACGGCGATGATTTACAGCTCGTCGAGGTGGAGCTTGATCCCGGCGAGGGTGTGCGGGCCGAAGCGGGCACGATGACCTACATGGAAGACGGCATCGAAATGCAAACCGGTACTGGCGGTGGCATCTTCAAAGGATTGAAGCGCATGGTGACCGGCGAGAGCTTCTTCATCACCACCTTCCTGAATAACGGGGCAGGCAAGAAAAACGTCGCCTTTGCAGCCCCCTATCCTGGCAAGATCGTGGCTTTCGACCTGGATCAATTCGACGGCCAGGTATTATGCCAAAAAGATTCATTCCTTTGCGCTGCGCAAGGAACAGAAATCGAAGTCGCCTTTACCAAACGCCTGGGAGCGGGCTTTTTCGGCGGTGAGGGGTTTATCTTGCAACGCTTGGTCGGGGATGGGATGGTCTTCACCCATGCCGGCGGCACGGTGATCGAGAAAGACCTGGCCCCCGGGGAGCCCTTGCGGGTCGATACCGGCTGCCTGGTGGCCTTTGCCACCACGGTGGACTATGATATCCAGTTTATCGGTGGCTTCAAGAACGCCCTCTTCGGCGGCGAGGGCCTGTTCCTCGCCAGGTTGACCGGCCCCGGCAAAGTCTACCTGCAAAGCCTGCCCTTCTCGCGTCTGGTGGACCGCATCAAGCGCGGTATCTCCTTTAGCCAGGGCGGCGGTGAACAGCGCGGCGTCGCTGGCATCGGTGGAGACATCTTGAAGGACATTATCAGCGGGTAACCCAACCTCCCGCGGGGTTTGCAAAACGCTTCGCAGGCTCTGCGGGAGATTACCTATTCTTCCCCTTCGCCGCATTCCACAGGTTTTCCATTTCTTCTAGCGCCATTCCGCCAAGATCACGCCCCTGATCGCGGGCTGCTGATTCGATTTGGGCAAATCTCTCCCGAAAGCGCTGGTTGGCCTGCCGCAGCACACTCTCCGCATCAATCTCCAGCCAACGCGCCAGATTGACCACCGAAAAGAGCAAATCGCCCATCTCGGCGGCGCGCGAATCATCATCGGACGCCGTGCGAATCTCTTCGATCTCCTCGCAAACTTTGTCGATGACCCCCTGGATTTCAGGCCAGTCAAAACCAACTCGTGCAGCGCGATCTTGATACTCCTGAGCCTGAGTCAGCGCGGGTAGCGCTATCGAAACGCCATCCAGCACCCCTTTTTCCGCCTCACCATTAGCCGCTCGCTCTTCGGCTTTGAGCAGTTCCCAGTTCTTGAGCACAGCCTCCTCCCCCTCAACCTGCAAATCCCCAAAGACGTGCGGGTGCCGGCGAATCAGTTTGGCGCTGATATCGCGGATCACATCTGCGCTGTTGAATCCCGCCTCACTGACGATCTGCATCAGCATCGTGAGCACCAGCAGCAAATCGCCGAACTCCTCTTGCATTTTCGAAGCATCATCAGCATCGATGGCCGCCAGCAGCTCATAGACTTCTTCCAATAAGTGCGGGCGCATGGTCTGGAGAGTCTGCTTTTGATCCCAGGGACAACCCTCTGGGGCACGTAAATGCGCCGTAATCTCCTGCAATGACTCAAAAGAAGTATGCTGGTCAATGGGGGGTAAATACAAAGTCGTCAGCAGGCCAATTTGTGCACTGCGATCCAATTCGTAGAGGGACAGATCTTCGACGATGACCTCCGGCGTCCCGGCAGCGTGAACCAGACGGACGGGATGTTCGGCGGGATAGAGATTCATCAGGGTCAGCTTGACTTCCGAGGCGATATGTTTATCGTAGATTTGGGCAATCAGCGCCGGCGCATCGGGCGGGAATGGGGGGTGGTGTCCGCTGGCTAACGCTAATGCATCTACTACGGCGGTCAGCGGCAGCGGGTCACTCCCCAGGGATGTAAAAGTCGGCCCGAGGAAGCTGAGCCCCTCTACAACGTAGACCGATATTCCCTCCCCTTTGGCCCGTCGGAAAATCTCAGGGGCGGTGGATTCGGCCACAAAAGGGTGTCCCGGCACGGCATAGACCATCCCCGCGTCCCTACGCGCCAAGGCGATGACCTCATCCACTATCTGGGCATAAACATCTTCGAAAGATTCGTTCTGCTCATACAGGTGATCGAATGTATGCACCAGGAGATGATCGGGAAATCCATCCACGGCGGGATGCTTGCGTGTACGCAGGTAGACCTCAGAGGCCTTTTCGAGAACATCCCAAGCCTCGCGGGTGAGAAGCCTGGGGGAACCAGGGCCGAGGCCGAGGAGTGTGATGTCAGGGGTGGTCATAAGCGAGGGTATTTTAAATGCAAAACGTAATCCGTAAAACGCACATCGATGCTTTACGAATTACGCTTCACGTTTTCACAATAAATTAGCGCTTGGTGTAGGTCGGCGCCTTGCGGGCACGCTTGAGGCCTGGTTTCTTGCGCTCTTTCTCGCGCGCGTCACGGGTCAGGTAGCCGCCCTTTCGCAGCGCAGGTTTAGCATCGGGGTTCATGACCACCAAAGCACGCGCCAGCCCTAATTGAACGGCATCAGCCTGCCCGGTGACCCCACCACCTTGCACGAGCACACTGACATCAAGCGATCCACGTTGACCAATCATTTCCAACGGGCCCACGATCGTCTGCACATCTCCAAGGCGGGGGAAATAGGCTTCCAGCGGCCTCTCATTGATGAAAAATTCGCCGGTCCCGCTCATCACACGCACGCGAGCGGTGCTGGCCTTGCGGCGTCCGATTCCTTCATAGTATTGTTCTGCCATAATTACTCCTCACTCGATGGTAAAACTTCATCGATGGGCTTCGGATTCTGAGCCGCGTGGGGATGATCAGGCCCTGCGTAAACGCGCAGTTTCTTCATCAACTTACGTCCGTGCCGATTGTGAGGCAGCATACCCCAAACCGCTTTCTCGATCACGCGCTCAGGATGTTTTGCAAGCAAACCACGCAGGTTGATGGATTTCAGACCACCGGGGCGTCCGCTGGTTCGATAATACATCTTGTCTTCCAGCTTGTTGCCAGTGACACGAATGCGCTCAGCATTGACAACGATGACATAATCACCTACATCAACACCAGGGGTGAACTCAGGCTTATGCTTCCCAAGCATCACCGTGGCAATCTGGGTCACCAAGCGCCCGAGGGTTTGATCGTTGGCATCCACCAGGACCCACTCGCGGGTTATATCATCAGGTTTTGGATAAAACGTTTTATACACGGTCTTATGCTCCGTTATTCTGTCTTTTTCGTACCTGTTCAGCCTGTCAGACTGAACGAAATGTAGCTACTTCTGTGTCATTCTCGCGAATAGTTCACTCTCATTAGCGTGAGCCCCTGGGGTGGCGCCAGGCCTTGGACGGGCGGGCCTTCAGGGTGCTCCAAAAATGGGAGGATATCATCTACTTGAAGAACGCCCTGCCCCACCTTCACCTGCACATGCACAAGCCGCCGAACCATGTGGTATAAGAACGCATTGGCGGCCACTGAAAACACCAGATAATCGTCTGCTGGATGCCAATTGGCTGCGATCACTTCGCGAACAGTGCTGCCCTCTGCCGACATCGGGCTGCCGAAGGCGGCGAAATCGTGGACGCCTAAAAATAATTCCGCTGCGGCCTGCAGCCGGTCCAATGCCGGGGCGGGCCAGACTCTCCAGGAGAAACGCTCTTCAAGCGGGCTACGGACCGGGTCAACGAGAACCCGGTATCGATAAACGCGGGAGAGGGCATCATACCGAGGGTGAAACTCAGGGCCACTCTCGGAAACTCGTCGTACAGAAACATCGCCCGGGAGCAAGGCATTGAGCGCATTTCGCAAATCCTCAGGGGAATGTCGCCAGTCCAAATCGAAGGCCAGCACCTGCCCAACAGCATGCACACCGCTATCGGTGCGCCCGGCCATCAATATCGATTCGCCCGCCCAATTCAGCTCACGCAAAGCATCTTCAACGACGCCCTGTACCGTGCGTACCTCCAGCTGCCGCTGAGACCCGTGGAACTGGGTGCCATCGTAGGCGAGAATAACTTGGTAACGTGCCATCTTCAGTAATCAGCGTCCAGCATATCGCAACCGGTAAAGGTGAAACTCAGCTACGTTGCTGGTTGCTGCTCACTGGATACGGATTACTCTTCTACTAACTCTAAAACGACCATTTCAGCAGCATCGCCATGACGAGGTCCCATCTTGACCATGCGGGTGTACCCGCCAGAGCGGCTTTCGTAACGAGGCGCAATCTCTTCGAACAGCTTGGTGACAAGTTCCTTATCGCCCAGGCGGGCAGCTACCAAACGGCGCGCGTGCACTGCGGCAGCGCCTTCTGCATTGTTTCCACGTTTCGCCAAAGTAATCAATTTTTCAGCCGGTCGGCGAACGTGTTCAGCTTTGGCGCGCGTTGTTTCGATGCGTTCGTATTCGAATAACTGCATCATCATCGTACGGCGCAGAGCCGCACGCTGGCCTTTACTCCGGCCAAGTTTCTTTCCAGCTACTTTGTGGCGCATTTGCCCTCACTCCAATTCAAGGTCTTCCAAAGCCCCGTCCTGAAGATATCCTTTTTCAACCATCTTGTCTCTCAGTTCTAAAAGGCTCTTCACACCGAAATTCCGGATAGACAGGACAGCATCATCACCCTTATCCATTAATTCAAGGATTTCACCGATATTGGTGATCCCGGCGCGTTTCAAGGAATTGAACACACGCACTGAGAGGTCCAAATCCTCGATGGGGGTCTCAATGATTTCTTCACCCAGGCCTTCCTCCTCTAACTGTTCTTCTACCATCACGGCCAGGGACTCCGCGCTGACACCTGCCAGGTGCTGCAAGTGTTCCATGAGCAGCTTGGCGCTGGTGCTGAGCGCTTCTTCCGGCTCAACAGCGCCGTCCGTCCAAATTTCCATCGTGAGCTTATCGTAGTTGGTGCTCTGTCCAACACGGGCGAAGCCGACATCATAGTTCACGCGCCTCACCGGGTTGTAGATGGCATCCACAGGGAGCTCGCCGATGGGAAGACGGCCGGTGCGATTGTCAGCAGGGGAATAACCCCGCCCACGTTGCACTGTAAACTCGATCTCCAACGGCGCGTCGCGACCATCCACGGTGAAGAGATAAAGCTCAGGGTTGATGATCTCAACCTCGGGCGGCGGAATGATATCCGCAGCGGTTACCTCACCGCTGCCATGCACTTCAAGGTGCATCCTGGCGGTATCGACATCATGGAGCAACATGCGCAGTTTCTTCACCTGCAGCATCACATGGATGACATCCTCACGCACACCGGGGATATCGCGGAACTCATGGTGAATGTCCGTGACGCGAATCGATGTCACCGCAGCACCCTCTAAGGAGCTAAGCAAGATCCTTCGCAAGGCGTTGCCCAAAGTGAGACCGTAGCCACGCTCCAGCGGGCTAATTGCATATTTGCCGTAATTTCGAGACTCTGCTTCACGCTCGATTTTCGGCGTAACCATATTACTCAAACCCAACACAGGTCACCCCTCCCGTTCTAATATTCGAGGTTTCGTGTTGCTTACTCTCACGATTTTGCTTACCGTCGTGAGTAGTACTCAACGATGAGCTGCTCATTCAAGTTTCCGTCTATCTCGAGGCGCTCGGGCAAGCGAACCACGTCACCCGTCAAAGCCTCTACATCACGGCTCACCCACTCTGGAGTCGTTCGATCCGTAGCTACGGAAGGAAGTTCCTTGAAGTAGGTACGTTTACGAGAACCTTCTCGAACGGCGACAATATCGCCGGGAGAGAGCAACATGGAGGGCACATCCGTACGACGACCATTGACATTGAAATGCCCATGCGTTACCAAAACGCGCGCCTGAGTGCGGCTGCTGGCGTATCCCATGCGATAAATCACATTATCCAGGCGGGATTCCAGAATCTGAAGCAAGTTCAGACCGGTCAGGCCGCGGCGCTGAAGCGACTCGTCGTAATACCTGCGGAACTGCCGCTCCATGACGCCGTATACACGGCGAGCCTTTTGTTTCGCTCGCAACTGACGAGCAAAGTCTGACTCTCGGCGGCGGCGGAACTGAGCAGTACGCCCGTGCTCTCCAGGGGGGTACCCGCGGCGCTCGAACGAACACTTCGCCGTATAACAACGCGCTCCCTTCAAGAAAAGCTTTTCGCCTTCTCGCCGACACAACTTACAAACGGGCCCACGATATCGTCCCATATATCAATCCTCTATCTATCTTCCTAGAACCATTATTACACGCGGCGCTTCTTGGGCGGCCGACAACCATTGTGGGGCACAGGGGTCTTGTCGGTAATCGCTGTGACCTTAATCCCCATCGCCTGCACGGCCCGGATGGCGGCCTCACGGCCGCGGCCAGGGCCATTGACAAATAATTCGGCCTCGCGCATGCCCATATCCATAGCCAGCTTGATGGCGTGTTCCGCAGCCAAACGAGCCGCATATGGGGTGCTCTTGCGGGAGCCTTTGAGACCCATGATCCCTGGGCTGCCCCAGCAAACCGTGTTCCCCTGGGAATCGGTGATCGTCACGATCGTGTTATTGAACGTCGCGTAAATATGCACCTGCCCGGCGGACAAAGCGCGTTTGGTTTTCTTAGCGCCTTTCTTTCGGCGCCCTGAACCTTTTTTAGCCATACTACCTCGCACTCAAATCGTGATATCGTTTCGCGCAGAAACTGCTACTTCTTCGCCACGCCTCGGCGGCGACCACGGCCCGCAACCGTCTTCTTGGGGCCTTTACGGGTGCGCGCATTCGTGCGCGTGCGCTGACCGCGAACCGGCAGGCTGCGGCGATGACGAATGCCCCGATAACTGCCGATCTCGATCAGACGCTTGATGTGCATCTGGGTTTCCCGGCGCAAATCACCTTCGACCTTGTAGTTCTGGGTGATCGCCTCACGAAGACTGGTCACTTCCGTATCGGTCAAATCTTTGACGCGCTTATCCGGGTTGACGCCGGTGGCGGCCAGCAACTCATTCGACCGTGAGCGGCCAATGCCGTAGATATATGTTAGAGCTACTTCGACCCGCTTCTCGCGTGGCAGGTCTACGCCTTCAATACGTGCCATAATCGTTCATCCCTGTCGTTGTTTGTGTTTTGGGTTTTCACAAATTACGTACAATCTGCCTTTGCGCTTCACGATCTTGCATTTCGCACAGCGCTTCTTCACCGATGCTGATACTTTCATTGTGCCTCTCTTCCAACCGACAACCTGGTCGGCCATCGGTCCAAGCCAAAGACTTGATTATACTCGCCTTTCTATCTTCCGTCCACAACCTTCTCGGAGGGTGTCAGGATCAGGGGGCCGTTTTCCGTCACAGCCACCGTGTGCTCGAAGTGAGCCGTCAGAGAGCCATCAGCCGAAACGACCGTCCACTGATCCGGCAAGACGCGCGTCCGAAAAGTCCCTACCAAGAGCATTGGCTCAATAGCCAGCGTTATCCCTGGGCGGAGCACCAGGCCGCGTCCCGCCCTGCCATAATTTGGCACCTGGGGCGCTTCGTGCATCTGACGGCCGACACCATGCCCACTGTATTCCCTGGGGACATGGTAGCCATGCCCCTCGGCATATTGCTGGATGGCAGCAGAGATATCGCCAATCCGTTTGCCAGAGTGCATCTGCTCGATCCCGACGTACAAAGCTCTCTCGGTAGTATCCAGCAACTGCCGAGCTGGCTCGGAGATCTCACCTACCCCAGCGGTAAAAGCCGAGTCGCCGATGAAGCCATTGTAGGTCGTGCCGCAATCAATCGACACGATATCACCCGGTTGAAGCTCATACTTGCCTGGAATACCGTGCACCAGCGCTTCGTTGACGCTGATCGTCAATGTGGCCGGGTATGGATAGGCCCCAGGGTATCCCTTAAAGGTAGGGGCGGCCCCATGATCGCGAATGATCTCTTCGGCGGCCTTATCCAGCTTGGCCGTCGTAACACCAGGGCGGATCATCTGGCGAGCAGCATCCAGGGCAAGCGCATTTATGCGACCCGCTTCCTGCATAATCTCGATCTCTTCAGCCGACTTTACAACGACATTGCGCTGCCAAACCATCATCAAGCTCCCTGCACACCAACCAGCACCGAAATAATCTCATCGAAGACCATGTCAATCGATTGATCGCCATCGACCTCCAACAAGACACCCCGCTGCTGATAGTAATCAATCAACGGCTGCGTCTGCTCAAGATATACCCGGATACGGTTGGTCACCGTTTCTACGGTATCATCCTGACGTTGGTAAAGTTCCGACCCATCAAAATCACATATCCCGGCCTCTTTGGGCGGGTTGAATGTGATGTGGAAAATATGCCCCTGAGCACGGCAGGTGCGGCGGCCCGTGAGACGTTCGATGAGCACCTCATCGGGGAGGACGATGCAGGGTACAGCATCCACCTGTCCCTTATCGAGAGCCTCCAGCATGTCGTCAAGGGCCTCAGCCTGGGGCGCGGTGCGCGGGAAGCCATCCAGCAGAACACCGTCATCACAGTCGGGGCGAGAGATGCGTTCGCGGATCATGGCGATAGTGAGATCATCCGGCACCAACTCGCCGCGATTGACATAGACCTCGGCACGTTTACCAAGCTCGGTCTGCTCACGCAGATTCTCACGAAAGATATCGCCCGATGAAACGTGCGGTATGCCCAACTTTTCCGACAGCCTCTTCGCCTGTGTGCCCTTCCCAGCACCGGGAGGGCCAAGCATGACAATCTGCTTAGCCATGTTCACTGCCTCTACCGTACTAAGAGGGCCTCATCATACCCGTGCAGCTTGAGCTCTGCATTGATATTGAAGAAAGTATCACGGACGACACCCACCACAATCAGCAAACCCGACGAAGACACCAGAAGCACGCCCGTATTCTGGCCCAAAGGCAATACCAGGCCCACAAGGAAGGGCATAATCGCCACCAGTCCCAGGAAAAACGCCCCAGGGAAGGTAATGCGCCGCAGCACGCGCGTCAGATAACGCTGGGTGGGCTCGCCTTTGCTGACTCCGGGGATCTGAGCACCAGAACGCTTGAGATTCTCGCCGTAATTTTGTTGGGCAAACAACACATCGGTGTAAAAGAAGGCAAAACCGACTACAAAGAGGAAGTAGATCAGCCAATACCAACTGCTGTTGCCACCAAAGACGTTTTGTGTACCCAAGGCCAGGCTGGCTACCCAGGGAGTCTCCGAGTCGATGAAGAAGTTGGCAATAATCGCCGGGAATGTCAGCAGCGACTGAGCGAAAATAATCGGGATCATGCCTGCCATGTTGACTCGCAAAGGCAGGGTGCCCTTCACGGGCATCGACATGCGCCGACCAACCCGCCGCCCCGGATACATCACTGGCACATTGCGCTGGCCCTGCTGGACATAAACAATCACAGCGATGATCAGAATGGTTATCACGATCATAGAACCAAATACAAACCAACGCACGTCAGGATTATCATAAGCAGCCGGGTTCAATAACTGGGCGAAATTCTGCGGAATATTAGAAACGATGCCCGCGAAGATCAGCAGCGAGAGTCCTTGATTACGGATGCCATATTCAGAGATCAATTCGCCCAGCCAGATCGCAAACATCGTCCCGGCCGTCATGCTGAAAATAATCGCCAGCGAAGGCAGCAACGAACTGCCGCTGAACCCATAGTTATCGATAATAGGTACACCACCGGCAAAACTGCTGAAGATGCGAATCTGTGAAACCGCCTGCAGGGCGGCCATAGGCACCGCTAAGACGTAGGTCCACTTCTCCATCCATTTCTGGCCTTCGCGCGGGTCATCTTCCATACGGCGCTGCAAAGCCGGGATCACCGGCACCAGCAACTGGAGGATAATTTGAGCGGTAATATACGGATACACGCCCATCGCCATCACGGAGAAGTTGGCAACCGTGCCACCAGAGAGCAAATCCAGGATGCCCACCAGGGTCCCTGCGGCTCCACCACCATCAAGGATGGAGGAGAGAGCCGCGCGGTTCACACCAGGCACCGGCACCTGGGCCGCTAAACGATAGATCACCATGATGCCCAGCGTGATCAGTAGCTTTCGTCGAATATCTCGGGCTGTCCACAGATAGCGCCAAGCAGACCGTCTCATATCTGGCTCCTTATTGGCCTACGCTTCGATGATCTCAACACTGCCACCCGCAGCTTCAATTTTGGCGCGGGCGCCCTTGGAAACTCGATGGGCACTGACGTTGAGGGCCTTTTCAAGCTCACCTTCACCCAAAATCACAACCGGGTTGCGGTCATCTTTCAATAAGCGGGCCTCAGCCAGCGTTTCAGGGGTGACTTTGCTGCCTTTCCTGAAGCCGCTGAGCTGATAGACATTGACTTCGTTATACACAACGCGGAAAGGCGGCGTGAAACCGCGCTTGAAGGGCAGCCGGCGGAAGAACGGCAGGTTGCCGCCCTGATGCATCAGAGATGTACCCCCACCCCGGCGGGCATTCTGCCCCTTTGTACCACGACCGGCGGTCTTGCCCTGGCCTGCTGAGATGCCCCGCCCAACTCGCTTGCGCCTTTTCTTCGCACCTTCGTTTGGCTTCAATTCATGTAATTTCATCGTCGTACCTACTCTTCCACCTGTACCAGGTGGCTGACTTTATCGATCATGCCGCGGATCACAGGGGTGTCCTGCTGCTCCACGGTGTGGTTGATCCGTCGGAGCCCCAGGGCACGCACGGTATTCTTCTGGCGTTTTGAATAGCCAATTGGGCTTTTCACCAGGGTTATGCGAAGCAATTTCGCTTTGGACTTCTTCTTCGCCATATCGCTATCCTCGATCCCAGTAAGGCAAAACGCGCTCAACGGGGATACCGCGCTCTTCGGCCACCTGATGGGGCGATTTCAACTGATCCAGCGCTGCCATAGTGGCATAAACGACATTCAAGTCGTTATCGCTGCCCAGGGATTTCGTCAGGATATTCGAGATTCCGGCGGCCTCCAGCACAGCGCGCACGCCGCCCGCGGCGATCACACCGGTACCCGGGGAGGCCGGTTTCAGAAGCACCCGCGCCCCGCCGACTTTGCCTTCGACCGCATACGGGATCGTGGTATCGAAGATCGCTATACGGTGCATATTCTGACGCGCCTGCTTCATCGCTTTCCGTATCGCATCGGGAACGGAATTGGCCTTCCCAGTGCCCACACCTACGCTGCCAGCGTTATCACCCATGACCGTCGTCACACGGAAAGAAAAGCGCCGGCCACCTTTGACAACCGTGGCGACACGCCTGATCTCGATTACACGCTCGTCGAATTCTTTTTCAGCTTGATAGTTCGCCATATCTTTCTCCTAGACCGGTCTTAGAACTGCAAGCCACCTTCGCGAGCACCATCAGCCAGGGCGCGCACGCGCCCAATATAGCGATAGCCACCGCGATCAAAGATAACTTGATTGACACCTGCCGCCTGCGCTCGTTCGGCGACTTTCACCCCAACCAGATGGGCCTGCTCTGTCTTCGACAAGTCCTTCATCTGGGAACGGAGTTCACCATCGATGGTCGATGCAGAGGCCAGGGTGTAGCCACCCTGATCATCGATCACCTGAGCGTAGATATCACCCAGGCTGCGGAATACATTCAGTCGAGGTCTTTCCGAGGTCCCGGCAACCTTTTTACGAACACGGCGATGCCGGTGTGCCCGAGCAGCAGCGCGTGATTTCTTCTTCGCCATAATTACATCACCTTACCAGCTTTACCAGCCTTACGGCGGATTCGCTCATCTCTATACTTGATGCCTTTGCCCTTATACGGCTCCGGCGGGCGGATTTTCCGAATATCGGCAGCGACCTGACCGACCAGGGCCTTATCGTAGCCTCTCACATAGATCACGCGGTTACGATCCTGCACCTCGAAGGAAATGCCCTCAGGCGGCACCACCTCAACCGAGTGTGAAAAGCCCACATTGAGGATCAGGTTCTTACCCTGTAATTCGCCACGGTAACCGACCCCATTGATCTCCAAGACCTTCTCGAAGCCATCGGATACGCCGATTACCATATTATTAATGATTGCTCTGGTCATACCATGCATGGCACGATGCGTACCCTCGTCAGAGGGTCGCTCCACAGTGACCACGCCTCCATCGAGGGTGATCTTCATAGAAGCAGGGAACGTGTGTTCAAGTTGACCTTTGGGGCCCTTGACCCGCACATGCGTCCCTTTGACATTAACATCAACACCCTGCGGCACTTCCACTGGCAAACGACCAATTCGTGACACAGTAAACCTCCAGCTACCAAACCTTGCACACGACCTCGCCACCTACGCCCATTTTCCGGGCTTCATGGCCGGTCATAACGCCTTTTGAAGTGGACAGTATGGCGATCCCCATACCAGATAACACCCAGGGGATGTCCTTCTTACTGGTATAAATCCGGCGGCCGGGTTTGCTAATGCGCTCCAAACCCGTCAAGACCGGGCGGCGGTCCCGGCGCTCGCCAATATACTTCAAGCGCACGCGCAGCACTTTTTGTCCGGGACGATCACCATCCACTACTTCAAAGTCATTCACAAAACCTTCAGTTTTCAAGATCTTGGCAATATCTACCTTAATCTTCGAGCTTGGCATAGCGGTCATCGGTTGACCAGCCATGACAGCATTTCGGATTCGAGTCAGCATATCAGCAATAGGATCACTAACACTCATGCGTAAATCCTCCGTCCCGATTACCAGGAAGCCTTTCTAACGCCAGGGATCTTTCCATCCAGCGCAAATTCTCGGAAACAAATGCGGCACAAACCAAAGCGGCGCATATAGCCACGTGGACGGCCACACTGCTTACAACGATTCCGTACGCGAGTTTTATACTTACGTCGGTCTTCACGAACAACCATGCATGTCTTCGCCATGATCTAACCTTCTTTCCTGAACGGCATACCAAGCATTCGCAACAACTCACGACCCTCTTCATCGGTTTTCGCTGATGTCACTATGCTAACTTCCAAGCCTCGAACTTTGTCGATTTTGTCGTAATCAACTTCCGGGAAAACAAGCTGTTCCCTCAGACCCAGCGTGTAATTTCCACGACCGTCGAAGGAATTGGGCGAAATGCCGCGGAAATCCCGCACTCGCGGCAGGGCAACATTCATCAAGCGGTCAAAGAAAGACCACATACGATGCCCGCGCAAGGTCACTTTGGTGCCGATGGGGTTGCCTTCGCGCAATTTGAAAGCCGCAATGCTCTTGCGGGCGCGCGTCACAACAGGTTTCTGCCCTGTTATCACGGTCATATCGTCCAAGGCGGCCTCAAGGGCTTTGGCGTTGTCCAAAGCTTCACCCACACCGATATTGACGACCACTTTTTCGATGCGCGGCACTTCCATGACGTTCTCTAAGTTCAAAGACTTCATCAAGGCCGGAATGATTTCTTCGTAACGTTCTTTCATTCTCATCGTTTCACTCTCATCGACCTCAGTCAATCAGCTCTTCACAACGCTTGCACACGCGATGAGAACCATCCTCATCGCGTTGTACACCAACGCGGGTAGGCTCTTTGCAGGAAGGGCATACTAACATCACATTGGAGATATGCATGGGGCCTTCAAATTCGATGATACCAGGGGAAACGCTGCGTCCCTGAGTCTGGTATTGACCCTGATGCTTCTTACGGATGTTCAGACCTTGCACGGCGACACGGCCTTTGTCCGGGTAGACTTTGATGACCTCGCCACGCTTGCCCTTCTCTTCGGTGCGGCCACTGATGATTTCAACAGTATCGCCTTTTCGAATTTTTACTTTCACTTTTATCGCTCCTACCAACCTCTTTGGCGCTAGAGAGATTCCGGCGCCAACGATACGATCTTCATATACCCTTTTTCGCGCAGTTCACGAGCGACCGGGCCAAAAATACGCGTCCCTCTGGGATTCCGGCTCTCACCATCCAGTAGGACGGCAGCATTGTCGTCAAAGCGAATATGAGAACCATCCGTACGGCGCCAGCCCTTCTTGGTGCGAACAATGACGGCGCGCACCACATCGCTCTTCTTCACAGAGCCATGCGGGGTAGCCGATTTGATGGTGCCGACGACCACATCGCCGACGCCAGCATATCGCCGCCTCGATCCGCCCAACACTTTGATCACGAGCAGCTCGCGCCCGCCTGTGTTGTCGGCAATCTTCAGACGAGATTCTTGCTGGATCATAGCTATGCCTCTGCTTCTTCCAAGTCGACGGCGGTCTTGTCGCTCTGGAGGATCTCCTCGACTACCCAACGCTTGCGACGTGAGATAGGGCGGCTCTCCACGATGCGCACCTGATCACCAATCTTGCAGCCCATTTCATCATGGGCCATAAAACGATTGCTGTCGGAAACAACTTTCCCATAAAGACGATGTCGATAAGTTCTGGTAACTTCAACAACAACCGTTTTCTGCATCTTGTCGCTGACGACAACGCCTGTTAATCGACGACGGTTATTCATTTTTCACCTTCCATTGCGGCCTCGCGGTCTCGCTCATTGAGGATCGTCATATAGCGCGCGATCAACCGGCGGACATGACGCAGCCTGGTGTAGTCCACCAATTCGCCGGTGGCCTGCTGAAAGCGCAGGTTCATCATCTCTTCACGAGCCTCATCCATCTGCGCGTGGATTTCTTCGGTAGTTAGTTCTCGGATTTCTGCTGCTTTCATGCTAGTCTCCTGCTACCGAATCACTGGCGATGATCCTGGACTTGACCGATAGTTTGTACGAGGCCAATTTCAAGGCATGTTTAGCCACGTCCGCGGGAATGCCGCCGCCAATCTCAAACATTATTCGGCCAGGCTTTACGACCGCAGCCCAATATTCCACCGCCCCTTTCCCCTTACCCATACGGCTTTCAGCAGCGCGTTTGGTAATGGGTTTGTCAGGGAAGATGCGAATCCAGACTTTACCGCGGCGGCGCATGGCACGCACCATCGCACGACGGGCAGACTCAATTTGACGGGCAGAAACCCAGCCGGGTTCCAGGGCTTGCAGCCCGTAATCACCAAAATGGATCTCCGCGCCGCGTTGAGCTTTGCCCTTCATACGGCCGCGCATTTGTTTTCGATACTTTACACGCTTTGGCATCAACATAGTTGATCACTCTCTTATAGCCTGAGCCGACCTTATATCTGCATCAGGCAATCTATTCACTAATATATACGCCTTCGGATGTTTCAGGCATCTCATCGGTCTCCGGGAAGACCTCACCCTTATAGATCCACACCTTGACACCGATACGGCCGTAGGTGGTGCTTGCCTCGGCAACGGCATAATCGATATTGGCGCGCAGGGTTTGGCGCGGCACGCGACCTTCACGCATGTGGATTGTGCGGGCCATCTCCGCCCCGCCCAACCGACCGGCGACCTGAACCCGGATGCCTTCTGCACCCTGGCGCATGGCCTGACCCATCGCACGCTTCATGGCACGCGAGAAACTGATGCGCCGTTCTAGTTGACCGGCGATATTCTCCGCAACCAGATAGGCGTCCAAATCAGGGTTTTCGATCTCTTTGATATCAAGATCGATCTTCATGCCGACCAAAGCTTCCAGGTCAGCACGAGTTTGCTTGACATTAACACCTTTACGACCGATGAAGACCCCGGGTTTGGCGGTATGGACGACCACTCTCACCTTGCCCGGATAACGTTCGATTTCAACCTGCGACACGCCTGCCCTATCATTTGATTTAAAGATCATCTCGCGGATGGCGAAGTCCTGATGCAGTTGATCGACGTAGTTTTCTCCTTCAGCGTACCAACGCGCGTCCCAAACACGGTTGATTCCCAGACGAAAACCTATTGGATTTACTTTGCGACCCATAATCTCTCCTGGCCTACACTTTAATTTTCTTCTCGCTCACGCAGAACAACCGTTACATGGGAAGACCGACGGAGCCATGGTTTGAAACGGCCACGGGCGCCAAACTTACGCCACTTGCGCGTTGGTCCTTGATCGGCGAAGATACGATGGATATACAGATCGTTCCGGCTGATCCCGAAGTTCTCCTCACCGTTCGCCATCGCCGAAGCAATCAGCTTCGAGACGGGGTGTGCCGCTTTATTGGGCATGAACTTCAGGATGTCCAGGGCGTCAAGCACATCCTTTCCACGCACCAGATCGACCACTAAACGCACTTTCTGCGGAGAAATCTGGATCTGGCTTGCATGAGCACGAATATCTTGCGTCATGTCTCTTATCCTTTCCGCTTCCTCTCAACCACATGCCCGCGGTGCGTTCGGGTGTGAGCAAATTCGCCCAGGCGATGACCGACCATATTCTCGGTGATATAAATAGGAATATGACGGCGACCATCGTGTACGGCAATGGTGTGCCCCACCATCTGGGGGAAGATCACACTCGCCCTGCTCCAGGTACGAATGACTTTCTTGTCGCCACTATCATTCATGGCTTCAACTTTTTTCAACAATTTCGGGCTAACGAAAGGCCCTTTCTTAAGTGATCGTGACATAATTACGCCTTTTCCAACTAGCGACGCTTCCGGCCACTTCGGCGGCGACGAATAATGTATTTGTCGGTCTGCTTATTGCGGCGGGTCTTCTTGCCAAGCGTCTTCTTGCCCCAGGGGCTTTTCGGGCTGGGCATGCCAATGGGAGAACGGCCCTCACCACCCCCATGAGGGTGGTCATTGGGGTTCATCGCCGAACCGCGCACGGTTGGGCGAATACCCAAATGGCGTTTGCGTCCCGCTTTGCCCAATTTTATGCTGCCGTGATCCAAATTGCCTACCTGTCCAATGGTGGCAAAGCAGTTGCGGTGGACCAAACGGATTTCACCCGAGGGCAGACGCACATGGGCATAGCTGCCCTCTTTAGCGAGCAGCTGCGCCGCTGTGCCCGCGGAACGCACCATCTGCCCGCCCCGTCCAGGTTGCAGCTCGATGTTATGGATCATCGTGCCCGTTGGGATGTGGCTGATAGGCATACTATTCCCCGGGCGGACATCGATATCCGGGCCGGCAAGCACGGTATCACCAACCCGCAACCCAACGGGAGCGATAATATAACGCTTTTCGCCATCGGCATAGTTCAACAGCGCCAGACGGGCCGTCCGGTTGGGGTCATACTCGATCGCGGCGACTTTGGCAGGGATGCCAAGTTTGTCGCGCTTGAAATCGACGATTCTGATCTTTCGTTTATGACCACCACCACGATGCCGTACGGTAATGCGCCCATGGACATTGCGGCCACCATGTTTTTTCCGCTTCACGACCAAAGAGCGTTCGGGCTTCTTCTTGGTAATTTCTTCGAACGTGTAACCCGTTCTGCCTCTCATGCCCGGGGTCGTCGGCTTATACTTCTTGACTGCCATGATTACCGTACTCCTTCGAATGCATCGATGGTATCGTCGGGGTGCAAAGTCACCAACGCCTTCTTGTAAGCACTCTTACGCACCAGCAGACGGCGGCTGAGAGCACGACGACTGCGCTTGGCAGGTAGAATCATGGTGTTTACCCGAAGCACTCTCACATCAAATAAGGTCTCGACTGCATCTTTGACCATCGTCTTTGTCGCGGCCTTGTCCACTTCGAACGCGTATTGATGCAATTTGGCGTATTGGTGGCTTGATTTCTCCGTCCATAAAGGACGTTTCAAGATATTGTAGATATTTAACGTCATGGCAGCCCTATCCCAAGTGCTCCGTGATCGCATCCAAAGCCTGAACGGGCAGGATGACTTTGTCGTAGCTCAATAAGTCCCGAATGTTAAGATAGCTCACCATCAAGGTTTTTGCGTGGGGCAAATTGCGAGCAGATAACTCCACCGCGCCATTGGCGTCATTCTTCTCAGGAATGACGATCAGAGCACTGCAATCCTTGGCGAGCTTATCGAGAGCCTTAGCCATCAACTTTGTCTTAGGCTCTTTCAGCTTCAACTCATCCACGATGATGATTTCCTTATCCGCTGCTTTGGCAGATAAGGCCGAGCGCAAAGCCGCCTGGCGCATTTTGCGGGGCATTTTGTTGACATAACTCCGAGGCCGAGGGGTATGCACTTTGCCACCGCCAACCCAAATTGGGGACCGGATAGATCCATGGCGAGCGCGGCCTGTGCCTTTCTGACGCCAGGGCCTTTTCCCGCCGCCGGAGACCTCTCCCCGGGATTTGGTTTTATGCGTCCCCAGGCGGGCGTTCGCCATCTGGCGCACATAAGCCTGGTGCATCAAATCAACATTGATCGAGGCCTCGAAGATCTCCACAGGCAAATCCACCGTGTCAACCTTCTTGCCATTCATGTTCAATACATTAACTTCCATGATTGTTTCGCTCCAACCTCTACTGCTTTCGCGCTTCTCTGATCATCACCAGGCCGTTTTTAGGGCCGGGTACAGAGCCACGAACGCCGATGAGATTTCGCTCAGCATCCACCAAGGCGACTTTCAGGTTCTGGGAAGTGACACGATTGTTGCCCATGTGTCCCGGCATACGCTTGCCGGGAAAAACACGGCCTGTTCCAGAAGTAGCACCGATGGAGCCGACGGCACGCTGACGGTCTGACTGGCCATGCGTTTTAGGTCCGCCGCGAAAGCCATAGCGCTTCACAGCCCCAGCAAAGCCGCGACCTTTGCTGTTGCCGATCACATCTACATGGTCGCCAACAGCAAATGCTTCCACAGTGACCTTCTCCCCTTCGCTGACTTCGATATCTTTCACCTGAAACTCGCGCAGATGCCGCAGCGGCGGCAAGTCATTGCGCTTCAAGTGCCCCAATTGGCCTCCTGTCAGGCGTCGAGGCTTGGATTCGCCAAAACCCAACTGCACAGCCGCATAGCTATCACGCTCTACATCGCGTACCTGGGTAACATAGCAAGGCCCAGCTTCGATCAACGTAATCGGGATAGCGGCACCGACATCATCGAAAATCTGGGTCATACCAATTTTCTTTCCAATCAGCCCTTTCAACATTTCGGTTTTCTCCTACAAAATCAGATTTACTTAGAGACTGTCAGCTTGGGCTCAGCTGCATCATCTCCGAACAACGCAGTCAGCTATCTTGCAGCAACTCGGCTTGTTATATGGCCGCTGGCAAAACCGCTCTTGCACTATTCTCTTTTGATTAGTTGGTTAGCTTACTCCGAACTACCTGGCAACAGGCTATCCAACTTAGGGAACTTAACTTAATACCTAAATTTTTATCTCGATATCTACGCCTGCGGGTAAATTTAGCCGCATCAGCATATCGATGGTCTTCGAGTCTGGCTCGATCACATCGATAAGCCGGTTGTGGGTACGAATTTCAAAGTGCTCGTGCGAATCTTTATCGATAAATGTCGAGCGACGGACCGCAAAACGTTCGATTTTCGTAGGTAAAGGCACGGGCCCTACCACACGCGCGCCGGTTCGCTCGGCTGTATCCACAATGCGCTTGGCAGATTGATCTAAAACGCGATGGTCGTATGCTTTCAGGCGTATGCGTATCTTCTGGTCAGCCATAATATCTACTCAGTGATCTTGGTGACTACACCTGCACCAACCGTCAAACCACCCTCTCGGATGGCGAAGTTCTGCCCCTGCTCCAACGCCACAGGCACGATCAACTCCACTTCCATGTTCACATCATCCCCAGGCATCACCATCTCCACGCCCTCAGGCAAGGTGATCATCCCGGTCACATCGATCGTCTTGATGTAGAACTGCGGACGGTATCCAGGGAAGAAGGGCTTGTGTCGTCCACCCTCATCCGCTTTCAACACATACACCTGCGCATTGAACTTGGTGTGCGGCGTGATGCTCTTAGGCTTGGCAATCACCATGCCTCGCTCCACCTCATCTCGATCCACCCCTCTCAGCAGCAGCCCCACATTGTCTCCAGCCTGGCCCTGATCCAACAGCTTGTGGAACATCTCCACACCTGTGATCACCGTGCTTTCGATCTCGTCTCTCAAGCCTACGATGTCCGCAGCCTCCCCCACCTTCACCACGCCGCGCTCGATCCTACCCGTCACCACCGTCCCGCGGCCCTTGATCGAGAACACATCCTCCACCGGCATCATGAACGGCTTGTCCAACTCTCGCTCCGGCTCAGGGATGTACTCATCCACCACCCGCAGCAGCTCTTTGATGCTCTCATACTCCGGCGCATTCGGATCGGTGCTACCGCTTTCCAACGCTTCTAAAGCGCTGCCCTTCACGATCGGGATTTCATCTCCAGGGAAGCCATACTCGTCCAACAGCTCGCGCAGTTCCAGCTCCACCAGCTCCAACAGTTCCGGATCGTCCATCATGTCTACCTTGTTCAGGTACACCACGATGCTCGGCACTTCCACCTGGCGCGCCAGCAGCACGTGCTCGCGCGTCTGCGGCATCGCACCATCCGGGGCTGCCACCACCAAGATCGCCCCATCTACCTGCGCTGCTCCCGTGATCATGTTCTTGATGTAGTCCCGGTG
>JANQED010000141.1 GCA_028278545.1 Anaerolineales bacterium
TGGGCGATCATCTCGGCGGGCGATTTGTTTTCGCCGTCTACCGCTGTCGGCACACCCGATTCGAACTCGATCTCTATGTAGCGCGCATCCTTCGGCGAGTCCTCCGGAGAAACGCTCAATGTGTACATTTCTTCCTCGGGTTCAAGCCAGGTGTCCTCCAGGGGCCCGCCTTCATGCGACATGTGCCATAAGTTGCGGTCCCGGCTGTAGATCGATTTATGTGTCGCCGTAATAGGGACGCCTTTCTCCTGCGCGTAGGCAATCGCGTCCTCCCGTGAACGGATGTCCCACTCTCTCCACGGGGCCACCACTTTCAACCGCGGGTCCAGCGCGGTGTAGGTCAACTCGAAGCGTACCTGGTCGTTGCCCTTGCCCGTCGCGCCATGTGCCAGCGCGTCGGCCCCAAATTCGTGCGCCACCTCGACCTGATGTTTGGCGATCAGCGGGCGGGCCACAGAGGTGCCCAGCAAGTATTTGCGCTCGTACACCGCGCCCGCGCGCAGCACGCGGTACAAGTAGTCCGCAGCGAACTCCTCATTGAGATCGCGGATCACCACCTTGCTGGCGCCGCTGGCGATTGCTTTTTCTTCCAAGCCCTCCAGCTCTTCTCCCTGGCCCACGTCGGCCGTAAAGCAGATCACCTCACAGTCGTAGTGCTCGATCAGCCAGGGGACGATCACTGAGGTGTCCAGCCCGCCAGAATAGGCCAGCACCACTTTGTTCAGGGAAGCTCTCGACATGCTTTTCTCCTCAAGCTCATTTAGTTCTCGCGTCTACAAAACAAAAAGCCCTCCTGTGGAAGGAGGGCTTCGAAATGCCGCTGGATTTGGAATGCTATCGTATGATTGGCTAACCTAACCTATCTAACGCGCACACACCCGTCCTTCCACGAAGGGGGACTTTTCTTGCTACGAGGGCGGCGAGGCGTAAAGTTGGGGCTAACCATACTGGGCAGGGTTATACCACTCGGATTCCTATCCGTCAAGGGAATGGCAGCAGGAAATAAGTGGGCGCGAAGGGACTCGAACCCCTGGCCTCGTGGTTGTGATCCACGCGCTCTAACCAGCTGAGCTACGCGCCCCGTGGAGAAAATTATAGCACTCCGTACATCCAGTGACAAGCTACTCAAACCCTGCCCGCCTTTGTGGTCTCGATGCAGAATACACGATCCATGCTCCAATGCTGACCAGGATCAATGAGAGAAGAAGTCCTTCGCGAAGCCCCGATGTAGCTGCTAATAAAGCAGCGCTTGCAAAACTGACCGCTGGATATTTTGTCCAGCCAGTATCGTAGCGGGAGCGCAACAGCCACAGCACGCTAAAGCTTAATCCTATGCCGCCAATTAGCACGATTCCGAATAATCGGAGATCAAAAGACTCTGAAACTCGCAGCTTGCTGAGGATGACAGCAATACCGATGGTAGCCGTAACTCCTGCGGGAATATGCGCCCACCAATTATCGCGCCATGCTAAAAACACCATCATAAACACCAGGCTGATTCCGAGCATAAAAAACCCACCCCGGGTCGAACCCTCGTACTTACCGACAACAGTCAGGATAAACCCTAAGGAGGACAAAATCCCTCCAGGAATGAGCAGCCACCACTTTTTGCGATCCAGTATAAAGATGGTCAAAAACGGCAGTCCCATTGCAAGGACAAACAGACCTGTGAAGATCTCGACTGGAAGAGCTTCTCCGATTAACAAGAGTATTGCTGTGGAAGACAGCACCCAGCCCGGAATTGCAGCCCACCAGTTCCCCCTCGGACTGAGCAGCAAGGCAACCCAGAAAGGAATGGCAAATACGGCCAGCGCGAAACTGACCAGAAAAATGCCATCATTATCGGTTTCATACATCCAAATGCTGAAGGCAACCACTCCGAAGCTGCAGGCTGGGAACAGCCAGCCATATGCCTGCACACCGTTGGCGAGGTAGGTCGCGAAGAAAAGCAGACTGGCGATGCCTATGAGCAGCGCCCAACCGCCGAGGGCCAGGTCAGGGATGAGATCTAGGTCATATGCCAAGGAAAAGCTGCCGATCAACAATAAAGTGACACCACCCAGGAAATGGCCACCCCTGTTTTTCATTCTGCCCTCCTCCGAAGAAATCCACCCAGATGCTGATAGCAGCTTCGTTCTACCCAGATACTAAAGGGCCCTTCCCGCGCGATTCTGGAAAGGGCCTCCCCTTTTCGCAACTGGATGATTTACATCTGAAAGATGCCCAGGATATTTCCTTCAGTATCCTTCAACCAGGCGCC
>JANQED010000073.1 GCA_028278545.1 Anaerolineales bacterium
ACAGGCCTCGGCGGTTTTCACACTATCAATGGGATCAAAATCGACGCCGTAATTAGGTAAGCCGCGCCCCTGCTGTCCATGATGGATCAAAGAAAGGGATTTATCTGCAAATACGATTGTGATTACCGGCGCGCCGATTCGTTCCATGGTTTCCAATTCCTGGCTATTCATCGAGAAGCCTCCATCACCAAGAGCGGCGACAACAGGGCTCTCAGGACGGGCCAACTTGGCACCAATCGCGGCAGGTAGCCCATACCCCATACCGGAAAGGCCATTTGACATAAAAAAGGTTTGGGGTAGTTCGCTGGGCCAGAACTGTCCAACTATGTATTTATGCGAACCAACATCGGTTGTAACTATGGTCTCAGGTGGCAGGACCTCAGCCATCGAACGCACAGCTTCCACCGGCCTTTTGCGCAGTAGGCCTCCATCACTGTCCACATAAATACTCCGTCGCCTTTGTTGGATGTCATCAAAGGAAGAATCCCAATCGCGTGGTGGCTGCATATCGTTTAGTAATTCCAATAAGGCCTCATGGTTTACACTCAGCAAGTCGTTCTCCGGCACGACTTGCATGGCCAATGGAGTTTGCAGCACCCAAACGATGGGCAAATCAGCGTGCCAAGTTTTATCGACCTCCACCGGATCGAAACCGAATCCAACGATTAGATCGGCACGCTCCAAAGCCTCCACCATCAGCGCGTCGATAGACATCCCGCCGATGACCCCAATGAAATTCTCCTCGGTCTCATTCACCCAACCCTTGACCTTAGGTGTCACTGCCACCGCGAGGTTCCAGGCTGTCAACCATTCTCGAAGTTGCTGCGACACATTAGGTTGAAGCCCAAGTCCCAAAACGACCAGTGGGCACTCCGCAGCAGCCAACAAATCACGCAAGGCCTCTGCAGCTTGAGCGGCATCCCCAATCTGTTCTTGCTCAGGCAAAGGAGTGCTGCCATTTGATGCAGCAGACTCATGGGAAGGCTTGATGGCATCTTCGGCAGAAAGGGTGAGGTAGCTAGGTCCTCCGGGCTCTTCAAAACTGGCATGGAGCGCCCGCCTTACCGTACGTCTGCCAGAATAGCAATCGATCTTGGCTGCATATTTTGTAACAGGGCCGTAGCTTTCCAGCAGAGGCAATCGTTGGTGTGTATGGGTAATCGGCCAGCTTGCAGGTATTTGTGCTGATATTGCCAGGAGGGGTTCGCGATCCAAATAACTATTGGTAATCGGCAACATCAGATTGGCTGCACCTGGTCCCAGTGTGGTTAGGGCGACACCCGGCGCTCCTTTCAGACGACCATATACGGCCGCCATGATGCCAGCGTTAGCTTCGTGGCGACATAACTCAAAAGAGATGCCCCGACGTCGCAGCGCGTCCATAAAATGCAGAACTTCCCCTCCCGGCAGTCCAAAAACGCGATCAACACCCGCTCGGGCTAATTCATCCGCGACTGCATCAGCTAAAGTTAGCATGGTCATCCCTCACCCTCCGAATTGGTTATCAGCA
>JANQED010000074.1 GCA_028278545.1 Anaerolineales bacterium
TCCATCACCAAGAGCGGCGACAACAGGGCTTTCAGGGCGGGCCAACTTGGCACCAATCGCGGCAGGTAGCCCATACCCCATACCGGAAAGGCCGTTTGACATAAAAAGGTTTGGGGTAGTTCGCTGGCCCAGAACTGTCCAACTATGTATTTATGCGAACCAACATCGGTTGTAACTATGGTCTCAGGTGGCAGGACCTCAGCCATTGGGCGCACAGCTTCCACCGGCCTTTTGCGCAGTAGGCCTCCATCACTGTCCACATAAATGCTCCGTCGCTTTTGTTGGATGTCATCAAAGGCAGAATCCCAGTCGCGTGGCGGTTGCATATCGTTTAGTAATTCCAATAAGGTCTCATGGTTTACGCTCAGCAAGTCGTTCTCCGGCACGACTTGCATGGCCAATGGAGTTTGCAGCACCCAAACGATGGGCAAATCCGCGTGCCAAGTTTTATCGACCTCCACCGGATCGAAACCGAATCCAACAATCAGGTCGGCACGCTCCAAAGCCTCCACCATCAGCGCGTCGATAGACATCCCACCGATGACCCCAATGAAATTCTCTTCGGTCTCATTCACCCAACCCTTGACCTTAGGTGTCACTGCCACCGCGAGGTTCCAGGCTGTCAACCATTCTCGAAGTTGCTGCGACACATTAGGTTGTAGCCCAAGTCCCAAAATGACCAGTGGGCACTCCGCAGCAGCCAACAAATCACGCAAGGCCTCTGCAGCTTGAGCGGCATCCCCAATCTGCTCTTGCTCAGGCAAAGGAGTGCTGCCATTTGATGCAGCAGACTCATGGGAAGGTTTGATGGCATCTTCGGCAGAAAGGGTGAGGTAGCTAGGTCCTCCGGGCTCTTCAAAACTGGCATGGAGCGCGCGCCTTACCGCGCGTCTGCCAGAATAGGAATCGATCTTGGCTGCATATTTGGTAACAGGTCCATAGCTTTCCAGCAGAGGCAATCGTTGGTGTGTATGGGTAATCGGCCAGCTTGCGGGTATTTGTGCTGATATTGCCAAGAGGGGTTCGCGATCCAAATAACTATTGGCAATCGGCAACATCAGATTGGCTGCGCCTGGTCCCAGTGTGGTTAGGGTGACACCCGGCGCTCCTTTCAGACGGCCATATACGGCTGCCATGATGCCAGCGTTGGCTTCGTGGCGACATAATTCAAAAGAGATGCCCCGACGTCGCAGCGCGTCCATAAAATGCAGAACTTCCCCTCCCGGCAGCCCAAAAACGCGATCAACACCCGCTCGGGCTAATTCATCCGCGACTGCATCAGCTAAAGTTAGCATGGTCATCCCTCACCCTCCGAATTGGTTATCAGCA
>JANQED010000174.1 GCA_028278545.1 Anaerolineales bacterium
AGCGCCTTGATCATCTCGAAGAGCTGGTCGTTATCCGGCGCTTTCGCGGCGAGGACGTCTCCGGCCAGTGCGATAGTGAGAAGGAATGCCCCAAGAGCATAAGACAGACGCAACATGACGTGCCCCCATAGTTACACATTGTTTGGTTTGGGGGAAATCCTGCGTAGAGTTAGGGCGGTTTCGTGGCGTGGGCAGTGAGTTTGGCAAGGGCGTGGTGTGGCAACGTAGCACAGGGGCGCGCCTACGGCGATCCGGGGGCGCCCTTTCTCGTCAGGCGCGACAACCTGCCATCAGCGCTGATGCTGACATCTTCGTCGATGCGGCCTAATAATCGTCATGGCTGGAATTTCTTGAGCGTTGGGAATGACCATTTGGAATTTGGCGCTTTATGCCGTTGGCGCGCTGCTTGTCGCGCTGTTGGTTTTCAATCGTAAGAGCCGAATTTACGCGTCTATTGTTTTAATATCGGCACTGATTAGCATTTATGGTTTTGAATACATTTATGGGCATAAACTGAATCATAAATTTGCCACTGGTGATTTTTCAATGGTTGTTTATGATGAGTGGTATGCTTGGCGGCAGGGCGTGAAAAAAGCGCATGGATGGGCAAATCCTGGGAAGGAGTTGCGATTATGGATTATAGACAAAAACAATGAGATTGTATTCAAGAATAGATTTAGGACTAATAAACAAGGATATATTTCATGGAAAAATTATGAAATTGAAAAGCGGCCAAATGAATATAGAATCGTTTTCTTGGGCGATTCGATGACTGGCACGACCACGATGAGCAGGCCGTGGGTTGATATTGTCGAGGAGCTTTTGAATGTTGCGCCGGACAAGAAAAATCTGTTTGCCGGGAAAATCGTTCGGACATATAATATGGGAATTCCGGGATCTGGATTTCGTCATTTCAAGAAAGCATATGAGGACTACGGCAAGGCGTTCAAGCCGGACCTTGTCATAGTTAATTACACGGAAGGAGATTACTCTAGGGCGCCGCTAGTGTCTAAATCACAAGCTCCGCTTGAAGCCGGTGATGTGGAATATATTACCGAATATGCATTAGGCAAGGCCATTATCTCATTATCATGTGAAACCAAGCCAATAACTTTACGAAATCCAGATTGCTATTTTTATAGAAATTTTCCAATGATTGCGCCGGCATCTATCATCGAGAACCCTGAAGCGATAAATGATATAAAGGAAAGGATAATTCGAGACTATTTGAGTATATTCGCCGGTATTTCATTGTATCCATACCATACGGTTGCTGTAATAAATAAGTATGTAAAATTAGACATGTATTTCAAGATAAAGGCTCGGTCAACCAAGAGGAGTAGGCCGCCGGGAGAGGCTGAGCAGGCCAATCTCCTTTCAGATGATGAGATGATTGGTGTGGCAAAAGAAACTCTCAAATATATAAGAGGAGAGCATTCAAATGTATTGATATTGCAAATGCCGCTATTCTGGAATTTCTTCCCAGAAACAATGCCAGGCCCCATGGCAGCTGGTGAGTGGTCATCGCGTTTAGTGGCAGAGGGCATGCAAGCATTAGATGTAAGGAAGTTCTTGCCGATTGGAAAAGACAAAAATGAGGTTTTATCTTGGTACAATCTGCCGCATGATGGTCACATGAGCGACAAAGGCGGAAGGCTTTATGCAAAAGCTGTTACACGGGCAATTATTGAACAGCTGCAGCAGCACCGCGCCGTTACTGATTAGCCTTGAGCCCCCTTCTGCGCCAGGGGGATGAAGTAGGCGAAGCCTGACCGCGGGCGCGCCAAGTCACTGAGATGAGGGCGCTCTTCGGGGCGTCCTTTCACATTCCAGCAACCTGAAAAGACAGCCCCCTTCGGCGAGCTTCTCCAGTTGGTGAAAAGCGAAGGCGCGGTTGCCACTACCTCCTCTTCCCCAGATACCGCGTTATCCCGATGCGGCCGATGTGCATCTCGTTTTCGAAGTTGGAGACAGCCGAGAGGGAATGGACTTGTGAGAATGTGCCTTGAGCTTGCGTTCTGATCCTGGTGAAGTCATTACTCTCTTCAAAGTCCGTCTCGTGGAAGCGCGTATAGCGGTATTCGCCTCGCAAGCTCCAGTGTGGTGACAACCTCTTTTCGATGCCAGCGCCGACACTTAAACCGTATTTTTCGAACCGGCCTACTGGGGTCGTTTGGAAGCCGTCCTGTAGAAGTCCTTCGCTGGCCGGGAATATCTCAGATAGCTCAAAGGTGCCATATGCTAGCCCTGCCAATCCATAGACCAAGGTGGACGGTGTCGCGAGCAAGCCGCCGCGTGCGAGAGCAGAAACCATCCACTCTGCTTCAATCCGATTGAGAACGGAAGATTTCTCTGTGAACACGAAACTACTGACCGAGGGCGAATTGAACTGAACCCTCGAAAAACGCGAGCCTGTAACTCGTGAGCTGAAATCAAGCTGTGACAAGGTTCCCTCAATCTGGATGCCAGCGACGGCTCGCGGTGTGATATGCTTGTTGTAGCCAATGTACAGATCAACCAGCGCACCCTCATTGTGATCTGTCCCACCGACCGCACTGAAGCTCTCTTGGGTGTCAGGTCCGACAAGGCCTTGGCCAGTGGTTGTAGTGCGAAGGGTGGCAATTCCTTGCACTCGCGAGCTGGCGGATGTGGCCCCAAGGCCGAACGACGTGCCAAAGTACAGTCCCGACCACCTGTCCGCATGCACTGCTGGCGTCACAACGGTTCCGGGAACCGGCGTCGGCGCGCCAATTCTCATTGGTGGCCGCGCCGCGCTGGTTGGTGGATCGTCTTGCGTGAGAGAGGCGAGGCGAAGCCGCGCTGAATCGGCATCGTTCCGAGCGGCGGCCACTTCTTGGCGATAGGCGCGGTTCTGCTGCTCGAGAGCCGTGACCCGCGCCTGCAACGCCTTGATCATCTCGAAGAGCTGGGAGTTATCCGGCGCTTTGGCGGCGAGCGCGTTTCCAGCGAGTGCGATTGTGAGAAGGAATGCTCCAAGAGCATAAGACAGACGCAACATGACGAGCCCCCATAGTTGCGATTGCTTGTTTTAGGGGAAATCCTGCGTAGAGTTAGGGCGGTTTCGTGGCGAGGGTAGTGGGTCTTGGTGTGTCAACGTAGCGCAGGGTCGTGCGTGACGAGAGGGGTGTATCGCCCGACAATCAATGGCGATCGGCGTTGGTGCGTGTTAAGCATGCGGGCATGAGAGGTTACCAAGCTCTTTGGGTAGTACCCATACTTCTGTTGGCCAGCCTACCTTTGGCTGCGTTTG
>JANQED010000023.1 GCA_028278545.1 Anaerolineales bacterium
TACTACAATGACACCATGGCCAAGCCGTTCAAATGGACATATAAAGGCAAAGCTCTGGCAGTGTAACTAGGCCCTTATTTACGCCCAGATGCACTAGCGTTGTGGGTTCCGCAGGAGCCTCTACCTCAGCCTCTACCTCCACAACCCTTGTCACTTCCTTCTCCACGACTTGGGCCGTTCCCTCGACCACCACCGTTTCCTTGACGGTCTCTTGTACAACCTGAGTTACGACCTTTTCAACCTCAATTACCTCCGGTTCGGGAGTAGCCCCGCAGCCCACAATGGAGCACATTAGTGATACCGACAGTAGCAGAGCCATAACTTTCCAAGTGTGCTTTCGCTTCATCTTCCCACGCTCCTTTCAGCCATGTACGTTCGCGCAACAGACGGCTGACAACAGTTGGCGCAATGCACTAGTCGATACTTCACCTCCCTTCACGGCCCACCCTCCCCGGGAGTCTCAAGGCACTGAAATGCTCAGTACTCTTCTCCCAGAAGGGGAACCACAACATCCTCCAGAAAACGCAGCACATAATCTCTCAGCTCCAGGAGGTCATCCGCGGCGCACTTGGCAGCGAGCTCAGAATCTCCTGCCACAACGGCCTCCGCTATGGCGCGGTGTGCCGGACATGCCGTTTTCATTCTGAGTTCCAGGACCATCTTGCTTGATGCCAGCTTGTGCATTTGATTGCTGGACCGAACAAAGAGGCGTGTCATTCGCTCGTTGTCTACAAGATCGAACAGTATTCCGTGAAAGTGGCCGTCTGCAACAAGCCATTCTTGCACATTCCCCTTGGCGGCGTGATCTTCCATCTTGCTTACTGCCGCGAGGAGCTTGTCTCCGTCCTCGGGGGCAATCCGTTCAGCAGCCACGCGCGCTGCATAGGGCTCGATCAACTGTTTCAGTTCAAATATCTCCTCAATGTCCTTGCGGCCAGGTGAAACCGCGCACCAGCGCCCGGTTCCGTCGCGCTTGACCAGGCGTTCGTTCTCAAGATGCATGAGCGCCATAACCACGGGTGTCCGGCTGACCTCGAGCTCTCTGGCTAACCCCGAGACACTAAGCTGCTGAGACATGATCGATGTGTGTTCGTTCAGTCGGGTTAGGAGCCGTTCGTAGACATACTCAGTCAGTCTACGGTCTTGTTCGCTCTTCGGGGAGTCCGCCAAGATGTCCATCCTCTCACATGCCAATGTCGGGTGGCAACGAATTCGATACTGAATTCATACTTGCATTCTTATCTACATTCAACTATGAATTCAGTATACCACACCACTGCGGCTTTGTCAATAGGGACATGAGCAAATCCGTTTCTAGGGGCTGGGTCTGGAAACCATCCGCAGTCACTGCAGCATAAGTGGGTTCGTATGGTTGCGGCCAATAGGCAGATCAGTAGATCGCTAGCGTGTCGGATGCACTCCGTGTGCGCCCTTCTTGGCCATATCATGTTGACTGGTCAAGGAGCGCATCGATGAGCAGCAGCTTAGGAATCTATGACGGATACCGTATCGATCAGCCAGTCGCCATGGCTATCGACCCAGGCGACATCCTTTTCCGACTCGTGGAGCTTGGTGCTCTGGAGATTGAGGATGCTTCGGCCTTGCAGGTTGTAAGCGTCTCAAGCTAGGGACAGGGAATCCCAGGTAAAACGCTAGAAACGAGCAGTAGTGTCAAACAGACAGCTATCAAGCCTTCGTTTGTGCTGCCCATGATCTCCCTTGGCGATTATCTCGCTAACTTCTGGCCCTGGGTATAGGTAACTGCTCAATAAATCGGGGTAAGCTAGTACTACTACCGTATTTTACAAAATGGTCCATTTGGCGGATAATGGTGGCAACACCCAACCGCTGGAGGGCCAATGACCACCAAAGAATTGGAAGAATGGGGCGCGGATTTCTTGCGGTTCTGCGCCCGTTTTGCCGACATTTTTGGTCGCAAGGAGCCACGCGCCCAAGCCACCAAATACCTGCGCGGGCTGTTGTCGCCGGTGCAGCGCAAGAATAGCTGGCAAGTGGCGGAAGCGATCGGCGACCGTATCCCGGATGCCACACAGCGTTTGCTGTACAGGTCGAAGTGACGTGCGGACAGGGCTCAGGCTCGGCTGCGGCAGTTTGTGGTTAAGGTTTTTGGTGAGGATGAAGGGATCGGCGTTGTGGACGAGAGCGGCTTCATCAAAAAAGGTGAGTACTCGGTGGGTGTCAAACGACAGTACTCGGGCACAGCGGGCAAGGTCGAGAACTGCCAGATTGGCACTTTTCTGAGCTATGCAACGACCAAGGGGCACGCGTTCCTGGATCGTCGCTTGTATCTGCCCGAAGAAGAATGGTGCAATGACCTTGAGCGGCGGAAGCGAGCCAAGGTGCCTGAC
>JANQED010000072.1 GCA_028278545.1 Anaerolineales bacterium
GCCCGCGCACAAGGGCGCGTACCCCGATCCCGATGTCCCGATCTCCCGGTCATCCCGATATTGAACCTTAAAATCACCCCAAAGACAATTACCGGTACACGGGCATCGGGGGCCCATGACCCCAATGGCTCAGGAGCAAAGCCCCGCGCGCTGGATGCCAGCCCCGAAGGGGCTTTGCATCCTGTCCACCAGGACAGGCCTGAGCCCGGCGTCTTTAGCGCCGGGCGATCGAGTCCCCACTCAAAGCATATGATGGATCCTTTTCCCTATATCATGATTGAACAGACGCGCTACCCCACCGTCATTGTGGGGGGTGATCGCTTTACAGGACTGTTTGGCAAACCCAGACATGCCCATCTTGAGCACGTCATCACCACGCCGGCCTATATCTCCCGCATCAAAGCTTATCTCTTCACTCAGGTCTTTTCCGCCGAAGAGCTGGCGGCGATTGCCCGATTAAGCCCGGAGCAACGAGCGGGCTGGTTTGCCTATCCAGCAGAAGCCATCCCCTTGACGGCCCGCGACATCGCCCGTATTTCCGTCGATGAGCAAACCTATCAAGCCAATCTCGATCGACTCAAATCCCTCTGTGAGTTCTGTCTGGTGGGAACAGTCTTTGCCGATTGGTTGCCCTTGTGACTTGCCCAAGGCATGCAACCGTGATACAATGTCAATCGTATTGGCCAAGAGTCCCGCTGGACGACATCATACAGAAAACCCCTGGAAGATGCAGGCCATGGCTGCTTTTACAGAACTCTTCTGTGATGGGTTCTGCAAAAACCATGTCAAAGAAATGAGCAAATGGTAAACACAGAATTCCTTCTAACATCATTGGTTGTTGTACTTGTTCCTGGAACAGGGGTGATATACACGCTTACTACAGGTCTCGTGCACCGTTGGAAAACGAGTATTGCGGCAGCTTTTGGTTGTACAGCAGGCATAGTTCCACACCTGGCTGCAAGTACATTGGGTTTGTCGGCCGTTCTTCATATGAGTGCGCAAGTCTTCCAGATCATCAAGCTGGCCGGAGTGCTCTACTTACTCTACCTGGCCTGGAGCATGTGGCGCGACAAAGGTTCACTCAAGCTGGACAAAACAGTCACGGAAGTGAATGGTTTTCACATAGTCGTAAAGGGCATTCTCATCAATATCCTGAACCCGAAACTCACGCTTTTCTTTTTCGCGTTTTTGCCCCAATTCGTTTCACCGGACGCTATTTCTCCAACAAAGCAGATGATTGGGTTGAGTTCGATCTTTATGGGCATGACCTTTGTGATCTTTGTTTTATATGGGATATTGGCCAGCGTGATCAGCAAATACCTAATCAACTCGCCAAAAGCGATCCGGCGCATACAAAGATCCTTTGCGATTGTTTTCGCCGGGCTGGCAGTGAAATTGGCCCTGAGCGAGCAATAAAAGCTGCAGACTGTGTTTTCAGGCGAATTGCAGCCCAACGCCGCAGCGGCTGTACCACCCGCAGATGTCCGCGCTTCGCACCGGCCATCATGCGGATAGAGCCGACCAGACTGCGGCACACAAGTGGCCTCCGTCTGGCAGCTCATCCGCCGCCTCGTTGGACAGCACTCAGTGAACCATGGCCAAAGTAGCACCTGTGACGATTGTGAACGTCGGTTACCGCTCAACCAACTACTGGGTTGTGAGTGCCGGCACTTCTCGTTTGCTCGTTGATATCGGTTGGCCAGGGACCCTCGGAACCATGAAGGCGAACCTCAAGAGGATGGGGGTGCCCCTCCACGAGATTCGCTACGCACTCGCCACTCACTATCACATTGACCATGCAGGCCTTGCCGAGGAACTAAAGAGGGAAGGCATTCCCCTGCTCGTACTCGATGTCCAGGTTGACGCTATCCCGGTCATGAGGACCTGGACAAAGCCAGAGGACAACTACGTTGATATAACAGGGGATGGCAACGTCACCATCTCATGCGAGCAGAGCCGCCAGTTCCTCAGCCAGATCGGAATTGCAGGAGAAATCCTGCATACTCCCGGCCACTCAGATCATTGTGTCTCGCTTCTCCTCGATGACGGCTCAGTCTTTACCGGGGATCTCCCACCGGAAGCCTATGCCTTCGACAACCCCGTCGCTCTGGCAACCTGGAGACTCCTTCGAGAAAAGGGCGCTACCAGGGTGTATCCCGCGCACGGTCCCATAAAGAACCACAATGTACCCAGCGATTGCCCTGACCATGCCACACCCCATCCCAAACTTGACAGACTGGAACATTTGTGCTATAATAGAATATAGAGAAATCCATCAGAATCACCACAACACCGCCTGTTCAGAGTGTGACATCGCAGCCCATCCCTGCGCACCGCAGCGCCCAAGCCCAGAAAAAACATCCGAACCACCAAGTCCGACTCACAATGCCATGCCTAAACCACAGAGCAACGCACAAAAACGCAACCACACCAATCTCCAACCCGCGTCCGCGCGGGCCCGATCATCCCGATGACCCCGATATTGAACCTCAAGATTTCCCCAAAAGACAATTACCGGTACACGGGCATCGGGGGCCCATGACCCTAATGGCTCAGGAACAAAGCGCCGCACACTGGATGCCAGCCCCGAGGGCGCTTTGCATCCTGGCCGCCAGGATAGGCCTGAGCCCGGCGTCCTTAGCGCCGGGAGATCGAGTCTCCACCCGTTTTCAGGTCAATCCCAGTAGTTGGCGAGTCCAAGAGGCTACGGACGGCTGGGCATCCCCGGTTGAGGACGTGCGTGCAAACCATCGTCGTTTACGCGCCTTTGTGGCCGAGAAGCTCCTGGACAATGCAAATGTCGCAGGGCGTCACCAGGACCCGGCTCCTGGTGGAGCACCTCGCAACAGAGGAATATGATGGGTCCTTTTCCTCACATCATGATTGAACAGACGAGCTACCCCACCGTCATTGTGGGGGGTGATCGCTTCACGGGGCTGTTTGGCAAACCCAGACATGCCCATCTTGAGCACGTCATCACCACGCCGGCCTATATCTCCCACATCTTCGAAGCGTGTTACAAGTTCGGCTTCCGCGGCTTTGATGTGTCCATGAGCGAACAGGTCATTCGATGCTTTCGTCAGTTGAAAGAAAAGTATCCTGACTGTATCGGCATTGGCAACCCAAACTGGAACTGTGGGATCATGCTGGATGCGATTCCTCTGCGCAAAGCTGCCCCACGCATCAAAGCTTATCTCTTCACCCAGGTCTTTTCCGCTGACGAGCAAGCAGCGATTGCGCAATTGAGCCCGGAACAACAGGCAGGCTGGTTCGCCTATCCAGCAAAAGCCATCCCCTTGACGGACCACGACATCGCCCGCATCACCGTCGATGAGCAAGCCTATCAAGCCAATCTCGATCGACTCAAACCCCTCTGTGAGTTCTGTCTGGTGGGAACGGTCTTTGCCGATTGGTTGCCCTTGCTGGGCCGCGAGGACATCTTGCGTACCTTAATCCAGCGGATTCGGGCGAGTGGCATGATTCCTCTCTCGATTCATCACTGGACCAGTCTGGTATTACCTCGGCTAGATACCCTTGATGTGGCCGGGCATTGGACCTATCTCAACAAAGCCTGGCAATTCCTGGCCGAACAGGACGCGCTTCACGCCATTCGACACGCATCCAAGCCCGTGACGGCGTTTAGCGTTTTGCGGTCAAGGGATCCAGAAGCTCTTGAAGCGTATTTTGACTATGCCTTTCAGGTTGCTCGCGTTGATGCGGTCGATTTCGGAGTGGAAACGATTGAGGAAGCGCAGCGCATTTCAACGATTTTGCATGCGCGCTACGCTGGTACAGAACGGCAGACATACATGGAATAGAGCAAGCGGACGAATCACACGATCCAGCATGGTGCGAAATCGAGCACATGATCTGCTGCTCTTGTGCTGGGACGAAGACAAAGGGAGATAGTGAGATGGGAAAGAAAAAGACGGGTGCGTACAGTCCATTGCCGGTGGTGCCGATAGTTCTGGTGGGTGCCAATGTGAACGGAAAACCTAATTATATGGCCGTGGGCTTTGTTAACGGAGTGAACATCAAGCCAGCTATCGTCTATATCAGCCTGAACAAGAAACACCACACACCAAAAGGCATCATCGAGAATGGCACTTTCAGCATCAATGTACCTTCCGCTGACTATGTTATGGAAACTGACTACTGCGGATTGGTCAGCGGGAGAAACGCCGATAAATCCAGCGTTTTCACCACGTTTTATGGCGAACTGGGGACTGCGCCCATGATCGAGGAATTCCCCATCACCTGCGAATGTCGGTACACCGGGCAAAAGGTAGAAT
>JANQED010000083.1 GCA_028278545.1 Anaerolineales bacterium
GTGCAGCGGGGTGCAACCCGAAATAGAAAGCAGTGGTGGGACAGCAAATGAGCAAAGGTGGGCGCATTACACTGGCAGGTTTATGCCTTGGCTGACGTAGGCATGCCGTTAATAGTATGATGTACAACGAAAGTACCATGTGCAATGAGATAAATAACATCAATGGCAGGAAGGCAACACCGATATCGTGACTTCCGAATTGCAGGGTGTACGCGCAAACATTAAAGAGGCGGCGCTTTTCGCGGGCCTTGGCGCAGACGAGGTTGATACGATAACTAGCGAGGCCTTCTTCCACTCTTTTGGCCGAGGCGAATTCGTGTTTTTCCAGGGGGACAGGGCGTCGACGGTTTACCTGGTTACGGAAGGTCTGATTAAGCTGAGCTTGATAGGAAGAGACGGCGAAGAGGTAACAATCCAATATGTGGGACCGGGCGAGACTTTTGCCCTGGTTGCAGCCTACAAAGCAACCGTATACCCGTTGACTGCTCAAGCAGAGCGCGACAGCGCCCTGGCGGCATGGCCGGGCGAGGCGTTGAAGAGGCTTTTTGTCTCGCACCCACAATTAGGGCTTAACAGCACTCAGATAATTACTGAGCGTACGATAAGCTTCCAAAATCGCCTATTGGAATTGTCCACAGAAAAGGTTGAGCGGAGAATCGCGCATGCCCTTTTGCGCTTAGCCCACCAGATTGGGCAAAGAACCGGGCGGGGGGTGAAGATTGGAATGAGGCTTACCCGAAAGGATATCGCTCAGCTGGCTGGCACAACCCTTTACACTGTCAGCAGGACACTCCGCAAATGGGAGGCGGAACAGATTCTTGAGTGCAGCAGGGCGATGATTCTCATTCGAGATCCTCACAGGCTGGTGGAGTATGCCGAAGACCTCCCTAGTAAGTATCCAAACCTTGTTGAGGAAACAGATTTGGATTGATCATGACATTGCGCTTACACAAAGAACTTGAGTGGATGAGCACGTAAACTGAGTTGCAAAAATGAACACGTCGATGTCTTTGTCCACCTTGACAGTAGATGAGATCATGCGGCATTGGCCGCAGACTATCGAGGTGTTCTTGCAGTTTCGCACTGATTGTGTGGGGTGCGCGATGGCTGGCTATTGCACACTTGAAGAGGTGCTGGGATTGTATGATCTCCGGGGCACCGGGTTCTTGACCGAACTCAAGAGCTGTATGACGGATGCCTTAACTCTTTCGGGCACGAATTAACTGTATTCCGGAATAGTCCAAAGAGCGCACAAGCGGCCAATACAAGTTGGCCGCTTGTGGTAGAGGCGGGAAGCACTGTGGCTGATCTGGGATACGGAGTGCGGTTGAAACCCTCGGTTTTCATTCACTTATTTGGATCGAGCGCAGATAGGCAACTATAGCGAAAATGCCGTCATCTGTGAGTGCCGGGTTTCCGCCCCTGGGCGGCATATCGATCCCTGTTGAGTTGAGTGGATCACCGGAAGGTCGGCCTTCTAGAACGAAGGCATGCATCTCCTCATCTGAACGCTCGGCCAAGAACTGGCTGGTGGTCAGGTCCTTGCCTAGGTTGGGTACGCCCTTTGCGTCCGGACCGTGGCAGGCAGAGCATGTCTGGCTGTACAGGCTCTGTCCCTCGGCAATCACTTCATCGGAATATGTGGGCTCGGGCGGAGCTTCTGGTGGGGTTTCGCATGCTGCGGCCAGCAGAGCGATAAGCACCAGAATTATGGGGAAAAGCGAGGCTAGTCTGTTCTTCATCTAGTGGCTCCTTAGGGAGTGTGCTGCATATCGTGATGATGGTCTAGTTCAAAGGTTCCATTTTCGGCCAAGGCCAAGAGGTCGCTTAGGGATAAGATATCGCTTCCCGATTCTTCATCGGCGAATTCAGCGGCTCGGCCTTCGCTTTCAAAGGCAAAAATGCCGTAGTCCATTGGGGTGTATAGGTCGCTGGTGATCACATAAAACGCGTTTTCGCCCCGTATCCATGCAGCACTAACATAATCATGCACCCAAAATGAATGGACCTCCTCGTTGTGTTCTACGTGATAGAGCATCATCCCGCCAATATCATCAAAGAGGCGCGGTGTCCCGCTCGTCGTGAGGTAGGAAGCGGCATAGCGGGGTTCTGAAATGATCATGTTGCAATGATCGCACAAATCCTCCCCGTAAACGATCTCTGGCGGGGAATCGAGATCGACTTCCGAT
>JANQED010000118.1 GCA_028278545.1 Anaerolineales bacterium
GAAGCTCCGAAAGGGCCTTGGTCTGCTCGGCCTGGATCCGCATCAGCGTGCGCACGTCGGCACGAAGCTCGCCGATGTCTTCGTGCAGGTCGGCGTGGGTGATGGTGTCGCCCATGCGGTCTCCTACGGATCGTGTGTGGTTAGGTCCACGGTGGTGAGTCAGCATCGCCGGGGGCCGGTGGGTCGGAACGGAAAGGGCATAAGACTGATTAGTGCCGGGTAGCGGCGGAAGCGCTGTCACGTTTAAGAAACTGCCGGATGGCATCCGCCATGAGCCGATGCCCCAAGACGCTTGGGTGTCCGTCACGCTCTATCGACCACGGATAATCGACCCTTCCGGCTACATTTGGCACCTTGTTGAATATCGGCGCCATATCGATGATGGGGATGGCGTACTTCTGCACCACAGCCTTCACATCATCAGCCAT
Source organism: Anaerolineales bacterium (assembly GCA_028278545.1). Taxonomy (GTDB): domain Bacteria; phylum Chloroflexota; class Anaerolineae; order Anaerolineales; family UBA11858; genus NIOZ-UU35. The sequence continues at coordinate 429 of JANQED010000118.1, forward strand.
TGGGTTCACGGCCTTCGGGAACTGCGTCATCGGATAGTAGAGCGCAATCAGCTTGGCCTTTCGCTCGTCCGCCCATCCCTTCATCATCTTCAGCGACACATCCAAGGCCGCCAAAACATCGGGGCGCAACTTCTCATCAAAGTAGCTTTTCGGCTCGAAAAACGATGAATATGCGTCCTTATACAACTTAGCTGCATTCCAAAACATGTGACTCCATACGGTTGGTTTTGCACCAACATGCTGCCCGATGTACCAATCTGATAGCAACTGCGTAATCCCGCCGAACATGTTCTCAACCACATACGCTGGTTTCTTTATTCGGTATTACTGGCCATCCTTCTCAACGATTGGCAGCCGCACACAAAGCGGCGCGTCTGCAGGGAAGCACTCCCTGATATTCCTATATAAATGGTCGTCATAGAACACATAAACAATCACTTTCGGCCTCAGATGTGGAAACTTCTCAAGCCGAAGCGCCGAGTAAAGCGTGCTCGCTCCAGGCACAGAGAGATTTATGGTTTTTAGATCTGTGTCTCTTCGCAACACAGACGCCAACGTATTGGGGTTTTTGACGCCCTGCCCCCACGAAATCGAGCTTCCTATAATCACAACATCAGGGGTTGTATCATTTTTTGATTCCGATGGATCCGAAATTCTCTCGCCCAGATCCCCATAATAATAGGAGAACAGTCGCCCGTCCGAAAGGCTGAAGCCGTGCGCACGCTCCAAAATCGTGTGGCCAAGCACAGGGTCGTCTCGAAATTGCCGGTGCTTCGGGTCGAACTGCGCTACATTCCCCTCATGCTGCATCGGGTTTACAATCGCCAATACAAACAGAAGTCCAAGAACCCCGACAAGGAGCCCGATCAGAACCAAGATAGTGCGCGCGAGGACTTCCATTAGCAGCCACCTCAAGACATACCCCACCTAGCATGCTCTGTTGCTGCCGTGTCAATCGTCAGCCTCCGGGACCCCACGTCACGGCTACGCCAGCGTGGATACCTGTGATCGTATTTGAGACATCGCCTGATATGGAACGCGAGGCATCGCCGGCAGGAATATGTAGAGCCGAAGAGCTGTGGGCATTTGATGTATCGTCGTTCAGGTAGTCCTCTGGCTCTGTAACGTTGGTCCAAGCAACAGTGCTGCCCGAGCCCGCATGG
>JANQED010000093.1 GCA_028278545.1 Anaerolineales bacterium
GTCGCCTTCAAAGCCTATGTGGAGCACGTCCTCGTCCCCTGCCTGACCCCCGGAGACGTCGTGGTGATGGACAATCTGGCCAGCCACAAATCGCCGGAAATCCGCACAGCCATCAAGTCAGCCGGCGCCTTCCTGCTGTATCTGCCGGCATAATCCCCCGACCTCAACCCCATCGAGCAGGCCTTCGCCAAGCTCAAGGCTCTGCTGCGCAAAGCTGAAGGGCGAACCATCCCTGAACTGTGGAGTGCAATCGCACGCATCCTCGAGAGCTTCGAGCCAGCCGAATGCAGGTACTACTTCACCAACAGCGGATACGGTTCCCTTCAATCCTGAACCGCTCTAGTTGTCAGAACTGAGACCGGCACCGCGGTCCGCTGCAGCTCCGACGAATGCACAGTCGAAACGATTCACTGGATCCGAATCGTTTCAAACCATGTAGCCGTTCAAACTTTAATGGCGCACTCAGATATTGTATACACAGAACTTAGATAATACGGCTCGTTTTGAATAACAGATTCGCGATAAAATATGTGCATACTATGGCCCGGCGACGAAAATTTCACCGTGAAACCGCCCCTCAATGCTCGGATGCTGCTCACCGTTTGTTAATTTTGGCAAATGTATTGCAACGTAACTGGCCAATTCGCTCATGGATATGGAGCCATTGTGATCAGCGTCGGCAGCTTTGCCAAAGGCCTGGAGCAGCACTTCCGTGAACGCGCCATTCTCCCATCGTTTGTGTTCGCGGGAGAGTTTGTCTGCCTTGGACGAAGTCAGCACTGAGATGTTGTGTATGGAAAGGCCAGCCTGCAGGAGATCTGCGATCGGCGCGCCCATCACGCCATCCTCAGAAGCCGACCCGGAGCGGCATGCATCTAGCAGCAGAAGAACGCGGCCATGCTGCGCTATACGGACCAGCTTGGTGCGCAATTGGCGTACCAGAATTGCAGTCGCCTCTATGTCGGCTGGCGTCTGCACATTCACGCCATGGGGTAAAAGAAAGAACTGGCCATCGACAATGGTTCCATGACCAGAAAACATCACTACAGCCAAATCTTGACCCTTGCCACCTTGTTTCATGTTTTTCTTAAGTGCGTCAAGCGATCTGAATATTCCGTTCTTGTCAGCAAGTTTATCTGGCAAATATTGAAGCGTGACTTTTCCATAAAGGCCGCCCTTTTTGTTGAAGTCGCTGCCCTGTGTCTCCAATAAAGTGGTAGCTACGTCGCGGGCATCTATGTGGGCGTACTTAAGACGCAAATGTCTCGCCTTGTCACCATATTCGCTTACTCCAATAGCAACAATATGTAGCCGTGCGCCAGGAGCATTTTTCCGACCAGTAGCCAGCTGGACATCATAACGAGCATCTGCGAGATCGGCGATGCCTACAGCACGATAAATGTCCAATTCTTCGAGAACAAGAGAAAGTGCGTCAGGCCGATTTAGCTTTGGTATATTCGAAATCGGCACCGTCAACACTGCCTCGTGAAAACCTCTATTGACATGCCATTTCAATGCGCCATGCGCGCCTGGAGTTGCGCCATAAAAACCTTCGGGCGTCCAAGCTACCCAGTTCACCTTGTCGCTTAAAACCATGAAGGCCAACAACTCGCGGCCATCATTGATGTTGTACCAACGGAGCGTTCCGTCATCGAAGGCGGCAACTACCAGCCGACCGTCGCCGGAGATGTTGACTGCCCAAGTCTCTCCTGGCGCTTCGCGTAGCCAAAGGCGTTCACCCTTGCTGTCAAATGCGTGCAGCGCGAAGCTGGTGCCAAGAACGAAACGATCACCTTTGGGATGGATCGCTAGGCTTCGTGATATATCACCCTGTCTCAGCTCAATCTCCCTGCCATTGAGCTCCGGGTACCTTGTGTCCTCCCACTTGATGGAAAGCCCATTCTGCCGAGGTGTTAAGGTTGAATTATGGGTCGGATGACCCTCAGTTAGTTTTAGATTGCGCACATCAAAACGAAGTGGAGATCCGCCATGTTTGAAAAATCCGAAATCAACAATCGTGCCATCTTCGGATATACCTAGAGTTTTTTCTTGACCAAGGAATTCAGCCTTAATCGGTTTGTGCGCCCAGCGGACGCTACTGTCGGCATTGAATACCATGAGATGGGGATCCGCTGATGCTACTAACAGCCCGCCATTTGGCAGTGAAATTAGGGCCATAATTGTGTTTTGCTGAAGTAATAACGCGCGCGGTTCGCCGCGGCCGCCATCAGACCAAGCAACGATGGGGCTTCCTATTCGATAAAAATACTTACCCGCTGCGAAGAGTGTATTTCCGTCTTCCGACCACGCTACAGATTCGAGACTGCCATTGTTTAGGTTGCTAGAATCTGGAGGTTGTAGTCGCGCCAGTGTGTATCCATCAAGTAGTTCAACGGCAGGTTTATTGTGGTAGCCAAGCGCCAAGACAGTCCCATCGTGGTTAAATGCAATCTGTCTGGGAACAGCATTGGTCTTAAGATGTTTGATCATAACTAGGTTAAAATTTCTATCGTAGAGCCGAACCTTTCCATCAAAACCTGCTGCAGCTAATCTCCCATCTGCGGCGAAGGCAACGCCAGGAACATCCCAGTTATAGTTTTGATCGCGAGCTACTTCTGACCATTTCTTTTCTCGGTCGAAAATGCGCAGACCACCTACGCCGAGCCCGACTGCGAGATAGCGCCCGCCCGTGGAGAAGGTAAGGCGCACGACAATTTGTGGAAGGTTAGTTATCCGAGCCACCACTTTGCCTGTCTTGCGATCGAATAGATAGATTTGTTCCTTGCCCCCCACCCCGCGCGTCTGCCCACCAGCGGCAACAATGCTGGCATCAGGACTCATTGCTACTGCGAAAATCCTACCGACATTATCGGGACCCGCAGGCATGCGGATAGTACGCAACAATTTGCCGTCGGAGAGCGACCAAATCCGCACAGTTTTGTCATTGGAGCCAGTTGCAGCGAAACGCCCAATGGAGTCTACGGCGGCACTGTTGATTGCGGCCCTATGCATATCCAGATCGGCGATAAGTACCGCCCGATCATACAGGTTCGCAGAGTTTGTTTTGTCTGGCGCAGAATAGGCAGGTGCACCAATCATTAGAACCAAAAATGGAAAAACGATCACTATTGGATAGGCTTGATGGCGACGAAGTCTGGCCATTTGGCAGCCTCCAGCTGCGTTTGGATGGTTTTACGGATTAGTGCGTTGTCTTGTCGATAATTGTTGTAAATTGCAGAGATGCCATCAGAAAGCGCTTTGATCAACGGCTCGATCGCAGCCTGTACAATCTCGACAATGACTTTCTTCTGGCCCGCCGTGTCAGGCAAAAGAGCATTGACGCCCCCGCAAAATTCAGCCAGACGTAACGCGCCATGCTCTAGTTTTGTTTGGAGATTTGCCAATTTTTCTGGTTTTTTACCTTCCGTGAGTGCTACTATTAGGCCCGAAATTACGCTATCGATTTCTGACTTCGCCTTGCCATAGTCCAGTTGACCGCGCGAAATCTGAGCGCGGCTGCCGTAACCTTTTAGGAATGCGACGCAAGTTTCTGCCTTGGTGCGCTCGCCCGACAAACGACTTACCGCCTCTGGCCAGTCGATAACCTCGGCAAGGGCCGATTTAACAACAACGAACTGCGACAGCCACAACCCCGTCATCAGCAAACTGATGGAGCCGGTCACCCTCAATCTGGTCCACTTGGAAGGATTCAGAGAGTACATAAGGTTCCTCATTTGTCGAGCCTCGTTATGATAGATCATATTATTCTTTGAGGCTATAGTTTTTTTTTAATAGTGGAAAATATGGAAATTGGGAACAGTTAGGCGAAAATCAGTTCGATAATAAGCGCCTTCATTGCAGAGTTTGGTTTGAAAGTGATCATTTTATCATGATATTCTAGGAAAAGATATATTGTTCGTGGGTTTTAGTTGATCTATATTAGAAGAATTACGATGATCCAACGTGCGATGATATCGCAACTGACGTCCGCAGCCCAACTACGAAACCCTAGAAGGGTAGGCGGCAGCCGATTGGTTCGCCCCGGCCCAGAGCGATTTGATTGAATGAAATCGGACCAATGCGCTAAGCCTCGTCTTCGCGTGATCTCGTTCAAGGAGAGGTCGATCAGCCAAACGGTTCACTGGCTAGCCCGGATTATTCATGGCGCCGGGCGAGAGTGGGGCGGACGAGGGTGTGCAGCCGGGTTGACGGCGGTTCGAGTGATGGAACGTTGTGCACGCGCTGGAGTTTTATTTGAGGTTCGATCGGCGGCAGGTGCCGCGTCGGTCATGGGCCCTGGGCGGCGAGCCGGGTTGTGAGCTGGATCAGCGCTTGGGCGTGCGGATAGGCCGAAGGCAAGGCGACCTTGATGC
>JANQED010000095.1 GCA_028278545.1 Anaerolineales bacterium
CCACGAGATATTTGTGAGCTGAGAATTGACAAAAGGCCGCCTCTGATAGAAACTTTGTGTACCTGGCACAAACCCTATCAGGAGGCGACCTTCATGGCAAATAGGATACGCGAGATTGATGAAAAAGTCAAGCCGATGAAACTGGCTCTGAGTCAGATAAACGTTGCGGCGGTAGCCCGCGAAGCTGGTGTGCCCGCCAGCACATTGAGCTATGATTTGGGCAAGGTGGAAGCGGCGCTGCCGGAGGTATTGAGCAATCGTACGCCCGGTCCCAAGCCGCAGGAGTCGACAGAAGAAGTGAAAGAGGCTTCTGTGCCCGAAGGAAGACCTGCTGCCTGTCCAGAGTGTGACGGGAAGGTCACCAAGAATGGAACGTACTGGGTGTTGAATTGGCTGCTGATGTTGACCATGGGTTGGTTGGGTGTGCACCGGGTCCTGATTCAGCGTTGGCGGTGCAAGGCGTGTGGGCATGAGCTTGTTTCGCCAGAGCAAGCGCAACAGGCCGAAGCACGGCGGGCCTGGTGGTCGCAGGTCAACCGTCTGGTGGGTCTGAGCCGTTTCAAGTTGGGCCTGTCAGTCCGCAAGACCCAAATCCTGGTCAAGTTCGTGTATGCCCGGCAGGTGTCGATTGGGCACGTCGAACGCCTGACCCAGCGAGTGGGACGGCGTGCAGAAACCGCTTTGGCCCGGCTGAGCGAGTGTCGGCAAGCTGTAGCCCACTTTCTGCTGTATGATGAGACCTATCCCAAGATGCAGAAACGAGCCTACAGTCTGGGTGTAGCCATTTGTGAGCATGGCTTGATCCGCAGTGTGCGCTGCATTACGCGCAAAGCCAAAGACATTCCAGCGCAGTTGCGCGATGTTGTCGGTACCCATTTTCAGCCCGAGTACTTTCTGACCGACCTGGATGTTCTGTTCAACAAGTACATGAAGGCGGCTGGCTTGGAGTTGACCCACCTACGGGACCGAGTACACTTGATCCGGCAAATCTTGCGCTTGTTTGAAGAGGCTGTACGAGATGTCACTCTTGATGTTCCCAAGGGGTTGTCCATCAAGGAGCGCAAGAAACAACGCAAACTCAAACGGCGGCTGTTGCGCAAACGCCTTCGGCCTCTGCTGGCGTTGGTCTTCAAAGCCTTCTCGCCTGGCTATGAGAGCGTCTGTGTCTTGATGCTGGAAGGAGTCGTCGCCCAGTTGAGAGACCCGACCTACATCATCCAGACGGCCAGTGTCCAAACGCTGGCTCGGCGATTGCAGCGATTCATCAACAAACATGGTGATGCCATTAACCTCTTGCTTCAACTGGCGGTCGAGAAGGGAACGCCCACCACCACCAACTCTTTGGAGAGCAAGAACGGTATCTTCAAACCGTTCAGTCGCATTGCCAAGTTCTTTCCTGTTCCCAAGTGTTGCCAGTCCTTTTTCGCTGGCGTCTCTTTGATGGAGAATTTTGACGAAAAAACACGTGGCCCCAACCAAGGCACCAATGCCATGCAGCGGGCCAGAATCAATCTGGATGACTTTGGTGCCACGGATTTCTTTTCCGCCGTTGGCCTACCAGAGCCACAAATATCTCTGGCATGGATCACAGACTAGGGAACCATCCC
>JANQED010000175.1 GCA_028278545.1 Anaerolineales bacterium
GCCTCGAATTAAACCACACGCTCCGCTGCTTGTGCGGGCCCCCGTCAATTCCTTTGAGTTTTAGCCTTGCGGCCGTAGTCCCCAGGCGGGATACTTAACGCGTTAGCTACGGCACTGATGACGATAGCCACCAACACCTAGTATCCACCGTTTACAGCGTGGACTACCGGGGTATCTAATCCCGTTCGCTACCCACGCTTTCGCGTCTCAGCGTCAGGTGTGGGCCAGGACGCCGCCTTCGCCACTGGTGTTCCTCCCGATCTCTACGCATTCCACCACTACACCGGGAATTCCACGTCCCTCTCCCAACCTCAAGCCCCGCAGTATCGAACGACCTCTCCCAGTTAAGCCAGGAGCTTTCACGTCCGACTTACGAAACCGCCTGCACGCGCTTTACGCCCAATAAATCCGGATAACGCTCGCCACCTACGTATTACCGCGGCTGCTGGCACGTAGTTAGCCGTGACTTATTCCTGAGGTACCGTCCTCTCTCGTCCCCCAGAAAAGAGCTTTACAACCCGAAGGCCTTCGTCGCTCACGCGGCGTTGCTGCCTCAGACTTGCGTCCATTGGGCAATATTCCTCACTGCTGCCTCCCGTAGGAGTCTGGCCCGTGTCTCAGTGCCAGTGTGGGGGATCACGCTCTCACGCCCCCTACCCGTCATCGGCTTGGTAGGCCATTACCCTACCAACTACCTGATGGGCCGCAGGCCCCTCCCGAAGCACCGGAGTTTTAATCTGCCGTCGACCGGCAGACCACATGGGGTATTAGCCACCGTTTCCAGTGGTTATCCCCCTCTTCGGGGTAGGTCACCTACGTGTTACTCACCCGTTCGCCACTCTCCCCCCCAGACGAATCCAAGGGTTCCCGTTCGACTTGCATGTGTTAGGCACGCCGCCAGCGTTCATCCTGAGCCAGGATCAAACTCTCCGTAAATTTACGTTCAGAGTTTAGACCCAAACAATGTTTGGGGCACTTCTTTAGGGCCCAAAAGTCATGCTTGCTTTCCTACCACTCTTCAGTTGTTAAGGTCCCCCCAAAAAGGCGGCGCAGTATATCACGCGCACTTTTTTGTGTCAAATCTGAGAATCAGTGTGACCAGCCACTGCTCGATTTGGAGTCATTGGGCTCGTCCATCAGTCTCTGATGGCAAGAAAGAAGTGTACCACACCTGCCCAACTTTGTCAAATCTGATGCAATGCAGTGGGGACAAAGGGACCAGCAGAACCAAACGACGGTCTGCTGGCTAGTGGTTTCGTTGTTTCTTCCCGCCGGCCACGTAAGGGATTAAGGTACCCAATTCTGCAAACAGTATACCAGATGCAGAAAGGGTTGTCAAAACGTGATTCACCCTTGACCAAATGGGCCCGACGTGTTGGCCACACCAACACACACGTATCAAGCGTGCGAACAGAGAATGCAAACCACAACAGATAGTGGTTATCCGATCAGCACCCATCAAGATATAGAGCAGTTCCTGTGGGGAGTGATACTCTCTTGCCAGCCGTAGCCGCAGGTTTGCCGACGGGCTAACTGCCGGCCACTTCCGGACACAGAAAGCGTACAACAAAACGCGCTGCTTGGAGCGAGGCCAGCCAGGGGAAACAGCTTGAGTCAACGAGTTCCGGGGAGACCTAGATCAGAACTAGTGCCAATACGATCAACAATACCAGCAAAACAAAAGCGATGATGCCGATGCGCTTAAGATCTTC
>JANQED010000176.1 GCA_028278545.1 Anaerolineales bacterium
AATCGTGCCGCTGCCGCGCCAGCCGCGCAAACAATCCTCTTCGCCTAAATGGGGGAAGTGGCTGGAGACGTGCGCATAGCGCCCAACCTTGCACACCGCCTGCTCGCCGGCCAGCCGGTCCACTTCGCAATTTCGGGGACAGATGCGACATGAGCGCAGCTCCTCCAAGGCGCGGTCCACCCGGTGCTGTAGCTCGCCGGAATGGTACAGGACCAGATAGGCAGGTTCAAAATCCGTGCCAGAGATGAAGAACCTATCGTTGTGCAAAACGCCGCGACTTTCCATTTCGCTCACATGAGGAGTTCTACTTCAGGGATGTTAACACAGAGGCCAAACTGCCTGTACAATTCGAACGATGAAAATCGCGGTTTTTCTTCATGGGACCACAATAATGCACAGAAACGCGGAAGGGAAAACCCGCGAGGAAGCGGTTGCCCAAGTCAAAATCAACGAAAGCTCTGTGCGCGATTTTCACTCCTATATTCCAATCGGGAATGCTGTAAGCAAGCTAAGAACTTGGTCTGATCAAGGCGCCGAGATCGTTTATCTAAGCTCGCATACGTCAGAGACGGGTGTAGAGGCCGACAAGTACGTTTTGGAAAGATTCAGCTTCCCCAGAGGAGAGGTCCTGTATCGTAAGGCTGGTGAGGCATACAGAGATATAGCTGAAAGATTGGTCCCAGATATCCTAGTAGAAGATGATTGCGAAAGCATCGGCGGCATTGATGAGATGGCCTATACGCACATAAAACCAGAACTAAAAGAAAAGATAAGGCTGATCACGGTCAAGGAGTTTGGCGGGATAGATCATCTCCCGACTGCTTTGGCAAAGCTAACAGCCTGGAAAACTACTCAGTGAGATGCCTGGATGCCAATAGATCGGGCCGCGCCTCACTAATCTTCAGGATTTCGCTAACTGCCCCAAACTGGCTTCAGCTACCTGAGGCAAACAAACCGCGTCATTGATGTCAAACATTCACGTTACCACCTAATCAGGTAGCGGGGCGTTTGTTCGCAATAGCGCTCGTACTCTTCACCATACAATCTGCGGAGATAGCTTTCTTCGTTCACTACCATCCAGTACGAAATCAGTGCCCAAATCAACACCCAGCCCACGTTGTACAGCGACGGTAAATAGGCAAACACACCCAACACCATCAACCAGGCTCCTATGATCTGTGGGTTGCGCGTGTAACGATACAGACCTGTGGTGACAATCCCTTTTGCTTCGAGGCCAAAGGCGCGCTTCAGCCCAAACCAAATCATCGTGCCAAAAGCAAGCAGCACCCCGGTTGAGGCCAGCACAAATGCGATCAGGCGGTTCCAGGTTCCATTAGGCAACCAATCCCAGGCCCATTCTGACGGCATGTACAAGTATGGAAAAAGGAAGAAAGCCACTAAGACAAGGAGCTGTAGGGCCGATGCCAGCCAACTTAGGCGCCCCTTCTTCAAATAGTCTTGCGCGACTACGCGGTAGAAGACCAGGTACGCGAAAGCGAGCAGCAGCACAGCCGATAATAGGAAAACTGCCACGTCCATTTTGAACCTCCTCAGGATATTGAGAGGGCCCACTCACTAGGGCTTCCTGCTGAGTGATAAGCACCGATGAGTACACGCCGAACCCACAAGGGGTAGTCCGCGGATAATCTGAGTCTACCGCAAGGCAGCAAACCTGACTGAGAGAAACCGGAGAAAATGCAAATAGCGGAGTGAGCCGGTAACCAATGTGCACTTTGGTCCTCTGGAATGCACCCAATTTGCAGCAGAACAATGCCAGGGATTGAACGAGTTTTCGAAAACGCGACTTCAGGAAAGCCATTTCTTTCCGTGAAATACGCGAATTGCGGCGCGTGAACTGCTTGAGCCGGGAACACCTCGGACTATGGGGGAAACTCCGAGCCAGATGTATTTCTTTAGTTTAGGTTTAGAAGGATTGTGGCTGGGAGAACTGTTACTTCTTTCCGCGGCCCAATCATGATGTTTGCACAACTACTGTTAACCTATAATGGTTCTTGGTTTTCTTTGTCCCAAAGAATACTGTTGTTCGCCTTAAAGGAGGTTGTGTGACTGCCACTATCAAGGATCTTAAGAGACCTGGATCAAATTCTGGTATCGAGGCACATCAAGCCAGCTGGATTGATCGCATTATTAGTGGGATCAAATCCTTACCTGGGCCAACCTGGGCTTTCTATCTAGTTCTTTTGGTCGTTTTAGGTTTCTTGAACAACTGGGTGCTATGGGTTGCGGAGGTCTTACCTGTAGGTGAACTTGAGCCTGAACATACCACGGATGCTCTTTGGGGCGTCTATTTCATTGGGGTTCTGCATTACCTCAACAACGCGGCAAAAGATGCGCTGAGCAAATTTAAACCACTGTTGTCCGTAGATGAAATCGAATACGCCAAGTTGGAGAACGAATTCACCACTTTGCCTGCGCGGCTGGGTTGGATCGCCATTGCGCTTACATTGGCCCTACAAGTTATGATCTCTCTGCTAGTTCCCGAAGTTCGCACCGAGATCCAAGCTTATCCGCCTGTTACCAACGTATACCAGTTCCTGTTCCGTTCCCTGGCAGTGGCTACGTTTTTCTCCCTGGTATTCCAGGCTATTCGTCAATTGCGGTTAATCTCGCAATTTCATCGCGGCGTGAAAGAAGTCAGTCTTTTTCGGCTTGGCCCTTCCCATGCTTTTTCTATCTTCACATCAAAGCTAGGCATTGCACTGATCTTGATCACCATTTTTGGTGTTTACCAACTGGTCTTCCTGGGTGTCGACCAGGCATTTGGCCTTTTCCATATCACGTTACTTGTGGTGGCGCTGGCCGCCTTCATCTTGCCTCTGATGAGCATCCGGACCAGGCTGCTTGAAGAAAAAGAAAATGTGTTAGATGAGATCGATAGCCGCATTGAACGCCTGCATCAGAGTCTGGTTCAAACTGATGTGGACGATTTTGAGGCTGCTGATGATATTCAACGAGCCTTGCAAGCGCTGAGAACGGAGCGAGGCACTCTCGGCAATACGTCTACGTGGCCTTGGTCCACCGGGACTATCAGAGGATTCCTCACCACTTTCTTCGTGCCCATATTCTTGTGGGTGATCACGCGATTTCTGGAAAGGTTCTTCTAACACCGATAGCACTAAGGGCCGGGTAGAACTGTATCGGTCATTGAGATGTTTTGCGGTGAGTTCAGAGACCGAATTGACGAAAAGCCTCAAATCCTAGCGACAGACTCTTGGTACTCGATGCCGCGCGCTTTCAATCCCTGCAGCAGAAAGTCCACGCAGCCCGGATGCTTGCCCAGGTACTCGGGAGGAGAAATCCCCTTCTGGGTGTACTGGCCTTCTGCGATCAAGCGAAGAGCGAGGGTAGCGGTATAGCCTGTCGTGCGGGCCATTGAAGTGACGTCGCTTTCGGGATCGTAATGATCCAGCATATCAAAGGTGATTTCCCTTTTTTGGCCGTCTTTGCTCCCCGTAATCACACACTTGTAGATCGTGAGATCGGCCTCCCCCGGCGCCAGGGTCCAATGAGGAAATAGAATTTGGGCGGTCATTTCCAGGGGGCTGACTTTCTTGCCTTCGATATCGATCGATGGCTCTTTCGAGAAAAATCCCAAATCACGCAGAACGCCCATTTTTTCGATATGGCCGGGATATCGCAAGGTCTTTTCCTTCATATTGGCGGCCGGGACGGTCTGAAGCATCGTACGCAAGCCATCCGTATTGAAGGCTTCAAGGGTGCCCACCCCAGGGAAGAAAATGAATTCCGGCTCTGATAGGGCGGGTTTTCGCACTTTCATGCCGTGTTCAATTATGCGAGCAGGTCGTGTGTACTCCTCAATTACGTCAATCGGTGAAAAGACCGCTTTGTACTCAGTGGGCCATTCGCGCACTACGGGCAACCCACCGACATAGGTCACCACCGATTCAGTTTGATCCAGTTGCCGAATCGCTTTCATAATGAGGACATTGTTCATGCCGGGGCAAACACCGCAATCCATTACCATGGTGACGTTTTTCGCTTGGGCCAACTCGTCCAAGGTGAATGGATCTTCTTCGTAGAAGGCAATATCTACACAATCCTTTCCGGCTTGAATGATGGCCTTGGCCGTTTCATAGCCCATAAAACCAGGAACTGCGCTAAGTACAAGGTCGTAATCTGCAACAAGGCTGGTCACTTCCCCGGGATCTGAGAGGTCCCGCTGAATCGTCTCAATCTGTGGGTCTTTTGACTTCAACGCCCGGAGGCTGCTTTGGTTTACATCAGCGGCCGTGACTTCAAAGCCGGGATCCTTTGCCAGATCGAGCGCCATTGGCGCACCTACCAAGCCTGCACCCAGAACGATGACTTTCATGCCCATCTCCAGTTCCATTTTGGAAGATTCCAAGTTTACCGCACGGGATTCAGACGAATAGGATCTATTGGATTGCCCTTTTGTGAAGGATAATGGTGTAGATTGGAAACATAGAGTCCATTCGTTCCCAAAAGGTTCCACCGGGTGGTAGATGGATTGCTCGGCGCCCAACTCCCGGGCCCCGGCGCGAATCTGATCCGCCATCCGCAGCGAATAGGAGAACCCGTGCCAACCCCGAACAGATTGCGTGCATCCGAGACCCGCGCTGCCGCAGGCGGGCCGCAAAGCTCCGAATTGGGCGAGTATGGCATTTTGCTGAACGGCCAATGGCCGAAGATGGATGCCGCCATTGAAGTGCATAGCCCCTATGACGACGCCTTGGTGGCGGTGGTTCATTTAGCCGGCCCCAAGGAGATCGAAGCGGCTATCGCCGTATCGGCAAAGGCCTTTGAGGCTACGCGCAAGATCCCATCCTGGGAACGCGAAAAGATCCTCAACGCGATTAGCGAGGAGATTCAAGCGCGCCACGAGGAATTCGCCCGCACGATTGCACTGGAAGCCGGCAAGCCGATTCGCACTGCTCGCGCCGAAGTGGATCGGGCGGTGTATACCTTCAGGATCGCGGCGGAGGAAACCAAGCGCATCTACGGCGAGATTGTGCCTTTGGATTGGCTCCCTGGCAACGAGGGGCGCATGGCCCATGTCCGCCGGGTTCCCCTGGGCCCGGTGGTAGGCATCTCGCCCTTCAACTTCCCACTGAATCTGGTGGCCCACAAAGTAGCCCCTGCACTGGCCGCCGGCAATCCGATTATCATTCGTCCGTCCAGCGCCACACCGGTAAGCGCCCTCAAGCTTGGTGAAGTGATTCTGGAAGCCGGCTGGCCAGCTGGTGGCTGCCATGTGCTGCCCTGCAGTACCGAGGACGCCGCGCCTCTGGTTGAGGATGACCGCGTCCGCAAGCTTAGCTTCACCGGAAGCCCAGCGGTAGGCTGGATGCTCAAGCGCAATGCGGGCATGAAACGTGTCACGCTGGAGCTGGGCGGCAATGCCGGCGTGATCGTGCACAGCGACGCCGATGTAGCCCACGCTGCCAGCCGGGTGGCCTGGGGCGGCTTCTCCTACGCGGGGCAATCCTGCATCTCGGTGCAGCGCGTGTATGCCGCAGAGCCGATCTACAAAGACTTTGTGGATGAACTCATCCCGCTGGTGGAGTCCATTGTGGTGGGCGATCCTTTGGATGAGAAGACTGATGTCGGCCCGCTGATCGACGGCAGCGCGGCGGAGCGGGTGGAAGCCTGGATCAAAGAAGCAGTGGACGGGGGCGCCAGGCTGCTCACGGGAGGCCAGCGCGATGGCAACCTGGTCCAACCGACGGTATTGGAGAACTTGGACCCCACCATGTCGGTGTCCTGCAAGGAGGTCTTCGGCCCAGTGGTCGGTGTGGATCCTTATGCGGCTTTTGAGCAGGCGGTGCAGGCGGTGGACGACAGCGAATTCGGCCTGCAGGCCGGCGTGTTCACCAGCGATTGGGATCTGATCCAATACGCCTTTGACAACATTGAGGTTGGGGGATTGATGGTCAATGAGGTTTCCACGTTCCGCATCGATCACATGCCCTATGGCGGCGTGAAGCAATCCGGCTTGGGCCGCGAGGGCTTGCGCTATGCTATTGAGGAGATGACCGAGATGAAGCTATTGACGTATAAGAGGAGGGATATACGATAGCTTGATCGCGAAATCGAGAGGAAGACAAGCCAGTAAGCAGCCAACATGTGGGAAAGGCGAACCATAGAAAGCGCAGAGTCCGTCCCAGCCATATTGTTAGATCCGGTTGCGCTTGGATCCTGGTTTTGCCTAGTCCAGGCCATCATTTGCGCGGATGAATTCCAGCGTGCCACCCGGAACCTGGATGCGAAGGGCATCCAGCGATATCGAATAGGTAAGTGCCTCGCTTAGTGCCCCAAGGTAGGCAAATTCGATATCCATGGAATTATCGTCAAGGCAGGCCATCAATGTCGAAAACAATTCTCCAAAGCGGACATGGTTGGTGCCCGCTGTAGTTTGGTAACTGCCGCCGTATAAGTTACACCCACCCACGCCGTTGATCGCGCCTTCATGGTCAAATTCCAGCGTGACCTCCACCGCGCCGAGGTCAGGAAAACCCGGCATGCTCACTAGCCTCCAAGAGGTGCCGGC
>JANQED010000184.1 GCA_028278545.1 Anaerolineales bacterium
CTTCGAGAGCACCGATGATGGCCGCACCATGGGCGAGAGCCTGATGGACGAAGGCGCCGACATCATTATGCCTGTGGCAGGCCCTGTGGGTGCTGGCACCCTGGCAGTGATGGAAGAGCGCGGTGCTGGCTGGATCATTGGTGTTGACAATGACTGGTCGGTGCAGTTCGCTAACCAGGCCCAGTATGTGCTGGCGAGTGCCCTGAAGAACATGGACCTGTATGTCTATGAGACCATTCAGGCGGCCATGGATGGCAGCTTCGCTGGCGGCAACTACCTGGGCACCCTGGATAACGGTGGTGTTGGCCTGGGTTATGGTGGCGTGGAAGTTCCCGATGAACTCAAGGCCGAGATCGAAGCCTTGATCCCCAAGATCGTTTCTGGTGAAGTTGCTACGCTGCCCGCTATGGAAGCAGAAATGCCTGCCGAAGAAGCCATGGAAGGCGAACTGACCCTGGCAATCGAGCACTTCAGCATTATCGAAGGCACCACCTGGTCTGGCGCTCACCATCGCGCTGGCGAGCGGCTGGCTGAAAAATACCCTGGCGTGACCTATGTCTATCGCGAGGAAGTCATGCCTGACGTCAGTGTCCCCTTTGCTGAGGAGATGATCGCAGATGATGGTGCTGACATCGTGGTTGGCAATGCAGAATTCATGGGTATGCCCCTGGCTGACATTGCCGAGAAATACCCCGAAGTTTACTTCGTCTCCATTATCGCCAGTGATCCCACCGCAAAAGACAACTTCTTGCGAGTCTTCCCCCGCCAGTATCAGGCCCTGTACCTTGAAGGTCTGGTAGCGGGCGCGTTGACCGAGACT
Source organism: Anaerolineales bacterium (assembly GCA_028278545.1). Lineage (GTDB taxonomy): Bacteria > Chloroflexota > Anaerolineae > Anaerolineales > UBA11858 > NIOZ-UU35. The sequence goes on from JANQED010000184.1 coordinate 821, forward strand.
GGCGCTATTGGTATCGTCTCTGCCTTCCCCTCCGTCCAGGTAATCCGCCGCACGGCTGGTTTCTACCTGGGTGTGCAGGATGCTGCCGAGATGCTTGGCAAAGACATCACCGTCTACGTCAAGTACGCTGGTGACTGGTACCTGCCGCAGGAAGAGCGCGATATCGCCGCCACCCTGGTGGATCAGTACAATGTCGATGTCATCACCCACCAGACCGACTCCGGCTCACCCTTGGATGTCGCTATCGAAAAGGGTATCTGGTTCGTTGGTAAGGACATGGATATCGTCGGCTTCTACGGTTGGGGCAACACCGATACAGTTGCCATCTCCTTCGACACCCGTTGGGAAGTGCTCTACAACGAGATCATCAAAGCTATGATGGCGGGTGAGCAACCCGAAACAGTTCTGTACCTGGGCATGGAGTCCACTATGACCCTGGCAGACGGAACTGAAGAACTGACCGTTGACATCATGAACGATGGCAAAGTCGGTGTGGATGCCATCAGCCCTGCTGCTCTGGCTGTAGTTCCACAAGAGATTGTCGATCTCGTGGCACAGCGCCGTGCCGAGATGATGGCTGGCGAGTGGGATCCTTTCACCGCATATGCCTTTGTCAGCAATGGCACTGGTCTGGATCTGGAAGGTCTTCCTGTTCCTGAAGCTGGAACCGAGGTCAAGGCTGCGGGTGTTGAGCCTACCGCCGAGTGGCTGCTCTTCCAGTTCAATTTCGATCTTGAAGGCATGGAGGTCTTGGAGTAAGGCTTCTTGATCTTTCTTTGATTGTATGCAAACCAGTTTTTCATGACAAAGTGAGGCTCCCGTTCTTTGGGGCAAAACCCCGAGGTGGGAGCCTCAGCTTAATAATTGGCCTTATCGATCATTTTTCCCCAATTCACGTAGTGAGATAGGCAGGCAATATGCTCCTAGACGAGATTAAACGCGGTGACACGGTTTTAGAGGCGCAGGGGATCACCAAGCGATTCCCTGGGGTGGTCGCCAATGACAAGATAGATTTTGAGATCAATGCTGGCGAGGTTCATGCCATCTTAGGAGAGAACGGCGCTGGCAAAACCACCCTTATGAACATCCTCTTCGGGTTGTACCAGCCTGATGAGGGAGAGCTGATCGTTGGGGGCAAGGCCGTCAAATTCAAATCGCCTCTGGACGCTATCGATTTGGGAATCGGCATGGTCCACCAGCACCGTAAATTGGTGCCCGCGCACACTGTGATCGAGAACATCATCCTTGGGCATCCCCGGGCTGGCACAATCCTGAATTTGAAACGCGCAGAAGAAGAGATCACGGCACTCAGCCGGAAATATGGCTTCAAGATCGATCTCAGAGCCAAAGTCTGGCAGATTTCGGAAGGTGAAAAACAGTTGGTGGAAATCCTCAAGGCCCTTTACCGCGGGGCTAAGGTGCTCATCCTCGACGAGCCGACCTCTGCGCTGACGCCGATTGAGACAGAAGTGCTGATGGAATCCATCAAGACGATGTCTAATGAGGATTTAGCCATTGTACCTTTCATTACCCATAAATTACCTATTGTTTTGGCGATCAGCGACCGGGTAACGGTGTTGCGGCGTGGTAAAGTGGTCAACCGTATAAAGACCTCCGAAGCCACTGAAAGGAGCCTGGCCAGAGAAATGGTGGGCCGGGAGGTCATCTTTCGAGTTGAGAGGAAAAAAGTTGAAAGGGGCCAACCCATCCTGGAGATAGAGAACCTCTCTGCGCTCAGCGATAAAGGAGTGACTGCCGTAGATAAGATGTCGTTCACCATCCATGAGGGTGAAATTTTCGGCATCGCAGGTATTTCTGGCAACGGCCAGCGCGAATTGGTTGAGGTGATTGCCGGCCTGCGCAAAGAACTGGAGGGCAAGGTTACCCTTGATGGCCGCGATATCACCCAGGCCTCCTCATTGGAAAGGTGGCAGGCCGGTATCGGCTACATTCCTGCTGACCGCATCGATGTTGGCTCGATTGGAGAATTCTCTCTGATTGAGAACTTGATGATGAACTATTATTTTGATGAAGAGTTTTCCAGGGGCGGCACTCTGGACTACAGGAAGATGCGTGAACTGACCAACGAGATCATCGAGGAGTTTAGCGTAGCGACACCCGGGCCAGAAACGACTGCCAAGAGCCTGTCGGGTGGCAACTTGCAAAAAGTCATTCTCGGGCGGGTGCTTTCACGAAAACCTAGATTGGTGATCGCTGATCTCCCTTCGCAAGGGTTGGATGTTGGCGCTACAGAATTCGTGCGTAACAAACTTATGGAAGCGAAACAGGAAAAAGCGGGTGTTCTTCTCATCTCTGAAGATTTGGACGAGATCTTGTCAATGAGTGATTGGGTTGCGCCGGTATACGAGGGAGTGATCATGGGCATCCTGCCCGGCGAGGCGGCCAAAAGGGAGGATGTAGGTGCTTTGATGGCCGGATTGGAACTCGGGGGAGGTGCATCATGAGGATAGGTAGCTACGAACTGACACTGAAGAAGAGAGAAACGTTGGCCGGGTGGCAGGCAGCCGTCATCTCAACGCTGGCAGTTGTCTTCGCCCTGCTTCTGTTCAGCCTGGTGTTTGTTCAAGCAGAGGCTAATCCACTTGAGGCATACAAAGAGATCTTTGATTACGCCTTTTTCAATCCTTTCGGCCTGCCGCTGACCATCAACCGCTTCATCTTCCTCTTATTGTGTGCTTGCGCTTTTATCATCCCCATCCGTGCCGGGTTGTGGAATATTGGTATGACGGGCCAGCTCTACGCTGGTGCGTTGAGTGCCTTTGCGGTGTTGTTCGCCTTTGGGGTTAAGGGGGCCAAATCTGCTGAATATCCCGGAGAATTGATCATCCCCTTGATGGTCGTTGCTTCCATGCTAGGCGCCGTCGTCGTGGGCACAATCGCTGGCTATCTCAAAGGTAAGTACAACGTCAACGAGATCGTGGTCACCATGATGTTGAATTTCATCATGTTTTGGCTGGTTTCCTTCATGATCAAAGATGGAGGTCCATTTATGAACCCAGGCGGGAGGGGAGAAAGCTTCGAACTGGCCAAATCCTTGTATGCCCCATTGTACAAAGATGTGCCATTTACAGTGGTCTTAGCCCTTGGCTTCGCCTTGTTGCTGTATTGGGTATTTGCCAAAACCAAGTTGGGCTACCAGATCAGAGCCTATGGCCAGAATCCCACCGCGGCGGAATATGCGGGTATCAGCGGTGTCAAAATCTCGGTTTTGGTGTTTGTGTTGGGCGCGGCTCTTGCGGGGTTAGCTGGATATCACTATTTTGCGGCTGTTCCCGGTGTCTATAAGATTGCCCGCTCTTACAACTTCCAAGGAGATTTGGCCTTTTATGGCATCATCTGCGGATTGATTTCTCAAGGAAATCCCATCGCTGCCATTCCAGTTGCTTTGCTCTTTGGGGGGTTGACCAACGGGGGCAGGTTTGTGCAGGGCAAATTGAAACTGGGCTTTGGGATTGACTATGCCCTTTTGGGTGTCTTGATGATCACGCTGGTGGCATTTCAATTCTTTTACCGTTATCAGGTAGTTCTGGTCAACACAAGGAAGGAGACTCCAGATGAATGAGTTTTTTATTCGAAGTCTGGATGCGTCAACGATTTTTACCATTGCGGCCATTGGCGAGCTGATCGGCCAACGTTCGGGTGTGATCAACGTTGGTGTGGAAGGGGTGATGCTCTTTGGCGCAACTCTGGGGTTCATCACGGCGCAAGTCACCGGCAGTTATTTGCTTGGATTTTTAGTGGGGATTGCGATTGGCGCTCTGCTTGGCCTCTTGCATGGTTTCTTCTCCGTAACCCTGGGGGGTGATCAGGTGGTCAGCGGTATGGGCATCTGGATCATGGGATTTGGTTTGACAACCTATATCGGTAACCCGTACACTGGTCCTCTGGGCATGGATAGAATCCCCACATTTTTGGGAGTCTCGCCCTTCTTCTATGTTGGGGTGGCGCTGGTCGTCATCACCTGGTTCGTGCTCTCGAAGACCAGCCTGGGGTTGCAGATTCGCTCGGTAGGGGAGAATCCCTCAGTGGCGGAAGTATCGGGGGTCAATGTGTCTAGAACTCGCTACTGGTGCTCTATTACGGGCGGCATGTTGATGGGGTTTGCCGGTGCGGTTTACGCGCTGAATTACAACCCGGTTTGGAACTACAACTTCCTGATGGGATGGGGGTTCATCGCCCTGGCTTTGGTGTTCTTCTCGATGTGGAATCCATTTATCATGCTGGCGGGCTCTTTGCTGTTCGGCACCCTTTGGCAGTTATCGCTCAACCCGCAGTTGGTTCTACCAGGTTTGTTCTCTCGCTATGTCTGGCGGACGGTGCCCTTTGCTATCACGTTGATTGTTTTGTTCAGCATGTCTATGAAGTGGTTTAGGACCCGCTGGGGCGCGGCGAAACCTGAAGCCCTCGGGCTGCCCTATGTCAAAGAGTGATGAGTTGGCGATAAAATGCTCTTACCGGCTTTCGGCAAAGGATCGCTATTCGTCCGCATATCGTTCTATTGGAGGTTTTTGCGGCTAGTGACAGTTTAAAACGTAAACAAAGAAAATTTTGATTCACAATTTACAAACTTTAGGAGGTAGGATGATGGCAACTGTAAAACAACTGCTGAGCGGTAAAGGGGATGGCAGTAAATATATTGTGGCGGGGACTGCCACTGTGCTGAGAGCACTGGAAGTCATGGCTGAAGCCAATATCGGCGCTGTGATGGTGGTCGAGAACGAGAAAATTGTGGGTATCTTCACCGAGCGCGATTACTCACGCAAATGTGAGCTCAAGGGCCTTTCCGCCGAAAGCACGCTTGTACGCGAAGTGATGACCAGGCAAATGATGACGGTTAATATGGGTACTTCGATGGATCAGTGTATGGGGTTGATGAATCAGTACCACATTCGTCATCTGCCGGTGATTGAAAACGAAATCATTGTGGGCATGGTCTCCATTCGGGATGTGGTCGATATGCTTTTGTCTGACCGTGAGAGCTTGATCAAGGGTCTGGAGAACTATATTCTCGGCTCAGATTTCGCCACTTAAACACTTCTGACTTATATCAGTCATGTTGCGCACTCACGAGTGAGGTTCCCAGTCGCGTAACATACGTCGTATCAATTGAATATACTGCATAATCACTCAAGTCGATGATGATTTGTAGGGTTAGTTGTATTGTGCACAAAATTAGTTCTTAAGCTCACAGAAATGTGATATTTGTAATTTGACATGTCTGACAATTGAAGAATACAATAAACTGGTATGATCAGAGCTGTTTCGCGAAGGGAATGCCAGATGGCAATTCAAAGTGAACCTATGGGGAGGCAATCTTGAAGGACGAACATCAATCGCTGATAACTGAATTAGAAGAGGCGCGTCAAAAGATCGCTAAAGGTGGTGGTCAAAAGCGAATTGATGCCCAACATACCAAAGGCAAGCAGACTGCCCGCGAACGCATACTTCAGTTGCTTGATGAAGACAGTTTCCGTGAAGTGGACGCCTATTGGACCCATCGCCATAGTGATTTCGGCATGGATGAAAAGCGCTATCCTGGAGATAGTGTGGTGGTTGGCTTTGGCAAGATTGATAGCCGAATGGTTTGTGTTTACGCCCAAGATTTTACGGTGTTAGGCGGCTCTTTCTCTGAAGTGCATGGGCAGAAGGTTGCCAAGATACTCGATTTGGCAATGGATTCTGGTGTTCCGGTGATCGGCCTGATGGATTCCGTTGGTGCTCGCATTCAAGAGGGCGTATATAGCCTGGCCGCCTTCTCAGAATTATTCTGGCGCAATACCCAGGCCAGCGGTGTTGTCCCGCAAATCAGCGTGATGTTGGGGCCGTGTGCGGGCGGCTCGGTCTATTCTCCCGGTTTGACGGATTTCGTCATTATGGCGGAAGGAACCAGCCACATGTTTATCACGGGTCCCAAGGTCATCGAAACCGTCACTCGTGAGAAAGTTGATCTTGAATCACTTGGGGGCGCTGCGGTTCACAGTTCGGTTAGTGGAGTGGCGCATTTTGCTGCCAAATCGGAAGCGGAGGCGTTAGCGATAACCCGCAGGTTGATCGGTTATCTCCCTTCGAATAATGCCGAACCCCCACCCCGGATATCCCTCGAGGATGACCCCAGGAGGCAGGATGCTGCCCTGAACACCCTGGTGCCGACCGATCCCGCTGAAGCCTATGATATGCGCATAGCGATTGGAATGATCTTTGATCGGGGTAGTTTTATGCCTGTGCATGAAAACTTTGCCCCCAATGCCTTGGTGGGGTTTGCTCGCTTACACGGTCAGGGGGTGGCGGTGATCGCTAACCAGCCCATGGTGATGGCCGGGGTGTTGGATATCGATGTATCGGACAAAATCGCCCGGTTCATTCGTTTCAGCGATGCCTTTAACTTCCCAATCATTTCCTTGATCGATACGCCAGGCTTCATGCCGGGTGTCAAACAAGAGCATGGTGGCATCATCCGCCATGGTGCGAAGATCGTCTACGCGTATTCGGAGGCGACGGTGCCAAAGCTCGCGGTGATCACCCGCAAAGCTTATGGTGGGGCCTATATTGTCATGAGCAGTAAGTACATTCGTACGGATATGGTTTTTGCCTGGCCCACGGCTGAAATTGCCGTGATGGGCGCTGATGGCGCGGTGAATATCCTTTATTCCAAGCAGCTCAAAGATGTGCAGAATCCTGACGAGGTTAAGCAAGAGTTTGTTGTGGAGTATGAAGAGAAGTTCTCCAAGCCGTATTCGGCGGCCGCCAGCGGACACGTGGATGACATTATCGCCCCCTCTGAAACCAGACCTCGGCTGATCGCTGCTTTGGAGTTGCTGCGAGATAAAAAGGTCAGTTCCCCGGCTAAAAAGCATGGCAACATCCCGCTTTAGGGGCTTGTGCAAATCGGAGGTAACCATTGAGTGAGTTAGCGCAAGGTTTACAACTCAGTGTCCTGGGGATATTGATCACTTTTGCCTCCTTGGGTTTGCTGGTCCTGATAATGATCGTTTTACGGGAGTTGTTCAGTGCCCCTGAGAGGTCTGTTTCAACTGGTCCGGGGAAAGAAGCTCAAGTTGATCAGGTTTCAGACCGAGAAGCGGTGCGAAAGCGGGTTGCCGGGATTGCGGTTTCAATAGCTTATGCCAATATGCACAGAAAACATGGCGACAGTAATCTTGGGCACTTGCTTGAATCTCCGCCTGGGCGTTATTGGAGAGATTCTCGCCATGCGTAGCCGTGAATATCCGGCCTGCCAAGGGTGTCTCGTGCCGACGGCACGCAGGGCGAGCGTGGCGCGCGCAGACATTCTCAAGGAGTTGCAATGAGTGATTCTAGTCAACAGGTCCTGGTCAAGGTTGACGGCCAGGAGTTCATCGTTGAGATCAAAGATTTATCTGCTTCGCCAGTGATTGCTGTTGTCGATGGGGAAACCTATGAAGTCGTTCTTGAGGAGCGAACAGCTCAACCACGGACCGAGCCTGTTGAGACAGAAGCACCTCCAAAAGTGGAATCCGCAACTGAAAAACCGGCTCCCAAGCAAGAAGAAATCGCCGTTGAAGGCGCGATCACCGCGCCCATGCCGGGAGATATCGTTGAGGTCAACGTGCAGCCCGGTCAGAAGGTTCTCAAAGGAGATGCCCTTTGCGTGCTCGATGCCATGAAGATGAAGAATATCATCTACTCGCCTCGGGAGGGCACCATCGCGGGTGTTGAAGTCAGCGTCGGGCAGGCTGTGGATTACGGGGCCGTGCTGATTACATTCGAATAGAATCATCATGGCACATTTAATCGAGATCATTCTTCAAGCGGTCCTGGCGCTAACCTGGAAAAACCTCGTCATGATGGCCGTGGGGGGCGTGCTGATCTATCTGGCCGTTGCCAAGGATTATGAACCTGTGCTCCTGCTGCCGATCGGTTTTGGGGCCATCCTGACCAACCTGCCATTGACAGGGATTGCCGATGTGGATCAGCATGGTTTATTGGGCATCTTGTATGAAGCCGGGGTGGCGACGGAACTTTTCCCGTTATTGATCTTCATCGGCATTGGCGCGATGACCGATTTTGGTCCCTTGCTGGAGAACCCCCGTATGGCCTTGCTGGGGGCTGCCGGTCAATTGGGCATTTTCGGCACCCTGATGTTGGCTCTGGCTTTGGGTTTTGATCTCAATGAAGCGGCATCCATCGGCATCATCGGCGCCATCGATGGCCCCACAGCCATCTATGTGTCCAGCCGCCTGGCACCGGAGCTGCTCGGCCCGATCGCGGTGGCTGCCTACAGTTATATGTCCCTGGTGCCGATCATCCAACCCCCAGTGATGAGGCTGCTCACTACCGATGCAGAACGCAAAGTGCGCATGCCCTATACCCAGCGAGAGATCTTCAAGACCACACGCGTGCTCTTCCCAGTGGTCGTGACGATTGTGGTCTCGCTGATCTCCCCCAAGGCCTCACCGTTGATCGCCACCCTGATGTTCGGCAACCTGATGCGCGAGTCTGGCGTTGTCGAACGGTTGAGCAAATCGGCTCAAAACGAGATCGCCAACATCACCACCATTTTCCTCGGTTTGACCATTGGCAGCACAATGACCGGGGAGAGTTTCATCCGCACGGAGACGGTCCTGATCCTGGCGATGGGTTTGCTGGCATTTGTGTTGGATACGATGGGTGGCGTTTTGTTCGGTAAATTGATGTATCTGCTTTCTGGCAAGAAATTCAATCCCTTGATTGGAGCGGCTGGCATCAGCGCTTTCCCCATGTCGGCGCGCATCGTCCAGCGGGTTGGGCAAGAATATGATTTCGGAAACTTCTTGTTGATGCATGCCATGGGGGCAAACACTGCGGGGCAGTTGGGAAGTGTCATTGCCGGCGGAATTGTGTTAGCATTGGTGTCAGGTGCGTTCTAATCCCGTTCTGAATCATCTATCCAAGGAGTGAGCATGAAAGTAATTGATCTGACGATCCCTTTGGGCGTGGGCACGCCTCCCTGGCCGACCTATGAACCCTTGCAGGTGAAGTATTTCAAACGTCTAGCTCCCAACGGCGCTAACGGCCAGTTGCTGACCCACTCTAACCACTTGGGCACACACCTGGATGGAGAGATTCACTTCTATACGCCAGGTAAAGATATGGCAGAATTGGATATGGATTTCCTGGTCAGTGAGGGCGTTATCGTCGATCTCAGTGATGTGGCTGGGGACTATGATGTCTACACCAGCCAAATGGTGGAAGAGCGCGTCGAAGTCAAAGAGGGCGATATCCTCATCATTCACACCGGCTATCATCACTTTGGCTGGGATCACGATACCGCCGACGAGATCCGCTATATGGTCAAACACCCCGGCCCCGACCGTGAATTTGCTGAGTGGGCTATAGCCAAGAAGTTGCGTTGGATTGGTGTCGATTGCGGCAGCGCGGACCACCCTATGAATACGATCATCCGCAATTGGATGCCTCGTCAGGCCAAGGAAGCTGAGAAGGTTTTCCAGAAGAAGTTCGGCAAGTCATTGGCGGAATTCTATGACGACAGCAAATACCAGTTGATGCACATCGAAATGTTCCCGCATGGCATCATCCATGCCGAATGCCTGGGGGGAGATATCGATCTGCTGCTCAATCAGCGCGCCCAGATAGGCTTCTTTCCCTGGCGATTCGTCGATGGTGAGGCCAGCATCGGCCGCTGTGTGGCTTTCGTGGATGATGATCGTTACGAAGAGTTAATGGCGAAGAAAGCCGCTCTTCCCAAGACCAAATACGGCGATGCGGCTGACCCAAGCCATGTTGAGAGTCTGAATGAGTTGAGCGCGGCTTTGTTAGAATAGTAATCCATAGGAATGCGGAGAACCGCATTCTCGAACCCAATCATTTATATAGGAGAAATATCATGCGTCTTGATCCCCCCTGTGAAGTATCTCGACCTCAGGTCACTTTCGATGTAGAAGAAATCGAACCCATTTTGCAGGCGCCGCCCATGGACTTGGTGCCCTGGCCTGGAGCGACTATTGAGCTCAAAGATGGCCGCACCCTCTACATCCGTGAGGCGCGTTTGGAAGAGGCACCGATGATGATGGACTACGTCATGAAGGTGATGCAGTCCCCGCACGATTTCTATGACGTCGTCGGCGCACGTGTTTACGCTGAGTTGGCTGGCTGGTATCGCAAGCGCTTGAAGGACCCCTACGTGCTGGTGGGTATCTTGGATGGCGAGTGGGCTGGTTTTGCCAATGGCCGTCTGATGAGCAAAGAGATCAATATCAGCCTGCACACCATGGCCCTGATGCGCGGCCTGCGCATAGGCGCTATCATGTATTATGCCAAGGCCTATTATGGTTTTGAACTGCTGGGCAACGAGGAGTGGTGGGCCACTTATGAGAGCTACAATGGCTGGAAACGCTGGGGCGTGGGCATGGCGCAGCCCAGCTATCCCTGGCCTGAGTACCAGCACGAACTAGGCGGCGCCCGCGTTTACTACGTCACCAAGAAGTACTGGGATGTCTCCATCAAAGATTATGTGCGCCAGATGGTCGGCGCGGACCTGGACTTCGATGTGCCCGATGAAATCGTCAACGCCAATGAAACCATGCGGCTGCCTGACGAAGTGATGGTTTAGCGAGAAGGTTTCGATATCCAAAAGACCTCGAATGGTTGAAAAGTTGTTCGGGGTCTTTTGTTCGATCTTGAGATCGATGCCTGAGTTGCTGGGCCGTTAGGGTTTGGAATCAGGCAATTTTTAGGGGTTGAGTGGATTATATTCTACTATCTACTTGCTATAGAAAGGGTCGATGATGGCTGAACGTTATGATATTTTGATCGCAAATTGTCAATTCCGTGACCAGCCAGAGAAGCTGGTTGATATCGGTGTGGCAGAGGGGAAGATCGCGGCGATAGGGGCAGACCTGACGAGTGATGCTCGCCAGATCATTAATGCCCAGGGCAACCTGGTCACCGAGTCTTTTGTCAACACCCATCTGCACCTGTGCAAGGTTTACACTTTGCCGATGATGGATGAGCTGGCTCTCAAAGATTATCACGGAGCCGACATGGGCAAAGCCATGACGGCCATCGAGTTGGCCGCCCGGGTCAAGGAATCCTACGACGAATCCTGGATCATCAAGAATGTCCGTAAGGCAGTGGCTCTCTCGGCAATTTATGGGGGCACGCATATACGCGCCTTTGCAGACGTGGACAGCAAAGCCAAGTTAATCGGCGTCAAAGCGTTGATCCGGGCGCGTGAGGAGTTCAAGGATACTGTGGATATCCAGGTGGTTGCCTTTGCCCAGGATGGCATCGTGCGCGAGCCCGGCGCGGCTGACCTTGTCCGCCAGGCCATGGCGCTGGGCGCTGATGTGGTTGGCGGTATCCCCTGGATTGAGTTCACCGACGCCGACATCGCCGAGCATGTCAAGGTCTGTTACGATATCGCTGAAGAGTTTGACAAGCCGGTTTCTATGCTGGTCGATGACGCGGGTGATCCGGGCCTGCGTTCCCTGGAGTTGATGGCTTTGGAGACCATCCAGCGTGGTTGGCATGGTCGATCCCTGGCTCATCATGCGCGGGCGATGGCTCTTTACCCAAAACCCTATCTGCAAAAGATTGCCGCGCTGCTCAAACAAGCCCAAATGGGTGTGGTCAGCGACCCGCATACCGGCCCATTGCATGCTCGCGTCCGCGAGCTTTTGGAGGAGGGTGTGCTGGTATGCCTGGGTATGGATGATATCTCCGATGCCTACTATCCCTATGGCCGCAATAATATGTTGGAGGTGGCTTTCCTGGTCTCTCACCTGCTTTGGATGACTACCCGCCAGGATATGGAAACCCTCTACGATATGGTCACCAAAAGGGCCGCTCAGTGCATTGGCTTGGGGGATTTCGAGCTCAAAGTCGGCGCGCCGGCCAATATCGTCGTGTTGGATGAACCCAACGTCCTAGAGGCGCTGCGCAATCACGAAGCACCAGCCTACGTGATCAGCCATGGGGCACTGATCGATCAGGTGAAGATGAAAGAGATCGTCAAAACCCAGGAATGGCCTGAGAGCTGATATTTGATCAAAAACTTTGGCAAGGGAATTTCTGGTTTCCCGACGAACCGTTGAGGAAATCTTATGGTGGAACTGATCGATATCGAATTAACGGTAAATAGCAGGCAAGTTCAGACTCAAGTGTCTCCCGAATTGAGCTTGATGGATTTCCTGCGCGATCATTTGGGCCTCACCGGCACCAAAAATGGTTGTAACAGCGGCCATTGCGGTGCCTGTACAATTATCCTCAACGGCAAAGTGAGGCGTGCCTGCTTGGTGAGGATGTCCAAAGTGGCAGGCTGCTCGGTCGAGACCATCGAAGGTCTCTCTTCCGATGGCGGCCTGCATCCCTTGCAGTACACTTTTGTCGAGCAGGGCGCGGTTCAGTGTGGATTCTGCACTCCGGGCATGATCATGGCTGCCAAGGCATTGCTGGACCAAAACCCCGCGCCCACTACCGAAGAGATCAAGACCGCTTTCAAGAGGAATAACAATTTGTGTCGTTGTACAGGCTATGTCAACATCATTGACGCCGTCCACGGCGCTGGCGAGATGATCCGCAAGGGCGAAACGACTCCGCCCATCGCCCCTGAGGGAGACCACGTACGTACGACTCTGCTCACCCAAGACGCCGTTGACCTGGTCACCGGGAGGACGTTATTCGGTGATGACATCCGTGTGGAAGGCATGCTTCATGGCAAGATCTTATGGGCTCAGCATCCTCATGCTGAAATCCTGAACATCGATATCTCCGCGGCGCAAGCCACGCCTGGCGTCGAATTGGTGGTCACCGCCGCAGATATTCCCGGGGAGAATCAGGCGGGCATCGTCGAGCGCGACCAGCCTGCTTGGGCGGCGGATAAAACGCGGTATATTGGCGATCCTGTGGCGACCGTTTATGCTGAATCAGCCGAGATCGCTGATGAAGCCCTGGGCAAGATCGAGGTCAGTTACAAAGTTTTGCCAGGTGTATTCACCCCGCAGGATGCGGCCGAACCCGATGCACCTAAAATCCACGAAAAAGGCAACCTGGCCCATCATGCCAGGATCGAACGCGGGGCTGCCGATCAGGCTTTTGAGAAATGTGCCGCCATTGTGGAAGGCGACTACACCACCCCCTTCATCGAGCATGGCTTTTTAGAGCCCGAATCGGGGATTGCCTACCCTACCCTGGATGGCGGAGTAGTGCTGAAAATGGGCACCCAATCCGCCTTCGATGTGCGTTCACAGCTCTCTGAAATCCTCGATCTGCCGGAGGAAAAGATTCGTGTGGTGCAGCTACCTATGGGCGGTGCTTTCGGTGGCAAGGAAGACCCCATCATTGAACAGCATCTCGCGCTTGGTGCGCACAAAACTGGCAGACCAGTCAAGATCGTCTTGACGCGGGAAGAATCGCTGCGCGTACACGCCAAACGCCATCCCACCTGGATGCACTACAAGACCGGAGCAGATAAAGACGGCAAAATCCTGGCCATTGATGCCCAGGTCATCGCCGATGCCGGTGTGTACATGTCCCTCTCTTTCGATGTTTTGGAGAATATGCTCGTTTTTGGCGCGGGGCCGTATTTTGTCCCCAATCTGCGGCTGGAGGGTTGGGCCTGGCACACCAATAATGTGCTCAGCGGTGCTATGCGCGGTTTCGGCGCCAACCAGGTGGCTGTGGCCCTGGAACAGCAATTGGATGAGATCGCCCGTAAGCTGGGTATCGACCCCTTCGAGATTCGCCTGATCAATGGCCTGGATGTGGGGCTGCCAACAGCCGCCGATCACCTGCTCACCGAAGGCGTGGTCTCGATCAAAGAGACGATCCAGGCCGCACGTGAACAGTTCACCAAGATCAGGCTGCCCGAATCCAATGACCACAAGAAGATTGGTTTCGGGGTGGCCTGTGGGGTGAAGAACATCGGTTTTGGGCACGCACTAACCGAAAAAGCTGGTGCGATTATTGAGCTTGCAACCACCGGCGAAGTGGTTGTGCGCCATAGCCAGCATGAGTATGGTCAGGGTGCTAAGACGGGTTTGGCCGAGATTGTGACAACAGAGCTTGGGGTTCCCATAAAGGACATCGCCATCATCGGGCCGGATACTGCTCAAACGCCTCCCACAGGCCCAACGACCGCTTCCCGCCAGACCTTCATGACCGGCAACGCGGTGGCGATGGCCTGCCGTGCTCTCAAAGATGAGGTCTTCGGCCGGGCAGCGGAGGTTGTAGAGCAATCGCCGGATAAGTTGATTCTGCAGGGCAGTGAAGTGATCGACCCCGAAACCGGCAATCGAGTGGAATTGGCCGCTTTGGGCGGGAAATTTGTCGTGGAGAAAACCTATCATCCCAGTGCTACGGCCGCCCTTTTGAAGGACGAGCCCAGCCATTACGGCCAGCCGGACTTCGAGTCCCGACCAACGCACTGGTGCTATGCTTACAACACTCAGGTGGCTGTTGTTGAAGTCGACACCAGGTCTGGTACCGTCAAAGTGCTGAAGGTCATCTCAGCGAATGACCTGGGCAAGGTGCTCAACAAAACTGCCGTGGAAGGGCAGATTCATGGCGGGGTCATGATGGGGTTGGGATACGCCCTGTCTGAGCAGTTTGTTGTGGAAGAAGGGATCAACCTGACGAATACGTTGCGTAAATGCGGCATCCCCGGCGCCGATGCTGCTCCAGAGATCATCCCTGCACTGGTGGAGGTGCCGCACCCCGAAGGCCCCCTGGGGGCCAAAGGATTTGCTGAAGCGCCCTCCCTGGCGACTGCCCCGGCGATCCTTAACGCCATTTACGATGCTACTGGCGTGCGCATCCGTGATATCCCTGCCGACAAGAAGCGTATCCTGGCAGCACTGAATGAGAACTAACGTGGTGTTAAGCTAACCCTGGCTGAAAGACAAAGAAGTTCAACTTCTCCAGGTCATGTAATTGATCCCTGTATTAGAAAAGTTAGAGAGAGATGCTCAACCGAGATATCGATTGGGCATTTCTCTATTTATATATAGTAAAATTGACAAAAATACTCGGAAATAAAAGAAAGGGCTTTCCAGGAGCCCTTGGGAAGCAGTTGGATTTGGGACATAGGGCGTGCTCTGCATGTCTTAAACCCCCAGATGCCCTCAGGATTACATGGCTATTGGAGGTATAACATGGATGAATTTATGGCTCAGGCGATCGAGGAAGCCCACAGAGGGTCAGGAGAAGGCGGCATCCCGATTGGGTCGGTATTGGTGAAAGATGGAGTGATTTGCGGGCGAGGGCACAATCTGCGCGTACAAAAGGATGATCCTATCATGCACGCTGAAATCCATTGCCTGCAAGAAGCTGGCCGGGTGGGTACGTATCGAGACACGGTTTTGTATTCCACCCTGATGCCGTGCTACCTTTGCGCGGGCGCGGTAGTGCAGTTTGGTATCAAAAAGGTTGTGGCGGGTGAATCAGAAACCTTCACCGGCGCGCGCGAATTTATGGAGGCTCATGGGGTTGAAGTCGTCGATCTGAACCTGGATGCCTGCAAGCAGATGATGCATGAATTTATCGAAGACAACCCTACCCTCTGGAAGGAAGATATTGGTAAACTTTAACCCATGCGTGACGTGTTTGACGAAATTGCCAATTGGTCATCCCAGGAAAAGCCTGTTGCCCTGGCTACGGTGATCCAGACCTGGGGATCATCCCCGCGCGCTGTTGGGGCGAATATGGCTCTGACCGCCGATGGCGATATAGCGGGTTCGGTCAGCGGGGGATGTGTTGAAGGCGCGGTGCTTGATGTCGGGATCGAGATTCTGAGCGGGGCCAAACCCCGGCTGCTGCATTTTGGCGTTGCTGATGAGACTGCCTGGGAAGTGGGTCTATCTTGCGGGGGAGATATCGAGGTCTTTGTGCGCCCCCTGGATTCCAACAAGTTTGAGCAATTGCAGCGTGAAATGAGGGGAGGGAAATTGGTCGCTTCGGTAGTGGTCATCCGCGGCCCGGAGTCTGTGCTGGGTCAGGAGATGGTCGTCCTCGAGGATGGAGAGGCGGTGGGGACGTTTGGGGGTGATCTTGACCATCAGGCTTTGACGCATGCTCGCCAGGCTCTGGCCGAGGGGAAGCCTCGCCGCGTGGCAATACACTCCCCTGAAGAATCGGCTGAGTCGGTTGAGCTGTTCATCAATGTGGCATTGCCTGCTCCTACGCTTATTGTTATCGGTGGCGTGCATATCGCCATTCCTTTGGTATCTTTGGCGAAGACCTTGGGCTATTACACTATTGTGGTTGACCCCCGCAGGATGTTTGGCGCTGAAGCGCGCTTCCCCCACGTTGATCAGCTAATCCAGGCCTGGCCGGATAAAGCTTTGGGGCAGATAGGGTTAACTTCCTCTACCGCCATTGCCATGCTGACTCATGATCCCAAAATCGACGATCCAGCCTTGGACATCGCCCTAAGAAGCCCGGCCTTTTATATTGGTGCGCTGGGCAGCCGGGTGACCCATGCCGCCCGCCGTAAGCGCCTGCTGGAAGCTGGCCTCACGGAAGAACAGCTCGACCGTTTACACGCGCCGATCGGCTTGGATTTAGGGGGACGTTCACCAGAGGAAATTGCTCTCTCGGTGATGGCTGAGATCGTCAAAGCGCGCAACACTTGATCAAAAATGGGGAACGGATCAACGACTAGCGTACGTTTTTGATCTCCTCAACAGCTTCGGGATTGACCAGCGACGAAGTATCCCCGGGGTCTAAACCCAGATAAGCCGCCCGGATCATACGGCGCATGACTTTGGCGTTGCGGGTCATCGGCAAGGCGCTGACGAAGAATACCGCTCCCGGGGCCAGGGGTTTGCCCATTGCCCGTGCAACCATATCGCGCAGTTCCTCCCGCAAGTCATCACTCATGGCACTGCTGGACTTCAAAACACAAAAAGCGATCACTTCGCTGCCTTTGACCTCGTGAGGGACGCCGATGGTTGCCGCCTCGACCACATTTGGGTGCTCTACGAGGATGGATTCCACTTCGGCAGGCCCCAGGCGTTTGCCGGCGACCTTGATCGTATCATCTGAGCGACCCAAGACATACCATTGACCCTCTGAATCCACTGCGGCCCAGTCACCGTGCACCCAGATGTCCGGCCAGCGCGACCAGTAGGTCTGCATGTAGCGTTCAGCGTCCTTCCAAAAACCGCGCGTCATGCCGATCCAGGGGGTTTTGATGACCAGCTCGCCAACCTGACCGACAACAGAGTTCCCTTCTTCGTCCAGTACGTCCGCAGCCACGCCGGGGCAGGGGCCGGGGAAGCTGGTGGGCTTGATCGGCAGCAGGGGATTGCCCATCAGGATGCCGCCAGAGAGCTCAGTGCCGCCGGTGTAGTTGATGATGGGCATTTCACCATTGCCAACCACCTCGAACAGCCACATCCAGGGTTTGTGATTCCAGGGTTCGCCGGTCGAGCCGACCATGCGCAGGGAAGACAAGTCATGAGCGTGTACCGGCTGCTCTCCGTGGGCCATCAGGGCGCGGATCAGTGTGGGGGATAGCCCCAGCTTGTTGATCTTGTGGCGTTCAACCATGGCCCATAAACGGTCTGGGCCGGGGTGATCGAGCGCGCCATCATACAAGAAGCCAGTGCCGCCTATGATTAATGGGCCAAAGACCATCCACGGGCCTAACATCCAGCCCATGTCCGTGATCCAGTAGATGATCTCGTCGGGATGGAAGTCCATGCCGAAAGCGAGGTCCTGAGTGGCCTTGATGGGGAACCCGCAATGGGTGTGCACCGCGCCTTTGGGGCGACCGGTAGTCCCCGAGGTGTAGATCACCATCAAGGTGTCCTCCGCACGCGTAACTTCAGTTTGAGCCTCCACTGGTTGGTTGGGGATCAGGTCGTGCCACCAGTGATCGCGCCCTTGGGTCATGTCTACATCTTGATCAATGCGGTTGAGTACGATGATATGCTCCAGGGATGGGATTTGCTGGGCGGCTTTGTCTGCGATAGGTTTGGTCAGGATCATCTTGCCGCGGCGGTGGAAGCCATCGGCGCAGAATAAGGCTTTAGCGTCGGTTTCGTTCAGGCGTGTCGCGACCGCGCTGTCCCCATAGCCAGAGAACAACGGCACAATGATGGCGCCAACCTTGGCAATCGCCAACAGCGCGACAACGATCTCAGGGACCATGGGCATGAAGATGCCGATGGCATCTCCCTTTCCTAATCCGAGGGCACGGAGCGCGTTGGCTGTTTGGTTGGTCTGACGGTAGAGCTCGCCGTAAGTGATGCTGCGAGTATGCCCCTCTTCGCTTTCCCAAAGATAGGCGATTTTCGATTCGGTGGGCGTGCCGATATATTTATCGAGGCAATTGTGCACGATGTTCATTTTTCCCCCGACACACCACGCCGGCCATTGGATCCCTTTCGAGAGGTCGATGACCTGCGAATAAGGTTCGTAGAATTCGATCTTCAAGTATCTGAGCAGTGCATCGGTATACCAGGCCACATCCTCGGTCGAGCGGTGCATTAACTCGTCGAAATCCGTGATGCCATGTTTTCGCATGAACTGAGTCAGGTTGGCGCGCTCGATGTGATCTGCAGTGGGCCACCAAACGATCTCACCACCGAATGCGAATTGCTTGCTCATTTGGATTCCTCGATAGCCCTTTCATGGAACCTGGACGCTTCGATTAAACTCAGCACTGGTCGCCCGGAATAGACTGTCCAATCTCTTGTTAGTAGGGCAGCGATTATTGGCTTTGATAGGCGAATAGTTGCCCAGTTTCATCGGCAATCATGATCCAGCCCTGTGAGATGACCATGCCCGCGGGAGAGCGGCTTTTCGTGGGGAAACGCCAGGATTCAGACCCGGTTTTTGGATTCAGGTTGATGATTTCACCAGCCTGGGTCAGCAGGTATAACTCAGCATTGAGAATGATCGGTTTGCCGACCACTTTTTCGGGCGTCTGGTATTCCCAGACAGGATCACCGGAGAGGATATCCCAGGCCAGCAGGTTTGCGCCGTCTTCGAAGATGATCAGATTCTCCCAACCTGTCAACCAGGAGACACTGGCGACGAAATCCGCTTGCCACAGGAGAGTGCCTGAAATTGCATCGACGGCCGTGAGAATACCCTGCTCTCCCAGGAGCACGACAACCTCATCATTGGCGTAGACGGCCTCGATGGCGCCTTCAACGGATTCGTACTTCCAGCGTATTTCGCCCTCGGCGGCAGAGAATGCGTATAGGCGAGTGATTTCCCCCTGGCTGCCCCCAGCATAGACCATATCCCCGCCGCGGGCCGGCGTGACCAGGCTGTGGTTATCGGTTTCTTGTTGCCAGAGGATCTTCCCAGTGCTGGCATTGATGGCCAGGAGTTCAGCTTTTTGGTCCGAGTCGTGACCTTGAGAGGGATCAACCAGAGCGGTTGCCGCGAAGACCACATAGCGGTCCACCAGGGGCGGCGATATTACCTCAGCGCCCAAGTCGAGTTCCCATTCACCGATCCCTGATTTGGCGCTCATGGCGACTAGGCGGCCGTTCTCGCCGCCGATCATCACCGCGTCCAGGGTGGTGCTCAGGCTGTCCGGCCACAGTTTTGCCGGGGTGTCGAGCTGCCAGCGACTCTCACCACTTTGCCTGTCGAAAGTCCTGATAAGGTTTTTTCCCACCATCACGACCAGCGCATCCTTCACGGATAAAGGCGGTTGTTGGATCACCCCGCCGGTGTCTTTTTCCCAGGCTAGGTGCAGGGTTTCTGGACTTAGAGGTGCAGGGTCTGTTTGGGAGTTGGCTGCGCAGGAGGTTGAAAGGAAGAACAGAAAAACTAACACCAGAGAGAATCCCACTCGCCGAAAACTTCGCGGGATATCAAAGGGAGTCTCCACCCTACTAACGAAAGACTTGTCGCCTCTCCGTCTGTTGCGCTCAGGATCAGGCTCGGCGTGACTGAAATCATCAAGAATTCTCGTCATCGTTCATGCGCCTCGATTCCTGAACTATTTCTCCCACATGCTGGCTTCGTCAAGCGCGGATTTCTCTTCGTCACTTAAACGCAGACCTGCCCCGCCGAGATTGTCTTCTAATTGGGCGATAGTGCGAGGGCCAATGATTGGGCTGGTGACCAAGGGGTTGGCCAACAGCCAGGCTAACGCTACCCTAGAGACAGAAACGCCGTACTCTGTAGCGATCTTTTGTGCAGCACCCAGGATAGCCCAGCCGCGTTCGTTGAAGTAGCGCCGTTTGGCGCTGTCCGCGCGCACACTGGCGGGGAGGGATTCACCTGGCTGATATTTACCGGTCAGAAAGCCCCCAGCCAGTGGACTGTAGGGGATCACACCGATCCCGTAGGTTTCACAGACGGCCGCCAATTCCCGCTCGAACTCTTTGCGGTGGGCCAGGTTGTAGTGGGGTTGCAGGGAGACGTAACTGGCGCAACTATTTTTGTCAGATGCCCATAGAGCCTGTAGCAAGCGCCAGGCGGGGTAGTTGGAGGCCCCGATATAGCGGACCTTGCCTTGATGAATCAGGTCGTCCAGGGCGCGCAGCGTCTCCCCGATGGGGGTGCGTTCGTCATACCAATGCGCTTGATAGAGATCAATATAATCGATATCCAGGCGCCGCAGAGAGGCCTCCACAGCCTGCATGATGTGGTATCGGGATAGACCCTCGTCGTTAGGCCCTTTTCCCATTGGGCCGCGCACTTTGGTAGCGATGATCACCTGATGGCGAGGGATGTTGTATTTTTTCAGCCACTTGCCGATCATGGTCTCGGCCACCCCGCCCGGATTGCCGTCCACCCAGCGGGAGTAGATATCGGCGGTGTCGATGAAGTTGATCCCGGCGTCGAAAGCTGCGTTGAGAATCTCGAAGGCTAGACTCTCATCGGCTGTCCAGCCGAATTGCATGGTGCCTAAACACAATTCGGAGACTTTTAGCCCGGTGTTTCCTAAGTTTCGATATTCCATATTTTGATAGCAAAATCCTTGAGCTGATTGGGTTCCCGAGAACGCAAGATTCTCCTCAATCTTCCCGGTTCCCTCATACAAATTATAGTGTTGGTCCCAATGTCTTTAATCTGTTGCAAACAAACTACCACCTCTGGAAGAGTGGCGTTCATTTCCTCACCATTATAAATGATGTGTCGCGCTTGTTCACTTGTGCCATGGGCGGGCGACTGCGTACCCACAGCCATAAGGCCTGGGCGGCCATTCCTAAGGTGAAGGCGACCATGCCAGTGTAGAGGCCATTGACTCGATTCCAGACCACACCCGCCCAAAGCACCGCGCCGATAGCGACCAGGAAGATCACCACCGCCTCTGGGATGCCGCGCGTTTGGCGGCTGTAGAGGATGGTGCCCTGGTACCAGCTTTGCAGAGCATTCAGGCCGGGGAGTAGCAGGCCCAGCCACATCCCAATGACGGCAAGCTGGGTGAGTTCTGGAGAAAGGACCGAAACACGGCGGAACCAGAATTCAGCCAATGGGGTGGCGACGATTGCCAGTTGGAAGAGAGTGACGAAGCCTACCAGCAGCCCAGCAAAGCGTCGCAGGGCAGGGCTGGAGCCAGGCTCGTCCAATAAGGCCACGACGACTTCGTTGTAGGCCACACCGATGCTGCGAAATAAAAAGCTCAACCCAATGACTACCGGCCATACGGCCAGCGACTCCAGGGGACGCGGCATCCGGCTGATGGCAGCACTGCCGATGGGCTGGATCAGCAAGGTCAGCAGGGAGGTCATTGCCAGGGGGATGTAGAATTTCATGAAAGCCCTGAAGGTCAGCGGCGGATCGACAGCCGGGGAGGGACGTAGCTCGTCGCGAATCACTGGACGAGCATACAGACCAGCAAAGATCGCCTCGCTGACCACGCCAGCCGCCACTGCGCCCGTTGCCACGACGATACCGGGGATGGTTCCCACGATAAGCCCAATGCTCAACACGATCAGGTCGGCGCACAGGCGGATGAACGTGCCCACCGTGACTGCCTTGGGATGGCCGAAACGGATCAGCACACCCTGGTTGAAACGCCGATAAGCGATAGACCAGGTCCAGGGTGTCATGATCTTCAGGCCGATGCGGGCAGGCTCGACGATCTCCTGGGGCGCACCGATGATTCCCTCGACCACGAAATAATATAATGGCGTGAAGGCCACGGCGATGTGCAGGGCCGTCAAGACAGCACTGGTGGTCATCATGAAAGCATATATTTTGCGGTAGGAGTTCCAATCTTTGCTTAGGGCGGTGGAGGCAGCCAGCAACATAATCACGGGAGCCTCGATGATCAGCGCCAGAGGGAAGACCACGCCGCCATAGGCTGCCAGGTTGATCTCTGGCTCAGCCAGGCGTGCTACGATAGCGCTCAGGGCGGGCAATTCAGCGCCCATCAGCATCCAACTGCCCGCCAGAGGGAGCCAGGTCATCAAGACGCGGCGCAAGGGCATTGGAGTCGGCGCGGGGGTAGTTGAACTCAAGATTGCTCCTCGTCTACTTCTGCCTCGCTGAGGACAGGTACTCTGGGCAGAGTCAGGATTGCCGGTACAGCTAAAAGGGAGATGAAAGCGCTGGCATAGAAAGTCGTCCGCAGACCCCAGATATCGCCACCCATTCCCAATAATTGCAGCGCAAAGGAGCGGACCAGAAAACTCATCGACATATACAGGCCGTTGGCCGTGGCGCGGTTATTGGGAAATCGGTCTTGTACTAAGGCTAGCAGCACTGGTTGCGGGGACAGGCTGACGAAACCCAGCAGCAGCAGCACAGGCACCAGCAGCCAATCGCTCACCTGCAAAAAGACGATCAGCATCAGGGCTGAAGCAGACATCAGGATGAGCAGAGTCGGTTTTCGACCAACACGATCGCTGATGCTGCCGCTAAGCAGCGCGCCGGCAACGCCCGCCCCTTCAAGGATGGAGAGAGAGATACCCGCCAGGGCCAGGGTAGCGCCTTCGCTCTTCATAAAGGTGGGCAAATAGGTGGTAATACTGGCTGTCAGGAAGGCACGCGATAGTGTGATGATCAATAAGGGCAAGAAGAAGGTGCGCATTGCGGGCAGCAGCGCGCGCCAATTCCCAGGTTTTTTGAGATGGTCTTTGCTGGACACCTGGCGGAAGCGCCACAGCAACAGCAACGATGAAGCCCAGCCGATCACGACCAGCCGATAGATACCGTCCAGGCCCCAGGCGGCCACGGCGGATACTGCAACGATGGGGCCAACGGTGCGCCCGAGCTCGCCGGCGGCCATGAACAAACTCATCCCCAAACCGACGCGTCTGCCAGAGATATGGGCGATCATCGCAGGAGCAGGAGCGTGGAAGGCCGCCACGCTGATCCCAATGAGAAGGAACAATAAGGTCAGTGAGAGATAGTTGGTGGCGAAGCCCATCACCCCAATCAGGGAGGCGGTCACCGCCGGAGCGAAGATGATGAAATAGCGCAGGCTTACCGAAGGTGTGTCGGCGAGATAGCCGATGAAGGGATTGATGATCGAAGGGAGTTGCAAAAAAGCGGTTAGCCTGCCGGCCTGGGTCAACGATAGGGAAAAACGTTCGATAAGCAGAGGTAGCAAAGGGGCTACGAAAGCGGTATAGGTGTCGTGGATGAAATGCCCGCTGACGATGGGGAGCACCTGGCCGAGCTTAAATCGGGACTCTTCTTTTGTGGTTGGGGTGGTGAGGCGTGTTGAGGTCATCGAGTGTCCTTCGGGGTGCCAATGCTAATTGGGTAGTGAAGGATGTCGCGCGGTATTTGTGTCTTTGTTATCACAAAAAATCCCTGGAAATACATATTTCAGGGATGAGGGAGGCGCATAAGGCGCAATTTTAGCATGTTTTGCTCTTGTTTCGCGCCTGATTGCCCCCGATTCTTGTACGGTCGGCGCTCACCTTCTAGAAGAGCTAGAATTAGATTGGAATTGGCGGCAGGATACTTCTTGACGCCCTGTCACCTGGGATAAGCACAGTTGTCCTTATGAATCAGGGATAGAATTAAACGGGTCTGGCATTCCAGGGTCTATTCCCAAAGACTGTGCCATTTGCTCGTTGCTGCGGTCTATGATGAATTCTACCCAAATGGGGAAGTGATCGGACACCCGATATGACATCTGTCTCAACGTCAGTTCTTTATAAACTGCGCCCGCAAAATCTATGACACCAGCGCGCTCACTTGTCAGCAGGTCGAGATCGTCCCTGAACCATGCAATCTGATCGTAGTATTTTGCTTGCTGGGCGGCTTTGGCCTTGAACTTTCTTGGCCGTGAAATTCTTATAAATTCTCGCAAACACACTCCACCGCAGGCATTCCAACTAGCGCTGGGGAGGATTGCATTCACTTGGCCATACCGCAATCAAAACTACTTTGTTATCTCAAAGACACTATCTCGTTGTGCCTTGCCGCCATCTTTGTTAACGACCACCAAATTCCAATCACCAGTAGATGCATTCTCGCCAACTTTCAATCTACATGTAATCGACGAAGAACTTGATTCTACTTTTTCACATAGAATCTCTTCCGAACCTTTAGTGAGTTTTACTGTTGGATCTATTTGGAAGTTCTTCCCTAGAATCTTTAGAGAATGCTCTGTGCCGCGCTTTATTTTTCCGTTTTCCGGTTCAGTAATCTCATATATCACAGGTTCCTCAGATACAGTATCGCCTTGGGCTACTGCAACAGCCCTCGTTCCAAAGTAAAAGCCAGCAACAGCTACAACTAGAGTACTGATCGTAGTAAGCATCTGTTCGGCAAAATCTTCGCTTGCTTCATTCGCTTGAACTCGTCTGCGCACCTGGTAGGTTGCAACTTCAGAGTTTTCATCTATCTCGGAAACAATAGAAAGGAGATCGTCAGACGGAATTGCTTCCACTAAGCTATCCTTCTCTTCCAGCGTCAGGCCAGTGGATAGATAGGTAGTTTCCAGGCGAAGTTGTCTGTAAAGAAAGATACCAGTGATTGCAAAGATGGTTATTAAAATCAGGGCGATCAATGATCGTACACTACCTTCAGGGAGGGCAAGCGCTTGAGTGCGATCCGCCAGATTGAGAGCGGCAAAGGCAGATGCAATGAAGGCCAGGGAAAGAAAAAGTGCGACCGCACCGACGAACACCAAAATAGGCAAGGCTATCTCAGCTTTGTCTTCATATTGGCCCGGTATCGACTCAAGGCCAAATCCTCTTACCGTAATAACCACGAGGGTTACTAACGCAAGGATGGAGAAACCAACTGCTAATACTGGATTATTGTTCTTATTCATATTTCCTCCATTTTCTGTTGTGTTTCTTTTGTCTGGTGTTTACAATCGCATTTTGTTGTGCTCCTTTCAACCTACACTTACAGATCGAACCCGACGAGCGGTTTTTAGTGGGCTAACCCACGCTTGTGCCGACAACAGGTTTAGCAGATATATGTCCTCATATGACTCATCATTTCTTGGGAATTAGCAGCCGCTCGCCGTTTGCATGTGCGCCTCAAAGGTAACATCCCTTGCTTGCCACACACCCTATCGCCCGGTACATCGCCGGGCGTGCTTCATCATCCCCGTCTTTCTTTTTGTAATACAATTATATCATAACTGCAACGATGGTTTTATCCCCTCATTGCTGTCTGCGCCAGAGAAATGAACATATCAGTTACCCCCTCGCCGGTCAAAGCGCTGGTTTCCAGGTAGGGCGCTTTTATTGCCTCAGCAAAACGTCGGGCCGGGCCGGGTTCTTGGGTTCTTTCGAGATCGATTTTGTTGCCAACCACGATGAACTTTTGATCCGGCACGGCTGCCAGGATTTCTTCTCGCCAGCTGTGGAGATGTTCTAAACTCGCCGGCGCAGTGACATCATAGACCAATGCCGTGGCCTGGCTGCCGCGGTAGAGACCCGGGCGCACGATCTTGAAGCGTTCCTGCCCTGCCATATCCCAGATCGATAATCGGATCTGTCCATCAGGGAGATCTACGGTGTGGGTATGGAAATCGACGCCAATGGTTGCCGTGCGCGAGATATCGAACTTGCCCTCGGTGTACCTTCGGATCAGGGAGGTTTTGCCTACACTACCGTCCCCTGCAATAACAACTTTGATTAAGGAAGTGCTCATATCGATTACGTGAAGCCCCGTTGTCGCTGTGGCCTATTTCCGCCACGTCCCCAGAAAGAATTCGTGGGGGTAGATCAGCTCACTGGTGTCGATGGGTTTCTCCGTCAAAAAGCGTCGATTGGCTCCTTCAAAATGCTGATGAAGTTTGTCCAGGTATTCAAGCTGCTTTGAAATAGGCTCATTTGAGAACACCGCCAGCAAGGTCGAGAATTCGCCGGGGACAAAACATAACCATTGGCCGCTCTCGATCTGTGTTGAACGCATACCGGCCCCGAAGATCTCTGCCGTGGCAGACCGGTAAGAGGACAGCATCGGAATGACCAGCGTGGGATCCAGCTTGAATTTCCCCAATGTTCCTAGCGGCAGGCCGCTCTCGTTCTCGTATATCGCATAGGCCTGGGCGCGGGCCATATACTGCTTACGGATCAGCAAGCTCTGTCCTTCGGAAGCCGCGTCCTGCCATTCGTCTGGCTCGGATAGCAGGACGGTTTCGATGTTGCGGATTTCGCGCTGATAATGGCTGTATAGCTCTTGGAACTGAGAGCGATTTATCCTGCCATCGGCCAGATCAGCTACTAGCCTATCGATTTTTTGATGGACTCTATCGATATATGCCTGGCCGCTATCGATGTTGGCACTTTTTTTCGTTGAATGCGGTACACTGATTGCAGGATGTTCTCTTTGTTTGCTCTTCATCAGTTTTTTCAGCCATCTCATATGGGTCGATCCTTTGTGATGAACACATGCTAACTATACCGCATATAAATCCGGACAACAATCAGAAAATAGTACCAACGTTTGCACTAAATCGTCCGGGATAGGGACCAGTAGATTTCAATTTTTGGTTTCAGTCTGCAAAAACTCAACAATGGGCCATGAAGTGCTATAATTTAGCGGATGAGAGGAACACTGTCTAAAGTATGACTACCCAGATAGCTATTACACTGTCCATCGTTGTTGGCGCGCTGGTGCTGTTCGGGATCGATAGATTGCGCGTTGATGTGGTTGCCCTGCTCGTGTTATTGGCCGTCGGGCTCACGGGTTTAGTTGGGCCTGAGGAGGTTTTCGCTGGCTTTTCTAACCCGGCGGTGATCACGGTATGGGCGGTTTATATCGTCTCCGGTGGACTCTTCAAGACAGGTGTGGCGGATATTTTAGGCAGATTCATCCTGCGGTTGTCTGGCGAAAGCGAAATGCGCATGATCGCGGTAATCATGTTGGTCTGCGGGATCATATCTGCTTTCATGAACAACGTTGGTGCGACAGCTATGTTGCTGCCGGCTGTGGTCAGCATCTCCCGAGAGACCAAGGTGCCGGTATCCAAATTGCTGATTCCGCTATCTTTCTCCTCGCTCTTGGGCGGCAAGTTGACCTTGATCGGCACCCCCGCCAATATCCTGGCTACCAGCATCGTGGCAGAAAATGGGCTGCCCACTTTTGGCTTTTTCGATTTCACGCCCATTGGTCTGGTTGTATTTGGGATCGGTATCTTATATATGGTCTTCATCGGACGCCGTTTGTTGCCGGTTCGGGACGCACCAGGCGAAGAGCAGGCGACCCGAGATTTGCGGAATTATATTAGCGAAGTTCAAGTTCTGCCCGATGGCAGCCTGGCGAATCGAACGCTGTTCGAGTCACGCCTGGGTGCAGACTTCGATTTGATTGTTATCGCCGTCATCCGCGATGAAGTTGAACTGGCTTATTTCGATCGTGACACTTGTATCCTTCCCGGGGATATCTTGTTGGTGGAGGGCAAGGCTGATAATCTGATACGTGCCAAGGATGATCTAGGTTTAGCTATTGCGGCAGAACCCCATATTCATTTTGGTGAATTAGATGATGATAGTGCCCATATCGTCGAGGCTACTTTGGCGCCGCGTTCAGCAATGGTGGGGCGTAGCTTACGTTCGATCAAGTTTCGTGATCGCTACGGCTTCAATGTGCTGGCGATCTACCGACAGGGCGAGGTGATCACTCGTAGATTACAAAGTGTGGAGCTACAATTTGGTGATGCATTGCTATTGCAGGGTCCTCGTCATCGTCTCTCAGGGTTGAATATCAAAAATGACTTTATGGTATTAGAGCCTGTGACCATCTCTGCCCGCCACAAACGAAAAATGCCCATCGCCATTGCCCTGATGGTTTTGGTGATAGGGTTGGCTTTGTTTGCCAATTTCCATATCTCTACGGCGATGGTCATCGGTGCTGTAGCGATGGTTTTGACTGGCTGCCTGACTATGGATGAGGCCTACCAGAGTATCGATTGGCGCACGGTTTTTCTTGTTGCCGGGATGTTGCCCTTGGGGATGGCAATGGAAACCACCGGCACTGCCCAATACCTGGCGGATATACTGCTTGGTTTCGTGGGGGGGTTGGGGCCGATTGCCGCGCTTGGCGGAATCTACATCTTGGCGGCTTTGATCACCCAGCCGATGTCCAACGCCGCAGCCATGGTTTTAGTTGTGCCGATTGCCCTTGACACTGCCTTGAGTCTGGGGGCCAATCACCTGACCTTTACGCTGGCTGTGGTCATCGGTGCCGCGACCAGCTTCCTCACACCGGTGGGACACAAGGCCAATGTGCTGGTTTTTGGTCCTGGGGGCTACAAGTTCTTTGATTATGCTCGGGTAGGCGCGCTGTTGACCGTATTCCTCTTCATCGCCTCCATGATTGCCCTGCCTCTCCTCTACCCATTATTCCCATAGGGCAGAATCATCTTCCTACAAGATAGGCCCCAGCGGCAACGAGCAGCACCCCTATTCCCCGTGCCAAGTTGATTTCGATTTTTGGGGAGGCGAAAAGCCCAAAATGGTCGATGAGTAGCGCAAACAGGGATTGTCCGAGCACGATTGCGATCAAAGTCGATGTCGTTCCGATTCTTGGGACTAGAAAGATTGGCGCGGCCAAGATTCCCACACCAAGAACGCCGCCGAAATACAAATACCATTCTGAAATCCCGGGCAAATTGCTGAAATTGGCAGTCGAGGGAAAGACCAGCAAAAGAATGATCAGGACACCAACGCTGATGAATGTAAGCGCAAGAACTGACCCCAGGTTGCCAATTCGCTGGCCCAAACTCGAGTTCAAGACACTTTGAACAGCGATCAGCCCCCCCGCTATGACCCCCAGTCCGGACAAAAGAACCAATCTTATCGATAACAAGTGAGACCTCCTGTAATCTTTAACCAGCGCCATCTGATAGGCGAAGAAATTGCTTTCACGAATGATTGAACTGGGCTGGAACTATTAATCAAGTGGAGTATATCGCTCAATACAGTATAGGTTATCTAACCTCAAAAATCAATTGCCTACGGGGACAAACGTGATTAAAGAAAGGTGTTAACATGACGGGGCGTTCAACGTTGAAAATTGGGAAATAGTGAAAAACTGGGTTTGCGATATTGCCAGAATATGAAAGTGTTGATAAAAAGAGGAAGAAGTCAAAAATCTCTGAAGGAATTAATTGCTTATGGATGATGTGACACTAGATGCTCAACGACAGGCGCGCGCCAAAGAATATGCTCGTATCCAGCGTCGCTTTATGCTGCTCGATTTGATCCTGGGGGCGATCTATCTGGTTGCCTGGCTGAGTTTTGGCTGGTCATTGGCCCTGAAGGATTATTTGCTCCAATGGACTTCGAATGAGTGGCTGCTGGTAGCAGGCTTTGGCTTTGTATTCGCAGCGCTGATCTCGGTGTTGACGATCCCCTTATCCTATTACACAGGCTTTGTGTTGCCCCATCGCTTCGAGCTCTCCAACCAGACCCTCAAAGGCTGGATTGTTGATCAGATTAAAGGCCTCCTGATCTCTGGCCCTATCGGTTTGCTCCTGCTGGAAGTGATCTATGCCATCTTGCGCGGCTATCCCACCACATGGTGGCTGTGGGCGGCTGGGTTTCTGCTGGTTTTCAACGTGCTGCTGACTAACCTGGCTCCGATTCTGCTCTTCCCTATCTTCTACAAGTTCATCCCCCTGGAAGAAGAGCATGCCGACCTGGTAGAACGTCTGCTGGCTCTGGCTGAACGGGCGGATGCCAAGGTTAAAGGTGTGTATAAGTTCGATATGTCCCGCCGTACTAAAGCGGCTAATGCTGCCCTGGCTGGCATCGGCAACAGCCGCCGTATCATCCTTGGAGATACATTGATTGATGAGTTTACCGCTGACGAAATCGAAACTATCCTGGCCCACGAACTGGCTCATCACGTCCATAGGGATATCCCCCTGGGCATTTTGATCAGCAGCGTGACCACGCTGGTGGGGCTTTATCTGGCTTCTTTGGGTTTGGGGTGGGGAGTGAGCTACTTCGGTTTCGAGAGCACCGCAGATATCGCCGCCTTGCCGCTTTTTGGCTTGGTGTTAGGGGCTTACAGCCTCGTCACCATGCCAATTGGGAATGCCTGGGCACGCTGGCGCGAGCGCATGGCTGACCGCTATGCCCTGGAGACCACCGGCGCCGGTGCTGCCTTCGCCTCAGCTTTCACCCGCCTGGCTAATCAAAACTTGGCTGACGTCGATCCCGAACCCTGGGTGGAGTGGTTGTTACACTCCCACCCGGCCCTGGGCAAACGTATTGCCATGGCCCGCGAATTCGACTCTTAGCTTGCCATAAGAACGCCCCACAAACTGCCGCACTGCATCTCTTTTACCAGACAGTTTCTACCGCATATCGCTGCATGATTGGGTCTGCCGTGATGAGTGGCATTTCTTCGATTTGCGATTGCGCTATTAGAACGCGGTCAAAGGGATCGCGGTGGTGCATGGGCAAGGTATAAACCTGTAAGGTGTGTTTCAGTTGCAGTGGGAGATTCAAAAAGGCGTTTATGGCTACCTGTTCCTGAACAAATTCAATTTGATTAGGTGGTAGCTCAAGCCGTCCAATTTGTGCCTTGATGGCGATCTCTAACCCACTGATTGCGCTGATGAACAACCGGTTTTGACCATCCACGATCAATTCTTTGACCCTTTGGGATAGTCTCTCATCGTCTGTAATCCACCAAAGAAAGGTGTGCGTATCTAATAGATAGTTCACTTCTCAAAACTCTCCAAGATATCGTCTGGTAGTGGGGCGTCAAAATCGGGAGAAATCTTTATTTTCCCAATAGCGCTGCCGGGCGTGCGCTCTTGAAGGGGTGTTTCCAAGGGGATCAGCTTGGCGATCGGCTTTCCTGATTTGGCAATTACAATCTCTTCTCCAGCCATGACGCGTTTGAGCAGCTTTGAGAAATGCGTTTTGGCTTGGTGTATATTAATTGTTGTCATTTCTTCCTCCAAAAAAATCAGCCTTGATTATAGACTAGAATTAAGACTAAGTCAAGCTTGAAGATTGAACGAATTGATCTAGATTGCTGGTGAATCGCAAAGCCGACGCCCGGAAGCGTCGGCTTTGAAACCACAGGTTTATGCAATCTGTGGAAGAACAAGTTCTATTCTTTGGGGATCACAATCCACAAGACGATATAGGGTACCAATCCTGGGATGCCCCCGGGAACCAGCGCGATCAGGAAGGCCAGTCGGAACCAAAAGGCGCTGATCCCAAAGAACTCTGACAGCCCCCCGCACACACCAGCCACAACGCGGTCTCGACGGGAGCGGCGCAGTGCATTTCTTTTTGCAGTCATCATAGACCTCCTATTTTTGTCCCGCTCTAGGCGGCTTCCGCAACTGGGGCAGGTTTGCGCCAATCCTGGAAGACCAGCCACATGGCGCCCATGCCGATCAGAGTGACGATTACGCCGATGATCCAACCCAGGACGGGGATCGCCCGCAGCAGCACGTAGATCAAAACACCCAGCACCAAAGGCCAGGCTTTGGACTCAGCATACTGGGGGAATAGTTTCTCTAAGGTCCATTTGCCGCCCCAGAAGGCGATCACCAGTTTCGAGCCATAGGTGACCATCAGCACGAAAACCGCCATAGCCAGGCCCAGGGAGGAGAATCCCACCCCGAAGATAGTGCTTCCCAGGCCGCCCAGGGTGAGCACCCCGAAGAAAATGCCTAGTGCCAGCACCAAGCCCGCCAGGATGACCGCCCCGACGTACCCGGCGATCACAGTCACCAAGCCCCAGCCTGAGGAGGGCAGTGGTTCGCTGGCTGCTTTGTCTACCACTTTGTTGAATAGGTCAGGGAGTAGCCACAGCACCAGGGCGCCTAAAGCCAGCAGAGTGACTAGTTCGCGTGCCCGCTGCAGGAACCAACGTCCGACATTGACCGCATTGCTGACCTGCGGATCCATGTCCACCTGAGTGGATGGCCCCCCCTCTACAGGCACAGGGGTGCTGTGAACGATCCCGCCGCCAGGTGAAATGTCGATGCTGTTAGATTGATCTACGGGACTGGTATAAGCCACCTTGCCGCCGATCTCGGCGCTATCTGAGATACGCAGCCCAGGAGAAACCGTTGCCGGTGTCCCCGGGGGCATGAACGGGAAGAAGGGCATTGATCCCATACTTTCATCGGGTCCGCCAACTTCAGCGTTGACGTCGCCGCCGATGACCCCATTGATCTCCAGGGCACCCGCGCCGGCATACAGGTCACGGCCGATTTCTCCATTCAGAATAACTTGATACCCGCCGACGGCCATATCGCGGCCGATCTTGGCGCCATCCTCAACGTTCAATGAGAATCCACCGAAGTACAGGTTGCGGCCCACCACGGCGTCAGCCCCGATGGTCATGGCATTAGAGCCGTTGTAGACGCTGCCGACGACCTCACCATTGACCTCCGTGAATTGACCGCCTGTGACGAGGCTGCCATTCACGGTCCCGTTGATGACCACGTTTTGGCCGAAAGCGAATAAATCGCCGTTAACGGTGCCGTCAACGACAACGTTATCCCCGAAGATGAACAGATCGTCATCAACGACCTCACCTGCCGGTAGGTCCTCATTCTCGATGAACTCGAACGCTTGCGCCGAGCCCACCCATCCAAAGCTGAATACCAGCACCAGGGCTATCGGTGCCAGCCAGCGGATTGATGAAGTTGTTTTTTTCATTTTCGTAAGCTCCTCGAAAAATAAAAGGTTGAATTTCGTTCACAACAGTATACGTGTGACCTGCCTCTCGGTTGCACAATTTACCGATTAATGCCCTCCTACCCAGGCCTCCTCAGCTTGCAATGCCCGTACAGCCTGTGGGCTGATCTTGCGGTACACGTCGGTAGGCGCTCTACCCCCCAATAGTTCGTCTACAGCAACACCGAAAAGGTGCTCGTTTTCTTCCAGGTGTGGTCGGATGAGTTCCCAGTCGGATTGATCAAACGGGACAAACTCGCCCCCGTTGAGCTGATCATCGGTCAACTTGCAGTAGGGATCGCGCACGAAGATCGCTCCGCCCGAGGCCAATGAGAACAA
The DNA here is from genome assembly GCA_028278545.1 of Anaerolineales bacterium. Taxonomy (GTDB): domain Bacteria; phylum Chloroflexota; class Anaerolineae; order Anaerolineales; family UBA11858; genus NIOZ-UU35. Next base: position 34,210 of record JANQED010000184.1, read on the forward strand.
ATTCCCGCCGGGGTAAGGGGATTCTAGCTCGACCATCTCGCCGTCATCGGTCAGCCGAATGCCGTTGAGCACTACGAAACCGCCACCGTTGTGTGGGTCCCCGGCCATAAATGACTCTGCCAGGTAATCCAGGCAGGTGCCGTTTATCACCACGCGGGGTTTGCCCACGGCATTGATCATCGGACGCCCGGCTGCGTTGCCCAAGATGTAGATTTCACCGCCTTTGGCCGCGTATCCAAAAGTCTGGCCCACATCGCCGTAAACCACCAGCTTCCCAGATTTCATGATCTGACACAACTGATCCTGGGCGTTGCCGTGCACGTAAATCTCCACGCCGTCTAGCCCAGAAGCCAGATAATCCCCGGATGAGCCGTAGACATCGATTCTGACGCCCTGGGTATCTGCCCCGAAACCATTGCCGATGAAGCGGTGCCCGCGCACATTGTGGATGATGAACTTACGAAAACCGCGCGGATAGAGGCTTACCACAATTCGGGCCACGGACGTAGGCCCTTCTGATGGATAGCCCTGGGCATCAATCACCACGGTTTGATCGGAAGCAGCGGACTCAGGCAGGGGTGCTGAGGCCTCAACGAAGGTGTACGCTGCGTTGGGAGATTCAGCCATGGATTTGAGAAGCCGGTTGAGCGTTTCATCGTAAAGGGACAGCAAGCTGCTGCGCCGCAGATTCCCGGTCGGATAACGGCGGTCCATCAACAGCGTCAGCGTTTCGATGGCGGTGGAGGGGTCGAGGTTGGTCAGAGCATGTAGATGAGAGATCAAATCGTTGTACGTCCAGTGCTTGATGCGTTCGACGAACCACTCAAATAGATCGGATTCGGGAAAATCAACGTTTGAGCGTTTAAACCCCTGAACGCTCAGACCTGAAAGCGACTGCTTGGTTGTGTCAACGAGGACTTCGCGCCCGAACTTGTCCGTACAGATCATACTGGCTCCCTGCCCGTCAGGGATAACGCTGAACAGGAAAGCGCCGCCATCGGTGTGGCTGCCGCCGCGGGCGTTCCAATACTTGTCAGCACGCGTCCAGAAGCGCGGGTCTTCAGATGCCAAGCTCTCCAAAGCGGCGTCGATACCTTGTTTCTCCGAAGCCGCCAGGCCGATCGCTGGGCCATCCTCGCTGGTCTGCTGAAGCGCAAAAACCTGTGGCCGCAGCATGGAGGTGTCTGTGATGCCGATCAAACGGTAGGCCTCAGAACCGGGGCCTTTGGGCGCGGCTTGGGCGATCAAGAAGAACCAGGGCCCATCTGGAGAGCCATGCATGTGGGTGGCTTGCAGCGCGCCGTAGACGCGTTTCTTGTTTTCGGGCAGCAGCGTGTAGTCGCGCTCAGTGGTGGGCGCCAGGGCCTCGATGACATACTCCAAGGGGTAATTGTAGGTGCGGTGCAGCAAGTCGAAGACCAGCACAGAGACCTCAGTATCGGTCAGGAAGAGCGGGTAGATATTGCGCTGCGCCAGATACTCGCTGACCGAGGCGTAGTTGGCGAAGTCGCCGTTGTGCACCAGGGCCTCATTCATCCCGATGAATGGATGCGCCCCACCGGGGTGCCAGACGCGGCCCTTGGTGGGATAGCGGTGATGGCCGATCCATACATGAGCATGGATATCTTCGAGCTGGTAGTAGCGCACCACATCGTCACCGTAGCCGACCATTTTGAGCACCAGTTGGTTCTTACCATGGGAGAGCACGAACGCTCGCGTCTCGCCCGTGGAAGCATAGTAGGTTGTGTTTAGGCGGTAGGAGTTTTGGTAAACGATTTCATCCTCGACTTCTCGTTGGGATGCATCCTCAATGCCGTGCTGATGGCGGAAGGAGTCCACCACCTCGGCTTTGACCCTCACAAAGTACTGAACCACCTGCGGAGGTGGTACGTCCAGCCCCTCCAGGGAACTGTAATGCGCCATTTGGGGTTGCTCTCTGATGTGGTCAATCTCGAAGGTCGGGTAGATGTGCGATCCCTCGACCTCAGCCCGGGAGGTAGGGTCCAGGTAAGCCACTACCAGCAGATAATCTTCCTCCATCACCTGCTGGGTAACCCCGAACTCCTCCGGGGCCAGGCCCACGGCGGCGATCCCGCCACCCTTGCCGTTGCCGCGGTTGCGCATCTGGATGAGGGCCTGCAACAAATGCCGCCCGACGATCTTCTCTGAGCAGGCCATGCCAATTACCCCACAGCCCCCCTCGGCTGCCTGCTCGCGATTGATAATATATTTGGGCCTCAGCCCGTTTCGGGAGTGGAGTACTTTTTCAATCCATTCTCTGTTCGACATTTTTCGCTTTCGTTGAGGAATTAGGAACGCAGGATGAGGGAATGGTTTCTTGCTTTTGTGGTTTGCTCATAGCGTTAGCGCCTGTAGACTAGCAAGTCAGTTCGACCGCGCAGATCGTGGATGCTCTTCAGCCCCAGACGACGCAAGATATCGCGCAGCTGCTTGGCATAGGAGGCGTTCAGGTTGCCGATGCGCTGAGCGCCCCATTCAGGCTCGACCAGCAGGGAGAGTTCGGGGTCCGTGGTGGTCAGGCCGAAGGGACAGCCGCGCCCGCGCTCGCAGTTGGAGCAGCGCGTGCAGCCAATCGCAACCAACTCTGATGTACCCAGTATAGCGCCATCGGCGCCCAGGGCGATAGATTTGGCGATGTCGTAGGCTGTGCGTATGCCGCCGGAGGCCATGACGACAATCTCGTCGCGGATGTTTTCGCCCTGCAGGTATTTGTGTACTTTAGGGATGGCAAACTCGATGGGCATGGCGATATTCTTCTTGGCGATCTCCGGGGCTGCGCCGGTGCCGCCATAAGAGCCATCCAAATGGACGATATGCGCCCCGGCGTAATAACTGCCCACGGCGACCATGTCCACATCGGTAGGAGTGGATACTTTCACCGATACCAGCGCTTCTGGGTTGATGGTCTTGACCCAATCGACGTGTTTGCGGTGGTCTTCCACTGAATATACTGAGTGGAAGGGGAAGGGTGAGAAAAGGCTCACCCAGGGCACGCTCTCACGCATCTTAGCTACGGTGATGGTGGTCTTGTCGCCGAGCAAATGGCCGCCTAATCCGGGCTTGGCGCCTTGGGCATACTTGAATTCCACCACCGGCGCGTACTGGATGGTCTCTTCACGTACCCCGAACATGCCGGTAGCGATTTGAGTGATGATGTGATCCTTATACTTCACCAGGGAATCAGGATAGCCACCTTCGCCGGTCGATGTGAAAGTGCCCCATTCCTTGGCAGCTATCGCCCGGGCCAACATGACTTGCTCGCTGACTGACCCAAAGGACATCCCGCCTCCATACCAGGGGACGGCGATTTCGATCTCGCGGCCGATACCGCGTCGGTTGAGGGGGATGGCGAGGTCGATCTCGGTTTCGGGGGGAAGCTGTTGATGCTCTGGTAGGAACCTGAAATCGAGTTTGTCGAAGCCGCCGCCCGAATCCCCAATGCGGTACTCTAATCCATTGGTTGGGGGTTCCCCGGTGCCGGCCTGATACCAGGTCGATAAGATCAATTCGGCCGGCCAACGGAAGTCGCCCATGGCGGGCGGGGTTCCGTTCTCGAGGGTGGGCCAAAAGTCGAAGCCCTTCCGCAAGTGTTCGACATGTTTTTCAATGGCGGGTAGGTGAATAGTCGTTTCTTCGGTCATATTATTTCCTCGAGAGCGTGTTTGCACATGTGCAAGTCAGCAAGCTGTTGATCGTGCTCACTCGCAAACGCGTCTCTTGTTCATTTGCTGACGTATCCCTCAATTTCTGCAAAGGCCTCTAGCTCTAGATCGACCTGGAACAAAGCGCGCCCCATTTCGCCGCGCAGACGTCGCACCTCGCGCAGCCCCATCGCCCCCAGAATTTCCAGAAGCTGGTCGCGCCAGGTGGCGGTCAGGTTTTTCAGACGTTGAACTCCCCATTGCAAGGGGATATTTGCTGGCGTGTTGAATCGACTCCCCTCCCGGTCGGTGCAGTCGCCCTCAAATTGGGTTTGCAACGCCACCAAGAGCGGTGTGTCCAGTGCCACCAGGTCCAGGCCGGTGATGATCGCTTTGGGTACGTGCTCTGCTGCGATGATGCCGCCGCTGCCAATCAGTGTGACCTCGTCGCGGGTGCCCTCGTCCACGAAAGCCAGATGCGCCTCGCGGATTAAATCCATCACAAAGCGCCCATCTGTCCCGCGCCCGTGGAAATCGGCTACCAGATGAAAAACTCGCACACCGCTTTCGTAGAGTTGCAGCAGTGCATCCGGGCTGCCGAAGGGGATGCGCACAGCGATGATGGTGTCGGGGAATTGGGATTGAATGGTCGAGATGAGATGTCGGATATTAGAAGTTGGAGCATCTGCAACCTCGATTTCGATCATTTTGGGTGTGAATCCCAGACCTTCAAGATGGCTTTCAGCACCCAGTTTTACCAACGGTACGATGTTTTCGCCTGGTAACCTGCGACCTGCGGCTTTTAATTTGTAGTTTGCAACCGGAACGATTGATAGGGTCTGCGTTTGCTCTGCCGCAGTCGCCAGGATTTCGTACAACCCTTCAGATTCGGCAGATTTTGGCGGGACATCATAGATGAAGGGCACGGGAATCGATAGAATGCGCGGTTGTGGGCTTGTGATCTCGCCGTCCTCGTCGAAAACCAAAAAACTGGGTTTCTCGCCGATGTCCACCACTGTGGAGATGAACTCGCGCCCGTGGATGCCATCACGCGTCGGGCGTACGATCTCAGACATATCCGTCCACATGCCGTCCCAGCCTTCGCCGCCGAATTTACCGGGGTATCCGGCGCCTTTAACCGGGATGCTGCCTGTCTCCGCCTCATAGGTCACCGCGTTGATGTAGTTGGATGTGAAATAGGAGTCTCCCAGACGCTCGCGCTCGGGATTGTGTAGAATGGTCACCGTTTCGGGGTGCTGGGTGGTGCAGCGTAGGCATCCTACACAATGCTGCGGTCTGGGCGCGAACCCGCCGATAGGGCCTGAGAAGACCCCATACATGCACGGCCGGCTGGTGATGGCTTTCAGATCGCCTCGGTAGTGAATGATCTCGGAGATTAATAGCTTTGCCAGTTGGAAGCGGTTGACTTTGACCAGAAAGCGGTTGGGCCAGGGGACGATATCGGGAGTCAATTCAGTCTCGATGAAGTAGCGTTGATAACCACCGTGCGATTCGGGGTGCTTTGTCATTCTTCTTTCACCTTCTTGATCACTTCGACTGGGTCACAGATATGGATATTCCCTGGTTGAAGAACGCGAGCGTACAAGCGCGCCCAACCGGCGTGTCTTTTCTGAGCGACTCGTTCGTATGCTCCGTTATCGAAGTATGGTTGGATGTTTTTACAGGGGTTCGCGTAACTGGTGAGCTCGATGATCACTTCATCTCCCAGGCGAAGCTGATCGCCTGGCCTTAGTCCCGGCCAATCTAAGCCCTTCATGGTGATATTTTCACCGATCGCACCAGGGTAAATCGGATTTCCTTCAGCTTGCAAGTCCAGGATGTTTTCTAGTGAATAGAGACATAAGGCTCTTTCAGCACCACCGTGGTGTTTGGTGTTTCTCTGGCGGTCACCTTCGATACCTAGGGTGGTGACTGTGCCGTGGGGAATAGGGATTTTTGGGACACCCCCATCGGATATATTGATTTGGAAAATATGCGCCATCAGGCAGGCTTCCTTTGCAAATTAAAATAATAAGGCGCGCCGGGGGCGTGCCTTTAATATCGTTCTTCGCTGTGGCAAGCCCCTTCCAGATTGACAGATAATGCATTCACTACCTGCGCCACTGAAGAGGCCTTGTCTCACCTGTTTCCAGATGGTTTTCAGCCGTCAACTTGTTCGGAAGGGAGAAACGAAGCCCATGGCGGGGCTTCAGAGGCATCCGCTGATCAACTCGATTTTCCCCTGGCAAAGCCAGGGTTAGCGCTCCCCTCATAGGGAGGAACCTCCACCTCGTAACCCTTGAATTTCAGGGTCCAGCCGCTAGCTCTCCAGATATTTAGTTGTTATGATCAACCAGGCGCAATCCTAACAAAGCTGTGATTGATTGTCAAGGAAGTAGCGCTGTTAGAAGTCGGGCTTTTGCTCCCTTTGAGAGGGTCTTGCAAAAAGCTTGGCTTCTGCGATCTATGTTACTTGCGGCAGTACGCTCTCAGCCAGCGCTTCCAACCCATCTATGTCATCCAGGTTCAGCCATTGTAGCATGACTCGCTGCAAGCCAGCCTCGGCCAGTTCACCAAGCTGCTCCACGATTTCATCCGCGGTGCCGACCATCAGGCCGCGTCCATGCAGCTCTTTTGGCGAGAGTTTCCCTTTAGTGCGCGCTTTGACCTTCTGCTTGACTTCCGCTTTATCGACGCCAAATTCGCAGCCGGTCATCATTGAGCGACGCACCTCATTAGGTTGGCGGCCCTTTTGAGCTAAGATTTCATCCAATTTCCCGTTGAGTTCCTTGAACTTCTCCACAGGAAGATAGATCGCATTCCACTCTTTTGCGAAACGAGCCACCAAGGGTAAAGTCAGCTTGGGGCCGTTGCCGCCGATCAAAATGGGCGGTCCGCCGGGTCGTTGGGGACGTGGCAGCAGGATGCCTTCCTGGATGCTGTAGTGCTCTCCAGCATAATCTGATGGATCGTCATTGCGCAACAGCCGGGTGATGATCTCGAGGCCCTCTTCGAAGCGAGCGAAACGACCGGGCACGTCGAGCAAATCCCAGCCATAGTTGGTATGCTCTCGTTCCTGCCATCCCGCCCCAAGGCCCAGGATCAACCGTCCCCCAGAAAGATCGTCCGCCGCCGCGGCCATGCGCGCCGTCATGGTGGGGTCACGAAAAGAGAGCGGCGTCACCATGGGGCCAAACTCGATGCGTTTCGTGTGGCTGGCCAGCCAGGTCAGGGATGTCCACAATTCTAATGATTCTTTATCTGGCGGGCTGGCGTTGGTGTAATGGTCGGAGCGGTATAGCCCGACGAAACCCAAATCCTCGACTGCCTGCGCCAAACGCTGCCAGCGCGGCCAGGTCAGGCCGTTTTGTCCTTCGATCATTATGGCGACTTCTATCATGGTTTATTCCTTATAAATGGGTTTGGTGGTTGAATTTTACTTTCTTTCCAGGCTCTCTAACAGGTGCTTTAGTTCTGGGGTTGAGATTATTTCTCTTGCGTGATCGAAAAACTCATCCAGGGTGTCCAAGCCCAGGTGCTCATAGACGCTGGCTTGTAAGACCATCTCAAACTTGTCCACTTGTTGGATGAAATGTGCCTCGGGAGAGGTGCCGGACTCAAATTCCTCCCAAAGCTGGATGTATTCATCCCCTTGCGGCAGCTTGCTGAATATGCGCGCTACGGACTCCCTCTCAAGCTGATTCTTCTCCCCGGGTGTGATCCTGTCATCCGGCGTAAAGTCCCCCGCATAGATCTCACCGAAATCGTGGATCAGCGCCATGCGCAACACCTTGAGAATGTCTAAATCGGGGTAATATGCCTCGGCAAGTAGGCAAGCTAAAACCGCAACCCCGAAACTGTGTTCGGCAACACTCTCACAGCGTTCTGGGGGGAGGCCGCGCTGCAGCCATCCCTGCCGGTAGAGATGCTTTAAGTGATTGATCTCGAAGTAGGCCGCGAGCCAAGGAGAGATTTTTTCGTTTTCTAAGAGGGTGGCGGGATTAGGAGCTTTTGTCTGCATCGAGAAAGGGTTCCTCCATGTTAAAGTTGTATTGCCTCTCGGCGGAAGGATGAAGACAAATTCTTTATCCTATCGCCATGCTCAATACTGCATGCAATAAGACACTGGCCCCGTTGACGCAATCCTGCCATTCAGTATATTCGCGCGGCGAGTGGCTGGCCCCATCTACTGACGGAATGAAAATCATCCCGGCCGGGCAGATCGACGCCATAGATTGAGCATCATGTCCGGCGAAAGAAGCCAGAGGCACCGTCTTCAGATTCAGTGATTTGGCAGCTCGATGGAATACATCTTGTATTTGTTGGCTCATGAGAGCGGGTTGGTGTGCTCCCACGGATTCAATGTCCAGACCTAAATTAAAACGTTGTGCTTCCTTTTCAGCAAGCTCTAGGAGAGCCCTTTCTAGCTGATCGAGCGTGTCTTCATCGTGGGCGCGGAACTCTAGCGAGAGGCAGGCGCGCTCAGGGACGATGTTAAAAGCGCCCGGTTCCAAAGTCATTGACCCGATGTTGACAACGCATTGGGGATAATTTCTCATCACCTGTTGGCGAGCCGCCAGGGTGAAGGCGCTGGCACCTTGCCCGGCATCGAGACGCGCGTCCATCGGGGTCGTGCCAGCGTGATCAGCGCGGCCGAGAAAGGTCAGGCGGTAAGAGTTGGTGCCCACAATCGATGTGACCAGGCCGATATCGGCTCCGGCCTCGATCAAGCGGCTGCCTTGTTCGATGTGCACTTCCAGGTATCCAAGGGTTTGGTGGGATTGGCGTTTTGCCATTAACAACCCTTCTTCTGTGAGACCGGCGCGCGATAAGCCTGAAAGAAGCGCGTTGCGTCCACCGCGCAGACCGAGCAAATCCTGTGGAGTCAGTTTTCCCGCCACCGCTGCGCTGCCCATCAGCCCGAACAATGTCCCTTCTTCATCGGTGAAGTCGATGGCCTCCAAATGTATGGGCAAATACAAGCCGGCATCTTTGATGGTTTGCAGTACCTCCAATGCAGATAGCACGCCGATCGCGCCATCGAAACGGCCGCCATTGGTTACGGAGTCCAGGTGTGAGCCTAAGAGCAGGGTGGGGGCTTCAGGGTCGGCGCACTGCAGCAAAGCTGAGTGGTTGCCCGCACTGTCAATATTGAACTCCAGCCCGGCTTCCGCTGCAAGCTCACGGAACCAGGCCCGCACTTGCAGGTGGGCCTGGCTAAACGTTGGGCGGTGGACTCCGCCATCAGGTGTTGCGCCAATTTTGGAGAGGGCCTCGAAATTAGTTTTGAAGCGTTCTGCGTTAATACGTAAAGTACTGGGGTTCATGTGATCTCAATTTGAGAGGCGGAGTTTTCTCGATCATCCTGTAGAACACATTATAAGCTATGGCTCGTGATAAAATCCCCACATGAGCTACGCAACATTGATCACCCCTGCCGAACTTCTCCCACACTTGGATGACCCTGATTGGGTCATCGTCGATTGCCGATTCTGGCTGGATGATACTGAAAAAGGGCGCCGGGATTATCATGATTCCCACATCCCCGGCGCCATCTATGCCCATTTGGATGACGATCTTTCGGGGGTTGTGGTGCCCGGCGTGACCGGACGCCACCCTCTTCCCGCGGTAGAGGGTATGGCTGCAAAGCTCGGCGCCTGGGGGATCGACTCCGATGTGCAGGTTGTGGTCTACGACGACCGCGGCGGCGCTGTCGCCTCGCGCCTGTGGTGGATGCTGAAATGGATGGGCCACGATGCCGTCGCCGTATTGGATGGCGGCTGGCCTCGTTGGCAGCGAGAAAAGCTACCCGCCGATGCTGATCTCGCTACGCCTACTCCCCGCCAATTCAAGCCGGACATGCGCCATGAGTTGGTGGTTTCGGCTGGCGATATTTTGGCCCACTTCGGTGATCCGGCTTATAAATTGGTCGACTCACGCTCCCCAGAACGCTACCGGGGGGCGGAAGAGCCAATCGATCTGGTGGCGGGACACATTCCAGGAGCAGTCAATTACCATTTTGAACGCAATCTGGATGTTGAGGGTAGCTTTGCCTTAAAAGAATTCCTCAAGGGCAGGTTTCATGTTGTATTAGGTGAAACGCAGCCTGAAAGAGTGATCTTCTACTGTGGGTCGGGGGTTACTGCCGCGCAGAATATCCTGGCTGTGGCCCATACAGGTTTAGGTATGCCGCGTCTGTACGCCGGTTCGTGGAGCCATTGGATCACCGACTCTGAGCGGCCTATTGCTAACACGTGAACCCCTAACAGAGAGATAATCAATCCTTGCGATTCCTTGGCGAACATCTTGTCACCTCACCAAAGCTGTGCTGAATAATATGAGACTCCGAATTTCCTTGGCCCAATCGGGTTTCGAATTTGGCGAAGTAGAGAAAAACTTCGTACATGCTGCCGAGTGGGTGGCCGAGGCCGCGAGCGACAACTCAGACCTGGTGTTGCTGCCCGAATTATGGGCCAGCGGTTATGATCTCTCCAATTGGCGGCGTTATGCTACCCCTCTGGATGAGGGGCTGTTCCCACGGGTGGCGGAACTGTCGCGCCATCATGAAATCGCGGTGGGCTGTTCATTGCTCGAGGAGCATGATGGGAAAGCCTACAACACCTTTGTCCTCTATGGACCGGACGGCGCGCGCTGGGGAGCATATCGCAAAATCCATCGCTTCCGTCTGCTGGAAGAAGAGAAGTGGCTGGGCGCGGGGGATGAGTTGGGCTTGATCGAAGCCCCATGGGGGCCAACAGGGTTGGCCGTCTGTTACGATCTGCGTTTCCCTGAAATGTTTCGGCCTTATGCTTTGAAGGATTCTAAATTAGTTTTGATCGTGGCTGAGTGGCCGGAACGCCGCATCGAGCATTGGGCCAAGTTGCTGATGGCCCGCGCGATTGAAAATCAGTGCTTTGTCGTCGCGGTCAACAAGGTTGGCGAGAGCCTGGGCGTCAAGCTGGGCGGGCGCAGCGCTGTGATCGATCCATGGGGTGTTCCTTTGGTCGAAGGCGATGACGGTGAGGCGCTGTTGACCGTCGAAATCGACCTCCGTGAGGTCGACAAGGTTCGGCGGTTCATCCCTGTTTTTGAAGATCGTCGCCCAGATGTGTACGATCCTGATATATAGAGTTGGGGTGACACCGTAGAAACCCCGAAAGAAGACCAGGAATATTGCGCTTACTTTCGTGCCTTCTTGGTTTCCTTGTGGCGATATGATGATCGAAATTGATGGTTCGCATGGGGAGGTCTTGGGACGATTTGACTTAAGCGGGCTGGCGAAGCCCTTTTCGCGTTGTGAGCACTGATTGTTGTGGACTTCCCTGAACTCATCCCTGCTCAATTCGTCCGGCGGGACAATCGTTTCCGCGCCACGGTATCTGTTGAAGGCCGCCAGGCTTGGGCGCATGTACCTAACTCCGGGCGTCTGTCGGAGTTGTTCATCCCGGGGCGCAGGGTTTGGCTTTCTGAGGCAAGTAATCCCAACCGAAAGACGCCCTACGATCTCAAGTTGGTGGAATACGCCAGCGTCTTGGTCTCGGTGGATGCGCGTCTGCCCAATCCCTTGTTTGAGGAATACTTGCTGGCGGGGGCTTCGGATGCCTTTGGGGATATCCGCAGTCTAAAACGTGAGGTTCGGTTGAATGAAAGTCGTCTGGATTTTCGCCTCGAAGGGCCAGAAGGGGTCTGTTGGGTGGAAACCAAGTCGGTGACGCTGGTGGAGAAGGGGGTGGCGCGCTTCCCGGACGCGCCTACCGCCCGGGGGCGCAGGCATCTGCTCACTTTAGCGGAAGCAACTCAGAAGGGAGTCCGGGCAGCCGTGGTTTTCGTCGTGCAGCGCCCCGATGCGCAAGTTTTCTCTCCCCATGAAGCCGCCGATCCTGAATTTGCGGACATTTTACGTGAAATCTACAAACAGGGTGTCCAGGTACGGGCTTACATATGTCAGGTGTCATTTGTGAAAATCCTCATAACGGGAGAAATCCCTTGTGAGCTATAATACGGCATATTTGGAGAGAATTTAGAGGAAATAATTGATGCTGAAACCGTTCTTTGAGCCGTCTTCTGTGGCGGTGATCGGCGCCTCGCGGGACCCTGCCAAACTGGGTTATGCTGTGTTACAGAATCTGGTGGAGGGGGGCTATGTGCAGAAGGGTATGGTCTATCCCATCAACCCCAAGGCCGACGAGGTGTTGGGGTTGCGAGCCTATGCTTCCGTTTTGGAGGTGCCAGAGCCCATCGATTTGGCGGTCATTGTAATCCCTTATCCGTATGTTCCTGATGCGCTGAGAATCTGCGGCCAAAAGGGTATCCCCGCGGTGATTGTGATCAGCGCTGGTTTCCGCGAAGCCGGCATGGAAGGCCTGGAGCGTGAACGTGAGCTCATGGCCATCGCCGATGAATTTGGTATCCGCTTGATTGGCCCTAATTGCCTGGGGGTCATTGATACCTTTACGCCGCTCAACGCCTCCTTTTCGGCTGGAACGCCGCCCAGCGGCCCCATGGCCTTTATGTCTCAGTCAGGGGCCTTGGGTACGGCGATCCTGGATTGGGCGCAGGCGGGTCGCCTGGGATTAGCGAAATTCGTCAGCCTGGGCAATAAGGCCGATGTCAGCGAGATTGACCTGTTGGAGGCCTGGGCCGATGACCCGCACACCAATGTGATCCTGATGTACAGCGAGGGCCTGCCCAACGGCGAGGAGTTCATCCGCGTGGCCCACGAAGTAACTCGCAAGAAACCTGTGGTGGCGATCAAGTCTGGGGTGACACAATCGGGGTCGCGTGCAGTGTCATCTCACACGGGTTCGCTGGCCGGGTCCGAGCAGGCTTATCAGGCAGCGTTTCGGCAGGCGGGTGTTCTGCGGGCCGAGTCCATGGAAGAGCTTTTTGATGTGGCCTTGGCCTTGGGTTACCAGCCGCTGTTGGAGGACGACAGGATTGCCATCATCACCAACGCCGGCGGCCCTGGGATTTTGGCTACCGATGCCTTGGAAAGAGCCGGGATGAGCCTGGCTCGCTTCGAATTAGAAACCAAACTGGCATTGGAGGAGTTCCTTCCCGGCGCGGCCAGCGCGGCTAACCCTGTCGATGTGCTTGGCGATGCCAGGGCAGACCGTTATCGCTTTGCGCTGGAAAAGGTTGCTCAGGACCCCAATGTAGACGGCTTGATGGTGGTGTTGACCCCCCAGGCGATGACCGAGATCGCCCAGACGGCGAGAGATATCGGGGAGTTGGCTGAAAACCTGGATAAACCGGTGATCACCTGCTTCATGGGGGAGGCGATGATTTCTGAGGGAATTGACATCCTCACCGAATATGGGGTTCCCAATTACCCCTTCCCGGAACGGGCGGCGCGGGCTTATAAAGCTATGTCCCGCTATCGTCAGGTTCAAACCCGGCCTTCTTCAGAATACCTCAGCTTCGATGTAGAAAAAGATGCCACCCAAGATTTATTCGATCAAGTGCGCTCCGCAGGTCGTTTAACCATCGGTGATGCTGAGGCCCGGGCCATCCTGCAGGCCTATGGCCTCAATCCTCCCGACTCTCGCCTGGCAGCTTCCCCTGATGAGGCTGTCAAGATCGCTGCCGAGATCGGCTTTCCGGTGGTGCTGAAGATTGCCTCGCCGGACATCCTGCACAAGACTGATGTCGGCGGAGTCAAAGTTGGGTTGCGCAATGCAGAAGAAGTGCGCGATGCCTTCGAGTTGATGACTTACCGGGCGGGGCGCTATCTGCCAGAAGCCCGCCTGTGGGGTTGTCAGGTACAGGAGATGGCTCCTCCGGGGGGATTGGAAGTGCTTGTCGGGATGAACCGCGACCCCCAGTTCGGGCCCTTGGTCACTTTCGGGCTGGGGGGTATTTATGTCGAAACCCTCAAGGATGTCACCTTCCGGGTGGCGCCCTTCACCATTCGTGATGCCGAGAATATGTTGGCTGAAATCCGCGCTCACGCGCTGCTCGACGGTGTGCGCGGCCAACCCCCGGTCGATAAAGAGGCCGTTGTCGATGTGCTGCTGCGCATTGGTCAATTGGTGAGTGATTTTCCCGAAATAACCGAGTTGGATATAAACCCCTTGATTGTGTACCCACGCGGTCAGGGCGCGATAGCTATTGATATGCGTTTGGTGTTGAGCGAGTAGGTAAAGAAGCGAATAGGCAAATAAGCAAAAGGCAAGAATGCAAATGGCAAATTGGCAAAGTGGAATACCCTGTTCGCATATTTTTACGAATACTTGTAAACTTCAGCAGGAGAACCTATGAAATCATTATATATAACTTCCGTTGATCGTTATTCGGGCAAGACCGCGCTGTGCCTGGCCCTGGGCAAGCGGCTGATCGAAAATGGCTATAAAGTCGGCTATCTCAAGCCGCTCAGTTTGCAGCCCTGGCGAGTAGCTGGTGAGATTGCGGATGAGGATGCGGCGTTTGTCAAACAAGCTTTGGGATTGGCAGTTGCCCCGGGAGATTTATCCCCTGTGGTGATGACAGCCGAGCTCCTAAAGGAGCATTTGACGGGGGGCAATGCTGGTGACCTGATGCCCAAAGTGCGTGCCGCCGCCGAGGCGGCTGGCGCCGATCAGGACGTCCTGTTGTTGGAAGGCGGGGGCAGTTTGCGAGAGGGATATGTCATGGGCCTGCCTACGCCTCAGGTCGCCGCCGAACTGGGCAGCCAGGTGTTGGTGGTGGTCAAGTATCGCGACGACGTGTTGCTGATGGATGATGTCCTGGCGGCTCGTTTCCGCTTAGGGGATTCGTTGTGTGGTGTGGTCGTCAACCGTGTCCCTGCGGACGCGGCTGAGTTCATTGAAGAAGTCGCTCGCCCCTATTTTGAGAAGCAAGGTATTGCCATCTTTGGTATATTGCCAGAGGAGCGCGGCCTGGCCGCACTGACGGTTGAGGAATTGCTCGATGTACTCGACGCTCAAGTGCTCACCGAGACCAAGACCACTGAGGCACTGATCGAGAATCTCACCGTGGGCGCGATGAACGCTGAAGCAGCTTTAAGCCGCATGCGAAAACAGCGCAATAAGGCCGTGATCACCGGCGGTGACCGCACCGATATCCAGTTGACTGCCTTAGAGACCTCTACCACCTGCCTTGTGCTCACCGGCAACTTGCATCCCAGCCCGCTGATCATCAAGCAGGCCGACCAGATGGGGGTGCCCGTGCTGTTGGTGCCTGAGAACACGATGGAGGCCATCGAGTCTATTGATCGTGTCTTCGGTAAGACCCGTCTGGGACAGACTGCCAAGTTGGAGCAGTTCCAGGCTTTGCTGAAGAAGCATGTCGATTTGAAGCGCTTGGACGACTGTCTGGGGTTATAGGTTTCGCGAATGAGGGCTTTCTCACACAAGGATCAATGCACCCCTGGTGATTGAGAATTGCGAACGTGATGAGCGACAAATTCAAAACCCTCTTTGCGATAATCTTCTTTTTCCTTTCCCTGACGATGCCTGTAACAGGGTTGATCTATGGCTGGGGGCGCTGGGACGCGCTTACCATTCTACTGGTGATGGGGGGTATCTTCGTGGTGCTTTTCATGGGTGGGGTTTTGGTCTTGTTGACGGTGCGGGATTTCACCTGGGTGACAGCCAGCCTGCCATTCATCTTCAGCGGTATGTATACCGTGCTGCCAGACCTGCCAGGTTCTGCCGATGATGCCGCGGTCACCACTGCGGGGGCGTTGATCACCTATTTCTTAGCCCAGCGCAAGAGCGAAACTATCCCGAAGTGGGTTGTCATCCCACTATTGGCCGCGGCTGCCTACACATGGCTCGGCGGCAGTTTCCTCCCCGGCCCTGTGGATGAGGTGATCGTTGATGTGGTGGCCCTGCTCATTGCCGGGTATAGCGCTCGCGCCGCGGATCAAAAAGCTGAACTTGAAAAACGGACCGCGGATTGAGAGTATCTCTCCATTTCTTGAGGAGTAACAACGTCACGGACGTTAAAGCGGGGGAATTGGGCCGCATAGCTGTTTTTGCCTGCTTAGCTTCTGCCTGAGCCGAAGGAATGATTGATATAATCTAGCCCACTATGTTACGTTCACGCTATCGACGAATTGTTCTTTATTTTGTGCGGGTAATCCTCAGCCTGATCTGGTGGGATGTGCTCTTGCGACGAGTTGGTTTTCGCCGTCTTTCGAGAAGGACGCGCCAAAAACGATTGAAACTGATTGCAGAGCGCTATCGCGCTTTGGCCATTCAAATGGGGGGAGTGCTGATCAAGATGGGGCAATTCCTCTCCACCAGGGTGGATGTGCTGCCTCAAGTGGTTACCGATGAGTTGGCCGACCTTCAGGATGAGGTCCCCGCGGAAGATTTCGAGGAGATTCGTAAATTGGCGGAAGCCGAGTTGGGCGCGCCTTTGAGCAAACGATTTGCCCGCTTCGAGGAAGTGCCCTTGGCAGCGGCCTCTTTGGGGCAAGTCCATCGCGCGGCGATGAGAACCACGCCCAATCCCGTCCGTGAGTCTGGCGATGATGAGCAGGAAGCCCCCATCGTTGAAGTGGTCGTCAAAGTGCAGCGTTCGGATATCGAAAATATCATCCGCACCGACCTGGCCGCTTTGCGCACCGTGGGCAGGTGGATCAAGCGCTATCGCCCGATCAGCCGCCGGGCGGATGTCCCCGCCCTGTTGGACGAATTTGCTCGTATCTTGTTCGAGGAAATCGATTACCTGGCTGAGGGGCGCAACGCCGAGACTTTCCACTCGAATTTCAAAGGTCGTGCTGATGTGCGCGTGCCGCGCGTGATTTGGTCTCACACGACGCAGCGGGTGCTGACCTTGGAAGATGTCTATTCCATCAAGATCACCGATTACGAAGCTATCACCGCCGCAGGTGTTGACAGGGCGCAGGTAGCCAAGCGGCTCTTCGATACTTACTTGGAGCAGATCTTTAATCATGAGTTTTTCCACGCCGACCCGCATCCGGGGAATTTGTTCGTGGAGGTGCCACCAGACCATGCCCCCTCGGATTGGCGGCTGACCTTTGTCGATTTTGGGATGGTAGGGCGCATCCCACCCAATACGCTGGCAGGGCTGCGGGAGGCGGTGATCGCGATTGGAACCCAGGACGCCAGGCGGATTGTGCAGGCTTATCTGCTGTTAGGGATGCTGCTGCCCAACGCCGATCTCGAACTGCTCGAACGGGCAGAAGCGGCGGTTTTCGACCGCTTTTGGGGTAAGAGCATGAGCGAGTTGGCCGACATCGATTTCGATGAGATGCACGAATTCGCCAAAGAGTTCCGGGAATTGGTCTATGATATGCCCTTCCAGGTGCCGCAGGATTTGATCTTGTTGGGCCGCTGTGTAGCTATCCTCTCAGGAATGTGTACCGGGTTGGACCCTCAGTTCAACGTCTGGGAGTCGATAATGCCTTTTGCCCAGGAGCTGCTAACAGAGGAGGTCACCGGCGGCTGGGAGTTCTGGCGCGACGAGGCCATTGACTTGGTCAAGACCAGCCTGTTTTTGCCCCGCCGTTTAGAAAGGGTTTTGGATATCGTTGAGCGGGGAAAGATGGATGTGCGAGTCCCAGAGCTGACAATACATTTGAGACGCATTGAGGCCGTCATGCGCCGAATGATCGGCGCGCTGGTTTTCGCTGCTTTGTTAATGGGTGGTGTGCAGCTCTATCTCGCTGATAAATTTGTCACTGCGGGGGTCTTGTTCGGGGGCGCGTTTCTGTCCCTGGTGTGGGTTCTGCTAAGCAGGCCCAAGAGACGGTAACTTGCTGGGATTTACCTTCGGTTGTTTGTGATGGGCTGCGCGGGCTTGCGTTAGCAATCAAAAAACCACAGATGATTGGGGTGCCACCGGCGTAAAAACATCAATGCTGCCAATGGGGGCTTAACGATCCCTTCGCCTGTGGCTTCTTCCGTAGTTTCTTTTCTATGTGGTGGTAGAGGTACTTCGATTAGTGTTCTTCAATACGTTCCAGGGCGTGATCGATCATGCTGCGAGCGGCCATGAGCATCTCTTTGCGAGCAGCGCGTCGGTGCTTGACGTAATCTGGTGGTAAAAGGGATTCGATGCTTTTGCGCATTTCGGCCCTTGCCGCTTTGACATGCTCCCGTGTCTCTTCAGGGACAGGACATTTTAGATTTTCTTTTTTCTCGGCCATGGGTTGCTCCTTATTCTGCTGATACCAGTTTTATTATTGCATGGGAGTAGCCCCACGTCAAGGCGTCAACGGAGAATACGGAAAAGTGACGATTAGCAACTGATCACTGCCCGCTGAATACCACATCCGTGGGCATACCCGGCTTGAGCTTGCCCTCAGGGTCGTTCACTGAGAGTTCCACCGCATAGACGGTTGTCTGGCGCTCTTCCTGGGTCTGGACATTGCGGGGGGTGTATTCGGCTTGGTCGGCGATGCGGGTGACGAAGGCTTCGAAGGTCTCGAAGGGGAAGGAGTCGACTTTGAGTTGGGCGGTGTCGCCGAGGTTGATCTGCCCGTATTGGTTTTCAGGGATATAGACGGTCACCGTCAGTTCGTCTAACTGGCTGATGGTCATCGCTGCCACGCCGGGCTGGATCAGTTCGCCGGTCTCTACGTTGCGCGTCGTCACTACGCCGCTGATCGGTGTGGTGACAATCAGTTTGTCAATCAGCACTTGGACGGCTTCTAGATTGGTCAAAGCCGAGTCCACCTGCGATTGGGCCACGGCCAGCTCTTCTGCGGTAGGGCGGTGGGCTTCGGCCAGGGCGAGCTGTGCCTGGGCGAAAGCAACCTGGGCTTCTGCCAGGGCGACATCATCAGGGTCGGGACCATTCAACAGAGTGTCGTAGTCCTCTTGTGCTGAAGCCAGATGGGCGTTCGCCAGAGCCAAGTCAGCTTCGGCAACCGAGATATCGATTTCGTTTCCCGTCCCCAGCAGACGATTGTAGTGGCGCACCGCGGCGTCATAATCCTTCTGTGCCTGTGCCCGAGCGCTGAAATAAGTAGCCCATACTTCGACTTTGTGGATTTCCCTGTTCGCGCCATAGTCCTGGTAGTCGTCCTCGGCATCTTCGAGTTCGTCTTTGGCCAAAACCATATTGGCATAGGCCTGGTCGATGTCTGCCTGGGGGGCGATGTTGGAATAGTTGTGTAGGCGGCGTTCGGCGTCATCGATGGCCTTTTCGGCGTCGGCGATGGCCTGCTGCGCCTGGGCCAAAGCGATCTCGTTATCATCATATAGAGATGCCAACGCTTGCTCCGCGGAGAGGAGTTCGAGCCGGGCGGCGGCGATGGCGGCTTGCTGCTCTTCAGTGGTCATCCCCGCGGCGACGAGATCGTAATTGGCCTGGGCCACAGCTACGGCCGACTCGGCCTGATGAAGCTGAGATTCCAGGATTTTGTCCTCGATTCTGAACATTGGGTCGCTGCTCTCAACCCTGTCGCCCTCTTTGACGAATACTTCGGAGACGCGCCCCCCCTCTTCGGAAGAGATCACCACTTCCACAGCCTCGACCGTCCCGGAGGCCTGGATGGCGTTCTCACCCTCATTTTGGGTTGATAGTTGGGGTAGGGTCAGCTCGCATCCAACCCCAAAGAGGGTGATGAGGGCGAGAATTGTCAGGAGAATAACTTCTCTATTCGATTTCATGTTGAACTCCAATCTATTCGCGCATACAGGCGATAAATACATCTTCCAAAGAAGGTTCGATAATGGTCATTTGATCGATTTTGATATCCGACCGTTTCAATTGCTCAGCGATTTTGGCTTTGTGCTCTTCCATATCGGGCGCGATGACATGCACCAACGAGCCATACAGTTCTACCTCTTCCAGGGGAATTTCCCCGGTGCTTTGGGCCTCTCTTAAAATCTTGATGGCTTTAACTGTGTCCGAAGGGGCGATCTCCAAAACCTGGCCGCGCATTTTTTCCTGCTTGATCTGTTCCGGCGAGCCATAGGCGATGATCTTCCCCCGTTGGATGAATGCCAGGCGATGGCAGTGTTCGGCTTCGTCCATGTAATGGGTAGTGACGAAGACGGTAATCCCCTCAGCCACAAACTGGTACAGCAGATCCCAGAAGGCCCGCCGAGAGACGGGGTCGACTCCGGCGGTAGGCTCGTCCAGGAAGACCACTTCTGGCCTGTGAAGGATGGCGGCGCTCAGGGCCAGGCGTTGGCGCCAGCCTCCAGAGAGTGCTTTGGTTTGAGTGTGTTCCCGACCGACCAGCCCAGACATTTCTAGGGCCTCCGGGATGCGCTGCTGCATGGCCTCGTTGCTGAGACCATAGGCTTTACCGTAGAATTGAAGATTTTGTAGCACCGACAGGTCATTGTAGAGGCTGAAACGTTGGGACATGTAGCCGACGCGGGGGCGCATCTCGCGCACACCCTGGTTGACGCGAATGCCCAAAACATCTACTGTCCCCGCACTGGGTTCTAGTAATCCCAGCATCATGCGGATGGAGGTCGTTTTCCCCGAACCGTTTGGCCCCAGGAAGCCGAAAATCTCCCCGTGGTGGACATCAAAGTTAACTGCATCAACGGCGGTGAAGCTGTCGAAGTTTTTGGTCAGCTTTCGAACGGTAATCGCAGTTTTGGCCTTTTTCATGGTCTGATCAGTCCAGATTGCGGCGTACGAAACGCCAGGAGAACGTGCCAATGACGATGCCGATAATGCCCAGAGCCAGTACGTGGGGCCAGAGAACGTCCAGGCCAGCCCCTTTGAGCAGGATACCGCGCATGATGGAAAGCCAGTGATGGGCGGGCACCACGTTGGCGAAGAGTTGGGCTGCTCTAGGCATACCCTCGACAGGGGCAGCGTAACCGGTGAACATGAAATCGGACATGCCAACCAGCATCACCAGCAAGAAAGCCTGGTGCTGTGTTTTCGACATCACCGAAATGACCATACCTTTGCCCAATTCGACCAATAGATAGCCAAAGGCCAGGATCAGCAGCAGGGCTAAGGACCCCCGCACAGGTACATCGAAGGCGAGGTGCACCATGCCGAGCATCAGCACAAAGTCGACGAAACCCACAATCACCACCGGGATCGACTTGCCAATTATGATCTCCAGTGAGGAGAAAGGCATCACCAACAGTTGTTCCAGGGTGCCCAATTCACGTTCGCGAGAGAAAGATAGGGCCGCAAATAAAAGCACGGTGAATTCCAGCATCAGGCCCAATTCCGCGGGTGTGGTATACAGCGCCTCGCTAAGGGCTTCGTTGAACCAAACCCGCAGACTGAAATCGAACCCGGCGAAGGTGTCGGGGTTCATGCCCAGCCGCTCGATCACGATCTTCTCCCCGATGCTCCTGGTGACCCCTTCGATGGCTCGCAAGGCTTCCCTGGCCGGGATGCTCTCGGCGCCATTCAAGATCACGGCCAAATTAGGGTTGCCGTTGTGCGAAGCCATCTCTTCCGCATAATCGGGTGGGATAATGATCGCGGCGGTGATCTTGCCCCGGTCAAGGGCGAATTCGATCGCGTCCATCTCCTCCACCTGGTCTTCGAGGGTGAAGGTGCCAGTGTTTTCCAGTGCTACCACGACTGCTCGGCTGGCAGCGGATTTGTCCTGATCCCAGACCATCAGTGGCAGGTTGGTCATGGGGCGCGAGGTCGCCCAACCGACCAGCAACAGTTCCAGCGCGCCGCCGAAGAGCATAAATGCTGGCATCCACCAGTCGTTGCGGAGATGGATGAACTCCTTTATTACGAGGGATGCGATCCGTCTAATCATTGCTTGGATGGTTGTTCATTGGTTTCAACCGAGCTTCTTCTTGAAGAACAGCGCCGCCACACCCGTAAAGGCAATACCCAACCCCACCAGCATCACCGCGTAGGGCCAGAGTACATCCAGGCCAATGCCGGGGAGGAAGATGCCCCGAGTGATGATGGCGTAGTGAGTTCCGGGCAAACCAAGCGATTCCAGGCGCATGATCTCTGGCATCGAGGCGATGGGGAAGAAAATGCCCGTCAAGAAGAAGCCGGGGAAGAAGATCACCAGGAACGAGAGTGCCAGGGCGGCTGCTTGCGTGGGCATAAACACGCCTACGATGATGCCCAGGCTCAGAATTGCGAATAAGAATATCCCAGAAAGCACGAAAAAGAGCAGGAAACTGCCGTTGAATGGGATATGAAACCAGAGTATGGCGAGGATGGGAATCACCACCACGTTTATCAAGCCGACGATAATGTAAGGGACCATCTTGCCGATCAGGAGTTCGGCGCGGCCGATGGGGGTTGCCATGAGCTGCTCTAGTGTGCCATGTTCGCGCTCATGAGCCAGAGTCAACGCCACTGAAAGAGCCGGCATCCCCAACACCATGGAGATCAAGCCAGGGATGAGGTCGTTACGAGGCTTTAGGCTGGGGTTGAACCAGGTGCGGATGCGTAAATCGATCGGTTGAAGGGTGTCCAGGGAGACGCCCATAGCCTGTAGTTGTCCGGCGATGGCCTGATTGACGAACTCCTCTGCCCGCCAGGCGATATGGTCTACGGCGAAGGTGCCACTTTCCGGTTCGGTGCCGTCAATGATGACCTGCAAGGGCATACTTTTTAAGGCGAGCAGATCTTTGGAGAAATTAGGCGCAAGGATCAATGCGGCTTTGATTTCTCCGTGCATCAGCATATCTTCGATTTCATCGATGGTGTCTACTTGCGCGTAGAGATCGATATCTTTACCAGCGGTGATTTGTTGCACGAAGGCGCGCGAGAGTGCACTGCGATCATAATCTAGCACTGCGATGGGCACATGTTGTATATCCACCGTGAGCGCATATGCCATCAGCAGCAGGAGCGCGGTGGGCGTGATCAAGACCAGGAATAAAGTGCTCCGGTCTCGGAAGATATGATGAAACTCTTTGCGAGTGATTGCCCAGATGTGGCGAAAGGACATGTTAATTGTTAATGTTGTTCTTCAGCTTCGCTTTCGATGCGGCGGATGAGGGAGATGAAGGCTTCTTCCATGCGGGTGGGGGCCAAACGGGCGCCGTGGATGAGAATGCCTTGTTCCTCGAGTGCCTGTTCGATTTTTGGTAATTGATGTTCCCCGTCATCGACGAGCAGGTGTAGGGCTTCTCCATAAGTTTGGACTTCCAGCACGCCGGGCAATGACGAAACGATTTGATGCGCGGCTTGCCAATCCTCGGGGAAGATCTCAATCAGGTCACCTTCGATCTGGCGGCGGATGCTTTGCGGGGAATCGCAGATCATCAGCTTTCCGGCGTACATCAGACCCACGCGCGAGCAGCGGTCTGCTTCGTCCATATAGGGCGTGCTGACGATGATGGTGGTGCCGTCTAAATGTAATTCGGTGAGGATATTCCAGAACTCGCGCCGGGAAACAGGGTCAACCCCGGTGGTGGGTTCGTCAAGGAGTAAGATGGGGGGCTGGTGGATCAGGGTGCAGGCCAGTGCTAATTTTTTCTGCATGCCACCCGAAAGGTGTACGGCACGCCGCTCCTTGAATTCCGTCAGCCCCGCAAAAGCCAGGAGTCTTTCGGTGCGTTCTTTTTGCTCCGCTTTGCTAACATTGTAGAGTTCGGCGAAGAAATTCAGGTTTTCCAGCACGCTAAGCTTGGCATAGAGGCTGAACTCCTGCGCCATATATCCAATTTGGGGCTTGATAGATTCCGGTTGGGTCCTCAAGTTGTACCCGGCCACGGTGGCCGAGCCATCAGAGATGTAAAGCAACCCGGCTAACAGGCGCAGCGTGGTCGTTTTTCCGGCGCCATCGGGACCAACCAGGCCAAAGAGTTCGCCCGGTTGAATGGCCAAATCCAGGCTATCGACGGCACGGTTCTGCTTGAACAGGCGCGTCAAACCCTGGGTTTCGATGATAATCGTCATGAATATGCAGCTACCAGTTCCCCGAATTCATTTTCTCGATATAAAAGCTGATAATGGCTCACAGTTACTGCTTCTTGGCAATACGGACGATCCAAAGCACGGCCAGGGCACCGAGAGGTGGTTCGAGGACCACACCGATATACTTCAACGTGTCGCTAAAACCCATGGCTGGGATGACATACCAGTCCAGCAAGCCGACGACGATTGCAGAGATAATGGCTACAATGAAATCACCGCGCACACCGATAGGGCGGTTATCTTTCCAGATCAGACCAGCGCCCCACCCCACAATCAAGCCAACAACGACCATAGCAGCGATCAGAATTAAGATCTCCATTTGTGCCTCCTTAGACTTGAGTGCTTCGATTCTAAACTGACCGGTCAGTCAATTATAAACATGATAAACGATTTTCTTGCTTTGTCAAGAAATTCTGTCCTCAAAGTACTGTTTGGTAAAAACAATCGGAAGCGCTACAGCAATGAGTATGGCGGAATTGAACAGGGCATTGAAAACGACGCCGTAAGCCAATGATATGCCCGTATCCAGCAGATACCAAAATAGTAGACCAACCACGAGGCAATTCCAGGCCCATCTCTCGCGTTTCTTAAAGGGGTAGCGAACCATAAAGGCCATGAATATTCCCCAACCAGCTGTGGTCGCCCCCAAAACGCCATAGCTCCAACCCTGAAACCGTGTAGCCCCATCGGGGACAATGCCTGAATCCCAAAAGATAGGGTCTATTTGATGGTTGAAGATCGCAAACAGGGAGGACTGGTTGAAGAGGGCCATAAACGTACCAAAAGCCGCCACAACCAGACTTACGATGAACAGCCAACGCTGCCAAAAACTAAACTTCTCCATGGCTCACTCCTAACGATGAAAGCGCGAGGTGGTAGGGGGATTCTCGCATATGTTTGGAAAGCTCGAGCAGCTTTAGAAGTTGATCGACGTTATCGTCGCCATAATCATGTCGAAGGGCATCTAGATCGAACTGATTCTCGATGCCGTAAAGAATTTGATCTGCGGTAGAAAAATCACCCAGGAGTGCTCCCTTGTCGGCAACTCCTGGCATTACATCTGGATCAGCCGCTTTGAAGCGGATATACGCCGGGATTTGAAGGTGTTCGGCCAGTTGTTCGAGTTGGTTGCGGTAGAGGTGGATAACGGGCATGATATCGGCACAGTGATCGACCCCCCATTTTGAAAAGGTGCCTGTCAGCCATTCGGTCCGGTTGGCCGCGCCCACGACCATGAGATTGCGGACTTCGGCATACTGATAAATTACCACCATTCTGAAGCGGTGCTTGGCAATGGCGTAGGCGTTTCCCTTCGCAAGCCAGGAATCTGCCTCAGGTTGTAAGCGGTCGGCGAGAAGATTGGTTCCCCGAGCGCTCAGAAGTTTTGATTTTGCGAACTCAACCAACTTGATGCGCATTTTTCTCCCTGGCACAAATCGCAATGGTAGCAACCTGTACGACCCTGCCGCGCCCAAAATGGGCGATATCCTCTTTGTAATAAGCTGCATCCCCAGGTGATTGGCCAGTTGTTTGGCATGTTTCTGGTGAATGGGCTTGCTGTCGCGCTCAGGCATATTGAGCAGGTGAACGCGTTGCGGTACCAAACTGCGTACGGTGAGCGCCGCGACCACAGCCGAGTCCAGGCCCCCGCTCAAGGCGACCACGGCTCCATCCCGTCTGAGCTTATCCAGCGTGCTTTGGATAAACCCCTCTATCTCCTGGCAGACAGCACTGGGGTCGATTCGAAGCTCAGCTGAGATGTTGTTCATCAATAGTGACTCTGATTGTGCCTATGGCTGCTTAAGACCTTCCACCATGAACGCAATCCCGGAGCGGACATGGTGCTCAGGGTCAACGAGACTTTTGTCATACACCCAAATTGCCAGCGTCCCTTCGAAAACGGAACAAATGGCGATAGCCGCTTCAGTTGGGTCGATATTCCTGAACTCACCGGAGTCAATGCCCTGTTGGATAATCGGTATCAGGATATCCATATGCACAGCGACATAATGTTTGAAAGCCTTTTGGAGGTATTTTGATCGAAAAGCAAGCGAGAGGAATTCATAAGCTATGGGAGCAAATCGCAACAACCGCAAAATGTCAACGATCACTCGATCGGTGTATTCGCTGATGCGTTCAGATGAAGATTTATCTGAGTTAACTAACGGTTTTAGATCGATAGTTTCCTTCTGGAAGACGCGGTCGAAGATGCCAATGATGAGATCATCTTTACTCTTGAAATACCAGTAGAGCGTGCCCTTGCTGAGCCCGGATTTTTCTACGATGTCATCCATGCGAGTTTTCTGTAGGCCTTTCTTTACGAAAACATCAGCAGCGGCATCTAAAATTTGGTCTTTACGTTCTTCACGGACATCTGGGCGAGGGGACATAAGGCCTCCAAAGCGAATTATAAACTGACTAGTCGGTCAATTATGATCATACCCTTTTTGGGGGCTTTGTCAAGCACGGGGTAACGAGATTCCAAAGCCTGCTTTGAGC
>JANQED010000015.1 GCA_028278545.1 Anaerolineales bacterium
TAAGAACCGTCATCGTTCTGTTCAGGCTCATCAAAGCTGTTGACACTCGGCTTGGGCTGATCGGTTTGCAGCAGCGAACGGGTACCGGGATCATACAACGTCACTGACCAAAAGCTGTTGATGGGAGTATTCGGCGGCAGGTGAAGTTTGTAGATCTTACCGCCATCAAGATAGTCGCCATTCTCATCAACATACGCACCCAAGTATTGAGAACCAGCGCCGACCACCTTGTTGACCATGGCCGGGGTAACACAAATCGCGGTAAAGTGGAACAGAATCCTGGCATCCAGGTTTCTGGCGCCATTCTTCAGGAATTCATGGCTGCCGCCGACAAAGATGTATTCCCAGTTGCGGTCTGGGTACACCTTTGCTTCCGGTTCACGCGACTGATAGGCGATCGCCCGGGCCATACCCAAACCTGTCTTGGCCGCGGTATCGAGGATCTTTTTCATCCTCTCGTCGGGGTCGAATGTCTTGCCCTTCTCAATGCCAAGCGCCCTTAGCAGCCCCAGTTGTTCCGGTTCAAATGCCTCCGTGGGCTCATACTGGATCATCTTGTCAACGTTGACAAAGTACTGGAAATCATTGGGGTGAGTCGTATCTCCTGGCAAGCCGCTGGCGTTGATAATTCTCGGTCTTCTGGGTCCATCCTTCAAAGGATAAACGGCACAGTTGTCTCCATACCATCTTATGGCCTGTTCACCCGTGCCGCTGATTTGTTGACTGGCACGCGCCATGATCCACACCTTGTAGGTGCGTGAACGAGCAACGAAATAGCCTTCGGGAACTTGACCTTCATAATCCGGAGGCAGCAGAAGGTATTTGCCGCCCTGCCCCTTGTCCGGGCCAACCATTCCGAAATCGACAATGAACCGAAAGTAGGCATCGTTGGCCATGCCCAAAACCTGCGGGGGGATCTCAATGACGGTCGGACCGTCTTTCTTGAGATCTATGTTGCCACCAAAATAGATGCTTTCTGTGTTGCCGGTCAAAATCAATGGCGTGGCGTCCAGCAGATCAGCGGCAACAACAAGGTCCGAACATTCCTTACACCCCCACCCTTCCTGCCCCTCCAGAAGTGCCTGCATAGACATCGCCGGCATAAAATCAAGGTAGGCCTTGCAGGCACGCTGAAAATCGAGAACATCAAAGAGCTTTTGGGCAGTCCTTTTGGTTGGATAGCCGCCAAGCACAAACTCAAAATCCCCAATCGGTGTTGTTAGTCTTTCTGTGTCCATTCTATTCTTCTTTTCTCCATTCTCTGCTTCGTCCGGGGTTTCGGTCTCCCCGGCGACAACCGCGGGTTGGAGGCGCGTTTCACTGATTAGCTCAGGCGGATGTACTTTCCCGCTCTCCAAGGGCGAGATAAATCCGCTGGAAGACTTCTCGGGCAACCATCAGCGCGATTACCAGCACGATCACATCCAGGAATTTGCCCAGTTCGACATGCTCGCCGAAGATAATGTCAACTACTTCGAGGATCAGAAATTTGCTGCCGAACAGGATCAGCCAGACGAAAAGTATCCGCAAAACCTTGTAGGCCTTAA